>NZ_SHMP01000005.1 GCF_004217335.1 Natrinema hispanicum
CTGGGATACCGGTTCCCATCCGACGCCGCAGGACGGCCACTGGCCCGCCGACCTCTATGCGGCCTTCGAACACACCGGCCTCCGCCCGCTCGAGGACGATCTGGCCGACGCTGGCTACGCAATCGCCGACATCGACATGGTGATCCAGACGCATCTGCACCTCGACCATGCCGGCGGGCTTTACGCGTTCGAGGATACTGACACGCCGATCGTCGTCCACGAGGCGGAGCTGAAATACGCCTACTACAGCGCCAAAACCGACGCGGGCGACGTGGCCTACCTCGCCGGTGACTTCGACCGCGACCTGAACTGGAAGCCTGTCCACGGCGACCGCCGCCAACTCCTCGACGGCCTCGAGCTCGTTCACTTGCCCGGCCACACGCCCGGCTTGCTTGGCGTGGTGCTCGAACTCGATGACGCCGGCACGGTGATCCTCGCGGGCGATCAGGCCTACACCCGCGAGAACTACGACCAGGGCCTCCCGATGGGTGGGGGACTCCTCTGGAGCAATCGCGACTGGCATGAGAGCCTGCGAACGGTCAGGGACCTCGAGCGCCGCCACGATGCGCGGGTGTGCTGTGGACACGCCAGGGCGGATCTCGAGGCGCTACAGGATGGACTATAGGGAGACTATTCCTCGAGTTCGGCCCGCAACAACTGATTCACGTCGCCCGGATCGGCGCTGCCACCGGTCAGTTTTGCCACCTTTTTCACGTCGGGTTGCTCGCTGGACTCGCAACCCAACGTGAAAAATCTGGACCAAAAAGCCGAACGCTCGCTTTGCTCGCGTTCGGTAGTTATCTTTCCAACTCCGCTCGCAACAACTGGTTGACATCGCCCGGATCGGCGCTGCCGCCGGTCTTTTGCATGACCTGGCCCACGAGGAAGTTGATCGCGCCGTCGTCGCCCGACTCGTAGTCGTCGACGGCATCAGGATTCTCGTCGATCGCCTCGACGACGGCCTGCTGGACCTCGTCTTCGCCGGTCTTGCCTAAGCCCTCCTCGGCGACGACCTCGTCCGGCGTGCGGCCGTCGTCGAGCATCGAGCGCAGCACCGTTTCGCGGGCGTTTTTCGCCGTGATTTCGTCCTCGGCGACGAGTTCGACCAGTCGGGTGACTTCCTCGAGTCGGTCCTCGATCTCGGTGATCTCGATGTCGCGGTAGTTGAGTTCGCCAAGCAGGTTGTCCGCGACCCATGTGGCGGCGAGATCGGGATCGAACTCGCCGGCGACGTCCTCGTAGAAGTCCGCGACCTGTTTCGTCGAGGTAAGCTTCGAGGCGGCCTCCTCGTTCAGACTGTACTCCTCCTGGAACCGTTCGCGACGAGCCGAGGGGAGTTCCGGGATCGCGATCTCGTCTTTCCACCCGGAGACGCGAAGCGGCGGCAGGTCGGCCTCCTCGAAGTAGCGGTAGTCTTTCTCCTCTTCTTTCGAGCGCATCGAGACCGTGATGCCCCGACTCTCGTCCCAGTGGCGGGTCTCCTGTTCGACCGCGCGGCCGCGCTGGATGGCGTTCTTCTGGCGGGTCTCCTCGTATGCCAGAGCCTTCTCTGCGCCCTTGTGACTCGAGATGTTCTTGACCTCCGTGCGGTTCGCCGCGGCCAGCGCCTCTTCGCCGATCTCGTCGACGTCATCGCCGTCGATTTCGTCCTCGGGGATGATCGAGAGGTTGGCGTCGATCCGCAGGCTGCCGTCGCGCTCGGCGTCGAAAACACCCAGGTACTCGAGCACTTCCTCGAGTTCCGCGAGGAAGGCTCGCACTTCGCTCGGACTGCGGAAGTCCGGTGCGGTGACGATCTCCATCAGCGGCGTGCCCGCGCGGTTGTAGTCGACGAGGGTGTACTCCGCGGAGTCGATGCCGCCACCGCCGCCGACGTGCTGGAGGCTGCCCGGGTCCTCCTCTAGATGAGCGCGCTCAATTGTGATGGTACGGCGCTGGCCCTCGACAGCAACCTCGAGTTCGCCGTCGGCACAGATCGGCTCGTCGTACTGGGTGATCTGGAAGTTCTTTGGCAGGTCAGGGTAGTAGTAGTTCTTCCGGTGGAAGCGGGTCTCCTCTGGGATGTCGGCGTCGATCGCCTTCCCGATCTTGACGGCGGCCTCGACGGCGGCCTCGTTGAGGACCGGCAGCGCTCCTGGCAGGCCGAGACAGACCGGGCAGACGTTCTCGTTGGGGTCGTCGGTCTGGTCGGTCGAACAGCCACAGAAGATCTTCGTATCGGTTTCCAGCTGAACGTGGACCTCGAGCCCGATGACGGTCACGAGGTCGCCCTGCTGGACGGTCTGGGCAGTCATTGGACATCGATTCGGCCCCACGGGGGTAAAACGTAACGGGACGAAGTCGCCGCGCTTGGCTGTGCCGTCTTCGAGCACCCCAGATTCGTTGTCGGTGTCTACTCGCGTGTTCGTGACCGATCGGTCGTCGCAGGACCGTATATAAGATAGCTTATATTCGTCTGACGTACGTTTATGTGGCCGGACGGCCCCCTAGCAGATATGTCGAACAACCGTGTCGAGCAGCTCGAATCGACGGTTTCGGAACTCGAGTCGACGGTAACAGGCCTGACGGAGGAATTGATCGAGGCGAAAGAGCGGATCCGTGTTCTCGAGGCCGAACTCGATGCCGACACGCCGACGCGCGTTCCCGAGCGACGGGCGGAGCCTGCCGATGGGGACGAGACCCCCGAAGCCGAACCCGACGACGTCGCCGAAGCGGCGGCCGACGCCGACGGTGAGGCAGACACGAGCGGTGACGAAACGGAAGACTCAGGTAGCGACGACATTATCGTAGCATAACTGCAGGCGACGCCGTGGGGCGGGGAACAGAGCCGTGACGAGTACCCACGACCGACGGCGCTCGACGACACGGAGGCCGCGCAAGGAGAATGTATATCAAGGCGATCATCCTCGACGATTTCAAGAGTTTTGGGAGGAAGACCAAGATCCCGTTTTACGAGGATTTCACGGTGGTGACGGGCCCGAACGGCTCCGGAAAGTCGAACATCATCGACGCCGTCCTCTTTGCGCTCGGACTCGCCCGAACCCGCGGGATCCGCGCCGAGAAGCTGACCGACCTGATTTACAACCCCGGTCACGAGGACGGGAACACGTCCAGTGGCCCCCGCGAGGCCACCGTCGAAGTAATTCTCGACAACGCCGACGGCACCCTGGAGCGCTCGCAGGTCGTCAACGCCGCGGGCAGTGAGGACGTCGGCGACGTCGACGAGATCCGCATCCGACGGCGCGTCAAAGAGACCGAGGACAACTACTACTCGTACTACTATCTCAACGATCGGTCGGTCAACCTCTCGGACATCCAGGACCTGCTGGCGCAAGCCGGCATCACCCCGGAGGGGTACAACGTCGTCATGCAAGGCGACGTCACCGAAATCATCAACATGACGCCCCACGCCCGCCGAGAGATCATCGACGAGATCGCGGGCGTCGCGGAGTTCGACGCGAAAAAGGAGGACGCCTTCGGCGAACTCGAGACGGTCCAGGAACGGATCGACGAGGCAACACTCCGGATCGAGGAGAAACGCGACCGGCTCGATCAGCTCGCGGACGAACGTCGGGAAGCGATGCGCTATCGCCGGCTCCGGCGCGAAAAGGACGAGTACGAAGGCTACAAGAAGGCCAGCGAACTCGAGGAGAAACGCGACGAACTCGCGTCGGTCGAAGCCGAGGTCGACGACCTCGCAGACGAACGCCGCGAACTGCAGCGCGAACTCGACGAACGCGAAGGCAAAGTCGTCCGCTTAGCGGAAGACCTCGAGGATCTCAATGCCGAAATCGAGCGCAAAGGCGAAGACGAACAGCTCCGGATCAAAAGCGAGATCGAGGAGCTCAAAGGCGAGATATCACGGTTCGAGGATAAGATCGAAGCCAGCGAAGAACAGATCGAAGACGCCGAATCCACACGCCGAGACGCCTTCGTCCAGATCGACCGGAAACAGGAGACGATCGACGACCTCGAGACGGAGATCCGCGAGCAGAAACTCGAGAAAGCCTCGATCAAAAGCGAGATCCAAGAACGCGAGGCCGAACGCGACGAGCTCGAGGCCGAGATCGAGGCCGTCGACACCGAGTTCGACGAACTCAAGGCCGAACTCACCGAGCGCAAAGACGACCTCGAGGCGGCCAAGACGGAGAAAAACGACCTCCAGCGCGAGCAGGATCGCTTGCTCGACGAGGCCCGGCGACGCTCGAACGCTATCAGCGAGAAAGAAGACGCGATCGAGGCCAAACGCGAGTCGATTCCCGAGATCGAAAGCGAGCGAAGCGACCTCGAGCGGGAACTCGAGAAGGCCGAGCGCAACCGGGCAAACATCGCCGAGGTCGTCGAGGACCTCAAAGGCGAGAAACGCCGGCTCCAGTCGGATCTCGACGACGTCGACGACGATCTGCAGGCCAAACAACAGGAGTACGCCGAACTCGAGGCCAACGCCGGCCAGAGCGGTGACTCCTCCTTTGGCCGCGCGGTGACGACGATCCTCAATTCGGGGATCAACGGGGTTCACGGTGCGGTCGCCCAACTGGGGACGGTTCCCGGCGAGTACGCAACCGCCTGCGAAACCGCTGCTGGCGGCCGGCTGGCGAACGTGGTTGTCGACGACGACGTCGTCGGTCAGCAGTGTATCGAACACCTCAAGTCGCGCAACGCGGGCCGAGCAACCTTCCTGCCGTTGACCGATATGAGCCAGCGCCGGCTGCCATCGGCACCGAGCGATCCGGGCGTCGTCGACTTCGCGTACAACCTCGTCGACTTCGACAGCGAATACGCGGGCGTCTTCTCGTACGTCCTCGGGGATACGCTGGTCGTCGAGGACATCGAGACTGCCCGCTCGTACATGGGCGACTACCGGATGGTCACCCTCGACGGCGACTTAGTCGAGAAAAGCGGCGCGATGACCGGCGGCTCCGGCGGCGGCTCGCGGTATTCGTTTACCGGCGGCGGCGAGGGCCAACTCGAGCGCGTCGCCAAACAGATCACCGAACTACAGGACGAGCGTGACTCCCTCCGCGAGGAACTACGTGGCGTCGAAGAGCGGCTCGACGACGCCCGCGATCGCAAGAGCGACGCGGCAGACGAGGTCCGCTCGATCGAAACCGAACTCGAGGGACTCGACGAGAAACGTGACCGGATCGAGACGGAAATCGCGGACCTCGAGGGCGACCTCGAGGACCTCCGCGAGGAGCGCGAATCCGTCGACGAGCGGATGAACGAGATCGCCGACGAGATCGAGGCGAAGACAGCAACAGTCGAGGATCTCGAGGCCGAAATCGACGCACTCGAGACCGAACTTGCCGACTCGAAGATTCCCGAGTTGACCGATCAGATCGACGCACTCGAAGCCGAGATCGACGAGCGTGAGGACCGGATTCAGGACCTCGATAGCGAACTCAACGAACTCTCCCTCGAAAAGGAGTACGCCGAAGACGCTATCGAGGACCTCCACGACGACATCGAGGCCGCGCAAAATCGCAAGGCAGAGCACCAAGACCGGATCGAGGAGTACGAGGCGAAAATCGACGCGGAACGTGACGAACTCGCAGAAAAGCGCGCGGCCGTCGAGGAGTTAGAGGATGAACTGACCGAACTGAAAGCCGAACGCAGCGATCTCAAGGAGGAACTCGCGGACGCGAAGACGAAACGTGACCAGCAGCAAGACCGGGTCAACGCCGTCGAGAGCAAACTCGAGGACGCACGCGAGCGTGCGAGTGATCTCGAGTGGGAGATCGACGCGTTAGAATCGGAAGTCGGCGATTACGACCCCGAAAACGTGCCGGATCACGATACCGTCCTCGAGATGATCGACCTGCTGAGTGCGGACATGGAGGCGATGGAGCCGGTCAACATGCTCGCGATCGACGAATACGACGAGGTTCGCGAGGATCTCGACGAACTCGAGGACGGCAAAGCGACGTTGGTCGAGGAAGCGGAGGGCATCCGTGACCGGATCGAGCAGTACGAAACCCAGAAGAAACAGACGTTCATGGACGCCTACGACGCGATCGCTGCCCACTTCACAGAGATCTTCGAGAAGCTTTCGGAGGGAACGGGGACGTTACACCTCGAGAACGAGGACGACCCGTTCGACGGCGGCCTGACGATGAAAGCCCAACCGGGCGACAAGCCCATCCAGCGACTGGACGCGATGTCCGGCGGAGAGAAGTCATTGACAGCGCTTGCCTTTATTTTCGCGATCCAGCGGCACAACCCAGCCCCGTTCTACGCCTTAGACGAGGTCGACGCGTTCCTCGACGCCGTCAACGCCGAGCGGATCGGCGAGATGGTCGACGAACTCTCCGAGAAGGCCCAGTTCGTCGTCGTCTCCCACCGGTCGGCCATGCTTGATCGCTCCGAGCGGGCGATCGGCGTGACGATGCAACAGGACAACGTCAGCGCGGTGACCGGCATCGACCTGAGCAGCGGCGAGGTGCCGGCCGATGACTGACGACGAGATTCCGCTGAACATCACGGGCCACGAGGATCGCGACCGGCCCGACGAGACCGACGGCGTCCTCGAGTTCACCGACACCGAGTCGACGGACTCCGACGAGGACGAGGCGACCGTCGAACCGGTTGAACTGCTCGTCCAACTTGCCGAAGACGGCGAGATCGATCCCTGGGATATCGACGTCGTCCGGGTCACCGACAAGTTCCTCGAGGCGATCGACGATGTCGACTTGCGAACGTCCGGGCGAGCGCTGTTCTACGCGAGCGTTCTCTTGCGGATGAAAAGCGACGAGCTGTTTGCGGCCGACGATCCCGACGAGGAGGAACTCCCGCCGTGGGAAGCGCCGTTCGCCGAGGACAGGCCGGCGGACGCTGAGCACGACGACGGTCAGGACTACCCACCAGGGTTCGATCCCGTCGAGAACCTCGAGGCAGAGATGGAACGCCGCCTCGAGCGCAAGCACGCCCGCGGCAAGCCGGAGACGCTGGACGAACTCGTGCGCGAACTCCGGACTGCGGAACGCGACAGCTGGTGGAAGGAATCTCGCAGTTACGATACGAGCGACTCACCCAGCGGCTACGATCGCGGCGTCCAGGAGTTGAACTACCACTCGGGCGATGACTTTCGGGTCGACGACGAGCCGACCAGCGACGACGTCACCCACACGACTCACGAGGAGGACATCGAAGCGGTCATCGACGACGTCGAGGCCGAACTCGAGGCCCACTACGAACGGGGCCGCGACGAGGTGCTGTACGCCGAGATCGATACGGTCGGTGGCTCGCGCGTGATGACGTATCTCGCATTGCTCTTTTTGGCCCATCGGGGCCGCGTGACCCTCGAGCAGGACGATCTGTTCGGCGACCTTTGGGTAAAGGAGGCGACGGTGGAGTCGGACGCGAGCGAAGCGATCGCTGACTGATACGGTCTGCTATCACTGGGTACCGCCGCACCCGCAGGACGGGTCGCGGGTGCGCCGGAACTGACTGAGAGGAGTCCGTATGAGAGGGGAGTCGCCGCCTGTGCTGTTAGTCGACGTCGGACTCGAGGACGGCACCAGTCCCGGGGCGCTCGAGGCCGGCGAGGTCGATCCGGCCGTCGGGCATCGGGACGCCGTCGGCGGGATCGTCGGCTAACAGCAAGGAGCCGTCGAGGTCGGCGTAGTCGAGCAGCGGCGCGAGGTGACAGGCCGCCGCGATCGAGGCGTTCGACTCGGTCATACAGCCACACATCACCTCGAGGCCGTGGGCGCGAGCCGCGTGGATCATCCGTTTGGCTTCCAGCAGGCCGCCGCATTTCATCAGTTTCAGGTTCGCGATGTCACAGCGGTCCGCGATCCGTGGAATATCGGCCAGCGTCACGCAGGACTCGTCGGCAGCGATCGGCAGCGGCGATCGTTCGGAGACGAACCGCAGTCCCTCTGGATTCTCGGCAGGAATTGGCTGTTCGACGAACGCCAGATCGTAGTCCGCTACCCGCTCGATCTTGGTGACGGCCTCGCGGGGCGTCCAGGCCTCGTTCGCGTCGACGAACAGCCGGACATCCGGTGCGACTGACCGAATCGTCTCGATGATCTCGAGGTCACGGTCGGTCCCCAGCTTGACTTTCAACGTGGTGTACCCGCGCTCGACGGCCGTCTCTGTCTTCTCGCGCATCGTTGCCGTGTCGTCGAGCCCGATGGTGTAGGAGGTCTCGAGCGTGTCGTCGGTATCGAGCCCCCAGTACCGGTAGAGCGGGATCTCGAGTTGTTTGGCAACGAGATCGTGAAGCGCGATGCTGACCGCGGTCCGGGCGGCCGGATTCTTGCGGACCGTCTCGCGCATACGGCGTTCGATCCGCTCGAGCTGGTGGGGATCACCGACGTCTTCGACGACCGACAGCAGGTCGGGTAAGACGGCCGTGACGGTCGCTGGGGTCTCGCCGTAGTGTGACGATGGGGTGCCAGCACCGATGCCGACCCGGCCCTCGTCGTCCTCGATTCGGACGAACACGGCCTCGGACTCGGTTGTTGTGCCGCGAGCGATCCCGAACGGGTACTCGAGCGGGAGCGAGCGCCGCTCGAACGCCGTCTCGAGGGTCATAGCAGTTCGTCGAGCACCGCGTCGGTCCCAAAGCGGATCACGTCGGTTGCGGGTGCGTCGAGCGTGTCGGCGTACGCGTCGACGGCGTCGCGAGCCGCCTCGTCGTCATCCATGGCGGAGGTGTTGAGCGCGCCGGCGACGATCTGGCTCTCCGCGACTGGGGCAGCGACGTTCTCGTAGAGGTCGACATACGTTGGAATCGACGGCAGCGCGAACGACTCGTAGCCGTGGATCGCCTCCTGGTCGGCGTTGTGACAGAGCACGAGTTTGTCGGCCATCGACCCGTGGAGGATGCCGAGCGTGACCGCCGAGTACGCCGGGTGGACGATGCTGCCCTGGCCTTCGACGAACAGGTAGTCGTGCTCGTCGCCTTTCTCTACGATCATCTCCTCGACCGCGCCCGCGGTGAAGTCGCTGACGACGCGGTCGATCGGGTTCCCCCAGCCTTCGATCATGATGCCCGTCTGGCCGGTCGGGATCACGGCGGCGTCGTGACCGGCCGCGCGGGCGTCGCGGGCGAGTTCCATCGTCGTCGTCATTTTGCCGGCCGAGCAATCGGTGCCGACGGTGAGGATTACCTCGGCGTCGACCTCGTCGGCCACGCCTTCGGCAACCGTGAGGTCTTCGGGCGGGTTCCGAACGTCCCAGATCTCACAGTCGTTTTCGGCCGCCAGTTGGGCGAACTCTTCGTCGTCTTCGAGGAAGTAGTGCAGTCCAGAGATGACGTCACAGCCGTATTCGAGTGCCGTCCGAACGTCGTCGCGCCAGCTCTCGTCGAAGCCGCCACCGATCGGCGCGATACCGATCAGGAGGGCGTCGACGGCGTCGGGCTCTACGGCGGCCATCTCGGAGACGATCGGTGCGTCCTGCACGTCAGAAACGAAATCGGAGACGCGGTGTCCGTCGGCCGTCCGATCGAGGATCGAGACGACGTCGTGGTCAGCATAGCGGAGGATCCCGAGTGCGGTTTTGGCGTTGTTGGGGAATTTCTCGTGGGCGAGAATTGCGACACGCATACGTGTGAGATAGACGAGGGAGTACTTGAACTACCTGACTGGCGGAATGGCAGTGAGAAGCAAACGCGCATCGAACCCGGCTGAAACGAAACGGATGGAACTACCTTGCTAAGTAGTAGCGTGCTACCGCGGCCATCGTCGGACGCTGCTATGACGGGTGCTGGTGTCAACTGCGCGTTTCATGGCCACGTCTCGAGCACTGTCTCTTACCCATAACTCAGCACCAGCGAGAAAAATCAAGTAGATGCGTCTGAAATCAAAGAATTAGTCGGGATGTTTTCATTATCTGGACTGGCTCACCGTTTCTGAGGAGTGGTCAGTCTGTAAAATTGGAACGAAGTCTGAATTCACGTTGAGGTCCGCTGAATGAGTCGCCGTTGGCGCTCATTCAGCACCGAGTTCGTACCCTTCTGCCCACATGCGTAGCTTCTGGAGGCCTTTCCACATCGTTTCCCATCCTGGAGGAGGATTTGATCCGCGGTCCAGATACCCGCCAAGCTTCGCTACACTCACAGCGTAGGCTTTCCCGTTCTGGTCTTGCAGTTCTGGAAATTTTGTTTCCAGAACTGCGCGCTCTGCTTCGCTCAACAAGACATCAGGTGCAGTCGAGGTCTCTCCCCGAGCAAGCTCTCGTAACTCCAGGACCTTCCAGGCAATCACCGAGTACAGACTTAGCAAGACTTCCATTCGTTCCCAAGTCTGGAGTTGCCGTTCTTCGATGTTACAGCCACTCTTCAGCACTTTGTGCCAGTCTTCGATTCGCCAGCGAAGACCATAATAGTCGATGACAGTCAGCGTCTCGTTAAACTCTTCGACCGATTCAGTGGTGAGTAACACCCACTGAATCGGGTCGTCAGTTTCACCGATCTCATCGACTCGTACGACATTTACTGCCACTGAACCGTCTTGATCAGGATTATTCCGCGGCGCACGCAACTCACAGGTTCCCGTTGCAATCGACAGCTCTGCTGTCCTGGCTTCTCGCCCACTTGCCTGTTGAATCTCGATCGTTTTGCGACCTTGCTCGGCAAGGTCGCTGCTCCAGTCAAAGAGTTTCCCAGATTCATCGTTTTCTGTCCAAATCCGTCGGTTTTGGTTGGCTCGAACGATGAATCCAGCGTTCTCTATCTCTTCGACAACGTCTGTATAGAACGCGAATGCATCTGCTCCTCGATCATGAACAAACAACGGGCGAACATCGTCGGCAAGCCAGTTTCTGGCTTGCCTGTCACCACGAGCCCACTTCTCCTGTTCACTCTCCAACGGAATTGGCTCTGATTTCCCGTTTGTCTCATACTTTTTGTCAGCCTGTTGGTCCTCGATCAGCGCCTGCTGATCGAGGACCCCTGTCATTCGATGTGTTTGTGGATGAATGCCGATCGTTGAGTGGACTTTGACGCCCTCAAGGTCCATCTCAGAGTTACCAATGTCGCCGAGTCCGTCCTTGGATGGATGTCTCGGAAAGACAAGTTCAGTGGTATCGGAGACGATCACGAGTTCGTCTAACTGACTCACTCGTGATCGTTGTGCTTGCTTGTGAGCGGAGAGGATCTCGTTCGGTTCCACATTCTCATTATCGCAAAATCGGTACGTAGCCTTTGTGGAGGCCCAGTCTTCGCAGGCAGTTGGGATGGACTCGGCAGGTGAACTGCCGAGTTCATCCCCAAGTTGCACCAGTCGATCGGTGAGGCGCTTGTCTCCGAGATTAGCTGAGCGAAACTCTGTTCGAATCCAACCTGATACATCCATGTCACACAACTCTCCGTCATCGTCTAAATCAGGCTGCCAACTCCGTGACCCCCGTCCCATTTTCCCGTCTCAATTCGTCAGCTACGGGGTTAGAACTTGTGGGTAAGAGACAGGACTGCAGTCGTGGGAGGAGTTACTCGATCCAGAACGGAACGCCGTGCTCCGAGAGGATCGATCGCATCCGGTCGACGCCACCCTGAATATCCCACCCATCCTGTGTGTAGTGTTTGTACGGATGGCGAAGCCACGAATGTTCGCGATGGGCGAACACCTCGACAGCTCCCTCGCCCGTCCGAAACAGCGTGACGTGGAGTTGCCACTTTGCAAGCGGTGATTCACGGCGGACCCAGCTCCCCGCCGAGCGTCGGCCGTCGTCGTGAACCTTCAGCGACGCGATCGGCTCCGACTCGAACGCCAACTCCGCGAGTATCGACCGCATCGTATTCAGGGTGCGCTTGACGGTGCCGACGTACTCCGCTGGATGTTGTCTGCAAATGGCGTACCCACCGAGGGGCTCTTTGAGCCGATGGAGCGCCGGCAGGAGTCGACGGCGGACGCGAGTCGTCAGATCGATCGCGTCGGTTCCATCCGGTGTCAGTCGGTCAGTCGTCGCCACACGTCCCACTCTCGAGTCCGACTACAAAATCGTTACTATCAGATTGGTTTTGTTTCTGTAATGCTGGCCGAGTAAAGCGAGGATACAGGCGTACAAAACCGAAAACATGACTATATAGAACAGACCCGAACATGACACGTTCTGAAGAAAATCGCTCGAGCAGTACCGCCACTCGTCACAGGTCCCGTAACCGAATGCCGTCTGCCACCAACCGGGCGTTTCGCTCTCGATCGAGGTGGTCCGTGAGGTCGTCATGTTCGTAGAGCTGTGCGATCACGTCGGCGTACAGCGTCCGCCATGCGATCGCGTAAATCGGCGACTGCCCCCACGCCCGCAGCTCCGGCACCAGTTCGTCGTAGGTTTCGTATCGCTCCTCGAAGCGGTCGATCGCCTCGAGCACACGGCCCGCGGCCTCGCGCTCGTCGTCGGCGTCCTCGAGCACCTGATTGAGCCGAGTTTCCCAGCCTGCGACGGCCTTTTGCATGTCAGCTGCCGCGCTCTCGTCGTCGTCGGGCAGTCGCTCGAGGATCGGTTCCGGAACACCAAGCGTGATCTCTTGCATGCGACGTGCATGGGGCCGCGTAGCAAGAAAACCTTTGCCCCACTCGAGTAACTCCGACAGGGACAGTCACTCGGATTCGGGCCACACCGCTAGCATGATCTCGTCGACGAACTCGCCGTCGAGACAGTACTGGTCCTCGTGTTCACCGTCCCGCTGCCAACCGTGTTCCGCCAAGAACTCGAGTGCGACACCGTTGGTCTCGGGCACGTTCTGATAGAGTTTCTGATACCCAGCATCGCTGGCCCACTCGAGGCCGTACTCGAGCAGTGCCGAGCCAATGCCTTGTCGCCGATACTGTGGATCGACCCCGACGGTGAGTTCGGCCGTGTGACGCAGTGCCGGGAGTGCTGGCGCGTCGATGTGGAGCCAGCCGACGACGTCGCCGTCCGTCGCCGCGGGCTCGGTTCGCTCCTCGGATGAGTCGGTATCGGCCTCGTCCTCGTCTGGCTCCGGCGTAAGAATCGCCACGAAGACGATTCGCGACCGCGCCTCGTTAGCCCGGACGAGCGCCGATTCGCGATCGAGTTCCATCGCGACGTTCTCGGCGACGACATACGTTCCGTCCTCGGCGACCGTCCGCATCGTTTCGACGACCCCAGCCCGATCTTCCTCATGTGCCGGTCGGATGACGACGGCCCCCTCATCACATTCGAGGTCGGCCGTCGTCGCCGAGAGCGCGATCCGAAACTTCCCGTCGATGTCGGTCAGGTAGCCCTCGGCTTGCAGCGTCTCGAGACACGTCTGCAACTCGTCTTCGGTGGGTGGCACTGACTCGGTGTACGCCCTCGATCGAGCCGGTTTCGAGTCCGAGTGGCCGCCGTCGACTTCGATCGACCGCGCTAGCTCGGCCAGTGTGACGGCCCCGTTTCGCTCGACGTACTCGTAGATGCGCCGCTGGAGTTCGTTTTCGAACGAGCCGGTGGGGTACACGCTCATAGCAACGACCGCGCGAACAGACGGTATTAGTATGCGATTCGTATCAGCGCCGGTCTGCCCGCCGCCGTAGCGAAGTACGTCATTGTACTCGAGATCAGACTGTTTCGAACGATACCGACGCCTGTCACGTCCGGAAATCAGTCGTTAGCGACGCATCCTCGTCACTGCCGGCACCGGTAGACGCCGGCGCAGCTGGCATTTACTATCGCGATATATGATTTATTACACTGGTGATGGGCCGCTCACGCCAGTTGCAACGGATCCGAAATACGAGGTAACAGTCGATATCGACGACGAACCGGAATCGGTTCCGCGGTCGAGTAGCCAATTACCCCGTCGATCGGGTTCGAGAACGTCTGTTTTGAACCACGTGACCGGTCATCGATCAGCGTCTGTCGGTGTTCGACCTGCCACGAGCGGTGTCCGAGCCACGCACTTCGCCTCCCTCGAGTCACAGTTCGGATCGACCGTCGGCTCGGGCACTCGAGTATGTCGTGACGAGCTGTGGCACGGCTTTGGCACCAATCGTAGCGGATCGATACCCGTACGTGTGGCTGCACCGACTGCCTGGCCATCCACCCTACTGTCGGCTCGACTGTCTGTGGTTCCCGTTTGTCAGCAATCGTCGGACGTCACAGGTACCCGTCCTGTTGTGGCGCGGTGTCGCGGTGTGAGCGTCACGTCGCCAGAAGTCGCTGCGACGCCGATGGATGAATGGCGTATCTCGTCCAGTTGTCACGAGACGGATTCCTCATCCGTCGCCACGGCGTTGGGGTCCGGGACCGTGCGATCGCGTCTGTGTCGTAACCACTGAACGCCAGTGCATACTTGATCGCACGATGGCCCTGTATCGGTATCTCACTCACTTCGGCTGTCACTCTCGCTACGGACCATCTCTGGGACTGTCGCCCAGTTCGCGCTATCGTCCCACAGTATCGAGGTGAACACTCTGTAGCTCCTCGAGAGCAGCAACTCGTTCTGGACGAGTATAAATTCGATATTGATATATCGAATTGGTACTGCTGTCGACTGCATGCGGGCACAGCCCTCGAGAGACGTCTCGCTTTCTGGAGCGACGGGAGGAATCGGGCTAATTCGACTATATGCGGCTTCTGAACTGGTCGTTGCGTTTGCCCGTCGTCTTGTTTACGAATTTGGTACAAATTTAAAGAAACGACTAATTGAGAGAAATCGGTTGGAAAAACAGAGATTTCGTCGGCAGGTTTACACCGTCCGCGGACGTTCTGGGTTGTAGTATGGCAGTCACCACTGACTGAGACCGTCGTC
Source organism: Natrinema hispanicum (assembly GCF_004217335.1). Taxonomy (GTDB): domain Archaea; phylum Halobacteriota; class Halobacteria; order Halobacteriales; family Natrialbaceae; genus Natrinema; species Natrinema hispanicum. The sequence goes on from NZ_SHMP01000005.1 coordinate 14,708, forward strand.
AGTGCACACGACCCGACACGGGTCCGTACGACTTCGCAGCCGGCTCCCTCGAGGTGTTGCGGACGGTGCTCGAGGGCGAGTGACCCATCGGAGATCGGGCCCGACGCACAGTCTCAGTGATGGCCAACTGATAGCACAGAGACACAATGAACGAACTAGTGCGTGCGCGAGGGAGCAAAGCGGGACGGGACAGAATGGGACAGCGGTATAGACAGTGTCGACGCCAAACTGGACCGAGCAACGCGTTTGCGTATTGCTGGTGGCCCTCGACACGGACGATAACGGGTGCTCGACACCGATCCACGTCGCCAGTGCAATCGCGACGGAACACGTAACCGATGAGTGAGTCACACACGTTTCAGGCGGAGCCAGCACGGATCCTGTTGGTCGAAGACAATCCCGGTGATGTCCGCCTGACCAAGGAGGCATTCGAACAGGGGCAGATCGAAACCGACCTGCATGTCGTTTCCAATGGGAGTGAGGCGCTTTCGTTTCTCTCACGGGACGGTGAGTACACCGACGTCCCACGTCCGGATCTCGTTTTGCTGGATCTCAATCTGCCGGGGAAAGACGGCGAAAACGTCCTCGAGGAACTCAAAGACGATCCCACACTCCGTTCGATCCCAGTGATCGTCCTGACGAGTTCGAGCGCCGACGAAGACATCGCCAGATCCTACGAACGTCACGCCAACGCGTATCTGACGAAGCCAGTCGATCCCGACGAGTTCAGTCAGACGGTCCGTGCCTTCGAGCAGTTCTGGTTCTCGGTTGTCCGGTTACCACCGGCGGAAGAGACCTCATGAGCGAAACGAATACCCAACCCAGCGAGGAGACGAACGCAGCGGCAGACGAGGCGCTTCAGGTCCTCCTGATCGAGGACAATCCTGGTGACGCCCGCCTCATTCAGGAGATGCTCCACGAGACCGAAGAGCTCGCAAAGCGGGTTCGTCCTGGCGAGGTGTCCGGGCGGACACCCGACATTTCATGCGCGACGCGCCTCGAGGAGGCTCTCGAGACCCTCGCGGACGAACACATCGACATCGTTCTTCTCGATCTCAATCTCCCCGACAGCGAGGGGTTGTCGACGCTCGAGACGGTCCACGAAGCATCGGAGACGCCGATCGTCGTCCTGACCGGCGTCCGCGATCAGCAGATCGGCGTCAAGGCGATCCAGCGCGGTGCCCAGGACTTCCTCGTCAAAGACGAGGTGACGAGCGAACTCCTGATTCGGACGATCCACCACGCGATCGAGCGGGCCCGCCAACAGCGAGAACGCCGTCAGCAGCGCGAGCAACTCGAGGCACTCAACCGGCTGAACCGAATCGGCCACGATATTACCCACGCGGTGATCACGACTGAGACGCGGGCGGAACTCGAACAACAGGTCTGTGACCGACTCGCCGAGTCTGATGCCTACCGATTCGCGTGGATCGGCGAGCTCAATCCGGGCAGCGACCGCGTCTCCCCGAAGGCAGCGGCCGGCGTCGAAGACGGCTACCTCGACGAGATCGAGGTCACCGTTGACGAAAACAAAAAGAGCGGACAGGGGCCAGCGGGCACGGCGATTCGAACTGAGCAGGTTCAGGTGATGAACGACGCTCGAACAGACCCCAAATTCGAGCCGTGGCGAACGCAGGCACACGCCCGTGGTTATCGCTCGTCGGCAGCGGTCCCGATCGTTTACGAAGACCTCGTCTATGGCGTCTTGTGTATCTATTCCTCGTCATCACGTGCGTTCAGGGAACCCGAAACGGCTGTTCTCGTCCGTATCGGCGACGTCATCGCGCACGCAATTACCGCCATCGAGCGCCGGGATGCCTTAGTCAGCGACGCCGTCATCGAACTCGAGTTCCGCGTCGAATCACTCGCCGAACCCCTGGTCGAACTATCAGTCTCCGAAGACTGTACGATCACGCTCGAGCAGCTGGTCAGTGGTGACGAGGCGCTTCTGGCGTACGGTTCGGCACGGGATGTCTCCCAGGATGCGTTTATCGACGCTGCCGAGCGAACCGGCGGCATCAGCGACATCCGGGTCCTGACGAGTAGACGCGACGAATTCGAGTTCGAACTCGTTGCACCGACGGCTGTCTCCCTGTTCGAGACGATTGCGACCCATGGCGGCCGCGTCGCTGAAGCGACGATCGACGATGGGGAGTTTCGATTTATCGTCGAACTCCCGCGGGGCCGAGACACGCGCCAGATGATCGAACTCATCAAAGACCGGCGTGACGACGTTACCTACCTCGCCCAGCGGACGACCGAGCGAAGCGAACGCGGCGATACCCATGCAGTGTCCGTTCTCGAGGACGAACTCACCGAGAAACAGCGAGCCGCCCTCGAGACGGCCTACTTCGGGGGCTACTTCGACTGGCCCCGTGAGAGCACTGGCGAGGAAATCGCCGATCGATTGGGTATCGCACCGGCGACGTTCAACCAGCACCTCCGGACAGCCGAACGGAAGTTCTTCGAGTCGGTGTTCGGCGAGTAGTGGTCGGCGTCGCGGTCGCTGACGTCGCTCGAGCGCGCTTCAAAAACGAGGCGGATAGTTATGCTGCACCGCGAGGTTCGGTCGCGGGCGGGCTCACGTCTTCGACCGGCCGGGACGCTATCGCGACGGAGACCATCGAGAAGCCGGTTACGAGGAGGCTCACACCCACGAGAAGCCCGATCGCCCAGGCTGCCGTTGCCGGGAAGCCGGCCCAGAGGAGGCCAGCGAGGACCAGCGAGATAACGCCGCTGACGGCGATCGAGAGCCGTCCCGGGGCCGACCCCATCCACAGCGCCATCCCCAGTTCGACGATGCCGTCGACGAAGAGGTACGCCACGAGCACCAGCGTCAGGGTAACGAGCGCGACGACGGGCGCTGCGAGGACGGCCAGCCCGGCGAGTACCGAGACGATCGCAAGCGTGACCTGCCAGAGCGAGCCACGCCACCCGCGTGCTGTGAATGCGTGAACGCCATGGACGACCCCGCCGACGACGAGAAGTGCGCCGAGCACGATCGATACCGAGAGCCCGGTGACGACCGGAGCGGCAATCGCGAGGAGGCCGATCAGCCCGACGATCCCACCCGCGATCGCGAGCGGCCGCCAGTCATTCTCGAGGGAGGCCCCCTCGGCGTACGTGGTGTCTGCTGTTTCACTGCTCATTATATTCACCAATACTAGACACGCTGTGCGTGTATATAACACAATTCTACAGCTTGACAGTAGCTCACGGGCACAGACCAGTCCGAAACGGGGACGAACGGCGACAGCAGACTCGCAACAACCGAGTTCAGTGGTCGTCGAACCACGACGACTATCCCGACGGGCGTGATACCTCGAGCCGTGACAGACGATCGCGACGACCATCGCACGTGTGACCTCTGTGGCGAGCGAGTACCGGCGGCCGTCTATCACGAGCACCTGCTCAAGTCGTGTCCCGGCCGCTGAGACTGCAAGCGAGGGGTGGAGACCGATCGCACTCGAGTCGGTTACTTCTCTTCGACGTGGCGAATCTCGCAGGCGATCCCGCGCGTGCTCTCGGCCATTTCGCGGCCGAACATCTCGGCGCGGCCGACGGCGAAGGCCTTCGGTCCCTCGACGATCACCTCGTCGCCGACGCGGATCTCCTCGTCGGCGTCGACGACTCCCGGCGCGAGCACGCTGCCGTGGGGGACGAAGCCATCGATCTCGACGCGCTTGACCGGCGCATCGCTTGCGAGCCAGCGCTTCGCTCCCTCGAGCGTAAACGACAGCGTGCCGTACTGGGGCACCATCGTCGCGAGCTGGGTGTCCCCGCTGTCTCGAACCTGAATCTTGGGGTACCGACCAGTGGTCTGGATGTTCGCGAAGAGTTCATTGCCAGCGCCGTCACCGAGCAGGTAATCAGCGATGGCGCGGACGGTGTTGTGCTCGCGCTCACGTTTGGAATACTTGAGTTCGCCTGACAGCGCGTTCGAGAGATTTGCAAGCGACTCGTCGTCGGTCGGGTGCTCCGCGACGGTGTAGGTGATATCGAGGTCGAGTCGTTCCTCGACGCGCTCGACGATGTCGCGGTAGCCCTCGTCGGGAACGTGGGCGATAATATTCGGGTACTCGTTGCGCTCGAGATAGCGCCGGAGGACTTCGCTGACGAACTGCTTTTCGTCTTCCGACCAGCGACCCGTTACCACGGTGTCGTAGTGTTGGGCAGGGTAGGTCGTCTCGAGTTCCTGCGGGACGACGCCGATGGGGCTGGTCATCGAGACGAGGTGACCGCGCCACTGGATGACGTCGTGGAACTGACGGTGGCTCTGGGACTCGCTGTAGGGCTTGGTGGCCGAACAGGGCACGAGCACAAGCGGATTCTGGAAGCGGTTGCGATACCGTGTCGTCACCCGGTCGGCAAAGCGCTGGATTTCGACCCGGCGAAGCGTATCCTCGGTCGCCGCGTCGAGCTGGGCGTCCCGCAGAATCGGCGTGCGCTCCTCGAGATAGCCCCACTGCGAGTCGAGTTCGCGCATCGCGGCAGTGAGCCACTGGTCGTGGCGGGCCTGCCCCTCGAGGTAATCCCGAAGTCGACCGTCCCGGATCCGCCGGCGGACGATCGCTAATTCGGCTTCAAGGGCGTTTCGGTTGTGTTCGGCACAATCCTCGCGGGTAAACTCCTCGCGAGGCTGTTGGCAGGCCGGGCAGGAACAGGGGAGTTCGTCGAGATCCTCGAGGAAGTACGCCTCGTCGGTCGTGAGATACCGGCCTTCGGTGCCCTTGACGACCGCGGCGGTCGCGTCGAAGAGGTCGACACCGGCGTAGGCTAGCAGGGCGACGTTTCGCGGCGTCGCGACGCCGGAGAACAGCAGAGCAGTGTCGGCGGGGATCGCCTCACGAACGTCGACGACGGCCTCGACCAGTGCCGCGCCGTGGCCCATCACCGACTGAACGTTCGAGAGGGCATAGGCGTCCGTGCCGTGGTCGTCGACGTGCTCGCTCGAGACGACGGCGACGCTCGGGTAGTCGACGTCGGGGACGTCGACAGCAAAGGATTCCTGAACCTCCATGGCGGTCCCGCCGGGGAACGCCCGGTGGGGAAGGACGGTGAGTGTCGACTCATCGCCGTCGGGGATCTCGCGGGACTGGCTCCAGAGCGAGCCCCCGTCTTCGAGGACGTCGTCGACGAGTGCGGGCGTCGATCGTGGCGAGGACAGCCGGAGTTCGCCCACGCGCGCGGCCCCATCGCGCTCGTGTACTTCGAAATAGTCGGTCATACTCGATATGACCGTGGCGGGCGAAAGAGGTTGTCGATCGCACGTGAGGACTCGAGCCGGCAAGCCATTGACTTCCATGCCCGTGTCTCTATCGATCACTGATAGTACGAACCAGAATCTAACAGAAAAGATTGAGAAATTAATACTCAATTGCCGTTCAAAATTAGGGGCTCTATAGCGCTAACAGCTGGCCGGATGACGGTATCGGGAAACAGTGACACCGGCAGTCAAACGGGACGAATAGTCCCGGGTACTGTTATTTCGGGAATTGGACCACATCTTGTTTATTGGCCGCTAGCCAACGTCCCGTATGAACGTCCCAACTGTCGGTGCAGATGACGACCGACGTATCACCCGTCGAACGGTCTTGGGCGGCGTGGGTGCTGCCTCTCTCGCAACGCTTGCCGGGTGTTTCGGTGGGAGTGGGAACGGTGACGCGTCCGAGTCGGTCCCCGATCCGATCAGTATCGACGAAGGGAAAGAGTGCGATCAGTGCGGGATGATCATCGGGAACTATCTCGGACCCGCGGGCCAGTCCCACTACGAGGATCCGACTGCCGTGCTCGAGGAAGACCGTCCGGCACAGTTCTGTAGCTCGCTCTGTACGTACATGTTCACGTTCAATAACGAGTCCGAACCGCAAGTCAGCTACCTGACGGACTATTCAGCCGTTGAGTACGAGGTCGACACAAGCACTGCTCAAACTACCATTTCCCGCCATCTCGAGGCCGACGCGTTCGGCGACGTGACGGAACTCACGATGGTCGCAAACAGTGATGTCAAGGGAGCGATGGGAGAGTCTCTCGTTCCGTTCAGTGACGCAGACCAGGCCAACGAGTTCCAGTCGGAATACGGTGGTGACATCTACGAGCACAACGAAATCACGCAAGAACTCGTCAGTTCGATGATGTCCGGAGGGATGTGAACGCGGCCGCTTGCTTCTGATCGATCGCGTTCAATACTACAACACCGTTCTGGTTTCGATAGACTAGTACCGAACGTCGAGGCACACCCGATCGCACGGCTGCTATGCGATCGGTATGTGAATTTTCACTAGCTCCGGAAACGCTAATACGTCTCTGACGGCCGTCTAGCGGTTCAGGACCCACGTCGCGATTCCCAGCGACGTGGCCGTCCAGACGACGAGGCTCACGAGACTCGCGATCGGTGATGCGGCTGCCGGCCCGGTCCCTGACGCGACGACGATCGCACTTTCGAAGACGAGCCCTCGGTATGCGCTCAGCGGACTGAGCGCAAGCGCATACACGAGGCTGCCGTCGCCGATCGATCCGGCCGAAAACCCGTAGACGAGCGCCAGATCGAACCCGACAAGCAAGACGACGAGCGCGACGACCGACAGCGCGATCGCACTCCGTGTCCCACTGACGACGGCCGAAATCGCAATCGCGATTGCGAGGACCGTCAACGCAAAGAGGATCGTCAGGACGATGAACCGAGCGAACAGGATCGGCGAATCGACGCCGGAGTGTGACGCATAGAGGGTCCGCCCCTCCTCTTCAGCGACGAAGACGAGTAGCACGGTGACGACGAGCGGAGCCACGATCGCAGTGAGCAGGCCGATCGCTCGCCCGACGTAGACGCCGGCAACGATCTCGCGACTCGAGACGGGATACGTCTTCAGGACGTCGAGTTCGCCACGCTCTGCGTCGCCGAGGATCGCGCGATAGCCAAACGCGATCGCGACGACCGGGACGAGCAACTCGAGTGGGGTGAGCAAGTCGACCAGCGTCGGGACGTATCCGCCCTGGACGCTCCCGCTGACCGAGCTAATCCCGAGCACGACGGCGGCAAAGGCGAGCGCGAGAATGAAAAACGTCCGCGTCCGCACGATCGTCCGGAGTTCCCGTCCGATGATCGTCCTGAGAATGTGTTTCGGGCCGGGTGCGGTCGACTGCGAGCGACCGAACTGTCCGGAGGTCCGGTCGCGGGTGGTGTCACTCGGCGTGTTCACGTCGCCGCTCATGCGTGATCACCCACGACCTGCACGGTATCGCGGTGGCCGCCAACGGCGTGCTCGTACACCTGTCGCAGGGAGCTGCCACCCACTCGAGCCCGAACGTCGGCGATCGATCCTTGTTCGGCGACGCGGCCATCGGCGAGTATCAACAGGTCGTCGGCGACCTGCTCGACGAGCTCTAAGTCGTGGGAGCTCAACAGGACCGCGATCCCCTCGTCGGCGAGGTCGGCAGCGACATCGAAGACGTGCAACCCCATGCTCGGATCGAGCCCGCTGCCCGGCTCGTCCAAGATGACGATCGGTGGGTCGCCGATCGTCGACTGTGCAATGCCGAGCAACCGGGTCATCCCGCCGGAGAGGGCTTCGACCGGTCGATCGGCTGCGTTCTCGAGGCCGACCCGCTCGAGTTGGGCCATCGCGTCGGTCCCGTCGCCACCGACGAGTGACGCGTAGAATTGCAGCGTTTCGAATGCAGTAAAGCCGGGCCGAAACGCCGGATGCTGAGGGAGATAGCCGATCTCCCGTGCGGTGTCGGGGCCGTTGTAAGTGATCGTCCCTGCCGTCGGTTCGTGGAGGCCGGCGAGGTCGCGAATCAGCGTCGACTTGCCGGCCCCGTTCGGGCCGATCAGGGCCGTTACTCGGCCGCGTTCGATGGTCACAGAGACGTCTCGGAGTACGGAGACCGTCCCGTAGTCGTGGTCGATACCGGTCGCCTCGAGAAGTGGTGTCGTGTCAGTCATTGCTCGTCGTCCGCGTCAGTTCGTAGCAGGTCCAGGCTTCGTCTTCCCACTCGGTCTGGGAGAGCAGGTCGGGATTGTTCGGTTCGCAACTCGGTGCTCGGTCGACGATGCTCCCGGTTCGCATGCCGGGGACCGACCCCTCGAGTCCGGCAAGGGCTTTGAGTGCGGGTGCTCGGGCGAGTGTCGGTGTCCCGTCGGTACGGTGGAGTCGGCTGTCGGTGGGATCAGTCGGTGAGTACGACATGTCGGACTGGTCGCCGTTCGCGATGCCGGCGGCTCCCTGCCAGTAGTTGCCATCGCCGCCGTGGCTCCAGATGCGGAGCGGACCGGACATCGCGGTGGCGTGGACATCGTTGCCGACGAAGTCGTTGTTGACGACGCGGTTCGTCGGTAACATGGCGCTTGCCTCCGTGCCCACGTCGTTGCCGGCGATGACGTTGTGTTCGTAGATCGACGACGTCGAAGCGATGCGGAGTCCGAGGTCGTTTCCTTCGGCGATGTTGTTCGCGACGTAGTTCGCGCTGCCGCCCGGACTGAGGGCGTCTGCCGCGTCACGGACCGTGTTTCCGACGACGGCGTTGCGCTCCGGTCCGGTCATGATGACGATGCCCGTGTCTGCCTGTCCGCGGAGGTCGTTGTCCGCGATGAGGCTATCGCCGGTATACATCAGATGGGTACCGAGGAAGTTACCCTCGATCGTGTTCGAGCGGACGATCGTCTCCGGCGAGCGATAGAGATAGATACCGTTTCGGCCGCCCATGAACGTCGAGTCTTCGATGACGGTCGGCGACTGGAACAACAGGACGCCGGCGAGACCAGACATGGGGTCGTCCGGACCCGACACCGTCACGTTTCTGATGACGGCGTCGTCACTCTCATAGACGATGATGCCGCTTGCCGGTGTGTCGATACTGACGTTCTCGACCCGGAGGTCGGTGGCGTCGTACGCCGAGATTCCGGCGTCAGTTCCGGCGTAGTACTGCAGGAAGGAGGCGTCCCACGCCCCCTCGTTGATGTCGACGGGGAGGTCGCCGCCCTCTCGCGTCACGTTGCCGACACCAGTAATGTCGACCCCGCGAACCGCGACTCGCTCGCTGGTGACGGTGACGACAGAGCCGTTTCCGTCACCGCGAAGCGTCACGTTCCCCTCGCCAGCGAGCGTGATCGGTTGGTCGATCTCGATTTTCTCCTCGTACGTTCCCTCGGGAACGACGACTGTCGTGTTCGCCGGTGCCTGATCGATCGCGTCCTGAACGGAGTCTGTGTCTTCGCCGACGACGATCGAGGTCGGCCGATCGAGGTGTGCGGACGTGTTGTTGATCCGTGCGTCCGCCTGTTGCTGCCGGTCGGCCACGCGGTCACGGGCGACTTCCGCATCGTCACGGTCGAACGATTGCTCGAGGACCGACTCCCAGTCGTGGACGGTGCCGCCGTACTCGTCGGCAAACGCCTGTGCGTCCTCGCGATCCCCGAAGGGGACGACGGTGTCACCGGCCGGCGTTTGTGACTCACTGCCAATGACGAACGATGCCGTCTCGGCGTCGGTCCACCCGGGCGACGACTCGGTGACCGGGTAGCCGTTCTCGTTGAGTTCGACACCGGTCTCGCTGTAGTCGGAGACGTAGACCGTCAGCGGATAGCCAAACCGCTGTTCGTGTGCTGGCTGGCGCTGCTGGTCGACGAACGTCTCGACGCCGTAGTAGCCGACGACGTACTGGTACTGTGAATAGAAGACCTGTGCGCGCGGGAGGTCGACCTCGTCGGAGAGTGCGTACTCGGACTCGAGAGTGAGTCCGACGGTCACCGTATCGTCGAAGGCGACGGGATCCGGCGAGGTCGATCCCACGTCGACGACGAACAGCCCGACAGCACCGAGCGCAACGACGAGGAGAAGACCTAGAAAGACGGTGCTAAGAGAGCGGTCGATCACGGTCGCCCGTTCGCTTCCACGGAAAATATATCGTCTGGTTTATTCCTCGAACCGACTGTCAACGATGCTGACAGTCGCTACGCCGACTCGAGGTACGTCGCCGTCGCGGACGTGTGGCCACGATTGAACGAGAGGATCTTGACCCGGATCACGTCCGTCACCGCACAACTGTCGGGGACATCCTCGACGAAGATGACGAATCCCTCGATCTTGCCGACTGCCCGGCGCTCGCCGGAGTGATGATCGGTGAACTCGCGGATCGCGACCGTCTCGACGTCGCCGATGTCGACTGGCGGCTCACGTTGTTGAGCTTCTTGGTGACGTTTCCGGGACTGGCGCTCGCCCGCGGAGCCACCGCGGACGCGGGTGAACAGCCACGAGCCAATCAGGAGGGCGACGAACGCACCAACAGCAAGCGTTTCGGGGCCAGGACCGAGCATACCCCAATCGGTCGACGCCTCGCTATTCGGTGTTCCGATCCAGGATGACGGTTCACACTACGCCGCAGTGAGATCGACCAGCGAAACGTCGTCGGGGACGCGCTCGAGGACAGCCGCGGGCCACCCGTCGTGAGCGAGCGTGATGTCGGCAGCCGGATTCACGTCGACGAGTCGGGCGACGCCATCGGCCGCGGCCGCGAGCGCGGCGCGATCTGTCCGATCGGGGACTTCGGCGGTCAGCGGGTAGCTCTTCGAGAGCGCCCGCGGGAAGGGACCGAAGGGCGGCTCGACTCGCCAGGAATCGTCATACTCGTCGCTTCGAGGTGCGCTGCCTTCGGTCAACAGCAGGGAGTCAGGGACCGACAGCCGCTCGAGGCGCTCGTGGTGGCGCACGACTTCGGGACGGCGAGCGCTCTCGTGGGAGGTGTAGAAAAACGACCCCTTCGAGACTGGGTCCGATTGCTCGAGTTGCGCGGCGTGATCGAGCAGGGTCCGATAGCCGTCGAGCATCGTCGGGTGTGCGCGAGCACGCTGTTCGACGAGCTCAAGGAGGTTGCCGGCGCGGATCGCCTGTTTGATCCGGCGGATCTCGGCGAAGGTGACGTGGAGGTTGTGGGCGGCCAGTTCCGACTCGCGTTCGGTGTCTGGGAGCGCGCGGAGCTCGTCGGGCGAGTGGTCGGTACAGACGGCACACGAACACGGGAGGTAGTCGATCTCCTCGAGCGCTCGGGTGCCCCGAACCGTCAGATACCGGTCGTCGCGGGCGTAGAGCGCGTAGGCCGCCGAGTCGAACAGGTCACAGCCCATCGCGACTGCGAGCGCGAACATCATTGGGTGGCCGGCACCGAAGAGGTGGACCGGCGCGTCGGCTCCCAGACCGCGTTTGGCAGCGGCGACGACGTCGACCACGTCGTCGTAGCGGTAGTCGTTCATCAGCGGGACGACCGCGCCAACTGGGAAGACGTCGAGATCGGTGCCCTCGGCGTGGCAGCCCGCTCGCTCGCGGAGGTCGGGATATGTCGAGCCCTGGACGGGCGCGCTGACGAGCATCTCGCCCGTGTCGACGTCCTCGGCGATCTCGAGTCGCTCCTGCGTCGTCTCGAGTTCTCGTTCTGCCTGTTCGCGGGGAACGTCAGGCGGAGTTGGAATGTCGACGGGCGTGGCGATGTCGGAGCCGATCTCGTGCTGGAATTCGAGAATTTCCTCGGTCGTCACGGTGATCTCACCGTACTCGGAGAGTTGGAACGAGCCCGAGTCGGTCATGATCGCGCCGGGGAAATCCAGCATGTCGTGGAGGCCGCCCGCGAGGGCGCGCTCGCGGAGGTCGTCGTCGCCGTGGATAATATAGGAGTTCGTGATGAGAATCTCGGCACCGAACTCGTCGGCGAGCCGGCGGGGACTGATCGTGTCCAGATTCGGGTTGATTACCGGCAGCAGCGCCGGGGTTTCGACGGTGACATTGGCACGGGGAACGGAGAGTTCGCCGATCCGCCCGCCGGCGTCGGTATCCCGGATTTCGAAGCACTCACGCATTGCGTTGTCGTTGGGCGGTCGGACGTAAGACGTGACGGTTTTCGACCCGCTGGACTCGAGCCGCCAGAGAGCCACGTTCCGGCCGAGAACGTCGGCACGCAGGGAGACGAAGGCGCTTTACGCACTGGGCCGCTTCCGTCTTCTAATGAGTAAACCCACGCCCGACGTCTACGAGCAGGGCAAGGGCATGGACGCCCACAATCAGGTCATGCGCGAGATCCGCTCGCGCAAGGAGGCTAGTTACGATCCCCACGAGCCCACCCGCGTCTGGCTCGACGAGGACAACACCCCTGACGGCGTCAAGCGGAGTCTCACGATCATTCTCAACACCGGCGGCTGCCGGTGGGCCCGTGCCGGCGGCTGTACGATGTGTGGCTACGTCGCGGAAAGCGTCGACGGCGGTAGCGTCTCCCACGAAGCGCTGATGGACCAGATCGACGTCTGTCTCGCACACGAGAAAGAAAACGCCGGTGAGCTAAGCTCACCGAGCAGTCGGACACAGTCCGACGACGGCGACGAACGCGCCGACCTGATCAAGATCTACACCTCCGGCTCTTTCCTCGACGAGCGCGAGGTCGGCGCGGAGAGCCGCCGGGCGATCGCCGACACCTTCGCCGACCGCGACCGCATGGTCGTCGAGTCACTCCCGGACTTCGTCGACCGCGAGAAGATCGCCGACTTCACCCAACACGGGCTCGATACCGACGTCGCGATCGGCCTCGAGACGGCCACCGACCGGGTGCGCCACGACTGCGTGAACAAGTACTTCGACTTCGCGGACTTCGAGGACGCCTGTGCCGAAGCCGCGGCTGCCGACGATGCGGCAGGCGACGACGCCGAGGCGGGGATCAAGGCCTATCTGTTAATGAAACCGCCCTTCCTCACCGAGTCCGAAGCCGTCGACGACATGATCTCGTCGATCGAGCGCTGTGCCGACGTCTCCGGCTGTCATACCGTCTCGATGAACCCGTGTAACGTCCAGCGTTACACGATGGTCGACGAACTCTACTTCAACGACGGCTACCGGCCGCCGTGGCTCTGGTCGGTCGCCCACGTCTTAGAAGAAACGGCGGACGTCGACGCGATCGTCGTCTCGGACCCGGTCGGCCACGGCTCCGATCGCGGGCCGCACAACTGTGGTGAGTGCGACGACCTCGTTCAGAAAGCGATCAAGGATTTCGACCTGCGACAGGACCCGTCGGTTTTCGAGCAGGTGTCCTGTGAGTGTGAACTGACCTGGGAGACTGTACTGGAGCGCGAGCGGAGTTTTAACCAGCCGCTGACCCGATAAGGCAGACGGCAGCCGACGGCCTCACGTACTTTGTGCGCGGCCGAAAACGGGTAGCTATGGCACTCCTATCACTGTGGAACTACGTGAACGAACTCGAGCCTACGCTGTTGATCCTCGTCGGGTTCGTCTTGTTCGTTTTCCCCGAGCCCGCGACCTCCGCGTTCGGTGCCGGATTCATATTGCTCGGCGCGAGCTGGTGGTTCTACGAGTGGGGCCGGTAACGTCGCTGCGAGCAGACCCACTGGTGGTCGTCTCGCTCGAGAGCGGCAGGAAAAGCGCTGTTACAGCGGTTGCTGTTTCGTTACGCCGACTCGAACCCGCGGAGGACGCCCTGACCGTCGGTCGAGCCGACATCGGGTAAGGTCACACGTTCGGGGTGGGGCATCAACACGGCGACGGTGTCGCGGTCGCCGAGGATACCGGCGATGTCGTGTTTCGAGCCGTTCGGGTTCGCCTCGGGGCTCGTCTCGCCGTTCTCGTCACAGTAGCGAAAGAGCACGCGATCGTCGTCCTCGAGTTCGGCCAGTCGGTCGTCGCTGATTTCGTAGCGCCCCTCGCCGTGGGCGATCGGGACTTCGATGACCTCGCCTTCGTCGTAGGCGGCCGTCCAGGGCGTGTCGTCGCGTTCGACACGCAGATAGACGTGCTCACACTGGAAGCGCGCGCTCTCGTTGGTCGTAAACGCGCCCTCGGTGAGGTCGGACTCGCAGCCGACCTGAGCACCGTTGCAGATGCCGAGGACGGGCACGCCGTCGGCTGCAGCCTCGCGGACCTCCGCCATGATCGGCGAGCGGGCCGCCATCGCCCCGCCGCGGAGGTAGTCGCCGTAGGAGAACCCGCCGGGAAGCACGATTCCCGCCGTGTCCTCGGGGAGACCGTCCTCGTGCCAGACGATTTCAGCGTCGATGTCGAGGTGCTCGAGGGCGCGTTCGGCGTCGCGGTCGCAGTTCGAGCCGCCAAAGCGAATGATTGCGACGGTCATCTACCGTTCAGCGACCTCCACGTCGTAGTCGTGAATGGTCGGGTTCGCCAGCAGCCGTTCGGCCATCTCGTCGGCACGCTCGCGCGCGTCGTCCGCGGAGTCGGCCTCGAGGTCGACCTCGAAGCGGTCGGCTGATCGCAGCGCCTCGAGTTCGAAGCCGAGCCGTTCTAAGGCTCGCTTCGTCGTCTCGGCCTCGGGGTCCAGCACGCCATGTTTGAGTCGAACCGTCACCGTCGCGGTGTAGGCGGTCATTACCTGATACCCCGTAACCGTGCTCAAAAACGCTTTCGCCTTGGCTCCGTAATGCACGTTCGTGGATACTGCTGCTCGAGCACCGGTGGAAGGGCTGTCTCTGTTTCGCAATCCAATCGACGGTCAGCCACTGGTTCGCGCCGATCGTCGACGCCTGCGCGACGGCGTTTGACTGCAAGCTGACCGCCGAAAGGAAGCCTCGATGCCTCGATTCAGGTCATAATTGATCAGCTGACGTGAGAATGCGGGCGTTTCTCACTCGTCTCCACGGAAAGCAGGACTTTTAGCCGTTCGTGGACTTGATCCGTCGTGATGACCCGACATTCGCTCGAGCGGAGGTGGCAGCGTTGACGACCGACGTAACCGAAATCACGGTGATCGGAGACGATGATACCGGACTCATCGCCCGCGTGACGAGCCTCCTGTTCGAGCGCGGGGTCAACATCGAAGACCTCGATCAGGCGGTTCGCGACGGCGTCTTCCGGATGTATCTGGCCGTCGACACTTCAGAGATGGTCTGTACCGAAGGGACGCTTCGGTCGGACCTCCACGACCTCGGGGACGACCTCGGCCTCGACGTACAGGTTCGGTTCCCTTCCGATCGCGAGCACCAGCAGATCGCCGTCCTCGTGACGAAAGAGAGTCACGGTCTCGAGGCGCTGTTCGAGGCCTGGGCCAACGACAACCTCGGTGCGGACATCGGCGTGGTCATCGGCAACCACGACGATCTCCAGCCGCTTGCCGAACACTACGACGTGCCGTTCCACGACATCGGCAACGAGAGCGGCCAACAAAACGAGGACGAACTCCTCGCGCTCCTCGAGGAGTACGACGTCGACCTGATCGTCCTCGCGCGGTACATGCGCATTCTCAGCCCCAACGTGGTCTTTCGCTACGAGGATCGCATCATCAACATCCACCCCTCCCTGCTGCCGGCGTTCCCGGGTGCGGAGGCCTATCGACAGGCGATCGAGGAAGGCGTTCGAGTCGCCGGCGTCACTGCCCACTACGTCACGACCGACTTAGATCAGGGGCCGATCATCACCCAGCGCGCGTTCGACGTCCCCGACGACGCCGACTTAGACGAGATGAAACGCCGCGGCCAGCCGCTGGAGGCCGATGCCTTACTCGAGGCCGTCCAACTGCACTTGAACGGCGATGTGTCTGTCCACCGCGGTCGGACCTCGGTTCGAGAGAACGGCACCGAGTATCAGCTCGGTCTCCCCGACGAACTCGAGGAGTTCACGCCCGACCGGCCGATCGACGGCATCGGCAGTGCGGTTGCTGAGGACCACTGATACGGTCTGCTCTACCACGTTTTGCTGCTGTCGCGCAGTGACAGCAGCCGGTCTCAGTCTGATTTCGCCGATTCCCAGCACTCGAGACACTCGTCGCTACAGAAGTGACGATGCACGGCAGCTCCATCTCCGACGGTCGTCACGACGCGCCGTTCGGACGACGGCTCCACTGACCACCCACACTGTCGGCATTCGGGTGGCTCCTCCTCGAGCGAGTCGATCATCGGCTGACAGATGGGATGATCCCCACTTGAACGACTCTATTTATCGGACACTCGGTCGTGACTCGAGGCGTGTGGAGAGTGGGCAGCAGCCTTATCGCTGTCAGTGTCGAACTATGGATTGGTATGGCACAACAAGAAGTTCAACAGGAGCTGTCCGTCGACCAGTACACACTCGGCCTCGTCGGACCGGATCAGGAGTGGGCTGGAACCGTCGCCGACGGCGGCACGATCGAGACGTATACGCCACCGGGCTGCTGGGGGCCGATGATTACACCCGAGTTTCACGGGGGCCACGAAGTCACTCGTCCGGTACGCGTCGAGGGGGCATCGGTCGGTGACGCCGTCGCGATCCACATCCGGGACATGACAGTCACGAGCATGGCCACGAGTACTGGGTCGATGGCCGAACGCGAAGATGCCTTCGGCGACGATCCGTTCGTCGACCACCGCTGTCCCGAATGTGGCACCGAGTGGCCCGACTCGATCGTCGAGGGGACCGGCGAGGACGCGATCAGGTGCGCTGAATGCGGCGCGAACGCGTCTTCCTTCGGCTTCGAGTACGGCTACACTGTTGCCTTCGACGACGACCACACCGTCGGAATCACCCTCGGCGAGGACGGTGCCCACGACCTCGCCGAAAACGCCGCCGAAGTGATGGACATCCCCGAGAACTCCCGCCAGCACCCCATCCTGCTGTACGAACCCGGCAAGATGCCCGGCACGCTGGGACGGCTGCGCCCCTTTATCGGAAATATCGGGACCACTCCACCGGTCACGATGCCCGACTCACACAACGCCGGCGACTTCGGACAGTTCCTCATCGGAGCCGACCACGACTACGGCCTCGCAGACGAGACCGACCTCGAGGCACGCACCGACGGCCACATGGACATCCCGCAGGTCCGGCCGGGCGCGACGCTCATCTGTCCCGTCAAGGTCGATGGCGCGGGGATCTACGTCGGCGACCTCCACGCTAACCAGGGTGATGGCGAACTCTCCCTGCACACGACTGACGTCAGCGGCACGGTGCGAATGGACGTCGAGGTCATCGAGGGCCTCGAGCTCGACGGGCCGATCCTGCTCCCTCCCGAGGAGGACCTGCCCTTCATCAGCAAACCCTACAGCGACGACGAACGCGACGCCGGCCGCGACCTCGGCGCGGAACACGGTGTCGACGTCGAGGAAGACATGGGCCCGATCCAGGTGATCGGCTCCGGCGCGACGGTCAACGACGCCACGCAGAACGCCTTCGACCGGGCGACCGACCTGCTCGACATGAGCGAGGGCGAGGTCCGCTCGCGGTGTACGTTCACTGGCGGCGTCCAGATCGGACGGCTCCCCGGCGTCGTGCAACTCGACATGCTCGCGCCGCTGGCCGTGCTCGAGGAGCGGGGCATCGATCACCTGGTGCGTGAGCAGTACGACCTTTAGGGTCGTCAAATCGCCGTTATTCTCGAGCGCCACCCTGAACCGCAGGAACAACTGTCAGCGACGCGTCCCCGGACACCCGCGTTACGAGGTCGGCACGCTCGCCATCGAGCGAGACTCTGACGCTCGGTCGGATTCGATCGTCATCGTAGAGATAGGGTTCCGCGCGCGGATACGCGTCGACGAGCGCCGCGATGGCGTCTGCGACCGTTCCGCCAGCCCACTCGAGCGAGACCGTCTTCGCACCGGTCGCGCTACGCAGGGGACCGTATACAGTGATTGTGGTCTCCATGTGTGAGAGTGGTCGTGGACGGGCAAGAGCGTGTCCACGCCCTCGTCGGCGACGCCAGACGAGTGGTGGTCGCCTCTATTCGTCGCCCGGTGCAGTGTCAGCGTCAGCGGCTGACGCCATGTCCGACCGACCGACCCACGTCGACGAGAACGCCGACATGGCGGCGAACGCGATCATCGCAAGAACGAACAGCGCCACCATAGCGCCAGCGGCAGTGGCAATACCGGTGGTGAGACTGAACGCGACGATACTCGCAGCGATTCCACTAGCGGGTATCATCTGTGCTCGGACAACTGTTCTCGACCCTTCCATATGAGGGTTGCTGTACATTGCCGTCGGAGAAAACGACACACGCTCGAATCGGCTCGAGATCACGGTTGCCCGTGGCGGCGACCGGGATGCGGTCTAGAGTCGCTGGACCGCCCCGATCGCACTCGAGAGTGGCGGCGCGTCGAAGAACTCCTGGCCGGTGTAGGCGTTTGCGCCTGCACAGTACATGTCGCGGGCAGTCTCGAGGACTTCCTCTGTGAGCGGGTCAGGAGCCTCGTCGCAGAGCGACTTCCAGTCAGCGATGTCTTCCTGTTTTGCCTCGGCTTTCGCGGCGTCGACGGCTTCGACCCAGTCGGGCTGGGTGCGCTTGTGGTACTGGCGCAGAACCTCTTTCGAGAGTTGGGTGCCCTCGTAGCTAAAGCGGTTCTCGTCGAACGTGCCGACGACGTCGGCGACGCGGATTTCGCCCTGATAGTAGAGGCACTCGATCTTGCCGTCCTCGTGGACCAACCCGGCGGCGTCGGCCTGCTCGGTGATGATCCGGTTGACCTCACGGGCGACGCTCTCGAGGTCGTCGATGGCGGCCACGCCGGCAATGGCGTCGGCCTCCGCGTGATCGAGGTAGCGGTCGCCCTCCTCGTATTTCGTGGAGAACTCGACGATCGGCTCGTCCAGATCGACGACCTCGTCGGGCCACTCCTCGAAGTCGAGGTCGTGGTCGGCGGGATCGGTCCGACGGCGCAGACTCGAGCCGACGGGAACCCGGTTGCGGAAGACGATCTCGAGGGGAATCAGGTAGTTTTCGCCGGCCGCCTCGTGGTAGTGGTCGTAGTCGTATTCGCGACCTTCGTGCGGAAGGTCGGGCACCTGCGTCAGGTCGATGGCCATCTCCCAGGGCGGATGGGACGCCTCCTCGAGCGGAATGACGTCGCCGTTCTCGACGACACCGCGGTAGTGGGTTGGAACGCCTTCGGACTCGAGCAGTTCGAAGTTGAACGCGCCCATCGTACAGAGGGTCGCGCCCTTCTGTGGGATCTGGTCGGGCATTTTCCCCCAGTCGAACACCGAGTAGTCGTCGGTGAAGACGAACGAACCTCGACCGAGGTCGTCGTCGGTCGCGTCCTCCTCGATGCGGAACTCTTTGACGCTCGTCATTCGAGACACCCCAGCATGTGTCCGTCGCCGCAGTTCATATCCAAGTTGGGGTGGCCGGACGGTAAGAAGGTTTCAGTATCGTGTTGCACACCGGCGATGCTATCGCCCGAACGCGACACGAGGACTCCCGCGAACAGGCACACTACCGGATCCATCACCCTTTTCTCGCTGTGCAGGCATTGCTATGCCGATGGAGCGACCGGTGACCGAAGCCGACCTCTCGTTCGAACATGTCCCCGAGACCGACCAGTCATTCGAGAACGCACTGGCAAAGGCACGCGATGGCGATCGACTCACAGTTGACGATGCCATCGAGTTGCTCACCACGGGAACCGACAGCGAGGGACTCGACCGTCAGCGCAAGGAACGCGTCCTCGAGGCGGCCGACCGACGGCGCGCCGAAGAAGTCGGCGAGGAAGTCACCTTCATCGCGAACCTGAACAACAACGTTACGACGGCCTGTAACGTGGGCTGTCTGTTCTGTAACTTCAAAGACGCCGCCCACACCTTCGAACGCGAGACCGAGATCGAAACAGCAGGCTTTACGAAAACGCCAGCGGAGTCACGCGAAATCGTCGCCGATGCCGTCGATCGTGGTATCTACGAGGTCACGTCGGTGTCGGGCCTCCACCCCGCGTTCGCGCTCGACGACGACCACCGGGAAATCCTCGAGGCCCATCCGAACCCGAAGGAAATCAACTACAAGCCGCCCGAAGCATACGAGACCAGCCCTGGAACCTATACGGACCAGATCGCGGCGATGAGTGTCGACGACGTCCACGTTCACTCGATGACTCCCGAGGAGGCCTATCACGCCCGGCGGGGCACCGACTGGGACTACGAGGAGGTTTACAGCCGGCTGCAAGCGGCGGGACTCGATACGGTTCCCGGCACCGCCGCGGAAATCCTCGTCGAGGAAGTCCGCGAGGTGATCTGCCCCGGCAAGATCAGCACCGACGGCTGGCTCGAGGCCATGGAAGCCGCTGCCAGCGTCGGGTTCGATATGACGGCGACGATCATGTACGGTCACGTCGAGAACGAGGCCCACCGCGCGATGCACCTGCAACGCGTCCGCGAACTGCAGGATCGGACCGGCGCGATCACAGAATTCGTCCCGCTATCCTTTATCCACCAGAACACACCGCTTTACGAACACGACGTGGTCGCCGGCGGCGCGAGCACCGACGAGGACGAACTGATGATCGCCGTCTCGAGGCTCTTTCTGGACAACATCGAGCACATTCAGTCCTCGTGGGTCAAGTATGGCGACGAGCACGGGCTGAAGCTGCTCAACTGCGGTGCCGACGACTACATGGGAACGATCCTCTCCGAAGAGATCACCAAACGCGCCGGCGGCGGCTACGGCGAGTTCCGCTCGTTTGCGGACTACGTCGAGATGATCACCTCGATCGGCCGGGTTCCTGTCGAGCGCTCGACTGACTACGAGACGCGACGAGTCATCGATCCGGACGAGCCGCCCTTTGGGCCGCGCCTCGGGCCGAACGCGGATGGAACGCCGTTGCTGACTCGCGAGGAACGTGAAACGCGGGCGAGCCGGTCCACCAAGTGAGGACCGTGGAGGCGCTGTGATACGGTCTGCTGTCCCGATGGCCGGTGGGACCGCAGTGTGGGTCGCGGTCGGCCGGTACTGACTGACAGGAGTCCGGATGACGATTCAGCCGGACGGCCAAGAACACGACGCTGACTGACGACGACATCGCCGCCAATCGGGAGTTGGCCCAGTGAGCCGCCAGCGAATTCAAGTCCGACAAGCGGCCGCTTTCGTGGGCGACTGGCCGATGTTCCATACAGAAACCGCCGTTTGAACGGCGATCTATGGCCAGTGGTATCATACACTCTTCGAACTGATTAGAAATAGAATACATTATATAATGTAATTTGAAAAGTATGTGTCGTTGTGATATGACTCCAACATTTGCGTCCCTGCGAAACCTGCTGGGGACCGTCGCGAAGTCCTACGTGACGGTCGTCGTCGTTGCCCTCCTCGTCAGTGCCAGTCTGGCACCGATCGTCTGGGGGTCAACGAGCAATCCCGACGGAACAGTTGCCGTAATCGAAGTCGATTCAACACTCACCGAATCGTCTGCCGAGCGAATCACGGACGATCTTCAAGAGGCACGACAGAACGACTCGATCAGTGCGGTCGTGTTGGATGTCGACAGCCCCGGTGGTGGTGTCAGTGTGAGCGAGGGATTATACCTCGCTGTCGAACGCACCGCTGAACAGATGCCCGTCGTTACGAGCGTCGACTCGACGGCCGCCTCGGGTGGATATTACATGATTGCGCCGAGCGACGAAATCTACGTCAAGCCGGGGTCGATCGTCGGTAGCATCGGCGTTCGGGCGACGTACTTCGACGTGCCGCCGACGGACGGGCAAATCACGACTGGTCCCGACAAGAACACCGGCGGCACCGAAGCCGAGTACAAGGCACAGGTTGAAATGATGCGGCAGGCGTTTGTCGGCACCGTCATCGAGCACCGTGGCGACGAGTTGACCCTTTCAGAGACGGAATTGGCGTACGCGAAGGTCTACACCGGCACCAAAAGCGTCGAGAACGGCCTCGCAGATGATATCGGTGACACCGAGGTCGCAATCGGGACGGCTGCAGAGATGGCCGGCCTCAAAGACTACGACACCATCGAAATGGAGAGTGAACCGCGCTCTGGAATTTCGTTGATCATCGGCAGTGAGAACGGTGACCGCCCGGAGGCGTCCGCCGTTCATCCGCAGACCTACGGACGGTACGGTGCCGTCAATACACCGACGTTCCTCGCGCTGTGGGGGTCGGTTGACAACGAACGGGTCATCGACGCGACCGAACTCGAGCGCCCCGTGGCCAACGAGACTGGGGGTGATCGCCCATGAACGTCCGCTCTCGGCTCGTCGTCTTCGCTACCGTCGTGTTCGTCACTGTCGCCAGCGTGGGTGCGGCCGGACTCGTTACCAACCATGGGATGACAGCACAACCGACGGTTGATCAACAACAGTTCCAGCCGAGCGCGATCGACGCGCCGACAGTCGACCGCAACGGAACGATCTCCTACGATGACGACGGCGAGTCAAAGACTATCGTGATCGACGTCGCCCACTCGAACGACGTCTCCGAGGAAGCCCTCGAGCCAGTCGTCTCCGCGCTAACCGCGGGCGGTCACACCGTGCAGTATCACGAAGCGTCGGACGAGTTCGACAGCGATCCTGCTGCAGACTTGAACGAGACGCTCCGTGGTGCCGACGCGCTGATCGTCGTCGAACCCGAAACGCGATATACCGCCGGAGAAGCAGCTGGCGTGAGCGCGTTCGCCGATGCCGGCGGCCGCGTCCTGTTTGCTTCCGGTCCTGACTCGGGTGGCCTCGGTGGACTGCTCGGACTGCTCGGCGGCACCCAGCCGACCGGCGACGAGTTCGCTGCCGTCACCTCGCCTGTGGGTATCGCCTACGACACTGGCTACCTCTACAACATGGAGGAGTATGAGAACAACTTCCAGTCGATCTACGCGACCCCGTCGACCAACTCCGAGCTGACCGACGGCGTCGACCGCGTCGTCTTCGACGGCCCGACGCCGGTCGTCACGGACGGGCAGACCCTCCTCACGACGCTCGAGGGAACGGAACACTCCGAAACCCGAGAGACGGGAGCGTACAGCGTCTTTGCACGGAGCGGGAACGCGATCGCAGTCGGCGATCCCGGCTTCATGTCCAGTACGAACTACAACCGTGCTGACAACGATGTCCTGATCGGCAACATCCTCGAGTTCCTCGTGACCGGTGAGAAAGCGCCCGGCGTTCCCGAGGAGACGAGTGCTGAGCGTGACACTGGCATGACGGCGGAATCCAGTGATACTGGCATGACGGCGGAATCCAGTCCACCGCAACTGCCGAGCACGTAGCCGAGACCGCTCCGTCGTCGCTTTTTTCGACGACTCGAGTGAGCGAAGCAGTCTTGATCGCTGCCAGTTCGTGCTATCATACTGATCATACGCGCATGAGAGTCGGTGGTCCTGACAGCGGAAACGGCGCGGTCGAGAGTACAGCAAGCCGTATCAGTGATGGCAGCCGACAAACCGGTATGACAAGCGACGAGTCGTACGTGCGGCGGGCGATCGATCTCGCGGAATCGGCAGTCGAAAGCGGTAACACACCCTTCGGTTCCCTGCTCGTCGTCGACGACGAGATCGTCAGAACGGCCGAGAACACGACGCTGACCGATGATGACATCGCCGCCCACCCGGAGTTCAAATTAGCCAGCTGGGCCGCGACGGAACTCGAGCCAGCCGATCGCGTGGCGTGTACGATGTACACCAGCACGGAGCCGTGTCCGATGTGTGCGAGCGCGATCGTCTATGCGGGGCTCGACCGGGTTGTCTACAGCGTCTCCGTCGACTCGCTCGCGGACGTGCGACCCGACGGCGTGATCGAGATTCCCTGCGCAGAAGTCATCGACCGAGCTGACGGAGCGACGACCGTCGAGGGGCCGATGCTCGAGGACGAGGGACTCGCAGTCCACGAGAACTATTTTTAATCCGAACGCGCTGTCGTCTCGTCGCGAAGCACCGCACGATAGCGCTCGCCTGCCGGGTCGTCGGCTGCGAGTGCGTTCCGGATGGTCGGTGAGAGCCAGTTGCGGCCGCCGTCTGCACCGTCGGCCGCAGTGCCATCGAACCCGTCCGGTCGCAGGTCAGCTGGCAGAAATCGCTCGTAGACGGGCAATCGCTCGGCGAGCGGGACGTCTGCGTATGCGGCGATTTCCTCGAGCTCGCGCAGCGCGGGCCATGCGTGCTCTGGATTGATGTGGTCGTCGGTGACCGGCGAGACACCGCCCAGATCGTCGACGCCACAGTCGATCAGGTCGTTCGCGGGCGCGAGATTCGGCGGGACCTGGACCGAGATTTCGTCGGGGAGCGCGGCGCGGGCCATGGCTGTCACGCGACGCATCGTCGCGAGATCGGGCGAACCGCCGGCCCAGCGCTCGTTGTTCACGACCGGCTGGACGATTACCTCCTGGACGTGATCGTAGCGGTCGTGTAGCTCGCGGATCGCAAGCAGGCTTTCGGCCCGATCGCGCCACGTCTCGCCGATCCCCACCAGAATCCCGGTCGTGAACGCGACGTCGAGTTCGCCCGCGTTCTGGATGGTCCGCAGGCGCTGTCCTGGTTCTTTCCGGCGCGGGCCGGCATGCGCATCGACGTCGGCGGTCGTCTCGAGCATCACGCCCATGCTGGCGTTGACGTCCGCGACAGTTTCCATTTGTGTGCGCGTCTGATCGCCCGGATTGGCATGAGGGAGTAGCCCCTCTTCGAGGGCGACTTCACAGGCCGCACGCAGGTAGTCGTGGATCGAGTCGTAGCCCCACGCGTCGAGTTGGGCGTGAATCTCGGTGTAGCGGTCGTCGGGGTCGTCGCCAAACGTAAACAGCGCCTCCGTACAGCCGGCGTCCGCGCCGCGCTGACAGATCTCGCGGACCTCCTCGAGCGAGAGCAGGGAGGCCTGTCCCGGCGGATCGAAGTACGTACAGTAGGTACAGGTATAGCGACAGGCCGTCGTCAGTGGCACGAAGACGTTCCGTGCGAAGGTCAGTGCCGACGGCGCGTCGACGTCGGTCGGGCTGACCGCACACAGATCCTCGACGGCCTGCTCGTCGATCGTGATTTCGACGCCGTACTCGTTCGCCCCGGGGATCATTACCTCCCTGTGTCGTCGCTCGGCGTATAAGGGCTTGGCTTCGCGGTGTATGGGCCGATGGCTATCGCGTCTCCGTCATCGACGCCTCGTCGCGTCTGACGTCGACCCGCCCGTCACGCTCGTCGAGTTCGAACCCCGCCTTCCGGAGATAGGTGAGTGCACGGTCGGTTTCACGCCCGTGGACGAGCACTTCGACGAGATCCTCGGGTTCGTCGATATCCGTTCCCAGCCGGAACGAGTCGATCGTCTCGAGGGTGGCCCCGACCTCACGAGCGATCGCACAGTGGTCGAGATACGAAGCCCCGTGATAGTCGACGGCAAACGCGGGATCGCGAACGACGAGTGCGTTCGTCCCGCCTGCGCGTCCTGGTGCGATCGCGACATCGGCCGTGGCGGTCAGGAGTCGCTCGAGTGCATCGGGGGTCGCCAGCGCGAGATCGGCCATGACGACCGCGACGGCGTCTGCGGTCGTCGCGTTGCTGTCCGGCAATCGCGCGTTGACCGCGTCCGTCAGCGGTCGGTCGTCGACCGTGACCGACACTGCTGTGGCGACGTCGTCCGGGAGCTCGAGGCCGGGCGCGGCAAGCTCAAGCGGGGCAGTCGCGACGATGGTCGGCTCGTGGCCCGCCTCGACGATCGCCCGCAGGACGTCCGCGAGCATGGCGCGAGCGAAGGCCACCCGTTCGGCCGGGGACAGCACGGACTCGAGGCGAGTCTTCGGCGTCTCGGCGGCGAACGGGACCAGAACGCGCATCTGAATGTGGATGCCGTACTCCGGGCGCGCTCAAAAGCACGTCGGAGTCCGATACGGATTCTGAGCGGCTCGAGCCTCGTGCCCCCCGACACGAGTGCGGCCGCTCGGGCCGTCGACCGCAAAACGGAATGGTGGTCTAGAACAGCGGTTCGAGTTCGTCCTCGTCGTCCTCGACGAGTTCCTCCAGGTTCTCCTCGCTCTCTTGCTGGATGTCCTCGATGTTGTCCTGGGCCTCGATAGCGACCTGCTGGAGGCGCTTGATCCGCGGGACGTTCGTCACGCCCGAAAGCAGGATCGCCGCGGAGACTTCGGGTTCCTCTCGTGGGAAGTCGCCACCGCGAACTTCCATGCTGCCGGTTTCCTCCTCGAGCCATTTGCGCCCGCGTTCGATGCCTTTCCGATTGAGGTACTCCGAGGGGCCAGAGAGGACGAGCAGGGCACGCTCGGTGCCTTCGATTTCACAGGGCAGCGTGAGTCGGCCGAGCGCGGCCTTGCGGACGAGGCTCGTAATTCGGTTCGTGGTGTTGGCGGCGTCTAACCCGTCGTCGCCACCATCGTCGCCGGTAAACCGCGAGAGGAGCCCGCCACTGGTGTTGAGTTCGACCTCCTCGCTTGCGTAGCCGACGGTCGACACCCCGCCGCCCGAGAGTGTGTTGATGATCTCGGAGGAGTCGACGACGCTCTCGGCGACGTCTTCGCCATCGCCGACTTCGCCGGCACCGAAGAGGATGCCAAAGCGGCGGACGATTTCCTCGTTGATCTGATCGTAGCCGCCCTCCATGGATTCGCCGGTCTGCCGCCAGGAGTCGTTGTCGAAGACGAGCAGGTTGTCGACCTCGCGGACGAACGTCTGGAACGAACGGGCCGCGTTGAGCGTGTAGATGCCACCCTCATCCGTGCCCGGTAAGACGCCGAGCCCGTAGACAGGGATCGTGTAGATTCGTTTGAGGTGTTTGGCGAGGACGGGTGCGCCACCCGAACCGGTGCCGCCACCCATGCCGGCGACGATCAGGAACGCGTCGACCTCGTGGGTCGGGATCTGGTCGATGGCGTTTTGAACTTCGTCGATGTCCTCCTCGGCGACTTCCGCGCCGAGTTCGTTGTCAGCACCCACGCCATGGCCCTTTACACGGGCCTGGCCGATGAGTACGCGATTCTCCTGGGGAATATTGTCGAGACCGATGAGGTCCGCCTTCGCGGAGTTGACGGCAATCGCCGCGCGGACGATTCCGCTGTTCGTCCGATCGTCGTACTCGAGGAATCGATCGACGATCTTGCCACCGGCCTGTCCGAATCCGATCATCGCCAGCTTCATTGTTTGTCAGGGGGCTCCGTTGGATTGGTACCAGTGCAATGGAGGATATAAACCTTGCGCTAAGCTGACTTTCTCGAATACTGTACCATCACGCTAAATAGAAAGAACGAACCGGATCTACCCGCGAAATGCGGGTCTAACTACCACTGGTTATGTATATCAGTTGATGGGTGTTTATTACTACTGCCGGCGTCGCAATCAGGCCGTGCCAGCCGGTTTCGCCCCTCGTGGTGCCCGCTCGAGGCCGAGATATGAACCAAGCGTTGTCAACTCCGACGGATCGCGGCCAAAGGCGGTTACGTCGTTGTCAACGACGGTGTTGTCGAACGCGAGCGAGCGGGCCTGATCCGGGCCGAAGGGCACGAACGGTAGTGGCCCGGCCGCCGAGAGCCCGACTCTGGCGAGCCCCATCGGGATCGGGACGATCGTGACGTCTTTGCCTTCGGCCTCGTAGGCCAGTTCCGTCACGTCGGCAAGCGTAAGGACTTCCGGACCGCCGATCTCGTATGTCTCGCCGACGTGAGCGTCGTCTTCGAGCGCGTCGGCCAGCATCGGGACGAGGTCGCCGACCCAGATGGGTTGGAACCGGGTTTTCCCACCGCCGGGCAACCCCGTCACGTACGGCGTCGTCAGGGTCTTCGTGAAGTCGACGAACTCGCCGCCGTCGCCGAAGACGACCGACGGGCGGACGATCGTCCACGCGAGACTCGAGTCCCGGACGACCTGCTCTGCTTGCCCTTTGGCGCGGATGTAGGCAGTGTCGCCGTTCGGATCGGCACCGAGCGCGCTCAACTGGAGGAACCGGTCGACGTCGCCGTCTTCGGCAGCGCAAACGAGGTTCTCGGTGCCGCCGAGGTGGACCTCCTCGTGGCTCGTCCCGCGAGGGGGCTCGAACAGCGGCGAGAGCGAGACGAGGTTGACGACGGCATCGTGGTCCGCGACGGTTGTGGCGATCGAGTCGGAGGCGCTGACGTCGCCGATCGCCGTCTCGACGCCGTCGGGAAGTCCGTCCCTGTCCGGCGATCGTGACAGTGCCGTTACCTCGTGGCCCCGCTCGGCCAGTTCCGCACACAGGTTCGTGCCGATAAAGCCGGTGCCGCCGGCGACGAGGATCTCCATACGCAAGATATGATCCTGCACAGATAAATAGATGAACGGCTACGTATGCAGCCAGCAGCGAGTCGGGCCGGTCGCTGGGTCACTATCGGCCGGGATGAGCAGCCTTATTTTCGGGTTCATTAAACAAGGATGACATGCCGCCGGACACGCGGGAGACGACGGAGCGATACTTCAGGCAGGCAGTCGAGCGCCACTGGGACCCGTACGCGATCGACCTGACGGCTGACAGGGAGACGCTCACCGACCTCAGCCGGAGTGCGTTTACGCAGTTGCGCGCGACGCTCGCCATGTTCGGCGCGGGCGAGGAACACGTCACCGAGGATCTGGTACCGGTTGCCGCGGTCGTCGACGACGACAGCGATCAGCGATTCGTCGCGAGCCACCTCTACGACGAGGCCAAACACGCCGCCTTCTTCGAGCGCTACTGGAACGAC
Organism: Natrinema hispanicum; assembly: GCF_004217335.1. Taxonomy (GTDB): domain Archaea; phylum Halobacteriota; class Halobacteria; order Halobacteriales; family Natrialbaceae; genus Natrinema; species Natrinema hispanicum. Next base: position 43,073 of record NZ_SHMP01000005.1, read on the forward strand.
GCTGTCAGGCCTGCAGCGGAGGCTCGAGGCCTCGAGCCGACCGCACCGACGGCCGACCGCTGGTTCACCGACTCCTACGAGGAGGTCTTCGGCCGAACCGAAGCGGCGATGACCCGCCTGCTCGAGGCAGATACGCCCGAAAATCGGGCTCGAGCGTACTGTCACTACCACCTGACGGTCGAGGGCGTCTTCGGCCAGACCGGCTTTCACGCCGTCGAGTCGACGTTCGGCCCGGAGACCGATGGCCCGTCGCTTCCCGGGCTGGTCGAGGGGTTTAGCGGCATCCGTCGAGACGAGGGCCGCCACGTCGGCTACGGGATGGACCGACTTGCGGCCCTCCTCGAGAGCGGGGCGGTCGAGCGCTCGCTCGTCGAGGAGACGGTTATGGGCCTTGCAGAGCCGGTCGATGCCGTCGTCGAACGGATGGGGTGGCATCGCCTGCCCGGCCCCGACAGTGACGACCTCGTCGCGTTCGTCGCTCAGCAGCGTCGAAACCGACTCCAGCAACTGCCTGACGGAGCCGCTTCCGACCCGGCGGCCGAGGACTGACCATGCGAGCCGTCGAAGTATCCGAATACGGCGACAGCGACGTGTTGACAGTCACCGACCGGGACGCGCCCACGCCGAGCGCAGACGAGGTCGCAATTGACGTCGCGGCCGCCGGCATCAACTTCGCCGATATCGAGCAACGCCGTGGAGCCTACCCAGATGGTCCGTCACCGCCGTTCGTGCCGGGGCTGGCCGTCGCCGGGACCGTCACGGCCGCGCCAGCGACGAGCGACCTCGCGGTCGGCGACCGCGTCGCCGCGCTGTCGTCGACCGGCGGCTACGCGGCGGTCGCGACGGCACCCGTCGACCGTACTTTCCGGATACCAAACTCGATCCCGTGGGCCGACGCGACGGCCCTGCCGGTCCAAGGACTGACCGCCCACAACGTCCTCCACGAGTGGGGCGAGCTGTCGGCCGACGATCGGGTGCTGATCCACGCCGGAGCCGGCGGCGTCGGCTCGCTTGCCGTTCAGTTGGCCGCCGCAGCCGGGGCGACCGTCTTCGCGACTGCAAGCACCGCGGCGAAACGCGAGTTGGCTCGAGAGCTCGGGGCCGACCACACCATCGACTACACGGACACTGACGTCGCCGACGCCATCCACGTACGGACGGACGGCAATGGCGTCGACCTCGTCGTTGATGGGGTCGGCGGCGACGCCTTCGCTGCCAGCGTGGACGCGCTCGCGCCGGTCGGTCGGATCGTCTCGTTCGGGATGGCAAGCGGGTCCGTGCCAACCGTCGCGACCCCGCGACTGTTCTTCGCGAATCAGTCCGTTCGCGGCTACCACCTCGAGCACGCCCTCGAGCACGTCCCCGAGCGCGTCCTCAGCGCAGTGCCGTCGCTGATCGATCACGTCGCGACCGGGCAGGTCGACGTCGTCGTCGACCGGACACTGGCGCTGGCGGACGCCACGCAGGCCCACGACGCGCTCGCCGACCGCGAGACCGTCGGCACGGTCGTCCTCGAGCCCTAATGGGGTGCCGACGAGAATCGGGACGGTTTTGACGGCGCTCGCGGAACGACAGCACATGACAGCTACGGAGGGTGTATCCGATCGTGTCGAAGGGATCGTTGCCGACCGCTTGCGCGTCGACGCGGACGCGTTCGACGAGGGAACCCCGTTCGACGGGGAGACGCTTGATGCCGATTCGCTCGATCTGGTCGAAATCGCGGAGGCTATCGAGGCGGAAGTGGGCGTCCACATTCCTGATGCGGATCTCGAGGACCTCGAGACGGTCGGCGACCTGACGGCGTACGTCGACGAGCGCGCCTGAGATGAGCCGCGAGGTGGTCGTGACCGGCCTCGGTCTGGTGACGCCGCTGGGCGAGAGCGTCGAGCGGACCTGGAACGGGCTGCTCGAGGGGGCGAGCGGCGCGGGGCCGATCACGCGCTTCGACCCAGAGGAGGCGGGCCTGCGGGCCTCAATTGCCTGTGAGGTGGAGACCGATCCGGCAGCCGTCGCGCCCGACGACCGTGTCGACGACCGGACGATGGGCCGGTACGCTCAGTTCGCCGTCGCCGCGACCGCCGAGGCACTCGAAGACGCCGGATTCGACACCGCAAGCCCCGACTGGAACGCCGAACGGGTGGGTACCAGCATCGGCTCGGGACTGGCCGGCCTGGCCGAAATCGAAGCCGCGGCAGGCGCGCGCCCCTCGCCATCGTTTCTCGTGAGCGCGTTGACGAACCTCGCAGCCGGCCACGTCAGCATGACCATCGGTTCGAAGGGGCCGAACCGTGCGCCGGGCACGGCGTGTTCGGCGGGTACCCACGCCATCGCAGCCGCGGCCGACGACATCCGGCGCGGCCGGGCCGATGTCGTCGTCGCCGGCGGCACCGACGCCGCGATCTCGCCGCTCGGCGTCGGGAGCTTCGATTCGATGCGGGCGCTCAGCACCACTGATGATCCCGCGGCAGCGAGTCGTCCCTTCGACAGCGACCGAGACGGGCTCGTGCTCTCGGAGGGGTGTGGCATCGTCGTTCTCGAGTCACGCGAGCACGCCCGCGAGCGTGGCGCAACGCCGTACGCCGCAATCACCGGGGCTGGTCGAACCGCGGACGCGCATCACCCCACCCGGCCGGCCGAAGCGGGCGACGGGCTTCGGCGCTGTCTCGAGCAAGCGCTTTCGGACGCCGACAGGGAGCCGGCTGCCGTCGATCACGTCAACGCCCACGCGACGAGTACGCCGGTCGGCGACGCCCGTGAAGCCGACGCGCTCACAGCGGTGTTCGACGAGACAGGGGTGCCGACGACGACGAGCATCAAGGGTCACCTCGGACACGCGCTCGGCGCTGCCGGCGCGATCGAGGCCGCTATCGTCGCGCGGATCATCGCCGAGGGGACGATCCCGCCGACGCTGAACTACGAGACGCCCGATCCGGACTGTGACCTGCCGGTCGCCACCGAGCCACGCGAGACGGCCGTCGACGTCGCCGTGAGTACGTCGGCCGGCTTCGGCGGGACCAACGGGGCGCTCGTGTTCGAGCGCCCGTAACGATGGTCGACGATGCGGCCGTCCCCGGTTCCGATCCTGTCGTCTTCCACGGCGTCGATGTCGTCTCGATCGCTCGTATCGCCGACCTCCTCGCGGAGTTCGGTGACTCGTTTCGCGACCGCGCGTTCACGTCGGCTGAACAGGCTTACTGCGAGGCGCAGGGCGATCCGCTACAGCACTATGCCGCTCGCTGGGCAGCCAAGGAGGCATTTCTAAAGACGCTCGCTGGCGCGTCCCCTAGTGTACCGACCGCTGCCATCGAAATCGACCGTCAGGATGATGGTCCGCATCTCTCGCTGGCTCCCGTCGCAGCCGACGCCCTTGCTGCGACGCTCGAGGAACGCGGCAGTTCCCTCGCGACGGCCGACATCGACGTCAGCCTGAGTCACGATCAGACCGCAGGGTATGCCGTCGGCTCGGTCACCGTCGTGGGGATGACGACCCGACACCACTAAGCGAGTTGTCCCACTCACAGCACTGATATGACCACTGACGAGTCCGCCACGACGCTCGATGGGACGGCGTTTCTCTTCCCCGGGCAGGGGAGCCAGACCGTCGGAATGGGACGGGCGTTCTACGACGATTGGCCCGAGACGCGCGCGGTGTTCGACCGCCTCAACGACGCCCTCGAGATCGATCTCCCGGGGTTGTGCTTCGACGGGACCGCCGAGGCGATCCAGCGCCCGAGCAACACCCAGCCGCTGTTGTTGGCGACGGGGATCGCGGTCTACGAGGGTGTGACAGCCCAGTTCGACGTTGAGCCGGCAGCCGTCGCTGGCCACAGCCTCGGTCACTTCACCGCGCTGGCGGCCGCCGGCGCGATCGAGCCCGCGACCACGGCTGCCCTCACCCACCGACGAGGCGAGTGCATGGAACGGGCGGCAGCCGCCGACGGCCCGGGGACGATGGTGGCGGTGTTGCTGGCCGACCCGGACGTGGTGGCCGAAGCATGTGCCGCCCGCGAGGACGTCGGCGTTGCCCTGTACAACGCGCCGAAACAGACTGTCATCAGCGGCACGACCGATGGCGTGGCGGCGGTCCGGGAACGGCTCGAGGAGCGGACGACCGCCCGGTTTCGCGAACTCGAGGTCGGTGCGGCGTTCCATTCGCCGGTGATGGCGTCGGCCGTCGACTGCGTCGAAACGGCGATGGCCGACGTGGAGCTGTGCGAGGCCGAACTGCCTGTCGTCTCTGATGTGACCGGCGAGTGCTATACCGATCCGGCCGTCGCACGGCGAGATCTGACAGCACAGATCACGTCGCCGGTCGACTGGGTGGCTGTCATCGAGACACTTCGCGCACAGGGGATCGACCGGTTCATCGCGTTTCCTCCGGCCGGCGTGCTAGCGGGACTCGTCGAACGCATCGCGCCCGAGGCCGAGTGCTGGGCGCTCGAGACGCCCGCGGACGCCAGGGAGGTGTTCGCGTGATCGACTTCGAGGGCGAGGTTGCGGTCGTCACCGGCGGGACGCGCGGTATTGGCCGCGCAGTGGCGACGCGACTGGCCGAACTGGGAGCGACTGTCGTCGCCACCTATCACGAGGACGACGCGGCCGCAGACGAGACGGCAGCAGCGCTAGCGTCGTCTCCCGCCGAGACGACCGTCGAGCAGTTCGACGTCGCTGACTCCGACGCGGTGGCGGCGACGTTCGAGACCGTCGCCGAACGGTATGGCCCCCCGACAGTGCTGGTGAACAACGCCGGAACGGTGGCCGACGGCCTGCTGGTTCGGATGTCCCCTGAGCAGTGGCAACGGGTCATCGACGTTAACCTCACTGGTACGTTCTACTGCACGCGGGAAGCGGCCAGACGAATGCTACGGAGTGACGACCGAGGCGGCCGAATCGTTAACGTCGCAAGCGTCGCCGCCCAGCACGGCGGAGTCGGGCAGGCCAACTACGCCGCGAGCAAGGCCGGCGTCCTCGGTCTCACGCGTGCGGCGGCCCGCGAACTCGGGGGCAAGGGAATCCGCGTCAACGCCGTCGCACCAGGCTACACCGACACCGACCTGCTCGCGGATTCACGGGGCCACGAGTCGGCCGTCGAGACGGATACCGCAAGCGGTCGCACCGCGACGCCCGAAGAAGTCGCCGACGTGATCACCTTCCTTGCCAGCGACGCCGCCTCGTACGTCAACGGCGAGGTCGTGCGCGTCGACGACGGCCTCACGCTGTGAGGCGATCGGCTCGAGACAACGACGGATTGTAATAGGCGTCACGACGAGACACGACTATGCTCGTCACGCTCGAGGGATTAGACGGTAGCGGCAAGACGACGGTCTGGGAAGCCTTACATGAGCGCTATCCCGATGCCGTATTCACGCGCGAGCCGACGAACTCCTGGTACGGCGACGCCGTCTACCGATCGATCGACGACGACGACGCCGATCCGCTGGCGGAACTCTTTCTCTACACCGCCGACCACGCCGACCACCTCTCGCGAGTGATCGAACCCGCCCTCGAGCGCGGCGACCTCGTGATCTCGGATCGCTACTCCGACTCGCGCTTTGCCTACCAAGGCGCGACCCTCGAGGCGGCCGACGGCCACGGCCTTGCGGATCCCCTCGAGTACGTCGTCGACGTTCATCGCCCCTTCTCAATCGAGCCGGACCTGACGATCTACCTCGATCTCGACCCCGAAACCGCCGCAGCACGCGCAGGAACGACGAACAAATTCGAGCGCGCCGAGTACCTCGCGTCGGTGCGGGACAACTACGAACGGCTCCTCGAGCGCGATCCCGATCGGTTCGTCCGCGTCGATGCGACCCAGTCGCCCGAGGCGGTCCTCGAGGCGACGGCCGACGTGCTGGCCGATGCGCTCGGCGAGTCGCGCTAAGTTCGGCTCGACACCGTCGCCGTTGGTCGCGATCGAGACTCGGGCAAAGGCTTTAGTCGTGCCATAGCGTACCACATTGGCGATGGTCCATGCGTTCATTATGGTGAAGACCGCTGCCGGGAAATCGGAGGGCCTCCTCGCAGAGATCAACGGGCTCGAGTCGGTCACCGACGCCCACATCGTCGCGGGTAACTACGACATCATTGCGGAGATCGACGCCCCCGATGTCTACGACGTGCTTCAGGCAGCGTCGTCGCAGATGCAGCAACTCAACGGCGTCACCGAGACGAAGACCTACATCGCGATGGGGTGACGGCTCGATCGCCGTTTTGACGGCAGTGTCGTGTCGGCGTCGACGAGTGCTTTTCTTCTCACAATTACAGTCACTGTTCGATCACCGACCGTGCTAGTCGGGGGCAAACTTATTCACAGGGGCGAGCGTACGCCTGTCTATGCAGTTCGTCATTATCGGGGCCGGACGGGTCGGGCTGCGGACGGCACGCGTCCTGCGAGACGAAGGCCACGAGACAACGCTGGTCGAACGCGACGAACAACGGATCAAACGCGCCCAGAATCAGGACTTTCCCGTCATCGAGGGCGACGGCTCTCGCGAACCCATCCTCGAGGAAGCCGGCGTGATGGACGCCGACGCCGTCGGCGCACTGACCAGCGACCTCAACGTCAACTTCACCGCCTGCATGATCGGGAACCATTACGGCTGTCGAACCGTCATGCGGATCGACGAGGCCTACCGCGAGGGGATCTATCGCAAGTACGCCGATCAGGTCGACGAGATCATCCACCCCGAGCGGCTGGGCGCGATCGGTGCGAAAAACGCCCTGCTGGGCGGGACGATCCGGGCCATCGCCGACATCGCCCCGAGCCTGCAGGTCGTCGAACTGACGATAACCAACGGCGCGCCCGTCAACGGATACACGCTCAACGAACTGCAGTTGCCCGCCGACGCGACCGTCCTCGCGTTTGGCAAGAACAACAGCTCCCTCGAGATCCCGACCGAAGATAGCTCGCTCGAGGACGGCGACCGGCTCGTCGTCCTCGCGGATTTCGACGTCTTAAGCGAGGTTCGCCAGCTGCTTGTCGGTGAGACGCCGATGCAGGCGGCTGCGAACGCAGGGTCGGGCTCGAGTTCGGTCTCGACGGATCGTGATACGAATAGCGACACTGGAGGTGTGAACTAATGGTTACGGCATTCGTTATGATCAAGGCAAACACGGGCGAGGCGGATCGGCTCAGAGACAGCATCGAATCGATCGAGGGCGTGCAATCGGCGCACATCGTCGCCGGCGACGTCGACCTCATCGCGAAAGCACAGGTCGAGACACCGGCGGAAGTCAAAGAGATCGCAGCGACCCGCATTCAGGCGGTCGAGGGCATCGAGGATACACAGACGTACATCGCGATGGACTAAGACCCAGCTTTTACTCTGCGGTCTGCCGCGCTGGTGGCGGTGCCACACAGCGCGGCGTCCCTCGGTAAAAGCTGGACCAAAAGCACCGGAAGACGCGACGCGTCTTCCGAGCCCTCGTTCACTCTGTTCACGAGGACACTCCTCCTTTCCCGCCAGCCGCGCAAAGCGCGGCTTCTGGGTCAGTCGTCGGCCCGCTCGCTCACCCTGTCTCACGGCCGTCGGCCGTTCGACTACTCGCGGCGCGTAGCGCCGCGCACGGGTTCGCTCGCGGTCAGTAACAGGGAGAGTACCTGCCTTTCCCCGGGTCGCGTGGCTCTCGCGTCTGCTCGAGCCACGCTCCCGGCCATAGCTGTGAGCCTTACCCAGAAACAGCCGCCAGCGTGTTATAGGGGCATGCCGCCGCTGCTCCCGTTGTCGTCTGCGGCCTGCTGACCCTGTTGCTGGGCGTTTTCGAGCAGCGTCGCTGCCGGCCCGCGGTAGTCGTAGCCAGGGATGATCCCCTGTGCGTAGGTGCCTTCGACGAACTCGATGAGCGCCTTGGCGTCTTCGACGCCTTCTGCAGCGACCCAGGCGGTGTACTCGAGAGAGACTCGAACCTCGTCGCCGTCGCGTTCGACGACTGGCTCGTCGTGTGTGCTCGTGTGGGCGACGCCGAAGACGTCGTCGAGGCGGCGCTCGAGTGTTTCGAACCAGCCGTCTTCGACGACGTCGGCGACGTGCTCGCCGGCGACGGCAGCGTCGAGCGTCGGGAGGAAGACGGTGACTCGAAAGCGGCCATCGCGCTTGCCGTCGGCGTCGTCGGCCGTGACGGTCGTCTCGAAGACGGTGGTCGTGAGGTCGTAGCCGTCGTCGGTTCGGGCGAACGCGTCGTGGGCCTCGAGTGCGCGGTCGACGGGGGCCGGAAGATCGGTCATCGGTCGTCCAGAGGGGCGTGGCGGAAAAGGATGTTTTGGGTCGCTGGCTCGCCGCGCCGGCGACGGCAGACCGCCCGGCGGTCGGCCGTCGATTCCGGACCGTTTCAGCGAGAAACCTCGCGTTGTGCCCGAAACGAACCGACGGAACTACCCGGAGCTTCGGCATCGCTCGACGGCATGACCCTCGATCGGAAAACTGCGGAACGTCGTCGATTCGCTCGCCTTCTCGGAACCGACGGCGACCGCGGGTCCGGCTTGCCCGTCGGGACCGACACCAACAGCGGGGGGACCGACCGAGACGAACCCACGCGACAAGGGGACGACAACCGTGACGGCGAGGATGAGGCCGACGGCGAATCGACCCGTGCCCGCTGACGTCTACGCCTGTTCGATGGCCTGATCCAGATCCGCGATCACGTCGTCGACGTCCTCGATGCCGACCGAGAGGCGCACGAGGTCGTCGGTGACGCCGCCGGCCAACTTCTCCTCTTTGGTGAGTTGCTGGTGCGTCGTACTCGCGGGGTGGATAATCAGCGTCTTCGCGTCGCCGACGTTCGCCAGCAGGCTCGTCAGGTCGACCTCGTTACAGACCGTTTCGGCGGCGTCGTAGCCACCCTCGAGCCCGAAGGTGATCATACCGCCATAACCGCCCTCGAGGTACTTCGCGGCGTTCTCGTGGGTCTCGTGGCTCTCGAGGCCGGGGTAGTTGACCCACGCCACGTCGGGGTGATCTTCTAAGTGCTCCGCGACGGCCATCGCGTTCTCGCAGTGTTTTTCCATGCGCAGGGGCAGCGACTCGAGTTTCTGGAGTGTGACCCAGGCGTCGAACGGCGACTGCTGGTTGCCCAGGTCGCGCAGGCCGCGGGTCCGAGCGGCGAACGCGAAGGCCGCGTCGCCGAACGTCTCGCGGAAGTTGACGCCGTGGTAGGCCGGGTTCGGCTCGGTGAGTTCGGGGAAGTCGCCGTCTTCCCAGAGGAACGAGCCGCCGTCGACGAGGATCCCACCGACGGTCGAGCCCGCGCCGTGGATCCACTTGGTCGTCGAGTTCCAGACGAGGTCCGCGCCGTGATCGAGGGGCCGGCACAGATACGGCGTCGCGAACGTGTTGTCGACGAACAGCGGCACATTGTGGTCGTGGGCGATGTCGGCGATGCGCTCGATGTCGGGGGTGACGAGCGCGGGGTTGCCGATTGTCTCTAAGTGGACGAACGCGGTGTCGTCGTCGATGGCCTCGGCGTATGCCTCGTAGTCGAGGGTGTCGACGAATTTCGTTTCGACGCCGCGTTTCGAGACGGTGTGGGTGAGGTAGGTGTAGGTTCCGCCATAGAGCGACGACGAGGAGACGATGTTGTCCCCGACATCGGCGAGGATGAACGTCGCGAGATCGAACGCGGCCATCCCGGAGGCGGTCGCCAGCGCGCCGACGCCACCTTCCAGCGTCGCGATGCGTTCCTCGAGCATCGCGTTCGTCGGGTTCATGATCCGCGAGTAGATGTTGCCCAGTTCTTCTAAGCCGAACAGCGCGGCGGCGTGGTCGGTGTCCTCGAACTCGTAGGAGGTCGTCTGGTACAGCGGCGGGGCGCGGGCACCCGTCGTTGGGTCCGGCTCCTGACCGGCGTGGATACTGTTCGTTGCGAAGTGGTGTCCGTCCGAATCGGAATCGTCACTCATACCAGCGTCCTTGCAGCCACGTCACGTAAAACCCCTAGCCTTTCCCCTCGAGACGGAATACGACCGAGATGCGGGCAGATATTACCTCGGACGGTGTACGGATTCACAGTTCCAGCACGCTGACGACACGAAGGCTCTCCAAGAGCAGCCAGCAGAGAAAGGCACCGTACAGCCCCAACAGCAGCCATGCTTCGCGTATCGAGAGCCGCATTTCAGTCCGAGAGATGCTAAAGAAGACGATCGTCGCAAGGACGAGAAAACTCATCATCGGAACGATGTGGGCGAAATTCACCGTCAGCGAGCCCGCGACGAGGACGCCGACCGGCACGGCGACCAACAAGTCGAACGTGTTGCTCCCGAGGACGTTCGCCAGCGTCACCGTCGGCCGATCCGCCCGTGCGGCCGCGAGGCTGACGAACGTATCGGGCAGGCTCGAGCCGGCGGCGACGACGGTCATCCCCCAGAGAAACGTGGGGGTTCCGAACGCGTCGCCGAGGCCGACCGCCGACCGGACGAGGGCCTCGACGCCGAGGACGATCGCCACCAGCCCGACGCCGAACTGCAACCAGGTTGGGAGCACGTCGACCGACGTGTCCGTCGTCGCCCCTTCGTCAGCAGCATCGAGATACTGGGTGAAGATGTAGAGCCCGTACAGCGCGACGGGGAACAGCGCAAGCGGCCGCGAGACGTCGCCTCGAATGAGCCCGTCGCCGCCGGCAACCGGGTTGTAGATGACCGCCAGCGAGAACGTCAACAGCAGCGACGCGACCGCGAGCATGTAGAACAGTGACTCCTTGTAGACCAGCTCGCGCGACGTGTCGATGCCGCCGCCGACCACCACGGCGAGGCCGGGAATCGCCAGCAGATTGAACACTGCCGAGCCGACGATCGAACCGACGCCGAGTTCGAACTCGCCGTGAAGCAGCGTCGCGAGCAACACGCTCACCAGTTCGGGCATACTCGAGCCGACAGCGGCGATGACGGCACCCTGGACGACAGCCGGCAATCCATACGCGGCTGCGAGGTCGTTGGCTGCCTCCTCGAGTCTGGCGCTGCCGTACCAGAGAACGCCCGTTCCGACGGCAGCGAGGGCGATCAAGACCGCGATTTCGATCATGACCAGGTCGCTGGTCGGCGACCGACTGTCGATCCGTGCCGACACGTTCGGTTGCGCTCGCCTCGTCGAGCGGTTGTCTCTCGCGTCTCGGCTTTCTCGGCGGCTTCCGCTTCCATGGTTCGCCCTTCTCGCGCAGACGTGTAAAGATGGCAGACTCTCGCGGCGATGGCGTTGTGATCGCCCCACTGCGCGGTGCTCGCGGCCGTCGAGCCGAGCGCTATTTATAATGCGGAGCAAGCAAGGGAGCACTCTATATCGCTCGTGAGCGCTTCGTGAGCGGTGGTACTACTACTAGCAACGCTCATACGCACGGCACCCGGCACTTGGTTCACGACGGTACGTGCGACGGACCGCCGTCCGAACCGCTGCCAAGCGACATCGACTACCCATGTCCGAATCAACGTCACGGTCACCGCGAGACGACACAGAATCGGTCTACAACGACTACATACTGGATGTCCGAATCCTCGAGGTCATGCCGCCGGACGCCGAGACACCAGAGTACCGGTTCGAGGCCCCCCAGCACACGCCGATGACGTTCGACGATCCGGAGACCGCGACGCTGTACGCCGACGTCTACTTCGACACGAACGGCTTTCAGGAGGCGGGAACCGGCGACCGGGGCGTTCCACCGGAGGTCATTCAGGCGGGCCGAGACACGCTTGCGGCGTACTTCCTCACGATGCCCGGTACGGACGTAAACTGGGTGGCATCGTTTTACGGGAAGACGCCGCCGAAGATCGAACGGTACATCGCATCCGTCCGCCAGCGCGCCCAGGAAATCCGCGCGAACGCGGCCGAACAGGGACTCGAGTAGCTGATAGCCGATCCCCACGCTGAGACGGACTCCTGTCAGTCAGTGCCGGTGGGCCCGCAATCCACACTGTGGTCCCACTGGGAAATCGGGACAGCAGACCGTCTGAGAAGGGTAATCGAGACGTTCTTTTCGACCGAATCACACTGTGGGCAATCGAGACGTTGCTGGCGTCAAGTCGACGATGACTGGATCGGCAGTCGAACGGAGAGCTACATAGAATTCCGTACGCTTCGTTTAGGAATTGATGAATAAATATTAGAAATATAAAACTCCTATAATACGCTGGCCCGTTACGGAACTGATGGTTGATTTAACTCGACGCAACCTGATGGAAGCCTCAGTCGCCGCAGCGCTCGGTGCGAGCGTCACTGGCGTCGCGAGCGCCGACCCTGACGATCCCGATACGCCGCTGGCACCGCACGTCGACGGGGAATTAAAGCGGTTCTCCTCGACCGCACTCGGCGCGGAAGTCACCGGCCCGTTCGTGTTCGATGAGGGGGCGCTGCTCTACAGCCTCCAGCACCCGAGCCGCGACAATCCCGCACCGTACGACGAGGCCGGAATCGGCTACTTCAGCGGCTTCCAGTTCGAACTCGAGGGCAGTAACGACGACTTCGACGAGCTGTCGACGCCCCAGACGAACGCGGAACGACAGACAGTCCGCGGCGCTGACGGCGAGTTCACGTTCCTCGCACAGGCCCACGAGGCGATCAACGGGGGCACCGAAGAACTCGGCGTCGTCCAGACGCCCGACGGCGAGAATATCACGACCGACGCGTTCGCCGGCACGCAGTACGGCGACGCCGCGTACAACCCCGATTGTAACCAGTTCGTCCCCACGACCGACGACGGCACCGAGGGCTATCTCTTTACCAACTGGGAGAACAGCCCTGGCAACGTCTCCCGAATTCCGATCAGCCGGACCGAGGACGGCGAGTGGGAGGTCGACCTCGAGAACGCCATCAACATCGCCAACACCGAGCCGATGCGCGACCTCGGCGGGACGCGCATCAACTGTTACGGCGATCTGAGCCCGTGGAATACGATGATTTCCTCCGAGGAGAACTACGCACACCCGCGGGTTTCGCTTGCCGCGACGGTCGGCGACATTTTGGAGGCAGGAACGGGCAAGGGACGCCGCGGCGCTCACGAGTTCTGGAACCGGCCGAACCCGTCGGACATTCAAAGCGCCGTCGACGACTACTACGGCGACGAGGCCTGGGGCATCCAGGGCTACTGGGCGATGACCGGTGTCGAGTTCCTCGCGTACTACCTCGGCGCGGACCCCGTCGACCAAGATGCCGACGAAAACACGACCCAGCCGATCGGCGATGTCTACCCCAACCCCTACCGCTACGGCTATCACGTCGACATCCGCGAGCCGGCAGCCGACACGCCACAGCCAGTCAAGTACTACGTGATGGGACGGGCCGCCTGGGAGTCCCCCGACATCCAGTCCGACCGGAAGACGGTTTATGGCTGTTCGGACGGCGACAGCAAGGGGATCTACAAGTTCGTCGCCGACGAACCGATCGACAGCTACGACGACCCGATGGACATCGCCGGCACCCTCTACGCTCCGAAGGTGACCAACGCGGAAGCCGCCCGCGAACTTCCGCCGGCGGAAGTCGACCTCGAGCTCGAGTGGCTCGAGTTGGGCCACGCCACGAACCGCGAGGTCGAGGCGTGGATCGCTGCGTACGACGATATTACCCAGACCGATTATCTCGAGACGCACGCCGAAACTGACTGGGAGGACGACCTCGAGACTGCGCTCGAGGAGGCCGATCGCGAGGTCGTCGACAACGGGAATCAGGATTACATCACCGACGAGGAAATCGCGCTGTGGGCCGAACAGTGGGCAGACGAGGGTCCCAACGGCGTCTCGCCGGACCTCCGTCGCGTACCGTTCCTCGAGACGCGCGCAGCCGCCAAAGAGATCGGCGCGTCCATCGAGTTCAACAAGGCCGAAGGCGTCGACAGCGCCGACGGTGCCGAACCGGGCGATTACGTCTACTTCGCCATCTCCGAACTCAACGACGACCTGTCCAACGAGGAGGGCTACGAGGACGTCGGCGACATCCAGCTCGAGCGAGTCGACGGCGGTGTCGTCTACCGGGCGGAACTCGAGGCGGATTTCAACGTCTCGACGCTCGAGCCGGCCATCGTCGGGCCGGACGCGAGCGATCCCGCGGACGTCGCAGACGACGCGCTCATCAACGTCGACAACGTGCTGGTGATGGACGACGGCCGCGTGCTCTGCTGTGAGGACGCCGATCAGTTCGGCCGCTCCTACAGCAACGATTGTCTCTACGTGTACGAACCGGCGGAAAACGACTTCCCTGGGCGTCCCACCGAGCATCCGGGGCGCGGCCGCGGCGGAACCAGTGATACCGACGACATCCCGGGTCGTCCCGCCGAGCACCCGGGCCGTGGTCGTGGACGAACGGACAACGACGACTGACGGAGCGCCGTCCGTCGGCAAACACTGTCGCTATCGATTCGACGACGAACACGGACGGTGACGAGTGTGCCATCTCCTGTCCGTTTCGAGGAACGTAACTGCTGAATGTCGCCACGGACTGCCGGCAGCGCCAACGTCTCTTCTGTCAGTCCGTCTTCACACCGCGGTCGGCCCCCGACGCGTTCACTCGAGCAGCGACTCGCCGGTCATCTCGGGTGGCTGGTCGAGGTCGATCGCCTCGAGCATCGTCGGCGCGATATCGGCGAGCGTGCCGCCCTCGCGGACGGTTCGGCTGCCGTCGGTCCCGTTGCTCACGGGTCGTTCCTCCCCGTTCGCGTCTCCGAGGTCGCTTTGCGACCTCGCTCCTGGCGCGAGATAGACCAGCGGCACCTCGTTGTACGTGTGTGCCGTGTGTGGATCGGCTTCGGTTCCCATGTCGTCGGCGTTGCCGTGGTCGGCGGTGATAAGAACGTGTGCGCCGGCGGCCTCGAGCCGGTCGACGAGTCGCCCGAGCTGTTCGTCGACGGCTTCGACGGCCTCGATCGCGGCCTCGTAGTCGCCGGTGTGACCGACCATGTCCGGGTTGGCGTAGTTTAACACGAGGACGTCCGGGTCGTCGGAATCGATGGTGTCGATCGCGGTGTCGGTCACCTCGGGGGCACTCATCTCGGGTTGCTGGTCGTAGGTCGGCACGTCGGGACTCTCGACGATCTTCCGGATCTCGCCGTCGAACTCGACCTCGCGGCCGCCATTCAAGAAGTAGGTGACGTGGGCGTACTTCTCGGATTCGGCGATCCGTAACTGTGTCTTCCCGGCGTCGGCCAGCACCTCTCCGAGCACCTGTTCGGGCTGGTTCGGCGGGTAGGCCACGGGGAGGTCGAAGGTCTTGTCGTACTGGGTCATCATCACGACCTCGGCATCCGGTGGAGTGGTCGCACACTCGTCGGCCCAGTCTTCGGGGCGGATGTCCGCAAGCATCCGCGTGAGCTGTCGCGCCCGGTCGGAACGGAAGTTGAACCAGACGACTGCATCGCCGTCCTCGAGTGCCGGCTGATCCGAAATGAGTGTCGGCTCGACGAACTCGTCAGTCTCACCGCGATCGTACGATTCTTCGACCGCGTCGACGGCTGACTCGGCGGTCCATTCGGCCTCGCGGTTGACGATTGCGTCGTATGCTCGCTTCGTCCGCTCCCAGTTCTGGTCGCGGTCCATCGCGTAGTAGCGGCCCGAGACCGTCGCCACGTCGCCGGTGCCGTGCTCGGCGATCACGTCCTCGAGCGTCCCGAGGTATTCCCGACCCCCGGTCGGCGAGGTGTCCCGCCCGTCGGTAATCGCGTGGGTAACGGCTTCGACGTCGTGGTCGGCCGCCAGCTCGATCAGCGCGTGGAGGTGTTCCTGATCGGAGTGGACGCCGCCGTCGCTGACGAGGCCGACGAAGTGAACTCGGCCATTGTTTTCACGCGCCCGATCGAACGCCCCGTTGATCGCGTCGTTCTCCCGGAAGGAGCCGTCAGCGATGGAGTCCGAAATGCGGGTGTACTCCTGATAGACGACGCGGCCGGCACCGATGTTCAGGTGGCCGACCTCGCTGTTTCCCATCTGTCCCTCGGGGAGGCCGACGCGTCGACCGGCGACCTCGAGCCGGCCGTACGCGCCCGACTCCGCGAGGCGGTCGAAGACCGGCGTTTCGGCCGCGTCGACCGCGTCCCTGCCGCCGTCACCGAGTCCCCAGCCGTCGAGAACGATCAGCGCAGCTTCCATACCAGATCGGAAATCGGCATGTCCTAACTACCTGTCGTTGTCGTCGTCAGCGGCGGCCGGCTGCAGGGACCGCTCGTCCCCAACGTATCAGTACTGGGGTATCTCTGTCGTTCGGCTTGAGCGGTTGGACCCAGCCCGATCGTGTCGCGTGGACGAGTCGACTCGAGTCGGCCAGTGTCGTGTGGTCGAACGGCCTGCTGTTACTGGGAGCTGTGACGCTCCAAGGCGTGTCATGGGTGCGCCAGCACTGACTGACAGCAGACCGTCTCAGTCGTTCTGTGGGTGATCGAACGTCGTCCCGCAGTCGCCACAGACGGTGGCGTTGCCGGGCGTACTTCGCTGTGCGAAGACAGCCCCGCACTCGTCACAGATCATAAAGAGACGGTGTTCCGGCGGGACGCCGGCCTCGAAGTCGGCCCGGATCCAGGCGTCGGGATTCCCCGCTTCGTAGATGGTGATCCCGGACCCGTTCTGTCGCCAGTTGATCGCACGCTCGTCGGAGGTAACGGTCGCCGATTCTCGCTCGGACATCCAGATATCACCAGCCTCGAGCCGTCCATACATACGCTTTCTGATAGTAATTTACACGGACCTGAGTCAACATCAGCGTCGTTCACGACCACTGGCTTTTTGCGGGTTGGACGGGACCCCTCTGTCATGACGCTCGATCCGGTCCACTTCGACGGTATCGCGCAGCTTGCGAGGCGGATCGACCCCGGGACCGACGAGCGCGACCGTCGCGCCTTCGCCGAGACCGTCTGGGAGGAGTTCCTCGATCCTTTGCTTGATGACGGCCGGCGGGTCCTCGAGCCGGTCGACGAGCAGGCGCGGCGGCTGGTCGACTGCGAGGCGGTTGCGTTGCGCGACCGCGAGTTTCCGACCGAACACGGCCTCGACGCGGGGACGATCAACCCGACGGCGTTCAAAAACGGGCTCGTCATCGATATCGCGCAGGCGGCGATGAGCGCGACCCCGAGCGATCTCGACCTCCACCGGTCGCGAACGACCGTGATGACGGTTCACTCGAACGACGAGACGATGACCGTCGACGAGACGTGGGGCAAGTTCGACGAAGGCTACAGCCGGAGCCGCGCGGTCAAGATTCCGCCGCTGCCGCGATTCGCGGAGGGCGTTGTCCACGCGCTGGCGCTGTACCTCGCGGAGAGTACTCATGCCCGCGACCACGCTGAGGCGGTGTCTGATCTGCTCGTCCTCGACGGGCCGCTGTATCCCCGTGGCCTGCTTCGCTGGGCCGATCAGCACCCCGACCTCGCCGATTTCCTGCTCGACGATCCGCGGCCGACGACCGTCCTCGAGAACTACGTCCGGCTGGTTGAGGCGTTCGTCGACCGGGACGTGCCACTCGTCGGCTTCGTCAAAAACCCCGCGACACGCGTCATCACGCGGACGCTAAAGGACAACCGAGAGATCGATGTGAGCGTCCCGTGGGCCAACGATTCGGCGCTGTTTACCCGGCTGCTCGAGCGCGGCGAGTACGTCGACGACGTCGACGGCGAGCGCTGGGAACGGGACACGTCGTCGCTGACCTATACGAATTGGTTCCGCTCGCGCGGTGGCGTCGATCGACCGCTGTCGGCCGAGGGTGATGCACTCGGGGTCGACCGACGGCTCGAGCGTCAGGCCTACGAGGTCACCTTCTTCGTCGTCTACGATCCGCGCGACGACCTGTTGTATCGAATCGAGGCTCCCTATGCGTTCACGAAGGACCCGGAGACACGCGAGCGATTGACGATGCAGCTGTTACAGGACGTCGCCGTCGCACACGGACCGCCGACGATCGTCGAAAAAGCCGACGAACTCGCTCGGATCAGCAACGCGGAGAAGGCCTCGCTTCGCGAGACGCTCGAGGCACAGTTCGACACCGTGCAGGACCGGACCTACGACGACCACCGCTGGGACGAACAGCCGTACTGACCGGGTCGTGCCGATCCGGTCACTCGGCGTCGTTTTTCTCGACCTCGAGATCGACGTCTTCGGGATCGACCCCGATACGGGCGAACTGGGTTCGGATGTGTTCTTTGGCACCCTCGAGGGCCTGTTCGCGGGTGTCGAACCCACGCGGCATCGGTGACTCGAAGGCGAGATTGACCTCGCGGCCGTCGACGAGTTGGGTCGTCCCCCCGCTATCGACCTCGTAGAACTCGTCACAAACCCAGACGTACGCGGCGTCTTCGTCCGGTGCGCCGCGGAACGAGGGGGCTCGTTCACCTCGCTCGTACAGTGTGCCGGTGAGCTCCGTCCCGCCAGCACGACCGCGTACCTGAAGCATGACTGCTGATACGCCTCGCGGACGCAAAAATACAGCGCTCATTCCGTCCAGACGCGCCGTTCGGTCAGTGCGTGGCGGTATGACAGTCGTGGCGACGACCGACGGCTCTCGTCTCGGGTACGGCATGATTCTGCTGACCCGTCTGCACCGGCGAGACGCACGCGGAACGACTCCCGTGTCGGCTCACGCGATCGGAAACCACTGGACAAATTCCAATGGAAATTTCCATTATCTGGTGTTCGCGAGCGGTTCAGCACGTTACGGAGCGGATACCGGAGTACTGGCGCATTCACGACCCAAATTCTTTTGGAACTGGTCTTATGCCCCTTGCATGGATTGCTAAGGACAATGACTTCGGACGCTCACATCGGCGACGATATCACCCCTGGGCCGCTCGTTAACGTCCCGGCGGAGTGTTACGAAATCCTTCGTCATCCACGCCGGCTTCGCGTTCTCGAGATTCTCGGCAGCCGGCAAACACGACTGTCCCTGTCGGACCTGACGACGGCACTGATCGACCGGATGAACTCGGAGATCCCGACCGGGCAGGCACGACACGACGTGCGGATCAGCCTCGTTCACAATCACCTGCCACGACTCGAGGACGCCGGGATCATCGACCGGACCGACACTGGTATCGTACTCGTCGACGAACCGCCGGTACGTCCTACTGACCTCTCGATCTTTCTCGAGGCCTGTGAGGACGAAAACGCCGAAAAACTGCTCGAAACGCTCGTCGATCCAGTCCGGATGCGTATTCTCTCCGTGCTCGAAGCGAACGACCGACCGCTCTCGCTCGAGCAACTCGCGACGCAGCTCAGCGCATGCACCGGCGGACCGTTTTGCGACGGCGACCGCGCGGCGATCGCACTGCACCATTCTCATCTCCCCGCGATGGCCGACGTCGGCGTTATCAGCTACGATCACGACTCGAAGCTGATAACGCGGTACGACGACAGCGTCTCGATCGTCCAGTAGTCGCCGGCAGCGTCCCAGTTGTTCCCGTTTTCGCGTCGATAGTGTGGTCGTCCGTCCCATCGGTTGCCGCCTGTGGGTCGCCGCGCCGGTAACGACAAGAGTGTTCCCGGTGAGCATCGTACGCACGAGACAGGAATGACGGTGCCACGCGCAGACGCCGGCCGCGATGGCATAGCGAGCGACGGTCGCAGAGCTGTCGTCGTCATTGGAGCCGCCGTTTTGCTCGCGCTTTCGATAGCCAGCGTCGCGGGGACGGCCGTCGCGATCGATCAGGTCGCGATCCTCTCCCCGGAGCCGATGACAGTCAACGCCACACCCGGCGAGACGATCACGATCGATCTCTCCCTCTGGAGTCAGGGCGGTCACGGCGGCGAAGGCGTCAGCGCAGTGACCGTGATCGCACAGTATCACCCGGACTACCTCGAGGTGACTGATATCGAACGAGGCCCGTGGCTCGAGGGTGAGAAAGCCGAGGTCCATACGGCGACGGCGATCGCCAACGAGCAGGGGACGACGGTCATCGAACAGCGTCGCGAGCCGGTCGCTGGGGGGACAGCCGGGAGTGGCACAATCGCAACACTGACAGTCACCGTTACTGCGGATGCACCTGCCGGCACGACGACGATTTCGTTTGCCGAGAGTACGGTCGACCTCACTGGTGACTATATGAGCGCGCTCGTCGACGAGTCCGCGACGATTGCCATCGCCGGCGGCAACGAATCCCTCGAGTCGTACAATCACACCGATCCCGACGACCTGGCGCTCGAGTTCGATGAGACGGATGCGACGAATGACTCGAGCGACGACGGGGCGGATGCCGGTGGAGTGCCGACTCCAGGCTTTACGGCCGGACTCGCGCTAGTGGCCGTGTCTGTTGCCGCGGGGGCGCTGTGGATCGGTCGAACCAGTTTGCGCTGAGAGAGTCCGCCCGGCTGGAGGGAAACGCGTTTTAGGGATGGGACGGATGAACCCCATATGACTGATCTGGGAGACTTCGGCGATTTCGACGCCGACGCCGATGCTGACGAGGGATCGGCGACCAATGCAACCGACTCGTCGACGGCATCGACAGGAACTGACGAGCCGTCGACTGCGAGTTCGACGACCGACGGCTCGAGCGACGCGTTCGAGTCGACGCCGGTCGAGCCCAGTGGCGACGACGTCGGCATCGGTGCGCTCTGTGTCTCCCAGGGACTGCGTATCGCCGAAGACGGCGACGATACGACCCTGCAGGCCTACATCACCCGCGGCAATCGATCATCGATCCGCATCGGGAGCTACCTGCTCGCGCCCTATCCCGACGGTGAGACGCTGTTCTGTCGGATTACGGGACTCGAGTACGCCCAGCAGTACCACGCCGACGACGCGACGGAGATTCACGCCCGGCGAGCGATGCGCTCCGATGGCATCGACGAATCCGACTACAAGTTCGTCGCGACCCTCGAGCCCGTCGCCGTCCTTTACGATGATGACGGCGAATTGAAGCGCCGGATGACCGACCGCGTGCCGAAGCCCCAGACCGTGATCCGGCAGGCCGACGACACCGAGGCGATCAAGACCGGGCTGAAGATGCCAGAGGATGGCGTCTTTCTGGGCCATCTTTCCGTCGGCGGCGAAAAGGTCCGGACGGCAGCGTCCCCGCCGACGATCGATTACCGGCTGAAAGACGACTACGAGGCGGGTGATCCGCTCGTCTTCCGACACACGCTGATCGCCGGCGGGACAGGCTCGGGGAAGACCCACGGGGCGAAGAACATCCTGCGGCAATATCTCGCCGACGAGCGCACGTATCCGATGGCCGACGGTCGCACAGTGCAACCCGCTGTCGTCCAGTTCGACCCACAGGACGAGTACGCCCAGATGCACGACGACAACCCCGACCTGGACAGCGACTTCGCGCGCCGCCTCGAGCGTGAGGGGATCGCTTACGGCGGCGTCTCCGATACGACGGCGTTCGTCCCGAAAGTCGGCTCGGCGTCGTACGCGGCGGGCCACCACCGCGCGAAGCAGGTCGAGTTCACGATCCCCTTCTCGATGGTCCATGACAACCCGTGGCTGGTCGCGGGCAGCGGATTGAACGACAACCAGTACGGCGCGCTCGTCAGCGTTCTCCTGCCGCGGTTCCGGAACCAGTACGGCGAGGCTGGCACCTACGAGGAGTTCACCTCGTTCCTCGACGATCCCGCACTGCGTGAGGAACTCGACGAGTCCGGCCGCGTCCACGAGGCGACGTTCGACGCCGTGCGCCGGCGCGTCCTCGGCTTCGGCCACGTCTTCGACCAGGATGCCCGGCCAATTACGGAGTTGGTCCACGAGTTCGTCCGGCCCGGCGGGCTCACCGTGGTCC
This sequence comes from Natrinema hispanicum, assembly GCF_004217335.1. GTDB lineage: Archaea > Halobacteriota > Halobacteria > Halobacteriales > Natrialbaceae > Natrinema > Natrinema hispanicum. Next base: position 64,742 of record NZ_SHMP01000005.1, read on the forward strand.
CAACCTACCACATAAATGACACTCGGGCGACCGAAACCATCGTCCTCGCGGTCTCGTCGCTGTTGATCGACCAGAAGCTCTCGAACGATCCGACCTACGACCGAATCAAGGAGACGCCGCTCGTGTTGGGGATGGACGAGGCCCACAACTTCCTGACTGACGCCGACAGCGTCCAGGCGGGGAAAGTCATTACCAAATTCACCGAGGCCGCCAAACAGGGCCGCAAGGAGCGACTCGGCCTCTTTCTCATTACACAGGACCCCCAGGACATCCACGATGCCGTCTTCAAACAGATCAACACGACCATCGTGTTGAATCTCGGCGACGAGGACGCCATCAAGAGCGTGAATATTCCGAGTAACCTCGAGTCGAAGGTCCCCTACATGGAGAAAGGCCAGATGGTCGTCTACTCGCCCGACAATTCGGAGCCGGTCGAGCTGATCGGCCTGCCGACGTGTCTGACGCGACACGGGCGGGATTGAGGCCGGAACGCTCGAGCGCGCTGGACGATCTCACAGCCGATCGGTCATCGTCGTGACGTGCCGTCGGCTCGCGGTCGTTATGACTCGAGCCTGCTGAGAGGAGAGGAAATAGTCACGAACGGCCACGGTGGGCCGCGACGTCGTCGCGACCGCACTCGGTGACCGTCCGCATCGTCAGAGGGTGCTTGCGTGCGTTATCCCTGCCCGACCATCGACTCTTCTTCGTCCCACTCCTGTTCCTGCAGTTCGTATTTCTGGATCTTGCCCGTCGCCGTCTTCGGGAGGGAGTTGACGAACTCGACGCGGTGGACGACCTTGTAGCCGGCGAGTCGCTCGCGCGTGAACTCCGTCAGCTCGTCCTCGGAGACCGGCGGGTTCTGTGGGTCGTCGTTCGACGGCACGACGAACGCCTTCGGGGTCTCGCCCCACTTCTCGCTGGGCGAGGGGATCACGGCCACGTCGGCGACTGCCTCGTGGTCGAACAGCGTGTCCTCGAGTTCGATGCTCGAGATGTTCTCCCCGCCGGAGATGATGATGTCTTTCTCGCGGTCCTGGATCGAGAGCATGCCCTTCTCGTTGACGACGGCGAGGTCACCAGTGTGGAACCAGCCCTCGCGCTTGTCGTTGAACGCTTCGTCGGTCTCCTCGGGTTTCTCCCAGTAGCCTTCCATGATCTGGTTGCCGCGGACGAGGATTTCGCCGATGGACTCGTCGTCCCACGGGACCTCGTTGCCGTCGTCGTCGACGACTTCGATCTCGGTGGCCAGCGGGGCGATGCCCTGGCGCTTTTTGAGGCCGAAGCGCTCTTCGCTGTCCTCGTCGATCAGGCGACGGGTCGCGGAGGTGCCGATGAGCGGGCCGGTCTCGGTCGCACCGTAGAGCTGGCGGAAGTGCCAGCCGAACGTCTCTTCGACGGTTCGGATGACGCTTTCCGGCGGCGCGGCACCGGCGGCGGTGACGCGCATCGGGTTGTCGCCCTCGGTGGAAACGTCGTTCTCCTCGTAGTACTCGTCGAGCATGCTGAGCACCGTCGGCGCACAGCAGAGGAACGAGACGTCTTCGTCGTTGATCTGCTGGAAGATTTCCTCGGCGTCGACGCCGCGGGTACAGACGTGTTTCGCGCCGATACCCGTGATGGCGTAGATGTGGCCCCAGCCGTTGACGTGGAACATCGGCAGGGTCCAGAGGTAGACGTCGTCGTCGCTGATCTCGTGGTGGATCGTCACGAGCTGGGCGTGCAGCGACTCGGTGCGGTGGGTCCGCATGACGCCTTTCGGGTCGCCGGTCGTCCCGGAGGTGTAGTTGATCGTGATGACGTCGTCTTCGCTCATCTCGGGGCGCTCGTAGTCGGGCTCGACGTCCGCGATGAGGTCGTCGAAGTCCTCCCAGTCGCCCTCGACTTCGTCAGCGTCGTTCGTGATGAAGATCTCCGTCGGGACGTCGTCACGGATTGCTTCGATCTTGTCGGCGTACTCGTAGTCAGCGATGATCGCTTTCGTGCCAGAGTCGTTGAGCAGGTACTCGTAGTCCTCGGGAGTCAGCCGGTAGTTCAGCGGCGTGTGGATCGCGCCGAGTTGCATGATCCCGTAGGCAGACTCGAGCTGGTAGTGGGTGTTAGGGTCGAGAACGGCCACGCGGTCGCCCTTCTCGATGCCACGCTCTTGTAGCACCGTCGAGAGGCGGTCGGCTCGGTCGCCGAACTCCTCGTACGTGAACCGCTCACCCGTCGTCGCGACGATCGCTTCTTCGTCGCCGTAGTACTTGCGCGCTCGGTCGAGGAAATCGGTCACCAACAGTGGGACTTCCATATACCCCGTCATCGAACATTGATTATAATATTCTTTATGGAGTCATCCCGTGTTTCAGTACAGCAATTTGATGCGTACCAATCACTGTAATTTTTGTCTGACATCTTTTTCCTGTTCCCGACACGTCGTCTCGAGACCGATCGAGACGCGTAGCGGTTGTCTGTGACTGTCTCGGTCGTGCTACGCCGACTCGAGCAGTGTTCGCTCGAAAAACGACCGAACCGCCCTCGCGATGTCGGCATCCGCGCCGAGGAAGAAATGATCGGCCGAGAGGGCGGTTATTTCGTCGCCACGACCTCGCGCGCGCTCGACGATCGGCTCCCAGTCGGCGGTCGTATCTCGCGTGCCATACAGAACGTGGACGGGGGTCTCGAGCGAGTCGATGGCCTCGAGCGCGTCGAGGTCGTCAGCCAGACGTGCTGTCGGTGCGAGGACGGCAACCGCGTCAGGGCCGACCGCGGCTGCCGCGAGCACCGCAAGCGTCGCGCCGAAGCTGTAGCCAAAGACGCCGACCGGACGCTCATCGTACGTCTCGCGAGCCCACCGGACGGCATTCCGTACGTCTGCGCGCTCGCCATAGCCCTCGTCCCACGGGCCGTAATCGAAGCGCAAACAGGCAATGCCAGCATCACGCAGGGCGTCGCTGACAGCGACGAGGCGCTGATCACTCCGCGAGCCGCCCTGTTGTGGATGTGGCGGGCAAGCGACGACGATCGCCCGTGGATCGCCGTCCGGTTTCTCGAGTGTCCCGCGCACGTCGCGGCTGCCGGGAAGCACTACGTTCGTCATGGGTGGGCCATCACGACGCTCGGTAATCAACCCGGCGCGCTGGGACAGCCGGTTCGACATGGAATATTCCCGAAGTGACATTTTTAAGGGTCAGGAGCGATACGTAGCGAATATGGGCATCCTCTCTCGGGCTTCCTACGTCATCCGGTCGAAACTCAACTCGGTACTCAACCGGGCCGAGGATCCGACCGAAACGCTGGACTATTCGTATGAGCAGATGCGTGACCAGCTCCAGCAGGTCAAACGCGGCATCGCCGATCTCACCACGCAGAAAAAGCGCCTCGAGATGCAGAAACGCCGGCTCGAGGAAAACGTCGAGAAACACAACCAGCAGGCACGCACGGCGGTCCAGCAGGACCGAGAGGATCTAGCACGACGCGCCCTAGAGAAAAAGAAGACGAAGATGAACCAGATCGAGGACTTAGAGGGCCAAATCTCGGACCTGCAAAACCAGCAAGACCGGCTGGTCGAGCAGAAAAACGAACTCCAGCGGCGCATCGAGGAGTTCCGCACGAAAAAAGAGACGATGAAAGCCCGCCACGAGGCCGCAAAAGCCAGTTCGACGGTCTCGGAGGCGATGACCGCGACAGGCGAGGAGTTCGAGGATGTCGGCCGCGCTATCGAACGCGCCGAGGAACAGACTGAAGATATGGAAGCCCGCGCCGCTGCCCTCGACGAACTCCACGAGTCGGGTGCGTTCGAGGATGTCATGTCCGATAAGGACACGATCGACCGCGAACTCGAGCAACTGTCGACCGACAGCGGCGTCGAAGCCGAACTCGAGACGCTCAAATCCGAGGTCGGGGAGAGTGAGGCCGAACCGGCGACCGACACCGCAAGCGAGAGCGACGAGGTGGACCGGACGGACCTCGAGAGCGACGATCAGGAAGACGTCGAAGCGGAGCTTGCGGAGCTGCAGGACGACGACCAAGCCTGACATAGACGACTGTCACGCAATGCCGGCACGTCAGCGACTCGCCGCGGACCCTGCCGGGATCCAGTGACAGGCGATCGGATACGTCCGGTACTGGCTTCTCTCAGCCATCATACTCGCTACCAGCCACAGGGTGTCGATACTGGCTCCATTCCACTGAAATCGGCGTACCATCTCTTGCAACGATGTCCACATCGATCACAGGACAGTCCGCGCAATCGGATGTCAGTGACGATCAGTACGCCGACCGCTTGCTGTGATTTGGGGTAACTGTTACCAATGTCCGTGTAGAACTGTCGTCTATGAGTGACGAGTCACCGTTCGAGTCAATCACGCTGACGAATCAGGCAGTCCTGCTTACCGTCGCCGAACTCGCCCGCCAGAACGAAACGCCAGTTCAGACACATGATCTTCGGAAACACTGTCAGGAGCGACTCGCCGATGTCGAGACGGAAGTCATCGGCACGATCTCAGAGGCCGACATCATCCGTTCGCTGTACCAACTCGAGGACGAAGACCTCGTCAACGAGATTCACCAGTCGGCGACGTCGCCGACGGGCAAGGGCCGACCAGCGTATACCCTCGCTGTCTCCGAGACGACGGTCTACGACGAGATCGACGAGAGACTACACGAGACTCTCGTCGAGTAGCCGTCGAGTAGCCCGGCTGGCTGTCCGGCGTCGCCGACCCGCCGTCACGAGGGGGTTCCGAGAACGGCGATATCGTAGCTGGCGACGGCGACCGGTGACTCGAGGACGATCACCTGGAAGGCCCACCTCGAGCCACCGGTAAGATCGCCGGTGCTGGCGAGATAGCGGCCGAGCATGCTCTCGTCGTCGTCGTAGACACGCGTCCGCACTTCGACGGTCTGAATCCGGCTTGAGCCCGTGTTTTCGACGGTCCCCTGAATGGTCGACCCGAGATAGCCGCCCTCGACGACGAACTCGTGGTCGCGCAGCGAGAGCGGCTCGAGTGGCGTCACCGAGTCGCTGGGTTGTTGCTGGGCGAGTGCCGCTGCCGCGGACAGCTGTGTTGCCGATCGATTGGAGACGTTGCTCGCGTTGATGCCGCTGACAGTGCCGTCCTCGTAGGTCGGCTGACCGCCGAGGTCGCCGCTTCCGAGACAGCCGGCGGCTGCGGCCGCGACCCCGGTCCCTACTGTCGCGAGTACCCGCCGTCGGCTCATCGACTCCGGGCGGCTCATTGCCGTCGCGCGTTCGTCTGCAAGGGAGTTCCGTCACGGTACATGTGTCGGAGCGACGCCACGGACCCATTTCAGTGTGGGCCTTGAAGCGGCTGTGCTCGTCCGTGGGTGGACGGACTGCCGGCAACCTCGTCGAGCGCACCCGTCCGTTTAGCACCGGCGTGTGGCGATGTGCAACGCAGGCCCTTATTGCCGGGTCGGTGGGACGTGTGACTATGGGCTCTGCCGAAACCGACGAGACGCTCGAGTCGTACGGGGCCGATATCGGTACCCGTGGGGGAGTGTTGACGCGGTTCCGGGAGTGGATGCTGGTCGACGGAAATCGGTTATCCGTCGCCGCGATCGTCTTGCTAGCCGTTTTTGCGGTGGTCACCGTCTTGTACGAACTCGGCGTCATCACCTTCGTCAACCCGAACGCCGTGACGCGCGTGGCAAGCGGTATGATTGCGGGGACGTTCTCGCTCGTGACGCTGGTCGTCTCGGTCAACCAGCTCATCCTCTCCCAGGAGTTCAGCGCAGCGGGCCGCGCTCGCGACCGACTCGAGAACGTCATCGAGTTCCGCCGGACCATCGCGGACGACGCGGCCGTCCCCGCGAGCCCGGCAGCCCCCACGCGGGTCCTCGGACTGCTGCTCGAATCGATTCATCACGACGCGACGGCATTCGCCGATGCGGTCGGGGATCACGACAACGAGTTCTCCGAGACGGTCAGCCGGTACACGAACGGTGTCCAAGAGCGGACGAACCGAATCGACGACCGAATCAGCAGTGCCGACTCGGACGCGTTCACTGCCGTTTCGGCGGCGATTACGTACGACGAGTCCTGGCACTTGTACGTCGGCACCCATCTGCGCGGCGAGTACGCCGACTCGCTGTCACCAGCCGCTGCCGAGCGACTTGACGACCTGATCCATTCTCTGAAACTGTTTCACGTGGCTCGAGAGCAGTTCAAGACGACGTACCTACAGCAGGAACTCACGCGCTTTTCCCAGCTCACGGTCTACTGTGGCGTGCCATCGATCCTGTCCGCGATCCTCATCGGGTTGCTATACGCCGACGTCACTGGGCCAAGCGTCAGCGCCGCCATGCTTCCGTACGTCGTGAGCGTGCTCTTTCTCGTCGTCCTCTTGCCGCTTGCCCTGCTCGCGTCCTACATTCTCCGGACCGCGACCATCACACGGCGAACCGCGTCCGTCGGCCCGATGGTCCCACAAAAGGACCCCAACGCGGGCCCGTTCGACGTGGGGTATGGCCACGACCGGGATCGGTGATCACGGCTTCTCTCGCGGTGCCGTAGCTGTCCACGAGCCGACGGACCGACTCATTCGTATGGCCGCGACCCCTATCGACGGTTGTGATCGTCATCTGCGGGCCGCCGGGTGTCGGAAAAACCACCATCGCAACCCGCGTCCGTGACCGCCTCGCGGAGCGGGACGTTCCAGTGCGACTCTACCACTCCGACGACTTCTCGAGTCGGACCTACGAGCAACTGGCCGAACAGGCCGGTTCGGCCCCTGCAGCCGGCGTGACGCTCGTCGACGGGACGTTCTACCGTCGCAAATGGCAGACGCAGTTTCGCACCCTCGGCGACGTGCGGTTCGTCCACGTGACTGCGAGCCTCGAGACCTGCCTCGAGCGCAATCGGCGTCGGGGCGATTCGATCTCGGAACAGGGCGTCCACGTCGTCTACCGGGAGTTCGAGGCCCCCGACGCCGATCTCGAGATCGATACCGACCAATGTGGGCCCACCGTCGCTGTCGATCGGATCGTGACGGCGATCGAAACGTGGGGCGAGCACAACGCAGCGCCACCGGCCGAGAACCGTCTCTCCTGACCGACGCCGGGTCAGGCAGTGAACACGGGGACGTCGAGTGAGCCGATGACGCGGTTGGTGATCGAGCCCAACAGTGGCTTGTCGGGATCGGAGCGCCCGCGTTTCCCCATGACCACGAGGTCGATATCGTGTTCGTCGACGTATTCAGTGATGGCCTCGACCGGCGTGTTCGACTTGACAGCCGTGACACACGAGACGTCGGCATCGGCAGCGAGGTCTTCGATCTCCGAGACGAACGTCTGGCCTTTCTTCTCGAGTCGACGTCGCGTCTGTCTGATATCGCTTGGCACCGCGACGTAGTCGGCATCACCCATATCCATCGCGTACAGGACGTGCAGCGTCGCGTCGTTTCGCTGTGCGAACTTGATCGCCTGGTTTGCCCCGTTGCGAGCGGCGTTGCTGCCGTCAGTCGGCACGAGAATGTCGTCGAAGTCATGTGGCTCGTCCATACGTCCCACACGACGCCGAAATGGGTAATCCTTGCCCACCCGTTCAGACGGTCTGCTGTCAGTCAATTTTCTGGATAGCCGCGACGTCCCTGCGGGTACCCCGGGAATTCGTGAGCCCGATCGAACCCGCAGCCGCCGTCTAACATCACGAAGCCGACACATGTTCCGGCGGCGGATGGATTCGGACGGACTGCCCGAGCCCGTCCAGTAGCAGGCCGATCGCAGTTTCGTGTGCCTCCTTCGAGCGGTGGATGTGCTGTGGCCGAACCGGCTGCGCCTCGTACGCGTCGAATGCGTCATCGGCCACCATCCCCTCTCGCTCGAGCGCCGCCCGGAGTTCGAACAGTAATGCGTGTAGGTGGACGAGTTCTTGCGCGTTCACGCGCCAATGCACACTATTGTTTCTCTTAGTTCTCTCTGTACTATTCCTGTAGTGTCTGTTCGATCGAGACGTATGACAGACAGCAACATACCGCGTCGATGTTTGTCTCCGTCGCGTCCCGATTGTGAGTGGCTTACTCGAGGTAGTCGCCAGCCAGCAGGTCGATGCGCGCTCTGGTTTCCTCGGGAATCGCCTCCGGTGGCGTGTTGATCGCTCCCTCGAGTGCAGTCCAGGCTTCGCTTTCGAAGTCGTCGGGCATCGTTCGGATCGTGTGTTCGACGACTGCGTTGATCGACTCCCGGTTCGCCACGGCGTTTTCGCGGACCTCCTCGAGGGAGACCTCGTTATCCGATTTCCAGACGTCGTAGTCGGTGACGCCGGCGATGGTGGCGTAGCTCAGTTCCGCTTCGCGGGCGAGTTTGGCCTCGGGAATGGCGGTCATGCCGATGATATCCCAGCCCTGCGCGCGGTAGAACTCGCTTTCGGCCTTCGTCGAGAACTGCGGGCCTTCGATGCAGACGTAAGTGCCGTCTGCTGCAACTTTGGTGTCGACGTCGGTCGCCTCGCGGGCCGAATCGACGAGATGAGAGGCCAGTGCCGGACAGTAGGGGTTGGCAAAGCCCATGTGGACGACCATCCCGTCGCCGAAGAACGTCGGCGAGCGATGTTTGGTTCGGTCGAAGATCTGGTCGGGGACGACCAGCGTCCGGGGCGGCAGGTCCTCGCGGAGACTCCCGACCGCATTTGTCGAAATCACCCGATCGACGCCGACCGATTTGAGCGCGTAGATGTTCGCCTGATAGGACGCGTCGGTCGGCGGGTGCCGGTGGTCTTCGCCGTGACGTGGCAGAAATGCGACCTCGTGGCCGGCAAGTTCGCCCATGGTAACCGCGTCGCTTGGCTCGCCGTAGGGTGTCGAGACGTGCTCGCGATGGACGTTCTCGAGTGGCAGTGCCTCGTAGATGCCGCTTCCACCGATGACGCCGATTGTCATACGGAGACGTGGGCGGACGAGCCTCCTAATACTGCCGGACAACCGGTTCGTCCATCGCTCGAGCGTTCGCTGCTCAACAGTTCCGTTTGATCACCGTTCGCAGCCGCCGCTCAAGGTCGGCCTCCTCGCTGGGCATGAGCGACAGTCGCTCGTACTGCTCGTCGAGGTCGAACTGTTCCGTCAGCAGGCCACCACGGCGATCGACCTCGAGCAGCAGGTCGAAGCCGTCGCCCTCGGGGAGCGTGACGACCTCGAGTTCGTCCAGTTCGCCCGCGAACGGCCCCGATCGGGGGACGAACTCGAGTTCCTGGACGAAGCGATGGTCGGCGAACAGCGACTCCGTGGCCTCGCACTTGGCCGATCGGAGCGTAAAGCCAAGCGACTCGAGAGCGTCGAACAGCGCCTGCCGGAGCGGGTCTGGCTTGATCTCGACGGGGTCGCGGTCGTCGGGGTCGACCGCCCAGTCGATGTCGAGCCCGGTGTCGAGCCAGACCTTCGTTTTCCCCAGTGTGACGGGCGTGTGATATGGGACGTCGACCGAGACGGTAAAACTCCGCTCCTCGTCTGGCTCGATCGTAAACGAGTCCGCGAGACGGAACGTGTCGATCTTCGCCGTGCCCGTGCTATCGTCGGTCTCGTAGCGCGTCTCGAGCGCGAAGTAGATCCCATCGACCTCCTGGCTGTCGTTGCCGCCGGTGACGTCGACGCGTGCGTCGACGGATTCGCCGGCCGTGAGCGTCGTTGGGAGAACCGTATCGACCGTCGCCGCACCGATGCCGAGACTCGTGAGGACTCGCTTCATACGTCGAGAACAGTCACAGCCAGTCCATAAATACTTGTCTTGTTGACACTCGCGAGTACTGATCGTTGCTCACGATATCGGACGGTTATCCTGTCGACCACCTCGAACGAGCGAGCACTGGCTGGTCGTCGCCAGTATCGCGCCCGGCAGAAGTGTGGCAAGGCTGGCTGCGAGGCCTACTCGCCTGCGAGCGTCCACTCGTCGGTCCCGGTCGACTCGAGCACCTCGCGTCGTTCCATCTCGGCGAGGACTTCAGGGAGCCGGTCGGGCTGGGCAATCTCCATCTCGATGCGGTCGATCCCGTGGAACTCTGCGAGGAAGTGACGGAGCTCCTCGTTCGTGAACGTCTTTTGGTCGGCCTTTTCCATGGCACTCGAGGTCAGATCGATCATGTCCTCGATGAAGTTCCACGGGTAGACGACCCAGGTCCACGCCTCGAGTCGTTCGCCGACGTAGTCGGGCTGGAACTCACTGGTGCCGAGCAGTTGCAGGGTCGCGGTGCGAACCTCGCTGGCTCCGCGGTCCGTGACGTACTCGTAGGCGTGGCTGATCGAACCGCCGGTGTCGGCGATGTCGTCGATGATGAGCACGTCTTTGTCTTCGACGCTGCCTTCCGGCATCGGATACCGGACAGTCGGCTCGTCGGCCTTCGCGGCGGTGCCGACGTAGTGTTCCATTTTCAGACTCGTCAGGTCGTCCAAGCCGAGGAAGTCACAGAGACACCGACCCGCGAACCAGCCACCGCGGGCCAGCGCGACGACGACGTCCGGCTCGAATTCGTTGTCGCGGACGTCGTCGGCCACGTCTCGGCACAGGCCGTAAATGTACTCCCAGTTGGTTATGGTACAGTCGAAATCGTCCGGTAGATCGGACATCTGATGGCCACCTACCCGGTGTCTCGAGCGCGGTCCCCTTAAGTTGGCTGAAACGCCCGTCAATCACTGGCCTCGTTTGACTGCGTCATTCACTGCCGTAGACAATTATTTATAACCAGATGATACAACCTAGTTATCGATGGCGCAGACACAGCTACAGGCCGCCCGTGAAGGGACGGTAACACCCGCAATGGAACGCGTTGCCGAGCGAGAGAACCGCGATCCCGAGTTCGTTCGCGAGCAGGTCGCCGACGGACAGGCCGTCATCCCGGCCAACCGGCATCACGACGCGCTCGATCCGATGATCATCGGCCGCGAATTCGCAACCAAGGTCAACGCCAACATCGGCAACAGCGAGACGACCAGCGACCTCGAGACGGAACTCGAGAAACTCCACACCGCGGTCCACTACGGCGCGGACACAGTGATGGACCTCGGAACGGGCAGTGACTTAGACGAGATCCGCGAGGCCCACGTCGAACACTCGCCGGTGCCACTCGGGACGGTGCCGCTGTACGAGGCGGTCAAGCAGGCCGGTCGCCCCGAGGATATCACGAAAGAGTTGTTGCTCGAGATCATCGAAAAACAGGCCACGCAGGGCGTCGACTATATGACGATCCACGCCGGAATCCTCGCGGAACACCTACCGCTGACCGACGACCGGAAGACGGGCATCGTCTCTCGGGGCGGCTCGATTATGGCGTCGTGGATGGAAGCACACGGCGAACAGAACCCCCTGTATCAGGTGTTTCCGGAGATCTGCGAAATTTTCGCCGCACACGACGTGACGTTCAGCCTCGGCGATAGCCTCCGGCCGGGCTGTCTGGCCGACGCCTGCGACGACGCCCAGTACGCCGAACTCGACACACTGGGGGAACTCACGCGCGTCGGCTGGGACCACGGCGTCCAGGTGATGGTCGAGGGGCCGGGCCACGTCCCGATGCACAAGGTCGCCGAGAACGTCGAGCGCCAACAAGAAGTCTGTGACGGCGCGCCTTTCTACGTCCTCGGCCCGCTGGTGACCGACGTTGCGCCAGGCTACGACCACATCACCAGCGCCATCGGGGCCGCGATGGCAGCGCAAGCGGGTGCCGCGATGTTGTGTTACGTGACGCCGAAAGAACACCTCGGGCTCCCCGAGGAAGAAGACGTCCGCGACGGCCTTGCGTCCTACCGGATCGCCGCCCACGCCGCCGACGTGGGCACCGAACGCCCTGGCGCACGCGACTGGGACGACGCCCTCTCGGAAGCCCGCTACGCGTTCGACTGGCGCGAACAGTTCGACCTCGCGCTCGATCCCGACCGCGCCCGGTCGTTCCACGACCAGACGCTGCCCGGTGACAACTACAAGGAGGCCCGCTTCTGCTCGATGTGTGGCGCGGAGTTCTGCTCGATGCGCATCGACCAGGATGCGCGCGAAAGCGGGGACATGGACTCACTCGAGGACGACGGCGAGAGAACCGATCTCGAGACCTCGCCCGCGGCCGAAGTCAACCGACCACCCGTCGGCACCCATGCGTCTGGGGATCTCCCGCCGATGGCGGACCACGAGGGTGCCGACGGGGTCGAGGAAGCAAGCGACGACTGAGGCTGCCGTCCGACGACCGAGGATTCATACGCCAGTCGACCGAGCCACGTCGTATGGAGACGACTCGAGTCGTGCAGGTCGATGCGTTTACCGACGAACCGTTGACTGGGAACCCGGCTGGCGTCGTACCGGACGCCGACGGGCTCTCGGCAGAGCAGATGCAGGCGATCGCCGCCGAAATGGCGGTCAGCGAGACGGCGTTTCTCCGCTCGAGCGAGCGCGCCGACCATCAAATCCGCTATTTCACACCCACTCAGGAGGTCGATCTCTGCGGGCACGCGACGATCGGGACGTTCGCACACCGTCACGACGAGGGACTCGAGCCCGGGACGACGACCCTCGAGACGAACGTCGGCGTCCTCGAAATCGAGGTCGACCCCGACGGGACGGTCTGGATGACCCAGGACGAACCGACGATCCGCGAGGTCGACGTCGGCTACGACCGCGTCGCCGACGCGCTGGGCGTCGACCGGGCTGCACTCGCGGGGGCGAGCGCCGACCTTCCGCTAGCGGTGGCTTCGACCGGCCTTCCCTTCCTGATCGTCCCGATCACGTACCTCTCGGACGTCGGCAGCGCCGAGCCGGATATGGCTGCGATCGAGGCGGTGACCGACGCGGTCGACGCGACCGGGATCTATCTCTTCACGTTCGACGCGCTCGAGCGCGCGTCGACGCTGCACGGCCGGATGTTCGCGCCGGGTGCTGGCGTGTCGGAAGATCCCGTCACCGGCACCGCAAGCGGGGCCACCAGCGCGTATCTCGACCGCTTTGGCGCGTTCGACGACGATCTGCCAGAGGAACTCCGCCTCGAGCAGGGCCACTACGTCGACCGGCCGGGCACGGTCCGCGTTCGCCTCGATGACGGGGTTCGAGTCGGCGGCCGCGGAGTGACCGTCCTCGACGGCTCGCTCGTCGTCCCCGACGACGAAGAGGACGACATCCTCGAGGCCTGAGTCCGAATCTGAGCGGACGGTCGACAGGTGGTCGCGCTGTAGCCGACGGACCGCCGATCGTGATCGCTCGGTGGGTGCTCGCCTGCGAGAGTCGGTATCGAAAACACATCTCGATGGCGTCTATCGGTGTTGGTACTATCGTATCGAAGTCTAGTTTTTGTTTTCCATCGCAGAAATAACTGCGCTGACACCGATCAACGAGTAGACTGGAAACCCCTATTTGGTGAGTATTCTGACTCCGAGCAGCCGTTCGCAACCTTCTTTATTCGGTCCACTGTCTCTCCCAATAGAGATGGCTGTACTCTGGCTGGACGAGATCGGTGCCGACGACCTCGAGAAGGTCGGCGGTAAAGGTGCCTCCCTGGGCGAACTTACGGGTGCGGGGCTACCCGTCCCACCGGGATTCGTCGTAACCGCCGGGACTTATCGTTCGTTTATCGAAGAAGCCGAGATCGACGAAGAACTGTTTGCAGCCGTCGACGTCGACGTCGATGACTCGGCCGCGCTGGCTGACGCTGCAGACCGCGCACAGGAACTCATCCTCGAGACGCCGTTCCCCGACGAGCTTCGCGAGGAGATCGTCGAGAGCTACCGCGAGGTCGGCGACGGCGAGGCGTTCGTCGCCGTCCGCTCGTCGGCGACTGCAGAGGACCTGCCCGATGCGTCCTTTGCCGGCCAACAGGAGACGTTCCTCAACGTCACCGAAGACGAGCTGCTAAAACGCGTTCGCGAGTGCTGGGCGTCGCTGTTTACCCAGCGAGCGATCTACTACCGTCAGGAGCAGGGCTTCGACCACTCCGTCGTCAACATCGCGGTCGTTGTCCAGCAGATGGTCGACGCCGAGAAGTCGGGCGTGATGTTCACGAGCCACCCCTCGACCGGCGATCCGACGATGATCATCGAGGCCGCGTGGGGCCTCGGCGAAGCCGTCGTCTCCGGTGCCGTCTCACCGGACAACTACATCATCGACCGCGCTGACCGATCGATGGACGTCACCGTCGCCGAGAAGAAGGTGATGCACGAAAAAGACGAGGAGACCGGCCAAACAGTCGAGCGCGAGGTTGCAGAGGACAAGCGAACGGCACGAGTCCTCGACGCCGACGAGATCGACGAGCTCATGGATCTCGGCGAGCGCGTCGAGGACCACTACGGCGAGCCACAGGACGTCGAGTGGGCGATCGTCGATGGCGAGGTCTACATGCTGCAATCGCGGCCGATCACGACGATCGACGAGAGCGACACTGACGCCGCGACGACCGAAGGCGTTGACGCCTCGAAAGGCGTGACCGACGGCAGCGGGAGCGTCCAAGCTGCCACGGCCGGCGACACCGATGTCGGTGACGAGAGCGGGTCCGGCGACGTGCTCGTCGACGGACTCGGCTCGAGTCCGGGCACCGTCAGCGGCCCCGCCCGGATCGTCACCAAACTCGACGACCTCGCGAAGGTCGGCGAAGGCGACGTGATCGTCACCGAGATGACGATGCCCGATATGGTGCCCGCGATGAAACGCGCCTCGGGGATCATCACCGACGAGGGCGGGATGACCAGCCACGCCGCCATCGTCTCCCGTGAACTGGGTGTCCCTGCGATCGTCGGGACGACCAACGCGACGACGACGTTAGAGGACGGGCAGGTCGTCACGCTCGATGGCGACAAGGGTGCCGTCCTCGAGGGTTCGACGGTCGAACCCGACGAGGAGACCGAACCGGTCGAGGAGGTCCGTCCGCAGTCGCCGGTCAAGCCAATGACCGCGACGGAAGTCAAAGTCAACGTCTCCATTCCCGAAGCCGCCGAACGCGCGGCCGCGACGGGTGCCGACGGCGTTGGCCTGCTGCGGACCGAGCACATGATCCTCTCGCTGAACCAGACTCCCGAGAAATATATCGAGGAAAACGGCACGGACGCCTACATCTCGGAACTCGTCGACGGCATCCGCGGCGTCGCCGACGAGTTCTACCCGCGTCCCGTTCGCGTGCGCACACTCGACGCACCGACCGACGAGTTCCGCCAGCTCGAGGGCGGCGACGACGAACCTGAAGAGCACAACCCCATGCTCGGCTACCGGGGCATCCGCCGCTCGCTCGACCGGACTGACGTCTTCGCCCACGAACTCGAGGCCTTTTGCCGGCTCTACGAGATGGGCTATGACAACGTCGAGATCATGTTCCCGCTGGTCAACGACGCCGAAGACGTCTATCGCGCCAAAGCGTGCATGAAAGAGGCCGGCATCGACCCCGAGAAGCGCCGCTGGGGTGCCATGATCGAGACGCCAGCCTCCGCGCTGTCGGTCGAAGAGATGGCCGAAGCGGGGATCGACTTTGCCTCCTTCGGGACCAACGACCTGACCCAGTATACGCTCGCAGTCGACCGGAACAACGAGAACGTCGCCGACCGCTTCGACGAACTCCACCCAGCCGTGTTGCGCCTAATCGGCAACGTCATCGAGACCTGCCGCGAACACGACATCGACACGAGCATCTGTGGCCAGGCCGGCTCCAAACCCGAGATGGTCCAGTACCTCGTCAACGAGGGGATCAGCTCCATCTCCGCGAACATCGACGCCGTCCGTGACGTCCAACACGAGGTCAAACGCGTCGAACAGAAGCTGCTGCTCGATTCGGTCCGCTAACGCGTTCCGGCACCCATTTTCGACCGTCGCTGCTGTTGTGGTCGCTCGAGTGCGATACGTCTCGAACGGGGAAAGGCCCATGCTGTCGGCCGCCCTCTGGTCAGCCATGAGCGACCGCTCGGACGAACTGACCGAGCGTCGGAACCGGGACGTGCCCGCGACTGACGACTTCCTCGAGGAGACGAACCGCCTGCGTTCAGAATCCGACGTCGCTGGCGGCGACGAGTCGGTCGCGTCAGCAGGTGACACCTCGAGTGTGGCGGGTGGAGAGACGCGCTCGTGGTACTCGCCGCTTACATCACGGCTCTCGCTCGGGCGCTATTTCTCGCCAAAAGGGTACGCCGCGCTCGTGGCACTGCTCGGTGTCGGGTTACTGGTTGGCGCGACCGTACTGCCGATCGCCGGGCGCATGATCGGCATGTTCGTCACCGCCTTTCTCATCGGGCTGGTCGCGTCGAAGCGGCGCTATCTCGAGGTGACGGCAGCCGGCGTCTCCGTCGGTGCTATTACTGCCGTTCTCAATAACGCGATCATCACCGTGGCTGGTTCTGGCCAAACGGTCGTCGCCATCGGAGCGACGTTCGGACTCCTCGCCTCACTCGTCGGGTACTACTTCGGTCGTGACCTGCACGACGGCCTCAACCGCGACCTCGAGTGAGCGATCGACACGTGCGCCGATCGGTGACCGCGTGTCACTTGCCGCTTACCCGTTCGTCGTCAGCTCCCAGCCGTGTTCGGTCCGGCGAACCACGCCGTTGTCCGCCATCACCTCGAGTAACTCGGTGACGACCTCGCGTGGCGCGCCGAGGTCCTCACTGAGTTCGCCGACTGATTTGGGCTCCGAACGGACGCTTGCGAGCAGATCGGCGTAGATCCGACTTTCCGAACCGGCCCCGACGGCCTCGGAGATGTGATCGAGCACGTCGGAGAGGCGTCCCTGCACCCAGCGCTGGGCCAGCGAGAGCTCGTTTTCGAGTTGCTCTAACTCATCGAGGACGGCCAGCAAGTCGTCGAGGTCGTCCGTCTCGTCCCAGGCGACGTCGAGCGAGAGGTGCCGACAAGCCGTGATATCGAAGCTGTTGTTGGCCGGATAGGCGCTCTTGCTCGCGAAGCCGTACGGGGAGACGGTCACCTCGAGCCTGACGTTGCGGGCGATGTGAAAATACTTCCGTCGCTGGTCGTCGACGCGGCTCTCGACCAACCCCGCTTCCTCGAGTTTGCGTAGGTGTTCGATGACTGCCTTGGGACTCACGCCGAGGTAATCCGATATTTCGGTGACGTAGCACGGTTTGCGGGCGAGCAACCGAAGGATTCGTCTTCGGTTTTCGTTCCCGAGTAGATCCAACAGCGCGGCGGAGTCCATTACGCGAGCGTTAGTGACTGTCGCTGAAAAGCGTGTCTGCTCGAAATACGACCGGAGACGCGGTGTCTCGTCACACGGTAGCACACTTTAGCTGCCAGCAGCGCCGCGCGAGTCGCCGGACTCGGTGGGTGAGTCACCGCCACCGTTCGATTTGTCTGTCGATGAACTGGCTGGTGTCTCCGTGGGCCGATCTGACGACCGGTCGGTCGAATCGCTCTCCGATGGCTGAGTAGCCGAGTTGCCCTCTGATGGCTGAGTAGCAGAACTGCGTTCCGATGGCTGGGTAGCCGAATTACCCTCCGATGGCTGATCAG
Organism: Natrinema hispanicum; assembly: GCF_004217335.1. Lineage (GTDB taxonomy): Archaea > Halobacteriota > Halobacteria > Halobacteriales > Natrialbaceae > Natrinema > Natrinema hispanicum. Next base: position 82,142 of record NZ_SHMP01000005.1, read on the forward strand.
CAGAACTACTTTCAGATGGCTGAGTAGCTGAATTGCCCTCCGATGACTGATCAGCTGGACTGGCCTTCGACGGCCGGTCATCCGGCCCGCCTGCCGGCGACTGCTCAGTGTCGGGGCCACGCTCGCTCGGCGGTCCGGTGGACACGTCAGACGGGGCGTTGCTAGCAATTCCCTGAGCGACTGCCGCGACGCCTGGACGGGCTTGTTTTGCGGTGTTCTGCCGGACTGCAGCCACGTCTCGCTGGAGGTCTCCAAGTCGATCTTGCGCGACGCCGACCTCCGCGGCACGGCGCTCGGTCCGTTCGATCGACCGCTCGAGAGCGGCGAGTTGGACCGTCAGTCGGGACAGCTGCGACTGGTAGGCACCCTGCGAGAGCTGGTCGCGGTTCGCTTTCAGTTGTTCGCGTTCGGCCTCGAGGGCGGCGACTTTTTCCTCGAGTTCGGCTGCGCGGTCGCTGACGAGTGTCGCCTTGCGCTCGGTATCGGTACGTTCGTAGGCTGTCTCGAACAGCTCGGTTTCGATCGCGTTACTCGTGTCGGCTGCACTGACTTGCATCATCGTGCCGACGGACGCGTTCGTCGAGGCCGACTGCGGCTCATCGGTGTCGGCTGCGGTGAACGTGCTCGCGACGACACCGCTCGTAACTGGCGCGACTGTGAGGCCGACGATAGCGAGGGTCACCAGGAGGGCGACGGACCGCGTGGTTCTCATCGATCGTATTGTCGATCAGAACATCCTAAAAAGACAGACCTTCGTTCGAATCGTTTACTCGGATCGTTCGACCGTTGAAATCCGTTTTGAGCGTTCACAACGGGCTGACGTTCCGTAATATTCTCGTTCGGCTGCCGACCGCGTGACCCAGCTGTCACAGTGGCTGACCGATAGTACACGCAGTTTCATCATACGGTTTCACGAAATCAATCACGTCTATACTGTGATTTGGCAGTCGCTGTCGGCCGGAAACATATTTGATAGCGCGTCGTTGTAACCCTGTCCGAAAACAGTTATCCCGCTTCAGCCCTTGGTACTAGCTAGCATGTTCGAGGTGTTCTCTCGAGGCTACTATCTCGGACGGCTCTACGTGACCCCGACCGACGGGGACCACGCGCTCATGCACAACGAGCAACACGAGCGGATCAACGAGGAGGTGTACGCGACAGGCGACGGCCTCGAGCGGCTCGATACGCCGCTGGTGATGAAACTCGAGACGCGTCATTTCCCGGTTCACGGGGCCGCCGACGTTCCGACGAATACGCTTGCGCTGCCAGAACCGATGCTCGAGGAAACCAGCGTTCGGAATCCACCCTCGCTTCAGGAGGTGTTTCTGGCCCGTCGGGAACGCGCTCGCCAACTGCTCTCGATCGCTGGCGGTTGGCAGACCGACGACGCAACGTCGTCCGACGACTGGCCGTCGACTGCCGGAACCTAGAAGTAGTCTCGCTTCCCGATTTCGGCCGCATGCTCGACGAGTTGCTCGGCCGCGCGTCGCTCAAACAGCGTATCGACGAGCTCGAGGCGGAAACCGAGCGGTTGCGAAAGCGCTACGAGGCCGAAGCCGAACGCCGGGCTGAAGCCGCCACTGCCCGACAGGAAGTCGAAGAGCGTAACAATCGGCTCGAGGATCGGATCGCCCAGCTCGAGGGCGAACTCGAGCAGTTCCAAGACGACGAGACGGCACTCGAGGTCCGTCGCCGTGAACAGCTCCGTGGAGCCCGACTCGAGGACATCCTCGATCGACTCGCGTCGTTTCAAACGGGGCCCGAGGGGGCGCTGACTGCCGTTATCGACGACGAGGTTCCTGACACGGTCCGCGACGACCTTGCGGACGTCCTCGGCGAACGGGTCGCCCTCATCGACGAGACCGCACCGTGTCTCTGCTGTATCGACGATGCCGGCCTGCTGGCAGTGACGCTCGAGCCGCCGATCACTCCCGACGTCGACGCGACCTGGAGCGATCGATTCGAACTCGAGCGCGAGTGGTTCCTGCCGACCGGCCGCCACGCGGTCGCGCTTGTCCGGACCGACCTGTTCGCCTGCGGCGTCTACGAGGGCGACGAGCGCGTCGACTACCGCGGTTTCGAAAGCGACGTCAAAGGCAGCCACTCGAAAGGCGGCTTCTCACAGGCCCGATTCGAGCGGATCCGTGACGATCAGATCGATACCCACCTCGAGCGCTGTCGCGAGGCGCTTGCGGCGTACGAAGCTGGCGGCGAACACGCCGAAACGCCGCTCGTTCTCGTGGGCCAGCGCGGGATCGTCGACACTCTGGTCGACGAATCGGACCTCGAGCCGACCGCGACGGCTGCCGTCGACGCGACCGGCGATCCGGAGCCGGCGCTTGCAGACGCCGTCCACTCGTTCTGGACAACGGAGTTGCAGGTCCTGTGAGACACAACGCACACGCGGATGCCAGCGATCGAGACGGGCGCTGTCGCCATCGGCGACGGCTCTCGAGATGCGCTCGAGTCGTCATGGGCCCGTATCCGGCAGTCTGACTCCGTCTATGGGACGTCAGTAGCCGCTGCCGTCGGCAAAACAGCGACCGCATTTGGTTACGTCCGCATCGGTGACCGCTCGCTCGATAGCGATCAGACGGAGATTGTCGTGAGCGACGTGGATGGTTGCGCCACAGGTCGTCCGGAAGTCAGAACAGCCGGTCTCGTGTCTATGTATCTTGTTTGTCGTTTCGTTCAGGACGCCATCCATGTTCAGTGCCACCACCCCACACGATAATAAGCACATCGACCGTTGCAGCCGCGACGGACGGCAGCCGGCTCCCACCGGGACCGTCCGTGCTCGAGACGTGGCCATGAAACGCGCAGTTGACACCAGCACCCGTCATAGCAGCGTCCGACGATGGCCGCGGTAGCACGCTACTACTTAGCAAGGTAGTTCCATCCGTTTCGTTTCAGCCGGGTTCGATGCGCGTTTGCTTCTCACTGCCATTCCGCCAGTCAGGTAGTTCAAGTACTCCCTCGTCTATCTCACACGTATGCGTGTCGCAATTCTCGCCCACGAGAAATTCCCCAACAACGCCAAAACCGCACTCGGGATCCTCCGCTATGCTGACCACGACGTCGTCTCGATCCTCGATCGGACGGCCGACGGACACCGCGTCTCCGATTTCGTTTCTGACGTGCAGGACGCACCGATCGTCTCCGAGATGGCCGCCGTAGAGCCCGACGCCGTCGACGCCCTCCTGATCGGTATCGCGCCGATCGGTGGCGGCTTCGACGAGAGCTGGCGCGACGACGTTCGGACGGCACTCGAATACGGCTGTGACGTCATCTCTGGACTGCACTACTTCCTCGAAGACGACGAAGAGTTCGCCCAACTGGCGGCCGAAAACGACTGTGAGATCTGGGACGTTCGGAACCCGCCCGAAGACCTCACGGTTGCCGAAGGCGTGGCCGACGAGGTCGACGCCGAGGTAATCCTCACCGTCGGCACCGATTGCTCGGCCGGCAAAATGACGACGACGATGGAACTCGCCCGCGACGCCCGCGCGGCCGGTCACGACGCCGCCGTGATCCCGACCGGCCAGACGGGCATCATGATCGAAGGCTGGGGGAACCCGATCGACCGCGTCGTCAGCGACTTCACCGCGGGCGCGGTCGAGGAGATGATCGTAGAGAAAGGCGACGAGCACGACTACCTGTTCGTCGAAGGCCAGGGCAGCATCGTCCACCCGGCGTACTCGGCGGTCACGCTCGGCATCCTCCACGGGTCGATGGCCGACAAACTCGTGCTCTGTCACAACGCCGACCAGGAGGCGATCCACGGCTACGAGTCGTTCGCGCTGCCGTCGATTCCAACGTATGTCGACCTCTACGAGAACGTCGCTGCCCCAGTCGCGGAGAGCCAGATCGTCGCCGGCGCGCTCAACACCTCCGCCATGGATGACGACGAGGCGGCTCGCGACGCCGTCGACGCGTACGCCGACACGCTCGACGCACCCGCAACCGACGTGATCCGCTTTGGGACCGACGCGGTGCTCGACGAACTGCTATGACCCTCGAGACGGCGTTCGAGCGGCGCTCGCTCCCGCTCGAGTACCCGTTCGGGATCGCTCGCGGCACAACAACCGAGTCCGAGGCCGTGTTCGTCCGAATCGAGGACGACGAGGGCCGGGTCGGCATCGGTGCTGGCACCCCATCGTCACACTACGGCGAGACCCCAGCGACCGTCACGGCCGTCTTACCCGACCTGCTGTCGGTCGTCGAAGACGTCGGTGATCCCCACCAGCTCGAGCGGATCGAACGCCGTATGCGCGAGACGGTCCGCAAGAATCCGGCCGCCCGGACCGCGGTCAGCATCGCGCTTCACGATCTCGTTGCCAAACAACTCGAGATCCCGCTCTACCGGTACTGGGGGCTCGATACCGACGACACGCTCGAGACCTCCTACACCATCGGGCTCGACGACACGGCAACGATGCGCGAGAAGACAGAGACGGCCGTCGAGCGCGGGTACACCACGTTGAAAGTCAAGCTGGGGACCGACCGTGACCTCGAGATCATCGAGACGATTCGGTCAGTCGCACCGGATGTCCGGCTGTTCGTCGACGCGAACGAGGCCTGGACGCCCCGCGAGGCCGTCACCAAGATCGAGCGGGTAGCGGACTACGATCTGGCGTTCGTCGAACAGCCAATTCCTGCCGAGAATCCAGAGGGACTGCGGTTCGTCTCCGAACGATCGCCGCTGCCGATCGCTGCCGACGAGTCCTGCGTGACGCTGGCCGATATTCCACGGATCGCGGACCGCTGTGACATCGCGAACCTGAAACTGATGAAATGCGGCGGCCTGCTGGAAGCCAAACGGATGATCCACGCGGCTCGCGCCCACGGCCTCGAGGTGATGTGTGGCTGTATGACCGAGTCGAACGCCTCGATCGCGGCGGCCTGTCACCTCGCGCCGCTGCTCGACTACGCCGACCTCGACGGCTCCTTGCTGTTAGCCGACGATCCCGCCGACGGCGTCCCGATGCCCGACGGCCGGATCGACCTCGCCGGCCTCGAGCGCCCCGGGACTGGTGCCGTCCTCGAGTCCGACGTCGACTAACAGCACAGGCGGCGACTCCCCTCTCATACGGACTCCTCTCAGTCAGTTCCGGCGCACCCGCGACCCGTCCTGCGGGTGCGGCGGTACCCAGTGATAGCAGACCGTATCAGTCAGCGATCGCTTCGCTCGCGTCCGACTCCACCGTCGCCTCCTTTACCCAAAGGTCGCCGAACAGATCGTCCTGCTCGAGGGTCACGCGGCCCCGATGGGCCAAAAAGAGCAATGCGAGATACGTCATCACGCGCGAGCCACCGACCGTATCGATCTCGGCGTACAGCACCTCGTCGCGGCCCCGTTCGTAGTGGGCCTCGAGTTCGGCCTCGACGTCGTCGATGACCGCTTCGATGTCCTCCTCGTGAGTCGTGTGGGTGACGTCGTCGCTGGTCGGCTCGTCGTCGACCCGAAAGTCATCGCCCGAGTGGTAGTTCAACTCCTGGACGCCGCGATCGTAGCCGCTGGGTGAGTCGCTCGTATCGTAACTGCGAGATTCCTTCCACCAGCTGTCGCGTTCCGCAGTCCGGAGTTCGCGCACGAGTTCGTCCAGCGTCTCCGGCTTGCCGCGGGCGTGCTTGCGCTCGAGGCGGCGTTCCATCTCTGCCTCGAGGTTCTCGACGGGATCGAACCCTGGTGGGTAGTCCTGACCGTCGTCGTGCTCAGCGTCCGCCGGCCTGTCCTCGGCGAACGGCGCTTCCCACGGCGGGAGTTCCTCCTCGTCGGGATCGTCGGCCGCAAACAGCTCGTCGCTTTTCATCCGCAAGAGAACGCTCGCGTAGAACAGCGCTCGCCCGGACGTTCGCAAGTCGACATCGTCGATCGCCTCGAGGAACTTGTCGGTGACCCGGACGACGTCGATATCCCAGGGATCGATCTCGCCGTCTTCGGCAAGTTGGACGAGCAGTTCAACCGGTTCGACGGTCGCCTCGTCCTCGTCGGAGTCCGTCGACTCGGTGTCGGTGAACTCGAGGACGCCGTCGGTCTCGTCGGGCCGGTCGCGATCCTCGTGGCCCGTGATGTTCAGCGGAATCTCGTCGTCAGTCATCGGCCGGCACCTCGCCGCTGCTCAGGTCGATGCCGGTCACCGCGCTGACGTTGTCCTGTTGCATCGTCACGCCGATCGCCCGCTCGGAGCGATCAAGCATGGCCGACCGGTGGGAGACGACGACGAACTGGGCCTTCTCGGAGAGTTCGTCGACCATCTCGCCGATCCGCTCGGCGTTGACGGCGTCGAGGAACGCGTCGACCTCGTCTAAGGCGTAGAACGGGGCTGGGTTGTGCCGCTGGATCGCGAAAATAAAGGCAAGCGCTGTCAATGACTTCTCTCCGCCGGACATCGCGTCCAGTCGCTGGATGGGCTTGTCGCCCGGTTGGGCTTTCATCGTCAGGCCGCCGTCGAACGGGTCGTCCTCGTTCTCGAGGTGTAACGTCCCCGTTCCCTCCGAAAGCTTCTCGAAGATCTCTGTGAAGTGGACAGCGATCGCGTCGTAGGCGTCCATGAACGTCTGTTTCTTCTGGGTTTCGTACTGCTCGATCCGGTCACGGATGCCCTCCGCTTCCTCGACCAACGTCGCTTTGCCGTCCTCGAGTTCGTCGAGATCCTCGCGAACCTCGTCGTATTCGTCGATCGCGAGCATGTTGACCGGCTCCATCGCCTCCATGTCCGCACTCAGCAGGTCGATCATCTCGAGGACGGTATCGTGATCCGGCACGTTTTCGGGGTCGTAATCGCCGACTTCCGATTCTAACGCGTCGATCTCCCACTCGAGATCACTCGCACGCTCGCGTGCGTCCTCGAGTTTGCTCTCGACGGCGTTGACCCGGTCTTGCTGCTGGTCACGTTTCGTCTTCGCGTCCGCGAGTTCCTCCTTGAGATCGCTGCGTTCGGCTTTCAGTTCGGTCAGTTCATCCTCTAACTCCTCGACGGCCGCGCGCTTTTCTGCGAGTTCGTCACGTTCCGCGTCGATTTTCGCCTCGTACTCCTCGATCCGGTCTTGGTGCTCTGCCTTGCGATTTTGCGCGGCCTCGATGTCGTCGTGGAGGTCCTCGATAGCGTCTTCGGCGTACTCCTTTTCGAGGGAGAGTTCGTTGAGTTCGCTATCGAGGTCCTGAATCCGGTCCTCACGCTCGTCGATCTCGGCTTCGAGTGCGTCGATCTGATCGGTCAACTCGGGAATCTTCGAGTCGGCAAGTTCGGTCTCGAGTGCGTCGATTTCGGCCTCGAGATCCTCGACTGTTGCTGTCTTCGCCTCGATCTCGTCGGCGATCTCGTTCATCCGCTCGTCGACGGATTCGCGCTCCTCGCGGAGGTCCTCGAGGTCGCCCTCGAGGTCCGCGATTTCCGTCTCGATCCGGTCACGTTTCTCGTCGAGTCCCTCGAGTTCGGTTTCGATCGAGCGGACCTCGTCTGCCGCGTCGCTCTTGCGATCGCGGGCGTCGTCGAGCCGCTCTTCGACGCCACGTAGTTCCTCGCGGAGGGAGTCACGCTCGTCCTGTAGTTCGGTGATCTGTTTGGCGACGCGCTCGAGTTGGCCCTCGCCGCCGCCGGTAAACGAATACCGCGAGCCGCCGCCGGAGCCGCCGGTCATCGCGCCGCTTTTCTCGACTAAGTCGCCGTCGAGGGTGACCATCCGGTAGTCGCCCATGTACGAGCGGGCAGTCTCGATGTCCTCGACGACCAGCGTATCCCCGAGGACGTACGAGAAGACGCCCGCGTATTCGCTGTCGAAGTCGACGAGGTTGTACGCGAAGTCGACGACGCCCGGATCGCTCGGTGCCGATGGCAGCCGGCGCTGGCTCATATCGGTCAACGGCAGGAAGGTTGCTCGGCCCGCGTTGCGCGACTTGAGGTGTTCGATACACTGCTGACCGACGACGTCGTCGTCGACAACCACGTTCGCCAGCCGGCCGCCAGCAGCGGTTTCGCAGGCGGTTGCGTACTCGCCGGGAACCGTCCCCAGTTGGGCGACCGCACCGTGAACCCCGTTGATCCCCGAATTGAGGATCGTCGTCACCGCGCGGCCAAAGGAGGAGTCACCGCTCTGGCCGGCGTTGGCCTCGAGTTCGGCGTACTCCTGTTGTTTGGCCTGCAGATCGTCGTCGACGTCGTCGAGATCCGACTGGAGCCGGCGTTTCTCGCCTTTGAGGTCCTCGACGACCTCGGCGATGTTTGCCCGGTTGCGCTCGGCCTTCTCGAGTTCCCGCTCGAGGTCGCTTCGCTCGCTTTCGATCTCGGGAATCGACTCGCGTTTGGCCTCGATCGCGTCTTCTTTCTCGCTGATAGCGTTCGAGCGTCGCCGGGCCTCGTCGAGCAAGCGATCCTGCTCGCGCTGGAGGTCGTTTTTCTCCGTCTTGGCCGCCTCGAGGTCGTCTTTGCGCTCGGTGAGTTCGGCCTTGAGTTCGTCGAACTCGGTGTCGACGGCCTCGATCTCGGCCTCGAGCTCGTCGCGTTCGGCCTCGCGTTCTTGGATCTCGCTTTTGATCGAGGCTTTCTCGAGTTTCTGCTCGCGGATCTCCGTCTCGAGGTCGTCGATCGTCTCCTGTTTCCGGTCGATCTGGACGAAGGCGTCTCGGCGTGTGGATTCGGCGTCTTCGATCTGTTCTTCGCTGGCTTCGATCTTATCCTCGAACCGTGATATCTCGCCTTTGAGCTCCTCGATCTCGCTTTTGATCCGGAGCTGTTCGTCTTCGCCTTTGCGCTCGATTTCGGCATTGAGATCCTCGAGGTCTTCCGCTAAGCGGACGACTTTGCCTTCGCGTTCGTCGAGTTCGCGCTGCAGTTCGCGGCGTTCGTCTGCGAGGTCGTCGACCTCGGCTTCGACCGACGCGAGTTCGTCGCGTTTCTCCTCGAGTTCGCTGGCCTTCTTGTAGCCTTCGTACTCGTCCTTTTCGCGCCGGAGCCGGCGATAGCGCATCGCTTCCCGACGTTCGTCCGCGAGCTGATCGAGCCGGTCGCGTTTCTCCTCGATCCGGAGTGTTGCCTCGTCGATCCGTTCCTGGACCGTCTCGAGTTCGCCGAAGGCGTCCTCCTTTTTCGCGTCGAACTCCGCGACGCCCGCGATCTCGTCGATGATCTCTCGGCGGGCGTGGGGCGTCATGTTGATGATTTCGGTGACGTCGCCTTGCATGACGACGTTGTACCCCTCCGGGGTGATGCCGGCTTGCGCCAGCAGGTCCTGGATGTCCGAGAGGTTGACCGACCGATCGTTGAGATAGTAGTACGAGTAGTAGTTGTCCTCGGTCTCTTTGACGCGCCGTCGGATGCGGATCTCGTCGACGTCGCCGACGTCCTCACTGCCCGCGGCGTTGACGACCTGCGAGCGCTCCAGGGTGCCGTCGGCGTTGTCGAGAATTACTTCGACGGTGGCCTCGCGGGGGCCACTGGACGTGTTCCCGTCCTCGTGACCGGGGTTGTAAATCAGGTCGGTCAGCTTCTCGGCGCGGATCCCGCGGGTTCGGGCGAGTCCGAGCGCAAAGAGGACGGCGTCGATGATGTTCGACTTTCCGGAGCCGTTCGGGCCCGTCACCACCGTGAAATCCTCGTAAAACGGGATCTTGGTCTTCCTCCCAAAACTCTTGAAATCGTCGAGGATGATCGCCTTGATATACATTCTCCTTGCGCGGCCTCCGTGTCGTCGAGCGCCGTCGGTCGTGGGTACTCGTCACGGCTCTGTTCCCCGCCCCACGGCGTCGCCTGCAGTTATGCTACGATAATGTCGTCGCTACCTGAGTCTTCCGTTTCGTCACCGCTCGTGTCTGCCTCACCGTCGGCGTCGGCCGCCGCTTCGGCGACGTCGTCGGGTTCGTCTTCGGGGGTCTCGTCCCCATCGGCAGGCTCCGCCCGTCGCTCGGGAACGCGCGTCGGCGTGTCGGCATCGAGTTCGGCCTCGAGAACACGGATCCGCTCTTTCGCCTCGATCAATTCCTCCGTCAGGCCTGTTACCGTCGACTCGAGTTCCGAAACCGTCGATTCGAGCTGCTCGACACGGTTGTTCGACATATCTGCTAGGGGGCCGTCCGGCCACATAAACGTACGTCAGACGAATATAAGCTATCTTATATACGGTCCTGCGACGACCGATCGGTCACGAACACGCGAGTAGACACCGACAACGAATCTGGGGTGCTCGAAGACGGCACAGCCAAGCGCGGCGACTTCGTCCCGTTACGTTTTACCCCCGTGGGGCCGAATCGATGTCCAATGACTGCCCAGACCGTCCAGCAGGGCGACCTCGTGACCGTCATCGGGCTCGAGGTCCACGTTCAGCTGGAAACCGATACGAAGATCTTCTGTGGCTGTTCGACCGACCAGACCGACGACCCCAACGAGAACGTCTGCCCGGTCTGTCTCGGCCTGCCAGGAGCGCTGCCGGTCCTCAACGAGGCCGCCGTCGAGGCCGCCGTCAAGATCGGGAAGGCGATCGACGCCGACATCCCAGAGGAGACCCGCTTCCACCGGAAGAACTACTACTACCCTGACCTGCCAAAGAACTTCCAGATCACCCAGTACGACGAGCCGATCTGTGCCGACGGCGAACTCGAGGTTGCTGTCGAGGGCCAGCGCCGTACCATCACAATTGAGCGCGCTCATCTAGAGGAGGACCCGGGCAGCCTCCAGCACGTCGGCGGCGGTGGCGGCATCGACTCCGCGGAGTACACCCTCGTCGACTACAACCGCGCGGGCACGCCGCTGATGGAGATCGTCACCGCACCGGACTTCCGCAGTCCGAGCGAAGTGCGAGCCTTCCTCGCGGAACTCGAGGAAGTGCTCGAGTACCTGGGTGTTTTCGACGCCGAGCGCGACGGCAGCCTGCGGATCGACGCCAACCTCTCGATCATCCCCGAGGACGAAATCGACGGCGATGACGTCGACGAGATCGGCGAAGAGGCGCTGGCCGCGGCGAACCGCACGGAGGTCAAGAACATCTCGAGTCACAAGGGCGCAGAGAAGGCTCTGGCATACGAGGAGACCCGCCAGAAGAACGCCATCCAGCGCGGCCGCGCGGTCGAACAGGAGACCCGCCACTGGGACGAGAGTCGGGGCATCACGGTCTCGATGCGCTCGAAAGAAGAGGAGAAAGACTACCGCTACTTCGAGGAGGCCGACCTGCCGCCGCTTCGCGTCTCCGGGTGGAAAGACGAGATCGCGATCCCGGAACTCCCCTCGGCTCGTCGCGAACGGTTCCAGGAGGAGTACAGTCTGAACGAGGAGGCCGCCTCGAAGCTTACCTCGACGAAACAGGTCGCGGACTTCTACGAGGACGTCGCCGGCGAGTTCGATCCCGATCTCGCCGCCACATGGGTCGCGGACAACCTGCTTGGCGAACTCAACTACCGCGACATCGAGATCACCGAGATCGAGGACCGACTCGAGGAAGTCACCCGACTGGTCGAACTCGTCGCCGAGGACGAAATCACGGCGAAAAACGCCCGCGAAACGGTGCTGCGCTCGATGCTCGACGACGGCCGCACGCCGGACGAGGTCGTCGCCGAGGAGGGCTTAGGCAAGACCGGCGAAGACGAGGTCCAGCAGGCCGTCGTCGAGGCGATCGACGAGAATCCTGATGCCGTCGACGACTACGAGTCGGGCGACGACGGCGCGATCAACTTCCTCGTGGGCCAGGTCATGCAAAAGACCGGCGGCAGCGCCGATCCGGGCGATGTCAACCAGTTGTTGCGAGCGGAGTTGGAAAGATAACTACCGAACGCGAGCAAAGCGAGCGTTCGGCTTTTTGGTCCAGATTTTTCACGTTGGGTTGCGAGTCCAGCGAGCAACCCGACGTGAAAAAGGTGGCAAAACTGACCGGTGGCAGCGCCGATCCGGGCGACGTGAATCAGTTGTTGCGGGCCGAACTCGAGGAATAGTCTCCCTATAGTCCATCCTGTAGCGCCTCGAGATCCGCCCTGGCGTGTCCACAGCACACCCGCGCATCGTGGCGGCGCTCGAGGTCCCTGACCGTTCGCAGGCTCTCATGCCAGTCGCGATTGCTCCAGAGGAGTCCCCCACCCATCGGGAGGCCCTGGTCGTAGTTCTCGCGGGTGTAGGCCTGATCGCCCGCGAGGATCACCGTGCCGGCGTCATCGAGTTCGAGCACCACGCCAAGCAAGCCGGGCGTGTGGCCGGGCAAGTGAACGAGCTCGAGGCCGTCGAGGAGTTGGCGGCGGTCGCCGTGGACAGGCTTCCAGTTCAGGTCGCGGTCGAAGTCACCGGCGAGGTAGGCCACGTCGCCCGCGTCGGTTTTGGCGCTGTAGTAGGCGTATTTCAGCTCCGCCTCGTGGACGACGATCGGCGTGTCAGTATCCTCGAACGCGTAAAGCCCGCCGGCATGGTCGAGGTGCAGATGCGTCTGGATCACCATGTCGATGTCGGCGATTGCGTAGCCAGCGTCGGCCAGATCGTCCTCGAGCGGGCGGAGGCCGGTGTGTTCGAAGGCCGCATAGAGGTCGGCGGGCCAGTGGCCGTCTGCGGCGTCGGGATGGGAACCGGTATCCCAGAGGATCGTCGCCTCGGGGTGGTCGATGACGACGTTGTAGACCGGCGCGTCCTCCATGACCGTCTCGGGATTTGGCTCGTCGGCGGTTCCGAGGACGGCTCCCTGGATAATGTTGTTGACGTCGGCGGTGATCGTCCCGCGATCGATCGGTGTGAGTGTCGCGTCGACCATACGCATATCACGTGTGGGATGCGCTTATGGGTGCGGACTCGATATCGGCGCGGCCGGCTACTCGGAGCGATCCTGTCCTGTCTCTCGCTCCGATCTCGTTGTCAATGCCTGCCGTGATTCTTCCTGTCGTCAGGGCGTCGTTTCCACATGGTCAGAGCTTCGACGATCGTGCTCGTCGTCGGTGTTGGATTACTGTTCGTCCCGATTCCACCCGTGGCGACGGTCCTCGGCGCAATCGTGATTCTCGTCGGGGCTGCGTTCAGAATCCTGACCGATCACTGATCACAGCCATGGTCGTCACGTGACTCGAGGCGAGCGTCGGCTCGCACAGCCTGCATCGTTAGGTCCACGGTTTTATTGACTGTCGTTCAATCAGTACGTATGGCTTCATCCCCGCACGTTCTCGTCGCCGGCGGCGGTCTCGCCGGACTCGTCGCCGCCCGGCACCTCGCCGGCGGTGGCGTCGACATCACCTTGCTCGAGCGCCGCGAGACGGTCGGCGGCCGCGTCCGAACCGTCGAGCGCGACTGTTACCGGTTCGATCGCGGCTTTCAAGTGTTGTTTACGGCCTATCCCGCAGTCCAGCGGGAGCTCGATCTCGAGGCACTCGACCTACGACGGTTCGCGCCGGGTGCCACCATCGCGGGCCCCGACGGCCGAACGGTGCTCGCGGACCCGCTTCGAGAGCCCGGCACGATCCCGGCGACGCTATCAAATCCCGTCGTCGCTGTCGGTGACGCGCTCCGAATCGCTCGACTCTGGTGGGACCTCCGTCGAACCGATCCCGAGACGGTGCTCGAGGATGGCACCGACGAGACGATCCGGGCATACCTCGATAAACGCGGGTTCTCAGACCGGTTCATCGACGAGTTCGTCGCCCCCTTTTACGGTGGGATCACCCTCGATCGCTCGCTGTCGACCTCCAGTCGCGTGTTCGAGTACACGTTCCGGACCCTTGCGGCGGGTGAGATTGCTGTCCCCGCTGCGGGAATGGGAGCGATCACGGCCCAACTCGCAGACCGCGTCCGCGAGGTCGGCGGCACTATCGAGACTGGCGTCAGGGTCGAGTCGGTTACCGCGACCGGGGGCGACTCGAGCGGATCGGATGGTTCTGTCAGGGTCGAGACCGATACCGGGACCGTCGCAGCTGACGCGGTCGTCGTCGCGACCGACCCACCGACCGCCCGCGAGCTGACCGGCGTCGATGCGATCCCTACGGAGGCACGCGGCTGTGTCACCCAGTATTACGCGCTGCCACCCGGCGTCGACCTCGAGACCGACCGGCGGCTGCTGTTGAACGCGACCGAAGAGGGGCCGAACCACGTCGTCCCGCATAGCGCGGTCGCGCCGACGTACGCCCCTGACGGGACGACGCTCATCAGTGCGACGTATCTCGGCGGCGAGGGCCAATGGCCCTCGAGGCAGAGCGGCGCGAGCCGCGGAGCGGCGGAACGCGACGGGGAACTATCCGAGCTGACGCAACGAACGCTCGAGTCGTGGTATCCCACTCAGCGGTTCGACGGACTCGAGACCCTCCATACTGAGCGGGTGCCGTTTGCCCAGTTCGTCCAGCCACCGGGCTTTCGCGAGCAGCTGCCCGACGTTCGCGATCCGGCGGGACCAGTCTATCTGGCGGGCGACTACATGCGGTGGTCGTCCATTCAGGGTGCGATGGAGAGCGGCCGACAGGCAGCGAAGGCTGTTATCGACGACCTGTCGGCGTCTCGCGGCCGCTGACGGCTCGATCACCAATCGTTAAGTCACTGGTCTCCGTCTCTCCAGTCTGATTTCTCACATGAGGCTGCTTGTACTCGGAGACCTTCACCTCGGCGAGGACGGGTACGCCGGTCGTCCGCATCCGTCGTGGGAGCGGTTCGACGCCGTCCTCACCGTCGGCGACGTCGCTCACTCTCGCGTGAGCGTCGCAAACGGGACGCTGCAGCAAGAGGAACTGGTCGGACTCGAGGAGGCGAACGCGTTCTTCGAGCACCTAGACGAACTCGACGTCCCAGTTCTAACGGTTCCCGGCAACCACGATCACCATCGACACGAGGAGTTCATCGACGGCACGACAGGGGTCCGGAACCTGCATCGAGCGACGGCCGATCTCGGGTCATGCCACGTGTTCGGCTTCGGGAGCGAGCTGCTCGACGACGGTCCGGAAGTCCGATACGATCCCGACGAGATGACTGGGATCGACGACCCCGACGCGTGGCTCGCGCGAACGCTCGACCGTGCCACAGGCGACGACACGGAAGCTGCCGACGCGTTGCGCGACCGACTCGAGGAGATCGACCAGCAGTTTGCCACCTACAGTGACGGATACGAGACGCTGACGTCGCTCGCGACGGCTGGCGAGGACAGCCACGGGACGATCGGACTCACACACGTCCCGCCGTTCAACACGACGCTCGACCAGGTAGCCGAGTCCTTTCCCCGTATCGGCGGTCGCCACTGGGGATCGATCGCACTCACGAACCTGCTGACCGATCACGACATTTCGTTCGTCGCGTGCGGACACATCCACGAGGCCGAGGGCGTCGAAACAGTCGCCGGCACGCCCTGTCTCAACGCCGGCTACCGGAGTGCCTACGACGTGGCCCTCGAGAACGGCGACGTCTCGATCACCGATGCCGAACCACCGGTCGAGTAAGCGCATCGGAACGCAGCCGACGATGCCGACTCAGGCGGCTTCACAGCAGTTTCCGGAGTTTTCCCAGCGGCGGAAACCACAGCGTCTCGCTGCTCGAGTCGTCGTGAACGGCTGGATAGAACCCATCGGGATTCCGGACGAGCGGCGTCTGGAAGTCACGACCGGCCATGCCGTTGACGGTCGCGCCGGCAGCAAGCCGGGTAAACGCGGGAAGGACGAGCACGTCCGCGCCCTCGTAGGCATCGGGGCCGTAGAGCACACACGGCCGTTTGCGACCCTCGATCGACAGCGCGGGATGGTCGTGGCCGACGACGTACCGGTCGGCTGTCGTCTCCGGGCGCTCGTGGCCGTGACAGACTACTGTCTCGCCGTCTGCCAGTTCGTACTCGAGCGCCGTTTCGCCGTCGAAGGCCGCCTCGAGCATCGTGTCGTGATTGCCAGGTGTGACGACAAACTCGGCTTCAACCGCGTTGACGACATCGATTAGTCGCTCGAGATCGCGTTCGACGCCGTGTGGAAGGCGCGAAAACGAGTCTAACAGGTCGCCAGCGATGACGACCGTGCTCGGCTCGGTCGCCGCGAGCAGGTCCGCGAGTCTGTCGCAAACGTCGGTACCGTCGTCGATCGGGGCGTCGACGCTCGAGGCGGCTGCTTTCCCGAGGTGAACGTCCGCGAGGACGAGCGTTTCGGCAGCGGGAACAAAGACAGCGCGGTCGTAGACGGCAAACGGAACGTCGATCGCGACGCCGGTGTCAGTCATCGCCCGTTTCGGAGCGGGCCGTGCGTGCCGCCGCGTCGGTCTCGCCCTGACCGTCCGTGCCGAGGGCGTCCGCGAGGTCGTACTCCGTCCCAGTCAGGATGTAGATGACTTCCTCGAGGGGCTCGAGCACTTCGGGGAGCAGGCGGACGACGAGGTACGTAATGCCAAGCAGGGCGACGATCGACAGCGACTGGGCGATGAAGTTGTGGGCGACGAGATAGGAGGTTCGGTCGGCGGGTGCGCCCATGAACTCCGTGACGAAGTAGACGAAGAAATCCTGCTGGAACCAGCCCCACGGCGAGGCCAGCCCGATGAAGACGTTCCGGACGAGATTCAGAAACCAGATGACGCCGATCGAGAGCACGAAGGGCGTAACTTTCCGCTTGAGCGGTGCGTCGACCGCTGCGATGAGACCGCCGAAGATGGCCATGCTGCCAATGCCGGTACAGGACATGATGATGTAGGTCGTCCGGCCGGTCACCGTCTCGTTGGGATCGAACCCGAACTTGCTCATGTAGCCGTTGCTCCCTTCGATGATGCCGGGACTGTAGCCGAACAGTTCCATCCCGAAATGCGTCTGGGCGGCCGTCGTCTCGATCAGCCACGTGCGAACGACGGGGATCGTCTCCGCAGGCAGATAGAAGAGACCCATGAACGCGACGGCGTTCGACAGCACGAGCAGTGACTCTCGTCCCTGTACGAGCAGATACCCGGCATAGACGGACAGCGGCAGTGCAGCCAGTGTCAGCAGCGTTTGAATCGGACTTTTGACCTCGAGATAGTAGTGTGGGACCATCGTCAGCCAGAAGAGGCCGAAGACGACCCAGGCACCTGCTGCGAGGTAGCGTGCAGGGTCGACGAAATCGCGCCATTCGAGGACCATCGCTGCGACGAACGCGCCGATCGCGGTCCAGGCGAGGACGTCTCCGAGCGGAATCGAACCGATAGTTACCGCTGTCGACGCGGGTAGGGTCGGCATGTTCATCTCACTCCGATGGTCTCTCCGGCTATCAACTTGACGCCTCGGTACGGCCGATCGACACAGCGGGCCGACCGCGTCCCTTTTTGCCGCGCACCGAAATATAGCGGTATGGTCGACGTCCTCGACAACAAGCGGGCCGCGACGCGGTTCCGGATTCTCGTCCAGATCGCCGAGCGCCAGCCCGCGGTCAGCCAGGGTGAGATCGCCGAGGAAGTCGGCGTGACGAGTCAGGCCGTCAGCGAATACATTCGCGAACTCGTCGAGGAAGGATTCGTCGAAAAGGAAGGCCGCTCTCGATATCGCGTCACTCGCGAAGGCGTCGACTGGCTCTTCCGTGCGGCCGACGACGTTCGTCGGTTCGCCGACCACGTCACCGGCGACGTCCTCGGCGCGATGAGCGAGGATGCGTACATCGCCACCGACGACATCGAGGAGGGCGAGACGGTCTCACTGACCGTTGAGGACGGCCTGCTTCATGCCACGCCGGGGAATGAGGGTCCCGCGACCGGGATCGCGACCAGCGACGCTGAAGCCGGGACCGATGTCGGTGTCACCAGCTTCGAGGGTGTCATGGAACTCGAGCCCGGCTCCGTCACCGTCCTCCAGGTGCCATCGATCCGTACCGGCGGCAGCCGTGCGATCGACGATGCGACGGTCACCGACGCGTGTACCGACGCCGATCTCGTCGTCGCCACCGGTGTCGAGGCCGTCGTCGCCTGCCGACAGGCCGGTACTGACCCTGCGGTTACCTTCGCCGTTGGTGACGTCGCAGCTGACGCTGCAAGTCACGGCCTCGCGGTCACCGCCGTCGCGACGACCGACGCCGTCGGCCGTGTCACCGACGCACTGCGTGATTCCGACGTGTCCTACGAAGTACTCGAGGGTTGATACGGACAGCTGCCAGACAGTTTTAGCGTCCCCGTAACCCGCTGCGGGTGCGCCGGGACACAGTGACGGATATAAGCGGCCCGGCCAACGACCCGTCTCCCAGTTCTGATACGGGAAGACTGCGCGGCTCACTCAGCGACACAACTGGTTGCAGAAACGAAGCAAATCGAGTCGTTACCCGATGTAGCGCAGGTCGTCGTCGGTCGGCACGTCCATGCTCTGTTGCTGTTCCATCTCCTGGATCTTGCCGATGACGTCTTCCATCTCGTCGGCCCGCTCGTCGAGGGATTCATAATCGAGGTCGAAGCCGAGCACGTCAGCGAGCACCTCGAGCACCGATCGAGCGCTTTTCGGATCGACGAGATAGCCGCTGGTCTCGCCCATCAGGCAGGCCGCATCGAAGCCGCGGCGCTCGCCAAGCCCCAGCAAGAGCCCGGAGACACCGACGATGCCACCGGCGGGTTCGTCCTCGCGGAACTCGACGCCAGCGTCTTCGAGTCCCTCGAGCAACGACTCGTCGCTGACGGCCCCGACGACGGCGTACTCGTCGATGAGTTCACCGGTCGGGACGCCACCGAGTGCATACACCTCCGTCGCGCCGAACTCCGCGGCGATATCGAGGAAGGCGTCGGTCAGCGTGTAGTGGCCGGCGTTGCTCTGGGCCTGATGATCGCCGGTCAAAAGCAGGAGATCCCTGCCGTCGGGAACGTCGACGGCGTAGACCTCAGCACAGGTCAGTTCTGAGACGCCGTTCTCGATGCTTACCTGCGGCGGGAACTCGCGGGAGTAGACCCGTCGGACGAGCGTGCTCTCGCCTTCGAGTTCCTCGAGCAAGTGTTCGACGGCGAGCGTGCCGACGTGTCCGACCCCCGGCAACCCCTCGACGAGGACGGGGTCGTCCAGTTCGACCTCGGCGACTACGTCGATCTCGAGTTCGTCCATACCGTATCAGCGATTGCGACGTTTAAGAGCGCGTCGGTACTCGCCGTGGGGATCTTCGGGGTCGAACGGAGCCGGCGCGCTGTTTTCGGCGTCGGCACCGCACTCGGGACAGACCGCAGAAAGGGTATACACCGGGCGGTCGTGGGCCGTCCGCCACGCCGAACACACCCGAATGTCGGATTTCATTACTCGTCGTCGGTGCGTCGCTCGCGATGGTACTCGCCGCTGCCGTCGTGGCCTTCGATTGCGGCGATCGCGCGGTCGGCGCTATCCTCGAGTTGGGATTCGGCGGTCTTGTAGTTGGGTGCCTGCACCTCGATGCGGTACTCGGGCGCGCCGACGTAGCTCACTTCGAGGTCGACTTCCTCGGGCACTTCGCCGTTGCCTTCGGCCGCCTCGAGAGCCTCGCGGATGCCGTCGACACCGCTTGGCGACGGGTTCTCCAAGTCGACGTAGCCAGTGACGTTGACATACGGCACCGAGACGTTCTCGCGGGCCGTCTCGACGATCTCGTCGATCTCGTCGTCGTCGAGATCAGTGTTCTCGAGCGCTTCCTCACCGTGGATCGCGGCCTGCTTGAAGCCGTCGTAGAGGCTTCCATGGGCCCCGATCAGTTCGTTGGCGATCGCGGTGTAGGCCTCGTCGTCGATGTCGTCGCCGAAGGCCAGTTCCATCCAGTTGTCGGCCTTCTGCTCGTTTTTCCACTCCTGAATCTTGTCGGAGCGCTGGTGGTCGTTGACGTCTTTCAGCGAGAGGTCGATCTGCTGGGAGCTCTCGTCGACATCTAGGACCTTACAGACGACGATCTGGCCCTCGCGGACGTGGTCGCGGACGTTTTTGATCCAGCCGCTTGCGACTTCGGAGATGTGGATCAGTCCGCGCTTGTCCTCGTACTCCTCGAGATCGACGAAGACACCGAAGTCCTCGATTTCGTCGATCTTGCCGACGACGAGTTCGCCGGGGTCGGGCCAGCCGCTGTATTTCATCGTGACTCGACTGTGTCGATGATCTCGTGTTCGATCTCGGCTTTGCCGCCGGTCGGTCGCGCAAGCGTCGTGCCACAGACGGCACAGGCGACCTCCGTGGAGGCCTTGCCGAAGACGGTCTGTTCGTTCTCGCAGTCACCGCATCGGACGCTGTAGAAGTTTCCTGCCATTGAAATCACTCCTGGAACTCGAGTCGGCCAGCGCGCCATCCCTCGCGGAGGTGGGCTTTGCCACATTCGTTGCAGCGGTACTTGAGGTCGGTCTTCTTGGTCGGCTTCTCGCCACCGGGCACCTTCGAGAAGCGACCGGAGTTCCCGATCGACGCGCTGTTGCGCCGGGTACGGCGAGCGTCCCATTTCATCCCCGAGGAGCGGCCCGTTCGGGACTTTTCGACTTCGTGTTCGTGGTGTTCGTTGCAGTGCGGGCAGTACGTATTGAATCGGCGTGGCATCTGCATGGTTATCTCACTTGCTGTGGCCTATGGCAGCGCTGTTTAAAAACCGTTTGATAGCCGCCGGGCCACCGCCCACGGGCGACGACGGGCTGCCGGCCACGCTCGCTGTTGACGTGCAGACAAGGCTGCTTTCTGTCGTCCGCCTCGCGAGGCGACAGCAGCCTCCGAAGCGTTTAATCCGCTCTCCTGTGAAGCTGAAGGCATGAAGCAGCTCATCATCCACGGCGATCCCGGCATTCGAAATGGGGCCATCATCCGATACGGGGAGTCGGAAGTGGTCTGTTTTGGGATCAACAGAAACGGCGAGTACCACGGTCCTGACCGGGTCCAGCTCTGGTGTACCGTCGGCAAGGAAGACGAATACGAGGATTACGAGAAACGGAACTACATGCCACACTTCCTCGAGGTCGACCATGTCGAGGCCGAGGATGTCGAAGTTATCCGGCCGAAAGCCGATCTCGCGATCTGATCGGCATCGATACACTCTCGTCCCGAGTTCTGTCCGCCCAGTCCATTCATGACCGGCTTCCATCGGCGACTCAGACAGCGTGCTCGAGTTCACAGATCTGTCTCTTAGTTGCTATTTTTACGCGGCGACCGGAAGATGGAAATCCAAGCCGTCGACAGTGACCGGTACGCTCGAGACCGAATACGACGATGAGTAATTCCCTGTCAGAGGCCGTCCGGATGCGGGTTCGCGCGCTGTGTTCGACGACGCGATTCGGGCAGTTCGTCGGCGTCGGTGCCGTCGGAGCGGCCGTCGACAATGTGGTTCTCGTGTTGTTAGTCGAGGCGACAGTTCTCGGTCCGGTTATCGCGAAAGTGCTCTCTTGGGAGCTCGGCATCGCGGTAATCTTTGCGGTCAACGAACGATGGACGTTTGCTGACTACGGAAAGAGTGGACTTCGACCCCTGGGGAAGCGATTCCTGCGTTCAAACGTGGTCCGACTTGGTGGGTTTCTCGTGACGCTGGCGGTACTAGCTGTTCTGGTTCGCCGGTTTGCGGTCTGGTATGTGCTGGCGAACGTCGTCGGAATTGGCGTCGGCTTCTTCGTTAACTACACCTGTGAGAGCCTCTATACGTGGCAGGTCCATCAGGACTAACGGGAGAAACCCGCATACGGCAGCCGAATCACAACCCTTAACTAGGCGACTCGGGTATGAACAGGTAGCGGGATGGGATAGCCAGGAGATTCCGGCGGGCTCATAACCCGCAGATCGGTAGTTCAAATCTACCTCCCGCTATGTTTTGGCGCGAACTAACTCGTGAGCGCCAACCATAGCACGGTTGTAGTTTGAGTCAGGAAGCAGCTTCGCTGCGACCGTGGTTCAAATCTACCTCCCGCTACTTTTGACGAATTCACCGACGAACAACGAGTGGAGCGAGGAGTGAGTCCGGAATTCGTCGAAAGACGACGAGTAGATTTGAACTAGACGACGAGGGACCGAAGCGACCGAAGTCGGCGTGGCTCAAATCTTCCTCCCGCGACGTTTTGGCGTGACCGAATCCGGGAGTTCCATCTCGAGCACGGTCGGATCTCGAATCGGACAGCACAGAACGAGGAGTGACTCACAATTCAACGCCTTCTCGCGCTTTCTGACCGTGAACACGCCGATGACAACCGTTCAGCGCCGCGCTCGAGCACACCCTCCTCGAGCCGCTGGCCACGAATCCACCGTCGGAAATCCAGCAGGTCAGTCGACGATTTCGATGGTGGTGTGATCGATGAGCCCGCGAGCAGCAGCGTCCGAGCGAGTGAGAGACACTGCAAGCGTGTACGTACCGGGATCGACCGGCTGCCATTCGTCTTCGCTGACTTGCATTCGCTGGTGCCACTGCCGCTGGAAGCGTTTGCGTTCACGCCGCGTGAACGAAAACGCGGCGGGCCGGTCGGGCACCGCTCGAGGTACCTGTGACGCCGAGCGGAGTCCGTCGACGGTCCAGTACCAGTAGTTCGGCGAATCCGTCCGAATCCGGATCGGGATCGGGAGCCGGTTGCGAAACGTGATCGTGATGTCGACCGGGTCGCCGGGTTCGTACCGCCGTTTGTCCGTCGACACGCCGACATCGATCGCCGGATAGCGAAGTGCCTGCGGCGTCACCGCGTGGCTGAGTGCCGCCCAGTCGATCGTCCGCGTGCGCTCGTCGGTCGCGCGCTCGCGTAGGCGGGCGTCTCGAGTCATTTGTCGGTCGGTCGGGTGCCGGACTCGGCGGCGTCGGTATCACCTGTAAACCGGTCGTCGAACCGATGGCAAGCAATCGGATGGGATGCTGACCCCGGCGTTAGCACCGGTTCGGTCGTTTCACAGGGCGTCTCGAACGCCGACGCGAGCCGGGTCCGTGCGTCCTCGAGATTTCCGTCTACGGCGGCCTCGAGCGCGTCAGCGAGCGCGTCGTCGGCGTCCGGATCGGAGAGCTGTCGGGGGATGTCGTAGGCATCTCGGAGCGCAGCCGGACCGGCTGTGTGGTCGTCAACTCGCGGGAGCAGCGCCGCGAGTCCAGCGTCGTCGTCAACGTCGCTCAGTCGGATTCGCAGCGCCATCACGGCGCGGAACTCGTCGTCGACGAGGTCGGACGCCGCGGGCGGGAGTACCCGCGGACAGCGCGGATGAAATCGGCAGCCCGGCGGGATGTCGCTCGGCGAAGGGGCGGCTCCCTCGAGGACGATCCGGTCGCCGTCCCAGCGGGGGTCGGGTTCGGGAATCGCAGACAGCAGTGCCTCGGTGTAGGGATGAGAGGGATCGGCAAAGACCTCAGCGGTCGGTCCCGTTTCGACGAACCGACCGAGATACATCACGGCCACCCGGTCGGCGAGGTGCTCGACGACCGAGAGGTCGTGGGTGATCAGCAGATAGGAGAGTCCAAACCGGTCTTGCAAGTCGGCCAGCAGGTTGAGAATCCCGGCCTGAACCGAAACGTCGAGCGCGGACACCGGCTCGTCGCAGATGAGCATCTCGGGTTCGACGGCGAGCGCGCGGGCGATGCCGATCCGCTGGCGCTGCCCGCCGGAGAACTCGTGGGGATATCGGGTCGCGTAATCGGCCTGCAGGCCGACCGTCTCGAGCAACTCTCGAACCCGTTCGTCGCGGCGCGCTGGCGGCACCACGTCGTGGACTGCGAGCGCTTCGCCAATACTCTCGGCGACGGTCAACTGCGGATTCAGACTCGAGAGCGGGTCCTGAAAGACGTACTGGATCTCGCTTCGCAGCTCCCGCAGCTCACCTCGAGCGCACGCGGTGAGGTCGGTCCCGCGGTAGGTGACCGAGCCAGCGGCGGGCTCGAGCAGTCCGACGAGCGTGCGGCCGAGCGTGGTCTTGCCACAGCCGCTCTCGCCGACCAGACCGACCGTCTCGCCGGCGTGAAGCTCGAGGTCGACGCCGTCGACCGCCCGAACCGTCTCGCCGCGCCCGAGCAGCCGATCCAGGATGCCGTCGGCGGTGGTATAGTGTGTCGCAAGCCCCTCGGCGCGCAACAGCGGCTCGTCATCGCGGCCGGTCATCGCGGTTCACCTTGCTGTTTCTGTTCGCGGCAGTCACTGTCCGCATCGTCTCTCACCTGCACCTCGTAGTCCAGCCCGGCCTCGAGGTCGCCAGTGTACTCGAGGCAGGCGGCGACGTGGGCGTCGGGATCGCCATCGGCCGGCCGACCTGACACCGGATCGACAAGCGACGGCCGACGGCTGGCACAGCAGTCCTCCGCGTACGGACAGCGCGGGTGGAACCGACAGCCCGTCGGCGGAGCCACGAGATCGGGGGCCGTCCCCGGAATCGTCGGCAGACGCTTGCGGTCGTCACCGAGCCGTGGTGTCGCGGCTAACAGCCCGACGGTGTAGGGGTGTTTGGGATCGTAGTACAGTTCGTCGACCGGCGCGCGCTCGACGATCTCGCCGGCGTACTGGACCAGCACCCGGTCACAGAGCTCGGCGACGACGCCGAGATCGTGAGTCACCAGTTGGATCGCCGTCTCTGATTTGGCTGCGAGCTCCGCGAGCAACTCGAGGATGCCGGCCTGGACCGTCACGTCGAGTCCGGTCGTCGGCTCGTCGCAGATGAGCACGGCGGGATCACAGGACAGCGCCATTGCGATGACGGCCCGCTGTTGCATTCCGCCGGAAAACTCGTGGGGGTAGTCGGCGTATCGGGCAGCTGGGTTCGGAATTCCGACCCGATCGAGGAGGGCGATCGTCCGGTCACGGGCTTCGCTGTCGGTGACGTCTTCGTGGGCGCGGATCGTCTCAGCGATCTGTTCGCCGACGGTGTAGACGGGGTTGAGTGCCGCGCCGGCGTCCTGAAAGACCATCGCGATCTCGTTGCCACGGATCGCCCGGAGGTCGTCGGCCGATAACTCGCGAATGTCGCGGCCGCGAAACCGAATTTCACCGCCTACGATCTCACCTGCCCCGTCGAGCAGGCGGAGCACCGCGCGGCTGGCGGCGCTTTTCCCGGCTCCGCTCTCGCCGACGAGGCCGACCGTCTCGCCGGCACGGATCTCGTAACTGATGCCGTCGACCGCCCGAACCACGCCGTCGTCGGTGTAGTACTGGACGACCAGATCTTCAACCTCGAGCAGCGCCATCAGCGCATCCGCCTCCGATCGTCGTCGACGTCCCGGTCGGGCTCGAGCGCATCGTTGATCCCGTCACCAACGAGGTTGATCGCCAGCACGAACAGGAAGATCGCGAGCCCGGGGAAGGCGGTCACGTGCCAGTCGCCCCGGAGCAGCGAGCTGCGGCCCTGTGCGAGCATCGCGCCCCACTCGGCGCTGCCGGGCTCGAGACCGAGGCCGAGAAAGCCAAGCGCCGCCGCAGTGAGGACGACCGTCCCGATGTTGAGCGTCGCCTGGACGACGACGGGGGCGATGGCGTTTGGCACGACGTGCCGTCGGATAATCGTCCGATCGGGAACGCCGAGCGCCCGCGCGGCCGTAACGTACTCGCGTTCGCGCACCGAGAGGACTTCGCCGCGTATCAGTCTGGCGTAGCCGACCCAGCCGGTGACGGCGAGTGCGACCACCACCGTCCAGTAGCCGCTCCCGAGGATCGGCACCGGCTCGAGGATCGGAACGATGGCGATCGCCAACACCAGAAACGGGAACGCATAGAGCACGTCGACGATCCGCATGATCACCTCGTCGATCCAGCCGCCGAAATAGCCGGCGATCGCACCCAGCGGAACGCCGACACAGAGCGCCAGCCCGACGGCGACGAGACCGATACTGAGCGTGTACCGACCGCCGACGAGCACCCGCGAGAACTGATCGCGGCCCGCCCAGTCGGTTCCGAAAGGATGTGCCAGCGAGGGCGGGGCGTTCGGCGGCCCGACGAACATCGCAGCTGGATCGGAGGGTGCCAGCGAGAACGGCTGCAGCGTGATCGTCACCTCGGTCGTCGACACCGCGATCGGCCGGGCGAAGACTGCGAGCACCGTCATGACGATGAGGACTGCCAGCCCGGCCATTGCCGACCGGTTCCGGCGGAACCGCCGCCACGCGTTCTCGAGACGACGTCCTGGCTGAGCGAGCGCCGACGTCGACGCTGTCGTCGATTCGATGCCTGTGGCCGCCCTCGAGGCGATGTGTTGGTCAGTCGCCGCGCCATCTGCGTTGGCAGCGTCGCTACTCGTGTCGCTGTCCCGCTTCTGTTCGGCGGCATCGTCGAAGCCGACGATGCGAATGCGGCCGCGGTCGGTGGTGGGCTGTCGGTCGCTCATCTGTTAGTATCGAATGCGTGGATCGAGGATCGCGTAGACGATGTCGACGAGCAGATTTGCAAGGACGATCGCGGTGCCAATGACGAGGACGATCGCCTGAATAACGGGGTAATCCCGCCGAAGAATCGACCGTACCAGCAGTCGGCCCATACCCGGCCAGGAGAAGATCCCCTCGACGACGACGGCCCCGTCGACCAGGAACGCAAGCTGGAGGCCAGCGACGGTGACGACCGGCAGGAAGGCGTTTCGCAAGACGTGTTTCAGGATCACCGTCCGTTCCGGGAGCCCCTTCGCGCGCGCGGCTGTGACATACGGTGCGTCGAGTTCTCGTCGCACCGACGACCGGAGCAGGCGCATGACGAGCGCGGCCGAAGCTGTTCCCAGCGTGATCGTCGGTAACACGAGAAACTTCGCGGTCGCGAGACTCACGAGCGGTGCGTCCGGTGGGAGAACCCGAAACCAGCCGAGCCGGACGCTGAAGACGAACAACAGGATGAGGCCGAGCCAGAAGTTCGGCGTCGCGATCCCGGCAAGCGCCGCGATCCGCCCGGCCTCGTCGGCCGGCTCGCCCGCGCTGACGGCGGCGACGATCCCTGCGGGAATGCCGATCGCGAGCGCGAGCAGCCACGCCGCCCCACCGAGTGCGAGCGTCGCCGGAAGCCGGCGGCTGATCGTCGCCGACACGTCGCGGCCGGTGACCGGCGACTCGCCGAACTCGAGGGTGAGCGCATCACGCAGCCACAACAGGTATTGGTCCCATACCGGCTGATCGAGGTGATATTCGGCCCGGATCGCCGCCTCGGTCGCAGGGCTCACGTCTCGAACGCCTACGATCGCGTCGACCGCATCACCCGGCAACAGGTGGACGAACGAGAACGTCAGTGCGGTGACGCCGACTAAGACCGGCACCGTGACCGCCAGCCGTCGACCCACGTATCGACCGAGTGACATCAGTGTCAGTTCGAGCGAACGTACTCGTTTGCGATCGCTTCCTGAAACGATTCAGCTGCGTAGTCCTCGAGCAGCGGTGAGATCGGTGTATACGCCACCTGTCCGATGCCGTGATAGACGGTCTCGAGGGTACGCTCGCGCGGAACCAACATGTTACAGCCGCGGCGAACCGACGGCTCCGAAAACGGGGGCAGATAGCAGGGATACAGAATCATATCGAACCCACCACTGACACGCCGGCCGACGCCATAGTCGTCGTTCGCCTCGAAATCGCTGAGACTCGCCGACGGCAGGTTGTAGCTGAAGTGGAGATCACCGCGCTCGAGGGCTGCCTGCCGGGACGATTGGTCGGTGATAATCTCGAGCGTGACGGTTTCGATCGGTGGGGTCGCGGGGACCGTCTCGTCGCCTGCAAACCAGTGGTCGTCGAACCGGCGCAGTCGCCAGTGGGTTCCAGACTCGTGTTCGACGAACCGGTATGGGCCGGTTCCGATCGGCTCCGTCTCGAGGTCGTGGTCGGCTTCGCCTTCACCATCGATCGCGGCCAGCGGGACGATCGAGACGTTGAACAGTGCCGTCTCGAACGGGCCATACTCCCGCCAGCAATTGATCTCGATCGTGTGATCGTCGATGATCGTGCTGCTCTCGTACCAGTCGTAGACGTCGCTCTCCCGTGTCGTTCCCTCGTAGCGCTCGAACGAGCGCTTGACGTGGGTAGCCGTAAGCACTTCGCCGTTGTGGAACTCGACGCCCTCGCGGAGAGAGAACCGATACGTCGTCGCGTCGAGTTGTTCCCAGTCGGTCGCGAGCATCGGCTGGACCTCGCCGTCGAAGTCGACGCCGACGAGTTGCTCGTAGACGAGCGCCGTCGCCTGACTCGAGACGGTGCCATTTATTTCGACGGGATCGTAGTTCGTGACATCGCTGCCGAAATCGCCGACGAATTCGGTTTCGTTCTCGAGGTCGGTGTAGACACCGGCCCAGGGGGCGTACACCGCGTAGTATGAGCCCGGCTGCAGCGGGTACGTCTGCCAGTCGTTGACGACATCGCCATTCCAGACGTGGGTGGCCTCGCGAAACCGGACGAACGATGCCGGCGAGTCCGCGACCAGTTCTTTTTGGAGGTTCCGATAGATCTCGACACGTTCGTCGGGGTCGGTCTCGGTGAGCCCAGCATCGATGTACTCGTCGACGGTTTCGTTTTCGTAGTGGCCGACGTTGAGCCCGTTTGGCGTCCGGTTCTCCGAGTGAAAGAGCATGGTGACGTAGTTGCTGGGATCCCAGCCGCCGGTCAAACTCGAAACGAAGATGGCGTTTTCTTCCGTGTCTGCCGCAGAAAGCATCGCCTCGACGTGCGAGCCGAAATCCCGCGATTCGATTTCGACATCGAAAAAGCCGGTTCCGTCGAGTTCGCTCTGAAGGAGCTGTGCGAACCGGGTTCGCTCTTCGTCCTGCGTGATGGCGATCGTCGTTTCGAACGGCGGCTCGATGTCCGCTGCCGCGAATCCCTCCTCGATCAGTTCCGCGGCCGGTCCGTCGGTCGTGGCGCTGTCGAAGTTGAGACAGCCTGCCAGTCCTGCACCCCCAAGGGCCCCCGCACGCGTCAGAAACGAACGCCGTCCCAGCCGAGTGCGTTCACCTGACCCGACACTATTCCCAGCCATACGCGTGAGATTCCGATTCTGCGACCATATTCCTTGTGTTGGGCCGACATGGACCGATTCGACCGCCGACAGCGAGTCCTGTCGCTACTCGTCGTCCGAACTCCACAGTCACCGGTGACAATCCAGCCTCTCGTCTGCGGTCGATCCAGCGGCGGGTGCTGGAACAGGCGTCGACGCTCGCTTACGAATCGCCTTCCTCGTCGACGATGACGACCTCGCCATCGACGACATCGACGTTGATCAGCGTCTTGACGTCGTAGCCGGCGTCGTCGACCTTGTTTTCGCCGCCGACCTTCTTGATCACGGCGACCGTGTCGATGACTTCCGCACCGATGTCGTCCAGTGCGGTGAGCACCGCTGCGAGCGTCCCGCCCGTCGAGAGCACGTCGTCGATGACGAGCACGCGCTCGCCCTCGCGGACGTCGTTGATGTACATCTCGTTCTCCGAGTAGCCGGTCTGCTGGGAGATCGCGACCTCGTCCTCGAGCCCGTACTTGCGCTTTCGGATCACGGTCAGCGGGATGTCGGTCATCAGCGAGACAGCCGTCGAGATGTGAATGCCCATCGCTGCAGGCGTGACGATCCGATCGACGTCCTCGAGTTCGGCCTTGCGGATGATTCGGATGACGATCTCGCGCAACAGACCCGGCTCGAGTTTGGGGAGGCCGTCGCTGATCGGGTGCACGAAGTAATGATAGCCGTTCTTCTCGATGATCGGCGCGTCGAGGAGGGACTGCTTGAGTTGATCCATGTCGTCGGTCGGACGGTCGGAGAGTAAAAGTTGACGATCCGGCCGAGTGAGCCGCCAAGCGGCGGGATGTGTTTGCTGCCCACACGATCACGAGTCCGGGCTGGCCGGGGTGTTCACTGCCAGTCGTCACTCGTTGTAGCTGAGTTCCGGCGGCTGGTCGCCGTGTCCGAGACGCATGTTTCGCTCGTAGTAGATGTGTGCAGCCGCTGTGACCGTGAACATGCCTGCGATGACGGACAGCCAGGTCAGATCCGAGAACTGGCTTAGCGGATAGATCTCCAGCCAGAGCGACGCGGCCAGTGCACAACTGATCGCCCCCATGGAGAGATATAGCTCCCGCCATGCGAACTCTCGGCCGGGGACGATCTCGAGATAGACGCTGATGTCTCGGGTTCGGTCGGTCGACTCGATGAGGCCCCGATCGGAGTCGAAGCGGAGAATGCCGGTCGAGTCCATCTTCGGGAGATGGGTCTGCTGGAGCGTCGTATAGACCCGCTTTCGCTGCTCGGGTGTGACACCCTCGAGTGTCGTGTCGTACTCCCAGGCGGCGACTTGCTGGGCGAGATCGCCGAGTTCGACCGGCCGCTCGTCCTGTTTGAGATACTGCACGACGTAGCGCCGTCGCTGGTTCCGCAGGACTTCGAAGACCTCGCCTTTCGAGAGCGGTTCGTCGGTCACGTCGTGCTCGTCACTGTCGGCCGTCGAAGCGTCCTCAGTCCGTAGCTGTTGTGCCACCTCAGTCACCTCCCAGTGCCGGGCCGGCCCGGCCTTGCACTCCCCTTTGATAAGATCGAATACTCATTAGTTCGAACGAATGAATTCCATCCATATAATTGTCTTGACGGGCTTGTCGAGAGCGGTGGTGTCACGAGGTCACGGCCCAGCCACACGGCGAGTTACATCTGTTGATAAATAGACATAATTCTCCCTTCCGACCTTAGCTGCCCGTCGACCCGACGCCAAGCATCGCCGCGATCGAGTCGGCGATCTCGCCACCCAATCCAGCTTTCGTCCCCTCGTAGCGAGCGGCGTCGTCCGCGTGGACCAACAGGGCACACGTCGTCTCCGATCCCATTACGCTCGCGTCGTTGGCGACGACAAAGGCGAGCCCGGCCCGCTCCAAGGTCTGTCTGGCCTGTTCGATCATCGCCCCCTCGTCGCCGGAGGTCTCGGTTTTGAAGCCGACGATCGGCAACTCGGGGTACTCGTCGCGAATCTCGTCGATGAGTTTCGGCGTCGGCTCGAGCTCGAGCGTGAGCTCCTGTCCCGAACGCAACTTCTCGTCGCTTGCCTCGACGGTGTAGTCGCTGATGGCGGCCACCGAGACGAGCGTGTCGGCGTCGTCACAGGCCTCGCGAGTGGCCGCGAGCATCTCCGCGGCGCTTTCGACCTGCTGGACTGTGGCGTAGGGCACGTCGGGACCGTCGTGGACGAGCGTTACGTCTGCGCCGCGGACGTAGCAGGCCTGTGCGACGGCGCGGCCCATCTTCCCCGACGAGCGGTTCGTGATGACGCGGACGGGATCGATCGCCTCGCTGGTCGCCCCGCTGGTCACGACGACGTGCTTGCCTGCAAGCGGCCGGTCGCCGGCCGCACGGGCCACGTCGGAGACGATTGCGTCCTCGCTTGCGATCTTGGCTTTCCCTTCCTCGATGCGCGGGTCGACGAACTCGACGCCCCACTCGGCGACGGTGTCGATCGCCTCGAGCACGCCGGGGTGGTCGTACATCGGTTCGTGCATCGCGGGGGCGATCACGACCGGCGTGTCGGCACCGAGTGCGGTCGTCGCACACGTCGTCACGGGCGTGTCGTCGACGGCCCCGGCGATCTTGCCGACGGTGTTGGCCGTCGCTGGTGCGATCAGAAAGACGTCGGCCCAGCCGTCGTACCCACAGAGCTCGACGTGTTCGACGCTGCCGGTGATCTCCGTGACCACGTCGTTGTCGGTGGCGAACTCGACGGCCCAGGGGTGGATGATCCCCTGTGCACTGCCGGTCATCACCCCGCGAACTGTGGCACCCTGGCGTCGCAACTCGTGGGCCAGTTCGACCGTCTTGACGGCCGCGATCGACCCCGTCACTCCGAGCGCGACGTTGACTCCCTCGAGCATTCGGCTGCTAGTCTCTCTCGGGGTGTGTTAAGCGTAGCGAGGCGTCGCCGACTGCGCGCCGGCACCTGTTCTACTCCTCGGCTACGAGATCGACCCGCTCGGCGAGCCACTCGAGGGCCGCGTCGACGGTTGCAGGATCGGTGCCGGTCACCTTCAGCCGGTTTTGTCGCTCCGTCGCCGGATAGCTGCCGATCGTCACGTCGAAGTGCTCGCGAACGCCGTCGATGGCCTCGGCCATCGTCCCCTCCGGCTGGGGCGTGTACGCGATCCGCGAGATCGTCTCGCCATCGAACTCCGCGGCGACCTGCTCGAACAACGCCTGCATCTCCGCGGGCACGCCCGGGAACGCGTAGACGCTCTCGAGGACACAGCCGGGGCACAGCCCCTCCGGATTGTGCAGGGGGCG
Source organism: Natrinema hispanicum (assembly GCF_004217335.1). Lineage (GTDB taxonomy): Archaea > Halobacteriota > Halobacteria > Halobacteriales > Natrialbaceae > Natrinema > Natrinema hispanicum. Next base: position 114,118 of record NZ_SHMP01000005.1, read on the forward strand.
GCTCCCAGCGGGCAGCGCCGCCCACGCGTCGACATCGAAGTCGAGTTCCGCGGCCGTGACCGTCTCAGGATCGAGATTCCGGTAGTTCGCGACGGTCTCGATGACGTCCTGTCGGACAGTTTCGTCGACGACCAGCTCGCGGTCGAACGCGTCCGCAAGCGCGTCGGCGGTGACGTCGTCGTGGGTGCCGCCGAGGCCACCAGTCACGATCACGGCGTCGACGTCAGCCGTCCACTCGTCGATCGTCGCCGCAATGCGGTCACGATCGTCTGGGAGCGTCAGGATTCGGTCGACGGTCACGCCGCTGTCGGTCAGCCGGGTCGCGAGCCACTGTGCGTTCGTGTTCGCGATATCCCCGGCGAGTACTTCGTCGCCGACGGTGAGGATGGCGACCTCCATCGACCGAGTCGACGCACGCGTTCGGCAAAAGGATACGGTCGCGTCGCGTGGCTGATACGGTCTGCTGTCACGATTTACCGGCGTACCCGCGACCGTCCTGCGGGTGCGCCGGAACTGACTGACAGCAGTCCGTATGACTCAGTCGTCCTCGACGCTCGGGTGCATCGTCGGCACCTCATCAAGCGGTTCCGCGAAGGCCTCGAGCAGCCGCGTTCGTGCCTGTTCGTCACGCGCGCGGCGCTCTTCGTCGTCGATCTCCTCACAGCCCGGTGGCACCTCGCGGCCGCGGCCGGTGAAGTAGCCCGCGGGGACGACCCAGTCGTGATAGAAGTTCGCATCCGAGTCGTGGATTACGGCGAGCCCGACTTTCGCGCCGTGGCCGGCCGCGACGATCGCCTGATGGGGTTCGTCCGCGAGTCGGCCCGCAGCATAGACGCCGTCGACGGCCGTCCGACCGGCGTCGTCGGTGTCGACGAAGTGTTTGCTCCCGCGCTGGATGCGGCCTACGTCTAACGGGACGAGATACTCGCTGTCCGACCACGAAGCCGCGATAATACGGCGCGTCTCGATCGGTTCGCCGCCCTCGATCTCGAGGACGAAGCCCTCCTCGAGATCGTCCTCATCGATCGGCTCGGCACGCGTCACACGCCCGAGTTCGAATTCTGCACCTGCTTTTCGGGCCTGTTCGCGGGTGAGTTGCAGGTACCGACGGGCGTCGACGCCGTCCGGGAAGCCGGGGTAGTTCTCGAGGCTAGCGTTGCGCGCGAGGATCGATTCGCCCCCGTCAACGACGAGGGTGTCCAGTCCCGCGCGGGCGGTGAAGATCGACGCGGCGAGGCCGGCGGTGCCGCCGCCGACGATACAGACGTCTCGCATGGCTCGCGCTTGTCGAGGCCGCGTATAGAAGATTGTCATGCTGGGCGGCGCTCAGTACGCGACACACACAGTTGTGCCAGTCCGTACGTTGCGGTTCGAAGGGGAGAAACCAGATATCATTATATGAATGAGATAACGAACCCTGTACTGGTTACATTTATCGCCCAGATCGTGGTTAGTAGTGTTATGGATCGCTCAACGGACAGCACGCCTCGTCCGTTTCAGGCGCGAAAGCGGGCGGTGATCAAGACGCTGGGCTATCGGCTTCTGATGGTCGCGGTCACCGTCGTCGTCGCCTGGGTCGTCCTCGGGGACGTACGGACTGCCATCGACATCGGCCTCGTGGCTAACGTGGTCAAAACCGGGACGTACTACGCCTACGAACGCCTCTGGGATCACATCGCGTGGGGTCGTCTCGCGTGACCGAACACGAGCCCGGAACCTGCTGCCACGATCATGTGGAGTGTGCAGCCTGCGTTCGGAACGTCTCATCGGAGCGATGGAGGTAGCCCTTGGCGAGTTGGGCTTCGGCTTGCCGGAGACGATAGGACACCGTCGATTGGGGCACGTCGAGGACGGCCGCAAGTTCGCTGATGGTGATCTCCCGTGGCGTCTCGTAGTAGCCGTGTTCGATGGCCGCCCGGAGTGTGGCTCGCTGTTCGCGGGGCATCGAGACGGTCGCCAGCGAGTCGTAGTTTAACTGTTCGGCGTCGCCGAGGCGACCGATGGTAAATCGGACCCCGTCATCGAGATGGGTTTGGGCTTTTTCCGAGAAGACGTCGACGTTCTCGTCCGATGGCATGAGCAGACGCCACTCGTGGCAATTCCCGCGTCGCTGTGACTGAAAGACGAGCCCGAGGTCGAGGTGTCTGGCCGCGAGGGCTGCCACGGAGTTACAGGTGTGGAGCCGTTTCAGAAACGAGTAGAAGACGAGCGTCGTCGAGGAACGCTCGAGAACCTCGTGTTGTCGAACCGCGCCACAGTCCGTCTCGGTCATTTTTTCGGTCGGCGTGTCCGCCTCGAGTCTGAGGCGCTCGATCCGGTCGAGCGCCGTTTCGGGTCCCACGAACCGCTCGATACACCACAGCCGATCCCGTCGGACGCAACTGGCGATCGAGTCCGAGGACAGCGTTGGGTATTCCATGAACGCGTCCATCACGGGATCGACCCCGTCCTGATACTCGAGCGCGAAAGTCAGCTCGCGCATGTGGTAATATACCATGGGTGTGGTTAAATATGTACTATTTATTTTAAGACGCGACTCGTCTTCTCCGTAAGGCTCGAGACGGGCTGAAAAATCGTTCCGATCGCTGTCTAGACCGCCGATCCCAGACGAGTGATCAAACGACGGTAACGTCTCCTGGCGATTATGACTGTGTCTCGAGGGGGCTGCGGTTGGCCTGTGCCAATTCAGATTATATGGGGGCCCGTGGCTTGCGATGGCCTGTACGATGATCGAACGACGCACGTTCCTTCGGACGGCTGGGACGGTCACGATTGGCATGGCCCTGGCAGGGTGTTCCAGTGGCGATACCGGTGAGCAGAACGGAACAGACGACGAGAACGGCGGTGTCACCGACGTCGATGTTGGTCCAGAGGGACGCCTCCGGTTCGAGCCCGAAGCGGTCGAGATCGCGGTCGGCGACACCGTCAGATGGACCGCATTGAGCGAGGGACACAACGTCACGAGCCATCCGGACGCGTCGCCGAAGTGTGAAAATCCGGAGGGTGCAGAGCCGTTTACGTCCTATGAGGGTGACGACCACTTCGCCATCATGGCCGTCGACGGAACCTTCGAACACGAGTTTCCCGTCCCCGGCGAGTACGTCTACGTCTGTACGCCCCACGCCGGACAGGGGATGGTCGGGACGGTAACTGTCTCCGAGTAGGGTTGGTGTGGACCAGCCAATGTTTGATATTGTCCACCATGGACAATACACGGTATGTCACGTCAGCAATCGAGCGAGGGGAACGGGGCAGCGGACGGCTCGCGACGCGATCGGTTCGTCGAACGACGGCGATTTCTGATGGCAACCGGGGCGCTGGCCGGTGTCGGCGTTCTCGCCGGCTGTGCAGAAAGCGGCGACGGCAATGGATCGAACGGTGGGGACGGCGGGGACGGCGGCGGAGATGGCGGTCCATCACTCGAGGAACGGTATCCGGGGCTGCGAATCCTGTCGCCGGAGCCGGAGAACGCGGAGGCAGCCGCCAGAGCGACGTATACGGACTACATTACGCCGCGTGAGGAACACTACATCCGGAATCACTACCCGACCCCCGACATCGAGGAATCGGACTGGACCGTCTCACTGACCGGGCTCGTCGACGATGAGGTCGACCTGTCGATGGAGGAGCTCAAACACTCCTTCAGCACCGAATCGGTCACCCACACGATGCAGTGTGCCGGGAACGGTCGGTCGTACTTCGACCCGCAAGTCGGTGGCAACCAGTGGACGTTCGGTGCTGTCGGTAACACCGTCTGGACAGGGACGCCGGTGTCTGAGATTCTCGAGTATTACGGAGCCGAGACGAGCGAGGGGTATTTCCTTACCGTGATGGGCGGCGAACACCCGGAAGGGGAAGACGTCTTCACCCGGTCGATCCCGATGGAGAAAGTGTTGGACGACACGTTGCTGGCGTACAACATGAACGGGTCGCCGGTCTCGCCCGACCACGGGTTCCCGGTCCGGTTGCTCGTGCCCGGCTGGTTCGGCTGCAACAACGTCAAATGGGTCAACCGGATGCACGTCATGGAGACGATGGTTATCGGCACCGACTGGGAAGAAGAAGGCGCGCCGGAAGACGGACAGCGGACCTACACCCACTGGCAGCAGTACTCCTATCGGATCGTCCCCGACGAAGACACCAGAGCAGAACACTACGAGGACATCCCGGTCTACGACACGCGCGAGCAGATGGAACAGACCGACGCGATCAACAACGCCTACATGTACGATCAGGTCGAGAAGTCACTCATCGGCTATCCGGGTGAAGGACAGACCGTCTCGCCGTCACCCGCCGGCACCATCGAGGTCATCGGCGTCGCGTGGGCCGGCGACGACGGCCTCGAGATGGTCGAAGTCTCGACCGACGGCGGCGACTCGTGGGGTGAAGCCGAGTTCTTTGGTCCGGTCGATGGCAACTCTGGCTGGCGGCAGTTCCGCTATGTCTGGGAAGATCCGTCGACGGGCGACCACACGCTCGCCTCGCGGGCGACCGACGATCGGGGCTACACGCAGCCGGCGACCATCTCCGACCCGGATGACCAGCTCCGGAGCATCGCGGACGACCAGTATCCGTGGAACCAGAGCGGCTACGGCAACAACGCCTACATGCCCCACGCCGTCGACTGCACCGTCGAGGAGTCATGATCGAACCTGGACACATCGCCATCGTTCATCTGACCGGTCGCCTCGTCGACGGCCCGGCAGCAGGAGCGGTGTTCGAGACCACTGATGTCGACGTTGCCCTCGAGGAGGGGATTTACCACGACACCCGCGATTTCAAACCCCTCGAGTTCCGCGTCGGCGAGGGCCACGTCCTCCCGGGACTCGACGAGGCCGTCCTGGGGATGGCCGACGGCGAGACGAAAACGGTCGTCCTCGAGCCCGAATCGGCCTACGGCACCGTCGATGAGAGCGCCATCGTCACGGTTCCCCGCGAGGAACTCGAGGCCCGTAGCGAGACGACGGCCGAGGTGGGTGAACTCGTCGAGAGCGAGACTGGCGAGATCGGCTGGATCGTCGATGTCTCCGACGAGACGGTGACGATCAACTTCAATCACGAACTCGCTGGCGAACGAGTGGAGTTCGAGATCAAGATCTTGGAGACACATGCTACCGAGACCGGTCACGACGTCGAGCCCGCAGACGGGGTCGGGGCATCTTGATCGGTGGCCGGCCGTCGGGGTCGGGACGCCCTGATCAGTGTCGGCTCAGGGGTCCGGTGTTGGGGGCGCTGCCTGTCGTCGCTGATACTGCCAGCCGACTGTTCATAGGTGCCGGTCACGTCTCGAGTACAATCGGTGTGTGAACCGTCTTGGTCGATATAATTCGCGTTTTAGTGCCCAGCAATCTTCGGGTTACCATGTGCCTTGTCGATGGACGCCGTGTAGAATGGGAACTATAACTTAGGAGGGTGTTATCAGAACACAGGCTATGCTCGCCGTCGCTGCGTTCGTTCTCGTCCTTGCGGTCGGGCCGTTCTTCGGGTTTCGAGCGTACGCTCGACGCGTCGAGGCGATGGAGACGCCGACCGAAGACCGCCTGCACCGCCTCAATCGCGTCCAGCAGGCAGCCGGGTTCGGACTCCCAGCCCTCGCGATTCTGGGGGTGTACGCGTTCGGACTGATGGACCGCGCGACGGCTCACATCGACACGGCGGGACCCGAGCTGTTCGGGATCAACGTTCCCGAGTTCGCCGTGACCGTGCTGGTTTCGTTCGGCGTTGTCGCCGTGCCACTCGTGTCGATGACACTTGGAACGTACCCTACGGTCCGCTCGCTGCGGGAGACGACGGCGTCGGCGTGGCGGCGTGTCAGGCAAGTGGTTACTGTGCTGACGATCGCCATCGCCATTGCGGTGGTCGGAATCGGCGGTGTCATCGCGCTCGGCTCGGCCGTCAGCGTGTCGCGGCTTGCCCTCATCGTCACGCTCGGCGGGCTCGTCTTCGCCAGCTTCGGCCTCTCGCCGTATCTACACGTCCTCACGCGAGATCACGTCCCGCTCGAGGGACAGCGCCGTAAGCGCATCGAGCGACTCTGTTCGGCGGCGGGCTACCGCCCTCGCGAGATCTCCCTGCTCGAGGGCGAGTCGACCAAGACCGCCAACGCGCTCGTCGCGGGCACACTTCCCAGACGGCGATACGTCTTCCTGACCGATTACCTGCTCGAGGAGTGTGACGACGACGAACTCCAGGCAATCCTTGCTCACGAGTTCGGCCACGTCGTGGACCGTCATCTCTGGCAACGCGGGGCGCTCACTGTTGCTGTCATTGGCGGCTGGGCGCTCGTCGCCCAGCGGGTCGAGTTCGGCTGGCTCGAGGCCACGTTCGGCTTCGTCGGCTACTTCGTGCCGCTCATCGGACTCTACGTGTTGTATCGCGTCTTCTTGCTGGGCGCGCTCGCGCGCTGGCAGGAGTTTCGCGCGGACGCCTACGCGGCTCGAACGGTCGGTCGCGAGGCGACGATTGCCGCCCTCGAGACGCTGGCCGACGCAAACGACGTTCGACTCGAGGCAGGACTCCTCTACAGTCTCGCGACCCATCATCCGCCGATCGCAGACCGCATCGCTGCGCTCCGCGACGGCGTCGATGGAGAACGGTCACGAACGGCCTCGAGTGACTGAGGGCCACTAGTATGTGCGGCTTCCAATTGGTCCTATAGAAATCCTTACGTTTGAACGCGCCCTACTATGGGTGTGGACAGGATTCTCCTCAGTACGCTCGCCCACCGGTCACCCGAGGAGGTGTTTCCGCATGTGCGGTCGTTCGCCGACTATCCGCGATATACGGACCATCTGAAGGAGGTCCGGATCAACGGCGACGGCGACGTCGGCTCGGTCTACGACCTCACGCTGACGTGGTGGAAACTCAGCTACACCGCCCGCTCGAAGGTGACCGACATTACGCCGCCGCACTCGCTCGAGTGGCGGCTGGTCAACGACATCGACGCCCGCGGCGAGTGGCGCGTCGAACCGGAGCCGGAATCGGCACCGACGGACGCCCCGACGGCGAGTCGGATCTACTTCGATGCCATCTACAACCCCTACTCGGCGGATACGAACGCGATCTCGCTGCCGCGGTTCGTCTCGTTAGACTGGGTCATCGACAAGGTCGAGCCCAAACTGCTCGCGGAGGCGGAAACCGTCGTCGAGCGACTGGTCGCCGACATCGAGGGCCAGCGGCGTAACGTCGAGTTGACGATCCACGAGATGCCCTGATCCTCCGTCGGAGACTGCTTGCCGACGGCTAGCCCGGCCGGTCAGTTCACGAGTCGAGTGCAGGGCCAACCGACTTACTGGCGGGACCCGATAGCGAGACCATGAGCCGGAGCCACGCCGTTTCGCGTCCGCGATCGCCGCGGGTGAGCCGCCGGTGCGCGTAATCGTCGTCGGTGCAGGACAGGTTGGGTCGAACATCGCCGCGAGCCTCGAGCACGACCACCACGTCGTCGTCATCGACACGGACCCCAGCCGGATCGAGGCGATCACGTACTCCCACGATGTGCTGACCGTCCAGGGCGACGGCACCGCCATCGAAACGCTCGAGGAGGCCGGCATCGAGAACGCGGATCTGGTCATCGCAAGCACCGACATCGACGAGACGAACATCGTCATCTGCGGGGCGGCGAAGGCCGTCGGCGATCCGTTCACGATCGCTCGCGTCAAGCAAACGGGCCTGTTGCGGACCTGGGAGCGATCCGAGGGGGCGTTCGGCGTCGATTTCATGGTCGGGACGAACCTCCAGACCGCCCAATCGATCGTTCGGATCGCCGGCCTACCCGGCGCACACGACGCTGAGACGTTCGCCGACGGGCTCGTTCAGATGGCCGAGTTCGAAGTAATGGCCGACAGTCCGCTCGCCGGCGAGACGGTCTCGGACGCCGACCGCTACGAGTCGCTGACGTTCGCTGCACTCTTGCGTGGCGACGACATCATCATTCCGGCCGGTGAGACGGACATCAGGGCCGACGATGCCATCGTCGTCATTGGCTCCGTGGAGAGTGTCCGTTCGTTTGCCGATTTCGTGACGCCACCCCCCTCGCTCGAGGACGTCCGCGAGATCGTCATCGTCGGCGGTGGCGAGATCGCCGCACAGACGGCCAGACTCTTCGAAGCCGAGGGAATCGACACGCGACTCGTCGAACAAGATCCCGCGCGGGCGCGGGAACTGGCAGAGAACCTGCCGGAGACGCTGGTCTTGCAAAGCGACGCGACCGACATCGACTTTCTCGTCCGCGAACACGTCGACGAGTCCGACCTCGTCGTCGCCACCCTCGACAGCGACGAAAAGAACCTGCTGGTCTCGCTGCTCGCAAAGCGGGTCGGCGTCGAGCGAACCATCGGCGTCGTTGATGCCGGCGAGTACGTCGACCTCTTCGAGACGGTCGGGCTCGACGTCGGTGTCAACCCCCGTCTCGTCACTGCCGAGGAGATCACCCGCTTTACCCGCGCCCGACGAACGGAAAACGTCGCGATGCTCGAGTCAGACCGCGCCGAGGTCCTCGAGATCGAGGTCGGTTCGGACAGCGTGCTCTTCGAGACGCCGATCGAGGAGGCGATGGCTGACCTTCCGGATGGAATCGTCATCGGGGCGATCACTCGCGATGGGGAGCTGATTACGCCACGCGGGGAGACCGTCATCGAGGGCGACGATCACGTGGTGGTCTTCGTCGATACGAGAGTAGTCGACAAAGCGACCGCCGCGCTATAGGTCGGCGTCGGCGACTCGCTCGCCGACCGCGAGGCCGTTTCGGAGCGCGGCGTGGATGCGTCCCTCGCCAGCGACCCAGTCGCCGAGACAGTACAGGCCCGCGCGTTCGGCACGCGCGAGTGGCTCGCGGGGGACCTCCCCCTCCGGGAGCGCATACCGCCAGCCCTGGTGGTCCGTCCAGTCTGGATCGTGCAGGCGCTCGTCGCCGACGAGGTCAGCAGTCAGCGCCGCGAGTTCCGCGAGCGTGTCGGCTGGTGGCTCGTCGTAGTGGTCGACCGACCACTCGTGAGTGGCCTGAACGATCAGCAGCGACTCGCCGTCGGGGACGTGGCCGGGTTTGCACTCCTCGCGACCGACCCAGCCCACCGCGTGGGCCTTGTCCGAATTCACGAGCGCGTAGTAGGGACGCTCGAGTTCGAACGGGTAGTGGAAGACCCCGGTCCAGACCGTTCGGTAAGGAACACCTTCGACGGCCGAGAGGAGCGACTCGCGGGCGTCGCTCTCCCAGTCGGCCGTCCGCAGCAACTCGGCGGTCTGCGGGGCTGGCGGATTCAGAACCAGGACGTCGAAGGGGCCCCACCGGGTTCCGGAGGCGTCCTCGAGTTCCCACGTCTCGTCCGCAGTTCGGATAATCGTCTCGACGCGCGTCTTGCGGTGGACGGTCGCGTCGGTGCGTGCAAAGAGCCGCTTTGCGATCTGAGTCAATCCCTGGCGGTAGGTCCACTTGTGTTCGTCACGGCCATCGCCCGGCGACACCTCGCCCGTGTGGTCGAACGTCCACACGGGATCGGTCACGTCGACTAACCCCTCGGTGTCGAGCGTCTCCGTCAGCAACTCGACGATTCGGTCGTCGTCGGATTTGACGTAGTTCGCGCCGTAGTCGTAGACGATCCCGTCGCGGCGTCTGGTCGCGGCTCGTCCACAGAGTCCGCCGGATTTCTCGAGGACCGTCACGGTCACGTCGTCGCGTGGTTCCTCGAGAGTGTACGTCGCGGCTGCTGCGCCGACGCCAGCCCCGACGATCCCAACATGTGTCATGGGTGCAGTTTGGACCCGGGCCTACAGTAGACTGTTGGCTGACATTGTTAGGGTGCAGTGGCGAGCAGTCACCGAAGCAAGTTGTTTAGCCACCGGTATGGCCGCGGGAGCCGGAGATACCGTTTCTGTTGGGCCTGTATCCAGCCGATCGTCGTCAGACTCCCGGCAGCAAGCGGTGCGATAGATGTCGTGCCCGAAAGCAGGACACTGCTCCCGAGGATCGCCACAGCCGTCGTGAACCCGGCAAGGGTATACAATCGCGTGTATGCAACGTCGGTTCCGTTCTGCCATGCGCGGCCGAACAGGGTCGCACCAGCACCGAACAGGGCCGTGAGGAACACCGTATGCAGCCAGTAGCCGACGTTTGGGACGATGTCGGTGAAGGCAAGCGAGACGGACGGAGTGGCCGTCACGGTCCAGTACAGCGAGTGTGTCGGCGTGGTAATCGCGAGCGTGATGTCGATCCCAGCAAGCAGGGCAACGACGCGATAGACCAGTCGGCGGCGATCGAGAAGCGGTGTGCTACTCGCTGTACTGGCAAACAGCAGCCAGCCCAGGCCGGCCAGAACAGCACCCAACGTCGCGATGCTGAAGAAAAACCCCTTCACGATCGGCCGTGGATCGAGCGCCTGTGCGGCGAACAGCCCGTTCCAAACCGCGACGCCCATGAGAAACAGGATATACGATAGGCCGTTATCGCGGTCGCGGTACGCGATCCCGGTCGCAAGGTAGGGGTAAGTCGTGAGGACGATGAGACCGGCCCCTGCAATAAGCAATACGGATAGCAATTGGCCGGAATCCATACACTCAGTCCCGTTTCAAATAACTTGTATATTCTGACGTGGCGTCGCACGACGGAACTGGTAACGAGTACGCCTGTGGCGGGTATCGGTGCGACTGCGTGGTATCGATCGAACGGCTTTTGCGACGCCGGCAGGTAGGAGCGAGCAATGGACGTACTGATCGTCGGCGCAGGGTCGATGGGGACGTGGTTCGGCAACGCCGTCGATGCTCGAGTCGCGTTCGCCGATATCGACGGCGACGCCGCAGCCGCTGCGGCGGACGCCGTCGGGGGCGATGTCGCGGCTCTCGAGGGGGAGACGAGCTACGATGTCGTCTGTCTCGCGGTGCCGATGACTCACGTCACCGATGCGATCGCCGCCCAAGCCCCGCGGGCCGAGCGGGCGATCGTCGACGTCTCGGGCGTGATGGAACCCGCGCTCGCAGCGATGGAACGTCACGCGCCGGACGTCGAACGGGTCAGCCTCCACCCGTTGTTTGCCCCCGAACGGGCCCCCGGCTCGATCGCCGTCGTCTGCAATCGGTCGGGGCCGGTAACTGACGAGTTGCTCGCAACGCTCGAGGCCCGTGGCAACGAGTTACTCGAGACGACGGCGGTCGAACACGACGAAGCGATGGAGACCGTGCAGGCGGCAACTCATGCCGCGGTGCTTTCCTTTGCTCTCGCAGCGGAGTCGGTCCCTGAGGGGTTCGAGACGCCGATCTACGAGACGATGGGAAGACTCGCGAGACAGGTGACGGCAGGGACGCCGCGGGTGTACGCTGACATTCAGGCGACGTTCGACGGCGCAGACGCCGTCGCCGACGCCGCCGCCGAGATCGCTGCCGCCGACGCGGACGAACTCGAGACACTGTACCAAGAGGCGGCCGCGAACTGGCACGACGACCGCGGCGACAGCGGAGGTGAGACGACGTGAGCGACCACCGCGAGGCCGTGCGCTCGAACGCGAAGTATCTGCGCAACGTTCGGCCGATCGACCCCGACGAGATCGCTGACTACATCGAAGGAACGCCGCATCCAGCGGTCGTCAAACAACTCCTTCGCGAGGAGGCCGTCGATCTCGGCTTGCTCGAGCGAGACGATGGAACGTTCGTCCCCGTCGACGACGACCCGGTGCGGCCCCGCCGGGGACCGGTCGAGGCGTTCCCGGCCGAGTACGAACAGCAGCTCGAGGACCTGCTTGCCGACCGCTATGGGCCCAACTGGTACGAGGGGGTCTCTGGCGACTTACTCCGGTCGACGATCCGGCGGTTCAAAGCCGACTACCTCGATGGCCGCTCGGTCGAGTACGACGACGACGTGGCGGCGGGCTATGCGATCTACCACCTGCCGGCCTACTACGCCGCCGTCCAGTACGCGCTCGACGACCTCGCTGATCGAGGGCTGCTGGGACGCAACCTTCGAGTTCTCGACATCGGCGCTGGCGTCGGCGGGCCCGCGCTCGGGCTCTGTGACTACCTCCCCGATGACGCGCTGGTCGACTATCACGCGATCGAACCCAGCGCGGCCGCGGATGTCCTCGAGGACCTGCTCGCGGAGACGGGGCGAAACGTCCACACGACGATCCATCGGACGACTGCGGAGGCGTTCGACCCGAGCGAAACCGCCAGCGATGGCTTTGATCCAACCGCCCCCGACGACGGCTTCGATCTCGTGCTCGCCTGTAACGTGTTGAGCGAACTCGACGAGCCTGCCGCAGTGGCACGGTCGTTCCTCGAGACGCTCGCACCCGATGGGACGTTCCTCGCGATGGCACCTGCAGATAAAAACACCAGCGTAGGCCTGCGCGAGGTCGAACGCGAACTCGAGGGCCAGCGGCTGTGGGACCGGGATGCGGTCGCGCCCGCCGACGGTGATGACGAAGCGACGGCAGCCGACCGCCGACGCGGTACAGTGACCGTCTACGGTCCAACCGTTCGGCTTTGGCCCGGTGACACGCCCTCGGATCGTGGCTGGTCGTTCGACGTGCGACCGGATCTGGCCGTGCCGGGTTTCCAGCGCTGCCTCGACGAGGCGACGCCAGCCGACGACGCTGACCACGATCCCGGCGAGTTCGTCAACGTCGACGTCCAGTTTTCCTACTCCCAGCTGCGCCTCGACGGCCGGCGGCGGATCGACATGGCCCTCGAGACCAGCAAGTGGGCGAAGATGGCCGAGATGGAACGCCACGTCACCAACCGGATCGACCTCGTCGCGGCGAAGCTCAGCCGGTCGCTAAGCGGCGACGACCGCGACGGTCGTGGCGGTGGCCGTTCGAACCCACTGTTCAAGATCAGCGACGGCAGCGAGTCGATCGATCACTACGCTGTGGTGACAAACGAGACGTCGCTCAACCGGCCGCTGCTCGAGGCCGACTACGGTGAGGTCTGTTCGTTCGAGCGGATCCTCGCACTCTGGAACGACGACGAGGAAGCCTACAATCTGGTCGTCGACGAGGAGACGATCGTCGACCGGCTCGCCTAAGACGGTCTGCTGTCCCGAGTGACCGGTGGGACCGCAACCGTCCTGTGGTCCCACCGGCCTGACGTCTACGAGTCCGTATAATTCGAGTGCCGGAAGCGGTGACCTTTTCGCACCGCTGCCCGACGGAACTGACATGAGCGACGACCTCGAGATTCTGCTGACCAACGACGATGGGATCGACAGCACCGGCATCCGGACGCTGTACGACGCCCTCTCCGAACACGCCAACGTGACCGTCGTCGCGCCCGCCGGCGATCGGAGCGCGTGCGGGCGATCGATCTCCCACGAAGTCGAGGTCGACGACCACGAACTCGGCTACGCCGTCCACGGGACGCCAGCCGACTGCGTCGTCGCCGGCCTCGCGGAACTCGGCCCGTTTCCCGACCTCGTCGTCGCGGGCTGTAACAAGGGTGCGAACCTCGGCGAGTACGTCCTCGGGCGCTCGGGGACGATCAGCGCAGCCGTCGAGGCCGCCTTCTTCGACGTGCCCGCGATCGCGACCTCGCTGTACGTCCCCGTCGACGACACCCCGTTCGAGGACGTCGAGATCACAGCCGACGACTACGCCGAAGCGACCCGCGTCACGACCTACCTCGCCGAGCGTGCGCTCGAGGCCGGCGTCTTCGAGCACGCCGCCTATCTCAACGTCAACGTCCCGCTGCCCGACGGTGAGCCCGCACCGCTCGAGATCACTCGGCCCTCGAAACGCTACGAGATGGACGCCGAACGCGACGGCGCACACGTCACGCTTCACGACCGCGTCTGGGACGAGATGACCCCCGACGCGCTCCCCGATCCGCCGGGGACGGACCGCCGGGCCGTCGTCGAGGGGAACGTAAGCGTCTCGCCGCTGACCGCACCCCACTCGACGAACCACCACGAGGCCCTCGACGTGCTCGCCGACGACTACGACGGCTTTCGACTCGAGTGAGTCGCCGTTCGCGGTGTCGACGAACCAGTCGGTCGCCGAAAATGATAACTGACTTGCGGGTCGCAAGGCGGCCGCTATTTGATACCCACACCGTCTCGATAGCTACAACATCTCCGACGGACACTACCCATGCCATCCACAAAACATAAAATCAAGGTAGGTGGGCGTACAAGTTGTGACAGACCCAATGGACGGTGATCAATAGATGGTATTCGATGCACTCCGGGCCCGTCTCTCGTCTCTCCGGCGCAGTTCGACCGACGAGTCCGACGCCGACGAGTCCGGGCCGACACCGGACACAGACTCGAGTCCGGCAGCCGATGACGAGACGTTAAGTTATGCCGAACAACTCGAGTACGGTGTCGACGAACGCGACCTCCCGGACGAAGACAAAATTCTCAGACTGCTCGTCAAACGCGGCGGCCGCGTCGATCAATCCACCATTCTAGACGAAACTGACTGGTCACAGGATCACCTCGAGGACGTCATCGACCGGATGGAAGCTGACGACCAGATCAGCGCCATCACCGTCGGTCGCAAGCGCGTGATCTGTCGCCGCGGCTTCGAACCCAAAGGATACCGGTCACATCTCAACGAGTAAGCCCGCTGTCTCTGGCCCGTTCCTCTCGCTCGTCTACGTGCTCGAGACCGAATCACGGTCACCGCCGTCCAGCGACTTGCGCACTGCTAACTATATTGGTGGGTTTAGTACCATGTTTGTAACCGGTAGAAGGGATACAAGCTCTATTCCCCCAATTTTGATGATTATCGCCTCGAGCATCGTCGATGTTCTGTTCACTCGCAATCAGGTACGTGAGCGCGGCCTCGATCACCACGATCATCGACGGGTCGTCGTAGTCGTCTGCAGCCACGATCGCGTTCGCGCGCTTGCACATCGGCGAACAGTAACGAACGAAATCGGGTTACGGAGCTGTATGGGATGACCAATGGAAACGATAGTATTCGTTCTCGTCTGAAATATACATCTCAGTCCCACCTGCAATTGGCATATCCATCTCTCTCCGTTCTGCTTGGAGTTGCGCAAGAACGACTTCGCGTTGCTCGAATCCGTCATCTTCGTCCGAAGCGGAGATTGAACCGCCGTTTTCCTGCACTTCGTTGAGCAGTTCCTGTGTTTCTTCGCTCAGTGATGTCGCATCAACGGCGTACTGGTCGAGGAGGTGTTCTGCAAATGCCGTCGCATTCGCTGCAATCTGCGCTGCTGAGACACGAATGCGTTCGGCAACTGCTGTTCCTTCCTCCAGTTTGGCGAGCTCGATATATTTGCCGTTGTACTCGAGGAAGCGCTGTCGAATACCATCGAAGAGACGTGAATCCGCCTCACGATCCGGCTCAAGGTATCCAACAGTAGTCGTATTGTCAAAGACGATTAATCTTCCCTTGTAAAATTCGAACGTCTCGTGAAGTCGCCATTGGTCATGTGCTGGGAGGTCCGTAAATGGAAGGACCTCGTCTTCGTCTGTTGGCGACACGTCGTCTGGAAGCTTCGCTCCCCGAGAGGCGCTGTATTTCGGCCCAGTGATTCCTCCCGCCGTGAGTCTCTCTCTGGAGATCTCATAGACTGCACTCTCATCTTGGTAGTAAAACGACTCGTCGCTAGAGGGAGGGTCAGTGAGGATTCTAAGTTCTGTTATGGTCTCGAGTTCGACTGCATCTCCCTCAAGGACCGTCGCGATAAGATCGTCAATGAGCAGAGATGGGACGAGGTCGGCTGCTGTTTTCGTTGTGTTGTCCGCAATTTCGGCGTGATTGACGGGATCGAGGGAAACTGAGTGATAGGAAGTTGTCCAGTCAGAACAACCGGCAACGATAGACATCGCTCCGGCTGGGAGACTTGCGAGAAGCGTTCGGCGGTGCATACCGTCGAGTGTTAGGAGAAATATAAGTGTCTTGTGTAGCTGTCCAGTGGATGGAGTGTTCAACAAGCTAATCTGTTCAATTACCTGTCGATACGCTCGACGAGATCGAGTTTCTACTGACCGTCATCGGCGTGGCGACTGTGAATGTAGTGGTTACCGTCGATCTCGCCCTCGAGCACATCGCCGCTCGCTTTCGAACTCTCGAACTCTGATGCTCGAGACCTCATCACGGCACCGCCCGCGCGCTGCGAACCGCGCGCGCAGGTATCACAGTCCCCACAGCGGTGGGCTCGGTCCTCGTCGGCACCGATCTGTAACATGGCTTCCGCAGTGCTCGCACGTCGAGTGGTCGACCGAGGGCCACGGTGCAACCATCACACCGACCACCCCGCGTTTGCGACGAGAATCGCCTGACGCGGCGGGGCCACAACCAGTTCCCTGTTGGGATCAGATTTCGGACCCCTCAGACAGACTGTAGAATCCGATGAAAGTGAGGGTACAGACCCTTCTACCGGGGAATTAGGATTAGTTGAGAACCGGGCCGTTTGTGAGTGGGCGCTACAGGATTTGAACCCGTGACAGCTTGGTCCGAAGCCAAGTACTCTGTCCAGACTGAGCTAAGCGCCCTCATCGGTTCGTTTCCGACGGATCCGTATAAGTCACTCGATTTTCACCGGTCCCGACAGGGACCGACACACCCATTATCGGTGATTTTCATCCGCTGACAATCACCGATGGACGCCTTTGGGACGAGACCTCAGTACCAACAGAGACCATGACTGACACCGAGGCCCCGCTGCTGGACGCGGATCAGTCCGGCACCACGCCACTCGAGTTGCTGGCCGACGAGGAGGACGTCTGGACCGCCGTTCCCGCGGACGCAACCGGCGACGAACGAGTGAGCAAATGGCTCGCCGTCGAGAGCGACCTGCTCTGTGACCTCGAGGAGTGGCGCTAAAACGCTGCGCCGAGATGGGCAAACACGGTCTTAGCGGTCGATCGGATAGCAATCTGTTCTGAGAGTCGGCAGCGACACTGCTGTCGACGACGGTGGATCGCACCGTTTAACCAGTTTCCATGACCATGCTCGCGTATGACAGTCGGCGAGACGGGTCGTGGGTTGCTCGAGTTGACGCGACCGGTAAACGTCATCGCAGCGAGTGTGTTGACGTTTATTGGGTCGTTCATTGCCGGCGGTGTGTCCGAGGAGCCGATGGCGGTCGTCGCTGCGGTCGCGGCGACGGGGCTTGCAGTCGGTGCGGGAAACGCGATCAACGACTACTTCGATCGGGAAATCGACCGGATCAACCAGCCCGATAGGGCGATCCCTCGCGGGGCGGTGAGCCCACGCGGTGCGCTGGCATTTAGCGTCGTTCTCTTTGCCGGGGCGGTCGCCTTCGCGCTGACACTGCCGCGGTTGGCGATCGGGATCGCGACTATCAATCTCCTCGCGCTCGTCGCGTACACTGAGTTTTTCAAGGGACTGCCTGGCGTGGGCAATGCGCTCGTCGCCTATCTGGTCGGCAGCACGTTTCTTTTTGGGGCTGCAGCGATCGACGGCAGCGGCGTCGGGCCGGCAGTCGTTCTCTTCGTGCTCGCGGCGGTCGCGACGCTGACCCGTGAGATCATCAAGGACGTCGAAGACATCGAGGGGGACCGCGAGGAGGGACTACAGACACTTCCGATTGCGATCGGGGAACGGCGCGCACTCGCCATCGCAGCCGGCTTGCTCGTGGCGGCCGTCGTCGCCAGTCCGATTCCGTATCTGCGCGCGGAGTTCGGCGTCGCATATCTACTCGTCGTCGCACCCGCAGATGCCATCATGCTGGTTGCCGCCTACGAGAGTTTCGAGAACCCGACCGCCGGCCAATCACATCTCAAATACGGGATGTTTCTCGCCGCACTGGCGTTTATCGTCGGGCGCGTCGCCCTCGAGCTTTCGGTCTCGGTATAGGACACAGCAAGCGGGTGAGCAGTCACTTGGGAGTCCGTTTCGATCCGTAATCGATCAGTGAGCTTTCTAATCAAAAGTTCTATAAGCCGCTTCGCATAGTTCAACATAACACGCCGGCTACTGGGTACGCTGTGGTCCCAGCTCGTCGCCACGGCGATGGATGTGAGTATCCCGTATGTATGACCTTGCAGATGTCCTTCCGGACGTTGAGCTCGATCCGGGGACGAACGTACTCGTCGCAGGCCCGCCACTGACGGGCAAACGGCAGATTGCCTACGACATCCTTGCAAGTGGTGCAAACCGCGGTGATGGGTCTATCATCGTTACGACGAAAGACAGCGCTGACAAGGTTCTCGAGGGGTTCGATTCCCGTCTCGACGACGGGCTCGAGCCTGATATCGGCGTCGTCGATTGTGTGACGAAACAGCGCGGTATCGGAACCATCGACGACGATCCGCGGATCAAATATGCCTCGTCGCCCGTCGATATGACGGGCATCGGAATCAAACTCTCCGAGTTCCTCCAGGACTTCTATGAGACGCGGGGACACACCGAGAACCGCGTGCTTTTCCACTCCGTTTCGACACTCCTGATGTACGCTGATCTGCAGACCGTGTTTCGATTCCTCCACGTGTTCACGGGTCGCATTCAAAGCGCCGACGCGCTGGGTCTCTACGTGATCGACTCGACAACACACGACGATCAGGCCATGAACACGCTCAAACAGCTGTTCGACGCCGTCATCGAACTCGAGGAGTCAGCCGACGGCGACGAGCCCACGATTCGGACGGCTGGGCTCTCGCCGTAAGGTCGCGCGGTCGTCACGGGCTCAGACGGGCTGCTGTCCCGTCGGCACTGATTGACAGGCGTCCGTATCAGACGTCCACCAGTTCTTCCACCTGCGCTGAGAGACCGGTATGTTCACACACAGGGCCCACAAAGGTCGTGTATGGACCAACCACGACGAGCGTTCCTCGAGACGTTGCTCACGACCGCGACACCGTCTGGCTTCGAGGCGGCCGGCCAACGTCACTGGATCGAGTACGTCGAGGAGTTCGCCGACGAGGTGCGGACTGACGCGTACGGAAACGCCGTCGCCGTTCTCGAGGGTGGCGAGCCGGCCATCGCACTGGCCGGACACAGCGACGAAATCGGGTTTATGGTACGGGATATCGAGGACAACGGTGCGATTCGAATGACGGCGATTGGGGGTGCAGATCGGACGATTTCGAAGGGCCAGCACGTCCGAATTCATACGGATGATGGGCCGGTGCAGGGTGTCATCGGCCAAACAGCGATTCACATGCGCGACCGCGAGGATGAATCGATCGATGATATCGACGAACAGCACATCGACATCGGCGTCGCCGACGCGGACGAGGCTGCGGAGCTAGTCGAGCGTGGTGATCCGATCACGTTTGAGCAGACGATCAACGACTTGGAAAACAACCGTATCACAGCGCGAGGGCTGGACAACCGTATTGGGGTGTGGGCTGCGGCTGAAGGCCTTCGTCGGGCAGCGAAGGCAGATCCCGACGCGACGGTCTACGCCGTCTCGACAGTGCAAGAAGAGGTCGGCCTCCAGGGTGCGAAAATGGTCGGCTTCGATCTCGAGCCCGACGTCGTCGTCGCGACGGACGTCACCCACGCGACGGATGCACCTGGCACTCCCTCGGGCGAGAAAAACGGGATCGAACTCGGCGACGGTCCGGTCGTCACCCGCGGCAGCGCGAACCATCCGCGGGTCGTCGAGGCCGTCCGCGAGGTCGCAGCCGACGCCGACATCGACGTGCAGTTACAGGCCGCAGGGAGTCGGACCGGGACGGACGCTGACGCCTTCTACACCTCACGTGGCGGGATTCCCTCGCTCAACCTCGGCGTGCCGAACCGCTACATGCATACGCCCGTCGAAGTCCTCGATCTCGACGATCTCGACGCGACGGCGACGCTCCTCGGGGCGTTCGCGGCCACAGCCCACGAGTTCGAGTTCGCGGTCGACCTCTGATCGCTGCACGCGAGGAGCGCCACTCATTTATCGCGACCGTCACCGCGACCCGGAGACGTTTCCCGCTCGCGTTCCTACACCGCGGCATGGCAGTCGACTCTACGGACGACCTCGAGGCCGTGCTCGGATACGAGACGATCGCAGTCGTTGGCTGCTCGAGCACGCCCGGGAAGGCAGCCCACAACGTGCCGAAGTACATGCTCGAGCACGGCTACGACATCGTTCCGGTCAACCCGTTTGCGGACGAGATTTTCGGTCGCAAGGCGTACGACTCACTGGCGGCCGTCGAAGAATCGATCGACGTCGTCTGTTGTTTTCGCCCCAGCGAGGAGATCAGCGAGATTGTTGACGCGGCCCTCGAGCGCGACGATATACAGGCCATCTGGATGCAATCGGGCATTCGTGACGACGACGCGGCGGCCCGCGCGGAAGCCGACGGCAGAACCGTCGTCCAAGATCGATGTATGAAGGTTGAGTACCGTCGGCTCGTCGCCTAAGACGGACGTTCGATTACGAACTGACGGCTCGAGCGCTATCCCGGCGCAATCGCCCGTAACACAGCGAAGCCAAGGGAGACACCTCTTGACGCTATTCGGCGGTCGCGTCGCCGGAAGCTGCGTCGGACGCTGCATCCGCGTTCGTCGCCGAGTCGGCGGCGGAGTCGGCCTCAGCCTCGCGTTCGGCGTCGTCGATCGCCGCCTCCGCGAGGATCGCTTCGCCGTCGAGTCCCTGTTCATCCGCAAGCGCGAGCAAGAGCGCGCGCTGTTCGGAGAGCTGGTGGTCCATGCGCGTAACCGTCTCGTGGGTTTCCTCCGCCTTCTCCTCGAGGCCCGTGATCCGCTGCTGGAGTTTCTGGACCTGCTTGTACATCGCCTCGGCTCGATCCGAGAGGGTCTGAATCTTCTTTGCGGTGCTGCCGAGTCCCATAGCAGACAGATATGTCGTGGCGCTAATGGGCCTTTTCCCTCTCCCGCTTCGATGAGAGGCTCGGCGGGCCAACTGATCGATCGTCTGTTCCCACCGGACCATCGGGTCGCTCCGGTCGATCACGTCTTGGCTCACCGCCCTCCCGCAGTCGGTCGATTTTCGAGGCGAAAGGCCCTTAAGTACCGATCGCCTACGTCGATCTGGATAGGTCGGGCAGTTAGGCCCTGCTCACTACCCGCGCTATGGTCTTTAGCGGGGACCGAACACCGCAGGCGTCCGGTCAGACCGGCCGGGGCCTCGGGAGCCAACATAGAAGCCTCGTCCGTCGGGGACAGCGGTCTGCGATGGCCGTCCGCAGGGACGTCCCATCGCAGTTAGTCGGCGACAGCCCATCAGGCGCGGAAGCGAGCAGTGGACCGCCGGACACCTGTCGCTCGACGGGTCGCGGGGTGGAGAAGGCAACCGAGATTCCCCCGGACGGAACGCCGGGCAAGGGCGGCCTTCCGCATTCATACAAAATTTTACACTGCGCGAGCGGCGGCGCTCTGCGCCTTGCTCGCTCGGCAAAATTTTGATTAAAAGCGTTCTTCTTCCGTTCGTTACACTCACATCAGTCGTCAGCCCGCTCGCTCCCTGCGGTCGCTCGCGGTCATTACGCTGTAAGCGCCTGCGCTCTCGGCCATCGATTTGAGACTCGAGGAGATCCGACTGATCCGAAAACCAAACCGATCGAGCCGCGTTATTCGGCCGGTTGGACGACGCTCCGACCGCTGCCGCTTTCGAGGTGAAGGCCACCCTCGAGCGTGCGGACGGGGTAGGGGATATCGATTCCCTCCTCGTCGAAGCGCTGTTTGACGGCGGTGACGTACTCGCCGCGGATGCGGACGAAGTCGGCTCGAGACGGGTCTGCGATCCAGAAACGCGATTGGAGGCCGACGTCGGACGAGCCGAGTTCCGTCAGTCGAACGGAGGGGGCGGGATCGTCCATGATGTCAGGATGGCGTTCGGCCTCCTCGACGATGATGTCGGTTGCCTGCTGGATGTCGTCGTCGTAGCCGATTCCGAAGACGAACTTCAACCGGAGCGTATCGGCGTCGACGGGGTTTTTGAGAACGTCCTCCGTAAGCACCGAGTTCGGCACCGTCAGCAGTTCGTTGTCGAACGTGCGCACGCGGGTTACGCGAAGGCTAATGTCCTCGACGACGCCCGCATACGTCCCGTTGTCCCACTCGATCCAGTCGCCGATGCGGAACGGTTTGTCGGTGTAGATGAAGACGCCGGCGACGAGGTTCGAGATCACGTTCTGCATCGCGAGCCCGATCGCAAGCGCGCCGGCCGCTGCGATCCCGGCCATCGAGACGAGGAAGTTCCCGTACCCGGCGAAACCGAAGGCAACCGAGAGCGCGAGGAAGGCGAGGCCAAAGCGCGTCAGCAACAACAGCGGGTTCTTCGCGTGCTCATCGAGGTCCCGCCTGTCAAGGGCTCGCTCGACCAGCGGCACGAGAAGCAGTCGGCCAACGATCCAAATCACGGCGAGCGCGACGACGAACTTGATCGCACCTTCCGCCGTGCTGGCCTGTGCTGTGGTCAGCCCCACGTCCTCGAGGGCGTTGCCGATCGGACCGAGATTGACAGCGTTCTGGAGCGGGACCACGGAACCGCTCATCGATACAACACTGCAGTGTGCCCGCGTGTATCAACGAGGTCGGCGTTGACACGTTCGGCGAGGTCGGCCGCTTTCTCATCGGTCGAGCTGCCGGCGCGGGCTGCCCGCAGGAATTTTACTTTCACGAGGTCTCTGTCGGTTAGCTGATCGTCGAGTTCGTCGACGACGGCATCGACGCCGCTTTTCCCGACCCAGACGGTGACGTCGAGATCGTGTGCGCGGCGCTTTCGTTCCTGAGTGTCCATATCAGCTTCTAAGAGAGCCGAGCGGTTTCAATCTTCCCGAACGGCACAAGGAAACCGGATCGGCCGCGTCGACTCCTGGTTAGTCGTAGGGATACCTCGCCTGCGTACCGCACTCACAGGTAATAACGACGTGCCCGTCCTGCAGTCTCACGCGAGCGTTGTCCCCCGGTCGAAGATACGCATCACACTCGTCGCACGTAAACCGGCGAAACGATCGCGGCAGCGTGAGTCGGTTTCGCTCCGCGACCCGCCGTGCGAGCCGAACGTAGTAGCGAGCCCGGTCGGGCTCATCCTCCGCCGCTGCCGCTCGAGCAAGCTCGTGAAGTCGCTCGATCCGTTCGACAGCGATGTCCATGGCGTTCGTTTCGTCGGTGTCCCTATTGATGTTGCGCTCCAGCACGAGAGACTCATCAAATGATACCGCGAACGAAGTTTATTATCATCGAACCAAACACATCGAATATAATGTCCCCCTGATTGGAAAGATTCTTTAGTGTGACAGGTATTGGTTTAGAGTACGCAATATTGTTATATATCAAATGAGAGGAGGTGTTACACAACGATATGAATTGGGACCCCACTTCCCCTGATACCGGCGTCAGCCGCCGTTCGTTTCTGGCGGCCGGTGCAGCGGGAGCGACACTTGCCACAAGCGGCTGTGTCGATAGCGTGCAGAACGTCGTCGGGAAGGCCGCCAACGGACAGCTGTCGCTGTCCATTACCACGCTCCCAGCAGACGCAGACAGGCAGGGCATTCAGATTGCCCGACAACTCGAGTCGAACCTCCAGCAGGTCGGGATCGATGTCTCGATCGACATGCGGTCGCCGTCGGAGCTACTGAAAGCGGTGCTGATCGAACACGACTTCGATCTCTACGTCGGCCATCATCCCGCCGGCTACGACCCCGATTTCCTCTATGAAATGCTCCACTCTTCGTTTGCCACCGAAGCCGGCTGGCAGAACCCCTTCGGGTTCACCAATATGGTCTTCGATACGCTACTCGAGGACCAACGGCGAGTCGAGGGAGCGCAACGGAAAAGGCTCGTTCAGTCGGTCCTGACGGCGCTGGCAAAGTCCAAGCCCTTCGAGCCGATCTGTCGGCCCGACGAGTATCGCGTCGCCAGCACGGATCGATTCGACGGCTGGAGCGAGGCTGCGCTCACGACCCGCCACGGCTACCTCGAGCCCGAGCCAGCCGACGGCGGCAACGAGTTACTCGCGCTCAAAACGGATTCCCGTCCAACGAGTAACCTCAATCCGCTGTCAGCGACGATGCGAGAGCGGGAGACGATAATCCAGCTGCTCTTCGATTCGCTGGCAACCGTCCACGAGGGCGAGGTCCAGCCATGGCTCGCCGAGGACATCACGTGGACAGATATCGAGCCAGCCGACGGTGAGCAGGGGCCGACCCTGACTGCGACGGTCACCCTTCGCGAAGGGTGTCAGTTCCATGCTGACGAACGACTAGCCAGCGAGGACGGACAGCTATCCGACGAAGACAGACAACTGACCGCAAAGGACGTCGCCTTTACCTACCGATTCCTCGAGGATACGTCGCTCGGACGAGCGCCGACTCCCTCGCCGGCACCGCGGTATCAGAGTCACGTCAGCGCAGTCGATCGCGTCACCGCCGACAGCGAGTACGAACTGACGTTCTCGATGAACGCGAGTCGGCCGGTCGCCAAACGGGCGCTTACCGTGCCGATCCTGCCAAAACAGTTCTGGCGTGGGCTGGTCGACCGGCGGGCGGCCGACGGCGAGTTTACCGCACCACAGGGACAGTGGATCGCCGCGACGGGCGATCACGTTCCGCCGATCGGCAGTGGGCCCTACCAGTTCGAAAGCCGGATCGAAGAGGATCAACTCGTTCTGACACGCTTTGACGATCACTTCACGCGCCGGGACGACGTCGAATTGCCCGGCCCGCCCGTCGACGAACTCCGCTTCGATATCGACCCGAGTAGTGCGTCAGCGGTCAGGCGGATCGCAGATGGCAATGCGGACGTGACGGCCTCGATGCTCGATGCCTATACGCTGGATGCGATCCCCGACGCATCGGATATCGAGCAGCTACACCACCCATCGCGGACCTTCTACCACATCGGGTTCAACGTCCGAAAAGCGCCCTTTAGCAACACCCACTTCCGCCGCGCAGTCGCGCAGTTGCTCCCCAAGCAAGCGATCGTCGACGATGTCTTCTATGGCTATGCCACCCCGACCGCGACGCCGGTGACGGACGAATGGGTCCCCGAACGGCTCACGTGGGACGGCGAGGATCCAGTGACTCCGTTTCTCGGGTCCAACGGCGAACTCAACGTTGCAGCCGCGAAAGCGGCGTTCGAGACTGCCGGCTTCCGGTATGATGATAACGGTCGCTTGCTTGGAGGCTACTAGAAGCGATGCTCGCCGAGGTGTTGACGCAGCTCGCTCTCGTCATTTCGATCCTGGTGCCGGTGTCGGTCATCGTTTTCATCGGCCGTGAGCGCCTCGCTCGGACGCGGTCGGAGTGGCGAAGTCGACTCAGAACCGCTGGCCCGGTGATTGCCGTGTTGATCGGCGTGTTACTGGTAAACCGCGTCGCCAGACAGACCGCACCGGAGCTCTCGCGGCAGATCGGGTTTCGCCTCTCCGGGGCGTTTTACGAGCTCGAGGGGGAGTTCATCCTGATCTTCCAGTCGATCCAGACGCCGGAGACGACGGCGTATTTCTCGACGATTTACGTCTACGGGTACACGTTCCTGCTGATCTTCCCGGTGATCGCATACTTTACGCTCCCCGATACCCGGATCTTTCGGCGACTGTTGACGGCCTACGCGCTCAATTACGCGATCGGTTTGGTCCTCTATATTCTCGTGGTCGCGTACGGTCCTCGGAACCTGATGCCCGCCGAGCTCATGGAACGAATGCTGTACAATACCAATCCACAGTACCAATATCTCACGCGCGAGGTCAACACCAACACCAACGTGTTTCCATCGCTTCATACCTCGCTGTCAGCGACTGTCGCAACGTTTGCATGGAAGACGCGGTCGGAGTTTCCGAAGTGGTTCCCCATCGCAGTCGTACTGGCGGCAAGCGTTGCAATCTCGACGATGTATCTCGGAATCCACTGGGCACTCGACGTCGTCGCAGGCACGATGCTCGCGGCAGCCTGTGTCTCCCTCTCTGATCGGCTCGTCGGCCGCTGGTCAGTCGCGGAGCTTTCGGCGCAGTTCGCCGATCGGCTGCCCTGGCCCCAGAACCAGGAGTGACACCGACGTTCCCGGTCAGTGGTATCGATACGGCTTGTGACAAGCGTCTCGGTCTCAATCGCCATCCGGCCCCGTGCGAACATAATACTGTTATGTCGTGGTGCCGAATCATGGTAGAGTAACAACATGAACGGAGGACAGGCCGCCCAAGAACCAGACCGTGCTGGCGCTGACGGCACGCGTCTCAGTCGTCGAGCCGCGCTGGCAACGACGGCCGGCCTGACGGCCTCGGTAAGCGGCTGTGTCGGCCGACTCCGCGATCTCTTTACGCAGCGCAACATCAGACAGCTCTCGCTGACGATCACCACCCTCCCTGCCGACAGCGACAGAGAAAGCATCCGGATCGCAAACGAGCTCGAGCAGGCCCTCACGACGGTCGGGATCGACGTCTCGTTCGACGTCCGCTCCGGGACCGAGTTCAACCGAGCGGTGTTGTACGATCACGAGTTCGACATCTGTATCGGCCGTCATCCGGGCGGGACCGATCCCGACTTCCTCTATGAAGCGTTGCACTCGCTGTATATCGACGAATCGGGCTGGCAGAACCCCTTTGGCTACGCGAACCTGGCCGTCGATGACCTCCTCGAGAAGCAACGCCACGCCGACGGGACAGAACGACGTGATGCCGTCACGAACGCACTCGAGGCGATCGCGACCGAACAGCCGTTCGTTCCCATTTGCGTCCCCGAGGAACACCGCGTCGTCAGCACGGATCGGGTTACCGGCTGGGCTGACGGTCATCTCGCGACCCGGAGCGGCTATCTCGGGCTCGAGCCCACAGCAGACGTCGAGACCCTGCGTGCTGTCCACACGGATAGTCGCCCGACGAAAAACCTCAATCCGCTCGCGGCCGACTATCGCGGTCGGGGAACGATTACCCAGTTACTCTACGATTCGCTGGCGACCGACGACGCGACTGGGGAGATCCAGCCGTGGCTCGCAGAGTCGTGGGAGCGGCGCGGGGCGACGCTTGACGTTCACCTTCGGAACGGCTGTACGTTTCACGATGGCGAGCCGGTGACTGCCGCCGATGTCGAGTTTACGTACCAGTTTCTCGCGGACATGTCCGGCGACGATGACGACCGAGTCGCTCCGACACCCCGCTTTCGCGGCCGGATCGACGCCGTCGAGGCGATCGACGTTCGGGACCGCGATCGCCTCGAGCTCACGGTCGATGCGGGGCAGGCGGTCGGCGAACGTGCCCTCCTCGTCCCGATACTGCCCGCTCACATCTGGCGTGAGCGCTCGGAGAGTCCGATGGGGCTTGGCGGCAGTGTGCTCTCGCAGGGCACCACGACGGCAGTCGTCACGAACAACGTTCCGCCAGTTGGCAGCGGCCCCTACCAGTTCGTGGCTCGATCCGAAGGCGACCAACTCACACTCGAGCGGTTCGACGATCACTTTACGCTCCGGTCCGGCGTCGAGCGGCCAGCCCCGATGGTCGAGACGTTTTCGATCGATATCTCACCGAACTCGGAAACGGCGATTCAGGCGGTCGAAAACGACACTGCCGATGTCACGATCGCAGCCGTCGATACGAATCGCGTCGGGAGCGTCGATGAAGCAGGCGGACAGCAGTTGCTCGAGTCGCCGTCATGGACGTGTTACTTCCTTGGGTTCAACACGCGGAAGGCACCGTTTGGGAACCCTCGGTTCAGGCGGGTTATCGCACGGTTGATCGACAAGGAGTGGCTGGTCGAGAACGTCTTTTATGGGCACGCGCGACCGGTTGCGACGCCGGTTACCGAGCAATGGGTCCCCGACACCCTCACGTGGGACGGCCAGGACCCCGAAACGCCATTTCTGGGATCAAACGGTGAGGTCGACGTCGATGCAGCACGAGCGGCGTTCGAAGATGCCGGCTTCCGGTACGACGATCGGGACCGGCTCCGTGTCAGACAATAAGACTGCCAGCCAACGCGGATCGCACCTCGATCACGCTCGAGACAGGAGCACGGAGACTGTTCTGGACGCACGCTCGCGTCGTCTACCACACAGGACAGCCATCGCTCAGCGGAACGGATGACCGGCAAAAACGGGGTGCGATGAAACGGGTCCGTTACTGCTCTTCGAGCGCGTCTGCGATGCGCTTGAGCGCGCGGGTCTGATCGCGCATTTCGTCACGCAGCTGTCGGACTTCGCGGACGAGTTCCTCGTTGCTCTCGTCTTGTCCGCCGCGACCACCGGGGCCAGCGCCGGGGCCGCCGCCCATCATGCCACCCATCATCTGGGCAAAGGGGTTGCCGCCGCCGCCCATGCCGCCGGGACCGCCACCGCCACCGAACGGGCTTTCAGGGGCTTCGCCTTCGCCCTCGCCCTCTTCGGCGCGCTTTTCGCGAATTTCTTCGACCCGCTCGCGGAACGATTTCTCCTCGCTGTCGTCGCCTGCGTCGCCGTCGGAATCGGGTTCGTCTGTCATACCATCGGATTCTCCTGCGTCGGGGAAAAGGATTGCCATGTCTCGGATCGGCACGCTCCCTACAGCAGTGATGCTCCTCGAGTCCAGGGACGAATCGCTCAGCGGAGCAGAATCGACCTGCGAGCACAGGAGCAGTCACGACAAACGAGCAGCCCGTCTCAGTCGGTAGTCTACCCGAACGAGCCGAGCGAGGACTGGAGGTTCCGATCCGACCGGCCCGCCTCGAGGTCGTAGCCCACGAGATCGCGCATATCCACGGCATAGGTCGTCCCACCGTTGACGAGGACTAACAACCGCCCTTTAACGCCCATAACGGTTCCCGACGCAAGCGTCTCGCGGACCGGTCGCGTATCGAGGTCGAGCCCGTAGTCGAAGTCGAATCGCTCAAGGACGTCGAACTCGGTGAGGACGGCCTCCCAGGCATCGTCGTCGATGTCGGCGGCGAGTGCAGCCACTTTGGGACCGGTTCGGACGCGGTCGACGAGCCGTTGGGCGATTTCGCCCTCGAGTTCGCGGGCAATTCGGCCGTTCGAGACGGTGTGGACGTGGGCCGCGCGATCGGCCCCCTGTTCGCGCAGTCGGGTCTCGAGACGCCACAGCTTGGTAACGCCGACCTTGAACGTGTCGGGGGCGAACGCGGCGATGTAGACCGCGTGCTCTTCGTAACAGTCCATTTCGTCTTTCAGGCAGGTCCCGGTACAGCGGGCACAGACCCACGTGCTCGTGTGATACTCACAGTAGGGCGCAGACGGCCGGTCACAGGCGACGTGCGTGCCGGTTTCGTCGATCGTCCCGGCGCAGTGGCGCTCGCCGAGCGTGTACGCGAGGTCGTCGCCAGCAGCGAGCGAGCGGTGATCGATCTCGCCGCTGCCGTCGCTGATCAGCAGCGCCGAGCCCCGTCCACTCGGTTCGTAGCCCACCAGTTGCACGCACGCGAGTTGTCACCGGGCGCAAATAGCCGTACCGCTCTCCGGACCCAAGCAGCGCGTGTCGGACCGTCGGACCCGGCGACGAGGACCGGCAGCGAAGACCCTATACCGGTACTATCCTAAGCGCCGTCCATGCAAGCGCTGGTCATCGCGGCACACGGATCGCATCTGAATCCGGACGCCTCGGATCCGACCTACGCCCACGCGGATACGATCCGCGAAACGGGCGCGTTCGACGAGGTCCGCGAGGCGTTCTGGAAAGAAGAGCCACACTTCCGCGAGGTAATCCGCATGCTCGAGGCAGACGAGGTGTTCGTCGTCCCCCTCTTTATCAGCGAGGGGTATTTCACCGAAGAGGTCATTCCGCGAGAACTGCGGCTGGATGACTGGGACCCCGAGAAGTGGGACTCCGACGGGACCAGCGCCTCACAGGCCACGCTCGAGGCCGACGACGTCGGCAAGACCATCCATTACTGTGGGCCGGTCGGCACTCACGACGCGATGACGGACGTGATCGTCCAGCGGGCCGAGACCGCCACTGGCGATCCAGACGTCGGCGAGGGCGTCGGGCTGGCCGTCGTCGGCCACGGGACCGAACGCAACGAAAACTCCGCGAAGGCCATCGAGTACCACAGCGAGCGCATCCGCGAGCGCGAGCGCTTCGACGAGGTCAAGGCGCTGTTCATGGACGAGGAACCGGAGGTCGACGACGTCACGGACTTCTTCGAGAGCGACGACATCGTCGTCGTCCCACTGTTTATCGCCGACGGCTACCACACCCAAGAGGACATCCCCGAAGACATGGGGCTGACCGAGGACTACCGCCTGGGGTGGGACGTGCCCGCCGAGGTCGACGGCCATCGGATCTGGTACACCGGAGCCGTCGGCACTGAGGACCTCATGGCCGACGTCGTCCTCGAGCGCGCGGCCGACGCCGGGGCCGACATCGGCGACGCTCGCGAGACGGTCCGCGACATCGCCGGCTCAGTCGCCGACGCCGACCACGAACCGAGCGCGGGAGCGGGCGCGGGTGACTGAGACATGACAGCAGTACATGGGAGCCTCGAGACGCTGCTCGACCGCGCGTCCGCTGGTGTCACGTTCGACGGCCTCCGTATCGACGCGGAAGACGGCAACTACGTCCTCGAGACGCCCGCCGACGAGTGGCACGGCCTCGACGAGGCCGCCCTTGGGGACACACTCGAGGCCTGCGAGGAGTACGTGACCAACTGGCGCTACTGGCAGGAGACTGTCGGTGGCGAGGGAACCGCCCGGCGTGCGTTCCTCCGGTGGTGCGAGCACGCACCCATCCCGGACGCCGACGAACAGACGACCACGACCGATGGCCTCGCGGTACCAGCACGGTACGACGCGCTTCGCGACGGCATCGACCGGCAGTGGGGTCAACTGTCGATCACGGCCCGTTTCGTCGACGTCGACGACCCCGACGGCGAGCGCGTCTACGATCTCTGGCACGTCGACGACGCCGACAGCGACCTCGCCGACCTCGAGGTCTACGACGACCCGCGTGACGCTCGCGAGATCGCAACCTACGATGAGGACGGCCGCTACCGGCCGCTGAAGACCGCACCAACGCTCGTTTCGGGCTGGGCGTTTACCGGCCTCTCGGGTGCTGAACTCGTCGAGACGGTCGGTTTTCTCTATCCCGCGACGATCGCCAACTGGCACCGCGAACTACGTGGCAATCTGGACGTCGACCACTGGACCGAGACCGCCGAGCGCCAGACCGGCATCTACGACGTGATCGACGAACTTCCGCGCGAGGCCGTCGACTGGATGGCCGAAGCCTGCTGTGTCGACTCGCAGTGTCTGCGTCGTCGAGAATGGGAATACGACGAAGACGACGATGTAGACGTCGACGGCGGCGACGGCCCGTTCCCCTGTCGGGAACCCTGTTCGCTCGTCGTCGCCGCGGCCCGCAAGTGGGCCATCCTCGAGTCCGAGGAGGAACATACCTACGAGCTCGAGCTCACGACCAGCGAACTCAACCAGCTCGAGGAACTGATCGATGCAGTCGCGGAGGGCCGCACTGACGAGATCCGCGAGGCGGACGTCTACGACGGTGCGAACCGCTATCGGGCGCGATACCTCCGGGCGAAGCGAGTCGGCGAGGACGGACTCGAGGCGACGCAGGTCGACGAGTAGCTCGCTCGCGGAGTCGCCCCACTATTATTGGAGTAACAGAACAAGCGCCACGACGACGCCGGCGACGACGATTCCCAGGCCGGCCGTCGCGATCGGACTCCCGATCGACGCCGTCGTCAGCGTTGCAATCGCGAGCGCGACCACGCCCAGCGCCAGCACTGCCAGCGTTCCCGTCTCGACCCCGCGGACGGCAGTAATTCGGCCAACTGCCTGTTCGAACACCGTCGGCTCGGGTTCCGTACGGGTGGGTTCAGCGAGCGATTCGTCGATGTCGACGTCCGGCGGCCCCGGGACGACGGTGACGTCGATCGTGACCGATTCGGAGCCATAGCCCGTCAGCACCTCGAGCCGACCGTCGACTGGCTGCTCGATCGCGTCGGCGTCGACGGCGATCGGAACGGCCGTGACGCTGTCTGGCTCGACGTAGTAGTTCGTGCCGTCGAGCGATGCGATTCGCTCGAGATCACCGTGGAGACGACAATGGACGTGGGCAGGCGACTCGTGTCCTGCAAGCGAGAGCCGAAACGAGCCGTCGGTCTCGAGCGCGGTGCTGGCCGGCTCGAGTGCGTCTGCGGACCCGCGGTTGACGTGGACGGTGACCTCGGTTGGTGACACGGTTTGTGTCCGTCAGGCCGGCGTTTCGTCGCGCATGTCCGGCGGCAGCAGGTTCGGGATCCCGTCTTCGATCGGGTAGGCCTCGCCACACTCCGTACAGACGAGTTCGCCGCCGACGACCTCGTCGCCGTCGTACTCGGCGTTCTCGAGTTCCAGATCGTGTTTATCGAGCGGACAGCAGAGAATGTCCAGCAACGACTCCTTCATACTACGTAGGCTCGTCGCCTCCAGCAAAAGGTTTCGGGAACGTTGCTCCTGGCAGGGTCCCTCCAATCCGAGCGCGTGCATCGGAGTTGCATGGCCTCGTCATTCGAGTCAGTCATCTACGGCCGCTTCAGATGAATCACTCGTCGGTTCCTGGGCTAATTCGAGCGGTTCGGATGACTCATCGGTCTCTGGGACCTGCCGTGGCAGAAACGTCGAGACGACGAGCAAGAGCAACACGAACAGGGCAAGAAGGAGCAGCGCCGCCTGCTGGGCGTCGACCATCGCGGTCTCGAAGATCCCCTCGAGTAATCGTCGTTCCGTCGGCGTGAGTTGGGCCAGAAACGCTTGCTGCGTGGCTTCGGTTGCCGTCTCCGCGGTGTCCTCGAGTGCTAGCACCAGTTCAATTCGTTGCTCCACTGACACGGTCTCGCCTCTTGCTTGCAGGACGCCATCGACGACGCTGCCGTAGAACCGGCCGAGTAGGACCGAACCGACGACTGCCGTTCCCAGCGAGAACCCCATCGAACTGCTCGCGTTCAAGACACCGGATGCCTCGGCGTAGTTCGCGGTGGGGACAGCAGAGAGCGTCATATTGACGATTTGGCCCATGAGAAGCCCGAGACCGGTTCCGACGAATGCCATCGGGATGGCCATCCCCCGGATCGTCTGTTCGGGGCTCGTCTGCCCGTACAGGAGAATCAGTCCAAGACCCATGCACGCGATACCGGCCTGGACGAGCGTCTTCGGCGAGAGGGACGCACGCCAGCCGGTCGTAACCGTCGAAAAGAGGAGTGTCGCGAGGGAGTATGGAAGCATCGCAAGCCCGGCTTCGAAGGCGGTGTGACCGAGTGCCGACTGGAGATAGACCGGGACGACGAACATGAAGCCAGCCATGACGACCGAACGGACGCTGTACGTGGCAACACCCGACAGAAAACGGCTGTTCGTCAGGACGCCCAGTGGAACGAGCGGCGACCTTCCGGCGCGTTCCATGCGGCGTTCGTACTGGACGAACGCGGCGAGCGTGAGCAGTCCGAGCCCGAGAAACCAGATCGCGGGTGATGTCCCGAACGGATTGAACTGCACGCCGCTGACGGAAAACGGCCGCCGTGCGAGGAGCCACCCGTACTTCCCACTCAAGAGGAATCCCGTGACGAGCGCCGTTGCGCCGGCGATAGAGAGGACTGCCCCGCCGAGATCCAGTGAGCGACGCGTGTCCGTCAGCCGGCCCGGGCTCACGTACCGAACGAAAACGAACGTCGCCCCCACGACGACCAGTTCCAGTGCGAACCCCCACCGCCAACTGGCGTACGTCGTGACTGCCCCGCCGAAAATCGGGCCAACGGCTGCGCCGACCGCGCTCACACCGGCCAACAGTCCGAGCGCCGTTGCCCGGTTGTCCGCTTCGTAACTGAACATCAACACGGTATACGTCAGGGGAAGTAACACGGCGGCCCCAATCCCCATGATGAGCGACCATCCGATAGTGAGCACCACGACGTTCCAGCTGAGCGCTGCCAATAGCGTCCCGCCGGCATAGACGATCAGTGCGGCTGTCATCACACGCCTGACCTCGTAGATGGCCGGCAGCGTCCCGCCTGGAAGGATCAGCGCGCCGAGCACCAGCGAGTAAAACGAGATCGCCCCCTGAATGACGGTGACTGTGGTGTCGAACTCCGCGACGATCGCAGGCACTGCCACGTTCATCAGCGCCGAGTTGATCGACACGACGAACATCGCCAGACTCACGGCGATCAGTGGCCCCCAGTAGTCCACCCTCTTCTTGGATTTGGGGGTATCCACACTGGGACCGGGCCCGGCTGCCATAGGGTCTCAACACGTCCGAGCGAAAAATAATCGGTGTGTCCCGGCGACAGCGATTCAGCCGAGGCTGACAAGAGGGGGACTCGTCTACACGCCAGCGTTCGACCACAGCGTCCGTGCAAACGGCAAAAACAGCGGTCGTCGGGAATCGCGACGACAGCGTTATTCGTACGGGTTCTCGACGACGACGGTCTCCTCGCGGCCGGGACCGACGCCAACCGCGTAGATCGGCGTGTCGAGTTCGTCGCTGATGTACTCGAGGTAGGTCCGTGCGTTCTCGGGGATCGCCTCGTAGCCCTCGGCGGCGACGTCGGCCCAGTCGACTTCCGGCCAGCCGTCGAAGGACTTGAACGTCGCTTCACAGCGGCCCCAGGCTTCGGTCGTTGGGGGCATCGTGAAGATTTCCTCGCCGTCGAACTCGTAGCTGTGGCCGACTTTCACCTCGTCGAGACCGGCCAGCACGTCGATGTGGTTGATCGCGAGTCCCGTAAACCCGTTCGCACGGGTTGCGTGGCGCAGCATGGGCATGTCGAGCCACCCGACACGACGTGGACGGCCGGTGACAGTCCCGTACTCGCCACCCTCGTCGCGGATCCGGGTCGCGAGTTCCTCTTCGTCTTCACCAGCACCCTCGCTTGCGTCGTAGTCGGGGGTCTGATCCTCGACGCCGCCGAGTTCGGTCGGGAGCGGACCCGTGCCGACCCGCGAGAGATAGGCTTTGACGATCCCGATGACGTCTCCCTGTCCAACGACTGTCGGGCCGAGGCCGGTGCCAACGCTTGCGCCACCAGAACTCGGGTTCGAGGAGGTGACGTAGGGGTAGACGCCGTGGTCGATGTCGAGTGACGTTCCCTGTGCGCCCTCGAGCATGACGTTGTCGCCGGCTTCGATCCGTTCCTGCAGGAAGTCCCCACAGTCGACAGTCATGTCCTCCTCGGCGAGGCGTTCGCCGTACTCGCGATAGGTCTCGTAGAGATGGTCGATGTCGAACTCCTCACCGGTCTCCTTTTCGAAGACCTCCTCGGCGAGGGCCTTCTTCTGGGGAACGACGTACTCGAGGCGTTCGCGCAGCGCGTCGGGATCGAGCAAGTCGCCGATCCGGACGCCGCGGCGGCCGGCCTTGTCTTCGTAGGTTGGGCCGATGCCGCGTTTGGTCGTGCCGGCGGCGAGATCGTCTTTTTCTTCCTCTTCGATGCCGTCGAGTGCGCGATGATAGGGGAGGATGACATGTGCGCGCTCGGCAACACGGACGTCCGGCTCGAGGCCGCGGTCGCGAAGCGTGTCGATCTCGTCGAACAGCGTCTCGGGATTGACGACACAACCGTTGCCGAGGACGCCGACCTTTCCTCGGACGGCTCCCGATGGCACGAGCGACAGTTTGTACTTCTCTCCGTCGTGAACGACGGTATGGCCAGCGTTGTCGCCGCCCTGATACCGGGCAACGACATCGGCGGCGTCGCCGTACAGGTCGACGACCCCACCCTTGCCTTCGTCGCCGAGTTGCGACCCGACGATAGTGACGGTCATAACAGCGACGGGTTCTTGCCCGGCCGATAAACAGATTACGGTATACGGGTGTCGACACCGAACTCCACAACGTTGACTACCGATCGACCGACGCTCCCTATTATGGTGTCCAACCCGCATGTGGATGACCGAACCCGGACCGCTCGCTGCCAGTCGTATAACTCGCTGGGAGAGACACGTCCAGCGACAGGAAACTGGTCACATCGGAAGCGTTAACTACTGACAGGAGCGATTGACAGGTTGAGCACAGTCGTTTCAGCGCTCGAGAGTAACTTTTAAAAGGCCCAAAGACAAGTTAACAAATGCCATGATAGACCGACTTGAGAAGGAAGTCGATATGTTGGAACGACATCTGCAGGTCCTGAAGATGGTCATCGAGAACGAGCCGATCGGGATCGTCAAGATGTCGAACGAGACGGGCTACCCACACCACAAGGTCCGCTACTCGCTTCGCGTTCTCGAGGAGGAGAACCTCATCGAGCCCTCGAGCCAGGGTGCGATCAAGACCGAGCGTACCGCCGAGTTCGTCGACGAACTCGACGACAAGCTCGACGACATCGTCGACAAGCTCGACGGCATGAAGATCGAAGACGTCGCCGAGATCGAAGGATAGACTCTCGTCCACGTCGGACGTTGTCGCCCATCCCCGCGATCGACGTCGGTACGACACGGACAGTGTACACTTTTTGCAGCCGTATTTCGGCCAGCCTCGAGCCGTCGGCCGTGCTATCTACCAGTCACTGACGAGACTGCACCCGAAAACGACACAGAACGAAACGACGGAGACGAGATCGAGCGCGACGGACTACAGCTCCGGCACGTTCATGTGGAAGCCTTCCGAGCGCGACTCGACGAGACAGAGGTGGTAGCCGGATTTCCGCGAGAGGTTGACGTAACTCAGCTTCGAGCTGCGGCTGAGAAAGCCGCTGCTCGTCGCCTGTTCGGCCACCTCGAGCGCGCCGGGCTCGAAATAACTCGAGGTGACGGCGATCGCGGCCGCCAGATCCGGATAGTTGGCCTTGACGGCGGAGGCGGCTTCCTCGAGTTCTGCGAGCAGGTCTTTCGTCGCGGGCTCGCGCGAGTCGTTGAGCGTGACAAGCAGTAACGGGTTCCCCATCTTGTCGAACGCGACGATGTCGAACGTCAACTCCTCGGGGACGTCGTCGGTGTCGTCGTCGGCAAGCGAGATGGTCGCGCCGAGTTCGGCCCGGTCGATTCGCGGGATCGCATCGTAGAGGTCGCCCAGTCCGTCGGCGTTCCCGGTGTCACGGATCTCATACAGGAGCATCTCGGTGAGCCAGTCGACGAACCGATACTCCATCGTCGTCTCGAGAAAGTCGTCGTACGGTTGTTCGTCGACGGCTGCGTCGTTCGAGTCGAAGCCGGTGTGATGTTCCAGTCGCAGGTTCGATGCGACCTCGCTCCGATCGGCGTCGCCGTCGTGGGCCGTCTCGAGGGTTGGCTGGCTCTTCGAGGCGTATCTGACGAAGAGGTTCGTCTGCGAAAGCGCCTGCTGGGGCGATAGCTGCGTCCCGGCGCTGACGTCGGCCGCCGCGCTACCGGCGTCTTGCGTTTGAGCCTGTTCGAGCTCCGTCTCGAGGTCGTCGATCCGGGACTGCAGCCGATCGACCGTCGCGGACAGGTCGTCGTTTTCCGCGCGCAGCCGATCGCGTTCGGCCTCGAGTTCCTCGGCCTTCGTTGCAAGTGAGGCGCGTTGTTCCTGCAGTGTCTCGACTTTCTCGGTCAGCGTCGCAACTCGGTCACTGTGTGCATCGGTCGCGGCGGCAGTACCCTGTGTTTGGCTGCCAGCCTGTGTGCGTGATCGGTTCGCACGGGAGCCGGACGTGCTGGCCGACGTCGCGGCTTGGTCCGACGACTGAGTCGGTGACTGGACAGCGGACGAGGAGGCGTCCGTGTTCGTCTCGGACGCCGTCGACGGTTGGTCCATGCGCAGTTCGCGGCCACCCGTGCTCGAGCTCGAGTCAGTGTCCGAATCGCTGCTGTCCGGGTCGATCGAGGGAATGCGCCGTGTCTCGCGCCACTCCTCTTCACGTTCGAACTCCTCTTCGAGTCCGTCGCCCGTCGTCTCGGACTCGGAGACGGGATTGTCACTGGTCGAGCCAGTCGCTGGCTCGTCATCGTCGTCAACCCAGGAGATGTCGTTGCGATCGAGTTCCTCCGCGGCCGCTTCGATTTCTGCAAGCTCGGGGTCCGTCGCGACGTCGACGTCCCCTGTCGACGACTCGTCAGCCGACGCTAACTCCGACTCCGGCTCCGATTCTGACTCCGGTTCTGACTCGGCGGTAACCGGTTCAGCATCCGTCTCGGCGTCGTGTGTCGCGGTCTGCGGCGAGTCATCGACAGCGGCCGTCTCGGATGCGGACGCCGGTTCGGCGTCACCGTCTGACGGTGACTCGGTAATCCCGGCCGACGGTGGCTCAGGTTCGGCCTCGCTGGTATCGGTCGCCGTGATACCCGTCGGATCATCCGTGAGGTCCGTTTCCGACGACAGCGGCGACTCGTCGTTGCCGACGTCTTCGGTCGACTCTGTCCCAGCCGCGTGGGCAGCGTCAACGGTTTCAGTACTCGAGATGTCGATCGGCTCGAGCGACGACGATCCCATGGGGTCGGACTCCGACGCGTCAGCGGTCGGCGCGTCGGAAGTGCCGGTATCGGTCGTGGTGTCAGCGGTCGTAGACTCGGTCCCCGAGTCCGGCTCCGACGCCGAGTCGGCCGTCCCCGGAACGTCGACGACATCGATCTCGACGTCGGTGACTTCGTAGATGCCAACCTCGTCGGCCGCGCGTTCGAACGCTTCCTCGCCGGTGAGCAGCCGTTCGGCGTTCCCGATGTACGCTGCAGCCATGCGACGGCCGCCGTAGTAGACAGCGTAGTAGTCGCCGCTGAGAACGTTCTCGCTCAGTTCGATATACCCGGTAAACGATCCGCTCTGGAGTGTCTCGTCGACTTCTCGAAGCGGCGTCTCGTTCGTATAGTACTTCGCCCGTGTCTCGCCACCCTGTTCTTCCATCGTACAGAGCAGGGGCAGCGACGGATCGGGTGCCTCATAACACGTTCCCGAGGCGGTTTCGAAGTCGTCGATATCGCCATCGATGACGCCGACAACGCGGCCGTTGAGCATACAGAGCCACGTGCCAGCCGCCGATACAGCACCGGAGAAATCAGCGTGGGCGAGATCGGAGAGACCGTCGAACCCCCCGTTAAACGGGCGGGAGTCCCACTCCTCGACGCGCTCTTGCGTGCGCGGATCCATACGTCAACAAGCGGGAACCGCACCAAATACGTTTCGTCTAGACAGTCACTAGATCTTGGATTCCGCGTCCTCGGCGAGTTCTTTCATCCGCTTGCCGATCCGGCCGGCACTCGAGAACTCGTCGTCGCTCATCGCATTGGCGAGTGCGTTCCCGAGGACGAAGACCGCGTGTTTGTGTTCGCTTTTCGACTTGTGGACGTGCGAGGGGTCGACGTCGAGCTGGCGGTAGGGGTCGAACAGCGTTTCATCGACCTCCTCACGCTCCGAAAAGTACTCCATGATGACGACGAGTTCTTCGTGGAGCTCGAGGAGTTCGTCTTTATGCATACGCGCCGTTAGGAAGGGTTTCGATTTAAGCGTTGTGTGGCCCCGTGTCGCAAAATCGACCGCGATCGCTCAGCGGGTGGTCTGACGGAGTCCTGTCGAGAACGGAGCAAACTCCGGGACGTGGAGTCGTAGCGTGTCGTGATCAGTCGGCGCTGGCAGACGTAATGTCTGCATCCTCGGCCCCCTCACGGTGGTCGGCGGGGAACCACGCGAGTTTGTGATCGGCGGTGACGCGAACGGCGACGCGCTCGTCTAAGTGGATATGATCGGAGTGGTTGTGCATACACTCGATCGTTTCGCCACCATCGAGTTCGACGCGATAAAGGACGGTCGGGCCGAGATAGCGCCGATAGACGACATGGCCGTCGGCCTCCGCGCCGTCGGCAGGGTAGGCTGTGACGTCGTCGGGTCGAATAAGCAGGTCGACAGTAGAGCCGTCGTATTGGTGGGCCAGCCCGTGAACGTCACCGCGGAGGACGCGACCGAGTGCGGTGTCGACGCTGTCGCCGTGGACCTCTCCCGGGAGGAAGCTGGCGTGGCCCAGAAAGCCAGCGACGAACCGCGATTCGGGCTGTTGAAAGACTTGCTGGGGGGTATCGATCTGTTCGATGTCGCCGTCATTCATCACGGCGACGCGGTCGGAAATAGACAGTGCCTCCTCCTGGTCGTGGGTCACGGAGATCGCGGTGACGCCCGTCTGCTTGATGATCCGGCGAACCTCCTCGCGCATCTCGACGCGCAGATCTACGTCCAGACTCGAGAAGGGTTCGTCGAGCAACAGCATCTCGGGTTCGGGAGCCAGCGAGCGCGCGAGCGCGATCCGCTGTTGCTGGCCGCCGGAGAGTTCGTTCGGATAGTGGTCGCCGTGGGCCTCGAGGCCGACGAGCTCGAGGAGTTCGTCGACGCGGCTCGCGCGCTCGCTTTCGGATCGATCCTGCAGGCCAAAGGCGACGTTCTCGCGGGCGGTGAGATGTGGGAACAGTGCGAAGTCCTGAAAGACGACGCCGACGTCACGGTCTTCCGGCGGAACGAACTGGCCGTCGCCCGAGACCGTCTCACCTTGCAATCGAATCCGTCCGGCGTTGGGTTCCTCGAGGCCGGCGATCAGCCGAAGCGTCGTGGTCTTTCCGCAGCCGGATGGGCCGAGCAGGGTCAGGATTTCACCGTCACGGACGGCGATCGAGAGGTCACCGATGACCTCCTGGGTCCCGTAGCGTTTCGCGATACCGTCGAGTTCGAGAACCGTCTCGCTCGTCGTCGGCTCGTTGGATCGGTTCTCGACCGCCGTCGTAAGCAGTTCTCCTTTGGCCATATCTCGACCCTCCGGCAGCTGCCGGCACACATTCCATTTAGGCGTGCCTAAATCACTTATAATTGCCGGTTCGGCTCCAGACAGCGGAGATAACGGCTCACTCGGGAGAACAGCGGGCGAGCCCGCTGTTGCTCAGAGTTCGACGCCGCTTGGGATCAGGCTATGCTGTCGAAGCAAACTCCCCTCGTCGTCGTAGACCAGAAACGTTCGCTTCTCGTAGCTGACGAACGCCTCGCCATCGAGCGTGATCTCGACACGATACTGGCCCTCGTCGCCCGCGGTCTCGCCGTAGCGTCGTGCAGCGCGGATGAACTGCAAGACGTCGGTGGCGTCTTCGTTGAGTTCGAGGATGAACTCGCCGGTGATGCGGTTGGTCACGCTCACTACCCCCGCAGTATCGTCCTCGAGCGGTCCCTGTAGTCGGAGGGCTGTGTCTGTCTCGCTCGCCTCGAGAACGTCGCCGTCGGGACCAGTCAGGCGCTCGCGAAGCATCGCTTCCGGGCCGGTGAAGTCGATCGCTACCGAGGGCTTTTTCGGCTCGCCGTCGGTTTCGGCCCAGTCGATATTGGTGACATCTAACGTGAAGTGCTCGCGCCTCATTCCGTATATGACCTTTCGGCCTCGCGCAGTATGAACGTAACGCACGGAGAACACGTCTCCGGTGACACATCGAGGTCGTCGGCTCGGCCGAGCTACCGGCGAGTGCGGGCCCGACCGTGTCGGCGTCGCAGCGAGTAGAAACCCTTTAGTCTGCGACGACGGTACCGACGGTGGGAAGCGCACGGCCGCAAATCCGACTGTGTCACCCCCTTTTCCGGGTGGCTTGGGAT
This sequence comes from Natrinema hispanicum, assembly GCF_004217335.1. GTDB lineage: Archaea > Halobacteriota > Halobacteria > Halobacteriales > Natrialbaceae > Natrinema > Natrinema hispanicum. The sequence goes on from NZ_SHMP01000005.1 coordinate 155,416, forward strand.
TGCGGAAGTGCACGGCGAGAGCCGGCTGCTGTCGGCGGACACGCCGCCATCGAGGCGCGTGCGCGCTCGACAGCGAACACGAGCGGTCAGTGCGATTCCTATCCTCAAACAATGGCACGAATGCACACCCGCCGTCGCGGCTCGTCCGGTTCGGACAAGCCGTCGGCAGACGAACCGCCGGAGTGGAGCGACGTCGACCCCGAAGACATCGAATCTCGGGTCGTCGAACTGGCAGAGCAGGGCTACGATCCCAGTCAGATCGGGATGAAGCTGCGTGACGAAGGCGTCACCGGCACGCCCGTCCCGGACGTCAAGCTGGCAACCGGGAAGAAAGTCACCGAGATCCTCGAGGAGAACGACGCCACGTCCGACATCCCCGAGGACCTCCGGAACCTGATGGAGCGCGCCGTGCGCCTGCGCGAGCACGTCCAGCAGAACCAGCAGGACCACCAGAACAAACGCGCCCTGCAGAACACCGAAGCGAAGGTCCGCCGTCTGGTCGACTACTACCGCGGCGACGAACTCGAGCCCGACTTCACGTACTCCTACGACGTCGCAGTCGAGCTCCTCGAGAACGAGTAACACCACATGTCCACCGAGGGTCGATCCGCCGAGCCGGCGTCCGCCACGAACGCACTCGAGAGCGCCGGCTTCGTTCGGCTGCTCACCCGCGCCGATGGCGACGCCCTCGCCGCGAGCGGACTGCTCGCGAGCGCGCTCGACGACAGCGAAACGCCGTTTCAGGTGACCGTCGCGCCCACAGTTGCGACACGATCCAAACGGGTTCACACACCGGCGAGTGAGGGCGACGTCACCGTCGTCGTCGGCACCGCTGACGCGGCCGACGCGGACGACGTCATCCAGCTTGCGGCTCCCGATCGGCCGGCGACACTCGAGGCGGTCGATCTCGTCCGTGACCTCGATGTGACGCCGGATCCAGTCATCGCACTCGCCGGCATCGTCGCAAGCGGCGGCGAACCCGGCGCAGGCGAAAGCGAATGGCTCGAAACAGCCGCACGCGAGCGGGGCTTGCTCGAGCAGCGCCCGGGCGTCGCGATTCCGACCGCAGATCCGGTCGACGGACTCGCCCACTCGACACGGCTGCACGCGCCGTGGTCGGGCGACCGGGACACGACCCGCGAGGCGCTCGCTGACGTTGTCGATGGCGATCTCGCCGATTTCGACGCGGACGACCACCGGGCAATCGCCTCGCTGGTCGCACTCGACGTCGTCGGTGCCGACGGGGCGACTGACGCCGCCGCAAAGACGATCGGCAGAGCGTTACAGCCGTACGTGACGCCCGACGGCCCCTTCGACACGCTTGGCGGCTTCGCCGACGTACTCGAGGCGATGGCCAGCGCAGCCCCCGGAACAGGCGTCGCGCTGGCGATGGGCCACGACGTCCGCGAGCGCGCACTCGAGGGCTGGCGCGAGTATGGACGCCGAACCCATGTGGCGCTCAGGGACGGCTCGACTGGCCGCTACGACGGGCTGTTCGTCGTCGGCATCGATGACGGCCCTGTCGAAGCCGTCGCACGGGTTGGGGCGGCCTACCGGTCGCCCGAGCCGGCCGTCCTCGCCGTCGGAGACGGTGAGGCGGCAATCGCGACCCGCGAGGCTGGCTCTCTCGGCGCGACCGTCGAGGCAGTCGCCCGCGAGCTCACAGAGCGAGTGCCCGAGGCTGACGTCGGCTACGACGGCGGCAGGCGGCGTGGCTACCTGCAGTTCGACCCCGACGTGGACGAGACGACGATCATCGCAGCAGTGAGGGAACTCCTATGAGTCGGCACGCGACGATTCGGACGGCCCACGACGACGCGGCGCTCGTCGCACGGGCGCTTCGCCCGGACAACACTGACGAGATGGAGACGACCGTCGACCGCGACGGTGAGACCGCGACGGTCGTCACGCACATCGAACGCGAGACGACCAGCGGCCTGCAGTCGACGGTCGACGACTACGTCGTCAACCTCGAGGTTGCGATCGACGTTGTTTCACAGGCACGAACCGAACAGCACGCAGAACCGACGGACACGGGATCTGTGTCCGACCGCGATAGCGACTCAACACACGATACACAATGAGTGAACGATCAGTTTCACGCGCAAAACAGGAGAAGCGGTGGTACACCGTCCTGGCACCCGAGCAGTTCGACCGCCAGGAACTCGGCGAGACCCCCGCTGACGAGCCGGAGAAAGTCTACGACCGAACCATCGAAACGACGCTCGGCGAACTCACGAACAACGCCAGCGAGAACAACACGAAGCTGACCTTCCAGATCACCGATGTCGGCAGCGACAGCGCATACACGGAGTTCAAGGAACACTCCCTGACCCGTGACTACCTGCGCTCGCTGGTCCGTCGCGGTGCCTCGAAGATCGAGGCCTACGTCACCGTCCTCACGACGGACGACTACCGCGTCCAGATCCAGCCCGTCGCCTTCACGACCAAGAAGGCAGACGCAAGCCAGGAGAAGGCCATCCGCGAGCAGATGGTCCAAATGATCGAAGAGGCTGCCGAGGAGCGCTCCTTCGAGGAACTCATCGACAGCGTCGTCGAAGGCCGACTCTCCTCTGCCATCTACGGCGAAGCCAAGACGATCTACCCGCTGCGCCGCGTCGAGATCCAGAAGACCACCCTCGAGGCCCACCCCGAGGAAGTCGCCGAAGAGGAAGCGGCCGCCGTCGACGTCGACGAAGAGGACGTCGCGACGGACGACTGAGACGGACTACTGTAAGTCATTTCCGGTGCAACCGCGACCCGCACTGCGGTTGCACCGGTACATCGTTACAGCAGACCGTATGAGACGGTCGCTACTCGATTTCACTGCCACTTTTTGGTGCGGTCTCTCGAGCCGGGAGCCGACGGCTCGAGCGGAACTGACAGTGAGAGCGTCGATAGAAGAAGCGAACTGACGCGGCTCGCAGTCGTCACTCGGAGACGACGATCTTCCCGTCCATCTCCGCGCGTTCGTGTGGGATACAGAAGTACTCGTAGGTGCCCGGCACCTCGAAGGTGTGTTCGAACGTCTCGCGTGGACCGAGGCGACCGGCTTGTTCGAGCTGCCAAGCGTTGCGTGCCGACTCCTGATTCTCGAAGCCACCGGTCGCGAAAAAGGCAGCCCCGTCCGGGATCCCGTTGTCGTAGGCGGTGACGGTGTGGTAGGCCTCGCTCGTGTTCTTCCAGACGACGGTCTCGCCGACGGAGATCTCGTAGACATCAGGGAGGAACGTAGTTCGATTCATACCGATGTGACAGTCCTCGCCGGGACAGGGATCGCTCCCGCCGGTGCTGATCGCGGACGAACACCCTGCCAGGCCAGCCGAAACGGCAGTCCCGACAGCAGCGAGATAGACACGCCGGTGCATATCCCCTCGTTAGGACAGTTGCCGTATAACCGCCCCGGTTCGGTTCTCGAAAGCGGCCCCGTGGAAACGAAAACACGTAAGGTATCTCCCCGTCGAATCGGGCTATATGCTCCCCCGGTTCGTCGGTCGACTGGGCGTCGCTGACGCGGTGACGATCGCCAACGCCGCGCTGGGGTTCGTCGCAGTCGTCATCGCAGGCGTCAACATCGACCTGGCCGCCCGACTGATCCTGCTGGCGGCGATCGCGGACGGCCTCGACGGCATCCTCGCACGCCGCTATGGTGGCACCGACGCTGGCCCCTATCTCGACTCGCTTGCCGATGTCGCCTCCTTTGCCGTCGCCCCTGCTGTCCTCTCGTTTACCGTCGTCGCCGACGGCCTCGAGATCGCGTTCGACGCGATCACCGCCGAACTCCTGATCGTTACCGGCGTCTGTGCGCTGTTCGTCGCGATGGCTGTCACGCGACTGGGGATGTACACCGCCTACGACGTCACCGGCAACCACACCGAAGGCGTCCAGACAACACTGGCCGCGACGATCCTCGGTGCGGCGATCCTCGCGGGCGAAACCCAGCCCGAGCTCGTTCTCGCAGTCACCGCCGCGTTCTGTTATCTGATGGTCTCACGGATCGAGTATCCCGATCTGCTGGCTCGAGACGCGGCGATTATGGGCGTCGTCCATGCGCTCGCGATCCTCGTGCCGAGCGTTGCCGGGCGGACGTTTCCGTATGCGCTCCTCACGCTCGGGCTAGCGTACATGACGCTCAGTCCCTGGTTCTACTGGGGTGAGACGGAACGATCGTCGGAGACGGACGTCGATGTGCATGGAAACGCTTAGGACCGTGCTGACACGACTGTAAGGTATGCACACTGTCACGCGTCGGCGTCGTCCCCGGGTGGTACGATGAGTGAGGACGAGGCAAACGGTGACGACGGAGCTGCCAAGCCAGACGAGGAGGAGTCGGTCGACCTCGAGGCCATCGACGAGCAACTCTCGACGCTCGCTGATGACCTCGAAGCCCTCGATTCGGAGCTCGAGGCAGCCGAGACCGAAGCCGACCTCGACGTCGTCGAGGCGGACCTCGACTCGTTTCGCGAGGACCTCGAGAGCGTCGAGGTTCCGGAGCCACCGGAACCCGACGAGGACGAGGAAGAGGACGACGAGCCCGCGCCCGAAGAGGAACTACAGGACGAGTACGATGAGATCGAAAGCGACCTCTCCGATCTCGAGTCCGACCTCGAAGACCAGCGCGGTCCCTACGGCGAAGACGTCGTCAGTGAGATCAACAGCGCCAGCAGCACGATCACGGGCACCCGCTGGACCGAAGAGGGCAACGCCGAACTGATCGAGGCAGTCGACGCCTTCCTCGACGAACTCAACAGTTTGCTCGACAGTTCGGTCACGCTGGTTGACGAAGGCGAGGACGTATCGGCCCGACTCGACGCGACCCTCGACGACACGGTCGACGCTGTCGAGGACGCGAATCTCGACGCAGACGACGATGCCGAGACGATCGCCGGCTTACTCGAGGCCACTGACGACCTCCAAAGCGACATCGACGATGCGACCGAGTGGTCGGATCTCGAGGTCCGCGAACAGCTCCGCCGTGAGGGCTACTACGACGTGCTCGAGCACGTCAAAGACTATCCGCCGGAGTGGCACGCACTCAAAGTCCACGAGAAACGCGGCAACGTCGACATGATCCTGCTCGCGCTCGAGACCTTCGACTCCGATTACATGGAGGAACACTGCATGGAGGCCTTAGAGCGGATGGGACCCGAGGAGGCCATCGAGCCGATGCTTCAGAAGGCAAACCGCCGCGACGAGGCCGCAATGGCCGTCCTCGGCAAAATCGGCGTCGATGACGAGAAGGTCGTCGACGCGCTCCTCGATTACGTCGACTCCAACCCGAACCTCCAGCAGCCCGCGTTTCGCGCGCTCGGGGAAATCGGTGCGAAAGACGCTGTCGAGCCGATCGCCCAGCAACTCGTCGCCGACGAAGCGGACGTCCGCAGCTGGGCCGCCCGCGCACTCGGCCTAATCGGCGACACCCGCACGATCGAACCGCTCGCGGACGTCCTCGCAGACGACGACGCCGACCGTGTCCGCGCCAGCGCGGCGTGGGCACTTCGCCAGATCGGCACCACAGAGGCCCTCGAGGTCGTCGCCGGATACGACGACGACCGCGCCTATCTCGTCCAGGCCGAAGCCGAGAGCGTCGACCTCGAGCCAGCAGCCTGACGACGCGACACGGCTTTTTCGATCCGCATTCGACGCACACAGCGGTGATTGGGGCTCCGCTCCGAGCGTTTAAGTACGGAGACGCGCCCAAACCGGGCGATGACCGCCCGACGGGCCGCCTTCGTCGCTGTGTTCGGCTGTTGTCTGCTCGCCAGCGCCACGATACTCGCCGGGTTCGCCTTTGCCACTGAACCGGCAGCGAGCGATCGACACGTCGCTCGAGCACCGTCGGGATCGGGTGGCAGCGACAGCGCGACTGCTCGTGCCTGCCCCGCTCGAGCATCCACGACTCGCCCCCCAACTGCGCCGCCACCACACCCGCGGATCGTCGGCCTCTCCCCGAACCCCACGACCGACGACAACGCTGGCGAGTTCGTCGTCCTCGAAACGCCACCTGACACTCGGCTCGCGGAGCTGACGCTCACTGATGGCCACACGACGGCCGCGCTCCCGAACGAAACGGTCTCCGGGCGCGTCGCCCTCAGTACGGCTCCGAACGTCACCGAGACGCTGACTGACACCCCTGTCCTCGCACTCGAGGGACACCTCCAACTCGCCAACGGCGGCGATCGGCTCCGCCTTCGAAACGCAACGACGACGGTCGATGCAGTCTCATACGACAGCGCGCCGGCGGCCGAGCGGTGGTATCGGACAGCGGCCGCTGACGAGGCGATCCCCGTTACCGACGGCCGGTGGTGGCCACGAGACGCGACCTGCCTGCCCGTCTCGAGTGCCGCGGTCGACGAGGCGACGGCGTTCGTCCTTCCCGACGCGCCAGGCGTGCCACGGAAGACGATCCGATCCGCCGACGAACGGCTGTTCCTCGCCGGCTACACCGTCACCTCGGAGGCGGTCGCCGCCGACCTCGTCGACGCGGCCGAACGCGGCGTCGAGGTCGCAGTCCTCCTTGAGGCAAGTCCCGTCGGCGGGACACCAGCACCGACCGCAGCCGTCCTCGAGACGCTCGAGGACGGCGGCGTCGAAGTGCGGGTCATCGGCGGCGACGATGCACGCTACCGGTATCACCATCCCAAATACGCCGTCGCCGACGACCGCGTGCTGGTCACCACGGAAAACTGGAAACCCGCAGGCGTCGGTGGTGAAAGCAGCCGTGGCTGGGGCGTCCGCCTCGAGGACGAGGCCCTCGCGGCCGATCTCGCGGGTGTCTTCCGAGCCGATTTCGAGGGGTGGGATACGACCGCTGGCGCGGCCTATCGCGCGAACACCTCGTTCGTCGACGACGATGACCCGGTCGTCACCGCGCGCGATACTGCGTTCCCGACGGTCCACGAACCCGCAACGGTACCTGTCGAGTCGGCCGAACTGTTAGTCGCACCGGACAACGCCGAGTACCGACTTCAGGAGCTGCTCCGTGGGGCCGACGACGAGATTCTCGTTGTCCAGCCCAGTATCGCAACCGACGTTTCGCTCCTCGAGTCGACACTCGAGGCGGCTCGCCGCGGCGTCGACGTTCGCATCCTGCTCGGATCGACGTGGTACAACACCGAGGAAAACGAGCGGCTCGCAGCCGACCTCGAGCGACTCGCTGCCAGCGACGATCTGTCCCTCGAGGTGCAACTCGTTTCGGATACCGACCGCTTCGAGAAGATCCACGCGAAGGGCATCGTGATCGATCGGGAGGTGGCGATCGTCGGCAGCGCCAATTGGAACGAAAACTCGCTCGAGAACAATCGCGAGGTGCTCGTCGCCCTCCACGGCGCGGAGATCGCGACCTACTACGCGGACGTATTCGAGGCGGACTGGTCCGGCGACGCCTGGCGGTTCCCTATCGGGCTCAGCGCCGCTGTCGTCGCTGCCCTCGTCGCCGCGGCGATCGTCGGTCGACGCTACGTGCGCTTCGGAGGTCCCCCATCCGAATATACCTGAGACGGTCTGCTGTCACTGTGTCCCGGCGTGCCCACAGTCCGTCATGCGGGTGTACCGGAACTGACTGACAGAAGTCCGTAGGGAAATCAGTCCGCGCGGCCGCTGATCTCGAGGAGTTCGCAGTGATCGGCCTCGGGGTCGAAACAGTCGGGACACTGCTCGGGCCGGTCGATGATCGTATCCAGACGCTCTGCGACGGTGTCGTCGATGACGCTCTCGAGTGCGCGTGCTTCCTCGCGGAACTCCTCGACTTCGAGGACGTTCGCGAGGAAGCGTTCGATGATGCAGTAGGTCTGGAGGGCGTCATGAGCACGCTCGAGGCCCTCGTCGGTCAAGCTTGCGCCCTTGTACTTCTCGTGTTCGACGAGGTCGCGATCCTGGAGTTTGCCGACCATTTCGTTGACACTCGCAGGGCTCACGTCGAGCAAATCCGCGAGCGTGCCGGTCGATGCGGGGCCGTCTTCGATGCGCTGAGCCAGATAGATCGCCTTGAGATATTGATCTGCAGTGTTCATGCCATCCCTCCGTCGGTGCCGGTGTCTGCTCCGGCCGTGTTGCGCCGGTGTAACCGCGCCCGGGTCCCGGTACAGGCGTCGAACGGCGTCTCGCCGGTGGTGATCGACGCGGGTTCCCGTCTCTCGCTCATGCTCTGTGCTCCATGATTTCGGTCACTTCTTGGACACCCTCTTTTTCCTCCTCGCGGATCTCGGAGAGCGTCTCGAGCAGTCGATCGCGATCGACTGCGAACTCGGTGTCGGAGGCCTCGATCGCTGTTATCAGGTCGTCGTAGAACTTGTATGCAGTCTCCTCGTTGGCCAGTTGGTCGTAGAGGACGCCGTCAGTGTCTTCCGGCGGCCCGTACTGGGCGTCGACTAGTGCGTTGATTTCCTCGTATTCGACCGTGTCAGCCTCGAGATCGTCGATCAGCGCCTCGAGTCGCTCGCGGTGGTCGGCCGACTCCGCGGCGGCTTCCGCGAGTAACTCCTCCACTTCCGCGTCGAATTCCGCTCGCTCTTCCGGCGGGAGCGAGTCGATATGGAGGGCGGCGCGTGACTCGACGACTTCTTCCAGCACGACCCCGATCTGTAGCAACCGGGTCAGCTGATGGTCGCTCGAGACACGCTGTCCCAGACTCATATCTCGACAAGCGGGCCGCTGTTACTTAGTCGTCTCGGAGCACGAATCGAGAAAAAGGGCAGAACAGGCACCTGCGATTCGAACGCGCTGTGAGCGCAGTTAGTCGCGCTGACGGAGTCGCCGTGGGATCTTCGATCCCACGAGCCGTTCACTCGCTCGTTTACTCTCGCTTGCGAAGACGCGCGCCGATCAGCGCTTCGAGGTCGTCGCGGAGTTCGTCGACGTCGATCTCCTCGAGGACGGGCACGAAGAAGCCGTCGACGAGCATATTGCGGGCCGACCGCGGGTCGACACCGCGGGAGGTCATGTAGAGGAGATCCTCTTGGTCGATCTGACCGACCGTCGCGGAGTGGCTGGCCTCGGTGTCGTGGTTGTTGATGATCAGCTTCGGGGAGGCGTCGGCCTCGCTCTCGTCGGAGAGCATCAGCGTGTTCTCACGCTGGTAGGAGCTGGTGTCCCAGGCCTCTTTGCCGACGTCCTGAACACCCTCGTAGACCGAGCGGGCGACGTCGTCGGTGACGCCACGGGTCACGAGATCTGCGGTCGTGTGCTCGGCACGGTGCCAGACCTTCGCGTCGAGGTCGAAGTGCTGGTCGTTGTGGCCGTAGAATGCACCGACGATCTGCGTTTCGGAGCTATCGCCGCTAAGCTCCGTCGAGACCTCCGTCTTGGTCAGCTGCGTGCCGAGGTTCCCCTCGATCCAATCGATCGTGGCGTAGGTGTCGGCGACGCCGCGCTTGACGGTGAAGTTGTAGGCGTCCTCAGAGAGATTCTGGAGGCTGCCGTACTGGACGTAGCTGTTCTCGCCGGCGGCGATTTCGACGACGCCGCTGTAGTACTGTTCGTCGGCCTCCCGGCCGGTGGACTGACGCTCGAGGATTGTGACCGAGGACGATTCCTCGGTGACGACGAGCGTGTAGTTGAACAGCGAGCGGGAGTTTTGCTCGGTTCGGACGGTGACGTCTTCGGCATCGACGCCCTCGGGGACGTAGATGACGGTCCCGGTGCTAAAGAGGGCAGTCGAGAGTGCCGTCAGGTAGTTCTCCTGTGGGTCGACGATAGAGCCGAAGTGCTCTTTCAGCAGCTCCTCATGTTCGTCGACGGCGTCGGCCCACGACAGCACGTCGACCTCGTCAGGACCGACCTGGTCTTTGTTCTCCGCTGCGTTGAGCGGATCCACGAGCGACTCGAAGTCGAGTTCGTGGAGGTTCGTCCAGTCCCGACCCGGCGTCCGGATGACATCGGGCATATCGAGTTCCTCGAGCGCGTCGAGGGCCTCAAGACGTGTCTCTACGAGCCAGTCGGGCTCGTCTAACTCGCCCGAAATTTGGCGTACCTGTTCTTCCGTCAGATTGGCATGTACCTGCGTGCTCATATTATCCGAGGCTTCCCTCCATCTCGAGTTCGATCAAGCGATTCAGTTCGACCGCGTACTCGATCGGCAGTTCTTCCGTAATCGGCTCGATGAAGCCGGCGACGATCATCTTCTTGGCGTCGTCGTCGTCCAGCCCACGGGACTGGAGGTAGAAGATGTCCTCGTCGCCGATCTTGCCGACGGTCGCCTCGTGTGCGACGTCGACTTTCGATTCCTCGATCTCCATGTACGGCATGGTGTCCGACGTCGACTCGTTGTCGAACATCAGCGCGTCACACTCGACGGCAGTCGAGGAGTTCTCGGCACCGTCTGCGATGTGGACGAGGCCGCGGTAGTTGGTGCGGCCGCCGTCTTTGGAGATCGACTTGGACTCGATGGTCGAACTCGTGTCGGGCGCGTTGTGGTAGACCTTCGCGCCGGTGTCGATGTCCTGGCCCTCGCCGGCGAAGGCGATGGTGATGTGAGTGTCGGTTGCGCCGCGACCCTTGAGGATCGAACACGGGTAGAGCATGGTGGCTTTCGAGCCCATGCTGCCCGAGACCCACTCCATCGTGCCGTTTGCTTCGACGATGGCACGCTTGGTGTTGAGGTTGAAGGTGTTTTTCGACCAGTTCTGCACCGTCGAGTACTGGACGTGAGCGTCTTCGCCGACGAAGACCTCGACGCCACCCGAGTGCAGGTTGTGGGTGCCGTACTTCGGTGCGGAACAGCCCTCGATGTAGTGGACTTCAGCTCCTTCCTCGGCGATAATGAGCGTGTGCTCGAACTGGCCCATCCCTTCCGAGTTCATGCGGAAGTAGGCCTGCACGGGCATCTCGACGGTGACGCCTTCGGGGACGTAGACGAACGAGCCGCCGGACCAGACAGCGCCGTGCAGCGCCGCGAACTTGTTGTCGCTTGGCGGCACACAGGAGGTCATGAAGTGCTCTTTGACGAGCTCGGGGTGTTCCTGGACCGCGCGGTCCATGTTCATGAAGATGACACCCTTCTCCTCCCACTGTTCTTGCATGTTCTGGTAGACGACCTCCGACTCGTACTGGGCACCGACGCCCGAGAGAGCGTTCTTCTCGGCTTCCGGAATACCCAGCTTGTCGAAGGTGTCTTTGATCTCGTCGGGCAGCTCCGTCCAGTCGTCGACGCCTTCGCGCTTGTCGACGTCCGGGCGGATATAGGGGACGATCTCTTCGATGTCCAGTTCGGACAGGTCCGGCTGGCCGGGCCAGTCCGTCGGCATCGGCATGTTCTGATACTGCTTGAGCGCACGCAGGCGGCGCTCGAGCATCCAGTCGGGCTCGTCTTTGTCCTCGGAGATCATGCGGATGACCTCCTCGGTCAGGCCCTTGTCGGATTTGACCGCGGCGTTCTGTTCTTTCTTGAACTCGAACCGGGCCTCGGTGTCTGTCTCTTGTAGGTGGTCTTGATCGGAACTCATTGGTTGATCAGTATTATGGTTACGGCTGTAGCGGTATTACGCTTGTTCTAGCTGAATCCGGTTACGCGGTGCCGTAGACGTCCTCGCGGACCCAGTCGTACCCCTTGTCCTCGAGCTTCTCGGCGAGCTCTGGCCCGCCGCTTTTGGCGATCTGGCCGTCGAGCATCACGTGGACGTGATCGGGCTCGACGTAGTCGAGGATACGCTGGTAGTGGGTGATCTGGAGAACGCCGGTGCCCTGCTCGTCGCGCAAGGCGTTGATGCCGGCGGAGACGTCCTGCAGCCGGTCGATGTCGAGCCCGGAGTCGATCTCGTCTAAGACGGCGACCGATGGCTCGAGGATGGCGGCTTGCAGCACTTCGTTCTGCTTTTTCTCCCCGCCGGAGAAGCCGGCGTTGAGATAGCGCTGGGCGAACTTCTCGTCCATGTCCAGTTGCTCCATCTTCTCCTGGAGAATCTCCTGGAACTCGGCGACGCCGACTTCGCCCTCGTCCGCGGGGCCTTCCATCGGCGAGGTCTCGAAGCCTTCGTCCTCCTCGTCGTCTTCGCCGTCTTCGCCCTCGAAGAGCTCCTCGCGCTCTTCGATCTTGGCGTTGAGCGCCGTCCGCAGGAAGTTGGTCATCGTGACGCCCTCGATCTCGGCAGGATACTGGAAGCCGAGGAAAATGCCGAGCGCGGCACGCTCGTTGGGCTCGAGGTCGAGCAGGTCCCAGGTGCGCTGGTCCTCGTCGATCTCGATGTCCTCGCCGAACTCCTCGTCTTCGAGGTGTAGCAGCACCTCACCGTCAGTGACCTCGTAGGCAGGGTGGCCGGCAATGACCTTCGCAGTCGTCGACTTCCCGGAGCCGTTCGGCCCCATCAGGGCGTGGATCTCGCCGGACTCGACTTCGAGATCGACGCCCTCGAGAATTTTCTCGTCGCCCTCCGCTACTTCCGCGTGCAGGTTGCGTAGTTCGAGACGTGCCATAGTATTCTGTCGTCTAATGAATGGGCCGTATGACCCATAACGGTTTCGTATCCAATTGGATACAATCTCGTATTAGCAAAATAAGTTCCCCATTCGGAAATTACGGTTCGGTTTGTCCGTGAACGACCGGCATACGAACCAATCGCCGCGATGACGGCCACTGAGACGCGAGCGACGAATATACGCCAGTTCACGGGGCCCGAATCGGTACCGCCGGCCGTCTCACATGAACGAATCGAGCCCTTTCTGTTCCTGGCCGCTTTTCACTTCCTCCCACGAGACACCCAGTGCCTCGAGAATTCGCTCGATCGGCCCCTGAAGTGTCTTCTCGAGCATCGTGTCGTAGTCGACCTTGAAGGCGTCCGGAATCTGATCTTCGTACTCGAAACAGATCACATCGGGATCGCGTTTAAACGCCCCGTAGAGTGGGTCAGTTCGGGCGTCGAATCCTTCGTCGTCTTCGAGGCGCTCGAAAAACGATGGATCGACGCGCTCGAGGTAGAGTCGCTTCGGCTTGCTCCCGCGCTGGAAGTTGGTCCCCAACAGGAGGTTGGCGTACTTCGCGCCGCGGACCTGTGCCGTGTCGGTGTCGTAGTTGTCGAGTCGCTTGCCGATCCCGCCGGGGATCGCGATCTCCTCGAGTGAGACGTCGCCGGCGAGCACGTCCTCGATGACGCCGTTGACGTACTCTTTTGCGCCCTCGACATCACCTTCTCTGACGATCATCTCGATGACCTCGTGTTGTACTTCTTTGGTGATCGGCGCGATATCCGAGCGCTGGTACTCGAAGCCGACGATGTCGATGTCGTCGACGTCTTTGCCTTCCTTCCAGGTGATGTGGCCCGCATAGCGTTTCTTTTTGCCCGCCTGGAAGAACCGCCGGTAGAGTTTTTCGAACTCGATCTGGAAGCGGTGCTGTTCGGCGTTTAGCTCCTCGCTCGCGAAGTCGTCGTACCGGCCGTTGATGTACTCCTCGATCTCGAAGGACTGCTCGAGCGCGTCGTCTTTGGGAACGTCGGGGCCGAGCTCGAGCATGACGCTGTCGGTGTCCCCATACGTAACTTGATAGTCCAGTTCGTTTGCCGCTTCGTCCGTGAATTCGATCACGTCACGGCCAGTTGCCGTGATCGCGGCTGCGGCCTCTTTGTCATAGAGTCTGAATTTGTCCCAGCCGGAGACACCATACAACGATTGACCGACGAACTGGAATGTCCCGTTTCGGCCTGCAAGCAACGTGTGATTGTCTTCGACGGTGACACAGTACACGCCGTTTTCGGCGGTACTGCGGGACGAACTTCGATGCATTCGAAGCGTATTCTTCGAACCTTCGGTCACGTAGATCCGCCACGAGCCACTATCACGATTGTAGTTGGCCGTCAGCCCGAGATGGGTACAGAGCCGAAGGACATCGTCTCGGAGGGCATCGCTCGAAGTAGAGTACCGCCACGAGTTCACCTGGCGGTCTCCGTCACCGTCGATGAGAACCTCGAGGAACCGTCGTTTCTGTCGGCTGCTACAGTCGAAGACGAACTCGGGGATTTGCTTCTCGAAGCTGCCGTCACCGCAGCGCGATGTCAACAGATCCCCAAGGAGTTTCGACGTGACCGTGTAGCATCGGTCGTCGACGTAATAGTCGAAACCCATGTCATCGAGTAACTCACCGATCGTCGCGTGCTGATCGACACCGCCATCAGCGACCGGCAGTTTGTCCTGTGCCAGATTTACTGTCGTTGCAGATCCACGGAATTTCTCGCCGAACTGCTTATCGTTGGACGTGTAGACGCTTCCTTCCGTGACGAACCACGCGAGTAGATCGAGGAAGTCGTCTCCGTCGTACGTCCGTGGTACCCACTTCCGCCCGGATTCGCGGTGAACGAAACTCGTCTCACAGACCGACTCGATGTACTCGCGATGGTTTTCGAACTCCTCGGCAGTGAACACGTAGCCCGTTTGTCCGATGTCGGCTTTCGGCACACGACGTGGCGTCCAGCCTAGTTCCGCGGTGAACGTATGACCGTGAACGGACGGTCTGACCCACACTTCGTAGTCACCGTCGATCAGTTCTGTGAGGTCGACCTCCGTTAGTTCCTCTCCATCGGGCCCGTCCCAGTCGTGTGGAAGTTCGTAGTTCGTCGCCCGATCGAGATCGCCGGCCTCGACGAACTTGTATTCGTCTTCGGTGATCCCGTTCGCCTCGTTCTTGCGGACGAGCATGCGGTGATTCGGCGTCACGCGGAAGTCGATCTTGCTCGTCTCGATATCGATCAGATCGCCGTCGTAGTCGGGATAGGCGTGCGTTTCGACGACGGGCTTGATCTCCAGTTTTTCCGTCTCTGGATCGAGCGAATACACCTCGTCGCCGATCTCGAGGTCAGTAATATCACGGACACCGTCTGGAGTTAGTACCTCCGTATCCGGTGTAAAGCAGTTCATGATAACCTTCACTGCACCCTGTTGGCGGTCGTACTGCTCGTACTCGGGTGTCCCGGGTTCGTGTTCGTTCCGGAGCGCCTTCTTCTCCTCGCGCTCGTCGAGCAGTTCCGTGATCATCTCGCGGTTGACGCCGTCCGGTTCCTTCCGGAAGTGGGTGCCCGTGGGCGCTTCGTAGGTCTCGCCGTCGTACTCGTCGGGATCGACCCTCGTCTCCGGGCTGGCGTTGATCGTCGTCATACACATCGGGTACAGCGATTTGAGGTCGAGCACGGTGACGTTCTCTTTGACGCCCGTAATCGGCTCGAACACTGCACCGCCCTCGTACTCCTCGCCGGCCTCCTGTTGCCCTTTCGAGGGCAGTGCAAAGCGGCCGTGGGCCTCGTGGAGGACGTACATGTCGACCGCGTCGCCGGGGGTGGGGGCGTCCTCGAGTTTACAGCCGACGAACGATCGCACCTCGTCCCAGAAGGGGATGATCTCCTGCTGGCGGTCGAGTTCGACACAGAGTTCGACGTCCCGGAGGTTGTACTCGAGCAGCCGAGTCGGGTCGTCCTCCCAGAGGTCACCGATGTCGCCGGCGTAGCGTTCCTTGCCGACGCCGAGTTCGACTTCACCGACGGCGTCGAGCCGATAGGAGTCGAGTTCGGAGAAGACCATCCGCTGGTAGCCATAGAGCAGGTCGAAGACGATCCGGCCTTTGATATCGGGGCCGCCCCAGTTGCTGCGCCAGACCTCGTCGACCCGGGAGAGGCGGTCGATCGAGAGATCGTAATCGTGGTGGGGGCCGTCGAGTTCCTCGAGCCGGTCGAGGAAATAGGGCGCGTCGAAATCTTCGAAGTTCCACCCGGTCAGGAGGTCCGGATCGGTGGCTTCGATGTACTCGATAAAGGCCTCGAGCATCGCTTCTTCTTTCTCGAAGCTCCGCACTTCGTGGTCGATCGCGCCCTCGATCGGGTCGTAGTCGTCGATCTCGTCGGGAATCGGTCCGTCGCCGATCGGGGCTTCGTAGAGCCACATAATGTACTCGTCACGATAGGAGTCGTGGCTGGTGAGACAGACGATCGGTTCTTCACCGTCCTCGGGAAAGCCCGAGCGATCGTCGACCTCGATGTCGAAGGTATTGACGCGCGGGTTGGCGTCGACGTCCGCGGCCTCGACCTCGTCGTGGGGAACGACAAGCGAGCCGTCGTCGGCACGCCGTTCGGGTACCCGAACCCCGCTGCGGATGTCCTTGTCGATCAGGAATCGGTTCGGAAAGAGAATGTCGGCTTCGTAGTGCTCGAAATCGTCACGGACCTGCCCGACGTCCCGTGGCGTCTGGCCGAAGATTTTGGTGAGTTTCTCGCCACGGATACTCTCGTAGGGCTCGCCGTCGTGATCGTACTCCCGACTCCCAGTCAGCCGGTCGTACTGTTCTTCGGGTGGCCGCTCGAGCGTCTCCGTCGGTGCATAGAAGTACGGCTTGAAGCCGACCACCTGAACGTGCTCTAAGTTGCCATCGGGCGTGCGCCCGAAGACGTGCATGATCGGTCGTTCCTCGTCGCCGTAGCCGGCGATGGTATAATCGACCTGCATCACTGCGAGTTCGAGTTCGCCCTCGGGTTCGGGGAGGGTCTCCTCGAGGACGTCGATCACCTCCGTGGCGTCGGTCCCGCCGTTGCCGGCGACGGCGACCGCCTCTTCTGCCGGCCGGTCGTCAGCGTCGCCGGACTCGCCGCCGAAATCCGTGAGTCCGGTCTGGCCCGCCTCAGTCATAGTGCTGGGATTGGCAGGCGGCGGGTAAAAACCCCCAGATTCACCGCTCGCCGAGACCGTCTTCGGAGCCAGATTCGAGGGTCGGGACGCGACGTGGGCGGCGAGGAGCCCGTCGCTGACAAGCCTTGCAGCAGCAAGAAGACATTTAACGTGGTAACACATAGCATATAATCGGGTACTGGATATGTCTTCCCATCTAAACGACGACCCGGCAGATCGGAGCGAGCTGAGTAGCATCCCCGAAGGCACTGCGACGATCGAATCCTACGAGACCGACGACGGCGTCGTCTTCTACGACGCGGAGAACCCCCTCGCGTGGGTAGAAACCTCCCGGACGCTCACGCTCGAGGACCTGGCCTGAGACGGATTATTGCCACTGTTTACCGGTGCACCCGAAGGACGGTCGCGGGTGCACCGGCAATGACTGACAGTAAACCGTATGAGACGGACTGCGGACCCAGTCTCCGCACAACTGCGACCGACGTGTCCGTCGGGACGCAGTTTCGACCGATTCGCTGAAACCGATCGCGAAGCGAACGCTTTTCCGCCCGCTTATCATCGATTTCGGTGTGGTATTCGACCGGACCGAGAACGAACCCGAGGAGTGGGATCCCGAGGAGGAGTTCTACGACCCCGACAGCGACGGGTTGACGATTCCGCAGGTGACGACCGACGACGACTCGGATGCCGACGCCGAGTCCACGGCTGCGATCGATATACCGAACGTGTCCACCGACGAGACCGACGTTCCAAGCGACGTCCTGGAGGCGTTCTGGGCGCTGGTGTTGGTCGTCAACGCTGCCCTCTTCGTCGTCTCGCTCGGAGCCTTACTGCTCGTGTTTGAAGGCGACGTGACTCGCGGCGGTGCCCTCGTCGCGGCCGGCACCGTCCTGTTCGGGCTCGCCGGGCGACGATACCGTGCGTTTCGCGCCGACAGCGACGGTGGTGCAGCCGATGACCCCACTGACGAGGGTCGGTCCGCGGACGATGCAATCGAAACGGCTTCGGGGGACGGTGTCCAACAACAGTCACCAACCCGATCCGATCGCAAATGAATACCGTCAAGGACGACACCGGAAAACGATACCTGCTTCTCAAACACTCCGACAGCGCGAGTCTCGTTCGCGACCCCGAAACCGGCAACGAGTGCTACGTCCAGAACGACCGCTTAGAGCGCGTTGACGGAGACTCACCCCTCGAGACGGCCGCTCGCAGCGTCGGCGATCCCGTGTTGACGCTGCTCACGACCGTTCACGACGAGGAAACGCTCGGGCTGTTGATCGAACTCGCCGACAGCGGACCGCTCGGCGTTCGCACACTGTTCGATGCCTACGACTTGTGCGAGAGTGACCTGCACGGCCGGCTGACAGTCCTCACAGCGGCTGGACTGCTCGAGGAAACCGAGACCGCCGGCGAACGCGGCTATCAGGTTACGGATACCTGTGAGACGGCACTCGAGGCAGTTCGACCAGCAGTTGCATCGACGGACGAAAACACGGGTTCTGACTGATACGGACTCCTGGAAGTCAGCTCCGGCGCACCCGCGACCAGTCATGCGGGTGCGCCGGTACATCGGTCCAGCAGACCGTATGACGCGACGAGACGATCACGCCTCCACCTTCTCAGTCCGACGCGAGTAGGTCCACCTCTGGTGGCTCGCCCCGCTCGAGTCGCGAGCGGTTCGACGTGGCGTCTTTTTCGACACGGACGAGCGAATCGGCCGCCCCGACGAGTTCGTGATCGTGGCTGACGACGACGATCTGCTCGACACCGAAATCGTTGCGCATCGATTCGATCAGCGAGACGAGTTGTGTGACGTGACCTGAATCGAGGAAAACTGTCGGCTCGTCGAGGATCAGCGGCGGCATCGGCGCGGTTCCGTCGACGCCTTCGGCTAGCAGCCGGTAGATCGCACACCGCAGGCTGAGATTAAAGAGTGCCCGCTCACCACCCGAAAGCTGTTCTGGCTCGAGAGCTTCGCCGTCTTTCTGATAGACCGTCAGTCGGTAGTCGCCGTCGAGGTCGATCGCCGCGTAGGAGTCGTTCTGATAGATCAGGTCGAACGTCTCGTTGAGCAGCCGTTCCAAGGTCTCGACGTTGCGCTGGCGCAACTCTGCCCGCAACTCCCCGTAGGTCGTCTGGAGCGTCTCGGCTTCGCCATACAGCGACTCGAGGTGCTCACATTGTGCCTCGACGCGGTCGAGACGCTCACGGAGCCGCTCGAGTTCCTCGAGTTTCTCCTCGACACCGCCGATCTTCCCCTGTACCTCGGCACGGTCGGCTTCGAGGGCTTCGAGTTTCTCCTCGACCTGCTCGATGTACTGCTCGGCGGTTTGCTTGTCCTCGCGGGCGGTTTCGACCCGCTCGTCGTCGAACTCGGACTCGAGGTCGCGCTTGCGCTCGCGCTTTGCCGACAGCGTTTCGCGGCGCTCGTCGTTCATTTCTTCCCAGTCCGCGATGCGCTCGCGAAGTTGGTCAATTTCGCGCTCGAGGGAAGCCCGCTCGTCGGCGATCTCGGCGATCCGCTCGAGGGTCTGCAGCGTCTCTTTGATCTCCCCGCGCTCGGTATTGATCTCGCCGAGGGCGGCCCGCGCGTCGTCAACTTCGGCTTCGCGTTCGTCGGCTGCGGCCCGCTTCGCGTCGGCCTCGGACTCGTACTCGTCAGCATCTGCTCGCAACTGATCGCGCTGGTCGCGCCGGTCCGCGATGGCCTCGCGTTTCTCGGCGAGCAACTGTTCGACGTTCTGGCGGTTGTCCTCGAGCCGGTCGACTCGCTGCTCGGCCTCGAGCAACGCCTCGGCGCGGTCGATCCGGTCATCTAGCTCGGTGCGTTCGGCTTCGAGTTCCTCGCGTTCGGCCACTAACTCGTCACGCTCCGCGCGACGCTCGTCCAGCACGTCGACGTGTGGCGAGTCCTCGACCGGCTGGCCACACTCCGGACATTTTCCTTCCTCGAGCAGCCGTTCGCCCTCCTCGATCGCGTTCTTGGCGGCCCGGATGTCCGCGGTGACGTCGTTGAGTTCCGCCGTCAGCTCCTCGCGGTCGGCTTCGAGGGATTCGAGGTACGATTCGGCCGCGCCGAAGTCGACGGGTGCGTCGTCGAACGATGCCCGCGCGTCCGCGATCTCTGCCTCGAGCTCCTCGAGTTTCGACTCACGCTCGGCGATCGTCTCCTCGTCGTCCTCGATTCGCGCTGTGAGGTCGTCGGCTTCGTCTCGGGCGGCTTCGGCCTGCGCCTCGAGGTCGTCGGCCTCCGTGCGTAGTCGTTCGATCTCTTCGGTGCCGGTTTCGATCGTCACCGTGACGTCCTGTAACTCGTCGGCAAGTTCCTCGTCGCGGGCCTCGAGTTCCTCGATTCGGGCCTGAATCGTTTCCTCATCGGGGTCGGCAGTCTCGAGGCCGACCGTCTCGAGCAGTCCGGTCCGCTCGTCGGCGAGCTCCTCACGTTGCGCTCTGATCTCGCTGATCTCGTCGCTTGCATCCTTGCGCTCCCGTTCGGTGGCTTCGATTTTCGACTGAAGCGCCGCGATTTCGTCCTCGAGTGTGTCGATCTCTGCGCGAGTTTCCTCGTGGCGCTCGAGGACCTTTTGGGCAGTTTCGAGGGTCTTCCGGGCTTGCTCGCGCTGTGTTTCGTAGTGGTCGATCTCCTCGGTGAGCTCGGCGCGGCGGGACTTGAGGTCGTTGAGTTGCGCGTGGAGGTCCTGTGCTTCCTTTTGTTCGACCTGCTGCTGGAGGTCTTCGAGTACCTCGCGCTGGCCGTCGAGCACCGTTTTGACGCCGAGTCGGGCGTCGCTGGCGCGTTCGCGGTAGTCCTCGAGCGCGCCAAGCTGGAGGAGGTCGTCGATCATGTCCTGGCGGTCGCTCGGCGAGGCGTGGATGAGCTTGTTGACCTCGCCCTGACGGACGTACGCGCAGTTGACGAACGCCTCGGCGTCCATCCGCAGGAGCTCGGTCACTTCGCGGCGCACGTCGCGGGCTCCCTCGATCGTCTCGGTCGGCGTCTCGAGGACGCATTTCGTCGTGGTCGCGCGATCACCGCGCAGTTTGAGCCGGCGCTCGACGTGGTACTCGCGGCCGTCGTGAGTAAACCACAGTTCGACCTCGCTTTCGTCTTCGCCGGTCGTGATGACGTCGTCTAACGTGCGATCATCGAGGGCCTTCGAGCCGTAGAGCGCAAAGAAGACGCCCTCGAGCAGCGTCGATTTCCCACTGCCGTTGACGCCGTGGACGACGGTGACGCCGCGCTCGAGGGCGAGATCGGCGTCACCGTAGCACTTGAAGTTCAGCAGGCGAACGCGGTCGACTCTCATGCGAAATCACCCAGGGAGGCGGTGTCGGCGTCGGCAGGGTCGTCAGCCTCGCCGTCGTCGTCGGTCGCACGGTCGGCAGCCGTCTCGGTGCGGTCGCCTGAGTCGGCTGCCGCCTCGGTGCGGTCGCCTGCATCGGAAGCGGTGGTGTCGGTCGAATCGACTGGGGAATCGGATTCGTCGGCGAGGTGGTCGGCGACCGTCGTTACGTCCTCGTCGCCCAGCTCGCGTTCCGGCGCGGGCTCGAAGGCCGATCGGTCATCATCGAGTAACTCGCGAACCCGTCGCTCGACGGTCTCGCGGACGTTCGAATCGGCGAGATCGCCGCTCCGGACGGTCTCGTCGATCTCGAGGGCGGCGTCGCTGAGCCCCAGTTCGCGGACTCGCTCCCGGACGGCGTCGTCCGGATTGGCGAAGCTGACCGACACCTCGTCGTCCTCGTCGGGAAGTTCTCGGCGGTCGTTGACGCGAGCGACGAGCGCCCCGCGGTCGATCGCGAGTTCTTCGATCGCAGCGGGCGTGATCGGGCGGCCTTCGCCCTCGACCGTGACGATGACGACGGTGTCGACGAGGTCGTGCTGGCGGACGCGCTCCTGGACGCGATCGATGCCCTCGCCCTCGGCGAGTTCGACGTCGACGAAAACGAACTCGCGGGTGTCGGTGAGCCCGCGGCGGCTGATCGCGATCGACTCGTCGAACTCGACGATGTTGTAGCCACGATCCTCGCGTTCGCTGGCACTTGCCCGTTCGGTCGAGCCACAGTAGGTGACCCAGGTGTTACGTACCTCTGCGGTGTCCGGTGTGTGGTTGTCACCCAGCAGGACAGCATCGAAATCAACCGTCGACTGCTCGAGGACGGTCTCGGTGTTCCAGTCTGCGTGGGCGAAGGGTTCGAAGAGGCCGTGGCTCACGAGAGCGGTGTGGTCGGCCGTCTCGGGAACCGGCTCGAACGCGTACTCGAGGTCGTCACGGCGCGATCGAGGGACGAAGTCAAGGCCGTAGAAGGCAGCGTCACCGACGACGACCGGGTCGGCACCGAGTCTCGTCGCCAGCCCGAGATCCGCAAAGAGATCGAGCCACTGGGCGTCGCGTTTCGACTCGTGGTTGCCGACGACGGCGAGAAAGGGGATGTCGGCGTCGGAGAGCGTCCGGAGCACGTCGATCGTTCCCTGCAGATCGACCAGACTCGGCCGGCGGTCGTGAAAGAGGTCGCCGGCGTGGACCACCGCGTCGACGTCGTCGGCAACGGCGTCCTCGACGACCGATCGGAACGCCTCGAGGAAGTCCCGTCGTCGCTCGGGCGAGTTGTACTGCTGGTACCCGATGTGGGTATCGCCCGTGTGGATAACCCGCGTCATTGGCCAGTGGTTGGCCAGCCTGCACTAAAGGGGTTCCGTGACCGGAGTGAAAGTAAAGCTGGACCGTCAGCCGAAATGAGACGTCTCGCCGTCGGTCTCGGCCGGCACGAACCGCGAGGCGATCCAGCCGATCACGGCGGTGATACCTGCGGGAATCGCAACGAGAAGCAACAATCCAAAGAAGGCACCAACGGGTCCCCCTGACCCGCCGTCGACGGTGACGCCGGGCCCGAACGCGATCAGGGGAACTGACACCAAGACGAGAGAGACGGCATAGCAGGTCTTCGCGATCGCCTCCTGGACGGTCCGACAGCGGACGAGATAGCCGGTCGCACCGAGCCACACGACGGGACCGAGAAAAAGGACCCAGCCGCTCTCGGTGACGATCAACAACACGAGGGTTTCGACGACACCGACGACGAGTCCACCAGCGATGCCGACGAGGGCAGTAAGCGCGTTGTCAATGAAGCCGTCCGGATCCAGCAGTCGCTCCGAGTCGTCGTCAGCGAACGCATCAGTCTCTCCGCGAGTAGCAAACGAGTCGGCATCCGTATCGGCAGCGGACCGACGCTCGGTCGCGTGGTCGGCGGTCGTCGGCTCCGTGGGGAGATCTTCCCAACAGTGCATGCAGTACGTCGCCGTCTGCCCGACGGGTTCCCCACACTCCGGACAGTGCGGATCGAGGGACCCCTCACTCATCGCTACGCTCCGGTCGAACGAGTCTCGTGGCAGTCGCGGTCATCGGTCGATCATTTCCGGAGAGAGGACACTCCTCACTATTAATATGTTCGTGCGACAAGCGGCGGAGAAGACGCGTTCGGCGCGCGAAGCGGTCCCAAGAGAAACGTCGGTGATCTCGCGTCAACGAGCAACGGCGACGAACTCGAGAGGCCGATCAGGCGTCGATGTCGAGACTGTAGAGACGCTTGCGTGCGTCCGAGAACGAAAAGCGCGAATCGACGACGTTCTTCTCGTCGAGTCGGTTGAGCGCGTACCGAACCGTCCGGGACGGCAGCAGCGTCTCGTCGGCGATCTGTTGTTGGGTCATCGTGTCGTTGTATTCGAGAACTTTCGCGACGAGTTTCGCGCTCGGCGGTAGCTCGCGGACGTCGTCCCACGTTCCCCGCTCGCTGGTCTCCTGTTGGAGGGGCTCTGAAGCACTCATCTTACTCCACCATTCCGAATACGGGGTAATAATATTTTCTATTCCATATAATGCTCAGTAGTAATACGACGTAGTTAAGTGAACCTACCCGAAGCCTCTTAAGAACCAACACCCAAAGGACGGGTGATGAGCGACACTGTGGACGACGTCGACCTCCCATATGATGAGGACGAGGCGTCCCAACAGGAGAAAATCCAGGCGCTCGAGGAACGGCTGGAGATCCTCGAGGCGCAAAACGAGGAGATGCGCGACAAACTCCTCGATGCCAACGCCGAGAACAACAAGTACCAGCAGAAACTCGAGCGGCTCACGCACGAGAACAAGAAACTCAAGCAGTCCCCGCTGTTCGTCGCCACCGTCCAGGAGATCACGGACGAAGGCGTCATCATCAAACAACACGGGAACAACCAGGAGGCGCTGACCGAAGTTACTGACGAGATGCGCACCGATCTCGAGCCCGACGCTCGAGTAGCGGTCAACAACTCGCTGTCTATCGTCAAGCCACTCTCGAGTGAGACCGACGTTCGCGCTCGCGTGATGGAAGTCACCGAGAGCCCGGATGTCAGCTACGAGGACATCGGCGGACTCGAAGAGCAGATGCAAGAGGTCCGCGAGACCGTCGAGATGCCCTTAGAGAAACCCGAGATGTTCGACGACGTCGGGATCGACCCGCCAAGCGGGGTCTTGCTCTACGGGCCGCCAGGGACCGGGAAGACGATGCTCGCCAAAGCCGTGGCCAACCAGACCGACGCCACCTTCATCAAGATGGCTGGCTCGGAGCTGGTCCACAAGTTCATCGGTGAGGGTGCCAAGCTCGTCCGCGACCTCTTCGATGTCGCCCGCGAGCACGAGCCCGCCGTCATCTTCATCGACGAGATCGACGCGATCGCCGCCAAACGGACGGAATCCAAGACCTCCGGCGACGCCGAGGTCCAGCGGACGATGATGCAACTGCTCTCCGAGATGGACGGCTTCGAGGAGCGTGGCGAGATCCGCATCATTGCCGCCACCAACCGCTTCGACATGCTCGATCGAGCCATCCTCCGTCCCGGCCGCTTCGACCGCCTCATCGAAGTGCCAAAGCCCAACCAGGAGGGTCGCGAGATCATCTTCGAGATCCACACGCGCGGGATGAACGTCGCCGACGACGTTGACTTCGCCGAACTGGCTGAAGAGGCCGAGGAAGCCTCCGGTGCTGACATCAAGGCCGTCTGTACCGAAGCCGGCATGTTCGCCATCCGTGACGACCGCACCGAGATCCGGATGGAGGACTTCCGCAGCGCCTGGGACAAGGTCCAAGCCGAATCCGAGGATACCGAGGACGTCTCGAAGACCTTCGCCTGACGCTCTCGAGGTCGACGGCGATCTGTCTCTTCGTTTTCTCTCGACTCGAGTCGAGCAACGGCACTTGAAACGCCGAGAGTGCAGTCACGCTCCGATCGGCGAGTGGTCAGTAGCGAAAGTCGTAGCTACGCTCGAGGGAGTCGAAAATCGGTCGACAATGGGACGCGATGTCTAGACGAGTGCCGAGAAGACGAGCCACGGCACGACGAACATCGCCACAGTCAGCACTGCGAGAATCAGCACATACCCGATACCCATCCCCGCCGCGGTACGCCACGCTGGATGCTCGAAGTCGCTGAGATCGACTGCCATGTCACGTTCATCCGGTGACGTTCGCATAAGCGTACCGGAACGCTGGCTCGCGATGTAGCGTTTTCTGTGAGCCCAGTCGAGTCGCGGTAGCTGTTCTAAGCCTCGCCTTGACTAGTTTCGTCTTTCATACGGACTCCTGTCAGTCAGTTCCGGTACACCCGCAACCCGCACTGCGGGCCCACCGGTACATCGTGACAGCAGACCGTATCAGTGCACGCGATCCGCACCCTCCTATAGTAACAGCTGAAACGATTTACACACTGATCGCACAGCCGTTGTGCGATCAGGTGTGCAATGACTGTCAGTGGCTGCGATAGTTCAGAAGCGGTGACGACTATGTCGGCTGAATCCAGGCGAGTCGATCGCCCCGCTCGAACTCCTCGTCTTCCCCGATCGCGATTTCCGCGAGCGTGCCGGTGGCCGGTGCCGGCACGTCGACGCTTACCTTTTCGACTTGAAACTCGCAGATCGAGTCGCCTTCCTTGACGTGGCCGCCCTCTGCTGCGAACCAGTTGACGACGACGCCGACATCTTCGTCCGCGTCGTCGGGCCAGCGATCGCTCGTCTCGACGGCAACGCGGTCATCGGTCCCGCTCATTCGTCCCCTCGAACGGCGCGAACGGCAGCCGCGATGTCGTCCGTCCCTGGAACGACCTCGTCTTCCATCGGTCGCGCATACGGGATCGGCACGTCCGGGAGGGCGACCCGCTCGACGCCCTCGAGGTCGTCGAGTCCAGCCTCGGCCACGCTCGCGATGATCTCGCCGGTGACGCCGTAGGAGCGATAGTCCTCGTCGACGACGACCAGATGACCAGTCTTGGCCACCGAGTCGCGGATGGTCTCGGTGTCAAGAGGCACGAGCGTCCGGAGGTCGACGACCTCGACGTCGATATCGTCGGCGAGGTCTTCGGCGGCCTCGAGCGCCCGGTGGACGTGCAACCCGAGGGTGACGACGGTCACGTCTGCGCCCTCGCGTTTGACGTCGGCACTGCCGAACGGAATCGTATAGTCGTCCTCGGGAACGCCAGTCTTCGGGCCGTCAGGTGCCGGCAGCCAGCCGATCCCCATCAGCCGCTTGTGGAACATGTAGACGACTGGATCATCGTCGCGGATGGCGTTGTGCATCAGCCCCTTCGCGTCGTAGGCGGTCGAGGGCACGACCACCTTCATCCCCGGGAGGTGTGCGAACGTCCCGTAGAGCGTCTGGGAGTGCTGGGCGGCGTCGTTGTACGTTCCACCTACGGCAGCGGTAAGCACCATCGGAACAGTCACCGACCCGCCGCTCATGTAGGTATTTTTAGCCATCTGGTTGTAGATTTGGTCCATCGCGACGCCGAAGAAGTCGACGAACATGAGCTCCGCAATGGGGCGCATCCCCTCCTGAGCTGCACCGACGGCCGCGCCGAGGTACGCCGTCTCGCTGATCGGCACATCCATGATGCGGTCACGGCCGAATTCATCCAACAGGCCCTCGGTGCTGTCGAAGATCCCGCCGTAGTCAGCGACGTCTTCGCCCATGTAGAAGACCTCGTCGTTCGCGCGCATTTCGTGGGCGATCGCCTCGACCATCGCCCGACTCATCGTCAGCGACCGGCCGGTCTGCTGTCCGCTCGCGTCGTCTTTCTCTTGTTGTGCCATTAGTCATCACCCCCTGTGTCCGCGGCCGACGGTTCGCTGTCTGTCACGCCCGAGGGCGGATTCACGAACACGTCCTCGTAGGCGTCGTCCGGGTCTGGTTCGGGCTGGTCTTTCGCCCACTCGATCGCCTCTTCGACGCGATCATGGGCCCGCGACCGCAGATCGTCGATCGTCTCGTCGTCAACGCCATGGGCCCGAAGGTCCGCCTCGAGCCGCTCGATCGAATCCCGCTGCTCGGCGGCGTCTTTGTCCTCGTCCGGGCGATACGCTTCGGGATCACCCATGAAATGGCCCATGCGCCGGTGGACCTGTACCTCGAGCAGCGTCGGCCCGTTCCCGTCACGAGCGCGGCCGACGGCCTCTCTGGCGGCGTCGAAGACGGCAACGGCGTCGTCAGCGTCCACGCGAGCACCGGAGAGTCCGAACCCGTCGGCGCGTTGGGCTCCGTTCTCGACGTCAGTAACACGCTCTTTGGGCATGCTGATCGCCCAGTCGTTGTCTTCAACGACGAAGACGACGGGGAGGTTCTGGACGCTCGCGAGGTTGAGCGACTCCAAGAACGCTCCCTGATCGATCGCACCCTCGCCGAGGAACGCGACGGCGACGCTGTCGGTGTTGCGTTTTTTGGCGGCCAGGCCGGCACCGACTGCAGGCGGACAGCCCTCGGCGATGATGCCGCTACATGCGAAGTTGACAGCTGGATCGAACAGATGCATGTGACCGCCTTTCCCGCCGCTCAGCCCGCTTTCGCGCCCGAATATTTCGGCAGTCATTCGCTTCAGGTCGACGCCCTTCGCGATGGCGATGTGGTGGGGCCGGTGCGGTGCCGTAACCGTATCGTCGTCCCGGAGGTGCTGGCAGACGCCCGCGCCGGCGGCCTCGTGGCCCGCTGCGAGATGGAGTTCGCCTGGAATCGGACCGGCGGAGATATCGAACGCGGGCTGTTTGCCCTCCATGTACTCCTCCTGTAACCGTTCTTCGTACTGGCGCGCCGTCACCATGTTCTCATACATCTCTCGTAATTCGCTAACGGCAACCATGGTGTCCAGACACGTACCAGACCGGTCGACAAATATCTATGCAGTCCCCCCAGACGGTGTCCGGTCCGAACCACCGGGGAGGGGAACCGATCCAGCCATCGTGAGCGTGCGTTTCGGACCGTTTTTACCGGGTGACCCGCTACGGACACCCAATGACGAAAATCGTCGTGGTGGACAATCACGGACAGTTCACCCATCTCGAGCGCCGGGCGCTTCGCGACCTCGGCGTCGACACGGAACTGATCGACAACGACACGCCACCCGAGGAGGTCGATGCCGACGGCGTCGTCCTCTCCGGTGGCCCCGACATGGACCGCATCGGGAAGTCGGCCGAGTACCTCGAGGCGGACATGCCAGTGCTGGGTATCTGTCTGGGCATGCAACTGATCGCCGAGGAACTCGGCGGCACGGTCGGCGGCGGCGAGTACGGCGGGTACGCCGACGTGTCGGTCGACATCGTCGACGAAGCCGACCCCCTAACCGGCTCACTGCATCCCGAAACGCGCGTCTGGGCGAGCCACGCCGACGAGGTCAAAGAACTGCCCGAGGGGTTCGAACTGACTGCGAAAAGCGATGTCTGTGACGTCGAGGCGATGAGCGACACCGATCGGGACCTCTACGGTGTGCAGTGGCACCCCGAGGTTGCTCATACCGAGGAAGGTGACGAAATCTTCGAGAACTTCCTGTCGATCTGCGAATCGCAATAATCTCGCGGCCGAAGTTCCTCGTATCGATGGTATCAGACGGGCTCTATGCCATGCTATTACCTAATAGAAAAGATACTACTTAAACATCTACGTCGATGATCTATTGGATGATTGATCTTGCACACTCACGTCAAAGTTCCCTCCTTTGGGAACAGTGATATTTTCCACCCCTACGATTTCACCATCTTCGTCGGTCACAACCACGTTCACTGACATTCCACCACTGCTGTCGGCTTCTGTACCGTTCTGTATCTCCTCGGCCTCTGATTGTGTCAGGAAGGCATAGATCGGTTCCGTTCCTTCGATAAGCGTTACATCGCCACTTTCAGCGTTCACAAATGCGGTATAGATGATCCCAGAATTACTCTCGGCGACTACCTTGACGTGCCAATAGAGTGTCTCCCCATTCACGACGGGGACTGGTGCAATTGCTTTGGCGTTCGACAACTGATTTACCTCCGAGCGCCGTTCAGTGAAGTCCACAGCTTTCTGAGGACCGAGTTGTGATTCATTGTACTGTTGAACGGCTGCTTCCCCGGTCTGACCATCGATTGTCCAGATCTCATAGACACCGTTGCCGCTTCCTGTTGGCTCGGTTGCGATAAAGTACGTTAAGCCAGGTGAGTCACCCTCTGTTGGGACGGCGATCGGCCAATTGTTACCGTCTTCTGGAAGGTTAGCGATTTGGAGCACGTCTTCTTTCCAGAGCCACTTATTAAGCGCCCCATTGACGTATTGCATTGACTTTACTTTGAACATCGCAATGTCGTATGGGTAGAAATTTTGCCCCTGAAGAAGGCTCGACTCCTGCGCTTCTTCGGGAGACAGACTTTCGATTTCGCCACTTGGCGACATCACTTCGACTGACCCATGCTGGGGGGTCGCGTAGAACTGCGGAATAGGTCCCATTCTGAACTTCCATTTGTAGGTGGTTGTCGAGTGGGCGATGTACGATTTTCCGTTTGCTTTTGCATTGAACGTTGTATCCCAATTGTGTTTCTTGAACGGTGAGCTAAGGACACTCTGGTATCGGTATGAATCGAAAATATACTGACCGCGACCGTTCGAGAACGTGGTTTCTTCAATATTGACTTGCTTTTCTGTACCAGTTATATCCACGTACAGGGCACCTTTCTGCTGTCCTGACAACGCCACCATCGGGTTGTCGGGCTCAAGCCCGTAAGACCACGTGTACGATCCGTTTCGATATGTTATATCCGAAGAACTGAGTTTGTACTGCGGGTACTGCATTGAAGATTGTGCGTAATTGTCCGACACACTCCGCGGCAGCACCCTAACGTTCTCTTTTGAGCTGTTGGGGAGTGTCTCTAATTCCTTGGCATCACTCTGCATCTGATTCGCCATATCTGTGTGAGCATATGCTCCACCGGCTATCGGGCCGACAATCAAGCCGAGGAGCACAAATACGACGGCAGCAGTAACAAGCAATCTAAAGCTCTCTCGCTTTATTGCGACCACTGTGATCAGCAGCGACACAATCCCCCACTGAAGGATACTGGGATTGCCGAAAATTGTTGAGTAGAGCACGCCTTGAACCCTTGGAAGTGCGAGGATGGTAGCGACGAGCACAAGCAGACCGTAGAGCCCAATCTTCACGCGAGAACTGTTTATTTCGACGTCGTCTGAGGTACTCATAATTCTATCACCCATTCGTTCGGACCATCTGTCGCCGTCGGTCGAATGCTCGATCTCATTCTGTATATCATTTTGAATTCACTAAAGTCAGATATTTTATACCAAATATAAATATATGTCGCTATTGCCTAAGATAAAAATACTATCATAATCTAATAATAGACGAGGCCCTGGTGCATCTATGCTATAGGATCGTACGAATTGGACCGTCCAAACAAGAGAATCCTTCCTGCGCCAAAGACCGATATCCAGGATCCGGGGTAGTTTGCCTTGCAGATAAGTCCGACTACTCGCGCCAGTACGTCCATCAGCGTCCCCAGGTTTTAATCGCGGCGGAGTATGTAAACGGCCCTACACGCTGGCCGTATTATCTGCTCAACTTAGTCATTCTTTTGAATCATAGATCGATGCGCCGAATCCATGAGGCGAGAAATCACATCGGTGGTTTCATGAATTGTATGTAACGATATCTGGGTTTCTTGTGTGCTGGTAAGAGCGCATCAGGTCTGCCAAGCGAGCGAGAGTGTCGTATCGGATTCGATCCAGGCCGCATCGTTATTTGTGTCGAAGATACGAACAGTACCGTCGTCTGTCTCTGTTGCGGCACATCGGGCGGGTTCGGACGGTGCTTCCGACATAGTATGGTAGCGACAGATGAGAACTAGCCACATACGATATAGGTCTTGTGTCTTGCCGGCGTGCCACGAGCAGAGAACACAGTCGTAGACTGACTGAAACAGGTGCTGGACGAAAACTGACTGAAATCCCGCCGGGGTCGGCCGAAAGCGCCTCGACCGGCGATCAGCGCCGATTCGATGACTATTCGGCCGGTTTCTCGCGTGCGGGACCCCGTTGGTGGAGTTCGATTCCGACATCGTCCGGCTCGAGGACGTCTGGTAGTTCCTCGTCTCGATCACCGGTGATGTCGGCAAGGATCTCCCGGATATAGGCGTTGAACAGTTCGGGATGTTCGCTCATCGGGAAGTGGCCGATCTCGGCGAGTTCGATCGCGGTCGCACCCTCGCCGATTCCCGCGGCGGTCTGGCGGCCGTCTTCCGGCGTCGTCAGGTAGTCGTACTCGCCGTTGGCAATATAGAGCGGACACTCGTCGGCGTTGACTTGATCGAGTTTGTCGCGGTAGTCGTGATCGACGGAGTAGTAGTAGAGATCGCCTTTGAACACCCCCGTCGCGCCCTGTTCGTAGAGGTACATCGTCTCGCGCTTGGTCTGTTCGGGACTCTGAGGAGCCATCAGCCCCCAACACGAGTAGGCATTGACCTCCGTCGTGTTCACTTCGGGATGGTCGAGCCAGTCGATGTAGAACCCTGGACTGTGCGCACCGCACTCGAGGCCGATCAGCGCTCGGAATCGCTCGGGATACCAGTCAGCTAACTCGAGTGCGATGTTGCCGCCCATACTCGAGCCCATGTAGATGGGATCCTCGAGCTCAAGGGCATCGGCGAGGTTGACGAGCGTCTCGGTAAACTTCTCAGCGGTCATCGTGTAGTCGTCGGTCCACCATTTCTGGGTCGTCGGTGGCACTGACTTCCCGTGATAGGGGAGGTCGTGGGCGATGACGCGGAACTCCTCGGTGATCTGCTCGTCGGTCAGGAGATGACGCCACTCCTGACAGTTGTTGCCGGCCGTGTGCTGGCAGAGCAACGGAATACCGTCTTCGGGGCCGTTCTCCTCGAAATAGATCCGGTGGTTGACGCCCTCGACCTCGGTGTGGACGTACGATCCACTGATCGGTTCGACATCGCCTGGCTGGTAGGTCGTCGACATGTTAGCTCCCTCCGTCGTTGTGTGCGACCCGCATCAGATCGAGCGTTCGCTGGAACGCGCGGAGATGCTGGAAGATTTTCTTGTTGTTGCCGGTCAACTGGAGGTGGCCATCCTCGTTGCGAACCGCTGTCCGATAGTGCGACGCGATGATTTCGTGGTTGAACGCGGGTGGTGTCTCCTGGACGAACTCCTCCCAGGCCTCTCGATCGCCCTCGACGCCGAACGACCACTGGTTGTTCATTGTCGGATTCGGCACGAGCTGTTTGATCTCGCCGCCGTCCATCTCGAGGAGGACGCGCTCGTCACTGATCTCGACGTAGAAGTTTTCGGAGAACTTGTCGTGGCCTCGCACTTTCATTTCCGGGTCGCTGTTGACGGTCTCTTTGTACGACTCCCACCACTCGTGGGTGCCAAGTTCTGTATCGTTCATCGAAACCACATGGCTCGTTCGCCGAACGACTCGAAGTAGCTCACACAATAATTCCCAACACATTCGCCCTAAATACAACCTCGGATATCGATAGACGGCCTATCGAACTCCATCACACGGCTCTGGTCGTCGCGGTCGACAGCCCGATCGCCATCCCAAATCGACCGTCAGTGTCTTCACCGTCCGCTTAGATATGAGTACTGATGACAGTCGACACTGTCGGCCGGTTCGAGCGCGCACTCGAGGGACTCGAAGTGGGGTTCGAGCGCGTTCCGGCCGCCGACGCGAGCGAACGGATCGAGATGATCGTCGAGGAGCCAGCTGTCGGCGCGCCGCTGCCGTTCGAGGGTGTCACGCTCCCCGAATCGGTGACGACGGAGCCGACGAGTGCCGACTTCGAGGCCGCCCGAACGGGCGTGACGCCGGTCGGCTTTGCGATCGCGGAGTATGGTACCGTCGCCGTCGAGTCGACGGCCGACGGCGCAGAAGCGATCAGCCTCTATCCGGATCGCCACGTCGCGGTCGTCGCAGAAAGCGACGTAGTCCCGGACCTGAGCGCCGGCTTCGACCGTCTCGCCGACGGCTTCGCGGCGGGTCAGGACAGCGTCGTCTTCGCGACCGGTCGGAGCGCGACCGCGGACATGGGCGATCTCGTCCATGGCGTCCACGGCCCCGGTGACGTCGACGTGATCGTCGTGGAGGACCGCTAAGATGGCTCAGCGAACCAAGTCGCAGCAGGCCGACCACATCCGGCACCTGCTCGAGACCGAAGGCGACGCCGTCCACGCGAAAGCGAGTTCGTTCCACGCACAGCGGGGAGAGGCGTACGATGCGGCTGACGATCTCGAGGCGCTGCGATCCGAGGCGCGGGCGATCAAGGAAGACGCCATCGACCGGCTTCCCGATTTAATCGACACCGTCAGGGACGCGGTCGAAGCAAACGGCGGCACCGTCTACGTCGCCGACGACGCGGCGGATGCGAACGCGTACGTCGCCGATGTCGTCGACACCCAGACCGAAGAACACGGGATCGCTGGCGATGGCGACACCCCGTCGGTCGTCAAATCGAAGTCCATGACGACCGAGGAGATCGATCTCAACGACGCGCTCGCAGCTGCGGGAATCGAGGTCACCGAGACCGACCTCGGCGAGTGGGTACTGCAGGTTGCGGACGATACGCCCTCACACATCGTCGGGCCGGCGATGCACCTCGAGCGCGCGGAGATCGCCGAGTTGTTCAACGAGCGATTCGATCCCGACGAGCCGTTGGAAACAGCCGAAGAACTCACCCAGTTTGCCCGCGACTATCTCGCCGATCACATCCAGGAGGCCGACGTGGGAATCACCGGCGCGAACTTCGTCGTCGCAGACAGTGGGACGATCACCCTCGTCACGAACGAGGGCAACGCGCGCAAGTGTGCGGTCACGCCCGACACTCATGTCGCGATCGCAGGCGTCGAGAAGCTGATTCCGACGCTGTCGGACCTCGAGCCGTTCGTCGACCTCATCGCCAAGAGCGCGACGGGCCAGTCGATCGCACAGTACGTGACGATGCTCTCGCCGCCGACCGACTCGCCGACGCTGGACTTCGACGACCCCGAGGAGCCGATCACGGCCGGCGATGAAGAGCAGACGGACCGTGACTTCCATCTCGTCTTGCTGGACAACGGCCGCATGGACATGCGCGAGGACGACCAGCTCCGGGAAACGCTGTATTGCATTCGGTGTGGGGCCTGTTCGAACTCGTGTGTGAACTTCCAGTCCGTTGGCGGCCACGGCTTCGGCGGCGAGACCTACTCCGGCGGAATCGCAACCGGCTGGGAGGCCGGCGTCCACAGTCAGGAGTCGGCCGCAGAGTTCAACGACCTCTGTACCGGCTGTTCGCGCTGTGTCGACGCCTGCCCGGTCAAGATCGACATCCCGTGGATCAACACCGTCGTCCGGGATCGGATCAACCGCAACGAGGAACCGGCGGCCACCGACTTCCTCGTCGACGGTCTCACACCCGACATGGAAGACGGTGGGATCGACCTCGGCAAGCGCTTTTTCGGCAACATCGGCACAGTCGCGAAAGCCGCAAGCGTGACCGCACCGCTCTCGAACTGGCTGGCCGACGCCGATCCCATCCGCGGGCTGCTCGAGCGCACCCTCGGGATCGACCGGCGGCGCGAGCTGCCCGCGTTCCAGCGCGAATCGCTCGTCGACTGGTTCGAGAAGCGAGGTGGCAAAGCCGCCTCGAGTCGACGAGCGTCTCGGGCCAATGAAGCAGATATCGACCGCGAGGTCGTCCTCTATCCCGACATCTACACGAACTACGTCGACGTCGACCGTGGAAAAGCCGCCGTCCGAACGCTCGAGGCGCTGGGCATCCCAGTGTGCGTTCCGGACCTGCCCGAAAGCGGCCGCGCGGCGCTTTCCCAGGGGATGGTCGCGACCGCAGACCGGCAGGCCAGCCGGCTCTACGCTGCGCTGGCTGAGGACCTCGATGCCGGCCGAGATGTCGTCGTCGTCGAACCCTCTGATCTGGCAGCCATGCACCGCGAGTACGAGCGGCTGCTGCCCGAGCGGTCGTTCGAGCGCCTGCGCGACAATAGTTACGAGATCTGTGAGTACGTCTACGGACTGCTCGAGAACGGGGCAGACCCGTCGGCGCTGTCGACCGGCAACGGCGCGGAACCGGTCGCCTACCACTCCCACTGCCAGCAGCGCACGCTCGATCTCGAGGCACCGACGGTCGCCGTCCTCGAGCGCTGTGGCTACGCGCCCGACACCTCGAGTGCCGAGTGCTGTGGGATGGCTGGTTCCTTCGGCTACAAACGCGAGTACTACGAACTCAGTGTGGATGTCGGCGAGCGACTGGCCCAACAGGTCGCCGGTGCCAAAACGGTCGTCGCGTCTGGCACGTCGTGTGGCGACCAACTCGAGGGATTGCTCGAGCGGGACGTGCCACATCCGATCGAGTTGCTGGCACCCGGCTCTCGGCTGTAGCGGCCGCCGGTACGGCCGTTTGAGTGAGTTGTAGCACTCACCGCGTCGGCACTGTCCACCGGCGAACACCCGAACACAGCTACGCCACTCACACGGAGACCACGAGCTCCGCACTGACTAGAGAAGGGGTCTCAGAGAGGCCGAAAGAGGCTATTCAGAACGCGGGATTGCGTCGTTATTCCTCGAACAGCTCGTCGACCGCTTGCCGAGCCGTGAGCGCGGCATCGTCGGCGACCTGTTCGGGATCGGCCTCGCCGTCGTCCTCGGGCACGTTGAGGTAGACGTCGACCTCGAGGACGCCGTCTTCGAACGTCACGGTGACGTCGAGATCGCGAACGGCCGACTGTTTGTACTGCGAGAAGACGTAGCCTTCCGCAGCGTCCGACGCCGTCTGGACGACGTCGTCGGCCGTCGGCTCGTCAGTCGGCATTTATGCGCCGCCAGCGCCGGGACCGCCAGCTGGGCTCGGACCGCCGCCCATGCCGCCGCCGAGCAGTTCTTCGAGCTCGTCCTGCAGGCTCTCGAACTGGTCCTGTACGCGGTCTTCCTGCTTCTCGAGGGTCTCGAGGCGGAGCTCGAGCGAGTCGACCTTGTCCTCTAAGTCTTCCTCTGCCTGGTCGTAGTCAGTCTCGACGAGCAGTTCGCCGACGCTGCGGTACATGGTCGTCTCCTCGTCGATGTTCTCGAGTTCGTCGAGGGCGTTCTGGGCCTCGGTGAGACCGGTTTCCGCTTCCTGTTTCTGGACGGCGACTTGCTGTGCCGTCTCCTGCAGATCCTGTAGCTGTTCGATTTTCTCCTGTGCTTCCGGCGGCAGGTTTCCTTGCATACCTCGACCCTCGCCCTCCGGACTGATAAAGCCAAGCTTTGTGCTTCGTCCAGATCGAGTCCGCCCCGTTTTTGATTCCCGACCGGGCTCACTCCGGTCTCCAGTCCGAGCCACGTCACGGTCTGGGCCACCATTCATACGGGCTGCTGTCCCGATGTGCCGGTGGGGCCGCAGTGCGGGTCGCGGGTGTACCGGAACTGACTGACGGGAGTCCGCTCCGGTGGGTTGAAAGTGACGATAAAGGACTGCAGGTCTGCCAGTATCGATCGCGAACGAGTCGCTATCTACTGATTGGACTCGAGAACGCCCAACCCAGCGTCGGCAGTCCGTTCGGCGACATCGACCAGCGAAAACCAGGTGTTCAACGCGGCGCGTAAGGCGATCACATCGTCGGCATCGATCTCGATGCAAACGCGAGCGCCGTCCCGCTTGAGGGTCGTCCGCGAGCGGTCGTCGTCGATCTCGCCGATTTCGCGGGCGACGCTTGCGGCGACGAGTTCGGCACGCGCGGTGCTCTCGTAGTCGAACTCGAGGGTCGCGTCGTGAGAAGACACGCTGGCGCGTTACTGGACGTCGACTTCTTTGACGTCGCGGCTGCGTTCTTTCAGGAGCACGCGGTGGCCGCAGTAGGGACAGCGGACGCCACCGTACTCGTCGAGCTGGACGTCGCGTTTACAGCGAGAGCATTTGTAACTCATACGGGACCTAAAGGGGGTGTTAGTCGTCGTCCTCGGAGAGGGCAGCGCGGATGGAGCGCTGGACGGTGCGGCCGGCGGGGGTTTCCGGGCGGTAGGCACCGCCGGTGAAGACCTCGCCAGTTTCCTCGTTCTTCCAGATACCAGTGCCGACGCGGGTGACGTCGTCGCCGTCGACTTCGGCGTTTTGCATGTCGTCTTCGATCTCGCTGACGCGACGTCGTGCGACGCGGCCGTAGCGGGCACCGAAGCGGCCAGCGCTACCGACCTGTCCTTTCTTGGCCATAGTAGTGCTCTCTATCGCCAGCGGATTCTTAAACCTGTTGAGTCGCGTCGATTCGCGAACGCGATCGACGCCGATCACGACCCACTGAGCCGCTGGGCGACCGGCCACGCCAGCAGTTCCACCAGAATGAGCGCGAGTGCAGCGAGATAGCCGGCCGCCGCAAGCGGCGTCGTGAACAGTCCCGATCCGATACTCGGTACCGCAAGCAGTGTGCGAACGGCGAGGCCACTGACCGCCAGCAGCGGGATCAGCGTGAGGACGGCGTCCGGTCGCTCGACCATGGCTAATTATATCTAATTACAGCCGTCCGGTTAAGGCTCGGACAACCAGCAGGAAGTGTCACTTCCATTGGGTACTGACAGTATTTGCGCCCGCCGATACTGTGCGTGACACACCTCTTTGAGACTCGCTGACGGCACCTATCCACCTGTTTCGCGTCTCGTTACCGCTGCAGAATGACGATCAAGCAAACGGTGACAATGTATTATGGGTTCCGTCGTGGACAGCGTACCCATGCGGCGACGACGCTATCTCGCCGCCGGGGGCGGTCTGGCGGCGACGCTTACGGGGAGTGTGGAAGCGATCGAACGAGAGGTCGCGAGGCGGCGTGCCGTTCAGGACGACGGCACCACCGGGGTTCGAATCGTCGAGACGAACGCGCCCGTCGAAGGTGGATCGCTGCTCGAGGTGAGCGTAGCGGTCGAAAACACAGGTACGGCGGCAGTACGGGCAACAGTCGAGAGTTTTTACGAGGGCGAACATCGATCGACCGTCGAAACGACGGTTGGTCCCGGTGAAACCGAGACGATCGACTACTTCAGTTATCGTACCTATCCCGTCAGCCAGGACGAGACGGTCACGATTCGGTTCGAGACCGACGACGACACGGCTGAACGCACTGTCGACGTCCTCGCCGTCGAGGAATTGGACACCGCACAGCTATCACCGGACCCGGAGCTGACGGTACAGCCGGGGACGACGGTGCTCTTCGAGGTCGAATCCGACGCACTTGGGGAGTACGGTGGGCGAACACAGTGGTTCGTCGATGGCGAGTACGTCGGTTGGTCGATGGGACCTTGGTTTAGCACGTACTACGGCCATCGGGGAGCCGACTACTGGCAGACGACGTTCGACTCGGCAGGCACCTACGAGGTCGCTGCTGCCGTCGGCGACGAGAACCCCCGTCGAGCGACGTGGACGATCACCGTGGCGGAAACCGGGACCGCAGCGCCGACCATCGAGGGCAGGCGGCCGGCCGACGAGTCACTCGCGGTGACCACCGACGAATCGATCGAACTCGAACTGGATGTCGCACATCCCGACGGCGCGCTCGACCGCGTCGTCTGGTGGCTCGGCCACGCGGATGTCATCCTCGGTGAGACAGCGGTGAGCGGGAGCGAAGACACCGCGACGCTCACGCTCGAGAGCGGCTGCCACGGCTGTCCGATCATCACCTGGGTAATCAGTGAGGATGGAACGATCACGTCCGAACGGCCGTGGGTGATCGACGATGTCGGTGAAACCGACGCGGACCTGGCCGTGTCGATCACCGAAACGAACGATCCCGTCGACGCCGGCGAGGTGCTCGAGGTCACGGCGACGGTCGAGAACACGACCGACACCGAAATAACACAGGACGTCGATCTGATCGTCGGCCACGATCCCGAACTCGTCGACAGCCAGTCGGTAACGGTCGGCGGGGGCGAGTCCGAAACGATCGATCTCGAGTTCGAAACGGCGGTCGTCCGGCGAACCCAGACGTTCCCCGCGCGGGTCGAAACCGAAGACAGCGCCGATGAACGGACGGTCGAAGTGATCGGCACCGAGGATATCGGACTGGACGTGACGATCGTGGAGACCAACGCACCGGTCCAGACGGGCGAGTTTCTCGAGGTGACTGCCGAGTTCGAGAACAGCCACACCACGGGCCTTACGCGAGCGGTGCAGTTGATCGTCGGTCACGATCCGACGGTGGTCGATACGGCGGTGGTTTCGCTCGAGTCTGGCGAATCCGAGACGGTCACGATGGGGTACGAGACCGCAGTCATCAGGAATGCTCAAGAGTTCCCGGCCCGGATCGAAACCGAGAGTGATTCGGACGAGGTTCCTGTCTTCGTCTACGTCGACGAGCCGCCGCTGGCAGTGACGAACATCGAGACGAACGATCCGGTCACGACCGGCGATGTCCTCGAGGTGACCGCAACACTCGAGAACACTGCCGAGTCGGAGACGACCCAGGAAATCGAACTGATCGTCGGTCACGATCCCGAACTCGTCGATTCCCAGTCGGTGACGGTCGCCGGCGGCGAGACCGAGACGGTCGGTCTCGAATTCGAAACGGCGCTCGTCCGGCGAACTCAGACGTTTCCCGTACGGGTCGAAAGCGACGACGACGCGGCCGTCCGCGACGTCGAGGTGATCGGCACAGACGATGTCGATGTAACCGTGACGATCACCGGGACGAACGATCCCGTCGACGCTGGCGACGTCCTCGAGGTGACCGCCGAAGTCGAGAACGCGAGCGAGGTCACCGTGACGCAGGATCTCGAGTTCGTCGTCGGCCACGATCCAACCGTCGTGGATACCGCGTCGATACGGCTCGAACCGGGTGCCCGTGAGACGGTCACGATGGCGTTCGAAACGGCACTCGTGGAAAACGACCAAGAGTTCCCGGTTCGCGTCGAGAGCGCCGTTGCCTCGGACGAACGGACGGTCCTCGTCTACGGTACCGATGACAGGGACTTCGAGATCGAATTCGTCGACTGCACGCAGGCGACCGTCTCCGGAACGTTCGAAGACGGCGATGATCTGACCGTCGAGACGCTCTTCGTCGACTCGGTAGGCGTCGGCAACGCCCATCCGGGGCTCACGATCGGCGACGCGATCGATGCCCCGTTTTCCGGGACGATTCGGCTCCAGATCAGCGATAACGAAGGGGTCCTCGAGCGGACTGACGACGAGGTCATCGTCGGACTCCGAGACGACGGCTTCGGCTCGACTATCGGGACCGTCTTCCTCAACTGGTTCGAATCGGATGAGCGCCGCGAAAGCAACCCAAACGACTGCATCGACGAACGCCGG
This sequence comes from Natrinema hispanicum, assembly GCF_004217335.1. GTDB lineage: Archaea > Halobacteriota > Halobacteria > Halobacteriales > Natrialbaceae > Natrinema > Natrinema hispanicum. The sequence continues at coordinate 195,630 of NZ_SHMP01000005.1, forward strand.
CCCGAGCGGCCGATGATCGCACTCGAGGACGTCACGCCCGCAGAAGGCGACAGCTACACAGTTACGTTCGGCTACGAGAACCCGAACGATCTCGAACTCGTTGGCGGCGCGTTCGTCGCGGGAACAACTGGGGCCGAACCGCCCGCGCTCGAGCCCGGTACCCACTCGTTCGCCGTCGAGTGGACGCCCCAAACCAACGACGAGCGACTCGTCTGGGAGATCGACCTCGAGCACTATCTCTACGACGAGACGCTCCGGGCCGAGACGGAGCCAGCCGGCGAGTATCGAGATTCGGAGCCCGCGTTTTCGGTCGCCATCCTCGAGACGACAGCTCCCGTGGTGGCCGGTGAGACACTCGAGGTGACCGCCGAGGTGACGAACGTCGGCACCGAAGCCGGCGAGACTAACGTGTCCCTGGATATCGGCCAGCAACAGGGCGTCGACACCCAATCTGTGTCACTCGCTGCCGACGAGACGGTATCAGTCACGCTGACGTATGCGACGACCTCGACGGATGTCGGTGACCGCACCGCAACCGTGCGCACCGACGATGACACTGCGTCGACCCAGCTCACGGTGACTGAGCCCGAAACGGCTGGCGAATCGCCCGATAGCACTCCCGACGAGCAACCGGAAGAGCCTGACGCAGAGGAACCAGAACCGCCAGAAGAGCCCGACGCTCCCCAGGAACCGGGACCACCGGAAGAGCCTGACTCGCCCGAGGAACCAGGATCACCGGAAGAGCAAGACAGTCCCGAAGAATCAGAGCCGCCGGAGGAACCTGTCCCCTCCGAGGAACCGGAATCGCCCGACTCACCCGGAGACGAACAGACAGAAGACACCCTGGAGGAACCGGTTGATGGGCAGCCGGATAATCAATCAGTCGAATCGGTCGAAGAATAGCTACTGAAACTCCGCGTCAGCGAGCACGTCGTTCAAATCCGCCCGGATCCGCTCGCCCATCTCCCGATCTCGAGCGGTCGTCACGACGCGATTTTCCTGGACGCTCGAGCCGTCCCGGAGCAACATTCGAACGTTGCCGCCATTGTCGGCGCGGGTGACCTTCGCGCGCATGCCAGACTGAGAGCCTTTGCCGCCGGCATCGATGGGCCCCGGAATGACCTTCTTGACGTGGGGATGGCCTGCGACGGCGTGGATCGCCTCCATCCCCGTCCGGCCGCCGATGAGCGTTGTGTGGCTGCCGCCGATCTTCTCGGCCGGCGGCGTCTCGACGACGTCGAGTGCGCGATTGCCACGGCGCTCGAGGACGGCTTCGACGGGATCGTCGTCGTCGACGCGGTAGAACGGATAGTGGATGCGCTCGCGGACGGCCCGGATAACGTCCCGTGTGCCTCCGGCGTAGACCTCCTCGGGGCGCTTCCGGCGGATTTCGTCGCCGATCAGGCCCGCAAAGTTCCGGAGTTCGATCGGCTCGTTCTCGCCGTCCTCCGGCGTCGTCGTGATCGTCGTCTTCCCGAGGATCTGCTCGTCGGGGTCTCGGGAATCGTCCCCGTGTGTCTCGTCGTCACCCGCGAGCATCGTGATGGTCGCTCTGTCACGTGCCGCCTCGAGGACGATCGCCTCGGTGTTGGCATCCCGGCAGACCAGACAGTAGTCGCCAGGTTTCTCGAGCGGCGACGCACAGTGACGACACTCCATAGTCGTCTCTTGACACTGATCGTGTAAAACAGCCGTGTTTCCTCGCCGGCGGTCGCGGCGCTACAGGATGCGATCGATGATCGTCCGAACGGCCTCGGTATCGACGACGTCGTAGGGGATACGAAGCGGCGAGATCGAGACCTGACCGGCGAGGACGGCGTGGCGGTCGGTGTCTTCGGGATCGGGAATGTCTCGATTGGACATCTGCTGCCAGAGTTTGTTCGTGAGCTGGAAGTTGCCATCGTCGACTGTCGCGTCCATCTCGTAGACCCGAGTCGGGCGCGTAATCGCATAGCCGTTCGGCTCGAGACCCGGACGGGGAACGTTGACATTCAGGTAGTCGACGCGGTCGAACAGGCCGGTCCCGGGTGCACCGTCGACGATCGTGGCGGTGATCTCGGCGGCGCGCTCGAAATCGGTCGGCTCGAGCTCCCCGTCATAGCCGAGCGTGTCCATCGAGACGGCGATCGACGGCGTCTCGAGGAACGCCGCCTCCATTGCGGCGCTGACTGTCCCCGACCGGGAGAAGACGTAGGCACCCAGATTCGCACCGGAGTTACAGCCCGAGACGACGATATCGGGGTCGGGCTCTACGGCATTGACACCGACGATGGCACAGTCACAGGGGGTACCGTCGACCGCGTAGCCGAGTTCGTGGTCGGTGTGGGGCACCGGTGAGGTAAAGGAATCCGCTTCTAGATCCAGCGAAAGGTCGTCGGGCGAGGATCGCGTCCGGCCATATGAGAGCGAGCGGCCGACAGCGCTGCGGTTCCGGTCGGGCGCGACGACGGTGACCGTACCGACCGACTGGAGCGCGTCGTACAGTGCCCGGATGCCGGGTGCGTCGATCCCGTCGTCGTTCGTCAGGAGAATGTGGGGGTCAGAATCCAGTTCCATTGCCGTATACACCGTCTAGCGGTCGATGTACCTATCAGTTCGGTTCGTCAGTGCGGCGTCCGCTACGAGGCCGTATCGACCGTATTCGAGAGTTTTGCCCCGCAGGCCGGGCAGTACCGCGAGCCGTCGGTGACGACCGCCTCACAGTCGGGACAGGTGATCGCGCCGGTCGGGTCGGTGCCAGTCTCGAGGGGGTCGCCACAGGACGGGCAGTAGTCATCGGTCGCCGACACAACGGCCCCACATGCCGGACAGGCGTCGTCGTCTTCCCAGAGCACGCGACGCCGCGAGTTCGAGACGTAGTTGTAGGCCGCCCAGACGACGTTTCCAACGCCCAGCGAGAACCAGAACGTCAGCAGCGCGACGACGATGTGCGAGCCGACTGAGCCGAACTCTCTGTCGACCATCACGACGCGGTCGGGCGTCTCCTCCTCGATTCGCCAGCCCTGCGCGACGAGGTCGTCGATCTCTCGTTGGACGCGTTTGCTACGCATGGGTATTCGTTGGACGCGAGTAGGCAAAAGGCTGTCAGCGACCCTGCACGCGGTCGAGATCAGCCCCGGTCACCACGGTAGGTATCGCCGGAGACGAGCCAGCGTCGATGGCTCGTGGCGGACGCGTAGCGTGGTCCCGTCGGCCTCGCAGGCTGCCTCTGTCGCGGGAATTCGCTCGCCGTCCGGCAGCAGAAACGACTGCTCGCCGGCCGGTACCGTCCCGCCGCTGCTCGCGCCGAAGAGCGGCTTCGATCGCCCCGTCGGCTCCGGAACCGGCTCGCTGTACTCGATTTCGTACATCGGTTGCCCGTCTTCGGTCGTCTTCCGCCAATCGACGATCTCGCGGGTCTCGTCCGTGCCGATCATGTGCGAGTCTACTCGCACCGCCGTCTAAACGCTTCGGCGACCGTCTCGAGATGCGTCGCTGCCGGGTACAACAGCGTTAGCCGAGGTCGACCGGATCGACTTTCAGGTACTCCCGGGAGACGACCGTCGCGTACGATCCCTTGGGGAGTGCAAACGAGAGCGTCAGCGGGTCGGTCTCGAGCGACAAGTCCGTCCGCAGGAGGATCGCCCGCCGGGTGCCCGTCGAGTGGAACTCGCCGGGAAGGTCGAAATCCGCCGGCTCGAGGCCGAGGTCGTCGAGGACGGCGCGTTCGATCTCGCCTTGCTCGCCGTCGGCCAACTCCGTCTCGGTGCCGACCAGCGGTGCGGTGACGAACGCCCGGCCACGCTCGCAGTGGCGCGTCACCGAGTCGACGCGGCGCTCGTCGACGCGCTGGAGTCGGTCGGGGTCGGGCAATTCGAGGCCCTCGGGAGCGTCGGTATCGGAAAAGCAGACCACATCGCCGTCGACGGGGCGATCGAACGGCAGGCCGCGCTCGAGCCGCTTGGAGAGCATCAGGTTGAACGCGTACGACTGGGCTGCGTGGACGAACAGCCGCTGGAGGTTCGAGGGCACGCGCTCGAGGGCGGTCCGGAACTCGTCGGGACCGGGCTCGCCATCGTACTCGGCGAGCGCGTGGATCATCGAGCGTTCGTACCGGAGCCGGTGGGGAACTCGCTCGAGTGCTTCCTGCCAGTCGCGCGTTTCCTCGACGAAGGCTCTGGCTTCCTGGGTCGACTCCGGTTCTGCGTCCGTCGGGTTCCCGAGGTAGGCCATCACTGCGCCTTCCCAGTCGCCGCGAGCGATCGCGAGGCCGACCTCGTGGGTGACCGGCCGACGGCTGCCAAAGCGCTGCTGGCCGAAGAAGTTGGGGACGCCGATCGAGGTCGCCTCGTCGCTCCCTTGGTCCTCGAGCCCACCGAACGCGTGCAGTTCGTCGGTGATCGCGGCGGCGTTGTCGGGTCGGTCGGGATCGCTGACGACGAGTTCGAAGGCGTTGCCCGCAAGGTCGCCGAACTCGAGGTTTCGTCCGGCCCGCCCCAGTACCTCGATCTCGGCCCCATTGATATCGGGGATGTCCGCGGGGTCAGCACCGTAGACCGAAAACAGCTGTGTGGTGACGGCGTACTTGTCTTTCGTCCCGGCCCAGTTGACGCGTTCGCGAGAGATCCCGAGCGCATCGGAGACCCGCGACGCGAAGTCGTTCGTATCCCAACCCTGCAGCGTCGCCCGGAAGACGAGATGCGGGTAGGCGTCCATCGAGGCGTCGACGGGTTCGGTGTCGAAGCGCTCGAGTTCGCGCACCCGGAAATGTTCGTCGTCCTCGCGAAGGCGGCCGCCGACGCCGTCGGTATCGCTAACGTAGTGGTCCATACCGACGGCCTGCTCGGTGGGATGGGCTGGGCGCATGCTGGTTGCCGGGGCTTGGTGTGCGGAGCCTAAATCGGTTCGTTCTCGCGGCGGCCGACTAGTCCGTCCGCGGGATCGACCGCGCGCCGAGCGCGAAGGCAACGACAGCGAGTGCAGTGAGGATTCCGAGATTCGCGAGTGCCGGATCGATGCCGGCGACCGCGGGCACCTCTGTGCCCGTGTACGTCGCGGCCCGCACGCCGCGTGCGAAGTAGGTCAACGGCGAGAGATTCACGAGCGGGCCGAACCAGGCGGGCAGCTGCGACAGCGAGATGAACGTCTCCGAGAGAAAGAGCAGCGGCAGCCCGATCGCGTTGCTGGCGGCGACCGCGCCGTCTTGGGAGTCGGTGTAGCTGCCGAGCATCGCGCCGACGCCACAGAAACAGATGACGCCGATCAAGATGTACGGAATCAAAAGCGGCGAGAACGCGATTTGTGCGCCAGTCAGCAGGATCACCAGGCCGAGGATGAGCAGGCTCGCCAGTCCGATGATCGCGGCGTTGACTGCAGTCTGGGCGAGCAACCACTCCCCTCGAGTAAGGGGCGTCGTCGCGAGTTTCTCGAACCGACTGCCCTCGCGGTGGCGTGCGACCTCACTGCCCATCCGCGACAGCGGCGTAAAGAGGACGACAACGGCGAGATAGCCCGGCACGTAGTAAGCTGCCGGCTCCGTGAACAGTCCCTCTCCCGTCGGATCGGTGCGGATCAGTGCGCCGAAGATAACGATCAGGATGACCGGGAAGAAGAACGTAAAGAAGACTGCCGTCCGTCGGCGGACAAAGGATCGCCAGCCGGCGCTCGTCTCGGCTCCGACGCGTCCCATCCGGCTCATGCGGTCTCACCCGCCTGTGGGAGGTCTGTGGCTCCGCTCTCGCTCTCGAGGCGATCCGTCCGCTCGCGTTCGGTCGCGTCGGCCAGCGCGAGATAGACGTCCTCGAGATCCGGTTCGGCCCACGAGAGCTCGGTGTAGGCGATGGTATGTGTCTCGAGGTAGTCGACGACGCTCCCGATCGCGGCAGGGTCGATATCGCGGACGACGACCGCGTTGTCGGGGGTTCGGCCCCGACTGCGTTCCGGTCGGTCGACCGGATACGCGAGGTCGGCAAAGGCGTCAGGATCCGCTTCTGTCTCGATGGTGAGCCGACTCGAGCCGCCATGGTCCCGGACGAGGTCGGTGGGTGTGCCCTGGGCGACAAGCGAGCCGTCGGCGAGCAGGCCGACGCGGTCGGCGAGTCGCTCGGCTTCGGCCATGTCGTGTGTCGTGAGGACGACCGTCGTCCCGGCGTCGGCGAGATCCTCGATCAGCCGCCAGACGGTGCGCCGACCGGCGGGATCGATGCCCGTCGTCGGCTCGTCGAGAAAGAGCAGATCGGGGTCGTTGACCAGCGCGGAGCCGACGCAGGCCCGGCGCTGTTGGCCGCCCGAAAGGTCCTCGTACCAGGTGTCGCCGGCGTCGACGAGGCCGACATCCGCGAGGACGTCCTCGGGGTCGCGCGCGTCGTCGTAGAGGCCGGCGTAGTACGCGAGCAGTTCGCGAGCGCTGAGCCGGCCCGGCGGCGAGAACTCCTGTGGCAACACACCGAGCCGGTCGCGATCGACGGCTGCTGGCGATGCGCCGAGGATTCGCGCGCTACCGTCGTCGGGTTCGGTCGTCCCCGTCAGCGCGCGGACGAGTGTCGTCTTCCCGGCCCCGTTCGGCCCGATCAGTGCGAAGACCTCGCCGCGTGCAACCGACAGCGAGGCCCGTGACAGGGCGACGGTCTCGCCGTAGGTCTTCTCGAGATCCGTTGCTTCGACTACGGCTTCCATAGGGGTCGGTTCCCACGCATCGCGGGTAAGGGGTTCGATTCGGCCGGCCGCGGGGGTCGGCGCGAGCGACGCGAGTACGAACCGCGCTCTTGCCGTCGCAGGCTCAACCGTTACCGGCCGGACTGTGGTACTGCCTCGAGAATGCCCCAGCTCGGATACACCCTCTCGAGCGAAGAGTTCGGCCCGACGGAACTGGTCGACATCGCCCGTCGCGCCGAGAAGGCTGGCTTCGATTTCGTCTCGATCTCGGATCACTTCCACCCGTGGGTCTCCGCACAGGGGGAATCGCCGTTCGTCTGGTCGACACTCGGCGCAATTGCGACGGTGACCGACGAAATCGAGGTCGGCGTCGGCGTCACCTGTCCGACGACCCGCATCCATCCGGTCAACGTCGCCCACGCCGTCGCGACCATCGACGAGATGCTCGGCGACCGCTTTACGTTCGGCGTCGGCACCGGCGAGAACCTAAACGAGCACGTCACCGGCGAGCGCTGGCCCGAACACGCCGTCCGCCTCGCGAAACTCGACGAAGCGATGGACGTCATGCGGAAGTTGTGGACGGGCGGGACGACGAGCCATCACGGCACCCACTACACTGTCGAGAACGCCCGACTCTACACCGTCCCCGACGACCAGCCGACGGTGATCGGGAGCGCGTTCGGGTCGCAGACGGCCCGGTGGGTCGCCGACAACGCGGACGGGCTCTGGTGTTCCGGCCCGAAATCGGAGCCAGTCGAGGCCTACGAGGATGCGGGCGGCGACGGGCCGAAATACACCCAGTTACACGGCTGCTATGCCGACAGCGAGGACGAGGCGATCGACACGATCTACGAGCAGTGGCCCAACGGCTCGATTCCGGGCGAACTCGGCCAGGAGCTGTCGACGCCGGCCCACTTCGAGCAGGCAGCGCAGTTGGTCGAGCGAGAAGACATCGCTGAGAGCGGGACGACGACCGAACCGGACCCGCAGGCCCATATCGACAGCATCGAGGCGGCGATCGATACCGGCTACGACCACGTGTACTACCACCAGATCGGCCCGGAGCAAGCGACGGCACTCGAGTTCTACGAGGAGGAGGTGTTACCGTCGTTCTAGGTTGCAACCGCGACGAACTGGTTGATCGCCTCGTCGCTGCCCGCGACGATCAGCGTATCGTCCTCTCGGATGATAAACTCCGGCCCGAGATCGGTCAGCAACTCGTCGCCGCGTTCGGCCGCGACGACGGTACACCCTGTCCGCGCCCGTAGATCGACGTCTCCGAGGCTTCGGCCGACGAGTTCCGGTGCGGCCGTCCGGACGAGCTCGAACTGCGTCTCCGGCGTGAGGACCTCTTCGTCTTCGATCAGCACTGACGCGAGCATCCGGCCGGTCACCGTCGACAGCGAGAGGACGTACTCCGCACCGGCCCGGTAGAACTTCGGAATGTTCTCGGTTTCGTTCGCTCGGACGATGATCTCGATACTGGGCGCGATCTGTTTGATGACCAGCGTGGCATAGATCGACGCTGCATCGTCGTCGAGGGTCAGCACGACCGAGCGGCCGTCGGTGACACCCGCCGTCTCGAGGACCGGTTCGTCGGTGACGCTCCCAACGATATCGACACCGTCGGCGTCGACGGTATCGATCGTGAACGTGGTGATGCCCTCATCGGCTAGCGTTTCCACCGCGGCTTGGCCGACGACGCCGTAGCCGCCGACGACCACGCGTTCCGGGCGGCGCTGCAGGGTCGACACCGTTCGCGATTTCAGTTCCGTGAGGTCGTCACGACGGCCCGCGACGAGCAAGATCGTGTTGTCGTCGATCACGTCGTCGGGGCCGGGAACGGGGACGAACTCGCCGTTGAACCACGCGCCGATGACAGTGATCCCCATGCGATCGCGAATGCCCGACTCCGGTATCGTCTGGCCGACGAGGTCGCTGTGTGCCTGAACGAGCAGCTCGGTCACCGTAAAGTCCTCGCTGAGTTCGATCGTGTCTCGAAGCTCGGTTGAGACTGCCGTCGTCGCCTTCGTTGCGAGGCTCTGGCCGAGTACCCGTCGCGGGCGGACGATCTCGTCGGCTCCAGCGTAGCGGTGGTAGCTCGCGACGTCCGCGTCCTCGACGACGCTGACGATCGTTAACTCGCTCGAGAGTTCCCGAGCGGTGAGGATCACCATCGCGTTGGTCTCGTCGTCGATGTCGGTGACGAGCGCCCGGGCGTCGGTGGCGTTTGCCGCACGAAGCGTCTCTGCCTGATCGAGTTCGCCGTAGATGGCGTCGATGCCGTCGCGATCGAGTTCGACGACGAGTTCGGGATCGTCGTCGATGAAGACGTAGGGAACGTTCGCCGCCTCGAGTTCCTCTGCGAGCACGTCCGATCGCGGCGTGTACGAGCAGATGACGACGTGATCGGTGAGGTCGGTGGACTCAGGCGGCCGGTCCTCGAGCGCCTGCTGGAACAGCGGGACGACGAGCAGCGGCAGTGCAAGGAAGACGAGCAAGACGCCAGTGAGGTTCATCGCGATCACCATCAGGTTCGTCGGGGCGCTCTGCCAGTCGGCCGAATCGCCGCCGAAGCCGGCGGTCGTCAACGCTTCGATCACGAACTGGAGTGCCTCGAAGTACGACATGTTCACCCCCTCGAAGGCGGCCATTCCGGCCTGATAGATGCCGGCATAGACGAACACGAGGGCGAAAACAGCCACCAGTGAGAGCGCGATCCGACGCCACCAGTAATTCATCATCGGTTAGGTGTCCGTCGAGCAGTTTGTAGCTTCGGAAACACTGCCCTTGAGCGGCTCGCGACCGGCCTGCTGGCGCGCGATCACCGCTTCCAAACCCGTTTTAGCGGTCGCCGCCGAACCCGCTTCCATGGAGTATACCACGCTCGGCAACACGGGCACGACCGTCTCGAAACTCTGCTTCGGCACCTGGCGCTTCGGTCGCGAGACCGGTGGCGTCGTCGAAACAGGCCGCGATGAGGCCCACGACCTTCTCGACGCCGCCTGGGACCACGGGATCAACTTCATCGATACGGCCAACGTCTACGGCGATCCCGACGGCACCAGCGAGGAGTGGATCGGCGAGTGGCTCGCAGACCACGACCGCGAGGACTTCGTCATCGCCTCGAAAGTCTACTTCCCCTTCGATGGCTGGGGCGAACCCGGGCCGAACGACTCCGGACTCGGACGCAAGCACATCCGCGCCCAGATCGAGGGCACCTTAGAGCGACTGGGGACCGACTACCTCGATCTGTACTACATCCACCGCTGGGACGACGACACACCGATCGAAGAGACCCTGCGGACGCTCACCGACCTCGTTCGCGAGGGGAAAGTCAACTATCTGGGGGCCTCGAGCATGGCCGCCTGGAAGCTCACCAAGGCGCTGTGGGAAAGCGACGTGGAGGGCCTCGAGCGGTTCGACGTGACCCAGCCGATGTTCAACGCGGCCAATACGGACGACGTCGGCGACTACCTCGATGTCTGTGCGGACCAGGATCTCGCGGTCTGTCCGTACTCGCCGCTTGCCGGTGGCTTCCTCACCGGCAAATACGAGCGCGCTGAGGACGGCACCGTCGTCGCGCCGGACGGCTCGCGAGCCAGCCTCACCGACCTGTTCGAGGATCGCTATACGAGCGACACTGCCTGGGAGGTCCTCGAGGCCGTCGAGTCCGTCGCGGACGACCTCGACGCCACGCCCGCACAGGTCTCCCTGCGATGGCTAATGGACCAGGATCGATTCACCTGCGTGCCGATCGTCGGCGCACGCACCCCGGCCCAACTCGAAGAGAACGTCGGCGCGGTCGACCTCGAGTTGAGCGACGAGCAGTTCGCCCGGATCGACGACGCGCGTGGTGGGGACGACGACGGCTATCGCTAAGTGTCGACGGGTTGTCCCTCCGCCAAACAAGATTCGATTCTGCGTCTGCATACGAGGGACGGCACCAGTACGCGGCTCCCGTCACCTGACGTCGAACCGGCGATCCGTCTTCGACGGACAGGGGTCGGTGTCAGTCTCTCATCGAGGACGAGGCGGGTGCTGTCTCGGAGCCGTTCGCCGTCGTCGATCCGAACCGCGGGCGGAGCACGCGCCAGACGACGCTCGGACGGAGGAGACTGGTTGCCGACCGCTCCAGTCGGAACACGCGGAAGAACGCCTCGGTGAGGTTGCCGTCGTCGTGGGCCCGCCGGAGGAGGCGAGCGACGTACGTATTGAAGAGATCGGTCCCGAACGGCTTCGGTCCCGTCGTCTCATCGAACATGAAATCCTTTCCCACAGCGATCTTCCACGCCTCGTCGATGATTTCGTCCGTCCGGCGGAAGAATCGCGACCCAAGGCCCTCGAACCCGGCTTCGAGTTCGTGATGCAACGCGAGTGCGTCCAGTGTGGCGACCGACATCCCCTGTCCGTAGATCGGATTGAAGCTGGCGAGAGCGTCGCCCGTGACGACCAACCCCTTCGGGAACCGGTCGAGGGAAGCGTAGTGTCGCCGGATGCTGGATGGAAACGGATACCGCGACGTCCCAGAGACCCACTCCTGTTCGCGGAGCCGACGACCGATTTCGTCCCGCGGTAACGTCTCGGCCCACTCGAGGACCGTCTCGCGGTCGGCCGGGGCCTGTTCGCCGTGAATCCCCTGCAGGATCACCTCCCACTGATCGTCCTCGATTGGGAGCATCGCCGCACCGCGTGGCCGATGGGGCTCCGGTGCGACGAGCACGCCACCCCGGACCGCCGGCGGTCGGTCGATCCGGACGGTGCTGTAGGTGACGTCGATCTCGACCGCGTCGACATCGGGCACCGGATACCCGTGCGCCTCGAGCCACGTCGGGGTTCGACTCTGTCGGCCGGTCGCGTCGACCACGAGCGGTGCCTCGAGAGTGGTCTCTTGCCCGTTCTCGTCGCGGAATCGTACTCCCGTCACCCGTTCCGTCTCGGTGTCGTGTTCGTAGCCGAGGACGCGACACCCGCCGCGTAACTGGACCTCGTCGAACTCCCGGACCCGCTCGCGGATGACGTGCTCGAACAGGGGCCGGCTCGCATAGAGGGCAGGCAGTTCGGCAGTCGCCTCCGCGACGGCCCCTCCCTGCTCGTACCATACGAAGTCTTTGCTCATATCGAGCTGCAGCCCGCCGGCGGACTGAATCGCGTTCCCGAATCCCGGAAAGAAGTCCTCGAGTGTCGTCCGCCCGGCCTCGAGCATCGCGTGTGGCTGGCTCGTCTGTGGTGCCCCCTCGCGGGCCACTGGCGTGTTGGGAATCTCGTCGCGCTCGAGGACCACTACTTCGGCAAACGAATCGCGGAGAACCCGTGCCGCACAGAGTCCCGCCACGCTCCCGCCGACGACGACTGCCCGCTGACCGATGGATGGTGCTCGCCGCTCGTCGTATCGTGCGATGTTGGCCAGCGTCATTCCTCGTACCCTATCACGTAGCTGCGCGACACCTGATAGTCGCTCTGGAACGTCACCGCCAGCCCGGCAACGGTCAGGGTCCGCTGCTCCCGTCTACGGTCACTCGCCGGCCGTCGGCTCGAGGCCGACGCGGTACGTCGTCAGGTTCTCGTAGCCGTCCTCGGTGACGACGACCAGGTCTTCGATACGAACGCCGCCGACTGCGGGATCGTAGATGCCGGGCTCGATCGAAATCACGTGGCCCGGCTGCAACTCGCCGCCGGCCGGTGAGACGCTTGGCTGTTCGTGGACGTCGAGGCCAACGCCGTGGCCGGTGCTGTGGATGAAGCCCGTCTCCGTGTTCGGATCGCTCCGCAGCGTCGCGTAGCCTGCGTCTTCGATCACATCGCAGGCCGCGCCGTGGACGGCAGCGCCGGTGACGCCAGCCTCGACGGCCTCGAGGGCAGCGTCGTAGGCCTCGCGGGTGACCTCGTAGCGCCGACGGGCCGCCGCGCCGGGATCGCCGCGGGCGAACGTGCGAGTCATGTCGGCGTGGTAGCCCGTCTCCTTGTCTCGGGGGAAGATATCGATCACGATCAGCTCGTCGGCTGCGAGCGGCCCGCTGCCCCGGTCGTGGGGATCCGCGGCGTCAGCCCCGCAGGCGACGATCGTCTCGTCCAACGAACAGCCGTGGCGCAACAGGGTGATTTCGATCTCCTCTGTGACGCGTTCGCTGGTGAGCGGGTCGCCGTCGTAGACGAGGATTCCGTCCTCGATGTCGGCGGTGGCGATCAGTTCCTCGGCGCGGGCCATCGCAGCCTCGTTGGCCCGCTGGCTCGCCCGGATCTGCTCGAGTTCCCAGTCGGTTTTCGTCGCGCGGATGTCAGTCACGATCCCCTCGGATTCGACCGTCATCGTAAGGCCGTGTTCGCGGAGGCCGTCGGCGGTTCCCGTCGGAAAACCCTGTGGCACGGCGATCGAGGCGACGTTGTGATCCGCGAGAAAGGCCGCGATCGTCTGAATCCGCCCCTCGTACTGGCCGTGCTCGGCCACTAGTTGCTGGTAGTCGTAGGCGGCCCGTCGCGTAACCGAGTCCGCGTTCGCCTCGGCGGTCGCGCGGCCGTACTCGAGTCCGGAGACGAGCAGAGAGACACCCTCCTGCGTGACGAGTGTCTGGTAGGGGTCCGGTGCAGTAAACCCCGAGACGTACCGCTGGTCGGAATCCGAGGCGTCGTCGTCGATCAGGTAGCCATCCAGCCCGTTAGCTGCGAGAAACTCCCGAAGTGCGGCGAGATCAGCATCGACGTTCATGACTGGACGTGTGCGAGCCGCGCACAAAACACCGAGGGTCACGGCCATCATCGACTGATCGAACCCACACACTTATCATTAGAGATGGTAATCTCCCGCGTATGAATCGTCGGCGGCTCCTCGCTGTGGGTGTCACGGCTGCACTTGCCGGCTGTGTGAGCTATCCGGGTGACGACGAGCCGTCCGGAACTGAGCCCCCCGAAAGCGAAACCCTCGTTCGCGACGCCATCGAGACGCGCCGCCACATGACCGACCTGCAGGCCCGTCGGACCATGACGGTCGAAACACCCGACGAGACCGTCGAGAGAATCGAGCAGATTGCACGCCAACCGCCGGCCAAACAGCGCATCGACGTCCTCGAGTCGAGCGATCCCGACGTCCCGGCCGGCGCTGTGACCGTGACCAACCGGGCCACGACGTGGGAGTACGACCCATCCGAGGACGTCGTCGATAAACAGTATCATCCGAACAAAGTCGACACCGATCGGACGCGACTCGTCCTCGAGAGCCTGCTCGAAGAGTCCCGGCTGGGCTACGACGGCGTCGAGACCGTCGACGGCCGCGAGGCACACGTCGTCGAGACGAAGCCGCCGGTCGAGGACATCGGCCCAGCGGTCGACCTCGTCGTCGGGGAGACGACCTTCGTCGTCCCACTCCGGGCGACCGGCGATCCCGACGCAATGGACGTCTCCCGGGAGGTCTGGATCGACGACGAGTACCGGTATCCGATCAGGGAGCGAAACACGGTCAGTATCGACGGCGAGGTCCGCCACAGGCTGACCGTCACGTACGAGGATCTCGTGATCGACAAAGGGCTCGAGCCGGGAACGTTCACGTACCAGCCACCGAACGACGCGACCGTCGTCACCGACGGGCGCAAGCCGTTGGGCGTCTTCGAGTCGCAAGCGGCTGCCGAAGCCGTCGCTCCGTATAATCTGCCGGAGCCAGCAGTCCCAGCGTCGTACACCCTCGATCGAGTCACCGTCGTCGAGAAGGCCGAGCGGTTCGGGACGACGACGACGTTGTGGTACAACGATCCGAACGTGGTCGCACGCGAACTCTACGTGGCCGTCCGGGAAGTCCAGCGGTTCAGCCCCGACGTCCTCGAGGCGATCGAGATCGATGGCCACACGGCCTACCGTCGCGATGGGGGGATTCAAAGCGTGTTCTGGACCTGTGATGACGTGAGCTACGAGGTCTCGAGTCTCACCGACGACGCGCCGCTGCTCGAGATCGCGTCGTCGATCGGCTGTCCCTGATGGTGCGCCGGGACTGGCCCGCAGTAATATGTGACCGAAGGGACAACTAGTCGTGGGATGGAGAAGACGAACGAAGCGACCGTCGACTGGAAAACGTACGACCCCGACGAGACGACGTTTCGTCGGAAGGAACTCTCGAGCGCCGTCGATGCAGCCGACCTCGGGTGTAGCCTGTATGAACTCTCGCCGGGAATGTGCTCGTGGCCCTATCACTACCACACGGCCAACGAGGAGGCGCTCTACGTGCTGGCGGGCAAGGGCAAACTCAAGGCCGAAACGGGCCTCGTAGAGCTGACGGCCGGCGATTACGTCACGCTCCCGGCGAACGAAAGTGGCGGGCACCGAGTTCTCAACGACAGCGAGGAGCCACTTCGATATCTCGCGATTTCGACGATGAACGAGCCGGACGTCACTGTCTATCCGGAAATGGACAAGTTCGGCGTCTTCGTCGGCTCACCGCCGGGCGGCCGCGGAGAACGGACGCTCGAGGGCTACTACCACATCGACGACGAGACCGAGTACTGGGAGGAGTGACGATAGTGTCGGCTCCTGAAAATTTATATCCCATACATGATTCTCTACCAATATGAGAAAAGTGAACAAATCCGATGCGCCGGCACTCACTCGCAACGACGGGCTGGTTTCTCACATCCTCCACTCACAGCACGAGGTCTCGGAGACTGACCTGACGATTACCTGGGTCGATGTCGAACCGGGGGCACGGCAAGTGAGACACGAACACGACCCGGAACAGGTCTACGTCATCCTCTCCGGCACTGGCATTATGACCGTCGGCGACGACGAGCGCACAGTTGCGGCCGGCGATCTCGTGCATATTCCGTCAAACACCGAACACAGCCTCGAGAACACCGGTGACCGACCGCTCGAGTACGTCTCCGCCGCAACGCCGTCGTTTCCGGCAGCCGAAGTCGATGAGTTCTACGAACAGTAGCCGATCGGAATCGTGAGACGCCGATAGGCTTTTTCCGTGGCCCTGCGAAACAGTCGCACAATGGACAACGTTACGAGCCGGGTGATGGTTCGATGACAGGTGTTCGCGAGTGGATTCAAACGGCCCGCGAAGAGCGATGGGGAATGTTAACGGATCTGGTCTTTGCAATCCTCTGGGTGACGGGGGTCGATCTCATCGTCCGTCTCCTCGATGGGCCAGACTGGGCCCGCTATATGTTCATGGCCGCAGGGATCGTCGCGTACTTCGGGCTCGTCTGGAGTTTCGAAGCCGCGAAACAAACACAGTAGTGACCGCTGTCGGTTGCAGTCGGGAGCGACACCAGACGAGGTTTTGTCAGCGAGTCGTGCCGCCAAAGACGGTTTTCCGATCGGCTATCGTAGCCACTGAACGTCACTGCACACCGGCCGCACGATAGGAGTGCGGTTCGGAGCGAGAACCGCGGACGATGCGATCGGTGTGTAACGCGATTCAGTCGTTCCGATAACAGTCGTTGGTAATACGGTTTTGTTATTCAGCGCAGCTCGTGAAACCCGCGTTCAGTACAGGATGAGGAGTTACCGAGGTCACCAATAAGCTACCAAGTGTCTGGCAGAAACGTACTGCGAGACTCAGAGAGTTCTACCAACAAAATTAATTGAATTTGATAATTAAAAGAGTATGTTTGATAGGAATCCGCCACCAGATGAATCATTGTAGTCTTCCACGTCCCCGCGGATTTTCGGATGAGTTTCAAGATATTCATCTATCAACCAAACTGAACCTGTTTTTTGATATATGAACAGGCCTGGTAAATCATAAGTTTCCATGGCTTTCTTTGCTTCACCAAGTGCTTCTACTTGATTCTGTGGATTACGTTTGTCGCGCCAGTTTTCCGTGGTATTAACATCATCTGCCCTAATAGAAACCTCATACGGAAGATCATCGAAAGCACGATTTGAGTGCCGACTCCGAACTACGACACCGTTCTCCCATACCGAATCGAACATCTCTTGGCACTCATCACAATACTCGTAATCAAGATGTCTATTGTGTTTAGGTGGGTTTGCATCCTCCGTCCCGCATCTCGCACATTTTCCCATATTGCCTTTCTCAAATGAATAACTGATAAACCTGTGCTCTGACCAGACTCATTCGTTCTCGCCAAATCTGAGCGATTGGCCGTTGAAGATATGCGTTCTGTATCCTGCACGACCTTATAAACATCATCTACAACTGGAAAGAATTTCAGCGATCAGTTCGCACGTGCAGTGACCGGATTTGTCGGCTTGGTTTCGGACGTAATTCTGGATACAGAAGCCGCGCTACTATCTACTGATAAGCAAAAGCCGTCGCAACTGAGTGCCGAGGGTAGCCGAGTCAGACGACTGGACAGCACAGGTTCTCCATCGGCAGTAACCAGACTTCCAGCCGCGCAGTTCGATCGGGTCCGAATTAACAGCTACAAATTATTTCAGTCGAAAATAGACGTATTGCGGTCGAATAAAACCGTGAAAAACGCTGCGTCTATGCCGAGTCGCGGCTATCGACGACCATCACTGGTGCCGTCACGCTACGAAGCGTTCGTTCGGCGACGCTGCCGAGCAACGCACGCTTGATGCCTGAACGGCCGTGCGATCCCATGACGACGAGGTCGATGTCGTTGTCCTCGACGTAGTCCTCGATCAGCGAGTGAGGTTTGCCCGCTGAGACGTGCTCGACGGTCTCGAGGCCGTGTTCGGCGGCGCGGTCGGCGACGAAGCCGGTGGCGCTGTCGGCACGGTCTTTGATCTCGGTCATCTCGCCGAAGTGACCCTGTTCGATACGATCGAGCTGTTCAGCCCCGAGACTGAGACTCATCGAGTCGGTATCGACCACGTACAGGGCGTGTACTTCGGCCCGATACTTTTCAGCGAGGTCGACCGCGTGCTCGACTGCCGCTTCGGACGTTTCGCTGCCGTCTGTCGGAACGAGTATTTTCTCGTACATTGTCTTAGTCGTCAAGGGGTTCGCCGCCGTCGGTCACGACGTCTTCTGCAGACTGCTGCTGGCCCATTGGTTCGGGGCTGTGACACTGTCGGACCATCTTCTTGGTCTCGAGCGACGGTTCGTCGGTCATCACGGAGACGATGATGGTGACGGCGAAGACGACCGGAACGCCGATGAGCGCCGAGCCGATCGCCGGCAGCCACTGTGCGAGTGCGGCCACGTACGGCTCACCGTTGCTGATGTACGTGGGCAAGACTTCGTTGATCATCGGGATGAACCAGATGGTCAAGCCAGTGAGCATCCCGGCGAGTGCGCCCTGACGGTTCGTGTTCTCCCACCAGAGACCGAGGAAGAACATCGGGAACAGCACCGTGCCGGCCAGCGAGAACGCGTAGGACACCAGTGCACCGATCGGTGCTGCGGGGTCGAGTGCAGCCAGCGTGGTCAGGACGCCCAGGGCGACGATGCCCAGCCGACCGACGAGGATCTGCTGGCGCTGCGTCGCGTCCTCATTGATGAGGTTCACGTAGATGTCGTGGGAGACCGCCGAGGAGCCGGTGATGAACAATCCGGCAGTCGTCGCGATCGCGGCGGCGATCCCGCCAGCAGCCACGAAGCCGACGAACCACTGTGGAAGGTTCGCGAACTGTGCGGCGACCACGACGAGAACGTCGGCAGTTGCTGCGGACATGCCACCCTCTGCGGCGTACGTCGTCGCAGTGTTGGGGTTCACGTCGAACAGCCGCACACCGAAGGCCGTGTACGCCGGCGCACCGAGGTACAGCAGGAGGATGAAGAACAGCCCGGTCACGGTCGACCAGCGGGCAGTTCGTTCGTTTTCAACCGTGTAGAAGCGGACCAGGACGTGTGGGAGTCCGCAGGTCCCGACGACCAGCGAGAAACACGTCGCGATCCAGAGGTACGGGCTGGCGGTTGCGAACGGTTCGCTGAACTCGGTGCCGAGTTCACTGATCAGCATCCCGTATTCGATCTGCGGGAGCACCGTTGAGTAGCCCTGCGTCCAGCCGACCACGTACATGCCGGCCAGGAAGGCACCGATAAGGATGACGTACTGGACGGCCATGTTCTTGGTCGCACCCATCATGCCCGAGAGGGTGAGGTAGAGGACCGTAATGGTCATCATGACGATGACCATCGCCTGGTAGCCGCTGAGCCCGGCGAAGCCGATGTCGCCGAAGATGTACAGGCCGACAAGGGCCATCCCGCGGGCCTGCCCGATCGCGTAGACGAACGCGATGAGGAACGCCGTGATTGCTGCGATGCCACGTGCGGTGTCAGAGTTGAATCGGTCGCCGACGAAGTCCGGTGCGGTGTACTTCCCGAACCGGCGCATCTGTGCGGCCATGAAGATGAGCAGGATGAAGTATCCCGTCGTCCAGCCGACGACGAAGGCAAGTCCGTAAAAGCCCGAGAGGGCGATCAGTGCCGCCATCCCGAGGTAGGATGCGGCCGACATCCAGTTGGCCCCGATCGCCATCCCGTTCTCGATGTTCCCGATCGACCGGCCCGCGACCCACATGTCCTCCGTGTCGGCCACGCGGAACACGAAGCCGATCAGGAGGAAGATCGCAAGCATCCCCAAAACGAGGACAGCCGGTGCAAGTTTGAACGAGACGTCCATTCCCTGCGGTAGCAGGCCCGACTGCAGGAGGGTTCCCGTGCCCGTCATTGGTCGACACCTCCGTCAGTGGCCGCGGCGTCTTCGGCGCTGCCGGCCGTTCCCGTCGGCTCCGAGTGGTCGATGCCGTACTTCGCGTCCAGCTGATCGCGCTTGCGGGCGTACCACGCCGAGAGGACCAGCGCACCGGATGGGGCACAGAAGGCCACCAGGAAGTAGTGCAGTGGGAACTCGATGACCGGAATCGGCGAGGTCATCACGCCCGGTGCCACGATCGTTGCGAACACAGGGCCGAACACGAGAACCAACCAGGCGATAAAGCCGGTCCAGATCACACGCAGGTGATCGCGCATGAACGGCGTACTCGGGTTCAGCAGGTTGATCTCCGCACTGAGGTAGTCGGTATTTCGGTGGGACTGGCCTGGTTGTCCGGCCACCCCCCCGTCCGTTTCGATCTGTTTGTCAGTCGAATTGTGGCTGTTATTATCTGGCATATTGTGACGAATCGTGTTATTGACTTGTTTGTTATCTTAAAAAGATATGGGTTGGTTAGTCGGTCGAGACCTGCTCCGCGATGTCGTCGACGACATCCGGGTTACGCAGCGTCGAGGTGTTCCCGAGCTCGTTGCCACTCGCGATGTCCTCGAGCAGGCGGCGCATGATCTTGCCCGAGCGCGTCTTGGGCAGCTCGTGTGTAAAGACGATTTCCTCTGGCTTGGCGATCGGACCGATGGAGTCGAGGATTGCCTCGGCGGCGCGCCCCTCGAGTTCCTCGCCACCCTCGTAGCCGTCTTCGGGGATGGCGTAGACGTAGACGGCCTCGCCTTTGACCTCGTGGTCGCCACCGACGACGGCGGCTTCGGCGACGCCTTCGACGCCGACGACAGCCGACTCGATCTCCATCGTGCCCAGCCGGTGACCGGAGACGTTGATCACGTCGTCGACCCGGCCGAGGATGGTGATGTAATCGTCCTCGTCGATCTTCGCGCCGTCTTCGGGGAAGTAGACCCACTCGTCGGCTTCCTCGTCGGAGTACTCATCCCAGTATTCCTGGATGAACCGCTCGTCGTTGTCGTAGAGGGTCCGGAGCATGCCGGGCCACGGGTTGTTGACCGTGACGTAGCCGGCCTGCCCGGCGTCGACTTCCTCGCCGTTGGCGTCGACGACCTGTGCGTCGATGCCCGGCAGCGGCGGCCCGGCGGAGCCGGGTTTCATCTCACAGACACCGGGCAGCGTCGTGATCATCATGCCGCCGGTTTCGGTCTGCCACCACGTGTCGACGATCGGGCACTCCTCGTTACCGATGTGCTTGTAGTACCACTTCCACGCGCGTGGGTTGATCGGCTCCCCGACGGTCCCGAGCAGGCGCAGGCTCGAGAGGTCGTGTTGGGCGGGGTACTCCTCGCCCCACTTCATGAACGCGCGGATCGCGGTCGGTGCGGTGTAGAAGATGTCGACCTCGTTTTTCTCGACGATCTCCCACATGCGGTCCTTGTCGGGGTAGTCCGGCGTGCCCTCGTACATGACGCTGGTGGTACCCAGTGCGAGTGGCCCGTAGACGATGTAGGAGTGGCCCGTGATCCAGCCGATGTCGGCCGAACACCAGTAGGTGTCGTCGGCCTCGATGTCGAGGACGGCGTGGCTCGTCCAGGCACTATAGGCGAGATAGCCGCCGGTGGTGTGTTTGACACCCTTCGGCTGGCCGGTCGTGCCCGAGGTGTACATCAGGAACAGCATGTCCTCGGAATCGCGTGCGACCGGCTCGACCGTCGACCCCTCGTACTCGGCGACGAGGTCGTCGTAGTCGTGCTGGTTGTCCGCGAGCTCGTGGTCGAGATCGTCGCCCAGTCGGTCGACGACAACGACGTCGGAGACCTCGTGTTCGACACCCTCGAGGCCCTCGTTGGTCTTCGAGATGTGATCGAGCGCGTCCCCGCGGCGGTAGTAGCCGTCGCAGGTGATGAGGTATTCGCTGTCGGCCGAGTTCATCCGGGTTGCGAGTGCGTCCGCCGAGAAGCCGGCGAAGACAACGCTGTGGGGAGCGCCGATGCGGGCACACGCCAGCATCGCGATCGGCAGCTCCGGAATCATCGGCATGTACAGCGTGACGATGTCGTCCTCTTCGACGCCGAGGCCGCGCAGCATCGCGGCGGTGTCTTCGACTTCGTCCAGCAGTTCCTCGTAGGTGTAGGTGCGCGTCTCGCCGAGTTCGCCTTCCCACTCGATCGCGACGTTGTCGCCGGCACCGTCCTCTACGTGCCGGTCGAGACAGTTGTACGAGGCGTTGAGTTCGCCGTTGGTAAACCACTCGTAGAACGGCGCGTCGCCGTCGTCGAGGACAGCGTCGTACTCTTCGTCCCACGAGAGGAGATCGGCCGCACGCTCCCAGCAGCCCGGCCAATTCTCCTCAAACTCCTCGTAGATCCCAGGGTCAGTGATATTTGCCTGCTCGACGAACGACTTGGGCGGCTCGAACGTGTCCTGCTCCGCGAGTCGTGCCTCGAGATCGGCATTGTCCTGTGACATGGTACACCCAGTCAATTATCGACTACCATAGTAAAGGCGGCCTCTAGTTGTGCAAAATCGACCCGATACACGCGGGGTGACATAGGGAATATTGACTATATTAGGGGGTGATAGGCAGCCCTCACACGCGAAAAACGGGGTGAAATCGGTGGTGCGACGAGTCACTCGATGTCAAGCTGGCATCTCGTGCGTGCCAGTCGGTACCATATCGAGCGTCAGTGATACCGAATCGAACGACGGATCTAGAGACTTAGTCTCAAATCGAACAGTACGCGCCAACGCCTCCCACCACAGTCGCGCGATCCCGAACTGCCGGCAGTGTCTCGTGAACGGACGGTCTAACCGTCTGGATCGTCCAAGAACGTTCGAAGCAACTCGTGTTGGCCCTTTCGCAGGTGATTGTGCAGCGTGGGTGAGGAGACACCCATCGCGTCCGCGACCTCCTCGGCCGTGCTCTCTCTGGGCCAGTCGTAGTAGCCGCCGAAATACGCCGCGCGAAGCGCCGCCTCCTGGCGGTCCGTCAGGCGATCTTCGAGTCCTTCCCGGAACTCGCGGGCAGTCTGGACGGTTCGTTCGGTCTCGCGTTTCCCGACCAGTTCTGAGTCCGGAAACACGGATCGAAGGCCGTCGAGGATCGTCCGAATATCCGCATCGACTGCACAGTCGCCGGTGATCGTCCCCGTCCCGTCCTCGAAGACCGCCTCGCGGACGGTGACGCCGTACTCCGTCAGCGTGACGATCGGACAGGAGCCGTCGATAACGAACTCGACACGCCAGCCGTCCTCGTCGGTTTCGACCAGCCGACAGTCATCGATACCGGGGTCGTCCTCGGCGAGTTCGAAGACATCAGCCGGTGACGCCCCCTCGAGACGGACGTAGTAGAGCTGGGTCGACTCGTCGATCGGGACCAGCGAGTCGAGTTCAAAGCGACAGTCGAGCCGTTGTGATGCGTCGACGAAGAACGACCGTTCGTCGCGACAGACGACCTCGAGTTCCGTCACGCGGTCGGACAACAGGAGGTTTCGCCGGCGGATAGCGGCGATCGCGTAGCCGACGTGCCGGCCGATCGTCGAGAGCCAGGCCCGCTCGTCGTCGCCGAACGCCCCCGGGCGCTCGGTCGCGACCGAGAGGAGCCCGTAGACGGTATCGCCGTAGGCAAGCGGGACTCGCGCGACGGCCCCCTCGAACGTGTCGTCCTCGAGCGATGCCGTCACGTCGGTTGCGACGAGGACCGTCCGGTCCCCGGCCTGGGCCGCCGTCGCCGAATCCGCGCCGTCGGGACCGGTGGCTGGCTCGTTGTCCCATTCCTCAGGGAGGACGCGCTCGACTGCGTCAGGCTCGAGTCCGCTGGATGCACGCCACTCCCGACGGTGGTCCGACATCGTCGCGCGGTCGATCCACGCGAACTCGTAGGCCGTGCCGTCGGTGAGGGCGGTACAGGTCGACGTTTCGATCTCTTCGTGATCTGTTGAATCTAGTAACGCGTGCGTGACGTCTCGATGACGGCGCGCGACCGCGTACAGTCGATCGAGTTCGTCTCGCTTTTCGCGAGCGGTCGCGAGGTCCTCGTGGGCGACCGTGACATCGCGGACGAAGACGGCAAACCCCCGGTGACGGCCCTGATCGTCCCGCAGCGGCGAGATGACCTCGGTCGCGCGAAACTGTGAGCCGTCCTTGTGGATGCGCCACCCCTCGGTCTCGGTGCCGGACTCCTCGATGGCCGTCGACAGCGCTCGTTCGGGCGCGCCGTCCTCGACGGCGGCGTCGGGATAGAACGTCGAGACGTGCGTGCCGACGATCTCACCGGCTCGGTACCCAAACATGGCCGCTGCGCTCCGATTCCAGCGCTCGACGTAGCCATCCGAATCGAGCCGAAGCAACGCGTACCGATCGCTTGCCGCCAGTAAAAGGCGAATGACGCTGTCGTCGCCGATCACTGGCCCCGACTGGCCGCCGGATCGGTCGTGTCCGGGGCCCGACGGCCGCTCGACGGCGTCGAAGGCGTCGACGATTTCGGTGTCGGTCGGCTCGGGTAAATAGGACTCGAGGGCCTCGAAACTGCGCCAGCCGCCCGCTGTCTTGACGACGCGGGGATTGACGTCGTGTTCGACCAAGGCAGTGTGGGCGAAGTACTGTCGGAGATCGCTCGTCGAGAGGTCGGCGAGGCCAGGGTCGTTAAACAGCTCGCTTGCTCGCTCGGCGACATCGGAGACCAGCATCTGGAGCCGGCGAGGCGTCACCGAGAAAATCCGGTCATCGGTCGAGAGCCCGTTACTCCGTGCGTATCGCCGGAGTTCGCGTTCGACACGCGTCGGCAGATACGCGGTTCGATCCCGTCCACCGTCCTCGGTCGGAACCCGGACGAGATACCGTGGTGGATCGATCCGTACCTGCTCGATGTCGTCGATCGTGAGCCGCGTGAGCTCCGCCGGCCGAAGGCCGACGTCGGCACAGAGGCGGATCACCAGCGCCTCGCGGTAGGTCTCGGCAGCGTCGAGAAGCGACTCGTACTCCTGGCTCCTGAGTATCGCTCCCATCCCCTGCTCGAGGCTCATAGTTCGGTCCTTTTGGTTTCGCGAACATAATTGTATCGCCTCTTCCCGGCGCTCGTGAGGAGTAATCGAGATCAGTCAGAAATCACGACCCGGATTGATTTCGGACTATCTGAGTTTACGAAACGTTACTGGCGGGAATGGCTGCCGTCCCCGACCTCGGCCTGAATCTCACCGACGATCTCGGGATTCCGGAGTGCGCTCGTGTCCCCGAGCTCCTCGCCGTTGGCGACGTCCTCGAGCAGGCGGCGCATGATCTTGCCCGAGCGGGTCTTGGGCAGTTCCGGCGTGAAGATCACCTCGGCGGGGCGAGCGATCGGGCCGATCGCTGCCTCGATGCTCTCGAGGATGGCAGCACGGATGCTCGCATCCGGCTCGCGTTCGCGTTCGGTGCTGACATAGGCGTAGATCTCGGTGTTGCCGGTCTCGTTCGAGCGACCGACGACGGCGGCCTCGGCGACGCCATCGACGTCGGCGATCGCGCCCTCGATCTCCATCGTGCCGAGCCGATGGCCGGAGACGTTGATGACGTCGTCGACGCGGCCGAGGACAGTGATGTAGCCGTCCTCGTCGACCCGGGCCGTGTCGCCGCTGAAGTAGCGCCACTCGTCGGCATCGGGATCGGAAAAGCGCTGCCAGTACTCGGTGACGAACCGCTCGTCGCCGTCATACAGTGTCCGGGCCATCCCCGGCCACGGACGAGCGATCGTGAGATAGCCGGTTTCGCCGGGTTCAACCGCCTCTCCCTGGGAGTCGATCACGCGAGCGTCGAGGCCTGGCAGCGGCGGGCCGGCCGAGCCGGGTTTCATCTCGTCGACGCCCGGCAGCGTCGAGATCGCCACTGCGCCGGTCTCGGTCTGCCACCACGTATCGACGACGGGACAATCGCCGCCGCCGATATGCTCGCGGTACCAGTTCCAGGGACGGGGACTGATCGGCTCGCCAACAGTACCGAGCAACCGCAGCGAGGAGAGATCGTGTCGGCCAGGATAATCAGAGCCCCATTTCATGAACGCGCGGACCGCCGTCGGCGCGGTGTAGAAGACGTCGACGGCGTTGCGATCGACGATCTCCCAGAGTCGATCCCGGTCGGGATAGTCGGGCGTCCCTTCGTACATGACTGTCGTCGTCCCGAGCGCAAGCGGCCCGTAGACGATGTAAGAGTGGCCCGTAATCCAGCCGATGTCGGCCGCACACCAGTAGGTGTCCTCGGGTTTGATATCGAGGACCGCATGGCTCGTCCACGCGACGTGGGCGAGATAGCCGCCCGTCGAGTGAACGACGCCTTTCGGCTGGCCAGTCGTTCCCGAGGTATACATCAGAAACAGCATATCTTCGGCGTTGCGTGACACCGGCTCGACCGTCTCGCCTGCGAACTCGTCACACAGCTCGTGGTAGTCCCACTCGTCGTCGCCGAGAACGTGTGGCATATCCTCGCCGAGCCGATCGACGACGACCGTCCGGACGTCCTGCTCGAGGCCGATACGGGCGTTATCGGCTTTGCTCTTCTGGTTGAAGGCATCACCACGCCGGTAGTAGCCGTCGCAGGTGATCAGAAACTCGCTGTTTGCGGCGTCCATCCGCGTCGCGAGCGCGTCCGCAGAGAGGCCGGCGAAGACGACACTGTGAGGTGCACCGATCCGGGCACACGCCAGCATCGCGATCGGCAGTTCGGGGATCATCGGCAGATAGATCGTCACGACGTCGTCCTCTTCGACACCCAGCTCGCGCAGTGCTGCTGCGAACTCGTTAACTTCGACGTAGAGGTCCCGATAGGTGTAGGTCCGGCGCTCGCCTTGCTTGCCCTCCCAGCGGATCGCGGCGTGATTTTTCCGACCCGACTCGAGATGACGGTCCAGACAGTTGTAGGCGGCGTTCAGTCGGCCATCGGAAAACCAGCGGTAGAAGGGGGCGTCGTCGTCCTCGAGGACGGTGTCGTAGGGGTCGTCCCACGAGAGGAGGTCGGCCGCACGCGTCCAGCAGTCCGGCCAGTTCGTCTCGAAGCGCTCGTGAATCGCCGGATCCGAGACGTTCGCCTGCTCGACGAACGAGTCGGGAGGACTGAGGGTGGAGCCTGACGGTGTCGAGGTCTCGTGGCTCCGCCCGTTTCGTTCGACCATGTATCGTTCGAAACGTGGTCGGTCAGAGGAATAAACGTTCCTCTGGACCACCGCGCAGTGAGACGCGCCGGTGCAATCACTGAAACGGTCGGTTAAATCGTGTCCGGCCCACGGCAGGGCGACCAAGTGCCGTTGGGCTCAGAATCCGCTCTGGGTGGAATCGATATCCGAGCGGTCCGCTGAATCGCCCTCGTCGCCGGGTTCGCGGACGACGTAGACGTCGTACCGCTGGTCGTTTGCGACCGGACTGCCGACGCTCGACTGGGGAGCGATGACCGAGCCCGCGTTCTCGGAACCGATGAAGACGACCGACGCCTCGAGGTCGCCGGCGACCCGTCGGATCTCGCGGACGACGTTCGTCGTCGATGTTGCGGTCGGCTCGTCGGAACTGACTCGCTCGGAGCGGACGGTCGCTTCCGGTGCGACCTCTTTGGCGCGGGTCTGCATACCTGCGGCAATCGCCTCCGGATCGAACGGTTCGCCCTGCGTGATCCAGCCGCGATCCCGTGCGTACTCCTCGTCGTCCGGAATGACCGTCAGAACGACGACTTCTTCGTCGAGGAGATCACCGAACGTGGAGGCGCGCTCGAGTGCGTTCATGGCCAACTCCGACCCGTCGAAGGGAACGAGCAATGACATAGGGGTATGTCATACGACAGCGGACGTAAATGTTCTCCCTCCAGCAAACGGGGACTCGGTTTCGAGTACTGTCTGACACTCATACGGATTCTGTCACTATGTCCCAGCGCACCTACAGCCCGTCATGCGGGTGTGTCGGAACTGACGTCCAGTCGTCCGTATCACTGGTCCCGGACATCGTCGTCACCGACGACCAGTACCGTCCGATCGGCGACCCTGACGACCCTATCGATGGTGCTGCCGAGCAGTGCCCCCTTGAGCGACGAGCGACCCCGGGCACCGACGACGATCACGTCGATGTCGTTCTCGCTTGCGTACGCGAGAATCTCTTCGTGGGGGACGCCGGTCCGAACCACCGTCTCGACGGCCACGTCGGCGTCAGCCGCTTTCGATTCGACCGTCTCGAGCCAGTCTGTGGCCCGCTTTCGAAGGTGTTGCAGGGCCTCGTCGGGATCGACGATCCCCGTGTCGTAGTCGGTCCGGTCGTCGGCGACGGCGATACCGTACAGTGGCGAGTCGAACTGCGCTGCGAGCGCGAGCGCGTAGTCGACCGCAGTCGTCGCCGTCTCGCTGCCGTCAGTTGCGACCAGAATCGAATCGTACATACGTGGTAATAGGTGCCCCCGCGAGAAAGGGCTGTGGCTCCGACCGGGTATCACACGACTGCTCGAGGCGATATCGAACCCAACGGTCCCGACAGTCCGATCAGTTTGCGTCGGTCGAAACGGCGTCCAACTCGTCCCGTGCGATCCCCCGCGCCGCCGTTGCCTTCACCGAGGCGACGATCGATCGGCCGGGCTCGAGCCCTAACGTCTCGACGCTCTGGCGGGTGACAAGCGCCACGAGTTCTGGTGGGTCGGCCCCATCGCCGTTTGTGTCACGCTCGAGTTCAATTCCCACCCGCACGACGGCATCACCGGTATCGAGCCACGTGATGGTACCCGAAAACCGGTTGCGGACGCTGGTTCCCTCGGCCCGTGGCACCTCACTGGGTGCATGCAGACTGACCGCATCGGAACGGATCGTCACGGCCACGCGTGCGGCGTCGGCCGGGGCGACCGCCAGTACCGCACCGACGGACGTCTCGACGGTCGCGAGTTCGCCGTCGCGGTCGACCACCGATCCCGACAAGACCGTCTCGTCGACGCGCGCGACGCCCTCGTAGGCCGCGACCAGCCGATCGAACCGCACCAGCAGCTCTCGTGCCGTCTCCGTCAGGGAACTCCCACCACCGTCGGCACCCCCGCGAGTCCGCTCGACCAGCGGGCCGATCGACTCCTCGAGCGCCACCACCCGCTGCTGGAGGCGCGGATAGGATCGCTCGAGGGTGTCTGCCGCACCCGACAGCGAGCCACAATCGTCGATCGCGCGCAACATCTCGATGTCGCTTCGATCGACGGTCACGTCGTCGATCCGTAGGTAGGGGTCGAACGCTTTTTCCATGATCTCAGTCGGCGGCGCTCCGCTCACGGAGGTGTTCGCGGTCAGGCGGGAAGTTCGTTATCATCGTACAACAGATCGCCGCGGACGAACCGCGCGGTTCGCTCGTCTCGCGGGTTCTCGAAGACCTGGCCCGGCGGGCCGACCTCGACCAGTTCCCCCTCGAGCAGGAAGGCGACGCGATCCGAAACCCGCTTGGCCTGATGCATGTCGTGGGTCGCGAGCAAGACCCCGTGATCGCGCTCGCGAGAGCGCTCGATCGCCCGCTCGAGGATGGCCGTGTTCCGCGGGTCGAGATCCGATGTCGGTTCGTCAAGCACCAGCACTTCGGGCTCCGCTGCGATCGCGCGGGCAAACGACACCCGCTGTGCTTCGCCGCCGGACAGCGACGCCGGATCGCGATCCCACGCATCACGGAGCCCGACCAGTTCGAGGGCCTCGAGCGTCCGTTCATCGACGGCCGGCGAGCCAGTAACCCGGCGAGGGAGGAGTCGTTCGAGGAATCCTCGAATCCGCCGCGGCCACGGCCACCGAACCCGTCGCCCGATATCGACGTTACGCGCAACCGGCGCATCGAACAGGCTTGCCTGCTGGAAGACCATGCCGATCCGGCGACGGATCACGAGCCGGTCGTCCCGTGACAGCGCCCAGGGGTCGGTCCCGTCGTAGCGAATCGTGCCGCCGGTCGGCTGCTCGAACAGGGCAGCCAGCCGCAACAGCGTCGTCTTGCCGGCCCCCGAGGGGCCGATAATCGTCATGATTTCGCCTGACTCGAGCGCAAGCGAGATCTCCGTCAGGATGTCGGTGCCGTCGACGCCGTAGGAGACGTCCTCGAGTTCGAGGTTCATTGGCTGGTCACCTCTGTGTCGATCGGCCACAGTCGTCTCGAGGAGCGGTCGTTCGTCCGTCTCATGATTATCGACCACCGAGTCGCATGACGATTCCGTTGACGAGCAAGACGAGGACGATCAAGACGGCACCGAGCGCCAGCGCCGTCTCGAACTCGCCTCGCCGCGTCTCGAACGTGATTGCGGTCGTGATGGTACGGGTCTTCGACGTACCGTCGGCGTAGGCGATGTTCCCGCCGACGATGAGGACTGACCCGACTTCGCTGATTGCCCGTCCGAAGCCGGCGAGAATTCCAGTTATAACGCCGTAGCGCGCCTCTTTGAGTGTGATAAGCGCCACGTCCGTCCGGGTCCCACCCACGCCGTAGGCGGTATCGCGAACCGCGTCGTCGACACTCTCGACTGCCGAAAGCGCGACGCCCGTGATCACCGGCGCGGCGAGGATACACTGCGAGATGATCATCGCCTCCGGCGTGTAGACGAGGTCCAGCGATCCGAGCGGGCCGTCGGTCGAAATAAATAGCAGGACGAACAGTCCGACGGCAACGCTTGGAAAGCCCATTCCCGTATTGATGATCGCCGTCACGAGGCGCTTCCCACGGAAGTCGGCAAAGCCGATGAGGAACGCGACCGGCAGGCTCACCAGCGTACTCACGAAGATGGCCGTCAGACTCACCGTCAGCGAGACGCGAATGACACTCCGGAGATAGTTCGGTTCGGCGATCGGTTCGAATGGCATCAGTTGGTGATCTGTCCGTGTGGCTGGTCTGTGAACCCGGCGATCACTCGCCGCCCGAATCCGGCTGCCAGTCCTCCGGGACGTACTGCTGGAAGTCCGGATCTTCCGACAGCGCCTCCGGGAAGAACAACTGCTGGTCGTTCGCAGTGTAGTTCGCGATGAGCTCCTGTCCCTCGGGGCTAGTAAAGAAGCCGATGTAGGCCATCGCGAGCTGGTAGTTGACGTTGTCGTGGATCTCGGGGTTGACCGCCATGATCCCGTAGGGGTTCGAGAGCAGTTCCGGTCCACCCTCGATCGGGCCCTGAAGCAGAATCTCGAGATCGATGTTATCCTGCATCGAGAGATAGGTGCCCCGGTCGGCGAGCGTATACGCGCTCGATTCATCCGCGACAGTCAACGTATTCCCCATGCCGCTGCCGGTTTCCTGGTACCACTCGCCGCTTGGCTCGATACCGGTTTCGGACCAGATCACTTTTTCTTTGGTGTGAGTCCCCGAGTCGTCGCCGCGGGAGGCGAACGTCGCTTGTGTGTTGGCGATGGCCTCGAATGCGGCCGTCGCCTGTTCGGTATTGCCCACGCCAGCTGGGTCGTCGCTCGGACCGACGACCACGAAGTCGTTGAACATCAGGTCCCGACGATTGACACCGTAGCCGTCCCGCATGAACTCGTCTTCTTGTGAGCGCGCGTGGACGAGGATCACGTCTGCGTTTCCGTTCCGAGCGGACTCGATCGCTTGCCCCGTCCCTTGTGCGTTTGCCGCGACTTGCACCCCGAACCGGTCCTGAAACTCGGCGTTGATCTCGTCGAGCAGTCCCGTGTCGTACGTACTCGTGGTCGTTGCAAGCGCGAGTTCCGCTCCAGCGATCGACCCCTCGTTGCCGTCGTTGCTGCTATTCAGACAGCCCGCGATGGCCGCCGTGAGCCCAGTCGCACCTGCCCCTAAAAACTCTCGCCGTCGATATTCCATACCGGAAACAACGATGAATCGCAGTTGTATAAATGTTGGGGCACAAATGGTTACGTCGTTCGCTCGAGCGCCCGATTTGAGGAGAAAGATAACGGCTTCTGGTTACGCACGCTGACCGACACGGCCGGAAGCCACCGGCAGAGCGCTACCCGACCTGTGCGACCGCCACGACGGCGTTCGTCTCGAATCCCCACACCAGCTACTCGTGTTTGTCCGGCATCGTCGAGTATCGCCCAGTCCCCCGCATGTCCGCTCGCTCCGACGGCGGCGGTGCCATCGTGGAGTGGCGCGTCGGACTGCCCGACGCCGTTCCGCGGTTCCGATCGCCGCCACGTCCGGTTTCCACGAGATCCCCGTCGTCCGCAGCGTCGGCGTCGTCTGCTTCGGCCGTAGCATCGTCCGCAGCGTCGGCGTCGGAACCTTCACGACTGGGTGTGCCGGCATTCGCCGTCTCGAGTCGCGCTTTGAGCTGCCGAATGTCGTCGCCGAACTGCTCGAACGAGGGCTGCATCGACGATCGAAGGCGATCCTCGAGATCGGCGGCCGTCTCCTCCGCATCGTCACTTTCGTCGGCCGCTAACTCGTCCGATCGATCCCCGCCGACACCATGTTCTTCGGCTTCGGCAGCCGATGCTGTCCGTTCGCCGATCGTCTCCCGGAGGTCGCTGACTGCCACTTCAAGGCAGTCCTCGTCGGCACGATCGGCAAGGGTTGCGAGTCGGAGCAACCGCTGGAGGTCCGCGACGTGCTCCTGCTTACCCAGGGCGATAGCCTCGGGGATCGAACCCGGTTCGGTTCCATCGTCGAGTGTGTCTAAGCCGACTGCTGTAAGCAACTCGTCGGGGTCGGCCGACTCGAGGAGGTCGCTCGCCTCGGTTGCGGTCTCGAGCAACGCTGTCTCGGCTGCCCCGTCGTCGCCATCGCCGGCGACGAGCGAGCCACTCGAGGCGTCGGCCTCGGTCAGTACCTCCTGCACTCGGTCCTGGAGTTTCGAGTCGGTCATGCGTGATCTCCCGATCTCGCTGCGCTGCTCGTCGTGTCGTTCGTCCCCCGTTCGACGCTGGGACGGTGTGTTTCACTCCATCATTCGGCTTCCGCCGCCGGTTCCAACTCCTCGTTCGAGTCCGAGTCCGGCTCATCGTCCATCACTGCCTCGATGATTTCGGCGGTCATCTCCTCGCGGCTGCGGTTCGCTTTCACGCCGACGTCTTTCGCGATCGACTGCAGATCGCTGTCGGACAGCACGCCGAGGAAATCCTCGAGCGTGTCCTTCCGGCGGTCCTCGAGGTGCTCCATCGACGACTCGTCTTTGCCATTGCCGGACGAGTCGGCTTCCTCGGTCGTCTCCTTGGATTCGCTCGTGACATCTTCGGCTGTCTCTTTTGCGTTGTCAGCAGTTCCCTCGACTGCCGCTCCTGCTTTGTCGGCAGCTTCTTTGACCGCCGCTTTGGCGTCCGGTTCGTCGCGCTCTTTGCCTTCGTCTTCCTGTTCTTCCGCTTCGTCCGCCGGTTTCTCGTCCTGTGGTTCAGTCTGTCCCCCACTCTCGTCGCCACCGATACCGTCCAGAAGTCCCTCGACACTGCTCCCGTCAGTGACGTCTTTGGCCATCGACGCGAGCGAATCGCGTCCCTCGAGTTCCGAGAACGACTCCTGGAGGGTGTCTCGAATCGCCGTCGAGAGGTCAGCCCGGATCTCGCCGAGTTCCTTCCCGTCCTCGACATCCGCGGCGATCGTCTCGTGGACAGTCCGGCCGACCGACGCGCCGACGTCGCGTCCGAACTGCTCGCCGAACTGGCGGCCGACCGCTGCGCCGACGTCGCCGCCATCGATGCTGTCCTCGAGGCCCCCATCACCGAGTACCTCGGTGACATCGATCTGATTCGAGACTTCCTCGGCAACCATGCCTTTCAGTCCCGGTCCGTCACTCACGTCTCTCACCTCGAGTTAGTCCGCGGCGATGGAGCGCATAGTATTCGAGTCGCATGGGGTTACTCCTCCGCTTCGGACGCCTGGTCCGGTTCTTCGTCAGCCGATGCTTCGGCCTCCGTGCCCGTCTCGGCATCGCCCTCCGACTCGGGTTCCGTGTCAGCGCCAGCTTCAGATTCGTCTCCGTCAGGCTCGGCTTCTCCCTCGTCGTCCCCGGCTGCTTCCGCTTCCTCCGCGGTGGGCTCTTCGTCTGTAGCTTCATCGACCGTGTCGGCTGGCTCTTCGTCCGCTTGGGCGTGCTCTCCAGCGCTGGAACTGAGCAGTTCGTCGACGACCATGTCCCCGATCGTCCGCCCGAGGGATTCACCGATCGCTCGTCCGAGGATCGCACCGATCTGTCCGCCCAGCGCTTCGCCGAGCGGCTTGTCCCCGTCAATTTCGTCCTCCCACTGGGTTCCTTCGACTAGTTCGTCGACATCGACGTTGTCGCTAATCTTCTCGGTATCGATCCGCTGGGTCAGTGTGCTGTCGCTCATGACGGTACCTCCGCTTGTGACGGTTCCGTCCGTTCGCCGGGCGCATCAGTGCGCTCGGGCTCGAGTCGTTCGACTACCTGCTCGATTACTTCACTGACGATCGCTGCCACGACCTCCTCGGTGGGGAAGCTAGGAACCAGCGCGGCCAGCTTCGCTTTGAGCCAGCCGACTGCGCTGGAGATGCGGCCGGGGGAGTCATCACCCGGTTCTGCGTCTTCGCCTTCCGTCTCACCGTCGGCACCACGACCCCCGAACAGGGCATCAAGAAATTCACTTGGCTTGTTCAGCAGTGATTCCACCGTCTCGAGCATGCCACTCGACCCGTCGAAGAGCCCCGAGACTGTTGCAAGGAGGTTCCCGAGCAGGTTGTTCTCGCCCGGTCGCGCTGAGACATCGAGTGTGACCGGATTCAGGTTCACCTCGAGGCCGAGTAAATCGAGGAACAGACCCTCGAGGTCGAGATGGAGGACGCCTGCAACCGCCTCGTCCTGATAGACGTCGTCGGCGTCTTCGATGTGGTATTCGTCTTCTTCCGCTGTCTCCTCTTCCGCTTCCGGTTCCGCTGCTTCTTCCTCGACTTCCGGCTCTTCTATCTCGTCCTCGTCTTCGCCCTCGGTTTCTTCGCTTTCGGGTGCGTCTTCGACTTCTCCCCCGGTCTCACTGTCGGTCGTTTCGTCTTCCGGTTCTTCCACCTCCGCCTGTCCGCCATCAGTCACCACTCGGCGTGGCGGCCCTGCCGCATGTACGGCGCTGTCAGGACGGCTCGAGGACCGCTCGTCCCGCCTGAAATCCAAGCGTTCCTCGAGTCCGCCATCTGCGAACTCACTGGTCATTGTCCGGAAAAGCAGAAGGCAAGGGCAGTTGTGGCGGTTGGCCTTGCGTATGCGGCTATCAGTCACCCGCTAACGGAAAATAACTGTACACGCTTGGCCGACCGACCTGATCGGCGCTACTCGAGCGAGCCGACACAAAGCGCGTATTCGCCGCGCGTCGCTCCCTCGTCGTGGTACTCGACAGGTTCTTCGATCGCAGCGACGGTGTCGTCGGCGACGGCAGCTGCCGTAGCGATTCCATCGATGCGTTCGACTCCCTCCGCGCCGGACTCGAGATCGAACCAGCGGGCGGCGTGGGTGTCGGGATCGCGAACCCGGAAGTTCTGCGCACAGGGCGCGACGAGCCGATCGCCGTCGGTCGCCAGCCCGTGGACGAACCCGCGAACCGCATCGTCCCAGACGAGGTCGCCGTTGGCGTCGAACGCGGCGACCCGGTGTTCGTTTGGATGCCGGCTCTCGGTTTCGCGACTCTCCGCGGCATAGGTGTTGCCTGTCACGAACGCCACCCGGCCGTCGTTCGCGTAGGCGTGGTTCGGATAGGCATACAGCGTCTCGCCGTCGATCTCGGTTTCGACCGCGAGGTCGACGTGCCAGCGCTCGGCACCGCCGGGGCCAAGCAGATAGCCGCGTTTGTCACCGTGACTCGAGACGGCGATCGCCTCGCCATCGAATGAGACGTCGCCGACGCGGCGGTCGCCGTCGGTGCCGGGGTCCCAGGTCCACGCGAGCTCGCCCGACTCGGCCTCGAGGACGACCAGTCCGGTGTCGTGATCGCCCATACAGCGGTTGTAGCCCACCGCGAGTTGCTCGCCGTCGGCATCGAGGTCGAGCGCGATCGGCGAGGCGTCGGTCTCGTAGGTCCAGCAGACGTCACCGTCGGCATCGAACGCATAGACCGTGCTGTGCCACTGGCGAGTCTCGCCGTCGCGTTCGTAGCGTCGCGCAGCAGCATAGAGCCGCTCGTTTCCGTCGGCGTCCGTGCCGGTCTCGAGCGCGACGACGTAGGGCAGGTAGAAGACGGTGTCCTTGACTGCCTCGCCGACATCGTCAGCGGTGTCGTAGCGCCAGCGCTGCTCGCCCGTCTCGGCGTCGTAGGCGACGATCGCGCCGGTGTCGCCGCGGCCAGCGACGACGATCGTTTCGTCGTCCTCGAGCGACGCGATGCCGACCGCGTGGTCCGGATGATCGACCGTCCAGCGGGTCTCGAGCGAATCGGCGTCACGGGCGGTGACGGTGCCGTCCCACTCGCCGGTGACGACGAGGTCGCCCGACTCGGCAACGCCGACCGCGGATCGGGTCCACATGTGCCGGCTCCGTGCTGGCTCGATCTCGCCGAGCGGTTCCCGTCGGAGATCGATCTCGCTGTCGTGTTCGGGTGCAGGTTCAGCCATCGTCACTCCTCTACCGGAAACGTCTCGTGGAGGGTGTCGTGGGCATCGCCGAGCCCCTCGACGATGCTCTCGCCTTGCGTGGCCAGCCGTCCGACCGCTCGCTCGGCGTCACGAACCGCCAGCAGTCGCCCTCGCGTGTAATCGTATTCCGGGTCGTCGCTGTCCATCGTGGCGACCTCCTCCTCTAAATCGACCAGCGCCGCGTCGAGATGGCGCTGCAGCTCGGTGAGGCTGTCGGCCTCTACGAGGCCCTGAATCGGGCCCTCGAGGTGGCCCTCGAGTTCTTTCTCCGCGTGCTCGCGGGCGCTGTCGTCCCCGACACCGAGGACGTTCATCAATCCGAGTCGTAGTGCTTCGATTTCGTGGCAGCTCATGGGTGAATGGTAGTGGTAAATCGTGTGTCGTCTCAGTGGTCGATACAACTCCGCTACAGCGTTTGATCGACGAGATCGCTGACGATGCGGTCTCGATCAAGGTGGTCGGCGACGATCCGCTCGGCATCGTCGTCCGCGACGTCGCCGTACCAGATTCCATCGGGGTAGACCGCGACCATCGGCCCGTCGCCACAGCGGCCGAGACAGGACGACCGCGTGATGCGGGCGTCGGCGTGTTCGGAGTCCCGGACCTCCTGACGGAGTCGTTCGAGCACCGCCGGCGAGCCCATTTTCGCGCAGGTCTGGTTGGTACAAACCGCGACGTGCTTTGCGGGCGCGTCGTGGCTGTGGGGCTCGTCGTCGATATCCTCGCGGTCGGCGTGGGCCTCCTGGTGGGCCAGCGCACGCAACATAGCGCGTGCGCCGCCGACGTCTTCCTCGTAGCCCTCGAGGTCGACCTTGTACTTGCAGGTGTCACAGGACATCTCGACGCTGCCCGATCGCGCCTCCTGCCAGCGATCGGCGAAGACATCGAGCAGCCGTGAGTCCGTCCCGAGCGGGTCGCCGGCCAGCGCGTCGACGTAGGGATAGTCCTCGTCGAACTCGGCGGTCCAGTCGCGGACCCGCTGGGTGAGGACGCCGTCGCCGAGCATATAGGGGAGCACGACGACCGCGTCGGGGCGGTGTTTCGAGAGCCCATGCAAGGTGTCCTCGAGCGTCGGCTCCGTGACACCGATGAACGTCGCCTCCACGCGGTCGAAGTCCCGGCCCTCGAACAGCAAGCGGGCGAGTTTGTGCACGTCGCCGTTGGCGTCTGGATCGCTCGAGCCCCGCCCACAGACGACGACAGCGACGTCATCTTCGGTGCGATCGACGCCCAGTTCGCGTTCGACGGCAGCGGCGCGGTCGTCCAGCAGATCCAAGATGGCGGGATGAACCCCCAGATGTGCGCCGTTGTTGATCGCGATCTCATGTTCAGCGCGGGCCTGCTCGATCGCCAGCGGCACGTCGTTTTTGACGTGGCTCGCGGCAAAAAGCGAGCAGTGGACGACCGTCACCTGATCGGCGACGGGTGCAAGTCCTGCGAAGGCCTCGTCAATCGACGGCTCCGCGAGCTCGAGGAACGCGGCGTCGACCGGAATCCCGAGCCGTGACTCGAGGCCAGCGGCCAGTTCGCGGACCTGTTCGTTCGATTTCTCGCGTCTGGAGCCGTGGCCGATCAGGAGGACGGCTTCGTCATCGAAGCCAGCCACCGTCGCGGGCGTGGAGTCGTCAGGTGTGCTCATCGATCTGGGTAAGCTACGGCTGGTCGCCGTCGTACGCCGACGCTTGCTCGATGCTCCGCTCGAGCTTGCGGCGGCGACTCGGCGCGAACAGGCCGGTTTCCTCGCAGTTCTCGTAGAGCCAGGTGCCGAACGCGGGCACAGCGTCGTCGTCGACGCCGAACCAGTAGCCACCCGACGAGGTCGCCGAAAGGTCGCCCGTGGGGGCGTCGATTGGACAGTCGGCAATCAGCTCTTGTGTCGCCTCGAGCAGTTCTCGGTCGTCGTGGACGAAGGAAATGCCAACTGTGCCACTCGAGGACTTAAAGCAGATCGTGCCACTGCCCTCGAGCAGGCCCCGAAGGAGCTCCCGATCGTGACTCGAGAACGCACCGAATCGGTAGTTTCCGCGGCCGTCGACGGGGAGCG
Source organism: Natrinema hispanicum (assembly GCF_004217335.1). Classification (GTDB taxonomy): domain Archaea; phylum Halobacteriota; class Halobacteria; order Halobacteriales; family Natrialbaceae; genus Natrinema; species Natrinema hispanicum. The sequence continues at coordinate 233,387 of NZ_SHMP01000005.1, forward strand.
AGAGCGTGCTGTTTCGACCTAACAGCCGTCTATCATCCCCGTCGCCGATCGACAGCGTGTACTCGTCTTCCGTGCGCGTGATCGAGGTGTCGTGGGCGTACTCGCGGGTCGTCGTCTCGTGTGCGACATCCCCGCCCGCGATCGCAGCGAGCACCTGGGCGGACTCCTCGTCGTTGGTGACGACCTCGAGATGCTCACGGCTTCGCCGTTCGCCGTCCGTGGTTCTCGCTTCGCTCCGAACCACGCGCCCGCTCCCGGCAACGTGGCCCCAGAAGTACGCCGTGGCGGCGTGTCCCGCGAGCGGGTCCGAGGGGACCGCAATCTCGAGGGCGTCGCCGTCAGCCGTCGGGTCGGTGTCGCTCATTCGCCCACCTCCTCGACGATGATCGCGTCCGTCGGGCAGGCTGCTGCGGCCTGCTGGGCTTCCTCGATGCGGTCGTCGTCGAACGTCGCGACGACCCGCTCGGCGGTGTCGGTGACCTCGCCCTCGCAGTCGTAGACCGGATCGGCGTCCGGATCAACCGTCGCGAGGCCGTCCGCGCCCTCGATAAATCGCGGGTCACGGGTCAGGCAGGCGAAGATGCCGTCGCAGGCGTCTTTCTCGATGGTGACTTCGTATCGTGGCATGTCAGTAGTCGTATTTCGTCTCGTAGCCACGCGGCGTGACCATCCGGTCGTCCCAGACGTAGGTGTCCTCGGTGCCGACGACGATCGTCGTCGTCATGTCGATGATCTCGCTTTCACCTAGGTCCTCGAGTTCGCTGAGTTCGGTGATCATCACCTGTTCGTCCTCGCGGCCGGCACCGTGGACGATGCCGACTGGCGTGTCGGGATCGCGGTGGGTCAGCAGGATCTCGCAGGCCTTCTCGAAGTTCTCCCGGCGCTTGCGGCTCCAGGGGTTGTAGATCGTGATCGTGAAGTTCTCGCTCGCGACTGCGTGCAGCCGCGACTCGATTTCCGGCATCGGGACGAGGTGATCCGACAGCGAGACCGAGACGGTGTCGTTGACGAGTGGGGCACCCAGCCGGGCCGCACAGGACTGGGCCGCCGGGACGCCGGGCACGACCTCGAAGTCGACCATCGAGGCCGTTGCGCCCTTCGATTCGAGGATCTCGAGTGCCAAGCCCGCAAGTGCGTAGACGTTGGGGTCGCCGCTGCCGACGATCGCCACGTCGTTGCCCGCGAGCGCGCGGTCGATCGACTCCTCGGTCCGGGAGACTTCGCCGCACATCGGCGTGTCGTAGATGTCGTCGGCCTGTTCGGTGATCTCGTCGGGAATCAGCTCGATGTAGGTCGTGTAGCCGACGATGTGCTCGGCCTCGAGTAAGGCCTCTTTCGCGCGCTCGGTCATCCCCTCCGGGTGACCGGGGCCAAGGCCGACGGCGATCAGCTGGCCGGGCTCGGCGTCGAAGTCATCGACCGTCGCGCCGACTTCCTGCTCGTTAGAGTCGTCGTCGGAACTCGAGGCCCCGCACTTGCTCGAGGACGAGGAAGAACTCGAGGAGCCGCCGCATTTCGAACTCGAGTCGTCGGTGCTGCTGCTCGATGCGCCACACTTGGAAGTCGATTCGTCGTCAGCGTCTGCGTTGGTGTCCGTGCTCATGAATATTAGAAATCGTCGACGTCACGCCCGCCGCGCGGGGTGACGAGGTACGTTCGGTCGTCGTTACGCCAGGTTTCGGTCTCGTGGTTGCCGATGATCAGCGAGGTTCCCATTCCGGAGACCTTGTCGTCGTGGTCGGCGGCCTCGCCGAGCGTCGTAATGAAGTGGCTCTCGCCATTTCGGCCGGCGTCTTCGCGGCCGGCGTCGTTGACGATCGCAACGTAGGCGTCGTCGGTCCGCTCCTCGCGGACGATCTCGACGGCCTCCTCGTAGTTGCGCCAGCAGTTGTAGAGGACGATCACGAAGTCCGAAATGGCAGCCGCGCGCAGTTTCTCCTCGATCTCGTCCCAGCCGCGCCACTTGTCAGACAGCGAGACGGTACAGAAGTCGTTGCAAAGCGGCGCGCCGACGTTCGCCGAGCCGCCGAGTGCCGCCGTCAGCCCGGGGACGATCTCGATCGGCACGTCCGTCGCGTCGTCCTCCTCGGCCATCTTGAAGATGAGGTCGGACTTGCCGTAGACCGACGGATCGCCGCCTGAGACGTGAGCCACGTCCTTTCCTTCTCGGACGTGGTCGAACGCCGCGCGAGCGAGTTCGATCTGCCGTCCCATCGTCGAGCGGACGATCTCCTGCTCGAAGCCGTCCTCGCGAGTCGCAACGCCGTCATCGTCGACGGCATCCTCCGGCGGGAGCGTCCCGTCGTTGCGCAGGAACTCCTGATAGAGGCTCGAGGCGATGACGACGTCCGCCGATTCGATGACCTCCTTGGCCCGGAGGGTCATATGCTCGGGCAGTCCGGGGCCAATGCCGACGACGTAGAGGGTCCCGTGGTCGTCGGGCGTGCCATCGGCAGGAGTTGAGTCAGTGTCGGAACTCATCGGCCGATCGCCACCGTAACCTCGTTTTCGTAGCCGATTTTCTCGAGGACGAGTTCCTGTTCAGCGCCGCCGGCGATCGCGGAGGCCTCGGAGACGCCCGGCCAACCGATCAGTTCCTTCGATTTCGAGGGGGTTGGTCCCTCGTGGGAGAGCAAGGTTTCCTTGTCGAAAGCGACGACGCCCAGATCGAGTTCCTGGGCCGCTGCGAGCAGCCCCTCTTCATCTTCTTTCCGGGTCGCGGTCGCGACGAACTCGACGTCGTCGAAGTCGTAGTCGGTCTGCTCGAGTGCCTCTTCCCACGCGGCGAGGAACGACTCCTTGCTCGCGCCGGAGACGCTGCCAGTGCCGATGACGACGCCGTCGTCCTTGTTGCGCTTGAGGACGGTGACGTCGTCGCCGACGAGGACGGCCTTCGGGCCCTCGAGGCGGGCGACGGGACCGAGGTTGTCGTCGAGGACGGCGAGGTTGGTTTTGACCGTCGAGTCGCCGTTGACGACGTGGGCGTCCATCGCCTTCGCCTTCGACTCGACGCCCTGTTTGCCCGCGGCCTCCGAAGCCGTCGTCATGGCTGGGACGGCACCCATCGTCGCCAGGTCCTGTGCGACCTGGTTCGCGCCGTGGTGGCCGCCCGTGATCGGGATGGCCCACGTCAGTTCCTCGTCGACGACACAGATCGCGGGGTCCTCCCACTTGTCGTCGAGCAGGTGGGCCGTCTTGCGCATCGCGATGCCCGACGCCATCAGGCCGATAAAGCAGTCGTACTCGCCCCAGTGCTCCTCGAAGACGTCGCCGTGGTATTCGATGATGTCGATCGTCTCGTAGCGATCGCCGATCTCCGCTTTGATCTCCTCGGCGGTGTCCATCTTCCGCCCGAAGGAGATGATCGCGATCTCCTCGGCGACTTCACCGTCCGAATCCGGCGTCGAACAGTGGCCGCCGGAGTCCGTACTCGAGTTGTCGTCGTCAGTGCTCATGATTAGTCACTCTCGGCTTCGTCAGCGTCGTTTGAACCGCGATTCGCCCAGTCACCGTAGAGGAAGGATCGCTCGTAGCCCGCGCCGGTCACGGCGTCGCCGATGACGACCAGCGCCGAGGCGCGATAGCCCGCCTCCTCGACCTTGTCCGCGATCGTCCCGATATCGCCGATAATCACGTCCTCGTCCGGCCACGACGCATGATAAATCACCGCGACCGGCGTCTCGGGATCGTGGTCGTCCTCGAGCAACCGATCCATCGTATCGCGAACCGCGTGCGTTCCCAGATAGATGCAGGTCGTCACGTCGCCCATCTCCACGAAGTCGGAGATGTGGTCTTCCTCCTCGGTCAGGGTTTTGCCCTGCGGTCGGGTGAAGGCGACGTGATTCGAGACCTCGTTGAGCGTCAGTTGGGTTCGCAGCGTCGCGCTCGCGGCAAAGGCCGACGTGACGCCCGGCACGAAGTAGGTCGGGACGCCCTCGTGTTCTAACGCGTCCATTTGCTCGAGTGCGGCCCCGTAGATGGCGGGATCGCCGCTGTGGAGCCGAACGACGTTGTCGCCGTCCTCGTAGGCGTCCCGCATCAGCGGGATCAGTTCCTCGAGGTCCTTCCCGACCGAGTTCACCAACTCGGCGTGGGCACAGTACTCGTCGAGGAGTTCGCTGTTGACCAGCGAGCCCGCGTGGACGACGAGGTCGGCGTCCTCGAGCAGTTCCTTGCCCGCGACGGTCAGCAGTCGCGGGTTGCCGGGGCCGGCCCCGACGAAGGGAACGCCCTCCTGGTCGTCGCCGGCGCTGTGCTCGAAGATCCGGTCGTCCAGTTCCTCACGGCGGCGGTCGCTCTGTGAGTCGATCGCGTCCTGCGGGTCGTTGGGTGTCTCGTCAGTCATCGGTTTCCTCCGCGGCTGTCGCAGAACGGCTTCCAGCGTCGCTCGCCTCGGTTTCGAAGGCAGCCGTCGCCTGTTCGACCTCGAGGTCTTCTTTCTCGGCGTAGGCGAGCGTGTAGTAGTCGCGCTCGTCGATTTCCTCAGGGTCGTCGGTGATGATCGTCTCGCCCTGTTCCATGAAGAGCCGGCGACCGTAGGTCACGTCGTAGCCGGCCTCAACGAGGCCCTCGTGGGTCGCGGGTGCGTCGGTGACTTTGAACAGGATCATCCGGTCCGGTCCCGTCGGGCTCACGCCGGCGGCGGCCTCTCGTAGCGAGAGCCCCGCGCCGGCTTCGATTTCGACTCCCATCGCGGTCGCAAACGCGGTGACGGCACTGACGCCGGGGACGATCTCGAGGTCCACGTCGGAGTGGAACGCGTCGATCGTCCGGCGCAGGTGACCAAAGGTCGAGTAGACGTTCGGATCGCCCAGCGTCACGAACGCGACGTCGCCGTCGCGAGCGTTCGGGGCGATCTCCGCCGCGGCTTCCTTCCACGCCCGGCGCAGCTTTTCCTCGTCTTTCGTCATCGGGAAGTCCAGGTCCCCGATCTTCGACTCGTCGACGTGGTTCAGTGCAACCGTCCGCGAGAGGCGGCCCGGCGAGTAGACCACGTCGGCCGACTCGAGGACTTCTTTCCCGCGAACCGTCACGAGATCGGCCTCGCCGGGGCCGAGTCCGATGCCGTACAGCGTCATCGGCTCACCTCGTCGTCCGTCTCGTCAGTTGCGCTCCCGACCAGCATGTAGACCGGGTTGTCCGAGTCGAAACTCGTCGCGCCGGCGAGTTCGTAGCCGTGGCTCACCTGGAACTGGACGACTTCCTCGAGCAGGTCGCGCTCGCGGAAGGCCTCGGTCGCTCTGCCGGCGACCTCGAGTCGCGAGACGTTCATGACCACGCGGTCGATTTCGGTGTCGACGGCGTGGTCGAGCACTGCTTCGAAGTTGCGACTCCCGCCCAGAAAGAGCGCGTCGGCATCGTCGGGCAATCCCTCGGGCGCTTCCGCGTTGCGTAGTTCGATGTCTGCTTGAATCGCATCCTCGTTAGCGGCGATGTTCTGCTCCGTCGTCTCGAGGCGGTCGGGTTTGCGCTCGATGGCGGTCACCCGCCCGGCTCGCTGTGCGGCTTCGATCGTGATGGCTCCAGTACAGGAGCCGACTTCCGCGAAGTGGTCGTCGGGCTCGAGTGCGAGCTTCGAGCCGACGACGGCCCGGACCTCCGGCTTGGTCGGTCCGGCCTTCGCGTCGTGTGGAAGCGCGATGGGTGGCATCATCCGTGGGAAGTAAGCCCGACCCTAAAACAATTTTGTTTGGAGTAGACCAACTGCGGTTGCCCAGCTATACTTGGAGTAGCACAACTCCCGTTGTCAAATGCGATCGGACAGTCAGCCCAACGAGAACGGTCAGCTGAGAGGCCACCAGCAGGAGCTCGAGCCGAACTTCAAAACGAAACTCGAGTCAACTCCAGCGACCCGAGCAAACGCGACTACCGCGCGATTACCACTCCATGCCGCCGTTGATGCCAAGCACCTGGCCGGTCATGTACTGGGCCTGATCGCCGGCGAGGAACCGAACCATGCCGACGATATCCTCGGGTTCGGCGAACCGATCCAGCGGGATGTCCTCGCGGATCTTCTCCTGGACGCGTTCGGGAACCTTCTCGAGCATATCCGTCTCGGTAAAGCCGGGTGCAACGCAGTTGGCCGTCGAGTCGTGCGCGGCGAGTTCCAGCGCGAGCGTCCGTGTAAACGCAAAGAGGCCGCCTTTCGAGGTCGCGTAGTTGGCTTGCCCGTAGTTGCCCTGTTGGCCGACGACGCTCGAGATGTTGATCAACCGGCCGTGATCGGACGTCTTGATGTCCTCGTAGAACGCGTTGGTGCAGTTGAACGTTCCATTGAGGTTGACGTCGATGACCGTCCGCCAGTCCTCGTAGGTCATGTTCTCGAACGTTCGATCGACGGTGATGCCCGCGTTGTTGACGAGGACGTCGACTTCGTCGAGTTCAGCCCGGACTTCCTCGGCCATCCGCTCGACCTGTGCTGGATCGGAGACGTCCGCCTGAACGGGAACTGCCGTCTCGCCGTTTTCTTCGATCGTCTCGGTGACTTCACGGGCCAGTTCGTCCGAGGAACGATAGTTGACTGCCACGTCGGCCCCACAGCGGGCGAGTTCGAACGCGATCTCGCGGCCGATCCCGCGCGAGGAGCCGGTGACGAGACAGGTGCGGTCGGTCAGTGGCTTGCGCGCGAGGGGCTCGAGGCGCTGGACTGTTTCAGCCATGACATATGATATGCGCTCCCACGTGTTAACTATTCGACCGAGTTTCAAAATCCGTGAATGGCTGTGTGAATGTTACGTCGTCATCGACCGACGCGCTCGAGGAACCGATCGAACGCCCCACTCTCGGGATGAACGTGGACGTACGTGCCAAGCGAGCCGTACTCGGTCAGGCCGTCGTGGCCGCCGTCGATGCCATCACCACGGACCGTCTCGAACGCGAATCGGGCGTCGCCGGCGACGTCGGCACTCGAGTAGTGGAACTCGTGGCCCCGAATCGTCTCGCCGGCGGCTGCCGTCAGCGTTCCCTCGATGGCCTCGAGTTCGACGTGATCGAGCGCCTGGTAGCGGTCGCACATGGTCACGTCCGCGGGCAGGATACCGGCCATCTCGCTCGTCTCGCCCTCGGCCGTCGTCAGCGATTGAGTCATAGCCATCAGACCGCCGCACTCGCCGAGCACTGGCAGCCCCTCGGCGGCCAACTCGCCCAGGTCAGTGAGGGTGCCCGCGTCCTCGAGTTCGGCGGCGTGGAGTTCGGGATAGCCACCGGGGAGATAGACCGCGTCACACTCAGGAACGGGATCGCCCGCGACCGGCGAGAACGTGACCAGATCGGCTCGCTCGCGGAACCGTTCGATCGTCGCCGGATACCGGAAGCAGAAGGCCGCATCGCTGGCGACGGCGATCGTCGTGTCGACCAGCTCGGCAGGCGCGATCGGCGTCTCCGGCGCACGTGGCTCGCTCGCGACGGCCGCCAGTTGGTCGGCCCGCAGCGACTCCGCGGCGTCCGCGAGCGCCTCGCGTGGAAGCGCAGCCTCGTCGCCCATCTCGAGCCCGAGATGCCGGTCGGGGATCTCGAGGTCGCTCGAGGGTGGAATCCGGCCAAAGTACTCGAGGGAATCGGGCAAGGCGTCGCGAATCCCCTCTTCGTGGCGGCCGCCGTGGGCACGCTGGGCGACGACACCCGCAACCTCGATGTCACGGCCGATCGCGTCGGCATACTCTCGGAAGCCGAGGGCGGTCGCCGCGACGCTTTCCATACCTGCTTTGGCGTCGACCACGAGGACCACAGGAAGGTCGAGGGCTTCGGCGACCATGGCGGTGCTCGAGCCGTCGCCGTCGTACAGGCCCATGACGCCCTCGACGACGCAGATGTCACCCGCGCCGCGCTGGAGGTTCCGACGGAGGCCGTCTGCACCCTCGAGCCAGAGGTCCAGCGTCCGAGAGGGCCGGCCCGCGATCGCCTCGTGGTGGCTCGGATCGATGAAATCCGGGCCCGCTTTGGCCGGCTGGACCGCGTGGCCGGCGTCTTCGAGCGCCTGGATAATCGACAGCGTCGCGACCGTCTTCCCGACGCCGGAGCTGACGCCGCCGAGGACGAACCCCTTCATCGGCTCCACACCGGGACGACAGCCATCCCTGCAGTTGCAGTCCGTGTCCGCGCGAGCGCGACAGGTCCCACTAGCATCATTGTACTTGCGTTAGTACAAGTCGACTTGAATCCGTCGACACCCACTGCCAACCGACAGGATACTTGTACGTCGTTTGCATTGGCCGGAAATATGAGTTCCATCGAATCCACGAGTGACTCGATGCCTGCGTTGAAAGAGCGCGCCGGCGTCGTCAACGCCCTGATCGACGGCGCACAGACCGTCCTCGTTCGCCACCCGACGCTCGATCCCGGCGAGATCGATGAGCCGTTCATCCTCTACCCGGCGTACAGCCACCAGAACCCGGACCGCTATGAGTCCGACTTCGAGAGCTACTACCACCGAGCGAGCGCCAAACCAGATGCCGGCGTGCCGATCCGTGCGATCGCCGACGTCCGCGAGGAGTATACCGTCTCGAGCGACGAGCTCGAGGCACTGGCCCGCCACTACGTCTACACGCCGGATGGTCTGCGCGACAAGTACGGGCCGGACGACGAGCTGCGGGTACTGTTGCTCCGGGTATCAGAACTCGAGTCGCCCCGACTGATCGAAGAACGCGGCAGCTACCGGGGCTGTCGGGCCTGGATCGACTTAGCCGAGGACGTCGCGATCGACCGCGAATCAGCCACACAGGTGCTGGATGACGCGACGTTCGCCGAACGCCGGGCGGCGGTTCGCGACGCGCTCGAGTGACCGACACCACCGACGAATTTAACCGCTCGAGTCCGTTATGCCCGCTCCCTCGAGACACCATGACCGACACGACCGACACCGAGACCGGCGAGCATCTTCGTGCGGCGCTTCGCCACTTAGAGGCGGCCCGCCAGCAAGAAGACTTGCGTAAGACCAACGCCGTCGCGCTCGAGAACGTGTCGAATACCGTGTCGACGGTGCTTCGGGAATACGAAGGCGACAGGTAGCAGTCGGCCGGTTTTCGCCGCGAGTCCAATGCGTGGCACCCTCGAGCCGAGACATCAATGCATGACATTCACAAGCAGATCACTTATAATAGCGCAGCGCGGAGTCAACCCTGTCACTGGGCGATAGCAAGTCCGGTGATTGGACGGCTGTCTCGCGTGTCAGGTATCGATGAGACGGGCCACGCGTCCTCGGGGAACGGAGAGAGAAAAGCACGAACGAGGATCTGAGCACCATTTCGCGTGGCCGTTTGGGGGCACTCGGTACCGGACGCGGTACCGATTTTCATACTGCCGGACAGAACGATGTGAAGCCGGCCGCAAATTCGCGACCGGCTTCGTATTGACTGCTGTCCAATAGTATCACGGCGCAACCATTATTCGTCGACGTACGATGGCCGCTCGGCGTACTCGATCGGGTCGCGAACGCCGATCCGCTGGAACGCCTGCAGCCGGAACGCACACGCGTCGCAGGTCCCACAGGCGGGTTCGTTCTCGCGGTAGCAACTCCAGGTGTGTTCGTAGGGGACCTCGAGTTCGACGCCGCGTGCGGCAATGTCGGTCTTCGAGTGCTCGACGAACGGCACTTCGATCGCGATCTCGGTCTCGGGTTTCGTGCCGACGTCGACCACCTGCTCGAAGGCCTCGAAGAACGCAGGCCGGCAGTCGGGGTACCCCGAGAAGTCCTCGCTGTGAGCACCCATGAACACCGCATCACAGTCGTTTGCCTCCGCATACGAGACTGCCATTGCGAGCAAGTTCGCGTTTCGGAAGGGGACGTACGACGATGGGATTTCGTCGCTCTCCAAGTCGGCGTCTTCGACGGCGAGGTCGTCATCGGTGAGACTCGAGGCCCCGATCGCCGCGAGGTGGCCGGTCTCGATCCGCAAGAAGTCGGCCGCATCGAGGTCGTCGGCCAGCCGGCGGGCACACTCGAGTTCGCGATCCTCGGTGCGCTGGCCGTAGGACGTGTGCAACGCGTAGATCTCGTAGCCCCGTTCGCAAGCCTCGTAGGCGGCGGTGGCGCTGTCCATGCCGCCAGAGAGGAGGACAACGGCGCGTTTCGTGGTCGATTCGTCGGCTGCGGAGTCGCGTGGTGTATCAGTCATCGTGAGAGCGAGCGGTTACGTTTCGGGCGCATCGTTCCAGAGGTCGACGTGGAGCCGCGGCGTATACCGGAAGCCATACTCCATCGCCAGGTCGGCAACCCGACTACGCGTGTCGGCGAGTCGCTCGCGGGTCGCTCCCTCGGGCATCAGGAGGACGTCCTCGTCGGAGATCGGGACATCAGCAGCCGCTCGCAGGTCCGCGAGCAACTCGAGAATCTCCGGCATGTCGTCGGCGTCGGTCACGACGAATTTGAGCTGGACGTTGTACTCGGCGACCAGCCGTGCAAGTACCTCGAGGTCGATCCGATCGGCTTCGTGGCGCTCGGCCCACTCACCCTCCCCCGACGGATCGCGCTCGGGCGTCGGCGTGCTGCTTGCGAGTTTCGGGCTCACGGAGACGAGATCGATCGGCGCGTCCCGGTAGATCGTCCCGTTGGTCTCGACGGTAGTGTGATAGCCCCGGTCGTCAAGCGCCTCGAGCAAGGCGACGCTGTTCTCGTGGAGCAGTGGTTCGCCGCCGGTGAGGACGACGTGGTCGGCGTCATACGAGTCGATCTCGGCGACGATCTCCTCGAGGCTCATCCAGGCGTGGGTCGGCTCCCAGGAGGTGTGATAGGAATCACAGAACCAACACCGCAGGTTACAGCCGCTCGTGCGAACGAACACCGACGGGACGCCGGCGAGCGTTCCCTCCCCCTGCAGCGAGTAAAACAACTCGTTGATCGGCAAGCCGTCGGCTGACTCGTCGCCACTGGGCTTGGCGTCGGTCACACGGCCGGCGGAATCGGAAACTGGCATCTCAGAGCGTGCTCCCCCCACAGAGTTCGTTCGTCTCGTTAACTTGTACCGCGACATCGGTCACCGTCTCGGGTAAGGCTGCCGCGAGTTTCCGCTCTAAGACGACGCTCATCACCTCGGCCGTCGGCGGGTGTTCGAGGACGACGACCGCATCATCGTCGCCGGCCGCCTCGAAGGCCTCGATAAGGGGATCGCCGGCCTCGAGCAGGAACATGTGATCCCACTCGTCGATGACGTCGGTAATATCACCTTTGTCGGCGATCCAGCCCTCCTCGGTCAGCTGTCCCGCGACGGTGACGGATATTTCGTAGTTGTGGCCATGCGGCCGCGAACACTTGCCGTCATGATGTCGAATCCGGTGGCCGGTGCTGATTCTGATCGGCCGATCACGGCCGACATGGAGGACACGACGGTGTCCGACGACACTGTCATCCGTCGTTGTGGCCGGTCCGGCGTCGCGTGTCTCAGCGGGAGTGGTCATACTTCGGTATTCTTTCGAGAATACTTAAGGATGGCCGCTTGGGGCCGACCCACTCCCGAACGTGGTCGTCGTGTGTCGACGGGAGAAACTGTACGCGAGCGGTCGCTGACTGGCGGCGGCCGCCTCAGCTCTCGAGTTGGTCTTGAAGCCTGTTTTTCGCCTCGGTACGACGCTTGCGCGAGAATTCGGGTGTCTCGTCCGAGAAATCGATCTCGATCTCGTCTAACGTTCGGCGATAGATGTTCGTTCGTCTTCCTTCATCGGATAGTCGCCGCCCCTCACATATCAATAGTCCAGCATTAACGAGTTCTTCGATCCGACGATAACAGGTTGCGATCGGAATTTCGATATCTTCGCTGAGCGCTTGTGCTGATTTCGGTGTACCTGCTGCACAGAGTATCTCTACGCTATATTTACTCCCCAATGCGGAGAGCACTGCAGCCGAGTCCCCCTCGGTTTGTTTTATCTGACTCCGAGACATACTCCGTTCGTTACTAATTATCAGAATTGAATCTTGTGGTTACTACCACTTTATCGAAAATCATAACGATATGACAGTATTCGGAACAAGAGGTGGGCGAGATGCATTTGAACCACGGGTGCAAACGCCCCGGTATGAATGTCGCGGTCGTGACGGTCGGAGACGAACTGCTTGCTGGACGAACGACGGATACGAACGCTACGTGGCTCTGCGAGCAACTCGACGATCGTGGCGTCGACGTCGAGCGCGTCACGACGGTTCCGGATCGAGTGAGCGACATCGCTCGCGTCATCAACGAGCATCGCGCCGAGTACGACGCCGTCATCGTCACGGGCGGGCTCGGGCCGACCCACGACGACCTCACGATGGAGGGCGTCGCTGCCGCCCTCGGGCGCGACCTCGAGGACCACGACGAGGCCCTCGCCTGGCTCGAGGCGGACGGGTACAGCCGCGACGATCTCGTGGCCGGGACCGCCGAACTGCCGGCGGGGGCGCGGGCGCTTCACAATGACGCGGGCGTCGCCCCCGGTGCCGCACTCGAGGGTGTCTATGTGCTTCCCGGCGTCCCCGGCGAAATGAAGGCGATGTTCGAGACGATTGCAGACGAGTTCGCCGGGACGGCGACCTACCGCGAGGCGATCGTCGCCGACGAACCAGAAAGCGCACTCCTCGATCGGATTGCCGAACTGCGGGACCGGTTCGACGTCTCCGTCGGGAGCTATCCGGGCGATTCGGTCCGGATCGAACTCAAAGGGACTGACGAAACGACCGTTGCCGACGCGGCCGCGTGGCTGCGTGAGCGGGTCGAATCACCGTAACCCGGTGCCGTCAGCGGTACAGATAGAGCGTCCAAGCGATGACGACGAACAGGCCCAGCGCGAGTGCGCCCCAGCCGACAATGTTCATCGGGAGCTGCGTTTCCGTCGCAAGAACAGCGGCATCGGTCAGTGTGGTCATGGTTGGCGCTCGGACCGCATCCCTCTTAATCCTTCAGAAATCGTGCGCGTCGCTCGCTCCGTCGCCGCCTGCTCGCAGATCCGCGACGACGGTGATGTCTCCGGTCGGCGACACGATATCGCTTTCTGGCTGGCGTGCGACGCTCGAGTATGGAATCCATCGGCGTCGTCGTCAACCCGATCGCCGGGATGGGTGGTCGGGTCGGGCTGAAGGGGACCGACGGGAAACTCGAGGAGGCGCGCCGTCGCGGTGCCGAGCCGCGAGCGCCGGAGCGGGCACGCGAAGCGTTGCGCTCGCTCCATCGGCGGGCACCCGGCCTCACCGTCTACACCGCCGCCGGCGTGATGGGTGAACGGGCAGCTCGAGACGCTGGCTACGAGCCGACGGTCGTCTACGATCCAGCAACAGTCCGTGAGGACGACGCGACCGATCCGGCACGGCCCGGCGACCCTGCGAACGCCGAGACGACGGCAGCCGATACCCGGCGCGCCGTCCGTGCGGTACTCGAGCACGATGTCGAGTTGATCCTGTTCGTTGGTGGCGACGGCACCGCCGTCGATGTCGCCGACGTGCTCGAAGACACGACCACCGCGGAGGCAGAGCGAGTTGCAGCGACACCGCGAGACGCCGCCGAAACGCCGATGCTCGGCGTCCCGGCCGGGGTCAAGATTTACTCGTCGGTCTTCGGGGTGACGCCGGCCGATGCCGGCCGGATCGCTGCCGAGTTCGATCGCGTCGAACCCCGCGAAGTCAACGACATCGACGAGGACGCCTACCGCGAGGGTGAGGTCAGGACGGCGCTACGGGCGATCGTGCCGGTCCCCGTCGCGCCGGATCTCCAATCGAGCAAGCAGGTCTCGAGCGGGAGTGTCGACTCGCTGGCGACGGGGTTCGCCCGCGAGGTCGAACCCGGTCGGACCTACGTCTTCGGCCCCGGCAGCACCGTCGGCGCGATCGAGGCGGCACTGGGCATCGATGCCTCGCCGTTGGGCGTCGACGTCTGGCGGGCCGCAGCCGATACCGAACCGGACAAAACTGACTCCGAACGCGACTCCGACGGGCGCGAGGGGACGGTACTCGCCCGCGACGCTGCGGAAACGGATCTCCTCGAGGTCCTCGAGGATCCGGTGACGATCGTCGTCTCGCCGATCGGCGGACAGGGCTTTCTTTTCGGTCGCGGGAACCACCAGATCTCACCGCCAGTGATCCGTCAGGCCGACGAGATCGCCGTCGTCGCCTCGGACGAGAAGCTAGACGGGATCGACTCGCTTCACGTCGACACCGACGACGAGGAACTCGACGATGATCTCCGAGGGTGGCAACAGGTGCGGACCGGGCGGTTCACAACGCGAATGATGCCCGTGTCCTGACGTGTCGCGCTGCTTACTGGCTGTTTTGTAGGGTTACTGTGTGAATGATTTAAGGGGCGATTCATAACGGCCATCAATCACAACCATATAACGATCGCACTCGAGATAATGACCATATAGTCAAGATTAAGGTCGGGTCAAGCCTACGGTGTGATATGGAAACGCGGAAAGTGCAACGACTCGGCCCGTCGACACTCGCGATGACCCTTCCAGCGGAGTGGGCATCCGAACACGACGTCGAGAAGGGCGATGAGGTGTCGTTGCGGACCAGCGGCAAGGGGACCCTGACCGTGATGCCCGAGTCCGCAAGCACGGAGGAGACGGAAGCGATCATCCACACCGACAACTTAGACGCAAGCGCTGTCGAGCGTGCGATCGTCGCCCAGTACGTGCTCGGACGGCGTATCATCCGCATCGAGCGCGAAGACGGCGCGCTCGACTCGGATCACATCAACGCGGTCTATCAGGCCGAAACACAGCTCATGGGGCTTGGCGTCATCGAGGAGACGCCCGAGAGCATCTCGATCCGCTGTTCGGTCGATCCCGAAGACTTCACGCTCGACAATCTTCTCGAGCGCCTCGAGCGAACGGGCCAGACGATGCGCGGCGAGTCGATCAAGGCACTGGCCCACGGCAACCCCGATCTGGCCCAGCGCGCCTTAAACCGAGAACGACAGGCGAACAAGATCTTCGTGCTCCTGTTGCGCCTGATCTTTACGGCCTACCAGAACCCGAATCTCGCGCGAGCGGTTGGGCTGAACAGCGGTTTCCCGCTGATCGGCTACCGCTCGATCGCGAAGAACCTCGAGCTCACGGCGGACAACGCCGAGGACATCGGCGATATCGTCATGGAGACCGAAGGCCACACGTTAAACGTCGACAGCTCGGTGATGCGTGAGATTCGCGAACTGAACGAGATGGTCGACGAAATCACCTCTCGAGCTGTCGAGGCAGCCGTCGAACGCGATTACAACAAATCCAACGAGGTCCGGAAGCTGTTCCACGAGATCGCCAATCAAGAACAGGAAATCCTGGCCGAACTCCCGGAGATGCCAAACGAGGATCTGCTTCGCGTCCGTGAAGTGCTCGTCAGCCTCCAGCAAACCGCCCAGTATGCGATGCGAAACGCAGAAATCGCGGCGAACCTCGCGCTCAACGAGGAATCCGAACACACCACGATCAAGTAGTCGGGCCGGCAGGTGTGTCGGGGCTTCCGGCAACTTTCTGCAGTCGGGTGAAGCCACAGATCACTCTTTGCACTGCTGAACGGTCGGCTTCAGCACACTCGCCCCGATCGACCCTACGATGACTCCTCCACTGAGACCGAACAGGGCCCCGAGCAGGAGCGAGAGTGGAGGATCGACCACCATGATGGCAAAGACCACGAAGACTGCGCTGCCAGTTATCAACGGCAGACCACGCTCGAGCGCGCGCCGGAGTGGTTCGACAGCATCCGCAACTGCCGCAACGAGACCGAACCCGGCGCTGAGCCCGAGCCAAAGAACGGAGACCGACTCGAGCCCTGCGTTGGTCTCGAGTGCAGTCACCACGCCGATTCCAGCAAGCAGGGTTCCCAATCCCAATTTCAATCCGTATTGGGGGTTACTGTTCCCCTTCATTACATAAGTCCCACAACATTTTTCAAAAAGAAGGTGTCGCTCTGCGATACGCGGTGCTCGCGGGCAGGCATTGACGATGAAACTCGCTCAGCAATGAGTGAAGTTAAGAGACCCCACACACAACGCCCGAGCATGGCTACGCAAACCGAGACGGACAAGGGTATCGGACTGGGGCTCGCACTGGGCGCACTCGCAGTGATCGGCGCTCTGGTCATGCTCGTTGGTGCACCGGACGTGACGGCGGCCTGGGGATTCGCAGGGGCCGTGCTCTTTAGCTCGCTGGCGGTCGTCGGTATTCACCTCTCCTGACGACTCGAGGGTACACCGACGGGTCGAACAGCACGCAGCGTTGGCTCCGTGCCGTTCGGGCCGTTAAGAGTTAAGACCGACGAACACCTAGTACCATGTACGGACGATGAACGACTACTCCGACGAAGAGCGGCGAATCATCTCGTACCTCCGCGAGAGCGCCGCTCGCGGCGAGCAATACTTCCGAGCCAAAAACATTGCGGACGCGATCGGACTCTCGTCGAAGCAAGTAGGCGCTCGGCTGCCACATCTCGCGGAGAAAACGGACGACGTCGATATCGAGAAATGGGGTCGCGCCCGCTCGACGACCTGGCGAGTCACCATTAGCTAAGCGTCTCGCCACCGCTTGCAGACCAGCCCCGATGTCGGCTGCCATCATCGATGGGGCGGTCGCCCGCCGGTCCACGGATTTTTATCCGTCTACGCCACACGTACGGGCATGACTGTACGGGTCAATCGGTCGTTCGACGTGGCGGCGTCGCCGGAACGCGTCTGGGAGTTTATCGCTGATCCGGCAAACCGGGCGCAAGCCATCAGCGTCGTCGAGACGTACACGGTCGAAGACCAAGAGGGACGGCGCGTGACGTGGCAGGTCTCGCTGCCGATACCCCTCGTTCGCAGAACCGTCAGGGTCGACACCGAAGACGTCACGCGCCGACCGCCAGAGTACGTCAAATTCGTCGGCAAATCGAAAGTGATGCGCGTCACTGGCGAACACGAGATCGTCGCCACCGATGACGGTACTCGGCTCGAGAATCACTTCGTCGTCGACGGCAAACTCCCCGGCGTCGAGAAGTTCTTCAAGCGCAACCTCGATTCGGAACTCGAGAACCTCCGGCGCGCACTCGAGCGAGACCTACAGACGACACAGTAACGGTACTCGAACAGAGATGGTGTGACAATGACTCCCCCGAACGCTGCAAGCGAGGTATCTGCGGAGGGGCTGACGATCGCGCTCGCACAGCTCGAGATCGAGGCCGGCCACGTCGAGGCGAACGTCGATCGCGCACTCGAGGCGGTCGAACGGGCCGCCGCTCGCGGTGTGGATCTGGTCGCCCTGCCGGAACTGTTCAACGTAGGGTACTTCGCGTTCGATTGCTACGCGCGTGATGCCGAACCGATCACCGGCGAGACTGTCACCCGGCTACAGCAGGCCGCGATCGACTACGATATCGCCGTCCTCGCGGGAACTATCGTCGAGGATCTGGCGGCGACCGATGCAGTCGAGACACCCGCCGACGAGGGTCTGGCGAATACCGCAGTGCTGTTCGACGCCGACGGTACTCGCCAACTCGTCTACCGGAAACACCACCTGTTTGGCTACGAGTCCGCGGAGTCGGAACTGCTCGTTCCCGGCGAGCGACTCGAGACGGCGACGATCGGCGGCGTGACCGTCGGCGTGACGACCTGTTACGATCTCCGATTCCCGGAACTCTACCGGCAGCTGGTCGATGCCGGTGCCGAGCTGATACTCGTTCCGAGTGCGTGGCCCTATCCCCGCATCGAACACTGGCAGACGCTGTCGCGGGCGCGTGCGATCGAAAACCAGTGTTACGTCGCTGCGATCAACGGAGCCGGCGAATTCGAGGCTGCCACGTTGCTGGGTCGCTCGACCGTCTACGACCCGTGGGGCGTCACGCTGGCCTCGAGCGGCGACGGGCCAACGCTGGTGACGGCCACCGTGGACCCGGAAACGGTCGCAGACGTCCGCGCGGACTTCCCGGCGCTTCGGGATCGCCGGTTGTAGGCCGACAGCATCACCACGTGTCGCTGGCGATGAGTGGCGACTCGACCGCTGACTTTTTGGTTGGGCACGCCTTCGGTACGGATGCCGGCACAGACGCTTTTCACGTCGAAACCGGCACTGCGCGTCGCTCCGGCCCGTCGCATGCGCTCGGATCCCGGGACCGAGCGCACTCCCGTCTCCTCGTCTTCCGCGTCCACCTTTCGCCTCTACATCCCACCTTTCGCCGCTTCGTTTCGCTCACTGCGGTAGCTAAAACGGAAAGCCGCCGTCGCGGAGATCGAACTCTCCCGAGAGCCGGATTCGGCGAGCAGACTCGATCTCGAGTGACTGTGGCTATCGGTCCCGCTCGACGGTTTCGCCGGGCATGGTCGTTGCACCGGTCGTGAGCTTCAGGCCAGGCGTAAGGCTGGTGTTAATCCCGGTTTTGGCCCCGTCGCCGGCGACGACGCCGAACTTCCGCCGGTCGGTCGAGACGCGCTCGCCTTTGACGGTAAACCGGATGTCGTCGTCGTCGTGGCGCAGGTTCGCGACGTTCGTCCCCGCGCCGAAGTTGACGTTCCGGCCGAGGACGCTGTCACCGACGTAGGAGAGGTGACTGACCGACGTCCCCCGAGAGATGACGCTGTTTTTGATCTCGACGGCGTGGCCGACTTCGGCGTCGGCTTCGATGAGCGTCGCACCACGGACGTAGGCGTTCGGTCCGACCTCTGCACCCTCGCGGATCAGCGCCGGTCCCTCGATCACGACGCCGGGTTCGACCGTCGCACCCTCCTCGACGACGACTGCGCCTTCGAGCGTGGCGTCCTCGCTGACATCGCCGTCGACGCGGCGCTCGAGATCTGCGAGTTTCCACTCGTTTGCCTCGAGCAGTTCCCACGGGCGGCCAACGTCGAGCCACCGCTCGAGGGTGACGGGCGTGACATCGTACTCGTCGATCACCTGCGCGACGACGTCGGTGATCTCGCGTTCACCACGTTCGCTTTCGGGGACCTCGAGCCACTCGCGGGCTTTGGCTGGGAAGGCGTAGGCCCCCGCGTTGGCGAGATTCGTCGGCGGATCGGCTGGTTTCTCGACGATCCCCGTCACGGAGCCATCCTGCCCGGGTTCGGTGCTGAGAACGCCGTAGTTGCTCGGGTCGGCGACTTCGATCGCACAGATGGCCGGACAGGCGTCGAACAGCCGGTCGATCGCGGCCGGATCGTAGAGGTTGTCACCGTTGAGGACGGCAAAGGGCCCCTCGAGATGGTCGCGGGCGGCGTTGACGGCGTCGGCGGTCCCGGCCTGTTCTTCCTGGATCGCATACGAGATCGGCACGCCGCGGTATTCGGGACCGAAGTACTCCCGGACCGTCTCGGCCTCGTAGCCGATTACCAGCACGACTTCGGTTGCACCGGCGTCGATCGCCGCATCGACGGTATGGGCCGCAAGCGGGCGGTCGGCGACCGGCAGCATCGGCTTCGGAATCGATTCGGAGAGCGGTCGCATGCGCGTACCCTGGCCTGCAGCGAGGACGACTGCCTTCATGTACTGGCCCCTTCCATGAATCGTCGGATAAGCGGTTCGTTTGCCGGTGGGAACTGAGAGGGGGCCGGTCCGTTGATAGGACGGGGGGTCGGAACGAGGGTCCCCTCGCGAGGCTCGAGTCAGTCGTACGGACTGGTGTAAGTAATTTCCGCAACCGCAGGACGGTCGCGGTTGCATCGGCAAATCGTACAACAGGTACGGTCTAGTTCTGCACCACCTCAATCGGCGTCTTTCCGTCGAGAACTTGATGTGGTCTCTGACAGTTGTAGTAATGCACGAACTGTTCAAGCTACGCACGGGCACTCGATTGACTCTCCCCACCCACGTATTATGGAAGCAGTCGATCCGCATTTTGAAGGTATGAAACCACTTTTCGATGAGGTTTCGTTTAGTATAGTTGGCCCGACCGCTCAATTCTAACCGAAAGAGGGCAGTCCGATAGCCAAATTGATCGACGAGAAACTCAGCCTCGGATAGATCTTGTTTCTCCTCAAGACAATGGAGACCGTAGCCGCCGGATCGGTCCATCCGACCACCCAACGCGATATCGGAGATTAGTTTCGTCTCCAGATCTATTGCAGCATGCAACCAAAACCACTCGCTGTGCCGAAGGCCATTGAATATCAAAAAGCAATTCACTAATCGTAGGGTTGGCAGCAGTGTGAATAGGCGTGAGTGTCTCGCAGCAGTATGTAGTACTGGAGTCGTCGCAACGGCGGGGTGTAGCGCAATAAGAAGTGAACAGACGCTCTCTGACCCGACCGTTCATGCAGACTCCAGCAGGCGAAAGACGCTCATCTTCGCGACCACCAACGAGGAAGTCGGGAAATTTGGGGTAAATGGCCGTGTTGACTCTGGGATAATCGATGCACCAATCGAAATTTGGCACCGCGAAGGGACGGTTGTGACGTCCATTACATTCAGAATATGGATGCCTGAAGTAGCGAGAGAATCGCCCCCGAAGGTCGCTCTCGTCTCGCCAGTAGAAGGTGATCGTTCGCCACCGCCCTCAGTGGCACTCTACACTCCTGACCGTACTCTCGGAACAGTCATAGAGGTCTCTGATTTGGATGACCTTGCAGACGAGTCTATCAGTATCCTCAACCTGATCGTCAAGCCGGTAGCAGAAACCGCCACCAAGCTCAATATTCACACGACGATCGAACTCACAAGTAGTGACATCCTCGAAAGTAACTACACACTCAATGGAGCGCTCCAGTTAACGTACCCCGAACTCGATAACTGACCGTCAGAGGCACTTATAGTAGCACCAAATTCTGCCGCGTAGCTCTCGCTAAGCAGGTCTGTGAGTATTGATCGAAACCAACTTTACGACCTGCTCTCTTCTCAAATCGGCCTAACTAGGCAGTGCCTTCCAACAGACTGTCTCAGTCCTCGGAAGTCTTGATATCGGCCGACAGTCCCTGTGCCATTTCGATCTCCTCGGCGTTGTTCATCGTCCACGCGGTGCGCTCGGTGACGGCTTCGATGGCCTCGCGGGCGCTCGGGTAGCCGTTGCCAGACTTCTTGATGCCGCCGAAGGGCAGTTGCACCTCCGCGCCGATACACGGCAGGTTCGCGTAGGCGAGGCCCACCTCGGCGTGATCCCGGAAGTAGTTGAGCTGGCGGTAGTCCTCCGAGATGATCGCGCCCGCCAGTCCGTAGGGGGTGGCGTTGTGCATCTCGACTGCGCGTTCGATGTCACCCGAATACTCGAGGACGGCGACGTGGGGACCGAAACACTCCTCGTTCAGACAGCGTAGGTCGGGGTCGTAATCGATCTCGTAGACGAACGGGCCGACCCAGTGGCCGTTCGCGTAGCTGCCGCTCCGCTCACCATCGGCGTCCTCAGAAGCACGGTGTGCTTCTGATGTGCCCACAGAATCGCGTTGCGATTCTGGGACGGCAGTAGCCGCCCCACCCTCGTGACCGTCGGGGATCTCGCTGTCCTCGAGTTCGAAGCGGTCGACGAGAACGTTTGCACCCTCCTCGCGTGCGAGGTCGTTGTAGCTCCGGATCTTCTCGACGTGGTCGGCCTCGATCGCCGGTCCCATGAACGTGTCTTCTGCGAGCGGATCGCCGACCGCGATGTTCTCGGCGACGTCGACGAATCGAGCTTTGAACTCGTCGTAGACGTCTTCGTGGACGATCAGTCGCTCGCTCGAGACGCAGCGCTGGCCGGTGGTTTTGAACGAGGACATGATCGCCGCATGAATCGCAGTGTCCATGTCGGCGTGTTCGGTGATCACGATCCCGTTCTTGCCACCCATCTCGCAGGCGGCGAGCTTGCCGGGCTCGCCGCCGACTTTGTCGGCGATTTCGTGGCCGACTTCGGCCGAGCCGGTAAAGAGGACTGTGTCGACGCGCTCGTCGTCGGTGATGGCCGCGCCGGCGTCGCCGAAACCCTGAATCATGTTGAAGACGCCGTCGGGAATCCCCGCGTCTTCGAACATCTCGGCGACGATCTGGCCACACCATGGGGTCTGTTCGGCGGGCTTCCAGACGACCGTGTTACCCTCGACTAGGGCGATGGCCATGTGCCAGAAGGGGATCGCGACCGGGAAGTTCCACGGCGTGATACAGCCGACGACACCCCGCGGTTTGCGCCGCATATAGGAGTCTTTGCCCGCGACCTCGGAAGGGACCACGTCGCCGTGGGGGTGGCGTGCGTTTCCCGCCGCCCACTCGACCATATGCCAGGCCTCGGTCACGTCGGCTTTTCCTTCTGAGATCTCCTTGCCACACTCCTTCGTGACGATCTCGCCGAGTTCCTCGTGGCGGTCGCGCAGTTCGTGGTAGATGTCCCACAGATACTCGGCGCGGTCGATATACGACAGGTCACGCCACTCGTCGACGGCCGATTCGGCGGCCTCGAGTGCCGCATCGACGTCGGCCTCGGTTCCGCGCTGGAAGGTTGCCAGCGTCTCGCCGGTCGCGGGGTTTTCACTCTCGAACGTCGATTCGTCCCCGGTAGTCCACTCGCCACCGATGTAGTGTCCGTGTACCTGTTCTGTGGCTTGCTGGCTCATACCAGAGAGAACGGCGCGTGCGGTGAAAGTCCTGATGGTTGTTCACATATACCGAACTATGTGCCGAATTCATGATGCCGTGTGCATCGATTCGTGCAGTTATACGATCAATTCAGTAGACAGATGGGATGAATACGACTGTTCTCCCTGGTCACCGGCGATCAGCAGTCGGTTGGCCACGAGCGCGACGGTTGTCTTCGGCTAACCGACGCTTATCCACTGCTGAGATCCGCTGCCTTCTCGAGTTCGCTCCGGAGTGTCGTCGAATCGAATTCGTGGTCGGGACGCAGCCGGACGAAATCGAGAAACGCCCGCGCCGAGAGCAGTGTCGAGGGGGCGTAGGCCGTTGTTGCCGCGTCGACGGCCTTACGCGGGCCGATCCGGGGCTCGAGGACGGCCAGCGCACAGGCCAGATCGTATGCCGTCGTCTCGTCGGCGCGATCGTCGTGAACGCTGGTCGCGTCGATGAAGTAGAACTCACCATCGCTAAGGAGGATGTTTTCGGCTCGCAGGTCGCCGTGGGCGAGTCCGTGTTCGTGCAGACTCGATAGCATCTCGAACAGTTCCGCTGCCCGGTCGGCGATCACGGCGTCGGAGACGTCATCGAGCGATTCGAATTCGGGAAGGTACTCAAGGACGAGTACGCCCAGCCCGTTGACCTCGAAGGCGTCGATCGGTCGTGGGGCGTTGACGCCGATTTCGCGCATCCGCTCGGTCGCCTCGTGCTCGTGTTCGACCATCTCTCGGGGGGTGTCGAACCGGTCGAAAAACCCCTCAGTGCCCGAGGAGAACGCGCCGACGTTCCGACCGGTCGTCAACACCGCATGCACCAGCGCGTTTTGCCGGGAGACGATCTTGACGAACCACTCGTCGTCGATTACACACGGCGTCGAGAGCCAGTTGTCGGCCTCGAGGAACTCGACGCGAACGCACTCGCGGTCGTAGCGGTCCGCCAGCGTCTGAACGACGCGCTCGATGCGGCTCCACTCGACGGTTCCTCGTGCGAGCCGGCGGATGTCCATATCACTCATCACGGCTGTCGACGTTAAATGCGTCTCGACCTATTACCAACGAAACGTGTCCCTTGTCTTGGAATCACATGCTGACAAAACTCGAGGTCGAGGCAGCGGCCATCACGAAAGCAGTGACTGAGATCGGATCACGGTGAGAATCGCTCCTGTACCGACGCTACTCGTCGCACAGCTGGTATGCCATCTAGTATGTCGTGATAGTCTGTGACTGATATTATAACAGAGCAACAATACTATCACTCGAGCAACCCGTAATTGACAACGATGTTTGCGATCGACGACCTGAGTGACGCGATCGACGTGACCCGAGAGTTCCTAACGCCGGTTCGGCTCTGGATGTGGCTCAAGTTGGCACTCCTCGTGTTCTTTGTCGGCGGTGCTGGCTTCGGGTCACCGACGTCGTTCGGCGGCGGTGGCTTCGGTGGCGAGCCGACACCAGGACCAGGGGCCGACCTAGGGACAAGCGTCAACGTTGGAGAGGTACTACCGGTCGTGATCGCGGTCGTGGCCGTCGTCCTCGTCGTCGGACTCACCTTTCTCTTCGTCGGCTCGCTGTTCGAATTTACGCTCCTCGAGTCGCTGCGTTCGGGCGAGGTCCACGTCCGCCGGTACACGAAACGCAACGTCGGCCATGGCACCCGACTCTTCGGCTTTCGCGTCGCACTCGGACTCGTCGGTCTCGTTTTGCTCGGTGTCCCCGTGCTTGCGATCGTCTTCTCGACGTCTGAAACCGTCTCGCTAGGGCTGATCGGCCTGCTGGTCCTCCTTGCGATTCCGATCGGCATCGCCTTCGCCATCGTCGATCGGCTCACAACCGTCTTCGTCGCGCCGACGATGCTCAAGCACAATCTCGGCGTCGTCGCTGCTTGGAAGCGGTTCTGGCCGACGCTGCGAGGACACTGGACCGAGTACGTCGTCTATCTCCTGCTCGTCTGGGTCCTACAGCTGGTGTTTACCTTCGTGACTGGTATCCTCTTTGTCATTCTGCTGATCCCGTTTCTGCTCCTCTTACTCATCCCGGTTCTCGGCATTCTCGTGCTCCTACTCGGCCTCCCAGTGATTCTGCTGGGTGTGCTGCTGATCCAGGTCCCGATCGTCACCTACCTCCGTTACTACGCGCTATTGGTGCTTGGTGACACGGACACAGACCTCGATCTGATCCCCGACCAGCGAGCGGCGGTTCGGGGCGGCGGTCCCGACCGAACCGACGAGCCAGGCGGTGGCTGGAACACGGACAGCGATGGTCCTGACGGGGGCGATTACGGACAAGGCGACACGTCCGATCCATGGGGACGCGATGAGTCCCAGAACGGGAACGACACCGACTCGAGCGATCGGGACGACGATACCGGCTGGGGGGACTCGAACGGCTGGGACGACGGAGACGACGAAGATGACCGCTGGAAATAGGGGACCGGCCACCACTCGGCAGGATTAGCCGAGGAGGTCGTCGCCGCTTTCGGTTTTGACGCTCACGTTGACGGTTCCATTAACACTCGTCGTGTTATTGAGTTCGTCAACGCTCGTGGAATCGGTGATGCTTTCGGTATCGCTCGGGTCGGAATCGGAGCCAGCACTCGAGGGGTTCTCGTCGACATCGGTCGTCACCGCTTCCGTGAGGGCCGTAATGTTCGACTCCTCAAATCGCTGGATGTACTCGGGGTAGACGCCGATGGTCACGAGCAGGTCCTCGTTGGCTTCGACGGCTTCGGTGATGTGGACGTTGACCGAGACATCTTGGCCGCTGAATTCCGCGTCGGCAGTAAACCGCGACTGCGTCGTTGACTGATCGAGAAGCGTAACGTCGGTATCGGCTTGATGCTCGATGTTCCCAATCCCGTCGTAGTTCTGTCTGACGAGCGTGACGAGTTCCTGTGTCGACATCTCCTTGATGGGGTTGAGTTCACGACCGAGAATCGAGACCTGCGGGGTCGTCAAGACGTTGAAGACGGCACCGCGTTGCCTGCCCAGTAGTCCCATGTCCACTGCCTTCTCGTGGGTGGTCATGTAGTTGGTGACGGTCACAGCCTCGTTCGTCGGCCCGACCTCCCGTTCGACGGTGAGCGGTTCGATGGCGGTCTGTTCGTAGCCTGTCTCCTCGCGAGCGGCGGCCGTAACACCGGCGGGTGACGACTCGTGTTTGTCCAGTCCGACCAGTCCCAGACAGCCCGAGAGACTAGCGAGTCCAGTGACACCGAGTCCTGCGAGAACGGTTCGTCGGTTCATCGTTCTGCCACTCCCTCGGCAGTCGCTAAGTGTTTGTTGAAACAACGACTGTCTGTCAAGCCGAAAAAAGATCGTCGTGTAACTCGCGTAGCGACCAGCGAGCCCGAATTCAGGGCCAGGTGCCGGCTTCCTCGAAGGCGTCGGCGACGCGCTGGATCGCGACGACGTAGGTGGCCGTCCGTGGATTGTCGAGGTCGTGTTCCTCGTAGGTCTCGACCAGTGCATCGAAGGCGTCGACGATGACCTCTTCGAGTTCCTCGTTGACGCGCTCTTCGGACCAGGCGAAGCGCTGGCGGTTCTGGACCCACTCGAAGTACGAGACGGTGACACCGCCCGCGTTCGCGAGAATATCCGGGATAACGAAGACGTCCTTGCCTTCGAGCACTTCGTCGGCAGCAGGCGTGAGCGGCCCGTTTGCGGCCTCCGAGATGACGTCTGCCTTCACGTCTTCGGCGAGATCGGCGTCGACTGCGTTCTCGAGTGCGGCGGGGATCAGCAGGTCGACATCGAGCGTGAGCACGTCCTCGTTGGTGATCTCTTCTTCGCTCCCCGCGAAGCCGACGACGCTTCCGGTCTCGTTCTTGTGATCTTTCGCCGCGACGGGATCGAAGCCGTCGGGGTTGTAGATGCCACCGCTCGAGTCGCTGGCGGCGACGACAGTCGCGCCCATCTCGTCGATCAGCTTGGCTGCGATCCAGCCTGCGTTCCCGTAGCCCTGGACGGCCACAGTCGCGCCCTCGAGGTCCTTGTCGAGGTAATCGAAGGCTTCGCGTGCGGCGATGACCGTCGAGCGACCGGTTGCTTCGACGCGACCCTCGCTGCCGCCCGAGTCGAGCGCCTTACCCGTGATGACGCCGGGCTCGGTCGTGTTCTCGATAGTCTCGTAGGTGTCTTTGATCCAGTTCATCTCCCGCTGGCCCGTGTTCACGTCAGGCGCGGGGACGTCGCGGTCCTCGCCGATCATCGGCGTCAGTTCCTTCGCGAACGCGCGGGTGAGTCGCTCGAGTTCCGCTTCGGAGTACTCGTCGGGGTCGATGATGATGCCACCCTTGCCGCCGCCGAGCGGGATGTCGACGATCGACGTCTTGTAGGTCATCCAGCCGGACAGCGCTTTGACCTCGTCGCGGGAGACGCCTGGGTGATAGCGGATACCGCCCTTGTACGGGCCACGGTCGCCGTTGAACTGCGAACGGAACGCCTTGAAGCGCTCGAGTTCGCCGTCGTCACGCTCGATCGTCAGGTTCGTCTCGAGAACGCGCTCGGGGTGTTTGAGCCGCTCGATCACGTCGTCGCTGACATCGAGGTACGCTGCAGCCTCGTCAATCTGCGCTTGCAGACTTTCGAACGGGTTGGCTTCGTCTGACATTGACAGTAGCTTCCGAGGTAATCAAAATAAACGTGGCGAATGCTCCTCATAGTGCATAAAAGACAATATAAGGGATTGAAAGATAATTATATATTGGCAAGAGCGAGACTGACGAAGTAAGCAGTCGTCCCGAATAGCAATCGGATGGTACAGTTCGATTACATCGGTTTTGGAAGGCGGTTGACTCTCTATGTCTTCGAGAATGGCCGAGAGCAGTGACGACGGTCCGTTTCGATGAGAGACACCCCTCTTTCAGAGTGAAAGGCCGATCGAGCGGGCAAGCGGAGACGAATTCGGCGTGACTGGAGGACCGATGGAAGACTGTTGATCGTTCACACCCCTCATTTCAGAGTGAAACGGCGTCCTGTTGAGGCAGCAGACGTTCACTCTGAATCGGGTGTCCGTCTGGTCTGTGCGGGACCGATCGGATATGGGAAGTGACGGGACCCACACCCCCTATTCAGAGTGAAAACGGATCAAAGGGGTGGGGAGGGGTATCGTGATCGGTTCGATTCGATCGGTTAAACCCCGTTTTACTGCGGTAAAATCGGACTTCTCGGATTTCGGCCGGAGCTCGTAATTGAGTGGCTAGATATTGCCTCTACCGTAACATTCAATACTATATCTAGACAGACTAGTATAGACTATATAATATAAGTGTACATTAAACACATTATATAATGACAATACGTAGATCATTTGAGTTATGAAATCGTTTGCCGCTGATGTTCTCATCGCGGAGGTTTGCCCATCACATCTCTGTCGGTTTCAGTCTGAACGAGGGGAGGGTGGGTCAGCATGAGGCCGTACTGCGGTTACGTCTCCAATCGAGTTGGCGATCGGAACAGAGTCGATTGTGCGTTTCGGTGTTCAGTCTGCATCCGGTCTGTTGGATACTCCTCATACAAGCCACCAAACAATAGATACAGATTCTCTACGCCAAGTCTATCAGTCTGAACTACCTTCCATAGATTTATACGTACTGTCTTCCAGAACGGAACTATGGCTGAGCAGACCAGTGGGGACCCACTTTTCCGATCTCACGATCCTATCTTTAATCGGAAGGAACTCCTCCATGTCGGCCACGTCCCGGACGAGGACCGGATCGTCGGGCGTGACGACGAGATCCAATCCGTTGCCGCCGAGGTCGGGGCGATCACACGCGGTGATCCGCCGAACAACGTCATGATCTACGGCAAAACCGGTACCGGAAAGAGTCTCATCTCCCGGCACGTTGCGACTCGAGCCCAAGACGCCGCCCGAAGCAATGAGATCGACTGTGCCGTGCTCTATGTCGACTGTTCGGAAGCGAACACTGAGACCCGCGCCACGCGACAGTTGGCGCTCAATTTGAAAGAGCAGACTGGGTATCAGCAAAACATCCCGCTTCGGGGCGTCGGGACGATGGAGTATTACCAGCACATCTGGGAGATTCTCGAGGATTGTTTCGACGCGGTCATCGTCATTTTAGACGAGATCGACAAACTGGACAACAGCAATATATTAATGCAACTCTCGCGTGCGCGTGAGGCACAGAAGACCGACACCTACATTGGCGTCATCGGGATCAGTAACAAGGTCCAGTATCGGGAGACCCTCGACGAACGGATCGACAGTAGTTTCGGCCACCGCGAACTGTTCTTTCATCCCTACGACGCCTCGCAACTCCGTGAAATCATGCGCAATCGTGAGGACGCGTTCCAGCCGGAGGTCTTGGAAGGTGGGACGATCGAACTCTGTGCAGCCCTCGCGGCCAAGAAACACGGCGACGCCCGGAAGGCGATCGAAATCCTCAAAGAGGCCGGCGAACTCGCACGCCGGACCGGCAGTGAGACTGTCTCCGAAGCCCACATCAAGCAAGCACAGGAGGTTGCCGAGATTAACCGGATCGAAGAACTCACAAGCGGGGCAACCGTCCACGCGAAACTCGCCCTCTACGCGCTCGCGAGCCGCATCATTACGGGCGGACGAGAGACGTACAAGACACGGGAGATCTACGAGCGCTACGTCGGGATCTGTGAACTGGTCGCGAACGATCCGATCACCGAAAACGGACTCTATCGCCAACTCAAAGAACAGGCGTTTCTCGGCGTTATCGAGTCCGAGAAGACTGGCGGCGGCCGATCACAGGGAAGTTATCTCCTGCATCGGCTCGTTACCGATCCGAAACACATCGTCAAGGCCGTTCGGCGCGATTCCTCGCTCGAGGAACTCCCGACGTACGACCAACTCCACGAAACCAGCCCGTCGGCGACGAACCGAGAGCTCGATCTCGATTCCTTTTCGTGAATCGTCTGCTTTCTGATATTTGCTGCGACCCCCTCCTCGCTCGAATCGCATTTCACTCTGAACGAGGGGTGTGGGTGCCCGTGAGACCGGCCGATCGACAGGGGCAAACGCTATGAGTGTCAGTGCTGGACAACCGACAGTGACGTGATCATGTCGGCAGGCCTTCTGGTGTTTCGATGGAATCTGACCGGCGGACTGAGCGGCGGTCGATAACGGACCCACAGTCAGTACAGACGAGCAATCGTTCGCCGCCGGTCGTCGTGACATCCCAGTCGCCGGTGATCGGACTTCGGTGGCCACAGTCCGGACAGAAGAGGACCGTCTTTTGCGTTTCGAGAGGGGGTGGCGAATCGTCGTGTGTTGGAGGCGTTGTCATTACGCTGGCTAGCCACTCGAGCGAAATAGGGATTGTGCGACACGATCGTTCGTGATGGATCGAACGCGTCTCTAAGGGAGTGTGACAGCGCTATAATGAAATTTGACAACGAACTTTTCACATAGTCTCTCTGTGTGACTGTCGTCTAGAGAACGGTCAAAATTATGTAGGCATTTAGGGCCGCAGCCACCAGCCACGGCACCGCGAGTCCGACCGGGACGATCGGGCGATATGGCCGCTCGAGAAGCGGCCGACAGACGAAGCCGACGGTGACTGCAACCGCCTTCAGGGCGAGCATACCGGCCATTCCGTAGCCCTCGATCGCGCCACGTGCAGCCGGGTTCGACTCGGAGAGCCCCAGTTCAAGGCCGACGAACGTCGTCGCGACGTCCGCAATCAGGGCAAGCACGACGACGACCCAGAGCAGTCGCTCGAGCGTCCCGGGTGTGACATCACCCGGCAGGTGGCGATATGGAACCGCGCCCTCGGACCTCATAGCCTCCCCGCCGGAGTCGAACCAGCATCGTGCCACCGGGAGCACGCGCCGATTCCATCACGCGAGGTATTGTTATGACAGGCGTAGCGTGGTGGCAGGTCACAGTAACCACGTCTAACAGCTCGAAACGGGGTGCTACCGATCGAACTCGTCCCCCGCGGCACCTGCAGGCAGAACCCCTTTTGTCGATTTCGACGTTCAATTCGACGGTTACCGACACCGTTTCGCGGCGGGAGACAGTGGCGAAACGGGAGCCAGCGCTGGCAGGAGTTCGACATGCCGGAGACAGAGACTGAACAATCAGCCCACCGACTCGCGATGCTTCGAGACCGGCTCGAGCAGGGAATGGACCGGCGTGCGTTCCTGCGAACGCTCGTCAGCGGCGGCTACGCCGTTGGAATGGCCGCCTGGCTCGGTGTCGACGACTTTCTCGCAGCTGACGACGACGAGGTCCCCGTCGTCACCGCGCTCGTCAGGGACGATCCTGCCGATCCGTGGTCGATCCAGAAACGAACGCGAACGGTCCCCGCCGAGTGGTACGCCGCGGTCAAGGAGGCCCTCGAAGTAAACGAGCGGCTGGCCCAACTCGGCTTTACCGGCTATCTCGGCAGCGCAGTCGTCCCCGGCGACCAGAAAAGTGGGACCGCTTCCATCTCCGTCGGCCTCTCGAGCGACGGCCACTCGATCCCCGAGATGGTCAACGAATTCGCAGAGGGCATCGATCTCAATTCGGAGACGATCATCGATGTCGACGAGATCCAGAACGGGCCGGTACACCGAGAGCCCCAGCTCGTCGACGCGCTTGTGAACGAACGGGTCCCCAGCGGCGTCGCCTGCGAAACCCCCTCGAGTATGGCGACGCTCGGCCCGGCGCTGTATCATCCCGATGGGAAGCGACGGTTCTTCGTGACGGCCGAGCACGCGTTCATGGAAAATCACGACGCGACCGACGGGACCCTGCTGCTTCCACGCGAGGACAGTGACACGGTCGAGGTGGGAACCGTCGCCGACTACCATCCTATCGAGGACGTTGCGGCCATCGAACCCACTGGTGAGATCGAACCCGCGAGCCGCATCGACGCACCGTCACGACCCCGGGTTCGCGGCCAGTTCACCAAGTTCGGCCTCGCGACGCTCGTCGCACAGGACGCCGAACTCGAGAAAGTCGGCGCACTGACTGGTCATACGACTGGAAAGATTCAGGGGATCGACGCAGTGACCTGCTTTACCGATGACTTCTGTCGCCGTGGACAGATTCGCTGGGGTGGCGAAATGGATCTCACGGACGGCGACAGCGGCTCCGTGAGCTATCACCGCGACCCCGACGGTGACGACAACGATGTCCTCATTGCGGGCTTTAACAACGCCCGGACGTGGTGGCCCGGCCAAAGCTACGTCTGGGGCGTCAGTGCCTATCGACTGACAGAACAACACGGCTATCACTTCTAACCACCGGCTGACCACACATTCACATGAGTAACGATCCCCCCCGCAGTTCACGAACCGACCGTGCTCGACCCACGTTCAGCGCCGTCACAAGCGGCACCCTCCGAGTGCTCGGTGACGTCCTCGTCATTTCGCTGTGGGTCCTGTTTCTGACGGTGTTGTTCCTCGAGACCGCCTGGCCACGCTGGGCGTTTTACGGAGCACTGCTACTCGGCGTCGGCGTCTACGTGTCGATCACAAGCGGCTGGTCGTGAACGGCGGGACTCTCTCGCTGTTGAAGGCAGGCGTCGACGACCGCCGACGGTGACGCGGAAAGAGCAGTCCCCAGAAGTCATAACTGGGACCTCGACCCTCACCGATCGTCCGGAATCCGAGTGTAGGCACCGATCAGGGCGCGCTCGAGGTCGAAGCCGCTGATTCTGGCTCCTTCATCGACGAGAGAGTCGCGAACGGTCGTCGACTCGAGGTCCGCGTCCGGGAAGATCACCGACCGTTCGACGTCAGCGTCAATAAGGGTCGCACCTGGCATCACGTGGACGTCATCGCCGATGGCGCTCTCCCGAACGGTCGCCGAATCGGCGATCAGCGAGTCGCCGTCGAGAGACCAAGAAACGGCGTCGAGGTAGCTCTCCCTGGTGCCGATGTCGAACCACGCGGTTTCGAATGTGTAGGCGTAGGTCGATTCCCGGTCCTGGAGCCACTGGACGAACCAGCCGGGTTCGTCCGGATCGTTCCCCGCGTCGAGGTATGGGGTGAACAGTGACAGCGTCTCCCGGGGGAACGCATAGCAGCCGATCGAGACGAGGGAACTCTCCGGTTCGGCGGGCTTTTCCTGAAAGTCGACGACACGCTCGTCGTCCAGTTCGATCACGCCGTATGACGTTGCCCGCTCTCGGGAGCCGACGTCGTAGGCGGCGATCGCCGGCCCATCTCGTCGGTCGAAATAGTGGAGGAAGTCCTCGATGGCGAAGTCGAAGCGGTTGTCCCCCGCGATCACCAGCAGCTCCTCGTCGAGCCCTTCCCGGTCGATCAACTGCGCGAGCGCCCCGACGACGCCGAGTTTCTCGTCCTCGTGTGTCGTTTCCTCGACAGACAGACGGGGCTTGTCGTATGCCGTGTCCTCGAGGTGGGCCTCGAAATCGGCGGCGAACCGTTCGTTCGTACTCACATAGACCTCGTCGATCCGATCGATGCCCTCGAGTTCGGCGTAGATCCGATCGATAACGGTCGTCTCACCGAGCGGAAGGAACATCTTGGGTCGATACCGCGTGATCGGCCACAGTCGGGTCGCGTAGCCGCCGGCCAGGACGACGGCTGTAGTGGGTCCAGTCATCTCAGTGATTGCCTTCGAGTACGTCGATGGGTCGAAACATGGTCATGGTGGAGTGCTGGGGCTCACGTGTCTCGGTTCCGTCAGTGGACGACGGTCCGTCCGGCGTCGATGTTCTCTGATTCTCTCGCGACGTGCTTTGCGAGTTCGAGCAACTGATTCGAGAAGCCGTACTCGTTGTCGTACCAGGCCAGCACTTTCACCGTATCGTTGGCCGCGACCATCACAGACTCGAGATCGACGTACGAGGCAAACGGCAGGCCGACGATGTCGCGTGAGACGATCTCGTCGTCGGTGTAGCCGAGGACGCCGGCCAGCCTCCCATCGGCCGCTGCTCGGATCGCGTCGAGTACGTCGTCTCGCTCGATCTCCTCTTCGATGTTGACGGTGATGTCGGTGATCGAGCCGTTCGGAACTGGAACCCGCATCGCCATCCCCTCGAGTTTCCCTTCGAAGGCGGGCAGGACCTTGCTTGTCGCGCCCGCGGCTCCGGTCGTCGTCGGGACGATGTTCTCGGCGGCGGCACGGCCGCGCCGTCGTTTGTCCATCGGGCCGTCCACGAGACCCTGACTGCCGGTGTAGGCGTGGACGGTCATCAGGAGGCCGGAGACGACGTTGAACTCGTCGTCGAGGACCTGCAGAACCGGTGCGACGGAGTTCGTCGTACAGGAGGCGTTCGAGATGACGTCGTCCCCGTCGTACTCCTCGTGGTTGACGCCGTAGACGAACATCGGGACCTCCGTCTCGCCTTTCGGCGGTGCCGAGATGATCACCGTGTCGGCACCGGCCTCGAGGTGCTGGGCGGCCTCGTCGCGGGTCCGGAACAGCCCGGTCGCTTCGACGGCGACGTCGACCTCGAGGTCGTCCCAAGGAATCTCCGACGGCTCGTGCTCGGAGAGAAGCTGGAACTCCTGATCATTGATCAAGAGGGTGTCGCCGCGACGGGACACCCCATCGAGCCGGCCGTGGACCGAGTCGTATCGGAGCAGATACGCCATGTCGTCGTCGTCCATCACGTCGTTGATCGCCACGATGTCGACATCGTCGTGGGTCAGTGACGCACGCAGGAGGCTCCGGCCGACTCGTCCGAAGCCGTTGAGCCCGATCCGAAGCGGTTCCTCGCCTCCTGAACCGCCGCTATTGGTAGCAAATCTCATGATTGGATGTCACCACGTCGGGGTAAATTTGTTCCCCTCGGAACGTCAAGAATCGAGAGTTACGGGGCTTCTAACTACTGTTCAGCTCCGAAGACATCCCCAACTGATACGAGCGTCGTCGTCGTCAGAACGGGTACGGACGATGCACGCTCCCTCGTTACCGAACCGCTCGATCGACGCGTACGCCGGTGTGACGGAACGCGACCGCCTCGAGCGACTTCGTTCGATCGCCGAGGCGCTTTCGGACGTCCGGGTCCTCCACGTCAATTCGACGGCGACCGGCGGCGGGGTCGCGGAACTGCTCCGTTCGATCGTGCCGGTCTGCAACGATCTCGGTATCGACACCGACTGGCTCGTCATGGACGCTGCTGACGACTTCTTCGAGGTCACGAAGGCAGTCCACAACGGTCTCCAGGGGAGCGGCGAGCCGCTGACCGACGAGATGAAAGCAACTTATCAAGCGGTGACAGCACGGAACGCAGCCGAGATCGAGGACGAATACGATCTCGTCGTCGCTCACGATCCACAGCCACTCGGCATGCTCGAGCGGCTCACGGAGCGGTTTCCGGATGCGCCGATCGTCTGGCGGTGTCACGTCGATCTCACCGACCCGGTTGCGGAGTACCGTGCGTTCGTCTCGGCGTACGCAGAGTGGATCGATCACGGGATTTTCAGCCGCTCTGCGTACGCGGCAGCGATCGACGGTCTGGAGACGAGCATCGTCTACCCGTCGATCGATCCGGTAACGGCGAAGAACCGATCACTCGACGAGGAAGAGTTGGCGACCGAACAGGACCGACTGGATCCGCTCTCGTTCGACGCGCCAGTCATAACGCAGGTGTCGCGTTTCGATCCCTGGAAGGATCAGTTCGGAACGCTCGAGGCGTATCGGCGTGCCCGGGAGCACATCCCGGAGCTCCAGTTGGTGCTTGCTGGTGGGATGGCTGGCGACGATCCGGAGGGGCTGGTGCTGTACGAGCAGGTCGCCGGCGAGGCGGTCGACGATCCGAACGTCCACGTCCTGACGGATCTCCCAGACACGACGGTGAATGCCCTCCAGCGGCTATCGGACGTTGTCGTCCAGAAATCCCTGCGCGAGGGGTTCGGAATCGTCGTCTCGGAGGCACTCTGGAAGCGTACGCCGGTCGTCGGATCGACGGTTGGCGGGATCCCGCTGCAGGTCGAGGACGGCCGAAACGGCTACCTCGTCGAGCCGGACGACACGGCAGCCGCCGGCGACCGGATCGTCGCGCTCCTTGAAGACGACGAGCGCCGAACTGCGTTCGGCGCGAACGCCCACGAACACGTTCGCAAACGGTTCTTGCTCCCTCGGCAGCTCGTCGATCTCCTCGAGGTTTTCGCCGAGACGCTCAACCGTGACAGCTAATAGCGACGCCTCCCAGCCACCCACCCCCATACAATTAACCACCGAGTCGGTGAAGCAATACAGGACTCTCCAATGAGCCGGTTCATCGAATCGATACTGATACCGACCGACGGCAGCGATGGGGCGCTTGCAGGTGCGAAACGCGGAATCGCGCTCGCATCGCTGACGGCTGCGGACCTCCACGTCCTGTCGGTCGTCAAACCCCGACTCTCGATTGCGGATTTCGACGAGGTAGAACAGCCACCGCTCGAGGAGCGGGCCACGGAAGCAGTCGAGGAAATCGCAGGGCTGGCTGCGGCGTACGACGACGACCTCGACGTCACGACGAGGGTCAGAGAGGGGACGCCGTTTCAGTCGATCAGGGAGTATGCCAACCGGCGTGAGATCGACGTCATCGCGATGGGGACGAAAGGCCACACGGACCTCGACAATGTCTTCCTCGGGAGCGTCACCGAGAACGTCCTCCGAACGGCACGAAAACCCGTCCTCGCCGTCCCCCCAAACGCCGTCGAAGCCGGGATCGACGACGTCCGCTTCGACCGACTGCTCTTGCCTACGGACGGTAGCGACGGAGCGGCGATCGCGACCGAGTGGGGAATCGCACTCGCGGCCCGGCTCGAGTCGTCGGTCCACACACTCTACTCGATCGATACGAGTCCGTTCATCGACACACGAGAGCGTGACGAGGTCCTCGACGCTCTCGAGCAGAGCGGCGAAGAAGCGATCGATGCAGTACGAGAACGCGGCGAGGAGGCTGCCGTGAGCGTCTCCGACTCGATCGTGACCGGCTCCCCCGTGGTCGAGATCACCGCGTACGCGAGCGAGCACGATGTCGACCTGATCGTCATGGGAACCCACGGCTGGACGGGGATCGGACAGTGGTTCCTCGGGAGCGTCACCGAAAACGTCGCCCGTCAGACGGATGTCCCGGTGTTTTGCGTGCCGGTGAGCGCCGAATCGCCGTGATGTCGTCGCCGACTACCGGTCGGTGGCCACGGCGAGTTCCAGGATAAAACTCGATGACGAGACGATATCGCCGATGCCGACCGTCCCCGCGGGCTCGTCGACGACGCGATTGGGGCAGGCGGCGACCGTGGGGGTCTCGAGGACCCCGTCCTCGGCTGCCTCGTCTATGTGATCCGCCAGCAGTTCGATCGCCTCGTGGCCAATCGTCGAGGGCTCGTACGCCAGCCCGGTCTCGAGGTCGTCGGGCGACGTGATCGCCCCGCGGGCCGCTTTGGCCGCAGCGTTGACGGCGGCGAACTCGAGCCCCCGTCGAACGGCTTCCGGCGAGTGAGATGACTCCATCACGGCGAGGTGATACTCCATGGCGTGTAACTGAACGCAGTCGACGCCGAGTTCCTCGCGAACCGCCTCGAGCATCCGGTAGTGATCGAGTATCTCGTCCGCTTCGAACGGCGTCGCCTCCGATGGTGGATCCGCCACCACCCCCAGGTTCGCGTCGTCGTGGAGCATCGTCAACTCGTGCGTGTCAGCACCCACGACGTTCGCCGCCGGCAAGATCCACTCGTACATACTCGCTCTGAGGTCGTCGTCGTGGGTGACGGCGTACTCGATGTGGACATCGACGTCGCCTCCTGACCGGAGTCGGCGGATGACCTCGCGTGCGTGGCGGTGTGTCTCCTCGTACCCGTCTTTGACGTGGTCGGGCGTGAGGTTGTGATACCCTGCGAGGAGGGCTCCGTCGACGTCCTCGCCGACCTGATCGATCGTCTCATCGAGATCGCCGGCAGTCAGGTCGAACTCCGGTGGTCTCGAGGCGGCAATAAAGCGGGTATCTTCCGTCGCAGTCACGCCGAAGCACTCGTCGCCTTCCCTGAACTCGAACACCCAGTTGATCTTCGTTCGATCCGTGTTGATGGCCTCGGGCAGTGGGACGTAGCTCACCCGGCCGTCCTCGACGGTCGGATACCGAACCGTCTCGGGGTGTTCGAACATCGACACCTGTCGCTCGGACAGCAGGTACGTGTACGTGATCGGCGCTGTCCCCAGCGCGGTGAGCAGGTTGGTCATGATCCCTGCCTGGCCGCCCATCTGCTGTCTGTCCGGGGGAAGTTCGGACTCGAGGAGCGCCGCGAACGAATCGGTCATCGCGATTTCGTCGCCCTGGCCGGTCGCCATCGTGTGTGCGATCGCCGCCGCGAGCTCTCGTTTCGATGCCAGCGGACTCGGGGGGACGTCCGTCCCAGGATCGGCCGGTCGCTCGAGAAACGACTCCAGTTCCTCGTTGACCCGAACGATCGCGTCGACGTTCGCGTTGTACGCGATGAACACTGGCAGCGCCTCGAGCATGGCGATGTCCGCCTCCAGTTGGGCGTGGGCGTCCTGCATGGCACGGCTCTCTCCCAGCCGCAGCGGGATAATCCTGGGGTGCCCGTGCCGGCCGTCGTCCCCCTGCGAACTTATTGCCGTGCGCGTCGTCCGAGTGACGGACCGATGTCACGAGAGACGTTCGTCCGGCGGTTAGAGACCGTAAGCGGCGACGATACGGATGCCGTCGGTGGCAAGAGTGCGAACCTCGGCGAACTCGCGGACCTCGACGTGCCCGTCCTTCCCGGCTTCACGACGACTGCGTCGGCGTACGACTACTACGTCGAAGAGACCGGCATCCACGCGGCAATCGAGTCGGAACTCGATGGACTCGATGTCGACGACGTCGCGGACCTCCAGCGCCGCGGGGAGCGAATCAGGCGCACGATCTCGGAGGCGTCGATGCCGTCGCAACTCGAGTCGGCGATCCTCGAGCAGTACGCCGAGCTGGGGGACGAACTCGGAATCGACGACCCGGAGGTTGCCGTCAGGAGTTCCGCGACGGCCGAGGACCTTCCCCAAGCGTCGTTCGCCGGTCAGCAGGAGACGTTCCTGAACGTCGCTGGTGAGACGGCGTTGATCAAGTCGATCAAACATTGCTTCGCGTCGCTGTTTACCGACCGTGCGATCGCCTACCGGGAGAACAACGACTTCGACCACTTCGACGTCAAACTGGCCTGTACCGTCCAGAAGATGGGGCGGGCGGACCTGGCATCCTCGGGTGTCCTGTTCACGCTCGATCCGGATACCGGGTTCGAGAAGGTCGTCACGATCGAAGCCGCCTACGGGTTCGGCGAACCGATCGTGCAAGGCGTCGTCGATCCCGACCGGTACGTCGTTTTCAAACCCACCACCGGGATCGTCGAGAAGGAACGCGGCGGGAAGTCCCAGCGGATGGTCCGCCGAAACGGTGGGACCAAACTCGAGGCGGTGCCGGAAGCGGATCGAGAGCAGTTCGCGCTCTCGGACGACCGGATCAAAGAACTGGCGACGTACGCGACCCGGATCGAGGACCATTTCGAGACGCCACAGGACATCGAGTGGCTCGTCGACGGCGACCTCGATGAGTTGTTCGTCGTCCAGGCCAGACCCGAGACGGTCCACGGGGCGGCCGAGGGGACCGTCCTTCGCACGTACAGTCTCGCGGAAACCGCCGAGTCACTGCTCGAGGGCGTCGCGATCGGGAACGCGATCGCGAGCGGGACCGTTCGCGTTCTCTCCGACCAGCGGGAGATGGAGCAGGTCGAGGAAGGCGACGTGCTCGTCACCGAGATTACCGACCCCGACTGGGTCCCGGTCATGAAGCGGGCGAGCGCTATCGTCACCGACAAAGGTGGCAAAACGTCACACGCGGCGATCGTCGCCCGGGAACTGGGTATTCCCGCGATCGTTCGTACAGGGGCGGCGACCGAAACGCTGGCCGACGGTGACCACGTGACGGTCGACTGTGCTGCCGACACCGGCCACGTCTACGAGGGCGAACTCGAGTACACGGTCGACGAGGAGGTCGTCGACGACCTTCCCGAGACCGACACCGACGTCAAACTGATTCTCGGCGACCCCGGCCGAGCGTTTTCGCTTGCGACCCTCCCCGTCGACGGCGTTGGCCTGGCGCGCGAGGAGTTCATCGTCACCGCTCACGTCGGCTCCCACCCGCTCGAGTTGCTCGAGCGCGGCGAGGAAGAGCGGTTCATCGACGCCCTCCGGACGGGAATCGCGAAGATCGGCGCTGCGTTCTACCCGAACGAGGTCATCTTCCGGCTCAGTGACTTCAAGACCGACGAGTATCGCAATCTCGAGGGCGGCTGGAAGTACGAACCCGAGGAGGCGAATCCAATGCTCGGCTGGCGTGGGGCCTCCCGGTACTACGACGAGGTGTTTCGGGACGCGTTTCGGCTCGAGTGTGAGGCGCTTCGCCAGGTTCGCGAGGAGGTCGGACTGGACAACGTGATCGTGATGGTCCCGTTCTGTCGGACGCCCGAGGAGGGCGAGCGCGTCCTCGAACTGATGGCCGACTACGGCCTCTCGCGCGAGGAGATGGACGTCTACGTGATGGCGGAACTGCCCGCGAACATCGTGCTCGCAGATCAGTTCTCGGAGCTGTTCGATGGGTTCTCCATCGGCTCGAACGACCTCACACAGCTCACCCTCGGCGTGGATCGCAACTCGGAGAAACTCGCGCCGCTGTTCGACGAGACCAACGAGTCAGTGACGCGGTCGATAACGTCGTTGATCGAGGAGGCCCACCGCCACGACCGTCCGGTCGGAATCTGTGGCGACGCACCCTCGACGATTCCGGAGTACACCGCGTTCCTGCTCGAGGCCGATATCGATTCGATCTCGGTCTCGCCGGACGTCGTGGTGGAGACGATCCTGTCGGTGGCGGAGTTCGAATCCTAAGCGAGCGCGGCCTCGAGTTGATCGATAAACCCGGTGTTTCCGACGTGTAGTGGCACCCTGTCGTGGAGGTCGGTGGGTTCGACTTCGAGTATCGATTGGCTCCCGTCGGAGGAGCGACCGCCGGCCGATTCGATGAGGTACGCGATCGGGTTCCCCTCGAACTGCAGGCGGAGTTTGCCACGGGGGCTGTCCTCGAGGGCGGGGTAGGCGAAGATGCCGCCGTAGGTCAGCACCTGGTTGACGTCGCCGATCATTGCACCACCGTACCGGAGTTTGTGACCGGGATCTGACTCGATCTCGCGGACGTACTCCCGGAAGTCGTCGTGCCAGTGGGGAACCCGGCCGCCGAAGCCGTAGACGAGCGGCTCGTCGGGCAAGGTGACGTCTTCCTCGACGACCGTTCGCCCGCCGCCGGTGAGTTCGTACTTCGTGACCGAGCCGTCCCGGGCACACGCCATCGTCGTAATCGGGCCATAAAGGATCCAGCCGGACGCGACGAGCGCGGAGCCTGGCGCGGGGAGGGGTTCGTCGTAGATGCCAAACACCGTCCCCATCGTGTTGTTCGATTTCAGGTTCGACGAGCCATCGAGGGGATCGACGGCGATGTAGACCTGATCGTCGCCGGCATCGATGATCTCGGACCGTTCCTCGCTTGCGTACTGGCCGACGCCATCGATCGACGACAGCCGGTCGGCGAGCAGTTCGTCGGCCCAGATGTCGGCCTCGGCCTGTGTCTCGCCGCTGGGGTTCTCCTCGTCGGCTTTCCCCCGGCGACCGACCAGGCCCTGGCGTATCTCGGCCGCCGAGCGGGCGATCGTGGCGACGATGTCGTCGACCGGATCGGGATCGGAAGCGGTCATCCTATTCGGTCGCCTCGAGCGCGGCGTCGGCCGTCTCTTCCTCGTAAATGACTTTCTCGAGGGCATCAAGCAGCCGGGTGGGGTCCTCGCGCTGCCAGACGTTGCGGCCGACGGCCAGACCTTTCGCACCGGCGTCGATGACGGCTTCGACGGTCGAGAGGAACTCGTAGTCAGAGGTCTTCGAGCCGCCGGACATGACGACTTTCATGTCGCCGGCACACTTGACGGCGTGGGCCATCGCGTCCTTGCTGCCGGGGTATTTGACTTTCGCGATGTCGGCACCCAACTCGAGGGCCAGCCGGGACGCATAGGAGATCGTCGAGGGCTTGGTGTCGTTTTTCAGGCCCTGTCCACGTGGGTACGACCACATGACCATCGGGAGGTCGTACTCGCGGCCTTTCTCCTGGGCGTCGCGGAACTCCTCGACCATCTCGATCTCGTGATTCGAGCCGCCGTAGACGGTAAAGCCGAGCGCGTCGGCACCCAGTTCCGCGGCGTAGTCGACCGAGCAGTTGACCGCCGAGTCGGGCTCGCCCATCCAGAGGTTCGACGTGCCGTTTAGCTTCAGCAGTAGGTTGACGTCGTCCTCGTAGCTGGGGTAGTAGCCCTCGGCGATCCCCTTCTGGACTGCCATCGCGGTGACGGCGTCGTGGGTCGCCGTCTCGAAGACCGTCGACGGGTCGAGTTTCTCCGGTACATCCTCGAAGTCGACGGGGCCGTGCTCGAGTCCGTGGTCCATCGCCAGAATCAGTGACTTGCCGTCGCGAACGATCGGAGAGTCGTCGATCGGAATCATCTGTTAGACGGTCCAACAGGCCGCTATAAATC
The DNA here is from genome assembly GCF_004217335.1 of Natrinema hispanicum. GTDB lineage: Archaea > Halobacteriota > Halobacteria > Halobacteriales > Natrialbaceae > Natrinema > Natrinema hispanicum. The sequence continues at coordinate 275,337 of NZ_SHMP01000005.1, forward strand.
TCTGATGATCCGATGCACCGAGTGTTGAGTACGGTCGTAGTTAAAAATAGTGGCAACGGCGGATGGGTGCCGGTTCGGGCCTGGGGTGAACAAAGCGCACCCGCGAGATTACTCGAGCAGTTCCCGGGCGTTGTGTCGCCACATCCGGACGTGTAATACGTTTAGATCCAGCAGATCGGCGACGGTCATCGCGTCGATCGTCGCGAGCCGCTCTGCCGACTGGATACCGGCCTCGGCCAGCGTGTCGGCGTCAGCGGGGCCGACACCCGTTACTGCCGTCACCGGCGTCGGCTTCGGGTACGGTCGCTCCGTCGGCTGGTCTCGAGCGACCGAAATCGGTTCCGTGTGGTCGTACTCGAAGGCCTGCCACGTCTCGTCGCTGCTGACTTCGATCCACTCGCGTTCGGCCTCGCCGAGTCCGCGAACCGCCGTCGAGCGCCGATCGAGATCGCCGTCGGTCTCGAACGACCACGGCAGCGACAACCGTCTGCGGAGGGCGTCCGCGATCGGTTCGGGGACGCCTTCATCACGCAATCGACAGTACGAACACTCCCGCTCGAGGACTGTGTCGGGGTCGATCCCGGCGTCCTCGAGCGCCTCGCGTTCCGCGGCGTCCAGTCCGGCTTCAGACACCGGTTCCGTCCCGATAGTGGTCTCTGCTCCGGACTCGGCCGCTTCGAGGAGGTCGTCTTCGTCGAACTCGAGTTCGATATCAGTCGTACCGTCATCCTCGGTGGCGGCCCCGACGTCAACGGTGATGCCGATATCGACGACGTGGGGTCCGCCGCCCTCACTCTCGGTTCCCCCCTCACTCGAGTCAGGAACGACATCGTTCTTGCTCACGCGGTTCACCAGTCATCCATAGCTCACACTGTCTCGTCTTGAAACTTGTCCTCGGCTGTCGAACGGCCAATCGCCGGAAGAAAACAGCTTTGCACAGCAAAATTATTTGTAATTGACACTCGAGTATCGAGATAATGCGAACCGCCTATCTCGTCCTCACCCTCTGTTGTGTCAGCGTTGGCTTGGCCAGCGTTCCCGCCGTTGCTGGCGCGCCACCACCGTCGCAGCTCTGTGGGGTCTGTGGCCCCGGTATCGCGACCAATGCCCAGATCGACGGTGCGACAGGTCACGGAACGCTCGATATATATATCAACGAGACCGGCGATTCGCGGTGGCACGCCCGCGTTCCCGTCACCGCCGCGGCCGCCGACCGATACCGGACCAACGCAACCGCACTCGAGGTCGCAGTCAACGATGCCTGGGCGCGATACCACGTCACCGATGGTGATGTCCAGGCCGTCGAGACGACGCTCGAGGGTGACACTGTCGTCGTGAACTACACGGTCGAAGGCGTCGCCAGACGCGGCGTCGACGACACCTGGATCGTCGAGTACTTCGCGACCGGCACGTCGCCCACACGCTACCAGCTCGTGGCCGACCGCATGACGGTACATACGCCCGACGGAACGGAAATCACGAATAACATCCCCGCTGCCACGGTCGACGGCAATACGGCGACGTGGACGAACGAAAACGGAGACGAATTGGACAGCGATTTCGACGATCAGACGTACATTACCTACGGCAGCGACGGCCTCCTCGATACTGCAAGAGGCTACGCCACGATCGGTCTCGAGATCGGGCCGACGGCGCTCGCACACGGGGTCCGCGGCGGGCTCATCCCTGCAGTGTCGATCGCGTTCGTCGGCGTCGTGATCGGTCGTACTGAACGCGGGTATGCTCGCTTCGATGCGGCGACGCTCGAGCAGCTAATCGTAACCGTCGGTGTGATCGGTGCATGTATCCTCCTCGTCACCAGCGCGGTTTCAACCGGCGCTGGCCTCGCACCGGGTGCCGTCGCGCTGGCCTCGCTCGGAGCCGGCTATGCGCTGCTGGGAATCGCGGCGCGTCGACTCGGGAGCCGACTCGGGACCCGCGGGCTGGCTGGCCTGGCGGTGCTCGCAGCGATTACCACGGCAGGAGTCTCCGTGCTACTCGTCGGCCCGCCAGTATACGCGTCTCCGTTCTTCCTCGGCTTGGCGACCGCACTCTGTCTGCCGATCGGTCATGCGTTCGCCCGTGGGCGGACGCCAATCACGCTCATCACTGTCGCTGCGCTCGCACCGATTGCCGCGATTGCAGCCACGTCTCCGCATCCGGTATCCGGGTACGGGGTAGCTTTGTTCAGTCTATTGTTCCTGCCGTGGGCAGTCAGCGTCGCCACGTTCGGCTATCCGCTCGCGTTACTGGGACGGCACCTCGCGCTCGACGACTAATACTGTCGATAGGACGACTCGAAAATTGATCGGCCGAGCAACACTGACGACTCCAAGCCGACAGTATGGCCACACACTCACCGCTCAGCACGTCGTCACTCGAGAAATCGCTCGCCGACGCTGACGTCGCTCGGTGGCATCGCACACTGGTCTTTCTTCCCAAACCAGCGGTAGCGACGGGCGGCGACGAAGTCGTACGCCCAGTCACGGAGACGACGCGGCAGGAATCGAAACGGGCCGAGCAGAGCGTAGACACCGCCGAGGAGTTCCGCGATGCGGATGACCGCGTCCGACTTGGTGTAGCAGTCGTCACCCTCGATGAGGATCACCGACTCGAGTTCGTCCGTCGGGAGGCCGTGTTCGGCTAACAGCTCCTGCCCGACAGCGGACTGGAGGGATGCAAAGCGAAAGCGCCCGTTCGTGTCCCGCGGGAGGATAAACTGGACGAACCCGTTACAGAGATTGCAGACGCCGTCGAAGAGGACGACTGGGTGATCGTCCGGGTTCGCATCGCTCATCGGTCACCTGCTGGTTGTAACCGTCCGTAGTTCAGCGTTCCGGTCGCGTGAACACGACCGCTTGACTACTGTGCTCGTCTCCGGGGGTGGCGTCTCTCCCTCGAGTGTGATTGGCTGCTCGGTGTAGGTCACGGTGACGTTCGCGACGGACGCATCGGTCTGTGCGGTCGCGTGCTCGCACATGACGACGGAGAATCGCTCGGCCCGCACATCGCTGTCGAACAGCGAATGCAGATACTTGCGCCAGCGGAAGCCGGGAAACGCATCGGACGCATCCGGCGGTCGATCGGCCCGGTAGGTCGATCCGCGAAGCACGTCGATGTCCTCCCCGTCGCCGACGTGACCGGTGACCACGTACCAGCCGTAGCTCGTACTCGGGTCGGGTGCGAACATCCGCCATTGGTACTCATCGGGCACCGTCGAGTCGACCGGCTCGATCCCGTTTACCTCACCGAGTAGCGCACCATTCCACAGAACGACGACAGCCAGCACACAGATGAGGACGAGTGACCAGCATTGTTGCGCTCGACGACGGGTCGCTGGCGAGAGTACTGACTCGACAGTAGACGGTTGGCTCACGCGGTCGGCCGCGCCTCGAATCACCGATATGCTGCGTTCGAGTACGTCAACCCGGTTGAATGCAATAGCAGTGGCGTGCTCGAGGGTGTCCCAGACTCGCGGCGGGAGAAACAGGAGGAATGCACCGACCAAGACGGCCGGAAAGAGGCCAACGGCCATCGAGAATGCCAACCCGATGACCGCGGCGATGAATGCCGAGACGTACGCGATCCGGAGACGACCAGTGAGCAAGAGCAATAGCGGCGCGCCGGTCACCAGCCCCGTCCAGACGTAGGTGCCGGCCTCGAGCGCGAGCGGATAGTTCACAACGATATCACCGAGCAGGATGGTCAGGTGATCTAGCCGGAGGGCATAGCCGAGCGCCTCACCGCTGTGCCACGTGTCACCCGTGGCTTTGAGGACGGCGTTATTGACGAACACGACGACGATGTGAACGAGGATCGCCGCAGTCGCTGGCGTCGTAATCCGGGTGTCGCTGCCAGATCGGGCCGTGGGTTCAGTGTCGTGCTCGAGGGCGGCATCACCGCCGGACCCACCGAGTGCATCGATCGCCCAGCGATTCCCGAGTGGGAGAAACACCGCTAGAAGGAGCAGTTCGCGGAGGAGCCGATCGGCCCCGTTCAGAATGAACGGGTTTCGAAAATGTACCGAGAAGAGCAGCACCACTGAGCAGACCGTCGCGACTCTCGTCCGGTATCCAACGAGCAGTGCTGTGGCGGAAACTACAGCACACCCGAACAGAACGATCTGAAGCCACGGCTCCCCCGACAGTGCGTGGATCGAGTACTTCGCAGGTGCGTATTGCTCGAAGAGGAGCGAACGCGGCAATACGCCGCCGTCGGTATAGAACGTCTCGAGGTATTGCGATCGGTGAAGGACATCGAACAGGAGGAGACTGCCAAGGACGAGGCGAAACGCTGCCAGCGCACGGTCGTCGATCCCAACATGCTGCTCGAAGGCGGTGTGTACACGCTTACGAACGCGGCCGACGCTCGACGTGGCCGAACTGCTGTCACTCATACATTGGGAACCGATCTCATCGTGTGGTCGAACCCGCTGGCTGTTTTCGACCACTCATTAGCTCCATGGTATATGTTTTGTGAAACTATAGTGGCTGGCTAGAAAACACGGCGACCCAACCAAGTATTACGAAACGGTTCAGCAGCGGCTGTCGATGGTGTGCCAGTCAACCGGCACTGCTGTGTACTGTCTCAGCAGCGGCTCACTGATGAAGCGGCTGCTCGGACATCTTGCTGCGAAGCTCGTCGAGCCGCGAGCGAGAGACGCCATCCTCGAACTGCTGGAGGAGTTCGTACACTTCGGCTCGAGAGACCTTGACGTCGCCCTCACGGACGACATCCTCGGGGCGTTCGCGCAGTTCACGGAGCGTGCCGACCGCCAGCAAATAGGGGATCGCCCACGCCGAGAGACGGTTGCCGTGCTGTTCGGGCACGATCTCGAGATAGCGCTGGGCGTCATCGAGATAGCCTTCGGCGCGGCCGGTGACCCGTTTGATGACGTTCGTGACGCCACCCTGATGGGCTTCGTCGGTGACGGCCTCGACGTCGACATCCTCCGCCGCGAGCCATTCGGCGGGGAGATACACGTTGTTTTCCTCGTGATAGTCGTCGTCGACGTCTTTCGCGATGTTGACCAGTTGTAAGAGCAGCGCGAACGACCGGGCGTTTTCCCGCATCTCCTCGGCGCGATCCTGTGAGGTGCCGCGGGCGACCAGGCCAGTGATCAGGGTGCCGACCGTGCCAGCGGCATACCAGCAGTACTCCTCGAGTTCCTCGATCGTCTGGAGCCGCAGGCCGCCCTCGTTCGCATAGCGGCTGGTGAACATCGCCATTCCGTCGACGAGTTCCCGGACCGGCTCGCGCATGATCTCGCGGGGCTTCTCGTCGAGCGACTCGAACGTGCGCAGCACCCGCGGCGTCTCGGCGACGACCTCCCAGTCGTCGGTTCGCTCCTCGGGGATCCAGGGCTCGACGTCGTCCATGAACGATGCGACCGACTGCTCGGCGTCCGGATCGAGCAACTCGTCGTACGTCGAGAGCAGCTCCGTCTGGGTCTCCGGCGGGATGTGTCCTGCGTCCTCGATCGTATCCGCAATTCTGCATAAGAGATATCCGAGACAGATATGTCTCGCCATCGGCTCCTCGAGCCGATCGATCGTGATCGAAAAGGTTCGCGAAACGCCATGAACCGCATCGTAACACCACTCGAGGTCGGCATCGGTGGGTGGTTCGGGCTGGCCCGTGGTCATCTACTCAAGTTAGTTTGGTGACCATCCGGGAAAAACACCGCGGTCGCGGCGTGATCTTCCGATCGAACGTTTCCAGGGACGAATTCGGAGTGTTAGCCTGCCTCTCGCCGGCTGTGTCGGATCGCTGCCGTCTCGCTCACCGAATCACCGCCGCCGACCGCGAGTGGAGCGCCGTTCGTGACCGACACCACGGCGACTGGGCTGGAAACAGAAATGAAATACAGGCGACAAAAAGAGTAATGCGGTGTATGAACATATGACATAGACACCGATGCCAGGGGGAACAAGCCAAACACTGCGACCGTTTTTGTGGCGTGCAACCAACCTGTATCCCGACACGGAGATTGTCTCCCGCAACCACGACGGGTTACAGCGATACACCTACAGCGAGTACGAAGGTCGGACGTGCCAACTCGCGAACGCACTCGAGGCGGCCGGCATCGAGGCCGGCGACCGGGTCGGCACGTTCTGCTGGAACCACTCACGACACTTCGAGACGTACTTCGCCGTGCCGTCGATGGGTGCCCAACTGCACACGATCAATCCGCTGCTCCCTGACGCACACATCCAGTATATCGTCGACAACGCTGACGATCAGCTCATTTTCGTCGATCCATCGCTCGCCCCGAAACTCGCGGGTGCGGTCGCCGACGCCGACGACGAGTTCGACGGCGTCGACTTCGTCGTCATGGGCAGTGAGGAGACCGACGAGCTCGAGGCGACGCCCTACGAGTCGTTCATCGGAGACCACGAGTCCGACTACGACTGGCCCGACGTCGACGAAGACCAACCCGCGGGAATGTGTTATACGTCGGGGACGACCGGCAACCCGAAAGGTGTTGAGTACACCCAGCAGATGCTTTGGAGCCACACGATGGCCTCCCAGACGCCACAGGGGATCCCGATGGCCGACGACGACGTCGTCATGCCCGTCGTCCCGATGTTCCACGTCAACGCCTGGGGGATGCCGTTTACGGCGACCGCAGGCGGTGCCAAACAGGTCTTCCCCGGTCCATCGCCCGAGCCCGAAGACCTCGCGACCCTCATCGAAGACGAGGGGGTGACGATCAGCGCCGGCGTCCCAACCGTCTGGCTCGGCTTGATGGAGTACTGTTCCGAGAATGATGTGGATCTCTCGAGGCTCGAGACGGTGATCGTCGGCGGCTCGGCGGCACCGAAATCGATGATCGAATGGTTCGACGAGCAGGGTGTCGAGGTCCTACACGCATGGGGAATGACCGAAACGGCCCCGATCGGGTCGGTCTCTCATCTCAAGGCCGACCTGCACGACGCGGCATACGATACCAAAATCGACAAGCGCAGCAAACAGGGGCTGGTGGTCCCCGGCCTCGAGTTCAAAGTCGTCGACGACGACGGCAATGAAGTCGCCTGGAACGGCGAGGAGTTCGGTGAACTCTGGATTCGCGGACCGTGGGTGACGACGGAGTATTTCAAACGGCCCGAAGCCAACGAGACGGAGTTCGAGGACGGCTGGCTCAAAACCGGCGACGTCGTTACCGTCGACGCGGACGGCTACATGGAACTCGTCGACCGCGAGAAAGACGTGATCAAATCCGGTGGCGAGTGGATCTCCTCGGTCGAACTCGAGAACGCGATCATGGCCCACGAGGACGTCGCCGAGGCGGCTGTCGTCGGCGTCCCCCACGAGCGCTGGCAGGAGCGGCCGGTCGCGTTCGTCGTTCCCGGCGAGGACGCCGACCGCCAGTCGTTGCCCGACGAAATCGACGATATGCTCGCCGACGAGTACCCCAAGTGGTGGCTGCCCGACGAGATCGAATTCATCAAGCAAGTTCCGAAAACGGCGACGGGCAAGTTCTCCAAGAAGGACATCCGCCAGGAGTACGCCGACCAGTCGCTCGTCGACGGGCAGGTTCCGGACGAGGCCGCTCCGGATCGCGACTAACCTTCGCGTCGCTCGTCCGCTGGATCGTCATACCGATGTTGACTCGTTTCGCACTCGAGGCTAACACTACTAAACAGAATACAGTCTAGACAATACGATAGACGAAATAGCGAACAATAAAGGGCCGAGCCCACGAACCGTCGCATATGGACTTTGGACTTTCCCCCGAACAACAACAGATTCGGGATATGGTATCGGAGTTCGTCGACGAGGAAATCGTCCCTGTCGCCGACGAGATCGACCACGACGACGAGTTCCCGTCCGGTCTCATCGACGAGATGGCCAAGCTGGGCCTGATGGGCATGCCCTTCCCGGAGGAATACGGCGGTGCCGGCCTCGACTATCACTCCTATGCGATCGGGCTCGAGGAAATCTCGCGTGGCTCGGGCGGCCTCGGAACGATCGTCGCCGCTCACACCTCGCTGGCGGGGAACATGCTCTACGAGTTCGGCGACGAGTCCCAGAAAGAGGAGTACCTGACGCCGCTTGCAGCCGGTGACGACATCGGTGCGTTCGCGCTCTCGGAAGCCGGTGCAGGCAGTGACGTCCCTGCCATGGACACGACCGCCGAGAAAGACGGCGACGAGTACGTGATCAACGGCGGCAAGCTCTGGATCTCGAACGGCTCGGTGGCCGACACGGTCACCGTCTTCGCGAAGACCGACCCCGACGCGGGCAACAAGGGCATCTCGTCGTTCATCATCCGTCCCGAGGAAGACGACGGCTTCATCGTCGAAGGCACCGAGGAGAAACTCGGCGACAAGGGCTGTCCGACCGCAGAACTCCGCTTTGACGACCTCCGTATCCCCGCAGACCGACGGCTCGGTGACGAGGGTGATGGCTTCGTCCACGCGCTGAAGACCCTCAACGGCGGCCGAATCACGATCGCCGCCCGTGGCGTCGGCATCGCTCGCGCGGCCTTCGAAGAAGCACGGGACTACGCCACCGAACGCGAGCAGTTCGGTCAGCCTATCGGCGAGTTCCAGTCGATCAAACACAAACTCGCGGACATGGACACGAAGATTCAGGCCGCGAAGCTGCTTATGCACAAGGCCGCCGACAAGAAGATCCGCGGCGAGAACTACATCAAAGACGCCTCGCAGGCCAAACTCTACGCCTCCGAAGTGAGCCGCGAAGTCGCAAACGAGGGCATCCAGATCCACGGCGGCTACGGCTACACCAAGGACTTCGCCGCCCAGCGGTTCTACCGCGACGCCAAACTCAACGAGATCTACGAGGGCACCAGCGAAGTGCTCCGGAACACGATCGGCGACCAGCTGCTCGAGCAGTAGCGACCGACCGCCCGGTACGTCTCTATTCTTCGAGGCAGTCTTGAACCCACGCGTAGTGGTCGCGTACGCGCTGTTCGCCGGGATCGGTCAGCGCATAGACATCGTGAAGTCCCGCCGTTCGCTTCTCGACGAACCCCGCATCGACCAGCGCCGACAGCGAGCCGTAGAACGACTTGGGCTCGAGCCGATCGTCGTAGTGCGACTCGAGGCGTGATTTCAGTTGCTGGCCGCGCAGTTCGCCGTCGTCGGCCGCAGCGAGGAGAACACAGATGTCTCGGCGGCGGCCGCTTCGAAGCCACTTGCTCATGGGACGGTGTCGGCATGGGACGCGCTCGAGCGTTATGATTTCTTATTCCGACTCGAGCCATCGGTGGACAGTCACGATGGCTGTCCATGTGGCTCCGCCGAGGGCGGCGACGCCGAGTAGGGCGCGATCGCCGACCTCGAGCAGTGCGGTGCCGTCGGGCAGGCGATAGTGGCGAAACAACAGCCACCCAGCGTCTGGATCGCCGAGGACGACGTCGCCGGAGCCGACGGCAAGCGAGAGCAACACGGCACCCAAGGCGTAGAGTCCGATCATGGCGAGGGTACCGACGCCTCCGGACAGAAACCGTGCGAGCAGTGGCATGCCTGGCCGTCGGTTGAGCGGCTGGCCACGCGCGCCGTAGATGCCGAAGCCGCGGACGTCACCGGGTGGATCACCCACGCGAACGTCCGCGGGATACTGGTAAAGGACAGCAGCCATCCAGAGGTCGCCGATCGAGCCGGCTGCGTTCGCTGCCAGGGGCACGATCAACACGGGCGTGGGGACGATGACCATCACGGCGATGCCGACAGCCGTCAGCACCACGAACGGGGCGAGCAGGGCAATGAGTAACTGGTTCCGTGTATAGCGCGCACCGCTGGTTCCGGCGTAGGCGTAGGGTAGAACGAAATGTGAGACGCCGATTCCGTAATCAGGGCTCTCGCCGTACCGCGCGAGGAACACGCCGTGAAGCAGTTCGTGAGGGACGACCACGCAGACCAGCAGGCCGATCGAGACGGCGAGCCAGCCAAGCACCGTCGGCGGCGACGAGGGCGCGATCACGATCGGCTCGAGTGCGGTGCCACGAATCCAGGCGAGGACGTGCCCGAAGCCGTATGCGAAGCCGAAAAAGCCGATCGCAGAGACGGCAAGCCACTGGAGTGTGACCGCTCGCGTGAGTTCGAACGCCGCGAGCGGCCGGCGGGCCGTCTGTGACTCGGAACGGCTCACGAGGCGACCCTCGAAGGCAACCGAAAAATCGGTGTCGATGTGCGTCCGCCGTGGCCGTGTCGGTCAGGGGCAGAAGATCGGCTTCCTGTGTTGGTCTCAGCGAGGCATGTCAGACGAGAACCGATAGATACCCGGTGGTTGCCTCGTGATGTTCGTTCATGACCGACGCCGACGAGCGGACGGCCGATGCAAACGGCATTACGGCCACCTACGAGGAAACCGAGACGGAACGACTCCTGACGTTCGAGCACGAAACGGGCACTACGGCAGCGATCGCACAGAACCGCGAGGGATACGCGATGTTGAAAGTGCGGCCAGCCGCCGATGGCGACGAACTCGAGCGCTACTACGGGTTCGATATGGCACTCGACCACGTCGGAGAGTTGCTGGCCGTCTCGCCACACGACCTCCCGATTCCGGACGCGGCCGCGGACATGGGAATGTAGCGTCGGACGACGACCACAGCGGCCGGTGTCGCCGCCTTGGAGTCGACTCGCTTGCCGGATTCGCTCACGGTTGTGCCACGAGCCGATCGGCTGAAAGCGGAAAAAACTAGTCGAAATGCGAGGGGGGCGGATGAAAGCGGCAAAAGCGGGAGCCATAAATATCAGGAGTCAAACGATGTAGACGAGAATAGCCGTGGCAACAGAGTCGTTCCCCCGTCCGATCAGTACGCGACGACGCTTTTCAGCGCTGCTCTCAGTGACTGCACTGGGCGTTTACTTGCTGTTGATCGTCGGCGCGACGACCTCGCTGACGAACGCGACCGCGTCGTGTTCGACGTGGCCGACCTGCCACGCGCCGGTCGACCCGCTAAGCCAAACCGAACTCGCGATCGCGTGGGCCCACCGGCTGACGGCCGCCGTCGTCGGCCTGCTCGTCGCCACGACGGCAATCGCTGCAATCCTCGGCGACGTCTCGAGCCGTGTCCGGTCGATCCTCGTGGTCGGTGGGCTCCTCTACGTCGTCCAGATCGGCGTCGGTGCCGTCACTGCGACGGTCGGCCCCGCCGCGATCGTTCCCGGACTCCACCTCGCACTCGGGCTCGTGATCTTCTCGGCGATCGTCCTCGCGCTCGCCTGGGACCTCGAGCTTGCGACCGGCAGCGACGACGACGCGATCGAGTCGCCGGAACCGCTCGAGGAACTCGAGGAGGAAGTTCCGACCGCAACCGAACGGACCATCCCCTCGAGCCGACTGTCCCGCGCCCGGCTCACTGCGATCGCGTACTTCCGCATGACGAAGCCGCGCCTGATGTGGCTGCTCTGTCTCGTCGCCGCCGCCGGCATGGCGCTGGCTGCCGGTTCCGTCGGTTCCGACCTCACCCTCTCGACCATCCTTGCGACGCTCGGCGGCGGCGTCTTGTCGATCGGTGCGAGTGGCACCTTCAATCACGTCCTCGAGCGCGACGTCGACCAGCAGATGTCGCGGACGGCAGAACGGCCGCTTGCGGTCGATCTGATTCCGGTTCGAAACGCGCTCGCGTTCGGATTTGCGTTGACCGTCGCGTCGCTTGCGTTGTTCCTGACGATCAACCGACTGGCCGCGGCGCTTGGCCTCGCTGCGATCCTGTTTTACAGCGTCGTCTACACCCTCATGCTCAAGCCGAACACGGTTCAGAACACGGTCATCGGCGGCGCTGCGGGAGCGTTGCCCGCGCTCATCGGCTGGGCTGCGGTCACCAACGAGATCGGTATGCCGGGACTGGCACTCGCGGGCCTGATCTTCCTCTGGACGCCGGCGCACTTCTACAACCTCGCGCTGGCCTACAAGGACGACTACGCCCGCGGTGGCTTCCCGATGATGCCGGTCGTTCGCGGGGAGACCGTCACTCGAAAACACATCCTCTACTACATCGCCGCGACGCTCGCGAGCGCAATCGCACTGACCTGGATTACCAACCTCGGCATGCTGTACGCCGGGACGGTCGTCCTCTTCGGGGGAATCTTCCTCTGGGCCGCCGTTCGCCTGCACTTCGAACAGACCGAGGCCGCGGCGTTTCGCTCGTTCCACGCCTCGAACGCGTTCCTCGGAGCCGTGCTGGTCGCAGTTCTGGTAGACGCGATGGCGTTCTGAGCACGGGTACCGACACTTCTGCGGTGCATTTCAACCATATTCGCTCGCCTGTACGCTCTCGAGTTACTCCCGTCGTCGCTCGGTTCGTGAGTGAAACGCAGGGCAAAAGCGATGACTGCGTCGCGGAGCCACTCGAGACAGGCGGGACCCAATCTCATACTACTGGACAACAGTCAATACGAAGCCGGTCGCATGTATGCGGCCGGCACCCTGCGGGGACGGCCGCGAATTCGTGACCGGTGTCACGTCGGTCTGTCCGGCAGTATCAGTAGTAGCCACCCCCATCAGCGTCGCTGCCATCGTCGAGTGGGTTCTCGATGGTACCATCACCGATGCTCACCTTCATACTCATCCCCGACAGGTCGGCGTCGCCGTGGACGCTGCAATAGACATCGTACACCCCGCTTTCCCCGAACGTGTGGGTCGTCTCCGCGCCGCCAGGAACCTCGCTGTCTTTCTCCCAGTTGTCCGAGGCTGCAGTGACCGTATGGCGCGTCTCGTCCTCGTTAGTCCACGTGATCGTCGCATCCGTGTCGGCGTGGACGTTCCGTGGATCGAACTGCTCATCGACCATCGACACGTCAGTGGTCTCTTCGCCAACCGGATCGCTCCCACCCAGACAGCCCGTTACGAACAACGTCGACATCCCTCCTGTCGCTGTGAGAACTGTTCGACGGTTCATACATGTTACCATGCGTATTTCGATACAATAGCTGTTCGGAGCGATCGCTTTGGCCGACTGTTCCGATCCGCTGTCGCTATCCCTGACAGGTGTCGAGCGTCCGCCAGTCCGGTCGAACTCTCGTGGTCCGGGCGAGCGCGCTGTTATCCCTCGAGGCGATCGACTGGCGTACCGTCCGCTGGTTCTCACAACGACGACCGAAGCGAGCGCCGACCGAGGCTGACAGTTGCTCCGCCGAGAAGACACCGAAGCCACGGTGGCTGCTCGAAACCACCACGAGTCAGCAGAAACGACTGTGTATGAAGCTCAGTCGTCGTTTACCACAGCAGATGTGGCCAGACGAACGTAAACAGCAGCCAGATAATTCCCGTCAGGATGACGGTCATAATCGCGTTCAGGATGAGTCCTGTCCGGAGCATGTGACGCTGTTTGATGTAGCCGCTGCCGAATACGATGGCGTTCGGCGGTGTCGCGACCGGAAGCGCGAACGCGAAGCTCGCGGCGATCGCCCCGGAGACTGAGAGGAAGAGTGCGGTCGAGAAGTCGGTCAGCCCGAGCGTCGCCGAGAAGACGCTACCCAGACTGATCAGGATGGGAACGATGATGCTGGTCGTCGCGGAGTTCGATGTCATCTCGGTCAGGAAGATGACCAGCAGGACGACCGCGCCGATGACGAGGACGATGGGTGCGCCGACGAGTCCGCTGAACACCGTCTCGGCGATCCATTCCGTCGCGCCCGTGTCCGCCAGCGCGTTCGCAAGCGAGATGCCGCCACCGAACAGTAGTAGCGTGCCCCAGTCGATGTCGACCAGTTCGTCCCACTCCATCGTATCAGCCAAGACAAGCGCCGGCACCGCAGCGACGCCGACCATCACGTAGTAGAGCAGGCCTTGATGGCCCTCGACGCCGAGGACGGTCATTTTATCGCCGCCGAACAGCGTCGTCATCCAAGCATTCGAGAGGAACGGCTCGAAGACTTTACCGAGGCCGCCGAGCATCCAGAGACCGGCCGTCGCGGCGAAGATCATCGCCACGCGCTTACCACGCGGGTCGAGTTCGCCTTCTGCCTCGAGCTGTTCGCGAGCGATGGCTCGAGCCTGGTCGACCTGTGGAATCTGTGGTGGGTACAGCACGTACGTCAGGAGGAACCACACTAGCGGGAGCGTCACGACGACGACCGGGAAGCCGACGAGGAACCACTCGGCGAACCCGATCTCGTAGTCCAGAATGGCGTTGAGCTGACCGACGAGGATCGCGTTCGGCGGCGTGCCGATGATCGTCCCGACGCCGCCGACGCTCGCTGCGTAGGCAGTCCCCAGCAACATCGAGATCTGGATGTTCGTGAAGTCGGCCGTCGAGCCGACGGCCCCACCATCGGTGGCCGTCTCGGCCGCGTCGGCTGCGTCAGCGTCGGGTACTGGTTCGTTCGACGATGCAAGATCGTCGCGATCGAGCACCTGCGTGAGAATCCCGACTGCGATGGGTGTCATCATCGCGGCCGTCGCGGTGTTCGAAACCCACATCGACAACACGGCGGTCACGATCATGATCGCGAGAACCAGCCGTCGCGGCGAGCTGCCCATCTTGGCGATGGTATATAGCGCGATCCGCCGGTCGATATCGTACTTTTGAATCCCGTTTGCAAGCATAAAGCCCGCGAGGAACAGGAAGACGATGTGATCTGCGAACCCCGCGAGTGCGGTGTCCATGGAGTTGTAGATGCCAGTGCCAGTCAGCAAGACAGGAATCGTCAATGCGGTGACCGCCAGCGGAAGCGTTCCGGTCACCCAGAGGAAGCCGGCGAAGAACATGGTCGCGATCGCGTACTGGCCCGCGACCGAGAGGCCAGCCGGCGTTGGTGCCGCTGCGATCGCCACCATCCCAATCCCCGCAAGGAGAAATTGTACTAATCTCTTGTTTGATCCACCCAACAGTCCGTGTATCATTGATACAGGCGGGAATTATCATTATTGATCTTAAGCCCTTCTATTCGTGAACCTGTCACTAGAAGTGATCGACGATCGCCCGTACCTGCTCGTCGGTGAGTTCGGTGCTGTAGAGATCCAACAGCGTCTTTCGTCGCGCTCGAGACAGCGATCGATTTCCGCTCTCGAGCATCGAGACGTGTGCCTGCATGAGTTCGTCTATCTCCCGTTCGACCGCCCGCTGCTCGTATCCGGCAGCGACGCGGAGCAGTCGCCACGCGAGTGGAGTGATCCCATCCGGATCATACAGGTCCGAAGCACCCATGCATAATCCGACAGAGAAAGCATAGAAGTGTCTGTTGGAACCCACGTCAGGAAAACCGGTCGCTCCGCAACCTGCTCGTTGCCGCAGGACTGGCGGCATACATCGCCGACAGCGGCGGCCGCGAGGTTCCACGCGGGACGGCCGCGCAAACGTAACCGTCACCGTCGTGGATACGGCTCGGTTCCCGCCTCGGGCGTCCGTCGCTCGAGCAACTCGAGGACGGGTTCGCTCGCGGCTAGCCGAATCCCGAGTTTCGTCAGCTGGTCTCGGAGTGTCGCCGGCACGAGCGTTCCGTACAGCGAGCCAAGCAGGGGAAGTGGACCGACGCGGTAGTGGGTCTCTGGATCGGGAACCGTCGCGGCCGTCAGAATCGTCTCGGCGACGTCTTCGGGGTCGTTGATAAGGCGACCACCGCCCTCGACGGCGCGAACTTGCTGGAGCACGCGGTAGAGATCGGTATACTGCGTCGGTCTAACGACGGTCACGTCGGCGTCTGCAGCCCCGATTGTCACGTCCTCGTCCGTGGACGACGGCGATCGCGTGGCCGTCGCGGCCGCGTCGAGTTCCCGCAGGGCGCGATCGTAAAACGGCGTCGCGACGAGGCCGGGCTGGACGACGACGACCTCGACGTCCGACCCGACCAGTTCCTGTCGGAGCGCGTCGCTTAGCCCTGCCAGGGCCCATTTCGATGCGTTATAGCCGCCGATGCCGGCCAGCGCGAGGCGATCGGCAGCGCTGGTGACGTTGATGATCCGGCCACGACCGCGTTCGCGCATACCCGGCAGGACCGCCCGTATCAACCGATGCGGGCCGAAACAGTGGACGGCGAACTGCCGCTCGAGGACGTCCGTCGGTACGTCTTCGACCGGGCCGAACTGGCCGTAGCCCGCGTTGTTGACCAGACAGTCGACGCCGCCGGCCTCCTCGCGGATACGACCGACGACACGTTCGACGTCCGCGGGCTCGGTCAGATCGAGCGCGACGGGCTCGACACCGCGGTCGGCCAGGTTCTCGAGGCTGTCCCGGTCGCGGTCTCGCGCGGTCGCGTAGACGTCCCACCCATCGGCCAGCAATGCGCGAGCCGTTTCGTAGCCGATGCCCGACGAACAGCCGGTGACGAGTGCGGTCGAAGTCATGTGATGTGTTATGCTATCATGAGTAAAGGGCGTCCCGTCAGTCGCGTCCGGAGAGTGTCACGAAATACGAGACGTTTCGCGGCATCGAGCGGACGGCACATCCGCTGAGTGGCCGTCAGTTCCGACAGGTCCCGCGAACCGTCGTGCCGATGCGCCAGAACCGACTTCCAGCAGCCCGTCTCAGTCATCGAACGGGTCGAAGTCGTCAGGGGGGCCTGCATCGTCGGGCGGCCCGGCACCGACGGGCGGACCGCGCTCGCGGTCGTCCGAGTCGTCGACATCGTCAGTGATACCGGCTTCCTCGAGCGTCCGGTCGACGATCTCGATGGCGTCGCCATTTTCATCGTCATCAGTATCGACACCGTCGTCACGACCACTGTCGGCTGACTGGGCAGCCTCTCCGGGTTCGTCATCAGAACCGCTATCGACACTATCGTCGGTCGGATCGCTCGTGGCCGTCGCCGGTTCGGGCTCATCGACGTGCTCGCGGTCGTCTGTCGCATTCACCTCATCCGAGTCGACTCCGGACGTCGTCAGCTCGTTGGTCGTCAGTTCCGGTGCGAACAGGACTGCAAGCGCACTAAATACGAGTGCTGCGGCCACGATGATGGCGAAAAATGTGACCGTCGATGGACGATCGTCACGGGAGCGGGACATTCGATTACTCGAGGGGAGACGATCAACTCGCTTTGTTACGTCCAGCCCACAGTTCCATAGGCACTGGATTCGCCACTCCGTTCGACTGGCGTCGAACCGCTCGAGCGGGCGGTCGACGCAGCCAACGCTGGCCATGACGCTCGGCAAGACCGTCGTCCACGGCCGAACAATGATATAGCCGGCCCACCGAGTGACACGCAACGGATCTCCCGATAATGACGAGTCATTACGATCACGCGCAGGTACAGGAGTTCTGGCAGTACGTCTGGGAGCGTGACGACGTCTACGCGCTCGATTCCGACGCCGAGGATCCGACCTACGTCCTCGGAATGTTTCCCTACACGTCGGGGACGCTCCACATGGGGCATATCCGCAACTACGCGATTACGGACGCCTACGCGCGGTATCGCCGGATGCAGGGCGACGATGTCCTCCACCCGATGGGCTGGGACGCCTTTGGCCTCCCCGCCGAGAACGCCGCGTTCGAGCGCAAGACCGACCCCGAATCCTGGACGCAGGCGTGTATCCGGCGCATGCGCGAGGAACTCGAGACGATGGGCTTTGGCTACGACTGGTCTCGGGAGATCACCACCTGTGAGCCCGACTACTATCGGTGGAACCAGTGGCTGTTCGAGCAGTTCTACGAAGACGGGCTCGTCGACTACGAAGCGGCGACGGTCAACTGGTGTCCCGACTGTGAGACGGTGTTAGCCGACGCACAGGTCGAAGAGCGCGACGGCACCCGCGTCTGCTGGCGCTGTGAGACTCCCGTCGGCCGCCGGGAACTCGACCAGTGGTTCTTTACGATCACCGACTACGCCGAAGAGCTATACGAGGGTCTCGACGACCTCGAGGGCTGGCCTGACGGCGTCCGCGAGATTCAGCGTAACTGGATCGGCCGTCAGGAGGGCACGCGGATCACGTTCGAGGTGTCCCATGACGCAGGCGACGAGAGCGCCGACGTCGTCGACGTGTTCAGTACTCGTCCGGAGACGATCCACGGCGCGACCTATCTCGCGGTCTCGCCGGGTCACGACCTGGCGCGGACGCTGGCCGAGGCGGACGACGCGGTCGCCGACTACGTCGAGACCGTCCGCGAACAGGCCCCCGACGAGGTCGGCTTTGCGGGTATCGAAACCGACGCGACCGCCATCAATCCGCTGACCGGCGACGAACTCCCCGTCTACGTCGCCGGCTACGTCCTAGAAGACGTCGGCACTGGGGCCGTGATGGGCGTGCCCGGCCACAACGAGCGCGATCACGCCTTCGCGCTCGAGCATGACCTGCCGATCGAGCGCGTGATCGTCCCCGAAGGTGACAGTAATGACAGTGAACGCGACGAAACGGAACCCTACACCGGCGAGGGCACCCTCGAGGGAAGCGGCGAGTACGACGGCCTCGACAGCGTGGCGGCCCGCGGGCAACTCGTCGAAGACCACGACGCGCTCTCCGAAGACGTCACCTACCGGCTGCGCGACTGGCTGATCTCCCGCCAGCGCTACTGGGGGACGCCGATTCCGGTCGTCCACTGCGATGACTGCGGGCCGGTGATGGTTCCCGAAGAGGAACTCCCGGTCGAACTCCCCGAGTTCGTCCGGACCACGGGGAACCCACTGGACGCCGCCGAGGAGTGGAAGGCGACGACGTGCCCGGAGTGTAGCGGCTCTGCTGAGCGCGAGACGGACACGATGGACACCTTCGTCGACTCCTCGTGGTACTTCCTGCGATTCCTCTCACCGCAGCTTGCGGACGCGCCGTTCGACACCGATCGCGCCAACGAGTGGCTCCCCGTCGACGTCTACGTCGGCGGCGAGGAACACGCCATCCTCCACCTGCTCTATACGCGCTTTTTCACGAAGGCGCTGGCCGATCTGGGCTTGCTCGAGCACCGCGAACCGATCGAGGAACTCCGGAGTCAGGGGACGGTGCTGTACGACGGCGAGAAGATGTCCAGTTCGAAGGGCAACGTCGTCGCACCCGAGGAGTACGGCGCGGAGACGACGCGGCTGTTCGTCCTCTCGGCGGCCCACCCCGAACAGGACTTCGAGTGGACCGCCAACAACGTCCGCGGGGCCTACGACCTCCAGCAGACGCTCTATGGGATGGCGACCGACTTCGTCGAGGAGGGCGACACCCGCGTCGAACGCCGCGATCACGACGCGTACGTCGACCGGGAGATCGACCGGACGATCGCCGCGGTCACTGAAGAATACGAGCGGTTCCGGTTCCACCGCGCCGCAACCGAGATCCAGGAACTCGCACGCCTGCTCCGGCGTTACCGCGCGTACGACCGGCCACACGACGAGGTCTACCGACGCGGTCTGCTGACGCTGGCCGCGCTGATCGCTCCGATGGCCCCCCACCTCGGGGAAGAACTCTGGAACAAACTCCGGGGCGACGGGCTGGTCGTCGAAGCCGACTGGCCCGAGCCCGCAGGCGATCGATCGGCCTACCAGCTCGAGCGCCAGCTGGTCGAACGTACGCTCGAGGATGTCCGAGACATCGTCGATGTCGCCGCGATCGACGAGCCCGAGCGCATCGAACTGGTTTGCGCTCGCGAATGGAAGTACCGGGCCGCCGAACTGGTCGATGAGGGGGCCCCTGACGGCGATACCGACACCATCATCGAGCAGGTGCTCGCAGCCGACGATGTCGACGCCGACCGCGAGACCGTCGGTGCGTTCGTCGGGCAACTGGTCGGCCGCGAGGACGGCGCGGAGTCCGGCCAGTTGCTCGGCCCTGCCCGCGAACTCGAGGTCCTCGAGCACGCGACCTGGCTCGTCACAGACGAGTTCGGGGCGACCGTCACCGTCCGCCGGGCCGACGCCGACGACGAACTGGCGGCGAAAGCACGACCCGGCAAACCGGCGATCTACATCGAGTAGCCGTCGCTGGCTCTCTCACGACAACTTGTAGCCCCTCGTTTGCGTTCGAACGGCTCCAATGCCGCGGATTCGTGGCTGTGACAGTCGATATCGATACCCGGTGACGAGGCCACATCTCGAAAGACAGTTTTATTCCATCAGGTTTGGAAGGCCCGAATACGATGGTGGAGGGTGGCGATCGCAGCGACGCACAGCCAGCGAAACCGCCGAGTCAGGCGGTGATCGAAACAGTCGCCGACGCGGAAGGGATCGAGTCGGTCGACCTCGCACCGCCGCAGTACGAACCGCTTCATGCAGTCATCGACCCGGCAGCGCTCGACGAGCTCTTTGCCGAGCGGTCGAACGGTGCGACCAGACCGGGCGGAACGGTCTCGTTCCCGTTCTGTGGCTACCACGTCACTGTCGGCTACGATGGAACGGTGACGCTCGAGGAATCGACCGACCTAGCGGACTGAGACGCGTTCCAGTCAGTTGGTGCCGGCAGGTGCGCCGAAATCCAGTGACAGCAGCTCGTATGCCACGGCGACTCGAGACCCGAAGCCACAGCACCATCGATCTCGATCGAATTCGAAGCGAACAGCAAGCATGATACGGCGGTGCTCCTAACGGTCGATAATGGCAACTGCTGATGCGAGACGGCATCTTCGGGAGCAGCCGCTAGGTGTCACGGTCCTCCTGACGATCGTCGGCTACGCGCTGGTCCTCGGAACGTTCCTGCTCGATGTGCCGATCTATCCCGACCTGACGAACGCACAGGTCAATCTCCTCTCGCACGTGATCGCGGTCATCAACACGACCGCGACGGTGGTGTTGACACTGGGCTGGTACTGGATCCGCAAAGGCGAGGTCGAGAAACACCGCTTGGCGATGGTCAGCGGCTTCGTGTTGATCCTTGGGTTCCTGGTCGTCTATCTGCTCAAGGTCGGCGGCGGCGGCACGAAAGAGTTCGTCGGCCACCAGGGCGTCTACTACGCCTACCTCGTCATGCTGGCGATCCACATCATCCTCTCGATCATTTCGGTGCCGGTCGTCCTTTATGCGCTGGTTCTGGGACTGAGCCATACGCCCGCCGAACTCAGACAAACGCCCCACGCGAAGATCGGCCGGATCGCTGCCGGCGCGTGGATCCTGAGTCTAGTTCTCGGCGTCGTCACCTACGCGATGCTCAACCACATCTTCGACTACGAGTTCGCGGCGCTGCTCGTCCCGCTCGTCTGAGCGGCTCCGGCTGGGAGCTGCGTCCCAGTAGACCAACAACTTCTCACGTCAGCCGCCCGTACCGTCGAGCAACGAATGCAATTCGTCGAAGAAATCGTCGTGGACGAGTTTCTCCCAACCGTCCGGTCGCTGCTGGCCGGCGATCTGCGCGATCGGGGCTTCACCCAGAGCGAGGTCGCTGACGTCCTCGGGATTAGCCAGAGCGCCGTCTCGAAGTACGCCCACGGCGACGTGACCGTCAACGATCGCATCGCCACCGACGACCGCGTCCAAGACCTCGTCGAGCAACTCGGGACCGGCCTGGCCGCCGAAGAGATCTCCCCCGTCCAAGCCCTGATCGAACTCGAGGTGCTGATCCGCGAACTCGAGGCTGGCGGCGACCTGCTTGCCCAGCTCCACGAGGAGGCCGTCCCGGAGCTAGCCGACCACGGCTCGAGCTTTCGCGTCCACGACCCTGAAAGCGATCTGCGGACCAGCGAGCGGGTGCTCTCGTCGCTCCGGCGTGGGCTGCGCATCCTCGAGACGGCGAGTGGCTTTACCGCGCTCATCCCTGCGGTCGGCGCGAACCTCGTCGCCTGCACGCCCGACGCCGACGACGTCGACGACGTTGCGGGCGTGCCGGGTCGAATCTTCGACGTAAAAGGGCGAGCGACCGTCCCAGCAGACCCCGAGTTCGGCGTCTCAGAACACGTTGCAAGCGTGTTGCTGGCCGCACGTCGCCACGGCGCGGACGTGTCGGCGGGGATCAACATCACCTACGATCCAGAACTGATCGACGAACTGGCCGCACAGGGCCACGTCGCCGCCGAGTTCGACGAATCCGACGACGTCGCCTCGAGCGTCGGCGCGGCGATCGAAGACGAACCCGAAGCGACGGTGCTCTACCAGACCGGCGGGATGGGGATCGAACCACTGATCTACGTACTCGGTACCGACGCGGAGTCGGTCGCAGACACGGTCCGATCGCTGGTCTAAGCCCCCACGATGGCGACGGAATCACAGGCGTTCTACGGTCGTTGGGCACGACTCTACGATCTGATCGCACGCCGCACGCCCGGGATCGCACAGCTCCGCCGGCGAGCGGCCGCCGCCTGCCGGCTCGAGCCCGGCGATACCGTCGTCGAAATGGGCTGTGGCACGGGGGCGAACCTTCCGTTTCTTCGCGAACAGGTCGGCCCCGAGGGAACCGTGATCGGGATCGATTTCACCCGGCCCGTCCTCGAGCGGGCACGAGTAGCGACTGCGGACTATGACAACGTCCACGTCTTACAGGGCGACGCGACGCAACCACCGCTCGCGGCCGACGCGCCGGACGAGATCGATGCCGTGCTCGCGACGTTCGTCGTGGGGATGCTCGCAGAGCCAGCCGGTGCGGTCGACGACTGGTGTGACCTCGTTGGTCCCGACGGGACCGTCGTGCTCGCGAACGCTGCCCCGAGCCGGGAGTGGTACGCCCCGCCGGTCAACGCCGTCTTTCGGGCAATCGTCGTCCTCTCGACGCCGCCGACGACACAGCTTCGCTACGAGGACGATCCGGCTCGTCGGCTCGAGCAAAAGATCGACGCTGCACATACCCGGCTCCGCGAGCGAGCGGTCGCCGTCGCGGACGAAACACACGTCTTCGGCGTCGTCCGCCTGACCGGCGGCCTGCTCGGGTGACCGTCCTGAGATCGTCACCCTGACGGATCGACGTTTTCCAACGGCTCCATTCGCGCTCGAACCTCGTCAGGAAGCAGCGACGGTCGTCCCGTGTCGGGATCGATGTGGACCATCGTCGTGTCGGCGGTCGCGGCGACCGTCCCATCGACGCGGATCTCGTATTCCATGGTGCAACTGGACTCGCCGAGGTTGGCTATCCAGAGTGCGACTGTTGGATCGTCATCCTTCGTGATCGGGTGCTTGAATTCGATCTCGAGGGTCGCGACGACGAACGAGATGTCTTCTGCTGCAACGTCGAGTACGTCCTCCAGATAGTCGACACGAGCGGTCTCGAGGTAGCTCGCGTAGACGGCGTTGTTGACGTGCCCTTGGGGGTCGAGATCGCGATACTGGACCGGAATCTCGACGGTGAACTCCTCGGTCATTATACAGGTTCGAACGCGACTGCGACGAAAATACGCACCGGTCCCGGAAACGCCCCCGAGACTCCGCATAGGGACTCCTTTCATACGGTCTGCTGTCAGTCGTTTCCGGTGCAACTGCGACCCGTCCTGCGGTTGCACCGGTAAATCGGGACAGCAGACCGTCTCACTCCGCGTACAGCCGTGCGTGCTCGCTGCAGAAGGCGGGCTCGCGCAACTGGGCGTCGATCAGGTCCTCGTGGGAGTGGGCGTTGAACAGCCGACAGCCCTCTCGGTCGCAAAACGCCTCGCCGGTCTCGAGGTAGTGGTACGCCGCCAGAACGTACCCACACAGCGCATCGGTCGTCCGCGGGTCGTCTGCGACCAGAAAGTCGCCCTCGACTTGGTTCTCGAGGACCTCTCGCGGCGGCGCATCACCTGACAGCAGGGCGTGGCGCTGCTTTTCCTTGTAGTACGCCTCGGGCTTTGCGGGGGCCTCGTAGAGCCCGGGCACCGACACCAGCGCCGGCTGGCCGAGGACGATCACGCGCTTGTGCCAGCGGCCGTCGTGGTCGCCCCACGTCCCGATGGCCCGATCGAGGATCGGGATGTGCAGCGTCTCGAGCCCCCGTTCTGCGGCGGGGAGCGCGGCGTTGAGTGCCCGCTGGATCTGGACCCCGTCGTAGAGGACGCCGCCCTCGCGTTCGGGGTGCTCGAGGGCACGTTCTTCGTAGCGGATCGTCCCGAGCATCGTGTTGCCCGTCTTGCGGTCGTACGGCGCGGTGACGCGCGCCTCGGCGAACCGCTCGGCGAGGTCCTCGGTGCGGTGGGCCTCGAGGAAGCGGTCGCGCACAGCTACGTCGGCGTCGATCCGTGCTCGCAGCCAGTCGGCGATCGCGTCGACGTCGGCGACGGTCGTCGGGGCGCGATAGCAGATGACTTGTTCGACCATCGGGTGGGGGAAGTGTGGTTAGTCGTCGGCCGGTGCGGCTCGCGAGGTCAACTCGACGGGTTCTGCGTCGACCTCGAGTTCGTCTAAGGCGACCTGTGCGGCGCGCTTACCCGAAACGAGCATGGCACCGAAGGTCGGTCCCATCCGCGGGAGGCCGTAGGTCGTCGCGGTTGCCATCCCGGTCGCGATGAGGCCGTCGTGGACGAGACCGGTGTGTTCGACGACGGCGTCCTCGCTTTTGCCGACCCACATCGAGTCGTGACCGGGCGAGTCGTGGCCGGGTGCGCCATAGGTGTCGTCTTCGGTCTGGTCCATGACTTGGCCGCGCTCGCGGGCGTCCTGAATGCCGGGCGCGTCGAGGACGCCGCGCTCGTCGAGTTTCGTGACCGCCATCGCGTCGTGGCCGGTCGCGTCGATAACTAAGTCGGCCTCGACGGCGATCGGGTCGACGCAGGTGATCTCGCGAGGCAGCGCGTGGACCGGCGTCCAGTTCATCACGATCCCCGAGACTTTGTGGTCCTCGCGGATGACGATGTCCGTAAACTCGGTCATGTTCTGCATCTTCGCGCCTGCGTCGCAGGCGGCCTTGATCAGGCCCGAACAGGCCTCGGGCCCGTTCGCGACGTAGAGTCCCTCGCTGTCTTGGGCCTGTTTGTAATCCACCTCGAGGTCCTCGAGGATCTGTTGGGCGGGATCGCGTACCGTCACCTTGTTCATCAGGAAGCCGCCGAGCCAGAAACCGCCGCCGAGGTAGTTGTTCTTCTCGACGACCATCGTCTGGACACCGCGCTCGGAGAGTTCCTTCGCAGCGGTCAGCCCCGAGGGGCCGCCGCCGACGATGATGACGTCCGAGTCCGAGAAGTCCATGAACTCCTCGGTCCACTCCTGTCCGATTGCGCGCGTGACGTCCGCTTCACCGACCTGACTGAACTGCTCGAATTCGCTCATACAACTAGGTGGTATGATTTAGTGGTAATAAAACTGTCGTAGCTATTGCTTGAAAGACGATTTGGTGTGAGAATCACACACAAAAGAATTGTCGTCGCTCGATTTCGGCTGATCGACTGCTTGATACGGACTCCTGTCCGTCAGTACCGATGCACCCGCGACCGACCTGGGGTTGCACCGAGAAACCGGGATAGCAGACCGTATGCGTTGACGGTTAGCTGGGCCGGTCCGCGGACACCTCGTCCATCCGGTCGGTCTCCGTCTCCTCACCGCGGTAGGTGTCGAGTCCAACCACCCGGTTGAGGACGCATTTCTGAAGGACGCCGGTGGCGAAAAACACGACACCGAGGACGATCAGCAGGGCCGGCACGATGGTGCCGATCGAAACGACACCGACCAGCGCGGCCAGACCGATAATCGCTAGAAGTGCGCCGCCGACGAGCCGCCAGGTACGATCGAATCCGCCTACGTTTTTCTCCATGATGTATCTCACTCCGCGTTTACACGCGGTGTAGTCTACACCTCGAGTAGAAATAAGTGGGTCGGTACCATGACCCTCGGCGTTTGTTGACAACTAAGACGACGTGTCACTGCTGCCGAAGTGCCGGCGGCGCACCTGTTCGCGATCTGTTCACGTGGTCGTTGACGCACGCGCCCACGCGACGCGTAGCGTACGCACACCCGCGCTGTCGCCCGGTTTTGGCGAAAGCGTTATCAAACGCTCAATCGTACCGAGCGACGATGACCGATACTCGTCCGCGACGACGGCGACCGGACGCTCGAGGACTCGGAGGTGGTCCGCGGTGGAACTGATAATCACCGAGAAGGACAACGCAGCCCGCCGGATCGCCGACATCTTAAGCGGCGGCACCTACGACTCGAGTCGCGAGAACGGGGTCAACGTCTACGAGTGGGGCGGCAAGCGCTGTGTGGGGCTGTCGGGCCACGTCGTCGGCGTGGACTTCCCGCCGGAGTACTCCGACTGGCGAGACGTCGAGCCCGTCGAGTTGATCGACGCGAGCGTCGAGAAGACGCCGACGAAAGAGAATATCGTGGCGACGCTACGGCTGTTGGCCCGTCGCGCCGAACGCGTGACGATTGCGACGGACTACGACCGCGAAGGGGAACTGATCGGTAAGGAAGCCTATGATATCGTCCGAAACGTGGACGAGGACGTCCCCATTCGCCGGGTGCGGTTCTCCTCGATCACGGAAAACGAGGTCCAGCAGGCGTTCGACGAGCCTGACGATCTCGACTTCGATCTGGCTGCCGCCGGCGAGGCCCGCCAGATCATCGACCTGATCTGGGGGGCCGCGCTTACACGCTTTCTCTCGCTGTCTGCCGGGCAACTCGGCGAGGACTTCATTTCGGTTGGCCGGGTGCAGTCGCCGACGCTGAAGCTGATCGTCGACCGCGAGCGCGAGATCGAGGCCTTCGATCCGGAGGACTACTGGGAGCTCTTCGCTGACCTCCAAAAAGACGACACGAGCTTCGAAGCCCAGTACTTCTACCGCGACGAGGACGACAACGAGGCCGAACGCGTCTGGGAAGAAGCCGTCGCCGACGAGGTCTACGAAACGCTTTCCGAGCGCGACGCCGCGACAGTGGTCGACGTCAACCGGCGGACCCGCACCGACACGCCGCCGACGCCGTTCAACACGACCCAGTTCATCCGCGCGGCCAGTTCGCTCGGCTACTCGGCCAAACGGGCGATGTCGATCGCCGAAGACCTCTATACCGCCGGCTACATCACCTATCCGCGGACCGACAACACCGTCTACCCCGACGATCTCGATCCCGAGGAACTGCTCGACGATTTCGTCGGCCACACCACGTTAGGCGAGTCGGCCGAATCGCTGCTCGAGGCCGACGAGATCACCCCGACAG
This sequence comes from Natrinema hispanicum, assembly GCF_004217335.1. Classification (GTDB taxonomy): domain Archaea; phylum Halobacteriota; class Halobacteria; order Halobacteriales; family Natrialbaceae; genus Natrinema; species Natrinema hispanicum. Next base: position 302,204 of record NZ_SHMP01000005.1, read on the forward strand.
AGGGTGACGAGGAGACGACCGACCACCCGCCCATCCATCCGACCGGCGAGATCCCTGCCCGTGGCGACATCTCCGACGACGAGTGGGAGATTTTCGAACTCGTCGTCCGCCGGTTCTTTGCGACCGTCGCCGACGCCGCGGTCTGGGAACACCTCAAGGTCGTCGCCGAGGTCGACGATTACCGGCTCAAGGCAAACGGCAAGCGTCTGGTCGAGCCCGGCTACCACGACGTCTACCCCTACTTCAGCACGAGCGAGAACTACGTCCCCGATGTCGACGAAGGCGAGGAACTGTCGCTGTCGGACGTCGAACTCGAGGCCAAAGAGACCCAGCCACCCCGCCGATACGGCCAGTCGCGGCTCATCGAGACCATGGAGGACCTGGGCATCGGGACGAAATCGACCCGTCACGACATCTTAGAGAAGCTGTACGACCGTGGCTACGTCGAGAGCGACCCGCCGCGCCCGACCCGGCTCGCGATGGCCGTCGTCGAGGCCGCCGAGGACTACGCCGACCGCGTCGTCAGCGAGGAGATGACCGCCCAACTCGAGGCCGACATGGACGCGATCGCCTCGGGTGAGGCGACCCTTGATGACGTCACCGACGAATCGCGGGAGATGCTCGAGGAGATCTTCGCCAACCTCGCCGAGTCACGCGAGGAGATCGGCGACCAGCTTCGAAAGTCCTTGAAAGACGACAAGCGGCTGGGGCCGTGTCCCGAGTGTGGCGAGGACCTGCTCGTGCGCCGGAGCCGCCACGGGTCGTATTTCGTCGGCTGTGACGGCTACCCCGACTGTGAGTTTACGCTGCCGCTGCCCTCGACGGGCAAGCCGCTGATCATGGAGGAGACCTGTGACGAACACGACCTCCACCACGTCAAGATGCTCGCAGGCCGACAGACGTTCGTCCACGGCTGTCCGCTCTGTAAGGCCGAAGACGCCGGTGAAGGGCCGATCATCGGTGACTGTCCCGAATGTGGTGAGGACAGCGCGACGACGGAGTCGTCGCGAGACGAAGGCGGTGAAACCGCCGAAGAAGGCGGCGAACTGGCGATCAAAACGCTCCAGAGCGGGTCGCGACTCGTCGGCTGTACGCGCTATCCCGACTGCGAGTACTCGCTACCGCTGCCCCGCCGCGGCGAGATCGAAGTCACCGACGAGTACTGCGACGAACACGACCTGCCCGAACTCGTCGTCCACAGCGGCGACGAGCCCTGGGTGCTCGGCTGCCCGATCTGTAACTACCAGGAGTTCCAGGCCCGCGAGAGCGAGTCGGGCTCCGATCTCGAGTCGCTCGACGGTATCGGTGCTAAGACGGTCGAGAAACTCGCCGATGCTGGGATCGAAGATCTCGAGGATCTGACGGCGGCCGACCCCGACGCGGTCGCCGAGGACGTCGACGGTGTCAGCGCCGATCGTGTCCGAAGCTGGCAGGCGAAAGCCTAGCAGACTCCGTTTCTGCGAGACCGCTGGTCGCTACGAAGACGGTGTGTGACTCCGGCCCCCTTGATGGAGTCACGAGCGGTGCCTCGTTTGCGTGGTCCGTACGAGACTGTCACGACTCACTGACGAACTGTCGAGACAGTCACTTTTGGCTGACGAGACGACACAGCCGACCGTCGTGTCGATCTGACTGTGCCGGGCGTACCATTAACTGCGTGTGTGTATACGTATCGTTCTCGACCAGATCGCGCCGCTCGCGATCGCACGTGTCACGAGACGGATTATGTCACGCCACAATGAGATCACGGCCGAAGAGGGGCTCGAAGTCACCCTCGGTATCGACGAACTCGAGACGTTTCTAACGGCAGATGACCCCGACGTGCGGGAGTATGCAGCTCGCACGCTGGCCGAGGAGGCGTCCGATCGGCCGGCGGACGTGCGATCCGCGGTGGCATCGTTGACCGAGTGTCTCGAAGACGAGCCTGCGATCAGATCTCACGCAGCCACGGCGCTGTCAGCCGTCGCGTCGGTCTACCCGCAAGCGACGCAGGAGAGCGTACCGGCGCTGCTCGAGCGACTCGATGGATCGACTGCGATTCGGGCGGATGTCGCCGATGCGCTTGCCTCGATCGCAGTCGACGATCCGACCGTCGTTGCTGACTCGGTGACGACCCTCGCGGCTGCCGTCACAGACGACGAACGACATGTCCGGACTCGAGTGATGGCTGCTCTCGCTGCGATCGCCGAGGCCGATCCCGAAGCAGTCATCCCGGCGACCGACGAGATCATGACGGCGATCGACGACGACGCCGTCTCGGTTCGGGAAAACGCCGCCGTAATTCTCGCGGCCATCGCCGAGCACGATCCAGATGCCGTCCTCGAGGCCCGTGACCTGCTCGTCGACCGGCTCGCGGACGAACCGGCCGTCCGCGAGCATGCAACGCGGGCGCTGCATGCGATTGCGACCGATCGGCCGGCGACAGTTGCGTCGTCGGTTGACGCCCTCGTGACGGGGCTGACCGACGAGCGCGAGTCCGTCCGCGTCGATTCCGCGGCAGCGATCGCGGCCATCGCGGCGGAGCGCCCCAAACCGGTCAGCGAGGGCGTCGACGCGCTGGCCGCGACCCTCGACGATGTGGCTGCCGTCCGAACCAACACCGTTGGTGCGCTCCGAGACGTCGCCGAGGCCGATCCCGGTGCGGTCGTGCCGGCCGTCGACGCGCTCGTCGCTCGACTCACAGACCCGCTCGAGACCGTCCGAAGTGACGCGGCCGCGACGCTGGCGATGCTTGCCACCGACCGGCCCGAAGCGGTTACTGCTGCCGTCGACCCTCTCGCCCGCCGGGTAGCCCGCGACGACCTGCCGGTTCGAGACCACGCCGTGACGGCCATTGCTGCCGTAGCCGACGCGGCTCCCGAGACCGTCGCTCCCGCCGTTGCTGACCTCACCGATGCCCTCGCGGTCGACGACGACGACGTCCGGCTCGCAGCCGTTCGCGCTATCGCCGCCGTCTCGATGACCGAACCCGCTTCGGCCCGGTGTGTCGTCCCCGAACTCGCCGCCCGCCTCGACGATCCACACGAGCCAGTTCGTCACCGGGCGACGGCGGCGGTCGGCGCGATCGCTCGCGACACCCCCGGCGACAGTGAGGTGCCGGAACTGATCGAGCAACTCGAGGACGGCGACGAGTGGGTCCGTGGCTACGCTGCCAGTAGGCTGGCAGAAATCGCGATGTCGCAGACGACCGCCCCCCATCCAGCGGTGCGATCGGTACGTCGGCGACTCGGCAACGAGCACGCGACGGTCCGGCTCGGGGCCGCTCGTGATCTGGTGACGATCGCCGCCGAGCGACCCCACGACGCCCGCGTCGCCGTCGACGCGCTCGGTGAGCGGCTGTCGGACGACAACGCTGACGTTCGTCACACCGCCGCACTGGCCCTCGAGCGAATCGCGGCGACGGACCCGAACGCGATCGGCCCGGCGCTGTCGGGACTGTTCGACGCGCTCGACGATACCGATCGCAGCGTCCGTGAGACGGCTCGCCGGACGCTCGCGGCGGTCGCCACAGAGCCGGCCGAGGACTGCCGGCCAACGGTCGCACTCGCCGTCGCGGAAACCGAGGCCGACGCGCAACCGCGTCGCGTCGCCGCCTGCGAGGCACTGTCCGTCCTCGGCCTCGAGACTGGGACCGAAACCGAAGCTGCTGTCGGTGCCGTCTGTGACCTGCTCGTCGAGCCGACGCCGGCCGTCCGTGCCGCCACGCTCGAGACGCTCGAGATGCTCCTCGAATCCGACGCCGAGACCGAGCCGACGCCGCTCGAGACGGTGACGGCGATCCTGTCGGCCGGCGACGAACGCGCGGAAGCTGTCGCGATGGCGCTTGCAGACGTCGCCCGGATGAATCCCGAAGTGATCGCCGCGGCGAGGACGCCGCTTTCCGAGCGACTGCGGGAGACGGGCGGCCGCCAACGGCGCGGCCTCGAGCGTGCGCTGACGACGGCTGTCGCGGAGACCGACGGACAGCCCGTGACCGCGACGTTGTGCGACGAACTCGACGCAGACGGCGTGGACCGACAATCGCTCGCCGGCGAGATCGCTCGACTGGCAGCCGCTGCTCCCGACGACGCGGCGACAGCGCGTGATCGACTCGTCGCGTTGCTCGAGGCCGAGGACGAAGCTGTCCGCGGGTACGCAGCGCTCGCGCTTGGAATCCTCACGGTAACGGGCCGGGACGACGGCGCTGCGCTGGGCGACGCGATCGACGAAACCGACGGTCGACTGCACGCAGCTGCCTCGCTCGTCAGCGGCGAGACGCCGACGCACACCGACGAGATCAACACGCAACTCTCCGGAATGGGGCGGCGACTCGACGATGAACCGTGGGCCGCCGGGCTGGCTGTCCTCGCGCTGTCGGTCCTCGCCGACGAGTCAGCGAAACTCCGTCCGACGGGCATCTCGAAGATCGCGGCCGGGCTTGCCGTCGAGAGTCCGATCGTCCGCGTCACCGCCGGGCGAACGCTGGCGTCGATGGCCGACGACGATCCCGACGATTTCGATACGGTGATCGACGATCTGCTCGCGGCGCTGTCGGATGCCGACGCCGACGTTCGTGCGACAACTGGCGCGACACTGGCCGATGTCGCCGAACTGACGGCGGCGCTCGAGGAGAACACAAGCGAGATTGCGGCCGATCTGCGGCCGCGGCTTGCCGATCCCGACGGGCGCGTTCGGACCCGCGCGCTCCGGATTCTGACGGCGGTCGATGCCGTCGACGCGCTTCCCGCCGTTCGGCCGCTCACTGACGACCCAGTTCCGGGCGTCGCGGGCGCGGCGACGACCGCGACCGAGCGACTCGAGTACGTCCGCGACCACGAGGCCGACGACGGTCGCGAGTGGTCGATGGCGGGTGCAGGACCGGCAGGGACGAACGCCGTCGTGGCGGGCGACGCACTCGGCACCCGACCGACGGCCCAGTGGCACCTCGAGACCGACGGCGACATCGAGGCTCCACCAGCGCTGGTCGGCGACACTGTCTTCATCGCCGACGGGAACAGCGTGGCCGCGCTGGCGCTCGCAGACGGCAGCGAACGCTGGCGCGTCGAGTCGGACACCGCGATCGAAACGACGCCCGCGGTCGTCGATGACACCGTTTACATCGCTGGTGACGCCGTGGTTTCGGCGCTCGAGGCTGACTCCGGCGAGCTCGTCTGGCGACACGCGATGGACGAGTCGGTCCGAACGCCTCCGATCGTTGCCGACGGGACGGTCTACGTCGGCGGCGAGACACTTTCTGCGATCGATGTCGAGACCGGCCAGTCGGTCTGGACGGAGTCAGTCGACGATCGAATCGTCGGGCTCTCTGTCGCCGATGGTGTCGTTTACGTCGCCTGTGACGACCGCGTCGTCGCGTTCGCGGCCGCTGATGGGGACCAGCACTGGGAGACGGACATCGATCTCGAGGGGACGATCCGTGGTGTGCCGGCGGTCGCGGACGGGAGGATCTACCTGAGTTGTGGCGACACGTTGTGCGTGCTGGCCGCCGCTGACGGCGAACGGCAGTTCCGCTTCGATACCGGCGGTCGACTCCCGGCGTCGCCAGCGGTCGTGGATGGAACCGTCTACGTCGCCAGTGCGGACGGCAGCCTCTATGCGATCGACGCGAGTACCGGGAGCGAACGTTGGCGAGAAGCGCTCGGGCAGGCGGTGACCGGGCCGGTCGTTCTCGGCGACACCGTCTGTCTGGTGACCACCGATGGACGACTGCACGCACTTTCGACCGCCGACGGCTCGCAGTGGTGGGAGTCCACGCCGGATGCAGTCGGCACGGAGCCAGCGATCGCCGCCGCAAGCGGCCGGCTTTGCCTCGCAAGCGACGCCGGACTCACCGCGCTCGGTGCTGACCAGTCGTCGTGGACGGCGTCGATCACTGGCCTCCTCACTGGGTTCGGAGACGGACCGGGAGAACGGTAGCTGCTCACGACTGCCTGCGGGCAGAATCGGTGGCTCGTTCCGATCCGAAACAGCCCACCGCCCGGGCTATGGACGGCCGCTCAGGTAGATGTCGACTCGGTGGCGTTGGCGTCGGTAGACGAGTTCGTCGCCCCGTCGCTGCTCGTCTCGAGGATGGATTCGACGCGGTCGACGATTACGTCCGGCGACGTGATGCCGAGTTTCTCCCAGCGTTTTTCGCCGTTCCCGTCGATGACGACGGTCACTGGGTAGCCGACGATCCCGTACTGGGCCGCAATGTCCCCTGTCGGGTCGTAGCCGATGGGCCAGTTCCCGCCGTGGCCGCGCCACCAGTCCCGGAGCTCTGCCGGCGGCTTGCCCTCCGGGGATTGGTATGTCGCCCCCAGAAACGTCAGCTCGTCGCCATAGTCTGCGACGAGTTGCGCGTGTGCCTCGGCGAGGTTCGGCATCTGCGCCTGGCAGTTGCCACAGCCGGTGACGAAGAGTTCGACGACCATGAGATCACCGTTGGGGACCGACAGCGTCCCGGCATCGCTTCCCCGCGCGTCGATCGTCTCGACGGTGAGCGGCCCACCGTCATCACCGCCATCGTCCGCGTCGGCGGTGTCGGCTTGAGACGAGAGCCCGTCTCCGAGAAGCAGTCCACCTGCACTGGCCAGGGCCCCGATGCTGCCGAGCCCAGCCACGATTTCCCGGCGTCTCATGGCACGCTCACCACCTGGAACGGACGCGATCGAAACCGACGGTGCTCCATGTGCACCGGTATGGGCGCGAGCAACTAAGCTGTCATTGGTTTATGTGTCGAATCAGGTCCGCTACCGGTGTCGGCCCCCTCTCGAGTGGACTGTCGTCCGGCCCGTGGCGTTCGCTGCGCTTTTGGCGCTGTATCACCCACTGCCGAGCGAGACGCGTGACTGCCCTCATCGTGACAGCACTTGCTGGCGTGCTCTTCGGACTCGCGCTGGCCGCACCACCGGGACCGATGAACGCAATCATCGCCGAGGAGAGCGTCGTCCGCGGCTGGGCGGCCGGCTTCCGGGCCGGCCTCGGGGCCATGCTCGCGGACGCGATCTTCTTCGTGCTCACGCTGGCCGGCGTCGTCGCCGTCATCGACCGCCTGTCGGGGCTTCGTCCCGCGCTGTACGTCGCCGGCGGCTGTCTGATGCTGTACTTCGCCATCGGCGCGATCGACGAGGCCAGAGCCGCCACGTCGTTTACCGACGCTGCCGGAAGCGCCGCCTCTGGCTTTCGCAAGACGTTCGCGCTCTCGCTGACCAACCCCTACCAGATCAGCTTCTGGCTCACCGTCGGCGTCGGCTTGCTCGAGCCCGGCACGCTCGACGTCCTCGCACACGCCCCGGCGGTCGGGAGCGCGCTCGCGGGATCGCTGGTCGTCCAGACGGGATCGCCGGCGCTTCTGGTTGGCTTCTTCGCGGGAATCGCGTGCTGGATCGTCGCCTATCCGGCGGCGCTGGTCGCGGCGGGTCGGCGCGTCGACGCCTTCGCACCCGTCGTCGCCGCGGGCAGTGCCGTCGTTCTCGTCGGTTTCGGCGTGCTCTTTCTCGCGATGGGGCTCGGGATCGTCTAACGGTGACCTCACCAGTGTTGGCGGTGGATCATCAGTAATTACAATACGGTTTTGTTATTCAGAGTCGCTCGCGGGAGTCGCGTTCAGTATAGAATATCCACTAATTACAGAGTCGCAGTGATACTGCAGCAAATGGGCCACAATTCTATCGTATGATGCTGCTTATCGGTGTCTCGAGTCTGGTTTTCGGCCACTATTCCGCATACACGAGAGTTCGTCGGCATTCGGGACAGACGTATGGAACTGGTGTGAAGGTTTCATCTGCGCGGATGCTGCTCAGAAACTTGTCGTCTGAGGCTGGAGAGACGATCGAGAGTGATCCTAAGGCGTCAGTTCCTTGCAGTTCCATTTGCTCTAACGGCTCCTGACAGTCCGGACACGTCTTTTTAGAGGGCATATGTATCACCATCCACACTTCTATCAAAAATCGGTTGGTTTGCCTTCTTACTCGAATTTACCTGTTCCGTCATATTACGATAGATTCGCACATGTAATGACCGAGCTGACCGATTCGGTTCCAAGCATAATTCTGAATAACAACGTCGTGCTCCGATCTACCGTTACACCGGTCGCTGCTGTGGGTGGTTCCGTTTCGAAAACCCTCGCCTCGAGTGGGCGCTGTCCTCGACGGATCGGTTACTCGCCCAGTGCCGCGATTTCGTCTTCGAGCCACTCGCTGAACCACTTGACGCGTTTGAGCCGCTGGTGGGCGATGCTCTCTGCGGTCTCGCTTTGGACGCGCGAGGCGGCGTCGTACCCACGCTCTAAGACGCGCTCGACCATCTCTTCGCTGTCCATGTGCGTGCGAGCCTCATAGCCCATGCGCAACAGCATGAGTGCGGTCCCGTTTGCACCGACCTTATCGAGCAGGTCGGCCTCGATGAGACACTGGGTCTCGAGGGCGAGATCGGTCAGATCGCCCTGATAGGAGTGGTGTTCGATCGAACGACACACCTGCTGGACGAACGACTCGGGATACTCGCCGTGGGACTCGAGGTACTCACGGGCGACGCGAGCGCCGGCCTCGGCGTGGAGTTCCTGGTCGGTCTCGAGTTTGGCGACGTCGTGAAAGAGAGCGGCGACGCGGGTGACGTCGATGTCCGCGCCCTCCTTCTGTGCGATTTCCGTTGCGAGATCGACCACGTTGAGGATGTGATTGTGGCGGTACTCGGCGGAGTGCCACGGATACCAGCGCATCCGCCCACCCTCGTCTTCCTTCTCGACGCTTGCCGCGAGATATTCGAAGACGAATCCTTTCATCTCCTCGAACTCGGCGTCGGTCACCCTGGTCTCTTTTATTTCGACGCCCACGATAGATCCCTCCGCAGCAGACGAACGATAGTCATTACTGGAATGTTCGGTCGTTTCGCTCTTTAGCCTTTGGTTCGGTCCAGTTTTGGGCGATATGACACTCATGCCGTCACAACGCCACTCGATCACCGACCCGTGGCCGCCACGGAATTCCGTCGCTGCACCAGACGATGGAAATAATTTTCCGTTAAAGTCAAACAGTCGGCTCGGAAAGAGGGGGGTATGAGCAGCGAACAGGAAGCGGAGTCGATTCGGTGTCTCGTCGCCAAAGTCGGCCTCGACGGTCACGACCGCGGGGCACACGTCATCGCACGCGCGTTCCGTGATGCCGGCTTCGAAGTCATCTATTCCGGACTGCACAAATCGCCCGATCAGATCGTTCAGGCCGCCGTGCAAGAGGACGTCGACGTCCTCGGCATCTCCATTCTCTCGGGAGCCCACGACACGCTCGTCCCGAAGATCATGGACGGGCTCGAGGAGTACGGTGCCAAAGACGACACGCTCGTGCTCGCCGGCGGCGTCATCCCCGACGAGGACCGCGAGGGACTCAAAGACGACGGCGTCGCGGCCATCTTCGGCCCCGGGACCTCGATCGAGGAAACCATCGAATTCGTCCGCGAAAACGCGCCGCAGCGATGACCATGGACGAAGCCGACGAATCGCTACTCGAAGCGCTGCTGGCGGGCGAACACCGCGCACTCGCTCGAGTCATCTCGAAGATCGAGAACCGGTCGCCAGGGTATCGAGACCTCGTCTCGGAGCTCTACGCCCATACGGGCAATGCCGACGTGATCGGCATCACCGGCTCGCCGGGCGCAGGCAAGTCGACGCTGGTCGACAAACTCGCCGAGGCCTACCGCGAGCGTGGCGAGACGGTTGGGGTCATCGCGATCGACCCTTCCTCGCCGTTTACCGGTGGTGCCGTACTGGGCGACCGCATCCGCATGGCGTCGACCGTCGGCGACATGGATGTTTTCGTCCGCTCGATGAGCGCCCGTGGCACCCTCGGCGGGCTCTCGACGGCCACTGCAGACGCTGTCAAGGCGATGGACGCCTTCGGCAAGGACAAGATCATTATCGAGACCGTCGGTGCCGGTCAAAACGAGATCGACATCGTTCGGACCGCCGACACCGTCGCCGTCCTCGTCCCGCCGGGCTCGGGTGATGACATCCAGACGCTGAAAGCCGGCATCTTAGAGATCGCCGACATCTTCATCGTCAATAAAGCCGACCGCGAGGGCGCAGATCGGACCGTCCAAGAATTGCGTGAGATGGTCCATCTTGGCGAAGAAAGCGGACTCGCCGGTGGCGCTGGCCACCACGGCGTCGACGCGATGGACGGCGATGGCGCGGGCTGGGGCGATGTCGACGAAAGCGGTGACGACACCGACGACTGGACCACCCCGATCGTCGAGACGGTCGCCACGAAGGGGACCGGCGTCGACACCTTCATCGACGAACTCGGGAACCACCGGTCGTACCTCGTCGACTCCGGAACCCACGCCGAGAAGGTCCGGCAGCGCTACGCCGAAGAAATCAGAACGCTACTGCGCGAGGACGTCCATGCGCTGCTCGAGGACGAACTTGCCGACAGCGGCGGCATCGACGACCTCGCCGAAGCCGTCCGGCAGGGCGAGACCGATCCCTATTCGATCGCAACTGACGTGCTCGAACCCGTCGAGGCCTGCGTCGAGAATCTGGCTGCCGACGCGGACGGCTCGAGTGCCGAGTAGGCCGGTCGCTCGAATCGCAGCACCCGTCGCGGTTGCAGCAGAACCTGTATCTGAACCTGAACTCTAAGGCCGTCGCCGTCCTACTGCTTCGTATGAAAGGCCGAACAGTCCTCGGTGCAGCCCTCGGAACTGTCGGCGGGGCCATCGTCGGCAATCGCCTGCTGAAACGGCGTGCCGGTGACCTCGAGAACCCGCTGGTCGGCATCGAACGCACCTATCGCTGGCGAGGGATCGAGACGACCTACACCGTCGCCGGCGATCCGACCGATCCGGACATGCTCTTGTGCCATGGGATCTACGCAGGCGCAAGCAGTTACGAGTTCGAACCGATCGTCGAACAGTTAGCCGAGGACTATCACGTCTACGCGGTCGACTTGCCGGGCTTTGGCCGCTCCGAGCGACCGCCGCTGATCTACACGCCGTCCCTGTATGCCGAGTTCATCCGTGACTTCGTGGGCGACGTGACGGCGGAGCCGATCGTCGTTGCCTCCTCGCTGACTGGCTCGTTCGTGGTCGATGCCGCCGACGAAACCGACTTCCAGCAGCTGGTGTTGATCTGCCCGACCGACGAAACGGCGACTGAGCGGCCGTGGCTCCGAACCTTGCTTCGGACACCGGTCGTCGGGACGACGCTCTATAACCTGCTCGCGAGCAAACCCTCGATCCGCTATTTCTACGACCGGGAGGGGTACTACGATACCAGCCGGATCGATCCGGAGACGGTTCAGTACACCTGGGACAGCGCCCACCAGCCCAGCGCGCGCTACGCTCCCGCCTCCTTTGCCGCGGGCACCCTCGATCCCGAGTTCGACCTTGCGACCGAACTGGCCGTCCTCGAGACGCCGACCACGCTCGTCTGGGGCCGCGATGCGGGCCTCGTTCCACTTCGAGATGGGCGCGACCTCGCGGCGGCTGCCGATCTGGATCTGGTCGTCATCGACTACGCGACGCAGTTGCCCCACGCCGAACATCCCGACGAGTTCGTCGAGTATCTGCGTGCGGAACTGCTGGCTGTCGACATCGACGAGTAGTCGACCACCGACGAGCTGGGAACTGCGGCTCGTGCTGTCTGCTGGCCATGAACGACACGTACCGACGGTCGCGAACGGACTATGCCGGTCGGAACCCGATCACGCGCTCGCCGGTCGTCTCCGAGACCGTAATCTCGAGTTCGACCTCGAGCCCCGTCTCAACCCCCTCGGGATCGATCCCCACAACTTGCCCAGTGATCCGCACGGGACCGACGTTCGCGATGGCAGTCGCATACGGAGCGTCCTCTTCGAACGCCGGCGTCGGAACGTGCGTGATGGTGAACGTCTCGATCTCGCCGCGTTCGGGGAGGCCGACCTCCTCGAGATCGGTCGCGCCACAGTCGAGACAGACCCGCCGCGGGGGTAGGGAGCCGTGGCCATTGGCACACTCGAGGTAGTAGGCGTCGCCGGTTTCGGCGGCGTCGAGCCACTCGTCGAAGCCGGCGTCTGCGACGTCATCAGTGTCGCTCATTCGTCCATCACCTCCGGACATCCGTCCGGCGTCATCGCGATCGCTCGGCTCACGCGACCACCTCCAGGACGTGAACCATCGCACTCGCAACCGTCCCACCCGCGTTGTGGGTGACGCCGGTCGTCGCATCCGCGACGTGGTCGCTGTTTGGATGCGTGCCCGCAAGCAGCGTCGCCATCTCGGCGACCTGAGAGGCACCGGTTGCGCCGACCGGGTGGCCCTTCGCCTTCAGCCCACCCGAGAGGTTGACCGGCAACTCGCCGTCGGCAGTCGTTCGCCCGTCGCGGGCCGCCGAAATCCCCTCACCGATCGGCTCGAGATCGAGCGCCTCGAGCGCCAGCACTTCGGCGATCGTAAAGCAGTCGTGGACTTCCGCGACGTCTACGTCGCCGGCATCGATATCGGCGTCGGCGTAGGCCTCTTCGCCGGCCTCGCGGGCGGCCGGCGAGCGCGCAAGGTAATCGCGGTCATGCAGTGCCATCCGATCGCCGCCCTGGCCAGTGCCCGTGATCGCGACTGGTGCCTCGAGGTCGTGATCTGTGGCGTAGTCCTCGCTGGTCAGTACGAGCGCGGACGCGCCATCGGAGATCGGACAGGCATCGTAGAGTCCGAGCGGTTCCGAGACCAGCGGAGCCTCGAGCACGTCGTCGACCTCGATCGCGCGCTGGTACTGGGCCTTCTCGTTGGGGAGCGCGTTGTCGTGGTTCTTGACGGCGATATGGGCCAAGTCTTCACGGTCGCCGCCGAACGCGTCGAAGTAGGCCTGGGCCATCAGCGCGTACGCACCGGGGAACGTCGTCCCGGCGCGGACCTCCCAGAGGTCGTCCGCGGCGATCGCAAGTGCCTCCGTCGCACCTGCGGTGCCGAGGTTGGTCATCCGTTCTGCGCCGCCGACGAGGAGTACGTCGTTTTCACCGGTACGGATCCGCTTGACCGCCTCGCGGACCGCAACGCCGCTCGAAGCACACGCGGACTCGAACCGCGTCGCGGGTGCCTGAACGCCTGCGGCTTCGGCCATCAGCGGCCCCTGATGGCCCTGATGTTCTGCGAGTTCGCCCATGAAATTGCCGTAGAAGACGGCCTCGACGTCGTCTCGAGAGACACCGCTGTCCTCGAAGGCCGCGATGCTTGCTTCGGCGAAGAGATCCCGTCCGGTCCGCTCGGGATTGGCTCCGAACGCTGTTAACCCTGTTCCTGCAACACGAACGTTAGCCATATACACACATACTGGATGATCCCGTTAATAGTCCGCGGTTACGGAGCTGTTATCACAGTCGGCGATCGGCTCCGGCCTTATCGACGAGTAGGTGTGCAGTGGTGCGATCTGTGCGTCGCATCGGAAGCGATGAGCGCGAAGACTGACGACACTCGTTACGAACTGCTTGCCGTCGATCGCCGTCGGAAGCGTGACGATCGTCTTGATCGGGACGGGAAAGTGCTACAATACGTGCGCTGAAAACGCATTTAGACGTCTGTGCGGAAGCAGGACGCTTCAAGGCCCGTCCTCTGCGGCGTCGAACCCTGAGTACGGCGGAGAAGTTGTAGTGGACTCGCCGGGGCTTGATCGATACGGATGCCTGCCAAGGTCTGGGTAGAACGTGTACCGTGTTGCCGTGGAGTTGAGTTCATCATTGGTTATAACCCGTCGATGAATTCGCGACGAAGCTCCATTTTCTCGCGCTCGGTTCGTTCGTCGTAGTGTTTATCGAGGATGTCACCCGAGACGTTTGCTCGATCGGAGACCACCTCTTGCGGTGATCCGGTTCGTAGATGGTTCGTGATCGAGCCACGTCGAATCGCGTGGGGAGACCGTGAAGATGGGCAGCCAGCACGTTGGCCGTGCCGCCGATGCTTGCAGGTCTTCGGATCCTTCCCGTGTGGGCAATCGCCGAATTCGCACGGCTGTGTCACACGGTAGATCGTCTCACGGATCGACCCTTCGCTAAGCCGACCTTGAGAGCTGGTGATCAGTGGGCGACGACCATGGCTATCGGTGACCTTCTCACGGTTGTGCGTGATGTAGTCCTTGATCACGTCGCAGTAGTGCGGTCCGACAGCAATCGATCTCTCGGCCGCTTTCTTGTTCTTTAGTGGTGTACCCGTTTCTGGGCGATGTCGTACGTCGAGACACTGCGCATCCCGGTCGAAGTCGCCAACGTCGAACGATCGGAGTGTTCCAAGACGGATTCCCGTATGCCAGAGGATCGCCGTCACGACGTGCTCTCGACTGGCGTACGCGAACTGTTCGAGGTATTCGAGTATTGACTCCGCTCGACTGGCTTCGAGATGTTCGTCACGGGCCTCGTCTTCTGGCTCGACTTCTGGGATCTGGACACTCTCGCGCATTCCCGGCTCGACGGCGTCGATCGCCGCGCAGAACTCGAGAAAGACGCGGAACGTCTGGAGATAGCCACGGAGCGTGACCGGCTCGACATCTTGGCTTGCCCAGACACGGAAGCGGTGTATATTCCGCCCTGTAAGACGGTTCATGTCGTTGATCTCGTGATCGGAACAGAACGCGAGGAACTGCTTGAGACGATACTGGTGATTCTGGTATGTCTTTTCAGAGACTTCGGGTTCTCGCTGATTGAGGTACAACTCCACGGCCTTGGCAGGCGGCGTAGGTGTGAGTCCATCGCTCATGGAACCCCGATCTTTCCGTCGCCCTGCGTCGGCAAAGTCGCTTCGCCCATCGTCTTCCTCCGTCATATCCAGTCACCTCGGCAGCTCTGGGGCTGAGCTACACGCTCGCGGATCCGATCGCAAACGCTCCAGATGGTGGTGGGTTGAAGGGCGATACAGCATTGACATTGCCGGTCACTGACCGGACGTAGACTGTCGTTCATAGTGGGGATTTCGTGATCCCCGACCGATCAGCGAAATAGCACAAGTGGTAAAGCCATAGCGACGAAACATACAGCTGACCCAGCGTCTGGCTATTTCGCCATGGGTCGGGTTCACTCGTGCTCTGACAGCTATCACCCTAACAGAGCACGAGGGGGCTATTCCAACTGTCATCGTCACGTAGCCTCGGGTTCGTCAAGCTCCTCGAAGTCGAACTCGAGGCGCAAGAGTTCGTCGTAGGTGAGACCGCGCTTGGCCTTTTCGATCCGGAGCCGGTTGCGAAGCGACTCCGAGATCGTGATATTGGCCTTCGCGTGATGTGCGTTAGGTTGTGACACCACACCGCCGCCTATGCCGATGAGCTTTAAGTATCTACTGGTTTGTGATTAGGGCATAAAAGCCCGTATATGAGGTTTTCCTCGGGTAAAACCCGGTACCACACTTTCACAATGGTCGAAGACGAGTACTTAAAGGCAAATCGATCCAGAACATATTTTACTATACTCTACGGACTGATTCAAATCCCTCACTTTTGTATTTGTTATAGCTCGACCTCTTCGGGGATCAGGTCCCAATGACGAAACGTGAGTTGCAGTTCTTTGCCCTGTTCCGTGCTCTGTAGGCGGTATGAGTATGCGCCCAACTGTCGACCGGTCTCAGCATGAAGATCGTCTGAGAGTACCTCGAGAACCTCACAGACAAGGCCATAGTACTGTGTGTCTGGGTCCCCGTGGCCGACGTAGACACGTACCCGATCGCCCGGCGAATATGGGTCTGCCGCCGGTTGTGGGATCTCGTCTTCGACCATACTCGAACACCGTGGTAGCATGGTATCAGTCCATTGTCGTATTCAATTGATACTCTCTGTCGAATCGGTCTGCCCACGAGAGGCGTGTTTCCGCCCAACGGAAAGTTACACATAGATCCAATTACTGGTTGCTCGTATGGATTCTGAGCAAGAGACTCTCCCGGGTGCCAAAGACGAGCCCGACACTCTCGACCTCGATACGCTCGAGAGTCACCTCTGGGAAGCTGCCGATATTCTCCGTGGCAGTATCGACGCCGCCGACTACAAGAACTACATCTTCGGGCTGCTCTTTCTGAAACGCGTCAACGACCGCTTCGAAGAGGAAACCGAAGAGGTCGCCGAAGAAAATGGCATCCCCGAAGAGATCGTCAAAGACGATCGTGACCTTCACGAGGAGTTCTGGGTGCCCGAACGCGCTCGCTGGGGCCACATCACCGCACAGGAGACCGACATCGGTGCGACACTCAACAAGGCACTCGAGGCGATCGAAGACGAGAACGACGACATTGCCGAGCGTGTACTCACCTCTGTCGACTTTAACGACAAGCAGCGTCTCAGTGACGCTACGCTCGACGAGCTTGTGACACACTTCTCGAAGCACCGATACCGCAACGCCGACCTCGAGGACCCTGACATCTTCGGGCGGGCCTACGAGTACCTCATCCGGAAGTTCGCCGACGACTCCGGCAAGAAAGGCGGCGAGTTCTACACGCCTCGCGAGGTCGTCCAACTGCTCGTTGAGTGTGTCGACCCCGATCCCGGCGACCGCGTGTATGACCCGGCATGTGGCTCTGGCGGGATGCTCATCTACTCTGCCCAGCACGTCGAGCAAGAGGGCGGCGAGCGTGACGATATTTCCCTCTATGGGCAAGAAAAGAACCTGAACACGTGGGCGATCGGCCAGATGAATATGCTCTTGCACGAACTGCAAGACGCTACGATCGAGAAAGGCGACACGATACGAAAGCCAAAGTTCGTTACCGAACACGACGAGCTCGAGGTGTTCGACCGCGTTGTCGCCAACCCCCCATGGAATCAGAAAAAGTGGAACAAAGAGTGGGTACAGGAAAACGAGCCGTACAACCGGTTCGAGTACGGGCTGCCGCCAAAGAACCGAGGCGACTGGTCATGGATCCAGCTCATGCTCGCATCGCTCTCGGAGACCGGCAAGGCGGGTATCGTCATGGACAACGGCATCCTGTTCCGGTCGCGATCGGAAAAGAAGATCCGCAAACCGATTCTGGAAGAAGACCTCGTCGAAGCCGTCATCGCACTTCCCGAGAACCTGTTCTATAATACGTCATCGCCGGGCTGTATCCTCATCCTCAACAAGGACAAACCCAAAGAGCGCGAGGGCAAAGTTCAGTTCATCTACGCCGAGGATCAGACGCTGCGAGAGTCTGGCGTGCAGGTGTTCGAAGAACTCTCGAACCAAAACCAGCTTACACAGCAGGGGGTCGAATATCTAGCCGAGACACATCTTACTGGCCGGGAAGAAGATCACCACAGCCGACTGGTCGATCTCGAGGAGATCGAAGAGAATGATTGGAACCTTAACGTACCGCGCTATGTCGACACGACTGAACCTGAGGAACCTATCGATGTGACGGAAAAGCTTCAGGAATTGAACGAGCTTAGTGAGGAGCGGCGGAAGACCCACGACGAGCTTGGGCAGTACATGGAGGAACTGGACTACCGATGAGTGAGATTGTTCAAGAATTCAGTGACATACCTAAGGGATATAATAAAGTCCAGCTCGGGCCAAAGTCAGAGGTAGTTCCGAGCGAATGGCGAATTGAGTCGCTTTCGAGTTGGCTATCCAGCCTAGAGACAGGTGGCAGACCGAAAACTTCGGAGCGGTCCGAATCGGATTCAGTATTGAGTATTGGTGGGGCACATATCTCAGGCGGGTCGTTCGACCTTGACGAACCGGTTCGTATTTCTGAAGATTACTATGATGGATTGAAGTCAGGAAAAATAGAAGAAGACGATATCTTGCTCGTCAAAGATGGTGCGACCATTGGAAAGTCGACATACGTGAACAGCGTACCCGAAGAACGTGCAGCTGTTAACTCACACGTATATATTATTCGTGTAGATGACGAGAAGTACGATCCCCGATTCCTATATAATTTTGTTAATTCTCGAATCGGTCTAGACCAGATACTTCGACTTACGACAGGGACCGCTCAAGCAGGGTTGAATCGGACGTTCCAACAGGCAGTGAAGGTTCCGACTCCCCCGTTGCGCGAACAGCGCCGAATAGCCGACATCCTCTCGACAGTAGACGATCAGATTCAGCAGACAGACGATATCATAAGTAAGACAAGAGAGCTAAAACGCGGACTCATCCAAGACCTGATTTTCTTCGGGAAAGATCACAGTGGGACCCAATCAGTCCAGCTCGGTCCTGTAACGACTGAGATCGCAGAAGCGTGGAACGTAGCTACTGTTGGCGAAGTCACAACTAAGGCTCAATATGGTACCTCTGAAAGTCTTTCAACAGAAGGTAAGTACCCCGTCTTCCGCATGAATAATATCGAAGACGGCAAAATGGTTTCCTCCCCGATGAAATATTCTGATCTAGAGGAAGACCAAGCAAAAAAGTACCGTGTAGAGCAGGGTGACATCCTGTTTAATCGGACCAATAGTATTGATCTCGTTGGCAAGTCGGGCATTTTCGATCTCGAAGGAGAATACGTATTCGCGTCGTATCTTATCTGCCTTCGAACGAACGAAAAAATGAACCCGTACTTTCTTAATTACTACCTGAACTCCCATATTGGACAAGGAATCCTATTTTCTATCGCGACGCGAGGTGCCAGCCAAGCAAACATCAATGCGACAAACTTGAAAAATGTCAAGGTCCCTCTTCCCCCACGGGAACAGCAGGATCAAATCGTTGACAAGATTCAGAAAGTGGAGGAAAAAATAGAGCAAGAGCAGAAAACCAAAGAAAAGTTCCAAGAACTCAAACGCGGCCTGATGCAGGATCTCCTGACCGGCAAGGTCCGCGTCAACATCGCTGACTAACCGATGCCAGACGAGTATGCTGAGACCGAACTCCCTGCCCTTGAGACGCTCAGCCAACTCGGGTGGGATGTTGTCGACCAACAGCAGACGGTGTGGAACGACCCTCGTGAGACAGAATCGTCGGCTGTACTTGAGCCACGCCTTCGCGCTGCTGTCGAACGGCTGAACCCGTGGATTGACGAGAACAACCTCAACAAGGTCGTCCGCGAGGTCCAGCAGGTCGCGGGTACGAGCACGATGGACGAGAACCAGCAGATCCACGAGAAACTCGTCCAGCATACATCAGTCAAACAGGACCGCGGCCACGGCCTAAAACATCAGACGGTCGAATACATCGACTACGAGACTCCCGAGAACAACGATTTCTTCGCGCTCAACCAGTTCCGCGTTGAGGGGCAAATCGAGACCATCAAACCAGACATCGTGCTGTTCGTCAATGGTATTCCTCTCGGTGTCATCGAGTGTAAGGCCCCGGGCATTGCGGAACCGAGAAGCGAGGCGCTCGAGCAACTCCAGCGCTATCAGAACGAGCGCACGAAGACCGGGAAAGAAGGGGCTGAAGCGCTGTTTCGGTACAACCAGTACTCGGTGGCGACGTGGCTCGAAGGCGCTGTGATGGGCACCTACGGCACGCCAAAGGGCCAGTACAAGCCGTGGCGTGACCCGTATCCCGTCGACGACGAATACCTCGCCGATGCCTTTGATCTCGAGGGTTACGTCCCCGATCAGTACCGGATGCTGTACGCACTGTTCGAACCCGAGCGACTGCTCGATCAGCTCCGGCACTTCACGGTCTTCGAGAACAAACAGAGTGGGCAGACCAAGCTGGTCGCTCGCTACCAGCAGTACCGCGCCGTGCACAAGGCGCTCGAGCGGATCGAGAAGCGCAATCAGCGGGAAGCACCCGGTGGCGTGGTCTGGCATACCCAAGGCTCGGGCAAGTCGCTCACGATGCTGTTCCTTGGCCTCAAACTCCGCCGCGAGAAGGACGACCCGACACTCGTCCTCGTCACCGATCGGCAGGCGCTTGACGACCAGATCCATGCGACGTTCGAGCGCTGTGGCTTCCCGAACCCGAAGAAAGCCGACGGCATTGAAGACCTCCGCGAGAAGCTCAGCACTAACGCGGGCGAGACGATCACGACGTTGATCCAGAAGTTCCAGCTGCAAGACGATGAGGAGGGCGATTTCCCCGTGCTCTCTCGAGATGACGACATCTACGTGATGGTCGACGAGGCCCACCGGACGCAGTACAAGCATCTCGCAAACAATATGCGGACGGCGCTGCCCAACGCCTTCTACGTCGGGTTCACGGGCACGCCGATCGAGAAAGAAGAGCGCGACACGCGCCAGACCTTCGGCAACTACATCGACACGTACACCATCGACCAATCGCTCGAGGACGACACGACTGTCGAGATTCTCTATCAGGGGCGGCTCGCCGACATGCACCTCGAGGGCGAGACGCTCGACACGATGTTCGACCGGATCTTCGCCGACCGTACCGAGGAAGAGAAAGCGGAGATCAAGAAGCGATACGCCAAGACACAGGACCTCGCCGAGGCCGAAACCCGTATTGAACGTGTTGCCCTCGACATCATTGAACACTACGAGAACGAAATCGCAGATACGTTCAAAGGGATGATCGTCACCACGAGCAAGCGTGCGGCGATAACCTACAAGGAGAAACTGGACGAACTCAACGGCCCGGAGTCTCGGGTCGTCATCTCGCAGGGACATAACGATCCCGAGGACGTCAAAGAATGGGCTCCGACCGACTCGGAGTTGAGCGACTACAAGGAGTCGTTCGTCGATCCCAACGGCGAGGTTGAGCTACTCGTCGTCTGTGACATGCTCCTAACCGGGTTCGACGCGCCGGTCGCGCAGGTCATGTATCTCGACAAGCCCCTCAAGGAGCACAGCCTACTGCAGGCGATCGCACGGGTCAACCGGCCATACCCAGACAAGAACCATGGACTGGTCATCGACTACTACGGTGTCTCGAACGAACTCCGAGAAGCGTTGGCAATGTTCAGTGCGGACGAGGTCGAACGCGCAATGGTGCCCCTCGAAGACAAAGAGGCCGAGCTCGAGGCGGCCCATCGGAAGGCCGTCTCTTTTTTCGACGATCTCGAGGACATCGAGACGTGTCTCCAGACGCTCGAACCGGAGGACCGCCGTATCGAGTTCAATAACGCGTTCAAGCGGTTCTCAAAGCTGATGGACATCGTCCTTCCAGATCCGATGGCAAACCCGTACAAGGCCGATCTCGAGCAACTGAGCGAGATCTACGGCCGGGCAAAGGAACGCTATCGTGACGACGAGATGAATCTCGAGGGTACTGGCGAGCAGGTCCGCGAGTTGATCCACAAGCATATCCGCTCGTCTGGGATCGAGGTTCTCAACGACGAGCCAGTGTCCGTGATGGACAAAGACGAGTTCGACACGAGACTTGATACGTTAGACAGCGACGAAGCTCGGGCGAGCGAAATGCAACACGCTGTCAAACACGAGATCAATGTTCGTTTCGACGAGGACCCGGTTCACTACGGCTCACTGCGGGAACGTGTCGAAGAACTCATCGAGGAGTACAGACAGCAGCGGCTCTCCGATCGCGAGGTCATCGAAGAGCTACGCGACGTGATGGACGAAATGCGGTCACGAGAGCAAACAGCCCACAAGAAGGGTTTCGATGGCACGACAGAGCTATCATTCTACCACGCCATCGAGGACGTGCTGAACGCCAAAGAGCGTGGGCTCGACGAAGAGTCGGTGATCGAGCTCACTGGTACGCTCGTCGGTGCTGTCGAGGAGTTTACGAGTATCGTCGAGTGGAAGCAGAAAGTGAATATCCAAGACCAGATTCGCAAGCAGGTCAAGATCGAGCTATACAAGTCCGACCTTGACCTGAGTGATGCCGAGCGCGACGAGCTTACCAACCGCGTGATCCAACTCGCTCGCTCGCACTACGAATGAGAGAGCATCACATTGGCCAGACAGTCATTCCCTACGAAATCGACTGGTGCGACGACCGCGAGACGATCGGGCTCTCGTTGGATCAGTCGCTCGAACTCACCGTCCGCGCCCCGATGACGGCGACAACCGGCGAGATCGAGGACGTCCTCGAGAGTCGGCAGGAGTGGTTGCTCGAGAAGCTCTATGGGTTGCAGGAGCAATCGGAGCCACCGTATCCGAAAGAGTACCTGAGCGGCGAGAAACTGCCCTATTGCGGCCGCCAGTACCGGCTCGATGTCGTCGAGGCAGATGTGCCAGAGCCCCGGCTGTCTTTCGATGGCACCGAGTTCACGCTGCGTGTGCATCGATTTGACGCGCCGGCCGATGCAGTAAGCATTCGGCGGAAGCGCCAAGCAGTGGTCGATTGGTACCTTCGCCATGCTGCAGACAAACTCCCTGAACGTAGCCCACAGTATGAGTCGAAGCTGGGGCTGTCCGATGTATCGATTGACGTTGGCGACCTCTCCGGCCGCTGGGGCGAATTTGACGATGGGATGGTTCGACTAAACTGGCGACTCATCCTTGCACCCGTTCGGATTCAAGACTATGTGCTCGTCCACGAGCTGGCACATGCTGCCCATGATGATCACTCTGACGCGTTTTGGAATACGGTGGGAACATTGATTCCAGATTACGAGAAGCGCCGTGAATGGCTCCGACTCAACGGCAATTCACTGACTGTCTAACTCATAGGACATTCTCTATGGCCTAATTCCATGAATAGTGGATTGTATCTGCTGACAACTACAGTTGCGAACTTAACGCCGATACTTCTACCTCCTACCGGAGATGTTAACGGTGGTGTGCTGAATACAGAGCGTTAATGCCGCACGACATCTGGCACAATTTGCGAAGGTGGTGATTGCTTAGTACAGTATCTACAGCTGGCGGGTAACATCCTGTGGCAAGATACAGCCTATCGTTATCACATGGTTTTATATCGTGTAGAAAGCAACACTCTTATTATGCAGCGTAACAAATCGATGATTGTATTTCAGCCGCTGTTTCAGAGCGGAACAGCGGTTTTGTCTTTCCAAGACCGATGAGTGGCAAAGCTACTATTCTGATTGACGGCGGCTACTTCGACAATATAAACAGGTATTCAAAGAATACGCACAACTCGGCGGTTGATGTGCATGACTTCGCAGAAAAGCTTGCACGGACGTTTGGGTCAGACCTGCTTCGGTGCAAATTCTATCATGCACTCCCATATCTGCCGGAAGACCCCACAGATGAACAACAGGAACGATACGAGGGAGCACAGTCATTCTTTGACACAATTGACGATCAGCCAAAGACTCAATTTGAGAAGAAGGGGCGTGTAAAGCAAGAGCATGCAGATTGTCCTGATTGTGGAAATCACTTCACATACTCCAGTCAGAAAGGTGTGGATGTCGGAATTGCAGTAGACCTAGTAGAGATGGCATCAGATCAGAACTCGCCTGGAGCGTTCGTCCTAGTCTCTGGAGACGAAGACCTCCAGCACGCTGTTCGAGCCGCGAAGGATAACCACGCTAATGTATTCCTCGGCTATGCGTACGATCCGAGTGCAAGCCTCTACTCGGCCCAGCAACTTCGCCAAGAAGTTGATCAGCATGTAAACGTCGTCGATGGCTTCCTTCAAGACGTTACTCTATAGGATCGCAACCAAACGAAGACGTCATGCTGAACTCATCCTTTGTATTCAGCACGCCGAGGTTGGCAGTATCCAGATAGGCGGAATCTCACGTCAATAGCTGTACTACCTGCACTGATCGATGTACCGTTATCGAAATAGGTGACACGCGCGACTTGTCTGTCTCCACACGCCGATAGAGAGAGATCGACGATGAGAGTGTTTGTTGAAGTACGAAAACCAGTGTTGATAACTACCAGAACGGGCACTCCCCGACCGTCGCAATTCGATCCTCGCAGCAGCACTTATACACCCTATACAACTTCATCATCCGCCCGCTGTCGGTCAAATCCGCGAAGTTGTGCTCGATATTATTAACCACCCAAATAGATAGTAACTTTACCTTTATTCCAGAGAGTCGATAGATAATTCTCCGCAGACAGCTACCCGGCACTCGAGAAGGTTCACTTATCGGGTCAATCGCTCAGGGGGTAAATTATTGAAGCTTCGAATCCGGGTGCCACAGCAGCGCGTCGGAGACACCGCTACCAGTGGCAACCGGCAATTTCTCAGTCCCGGAAGACGCGATTCTTACCCGGACAGTAGTCGGCTGCGTGCTCGGAGCGCTGCATGATCTGGATGTCAAGGTCGCCAGCTTCGGCATCAAGCCGTGTCAGCGATCCCACGAAGCCCGCCCGACACTCGGTCTTTGGTGGGGCCTGCATCGAAATCGTCTCGTCCTTGAGTTCCTCACCCTCGAGGGCAATCTTCCCGGTGACGCCCACTGTCACCTTCCGCTGGCAGTGGGACCGGTTGTAGATGACGATCGTGCCAAGTTGGTGAGTCTTGCCGGTGGCAGTCGTACACTCAGCACAGCCACGCTGGTCGTTGATCTGCACTGTCTGCGACTGTTCAACGTGTACCTCTTGGCGCTGTGTGACCGTTGTTGTCGCGTTCT
Organism: Natrinema hispanicum; assembly: GCF_004217335.1. Classification (GTDB taxonomy): domain Archaea; phylum Halobacteriota; class Halobacteria; order Halobacteriales; family Natrialbaceae; genus Natrinema; species Natrinema hispanicum. Next base: position 326,525 of record NZ_SHMP01000005.1, read on the forward strand.
GTCGGTGGTGCCCAGAGCTCCTATTGCCGGAGCTGCTGGCTGTAACAGACCCAGACATCAGGAAACTCGAGACGGCACCAAGGGCTCCTAACACAGTCCGGCGTGCTGGCTTCGAAGTCGATTCGTCAGTCGGTGGGTCGTGTGGTCGTGAGGTCATGGTCGTGAGCGATAGGGTGTGAATGTATCAGTTGCAGGTGATCCAGCGACGTTAGCCTCAGCTCGTGCTGGCCACCTCGTAGGCGTCGATGATGCTTGCGGCCCAGACGATGGGGAACGTCAGGAAGCCGATCGCGACGGCCATCAACAGCACGTTGATGACCTGCACGACGAACAGCGCAACGGCCTTCTCTTTCTCGCCATTCGACCACTGGCCCCAGCCGGTGATCAGCGCCGATCGGAGTGCTGCCTGTCTGGGTGTGAGTTCGTTCTCGCTAACATGGCTCTCTGTGGGCGACCATTCGCTGCTGTACTCTCTGTAGTCGAGCGTGACCTCACAGTCGTGGGGGTGGGCGGTCTGACGCTGTTCTAACCGCTCTCGATCGCTGTCACGGTCGATGATACCGCATTCCTCGCAAGCGAGGAGGTATGTTGCCATCTCAGTGGACACCTCTGCTGTGCTTTCGAACCCGCCGTCGCGACGGGCACTCGCCGGACAGTGCATCTGGCTCGAGCGGTCTGTGCTCGGTCGCCATTATCGTGCCATTCGTTTGCATGGCTACCTCCGGAGGACCGGGCACGGGCCAGTACTGTAGCCTCACACCCAGTCCCAGTCCGAGGGCAGAGCGCCGTTGGTCAGGCGCTCCACACGACGGCTGCCGGGTCATGTCGGTCTACACCATCGCGAAACAGCGCCAGTGTTGACTGCTGGCTGGACGCAATCACGGGGTCGACTCCTTGCCATCTCGCCCGACACGTCGTCGAGCAGAACGTTCGGATTCTCTCGTTGGCCAGCCCGAAGCCTGTGCTCTCTCGAGCGCGGACCGTCTCGGTAACCCGAAGATCGCCACCGCAGTACTCACACGTCGGCGCAGTCGTCATCGCGTCGGCACCCCCACTCGTCGTGATTCGAATACAGGCCCGGTCTCGACAAGGACCGCGTCGCTCGCCCGGTCGACACATCGATGGCCACCGCCGCCACAGCGTGTGCAGCGCAGGTGGTCGACCACGATCCCAGACTCGTCGGTGGCCGTCACCAACGTGAGGTCGCCGCCACACACGCAGGTATGAGTGCGGGTCATCGGTCGAACCCCTCTATCGAGATGATCCCGCAGCCGCGCCGGCAGTGCTGGGCTGGCCGCCCGTCGATCGTGACCGGGAATGTCCCGGCACCACACCGTGGGCAGCCGTCACGTTGAACACCGTGCTTGGGCGTCATTGGTCGTCGACCTCCGGATTGACCGATCGGAACCCGGCCTCGTAGCACGGGAAGCACGGCAGCTCTCGCCCATCGTCGCGTTTCGAGGGCGTGATGCACGAACAGTCAGCCGGACGCCCTCGGCCACCGTCAGCGACCGCTCGCTTACCTGTGTCGGCGGTCGTCTCGAGGGCGTCCTGTGGCGGCACGATCTTCGGCTCGCCGTCGACGTGCTCGCCGTTGAATTGGTCGGACACATCGAGCGCATCGAGCAGCAGCGCGCTCGTGGGCATCATGCCCGTCTCTCGAACGGTTCGCCGGAGGTGCTTACACCGGTTCCCATTGTCGTGGTCCGGGCAGGTGCAACTGCCAGCAAACACGTCGACAATGTACGTCGAGCCGCTCTCGCTCACGACCTCGTACTCACCCTCGTCGAGCGCTGGGTTGATCCCCGGTCCCAGCACGGTCAGTTCTTGCTCGAGCGCGCGGATAGTGCGCGCGTCGGTACACAGTTCGTCGGCTTTACGGCCATCGGCCGCGTAGTCTCGAGTGGTCGTCATTGGTATCATCCCCGAAGACGACCGAGCTCGCCTGTACCAGCAGGCGGGCGTTCTCTGAGAGACAACGCCCCCGAGGAGCCCGTCCGTCTTCATCCATTACTTCTACCTGTAATGGCTTAAACCTCACACACAACGCTTGAGACAGTCGAATACAGCTTACTGTAACGATCCTTGACTGGTGGCTGTAAAGGATATGGAGCTACGGACGTTACTCCTAACCGTAATGGGATCGAACAGCGTCGGCACGACTATGCCCGGTGCCGATCGCGACGACGAGGGCCGATATCAGTCCACGTACCCACTCGAGGATTTCATCAACGCGCTCGAGGCCGAAGGCGGTCAAGCAGGAACGCAAGATGTCGTCGATCGCGTCGGCTGCTCTTACGAGCTTGGTTACAAACGTCTCCGGTCACTCGAGGATGATGGCCAGATCTCGAGCCAGAAGATCGGCAACGCCCGGCTGTGGCTGCTCTCTGGCACTGACAGCGATAACGATCCAAACTGAAGTTAAGATACGCTGGCGGCGGCTAGCTTGAGATAGAGACATCGGTTGCGTCCCGGTGCAAGCAACTGGCAACCGGACGTTTCCATTTCGATAGGACAGCGCTGACGCGGAGATTCATCCTTGTAGCCGCAAGAGATAGTCAGATAAGCCTGATTCTACAACGGTATCGGATAGGATTATTTAGTCCCCATTATGGGACTAACACATATGTGGGGTGAGAATACACTTTCCCGGCGGGCTATACTGGCGGGGGTTAGTGCGGCCACTAGCTCCATCGTTATAACGGAGGTAGCAGCACAGGAACGCGATCCAACAGAGTATGATCGTCCACTAATAATTGAAAAGAACGGTATCGAAACTACGTTTCGTGACTGTTCCCGCGTTGTCATCGATAGCGACCACCAGTCGACAATAACCTTCATCAGCATCGGTGTTGGATGGACCACGCCTGACAATTGGGTTCAGAACGAGGAGGTAGACGTTGAAAACCCAGAACTTCCGTTTGAGTACGTAGTTAACTGCCATCTCGACGAAATTGGTGTTGAAAACGGCGCTGCGACAATTGATTATGTTAACGTGTGGCACGACGGCGCTGATTCACCTTCACATTTCCCAATGCCATTTGGAGAATGGGATTGCGGCGAGATACGTGGGCAAGAAGTCGATCCATACGTACTCGAAAATTTCTGCTGATGTATCGAACATTACAGCATCTAAATGATGAGTATGTGTGTGAATTAGATACCTCATTGTATGATCTACCGCGAACTCTACGAGGGTACGGGGATCATATCCGACGTAGACCTGATTATGTCGTCCTGAACATCTGGCCACCCGAGGCTGCGTCTCGGACACTGTGTTTCCACACTCACTCCTCGTGCCGACTGAGATAGCCCGACCGAGTGGCTCATCACAGCCGCGTGTCGGGCCGCTGACGCCGTCTCGAGGGCAGCGCGAAAAAAGTCATACAAGTGGTCGAGTGCCGCGAAACGGCAACCCCCCGGCTGGATCAACGCTTCACCGAGTGCATTGACGGTGGGGTCTACAGCTGTCCCAACTGTGCAAGGGAGTGACCTACGCCGAGATGAACGACGGCGACGAGCGTTGTCGCTGACGATAGACTGACGCTCGGACCAACCTGTAACGCGTCGTGTGATGGACGGCCACTAGCGGCCAGTGAGGGCGAGCGGTGACTCGAGTAGGTGTCAGAGAGGCGCAGCGCAGTCGCTATCGACGAGGGCGTTCGACCGGCGCCCGAGCGGGGTCAGTCCCCTCGGTTCGGCGGTGGTCCGTCGGCGGTCGACTGGGAATCACTGGCTGGTGACCACTCAGCGTCCTCCGTTGGCTGCCTCAAGCGGTGAGTGTCGCCCGAAGTCCAGAAGTCCCACCTATAGTGAGTTATACGCGCCACTTCCGCACTTTCGTCCCCGTTGAGGTCGTCGTCCTCGATCGGGTCGAGTTCGACCTCACCGTGGTCGTTCACCCGGTGGAGGCCGTCGTCTTGCCAGACATAGCCGTTACCTTCGGTCCTTCGGCTTAGCACCTCGCGATCGACGAGCCGCCAGAGATGCGTGCGGACCTGTCGCTCACCGATCTCGACTGCCGGGTGGGCGGCCAGCTCGGCCGTGGTCCACTTGTCGAGATCGCGGGCAGCCTCGATCACCTGCCGCATCCCATCGCTCCACGTCTTGAGTACGCGCCCCTCGCCAGCGGTCGGCACCCAGTCGGGGAGCGTGTTCGTGTGGACGTAGACCACTGCGCCGTTGCCGTCGCGCCCAAAACGCATTGTCGCCTGCAGCGTCTCGTGTTCGGTCATGTGCTTGCGGATCCGGTTGCCAACCTCGCCGTAGTCGGTCCGGACGCCAGCCTCGAGCGGGAGATCCTCGCCGGGGAACTGGGGTTCAATTGCCTCGTCGAGATACGCCCCCCACTTCTTGACGTAGTCGGGCCCGAAGTTCCGGGAGCCGATCACGGCGCCGAGGCGCTCGGTGGCAAACTCGTTGGATCCGAGGACGTTCCCGTAGTGTTTTGTCCGACTGACGTGCTCCTCGAGGACGCCCTCGTCGTCGTAGAGCTTCTCGGCACGGGCGGTCGTGATCAGGTCGGGGAGCTGGCCGTGGGTGTCGTCAATCGCCTCGAGCAGTGCAGCGTCCTCGTCGACGGTAACGCGGTTCGCGATCTCGTCCTCGCCGGCGCTGTAGGACTTGACCGACTCTGTCGTCCGAACGATCCGGAGGCCGAGCGCGTCACGGATGTACTCTGCGCGTTCCTCGTCTTGGAGTACTGGCCGGTGGTTGAACCGTCGGCGCCCGAGGGCGATGCGCCACATCTCCGGTGTCGGCGTCCCGTCGAGGCCAACCACGTTGCGCGCGTAGTCGATCGAAGGTGGGTCCATGACGTGGATCCGCGACTCAGCGCGGTTGAACAGCCCGAGCTGGCCACCGAGTGCGTCGCCGATGCGGGCTCGCTCCCAGCCGTTGCCGAGCTTCTCACTCGCCAGCAGCGTGTAGACAGCGACGGGGGCAAGCGCGTGGCCGCCGTCGACAAACGCCTGTAGGCCGTCGGTCTCGACGCCGTAATCCTCGAACCAGAGCAGCGCCTCACCGCGGCGTGCGTCGTCCTCCCGGTTCTCGATGAGATCGGTGTAGTCGTCGAAAGGGATCGTGTTCTCGTCCTCGAGAAACGTCGAGACGGCGCGAGAGAGCTGTTCCCCCTCGAGCGTGGTTTCGTACGCGCTGCCGGGGAATTCGTCGATCAGGACACTCCGGCCCGTCGTCACCTTCTCGTTGTAGAGGTGGCTGTAGTGCCCAATTAGCACGTCGTAGTCGTCGGGTTCGAAGCGCCACTTTGACGAATACGGGCACTCGCCGTCGTGTTGGCAGGGCAGCGGGTGTCCCAGTTTGCTCTCAGCGAACTTGTGAATCTGTTGGGGTGTTGCCCCAGCGTTATACCAGCGGGCAACGGTGTCGGCCGAGTCCTCGCCGTGCTCGCCGTTGGCCGTCGGACAGTCGTGCGTGAATGCAGGTAGCGTGTAGTGCTCAAGGGAATGTTCGTCGGCCCAGTCGCGGTACCGGGCGTACTGCTCCTTCCGGCCGCGACCGGTCGCGATCGTTGTGGGCTTGGTGGTCTCGGCGATCGATTTCACCGCACTGTAGGACTTCCCCATTGTCGGCAGCGCCTCGATCAGTACGTCGTCGCAGCGTTCATTCGCGCCCGTGATCGCGTCCGCCGTGCGGTCCCACGCGTCTTCCTGCGTGAGTGTCTCGTCGTCCCGGTCGGCAGTTGTCCAGTCCCAGCCGTTGATGGCCGCCCGCGTCGTGGGGGAGTTGGGCAGGACGGCGGTGTGTTCGATCTCGCTCGACGGGTTGTACTCGAGCTTGGGTATCGGCGCACCAGCGTTGCGGGCGGCGTCGACGGTCTCCCACCACTCCGCGCCGGTAAGCGAGTCGCGCGGGTCGGTGAGCGGGCCGCGTCGATAAGCGAACCAATCGAGCGCGCCGAACGTCGATCCGCCGCCCTCGTGGTCATAGAAAGTCGTCCCATCCCTCGAGAGATGGAGGCTTTGGCCACTGTCAGACGATCGGTACGGCGGGTTGTGATACGTGAAATCATCGTCTCCGCCGTTGGCCGTCGGGATCGTTATCGGGAGATCGGCGACGGTAAGCCGGTTGACGGCGGTGAGAACGTCACGGATCTCGTCGGTCGTTTCGTCGGCGCGTGTCGCTGACGGCTCGTAGTCGTCGGGGACGCTGACGGTGGTGGGGTTCGGCTGGTCGGTAGTGTCCCCGAGCTTGTCGTGGGCCTCAAGCCAGCACCGGAGCGCGTTGCGGTGGCCGTCGTCAAGCCGACCGAGGTAAGCGGGCGTCCCCGGACGCTGCTCGCCCGTGAGTGCCATAACCTTTGTCTCCGCGTACAGTTCGACCTTTGGTGGGTCGTCGTTCGCCCCCCATGGCTCGCTGTCGAGCGTGATGACGGGCTCACTCTCGGCACCGTCTGGGAGTCCCTCAAGACAATAGAACACGGCATGATCGCCGGTCCCGCTCGAAGACGGCCCGGTGAACGTCGGGGCCATCTGCGCGAGAAACGCCTCCCACGCGGGGTGTCGGTCGCCCGTCTCGGGACAGACGACGTTGTCGCCGTCGGCGAACAGCACCGGGTCATCGGGCTGCATCAGGTAGGCAACGCCGTCGACGCGAATCGAGTCTGCCGCCGCACGGTGAGCCGTCCATCCGTCGCGCCAGTGGCCGTACTCGGGCTTCCACTTCCAGCGCGGGTCTTCGTCGGTGCCGAGGTCGGGATACGCCTCGCCCACGTCGGGGGAGACCCATGGCGCAAACGGTTTCTTCCCGACGCGGCACATCCATTGCTCGCGGTCGAGCCACTCGTCGAGCGAGAGCCCTACGTTGCCGCCGCCTCCCCCCGCGCTCTCGCCGGTCACGTCCGTCGGCACGGTCTCCGCGTCGCCCGTGGATTCGGTCGCATCTTCGAGCTCGTCCTCGGCTTGCGAGCCGCCGTCGACGGCCGAAATGCAGTCGTTGCACAGGTGGCCATTCTCGACTGTCTCGGTCGACCCACCGCCGCAGCGGAAACACCTGACTGTGGTCACGCTGACCACCCCGGGGGCGTAGACGTGGGGATCTCCAACAGCATCTCGACCTTTTGCCGGTGGTAGTCACAGAGGTGTAGTTCTCCTCGGTCGGGGTGGACTACTGGTACTGCGTTGCGATGGGCGCAACTGAGCAGCATGCACTGGGCGCCGGCCGCCCCATGATCGAGGTACTGATGCTGCTTGACATGTTCCGGGCTGTCTGAGTCTGATACAGTACCCGAGTTCCTCTCGGAGTGCTCGGTCATTTCCGACACCCCCCGGAGAGAGACACCAAAAATGCCGTTTTCGAACAGCTGGTCTTGAATCGCCTGTGGCAACCGTTGAGGGCGTCTGGATCTCTCCAAGCGAAATACTGAATTCGCTCGGCGTGGTCGTCAGACACGCCTGCTCACCTCTGTGGGCTGGGTAACGTCGCCGCAGGGGGCCGTCGTCGCCTTGGAACAGTGAGCGGCCCTCGCGGTGTGTCCGTACATCACGGCCGACACCTCCCGTTCTCGAGTGCCGGACAGTGTTTTGTCGGGTACTCGATGGTGCAGCCGCAGAACTCACAGATAGGAGTAATGTGATTGACGCGACTCACGCCAACCACCACCATTCCCTCACAGAATCGCCCGCAGGCGTTAACCCGCGCTGGTAATTCTGTTGAACTCCCTTCTGCAAGGGAGTAATTTTCAGCCAAAAAATGGCGAATCCGGCCGTATCAAGGTCCGTACCTTGCGGTATGGAACCCTGAGTACGGCGGAGAAATTGTAGTGGACTCGCCGGGATTTGAACCCGGGGCCTCTCCCATGCCAAGGGAGTGATCTACCCCTGATCTACGAGCCCTCGTACGCATTTCACAGTTCCCGTCGGGTATAGATAAACCCCTCGAATTCCTCGAGCCCCGTCACGCTCACACATTCTCATCGGCTGCCGCTCAATTGGGGTCATCGGCGCTGAAGTCGTGATCGGCCAATTGAAATGTCACAGCGGGTTCCGTCCAGGCAGGTTACGAACGCTTTTTGCGGGTTCCCCGACGAAGCCTGACCGATGGCCGGGGATCAGGACCGTGACCGTCGAGACGACGAGCGCACCAGCCGCGGAGACGTGCGTGACACCTACGACCGTATCGCGACCCACTTCGCCTCGACGCGGGAGTACGCGTGGCCTGAAGTCGAAGCCTTCGTCGAGCGCCACGCGACCGACTGCGACACCGCTGGTGTGGGTCTCGATCTCGGCTGTGGCAACTGCCGCCACGCCGAACTGCTGGCAGCCGATCTCGAGTCCGTCGTCGGACTCGACGTCAGCCGCGGGTTGCTCGAGACGGGCCGCGAGCGCGCGCTCGAGCGTGACTTCGATGTTGCACTGGTCCAGGGAGATGCGACCTCGCTGCCGTTGGGGGACGACACCGTCGATCTCGCCGTCTACGTCGCGACGCTGCATCACCTGCCGACCCAGCGCGCTCGCCGGGCCAGTCTCGACGAACTCGCGCGGGTGCTGGCCTCTGACGGCCGCGCGCTCGTCAGCGCGTGGTCGACCGCTCACGACCGGTTCGACGAGACCGATGGCTTCGATACGACGGTCGAGTGGACCCTCCCCGGTGGCGAGACGGTCGATCGCTTCTATCACATCTACGCACCCGACGAGTTCGAAGCGGAGCTGGCCGAGAGCGACCTCTCGGTGCTCGAGTCGGCGGTCTCGAGCGGGAACTGTTATGCGACGGTGGCAGGCACGGCGTCGACACCGTAGTCGGCCGCGGATAGCGCCTCGAGACGCTAGTTGTCGATCGATGATCGGCTGACGGCGGCGGCACTCGCGGGTGGGCGACGGATCGGAAAAGGAAGAGCCTTAAACGTGGAACGAAAACCTGGAAATGCGCGCGGATGGTCTAGTGGTAGGACCTGAGCCTTCCAAGCTCATGGCCCGGGTTCAAATCCCGGTCCGCGCATTCCTGTGGCGAACAACTCCGTGAGCCGCAGGAATCGCATGAGGAATTTGAATTACGGAAGACGCATGCGCACGAGCGAAGCAAGTGCGACCGTCTTGAGGTGGTTCAAATCCCGGTCCGCGCATTTCTGCTGCGAGCAACGTCGAAAGCAACATCGAGTGTCACTCTCTTGTATCAGAGCTCCAAAACCGGAGCAGGCAGACTCCGTGGATTGTAGTACGCTGCGTTCCAAGACAGTTCGTGGAGTACGAACTGCTCGGCTGGCCACCCGACGGCCCCAAACTCCGACTCGATTACGAACGGTTCAGCTACGCCGGCAAATTCGTCATGACGAACACCGGCAAAGCGGTGGCGCGGTCAGCGGACGGCGAGATCGTCGCGGCAGTCGCGTTCAACGAGGATCGCACCGATGCGGACACGCTGTGGCTGCGCTACGTGACCGTCGACCGCGACCGGCGCGGCGAGGGCATCGGTCCCATACTCTGCCGAGACGTCCGCGATCGGGCCCGCGAGCGTGGTTATGAACGGCTCCGGATTGCCGTCAACAACCCCTTTGCCTACGAAGCGCTCTACCGGGCCGGCTTTGCCTACACCGGTGAGACGACGGGGATCGCGGAACTGATCCTCGAGTATCCGACGCCGGACGACGACACTGGGTGGACCGACCGCGATCGCTATCAGGCCGGACTCGAGGAGTTTCGCGACCGCGATCTCTCCGACGACGAGACGGCGTTTCTCGACACGCGGCGTGACAACGAGCCGCCGGACCGCGAGACACGCGACGAGTGAGGCTCAGTGGTAGTCAGACCGCCTCGGTGGGTAGCGGCCACTGGTATACAGTTTCACTCGGGGGAGCGCACAGCTGCGGATCGATAGCGGGGCGCTAGACAGTTAGGAACCTGCTGGGAAACACCTACGACGCGATCCGGTTTGCACCCGCGCGGCGTGTCCATGCGGGACGACAGTGCCTTCGATCAGCGTCGACCGGAATCAGTCGGGTCGTCGAACGGCTGCGCGAGCGGTGTCCAGTATGATTGCCGAGGAGTGAGGTTCCGTTGACAACCGGCGGAAACCAGACGCCGGGAATCGGAAGGGAATGGTGAGATGCTCGTGCTCGCACGAACACGGTGACACCGCTATAGCTAGCGACCCCGAAGCCTCGAGGCCGCTCAGGTCACCACGTCAACACTGGCAGTGCTCTCGTTACTCGCCTCGCAGCAGATCCACGACGTAGCCCCCGAGGGCCTGCTCGAGGCCGCCGTACCCGACGTAGAGGATCATCGCCTCGAGTAAGACGACACCGACGAGGGCAACTGCTTGCGCGTTTCCCGAGAGGGATTCGATGCCAAACATTATGGGACAGGGTTGGGGTTTCAGTCGTCAGCGACGGCGCTATCCGACGTGGCGGCACAGCGGTTCGGACCGAGCTCGAGTTCGGTCTCTTCGTCTTCGTCTTCGGGTTCGTACTCGCCGGCGTTGGTCGCGATGACCTGCTCGTAGTTCGGCGGCTTGGACGGCAGGTTATCGAACATGTGCTCGACGAAGTCGTCTTCGTCCATGCGGAGGATTTCGTTGTTCTCCCAGAGGTAGCCGACGGTCGAGAACATCGGCTGGCCGGGCGTCACGTCGATGTACTCGCCGTCGTTGGTGACCGAGAAGTGCCCCGGCAGGATCTTGACGTCGTTGGGCTCGGACATGATGACGTTGTGAAGCGTCTCGTACTGGACGCGAGCGCCGTCGCGGGCGTCCTTGTCCGCGAACTGGAGTTCGGTGCGGCCGATGGATTCGACGAACAGCGTGTCACCGGTCAGCAGCGCCTCGTTGTCGACGAGATAGGAGGTCATCCCCGTCGTGTGGCCCGGCGTATGGACGGCCTTGATCTCGACGTCACCGAGTTCGACGACGCCGTTGGGCTCGATGGGATCGAACTCGAACTGCGGGTCTCGAGTTTCGGCGGGTGCGCCGAGGTGGTATGGCACGCCGAGCTTGTCGGCGAGCTGTCGGCCACGCGAGATGTGGTCGGCGTGGATGTGCGTGTCGAGGACGTGCGTTACCTCGAGTCCGCGCTCGCTTGCGGCCTCAAGGAACTCGTCGGTTGCACGGGTGACGTCGACGAGGGCGGCTTCGCCGGCGCGTTTCGAACCGACGAGGTAGCCCAGGCAGCCCTTCGAGCGACGCTGGAGCTGGACGATGACGAGGTCGTCGTTTTCCGTCGCAACCGGCACGATGTCATAGACCATACTCCAGGCTTCCATGCCGTTATCGACGGTCTTGACCTCGTCAACGTATCCCTCGTCCTCGAGGTAGTTCGCGAACCCGTTCGCGGATCGGCCCGTCGCACAGATCGTCACGACGGTGTCGTCCGCGTCAATGGCGTCTTCGTCGAACTCGCCGACGAGCTCGTCGTTGCTCCCGGAGTACTCGACGTTCTTGGCACCGGCAATATGCCAGTCCTCGAAACTCTCGGGCGATCTGGTATCGAAGAGGACGAAGTCCTCGTCGGCGTCGATCATATCTCGCAACGCTTCAGCAGTGATTGTCTCGACCATCGTCACTGTATTGTATATAGTGCCCACGTAAAACGGTTTGAGCGGGGAGAATAATTTCCCTCAAATATCGGGGGTGAGAGGAAAGTACGGAGGTACCCAACATAATTTCCGCAACTTTGCCCGACGTTCGACGCGCACAACCCGGAACCGGACTCAAAGCTGACATTGGAGACAAATATACCAATAGCGTCTTTACGCGCAAGTCCTTACTGATATTGTAGGGACAATGCAAACCTCAGACATCGAGGAGGCGCTGATGGACCTTCCGCCGAGCTCGAAGTTTATTTATAAGACACTGTCTCGGGAGGGGTCGATGACGCTCAAACAGATCACGGAGGAGACGCTTCTTTGTTCGCGGACAGCACGATATGGACTCACGCAACTCGAGGAGGAAAACCTGATCGAGGCCGCACCGGCGCTTCACGACGGGCGACAGACCTGCTACAGTATCAGCCACCGGTCGATCGGAAACGACCGCACTGGCTATCCCGAACAGGTCCTCGTCGAGCCGGACAGTGCGCACAAACGGCTTGAAGCGTTCAAAGCGGACGATCCTGACCTTCGACTGGTCGAGATTTCGACCGAGTACGATGAGGGCCACGTCCCGGGTGCCGTCAAACTCGACCCACGGGAAGACTTCCTCGATGCCGGCACGCGGACGATTCCCAGCGCTGACCGGCTCGAGAAGATCTTAGGCGAGCGGGGGATCACGCCCGACAGCACGGTCGTTCTCTATAGCAACGGCTACAACGAGTTTGCGGCGTTCGTCTACTGGACGCTCAAGTACTATCGCCATCGGGACGTCCGGTTGCTCAACGGGGGCAAATACTACTGGACCGAGAACAACTATCCGACGACGAAGTCGACCCCGACGGTCACGCCGGCCGAGTACGAGACGCAACCGCCGAACGAACACATCCGCGCGTACCGCCAGGACGTCCAGAGTGCGCTCTCGGAGGATGTCTCCATCATCGACGTCCGGTCGCCCGAGGAATACTGTGGGGAGGCCGACGCACCCGCGCGTGCAAGCGGACACATTCCCCGAACCGTAAACATCGAGTGGGAGAGCGTCGTTCGAGAGTGTGGCCGGTTCGAGCACAAACAGGTTCTCGAACGACCGTTTGCCGAAGCTGGAATCACCGAAGACGACGAGATCCTCGTCTACTGTAACGTCGGCGAACGTTCGGCCCTGGTCTGGTTTGCGCTCTCGGAGCTGCTCGGCTATCCGAACGTCGCAAACTACGATGGCTCCTGGTCCGAGTGGGGGAACCTCGTCGATGTCCCGGTCGAAACCTGCGATTCGACCGACCGGTAACCCCTGTCCTGCTATCCATCCGTCAGCCGCTGTACTCGAGCGCCGCCATTGACGGCCCCACACCTGAACGGACGATTGTCATCCGATCGGTACCCGTTGCCGTGGGGACTATCGCTCGGCGTATAGAACAGTCCGCGGTTCCGAAGAGGATTGTAACTAACGGCCATGACCGCCCCCGATGTAATTCCTGGCGGCGGCCAGACCTGGAGTCGTAGCGTTTGGAGCGAGCGAGAGCTCCCTTATTGTCGCGTTTCGCCCGTCTGTGAGCGTGTTACTGGCATTCCAGTCAGTTTTCTGTGTGTCATCGGCATCGCCGACGAAAGCGAGCAATAATTGTGGGTTGTTTCCCGCGTTGGTCTCACGACGGACCGCTCGAGACGACACGCGGATATCTGCATGCAACTCGGCAGTCGGCGGTCGACCAGCGTGTGATCGGCAACTCCCAGCAATTTTCTCTGTGAGTTTCAGTATGGGAGAAACATCCCAACTATTATTTCAGCTACCTCAGCATTCAGGTAGTATACGTCTAAAGGCTAGGTGTCTATGGACCATATAGTCGTGCTTGGTGCTGGCGTCGGCGGCACGATGACCGCCAACATGCTCCGTCGTCGATTGGACCGCTCCGACGCGGAGATCAGCATCGTGGACAAAAGTACAGAACACGCGTACCAACCCTCGTTCTATCTGCTCCCGTTCGAGTATATGGAGCCCGAAGATCAATTCCGAGACATCCGCGGGCTCCTCAGTGACGGTATTGACTTCGTGCACTCTGCCGTAACAGGTGTTGATCCCGACACAAAGACCGTTGCACTCGAGGACGGCGAACTGTCGTATGACTACCTCGTCGTCGCGCTGGGCCACCGACTCGCACCCGAGACGACACCCGGCATGCTCGAGGGCTGGGAGGAGACCGACTCGGTCTACCCGTTCTATCACTTCGAGGCTGCGATGCAGCTGCGAGACGCGCTCAAGGACTTCGACGGCGGCACGTTCGTCGTCTCGGTCCCCGACACATCGATCAAGTGTGGCGGCGCGCCGCTGAAGATGACGATGCTCGCGGAAGACTACTTCCGGCGAAAGGGCATCCGCGACGACGTCGATGTCGTCATGACCAAGGGCAGCGACGCCGTCTTCGGTGTTTCGCCGTACCGCGAGAAACTCGAGGAGATCTGGGCCGACCGTGACATCGAAGCTAACCTGAACTTCACGGTTGATGAGATCGACCACGAAGCGCAGGTTATCCACTCCGAAGAAGGTGAGACCCAGAAGTACGATCTTTACGCGCCCGTGCCACCACAGTACGGGCAGCCGGCACTCACCGACAACTCGCCGCTGACCGGTGGTAGCGAGTACGTCACTGTCGACGAACACACGCTTCAGCACACCGAGTACGAGGACGTCTTCGCACTCGGTGACGGCTGTGATACGCCTAACGCCAAGACGGCCGCTGCAGCGCGCAAGCAGGCTCACGTCGTCCTCGACAACCTCACGGCACACATGGAGGGCAAACGCCAGACGGCAAAGTACAAGGGCTACGCTGCCTGTCCGCTGCTGACGAAGAAGGGCAAGGCGATGGTCGCCGAATTCGACTATGAGAACAGCATCTCCGCACCCGTCGAGAGCCGGATGAACTGGATCATGGACGTCAACATCCTGCCCAGTTTCTATTGGGACTCCTGGCTGCGCGGCTACGACCCACTCCCATAACGATGGCGAGCAACGAACGATCCCTCGACGCCGACGGCACGCTCAGTGACGAAACCGAACTGGCACGCGCGATCGAGGAAAACGAAGCGGAGCTCGCGGAACTGCTCCAGCTGCTCACGGTCGCGGAAGAACTAGCCGCGGACCTGACCCCAGAACTCCGCGAGACCGTCCGTGAGAACCGCGAGCCCATCCGTGAGCTGCGCATGGCCTTCGAGCGCGAGGAGACGCTGGTCCTCTTACAGAAGGTCGGCGAGGAATCGGACACGCTCATCGAACTGCTTGACATCCTTGCGGTCTCGAAAGAGCTGTCCGACGACCTCGTTCCGGAACTGCAGGTCGCGATCCGCGAGAACCGTGAGGTTATCGAGCGCGTTCGGCTCGCCTTAGAGAGCGAAGAGACGATTATCCTCCTCGAGAAACTCGGTGACAACACCGAGACGCTCGCGGAGATGCTCGACTTGCTCGATGCGACCCACGAGCTGGCGATGGACCTCACCCCGGAACTGCGGGACGTTGCCCAGGACAACCGGAACGTCATCCGTGATCTCCGGATGGCCGCGGCGGGCTTTGCGGATGCCCACGAGGACGCGGACGTCGACATGTACGAACTCGGGCGGAACGCGGGTAACATGATCGCGCTCGTCGAGACGATGGGCGATCCGCAGTTTACCAGTGTCGTCGATGCCTCGATCGAGGGCCTCACGCAGGAAGACCCCGAACCGGTCGGCCTGATCGGGCTCACCAAGGCACTGTTCGACGCCGACGTCCGGCGTGCGCTCGGCCGGCTCCTTGCAGCCGCCCGCGCACTCGGGAGCACCGCGATCGAGGAGTCGGACCGACAAGAGCGATAACGTCACAATCGAACCGAGTCGAGGCATACGCACACGCCGATCGCAGGCCGTGTGACGGTGCAACCACGCTTTTTACGATTCCAAACGACGGCGCGCTGTTGTAGCGCCGTCTGAACGCCGTCCCGATCGAACTATCGGAAAATATGCTCTGTATGGTGTAGTATGTTTCTCGAAAAAGAAAATATAGTTGGTAGAAATCAACTTTAATACCCCTAATCCTAAGAGGGTGATGAAGAATGACGCAATCACCCGCTCCCACGGACGAACCGACGACTGACGTACCTGGTATTGGCGATCCGTTTCCCGACCTGACCGTCGAGACGAGCATGGGTGAGCGCTCGCTGCCCGACGACTACGAGGACAAGTGGCTCGTCCTGTTTAGCCACCCCGGTGACTTTACGCCGGTCTGTACCTCGGAGTTCGTCGCCTTCGAGCAGCGCCGCGAGGAGTTCGAGGAGCTGAACGCCGAACTGCTCGGGCTGTCGGTCGACCGCGTCCACTCACACATCAAGTGGACGGAGTGGATCGCCGAGAACCTCGACGTCGACATTCAGTTCCCGATCATCGCCGACGATCAGGGAGCGGTTGCCCAGCAACTCGGCATGCTCCACCCCGGTGCAGGAACGGCAACCGTCCGTACCGTCTTCGTTATCGATCCGGAGGGGACGGTTCGGCTGCGTCTGACCTACCCGATGGAGATCGGCCGCAACATCGACGAAGTCCTCCGCTCGCTGCGTGCACTCCAGAAGAGCGACGACGACGGTGTCGCCGCTCCCGCTGACTGGCCGAACAACGAGAAGTTCGGTGACCAGGTCCTCCTGTCACCGCCGGGCACCGAGGCCGACGCCGAAGCGCGCAAAGCCGACGCTGCTGACGACGACGACCTGAACTACTACGACTGGTGGTTCGTCACCCGCGACAAGTAACAACTGACTGACATAGCCGCGGCACCCTCTGTTGGGTGACCGCAACCGAACCCGACATTACCCAACTGTACTATGATCGATCCAGTCATCGCCAGCAGACTTCAGTTTGCGGTGACGACGATAGTCCACATCATCTTCCCCGTGATGAGTATGGGGCTCGCGCCCTTTCTCATCTACTTCACGTGGAAGGAGATACGGACGGGCGCACAGGTATACGAACAACTCCGCACCTTCTGGACGAAGATCTTTGCCATCAGCTTCGTCGTCGGCACCGTCACAGGCATCGTCCTCGAGTTCGAGTTCGGGACGAACTTCGCGGCGTTTGCGACAGCTGCCGGTGAACTCTTCGGCGGCCCGCTCGCCCTCGAGGGGATGATGGCGTTCATGCTCGAGGCGACGTTCCTCGGCATCTTCGTCTTCGGGCGTGACCGCGTTAGCGACCGCCACTACATGCTCTCGAGCGTCCTCGTCGGGCTCGGGACCTGGCTCTCGGCCGTCTGGATTCTGGTCGCGAACTCCTGGATGCAGACGCCCCGTGGCTACGAGGTGGCGACAGAGAGCGGCCAGCCGATCATCAGCCTCGTGGACCCGATTGCGGCGTATGCCAATCCACGGTTCCCGTGGATGTACGTCCACATGCAGAACGCGGCGGTTCTGTCGGTTGCGCTGTTTTTGACCGGCGTCGCCGCCTACTTCGTCTGGACGAACCGCGACACCGAGTTCTGGCGCACGACGATGAAAGTCGGCCTCGCCGTCTTGCTCGTCACCGCCCCGTTTCAGGCGATCCATGGCGATGCCTATGGCCGCCACGTCGCGGACACGCAGCCACAGAAGTTCGCCGCCATGGAAGCACAGTACGAGACTGACTCTGGGGTCGGACTGAAACTCGTGGCGATTCCGACGAGCCTGAGTGACATCACCGATCCCCACGCCGACGACCTCTTCGTTATCGAAATCCCGTTCGTCGCATCGTTACTTGCAAGTGGGAACGATCCCGGCGCGACAATAACTGGGTTAAGCGATATCGATGCCGAGAGTCCGCCAGTCGCCATCGTCTTCTGGGCGTTCCGGGCGATGGTCGGCCTCGGAACGTGGTTTATCCTGCTTGCGTTCTGGGGCGGCTACCGATGGTATCAGGGTACCCTGTTCGATGACGACCTGCTGGCGAAAGCGTTCATGGGATCGTCGGTACTGGGTATCTTTACCGTCGAACTGGGCTGGATCGTCACCGAGGTGGGCCGTCAGCCCTGGGTCATACAGGGCGTGATGAAGACGCATGCGGGCGTCTCGTCGTCATTGAGCGGCTCGGAAGCGCTCGCTACACTCGTCGGCTTCGTCGGGGTGTATACGGCGTTGCTCGCCCTCTACTGGTACGTCGTCGTTCGACTCATCCGGACGGAGGCTCCGACCCGTTCGCCCACGCCGAAACGCGAGACGAACGTCCCCGAGGAGGTCGTTCCGAGCGATGACTGACATATCGATCGTGGTGACGCCCGCCCTCGCCAATGGGCCACTCTTCGGCCTGCCGCTCGAGGAACTCTGGTTCGGGCTCGTGTTCGCCGTCTTCGGAACGTTCCTGTTTCTCGACGGGTTCGACTTCGGCGTCGGCGCGCTGTTTGCCACGCGAACGACCGACGGCGAGCGTGAGCAGTTGCTGGCTTCGATCGGCCCGTTCTGGGACGGCAACGAGGTGTGGCTTGTCGTCTTCGGTGGCATGCTGTTTGCCGTCTTCCCGTCGGTGTACGCGACGCTGTTCAGTCGCCACTACCTGCTAATGTTCGCCATCCTCGGTGCGCTCATCATCCGCGGGCTCGCCCCCGAAATGTACGAGCAGCGCCACGACGAGGACTGGCAACGTTGGTGGGGCCGCGCGTTCATCGTCGGGAGTATCGCGTCACCGTTCTTCCTCGGTGTCTTCGTCGGCAACTGGCTGTTCGGCGTCGAGGGTGTCGCCTCGATCGCGAGCCTGCTGGCTGGTCTGGCCGTCATCGCACTGACGATCGTCGACGGTGCTGCCTTCCTCGGACTGAAAACCCGGGGCGACGTCCGGCTCGAGACGCGGTCACTCGGCCATCTCGCGCAGGTCGTCTACCTCCTGTTGGCAGTCGCGACGTTGGTCGTTGGCAGTCGGTCGTCACCACACGTCGCGTTGCTCTCGGTACCGACGCTCGGCCTGCTTGGGCTGACGGTGCTGCTCGCCGGTGTTCACGTGGTCGCCGGGTGGGCCGGTCGCTACTACCTGGCCTTTGCGGCCGTCGCGGGGCAGGTGTACGGACTCGTCGCACTCGCGGCGACGCTGCTGTTCCCGCTGATCGACCCGGCGACTGGGCTCACGGTCGCGGATGCGATCGTGTCGTCGCTGTCGCTGAACATAATGACCATTGGCTCGTCGATCCTCTTGCCACTGATCGCGACGTACTTCATCGTGCTGTACTCGTCGTTCAGTGGCCCCGTCGAAGAGGGCGAGTCCTACACGTAGGGCTGCTGTCTCTTTTCGGACGCGAGATTTCATATTCTGGTATAAATAAAACACGTCTCTAACTACTGTTACGGTTGCCTACACCCGGTTCTGCGCGTCGTTGCGAGAAAACTCGAGCAGCAGCGACAGCACATCCAGTCTACGGGCCCTCTCTCCCAATGTCCCGTCCCTCTCGCTAGCACTGACTGACAGTGATCCGTATCAGGGACGACAGCTCATACGATCAGACAACAGTCAGTAAAACTCGATCACGCCTCGACGGCTGTCGCCGTCAGCGACAGCGTCTTAGGTACGATTGAGGGATAAACCGTTTTGTCCGGCAGTATCAGGCGACGGTCGCAAAGTGATCCAGTTCGGATTCACACCGTGGCAGATCACGTCCCATGCCACTTGCGATAGAAGCCGACGCTGAACAGCAACAGGAGCAGCCCGATTCCGATGCTCCGGAAGAACGACCCGTAATCGCCGCTAAGATACACTTGTAGCAGGCCGACGCCGACGAGTACCGCGATGACGAGGATCGATAACACGAGCATCCACGTCGCATCGTCGACCGTATCAGTACTATTCACGGCTGGATCCACCCCGTCAACGGTGACTGCAGGCGACAGCGGTTGCTCACGATGTCTCTCCTCGAGTCGTCCGCTGGGGTGGTGTGTCTAGTTGGCATATGCAGAGTACCGAGGCCGGGGATAAGGAGCGTGGGCGTCAGTGCGTCGTCGCCTCGGGAGAGAGGCCGATTCCCGCCAGCAGGAGGCCGGCGGCGACGATCAACCCGAGGCCGAGTGCCGTGACGATATCGCCGAGTCTGAACATCCAGACGGCTGTGATGAGGCTCGCGAGGACCATCGCGACGCCGCTTACGAACAGGGAACTGTTGTACGGCTTGTGTCCATCGTTCTGTGACATGGGTTGGCTCACATGTGGTACAACGGCCCGAACGCGCTAAAGTGGTGACCTGTTGGACAGTATTGTCTGCTCTAGGGGGCATTTCGCGGTTCGAGGTAATAATTGCGAACGGGAGTCTCGAGTCGGACATGTGTTGTTATGATAGCTCTCCGGTCAGCTGTACCCAGCCCTTGATCAGTTGGTTCACGTTGTAGAAGATGACGCCGACGGTGAGAAGCGACGTCGCGAGATAGATGAGAAAACCAACCGGGCCACCGACCGTGGTACCGAGGATGCTGCCGGTAATGCCAACGGCGGTGAGTTCGAACCACGTGACCAGTATTCGCGAGCCGAGTTGCGGCGGTGACTGGTCGCGATTGGATCGGCGGCGTTCGACACCGGTACCGGTGTGTTCCTCGTTACGAATCGAGTCGTCCTCAACGGTGCTCGTTCCGTTGCCGTCCGTCTTGTCACGCTCCATCAGTACGATTCCTCCACGTCGATCGGTCCGCTAAACGCCGAGTACAGCACGCCGAAATAAATAAAGATCAGTGGCAAGAGCAACCCTGCACCGATCGACATGAGATTGAGCGGGACCGTCGAGACGATCGCTGCGTCGACGGTCAAGCCAACTGCAGGGTCGATGGTCGGATACATTAGCCCGGCGACGATACTCACGAGACTGAACACGAGCCCCGCAGCAGCGACGAACGCCACGTAGTACCAATCACGGCTCGTCGCCACGGCGTACACGCCGGCGAGGGCGAGCGTCAGCACGACGAGTGCTACCACGAGCGGCGAGACGAGTGCCGACCGAAGATCAGGGACCGCGACGGCGATGTACGCAAGCGTCAGGACGACTAACACGAGGTAGGCACCGAGCGCGCGATAGCCGTCCGCCTGGAGGTCGGCACGGAGCTCGCCCCGCGTCTTCAGCCGGAGGAAGGCAACACCGTCAACGACAGTGAGCGCGACGACGGTCAGGCCAACGACGAGGCTGGGAAGGGTAATGATGGTCGTCGCGCCGACCAACCAGTTGGCGGTGAACATGCCGAGGAAAAACGGCGCTGTGACGCTGCCGACGATGAACGCGCGGCCCCACCAGTAGTGCCACCGGTCGTCCTCGCGCTGTTCGTACATCTCGGGGGCGAGTCCGCGGACGATGAGTGCGCCGAGGATGGCGAACATTAGCAGGTAATGACGGCTAAACAGGTTGCCGTAGACGGCCGGAAACGCCGCAAAGAGCGCACCACCGAAGACGACTAGCCACACCTCGTTACCGTCCCAGAACGGGCCGATCGCGGCCAGTAATTGCTCACGTTCGTGACTGTCTGCACGGGTCGCAAACAGCAATCCGACGCCGAAGTCGAACCCGTCGAGAAACAGGAACATCGCGAAGATAAAAAACACCAGTCCGAACCAGATATCCGCGAGCGGCAAGTCGAATAACGGACCGTTCGCGAGCCAGCCGCCGTCAGTCATCAGCGCCCACCTCGTCCGTCGGCGTTTCCGGACGCTCAGTCACCGTGAGGTCAGCCGGTGCTGGCGGGCCGCTACGGACGATTCGGGCGACGACGTAGAGATACAACACGAGCAACGCTAAATAGACGACGGTAAAGCCGGCCAATGTCACCGTCGCTTCTGTGCCGGTGAGGTCCGACGAAACGCCGGCACTCGTCTTCATGACGTCTTGAATGATCCATGGCTGGCGACCGACTTCGGTGACGACCCAGCCGAGATGGACGGCGAAGATACCAAGCGGCGTCGACGCCATCAGCGCCAGGTGCAGCAGGTCGTCCTCGAGGAGTTGGCCACGAATCCAGCGGTAGCCGCCCCAGACGGCCAGAAGGATGAACCAAAACCCGAGGCCGACCATCGCCCGGAACGACCAGAAGACGAGGGCGACGGGTGGCTGTGGGCCTTCGAACTCCTCGAGGCCGCGGATCGTCGCCTGTGGATCACCACCACTGGCGAGCCACGACGCGCCACCTGGGATCCCGATACCGAAGATGTCCTTCGCCCGGGGATCGAGGAGATCCTGCATACTCGTCGGGAACGCAATGATGTACTCGGGGACGTACGATTCAGTCTCCCAGATGGCTTCCATTGCGGCGAACTTCTGTGGCTGCGTTTCGAACACGTGTCGTGCATAGAGGTCGCCGTGAAGGACCTGCAGCGGCGCGGTGATGATGAGCGCGACGAGCCCGATCTTGAGCGTCGTCTCCCAGAAGTCGACGTTCTCGATCGGGTAGCCCCAGATATGGTGGCGGAACACGAAGTACGCGCCCAGCCCCGCCAGAACGAGCGCCACGGATTCGACGGCGGCGTTTTGCATGTGGACGTACATCCAGATGAATCGCGGGTTCAGGTACGCAGCGAGGGGATCGACGAGCGTAACCACCTGCTGGCCGTTTTCGGAGACCAGTTCGTACCCGCGTGGCGTCTGCATCCAGGAGTTGGCAACCAGGATCCAGACGGCCGAGAGCCAGGTGCCGATACCGACTGCGACCGCCGAGATCATATAGAGGACGTCCCCGACGCGCTGGCGGCCGAAAACGAAGATGCCGAGGAACGTCGCCTCGAGCATGAACGCCATCATCCCCTCGAGGGCAAGCGGCCCGCCAAAGAGGTCGCCCGCGGCCGTCGCAAACACCGCGAAGTTCGTCCCGAACTCGAACTCGAGGACGATGCCTGTGACGGTGCCGACGACGAAGCTGATGGCGAAGATCTTCGTCCAGAACCGCCGAAGCTGCTCGTAGATGGGCTTGCCGGTGCGGATATCCTTCCAGGTGAAATAGATAAGGAAGGGTGCGAGCCCCATACTCATCACGGGGAAAATAATGTGGACGATCGTCGTCACCGCAAACTGCAGTCGGCTTGCAGCGACGGGCTCAAGCATGGCAGGAACGTGGGGAGGGCGGCGCTGACACGTCTTTTGTGTGAACGTACCAGAAAGAATGAATGGAGTTATATGATTTCGCTGTCATACCTAGAACTAAATTAGGACCGAATTATCTTATAGCTCACCCCTAACTGTTGTCTCGAGAGGGACGTTCTGGCCGCCGGTATGACGACAAACTGTTGTGATCCATTCGTCCGACCAACACAACGACCAGTCACCAGTCCACAGCTCCGGCTCGGGGCTCGCCGACGGGGACGAACCGCATCGGAAGCCAACGATTGAAATCCCAGTCGTCCCAAGGAGTCTGCAATGGGAAACGCTGCACTCCGGGACATCGCTGTCATCGACGAAATCCCCTTCGATGACGTCGAAGGTGTCGTCGCCGTCGACGCCCACAACTGGCTCTACCGCTATCTAACGACGACGGTCAAGTGGACCGACAGCGAGACGTATACGACCGCCGACGGCACCGAAGTCGCCAACCTCGTCGGTATCGTCCAGGGCCTCCCCAAGTTCTTCGAGAACGACGTGACGCCGGTGATGGTCTTCGACGGCGGCCCCTCCGAACTCAAAGACGACGAGATCGAATCCCGCCGTGAGCAACGCCGCAGCTACGAGGAACAACTCGAGACCGCTCGCGAGGAAGGCGACGCGGTCGCCATCGCGCAACTCGAGTCCCGAACGCAACGGCTGACGCCGACGATCCAGGAGACGAGCCGCGAACTCCTCCGATTGCTCGACGTGCCGATCGTCGAAGCACCCGCGGAGGGAGAAGCACAGGCCGCCCACATGGCCAAACACGGTGACGCCGACTACGTCGGCTCGGAGGACTACGACGCCTTGCTTTTCGGGGCACCGCGTACCCTTCGCCAGCTTACGAGCAAGGGCGATCCCGAACTGATGGATCTCGAGGCCACCCTCGACCATCACGACCTCACGCTCGAGCAGCTAATCGACGCGGCGATCCTCATCGGGACGGACTTCAACGAGGGTGTCTCCGGCATCGGCCCCAAGACGGCGCTCTCCGAAATCGCCGATCACGGCGACCTCTGGAGCGTTCTCGAGGCTCGCGGCGACCACATCGAGCACGCCGACCGCGTCAGACAGCTGTTCCGTGATCCCAACGTGACCGACGACTACGAGTTCGAGACGACGCTCGAGCCGGATCTCGCCGCCGCTCGTGAGTACGTCACCGACGAGTGGGGAGTCGACGAGAGCGAAGTCGCACGAGGCTTCGAGCGGATCGAGGAAAGCGTCACCCAGACGGGACTGGACCGTTGGACGTGAGCGAAGCGAGCGTGTGGTCGAAGATCGGTATCCAAAACTGATGGCCGGGAGCGGCGGGCAGCCGCAATGCGCGGCTGACCCCGCGACTCGGGGGAGGGCAGGCCGCTGTACCGACACCGACCGCGAGCGAACGAAGTGAGCGAGCGGGCCGACGACCGACCTGTAAGGGAGGGAGGAGTGCTTTTGATCAACCCTAAGCGGGAGCGAAGCTCCCGCGAGGTCCGAGAGAGCTTTGCTCTCTCGAGATTTTACCGAGAGACGTCGCGAGCGAGGCACGGAGCGCCTCGCTCGCGACAGACCGCAGTGTAAAAGGTTGGTTAGAAGAGGTGCTGATCCTCGTCGAGCAGCTTTGCAGGGCCACCGACGTCCCAGATCGTCGTCGAGACGCCACAGTCGGCGACCGCTTCTTCGACTTCCTCGGCGTACTCCTCGGTGGTGTTGACGTAGACGCTGGCACCGGTGTCAGTCGAGAAGTAGACGGGGATGTCCTCTTCCTCGCGGAGTTCTCGAACCGTGTTGAAGATCGCGAGGGTCGCGGGCTGCCAGTAGACCCAGCCCGAAGGCCCAGTCATGGTGGTCGCCGCAAGCGACAGCGAGTCCTGTTCGGCGAGTTCGAACGTGCGCTCGAAGTCGTTGTCGCGAAGCGCATCGCGCATCTCGGCGATCTGGCCGTGGATGTGAGCGTTGCGTGCCTGGAACATGTGGCTGTCGGCGGCCTCGCGGTGGGCGTCCTCGGTCTCCTTGTGATATGGGACGAGCCCGACGACGATTTTGAGATTCTCGTGGAGATCGGACGGAATCCGCTCGGAGTGACAGTCCTCGTCGTTGAGCCCGGTGTAGAGCTGGGAGAACGCGCCGGTGACCGCTCGAGCGGACGACGCCGAACCGACGCGGGCGATCGTCGAGATTTCCTGTCTCGAGGCGTCGAGGTCCGCTGCTTCGGCCAGGGCCATCGCGGCGGCTGCAAAGCCAGACGATGAGGAGCCGAGGCCGACGTTCGAGGGGAAGCTGTTCTCGCTCTCGAGGCGAACCGGATACACGGTGTGGGCGGCGTCGGATTTCGAGCGGGCCTTCTCAACGACGGCCTCGACGCGTTCGTACGCGCGGCCGTCGAGTTCCTCGCCGTCGACGATGAACGTGTCCTCGTCGTAGTCCATCGAGAACTCGACGGTCGTCCGCGTGTGGCTTGGGGCCGTACAGACGCTGATACTGTCGTGATACGGGAATCGCTTTATGTCGTCGCGCATCCCGTGATACTTGACCAGCCCTTGAATGGGGTGGGCCATGGCCGTGGCTTTCATACCCTGATAGCCGTCTGAGGGCCGCTTAAAGCTCACGGCATTCGGCTATCGGCCGGCCCCCGCTGTGTCGGCCGGAATCGAACCCGAACGCTGAAACGAACCGACTGCCACCACACCCCTATGGGCACCCCACGCGAGACGCGGCAGGCACAGGCCGAGACAGTCGTCGAGCGGCTCAAGGCGGAATACCCCGATTCGACGATTTCACTGCGGTACTCGAACCGCCTCGAGTTGCTGATCGCGGTGATCCTCTCGGCGCAGTGTACCGACGAGCGAGTCAACACGGAGACGAAGGACCTCTTCGAGAAGTACGACGGCCCCGAGGATTACGCAAACGCAGCGCAGGACGAACTCGCCGAGGACCTGAACTCGATTACCTACTACAACAACAAGGCGAAGTACATTCGCAGCGCTTGCGAGGCGATCCTCGAGGACCACGACGGCGAGGTGCCGGATACGATGGACGAGCTAACCGAGCTGTCGGGTGTCGGTCGGAAGACGGCCAACGTCGTCCTCCAGCACGGCCACGACGTCGTCGAGGGGATCGTCGTCGACACGCACGTCCAGCGACTCTCACAGCGACTCGGGCTGACCGAGGAGGAACGCCCTGAACGGATCGAGGAGGAGCTGATGGAGATCGTTCCCGAGGACGACTGGCAGCAGTTCACCCACCTCTGTATCGACCACGGGCGAGCGGTCTGTACGGCACGGAATCCAGACTGTAGCGACTGCGTACTGGCGGATATCTGCCCCTCTGAGAAGGGCGACAGCGAGATCGATCTCGCTGCCGGCGAACCGTGGTAATCGTCCCATTGGAGACCGATCCCTGTCGATAGCGACCGGTCACCGTCCTTGGCAAGCCCAACGTCTTTTCGGGGATCACAGCTATGCCCGGTCGGGATCAGCATGTCCGACGACACCGACGAACGCGAGACGACCGGCAAAGAGGAGCACGGACGCGACGTTCAACTCGAGCACGAACAGACAGACCCCGAGGAGGCGCGCGACGAGGACGAGTTGACCGAGGAAGAAAAGGAAGCCCGCGAGCGACAGGACGAACAACAGCGCCGACAGGATATCGAACACAAATCGGACGACCGAGAAGACGCCGCGCTCGAGCAGGAAAATCCGGACGGTCACCGAGACGAAGAGCCATACAACAGCTAACCGGACCCGCGACGCTGCTGGGATTTGCGTTCTTAGCCTTCCGGGACGATCAGCGTCGAGAGCGTGTCGGTAACGGAGATGGTGACTCGTGCATCCATTGACGCCATCCCGACCGATCGGTCGTCGACGACGAGACGGACGTCGTTTTCGTTGCGCTCGACGGTAAACGCGAGGTCATCGTCGGGGAGAACCCACTGACGGGTCTGGGTGACGAACGGCCCGATCGGAGCCACGGCGACCGCGTCGATGGCCGCCGAGAGCTGGGGAGCGTCGACGGTGCTGGCGTAGCCGTGGCTTCCGGCGGGCGTCGCCGCGACGACGCCGTCGGCGCGAAACGTCGCGACGGGCTGGCCGCGACTGTGGACTCCGTATTCGGAGATACGCGCCGGTTCGTCGGTGACAAGGGTCACGTCGAACAGTGCGCGATCGCGAACGACGGTGTCGTTCGACTCGAGTGTGACACCGAGTACGGGCTGTGGACGGCAGACGGCGTCACCGCTGATGACTGCTTCGAGTACGTCGGGTATGCGCTCGCGGTCGACCGACTCGATGCCCGACACCGGACCGACCGGCAGGACGGGAGCATCGATACCCGCTCGCGAAAGCGCTGTCAGCGACGCTTCGCCGGCCGTGACCAGCACCGACGGCTCCGCCTCGAGCACGGCCTCGAGGCCGTCGCTGACGATCGTCACGTCGGCGGCGGCCGACTCGAGGCGAGCACCGATTTCGATGGCGTCAGTGTCGCCCGCTGAGCCATCGACGACGCCGACGACGGGTTCTTCGCCGGCGCTCCACGCGGCATCCATGGTCGTCAGTTCACACGGCCCAATGAAAAGGGTACGGTTGTCGTCGCGGACCGCGTGCCGGCGGTCGATCCGTCCTGTGGTGGTGACGCGTTACTCGTCGTAGGGCCAGTCGCCGGTAATCTTCATCCCTTCAGCGAGGTCCTGTGCTTCGAGGTCGGCTGCGATGTCCTCGGGCGGACGGTGGTCGACGGTCACGTCGTCGCGGGCGAGTGCAACGATGGACGCGGTCAGGAGGATCGCCTGTTCGCGCAGGGTCCGTGGCTCGAGTTTCTCGAGCGTGTCGGCGAAGGTGTGTCCCCATCCTCGACCCGCGCCTTCGGAGACCGACTTGACGTAACAGCCGGGCACCCCCTCCACGACGAACGGCCAGTGATCGCTGTGGGGGCCAAGCGTCGGCACCGTCTCGATCGGGTGGTCGTATCGCTCGGCGACCTCGTCTGCGACCTCTTCGAGCGCGTCGAAGCCGTGGGTGACGAGTTCGAGCGTTCGAGCGTTGACGACGCCGTCGTTGTTGACCACTGTCTTGATCGCGTCGCTGTCGGCTGCCTCGGCATACCGAGTCGAGCCGACCAGCCCGACCTCTTCGGCACCGAAGGCGACGAACTCGACGCGCGTCTCGAGGTCGTCTTCGCGGGCAGCGAGCGCGTTCGCGAGTTCGACCACCATCGCGGTGCCGGCTCCGTTGTCCATCGCCCCCTCGGCGATGTCGTGGGCGTCGACGTGGCTCGTCACAAGGATGCGCTCGTCGGTGTCGGGTCCGAGCTCGGCATGGACGTTCTGGCTTTCGTCGGAGTGAATGTTAGCCTCGACGGCAAGTGTGATCGACTCGCCGTCGAACCGGCGGGCCAATCGTGCGCCGACCTCGCTCGAGACGCCGACGGCCGGAATCTCGCCGATCGGCGACGCATCAGTTCCGACACTGCCAGTCGGCGGCAGACAGCCCTCGACGTGGTTGCGATAGATGAAGCCGACGGCACCGTTCTCGACGGCGTGGTAGTACTTCTCCCGGCGGTGGAGGTATCGGTCGTAGTAGTCGGGCACGTCGCTGCGGACCATGACGATCGCCCCCTCGAGGTCGGTCGCCTCGAAATCCGCGGGAAGGCCGTAGCCGAGGTCGACCAGTGGCCCGGTGACGCGGTCGTCAGGGCTGCGCGGTAGCGCGATACAGTCCTGTGTCGTCTCGCCGGCCGTGATCGCGCTGTCGCCGCGGGTCCAGCCCTGTATCTCGAAGGACTCGAGGTGGGCGTTTCGAGCGCCGGCGGCGGCCAGCGCGTCCCGTGTCAGTTCGGCAGCCTCGCGTTCGCCCTCGCTGCCGGCCATGCGATTCCCGACGTCGACGAGAGACTCGAGGAGGGTCCAGCCGACGTCGCTCTCGAAGATCGAGCCGATCCAGGCGGTCATAACCGTATCGTGGGCGGACGGCCGGGTAACTGTACCGCTCGGCCGTCGCTGCGCTTGCAGGCAGATCCCGAACGGGTCGCCAGTTTTCATTTTCGATGACAGGTGTGACTACGAATCTTTTTTACGCCACTCATGCTCGAAACTGGTATGCGGGAGACGCTTGCCGACTGGCGGCCGGCCATCGACGAGGCAATCGCAGACCTGGTCCCACGCGAGATCGACGCGGACTACCTCGAGACGTTCTTCGGGCCGCCGACCTACGAGTACGATGCCACTGGCATCGAGTGTGCGCTTGCGACGCCGCTGTGGGACCTCCTCGACCGCGGGGGGAAGCGGTGGCGTGCGATTCTCTTTCTCGTCTTCATCGAGGGATTCGGCGAAGATCCCGCCGAGTACCTGCCCTACGCCTGTATTCCCGAACTCCTGCACAACGGGACGATCATCGTCGACGACGTCGAGGACGGGGCGACGATCCGGCGGGGCGATCCGGCACTGCACCACGTCTACGGACACGACGTCGCGCTCAACGTCGGCAACGCGATGTACTTCCTGCCGCTGAAAGTAATCACACAGAATCCGGCCGACCTGCCAGCTGACCGGCAGCTGGCTGCCTACGAGATGTTGATGGACGAACTCAACCGGACCCACCTCGGGCAAGGCATGGACATCTGCTGGCACAACGAACGCGAGGTCCGGATCGGCACCGACGAATACCTCGAGATGTGTGCGTGCAAGACCGGCTGTCTCGGGCGGATCGTCGCCCGGCTAGCCGCGATTATCACCGATCAGCCCGACGCGGTCGAGGAGGCAGTTGCCACGTACGCGGAACTGACCGCCGTTGCCTTCCAGATCGGCGACGATATCTTGGATGTCGAACACTCGCTTGGTCGGGCCGGCGAGTTCGGCAAGGAGTTCGGCAACGACATCCGCGAGGGCAAGAAGACGTTGCTGGTCATCCACGCGATGGAAGAAAGCGACCCAGAGCATGTCCGACGGCTGCAGACGATTCTCGAGGCCGAGGACAACACCGACGACGAAATCCACGAGGCCCTCGCGATTCTCGAGGAAACCGGGAGCATCGAGTACGCCCGCGAGTGTGCCCTCGAGTTGGCTGCCCAAGCGCGGGCGGCGATCGACGAGGTGGACTTCGACACCGAGACGACGCGGAAACTCGAGGAGTTCACGGAGTTCGTCATCGAACGCGACGCATAGCCCGACAGTATAGACAGCCCATTCGTAGCGGACCGCGATCATCCTTACTCGAGTGGCCGATCAGCGATCAGATGCGACGGTGTTCACGGTCGGCCGTGAGGCGGTCATCGGCCCAGTCGATGTTGACATGGTTGGGCGGCTCGCTCGTCATGCCATCGCGGCTGACGATCTCGAGGGTTCGGTTCCGCGCGTCGGGCGTAAACGGCGACGCCGCCATTACCTGTGCGACATCGGCCCGCGGAATCGACCCCGAGAAGGAACCACCACCCTCGTTGACCACGACCGCATCGCTTGGTGGATCGTTCGTGAGCCTGCCGGGACGGACGATCGTGTAGTCCAGCCCCGATCGGCGCAGGGCCGTTTCGGCGTCGTGTTTGGCCGACAGCGTGCCCCGGATCAAAAGCCGAGCCGGAAGCGACAGCCCCGCTTTCGAGGTTCCGACGCCGATCGCGCTCTCGAGAACGAAATAGGAGACACCGGCCCCAACGGCAGCAGTGATGAGGTTGATGACACCGGTTCGATCGACCAGTCGGGTCCCGATCGTGTGACGAACCCCCGGTGGCGTGCCGAGCGTACAGTAGACGATATCGCAGTCGTCGACCGCTGCGACGGCGTCGGCCGACTCGAAGAAATCGGCCACGATCACGTCGTCTGCCCCGTGTCGCTCGAGCATGTCGACGTTCGCGTACGACCGCGTGGTCGCGCGCACCGAGAGTTCGGTCGGCCGGAGGACCGACAGGAGTTCCTGTCCGGTCTCCCCGCTGGCACCGGCGACGAGGACCTGATCGGGTATGCGTGAGCGATCCATCGAACGAGTTACCGCACGGACACTGAAAACGCTCACCAGCAGTTGACGTCCACGACTGTTAAAATATCTAACATGAAAACGCTGTCGTCCGTTCTCGTGGTCGACAGTTGTCTTTACTTGGCCCGATCGTCGGACTGGAGTCGCTTCGTCGTCTTGACTAACGGATGGCGCGCATAGTCGACGACATCGATATCGTCGATTTGCTCTAACTCCTCTTTTTTGGCCGTGTCTGCCATCCCCAACTCGATCTCATGGTCGATGACGATGACGTAGGCATCCATCTCGTCGATCCCGAGCCGATCGGCCGCGAGTACACGGTGGTGGCCGTCGGCTAGCAACAGCATCCCGCCGTTGTCAATGACCACCAGCGGCTCGGCCAGCCCACGTTCGAGCTCGTAGCGTCTCCCCTCGAGTTCGTCGGCGTACACCCGGCCCTGGGTCGGTGTCAGCTCCGAGAGCGGGACGGTGCGGCGCTCCTGGGTCAGATCGATTTCGTGGATTTGCTCTAACGTTCGCATGAGTTTGCCGACCTTCTCGGGCGTCGCGCGTTCGATCTGGCTGCGGATGACGTCAGCGTTCGAGATGATTCCGACGAGGTTGCCCGCGTCGTCGACGACGGGCAGTTTCTGGATGCCAGACCGGAGGATGACTCGGGCGGCATCGTTGACCTTCATGTCGGGGTGGGCGACCAGCAACTCCGTCGCCATGATCTTGAAGATCGGATCATCGTCGTCTGCAAGCAGCAGGTCGCGGGCGCTGATGAACCCCTCGACGCGGCGGCGCTCGCAGACGGGAAAGCCGCTGTGTTCGTCGCTCTCGGCGATTCGCCTCGCGACCTCGCCGACCGTTTCGTCGGGCGACACTGTCGCGACATCGCGCGTCATGTAGTCTTTGACCCGGGGCTTCGTCCGGTCCGACACGACCTCCATAGACGATTATACGGGTGCCGCGCGCAAAAGCACTGTCTTCTATTTGGGGATGCTGTTTGGAGATCGTGTCTCCGTTGTGACAAGCGAAAGCGCGATCCCGCCGGCGGTGAGCAGCAGTGAAACGACCACCAGCCTGACTCGAAGTGGGAGGACTACGGTGGCAACCCCCAAGAGTGGACTGATCGAAACGAGCGTTGTGACAGAGACGGGCGTGTCACTGGCGAGGTGGGTGACGGCAGCGTACAGACCGAGAACTGTCGCATGAGCCGTAAAGACGGTAGTGAACTGTAGTTCTCCATTTGCGGCGAGAGCGAATCCACTGAGGCCGGTGAGCGTCGAGACACCCGCAATCGTGTCGGTAAGCCACTGCTCTCTGTTTCCCATCTACTATATTGTGTGAAAACAATGACAAAAACGTTGTACCTCGACCGCGAACCTCGACAGGTATCGACTCGAGTCGGACACCCTTATGCTGACTCGCCGTCTTCCGACCCACCGCGCTGGGTGAACAGCCACTCGCTGGTTTGTGTGTAGGCTCCGACCGGGACCCCCGGTCGCGTCTCGAGTGCCTCGAAAAAGCGGTTGATAATCACTTCTTCGACGATGCTGACGATCGATTCGACCTCTTCCTCGTCGTCGGCACTGCCCAAGATGCCGATCTCGAGTTGTGCGCCAGCCATGTCGGCGTGGCCGCCGGCGCTGCCGATTCGATCGAACGCGTCCCGAAGCGTTTCGCCGAGATCGACATCTGCCGCCCGCGAGCGGGCCGACAGATACACCATTTCGTCGTCGAACCCGAAGACAAGCGTCGTCTCGATCCCCTCCATCGTCAGCAGCTGATCTGCGGCCTGCGGTAACGCATCCCGGTTGCTGATCCGATTGACGCTGGCAACGGCGACCGACCCTCGTTCGATCCTGTTTTTGATCGCCCGTGCGATCGTCTCGAGTGTCTCGCCTTCGAGCGACGGCTGTTCGATCTGGCGCAACAACGACGTGTCGACGTGGGGAGACAACACTGAGGCAGCCCGGAAATCGGCCGGTGAGACTTCCCGCGTAAAGTCGTTCGTGTCAACGCGAATGCCATACAACAGTGCCGTCGCCGTCGCTGGATCGAACGCGAGATCGAAGTGCTCTATGTACTCGGTCAGGACGGTGCTGGTCGCGCCCGCCTCCTGTCGGAGGTCGACGAAGTCGCCGGGGACCGGCCCGCGAGGTGGGTGGTGGTCGATGACGATGTCGACGTGAAGGTCCGCCGGTAGCTGGTCGTTGACGCCGGGTCGGGAATGATCGACGAGCGCGAACGCCGAATAGTCCGTCAACGGGTCGTCGGGAGCCATGTTTTGCAGGTCCAGATCGAGTAAGTTGACCATCGCCCGGTTCTCCTGATGGGAGATATCGCCGAAATAGCAGGCATCAGCGTCGACGCCGACGGATTCAGCGATGTCGACGAGCGCGACCGCGCTTGCAAGCGCGTCCGGATCGGGATTGTCGTGGGTCACGACCGCCAGTCGACCGTCGATCCCCGCAAGCGACGCCCGGAGTTTGATGGCCGCTTCGGCCGACGCACTCGCCGTCTCGAGTGTGTAGTCTGCGATTGCCTCCGTTGGATCGATGACGTAATCTGCTAGTTCCGCGAACTGGCTGCGGTCCATCGCCGTCGCGTGCCCGCCCAGATAGGCCACGATCGAGACGGCGGGGAACTGCTCACGCGCGAGCTCGAGTGCGGTCCGATTTCCGTCGGTTCGGTCGCCGGCGACGAAGATCACGTCCGGCTGATCGACACTCGCGATGGTGTCGGGATCGGTCGGATCCGCGTGTCGGGCGGGCACGCTCTCGTCACGTAACGTCTCCACGGCGCTTGCATCGTCAGTGATGACGAGCATGCGGCCGTCGCGCTCGGCGACCTGTTCGGTCACTTTCCGACAGACGGTCCCACAACCGAGCACGAGCCGGAAAACCATTTATCGCGGCTTGCGACCCCGAGGGGTAAAAGCTACCGGGTCGCGTCAGCCGACGACTGCCGCCGCTGCCTCGAGTGCGGCGGTGGCGATCGGATCGAACGCCGGCAGGATGACGACCGTCATTACGGCGGCGGCGATGATCGCCGCGTAGAGGCCGGTGGGCTGGGCGAGGCGATCCCGATCGAGGATCGGCTCCTCGATCCAGAGGGCCTTGACCAGCCGCGAGTAGTAGTACAGCGAGAGCGCGCTGTTGACGACGAGCGCGGCGGCGAGGACGAGCAAGACCGTGTTATCTGCGGCCGCGTTGACCGTCTCGGTGTAGAGCAGGTACTTGCTCCAGAAGCCACCGAACGGCGGCACGCCGGCGAGGCTGAACATGAACACGGCCATCGCCGCGGAGGCGAAGGGTGCCTGCGTCGAGAGGCCGTTGTAATCATCGAACGTGGGGCCGACACCCCAGTACTCGGCCAGCGCGACGAACAGGAACGCACCCGTGTTCATGAAGCCGTAGACCAGCAGGTGCATCATCGCCGCACCCATCACGAGATCGCCGGCCTCAGTCGAGAGCGCCGCCAGCCCGATCAGCACGTAGCCGGCGTGTCCGATCGAGGAGTACGCGAGCATTCGTTTGACGTTCTCCTGGGTCGCCGCCGCGAAGTTCCCGAGCGTCATCGTGACGATCGCGAGGATGACGAACGCCACCGTCCAGTCGACGCCGATGACGGCGGTCGTCGCCTCGAGCGGGAACGCCGTCGTGAACACGCGGATCGCGAGCACGAAACCGGCGGCCTTCGAGGCTGAAGACAGGAACGCCGAGATCGGTGCCGGCGCGCCCTCGTAGGCCTCGGGGGCCCAGAAGTGGAACGGGACGCTCGCGGTCTTGAACGCGACCCCGCCGATCAGCATGAGGATGCCGAGTCCGAGGAGGCCGCCCATCTCGCCTGCCGCACTGAGGTTCGTCGCGATGTCCTCGAGTTGCAGCGAGCCGGTCGCACCGTAGACCAGCGAGATGCCGTAGACGAAGATCGCCGACGACAGCGCGCCGATCAGGAAGTACTTCAGCCCCGCTTCGACGCTGCCGCGGTTGTCCTTTAGGATCGCGACCAGCGCGTACGACGGCAGACTCGTTAGCTCGAGTGCGATGAAGATCGTCACGAGGCTGTTCGAAGCCGCGATCATCGACATCCCGGTCGCCGCGAGGACGACCAGCGAGTAGTACTCGGCCTGGTAGGTGTGATCGCGCAGGTAGTCGTAGCTCGCCACCGCAACGAGGGCGGTGACGATCGAGATGATGATCATGAAGTACAGCGCCAACCGGTCGACGATGAACTGGCCGTTCATCACGTCGACGACGCCGTAGTTTTCGATCCCGGTCGCACCGACGCCGGCGGCGGTAAACCAGACGGCGACGGCCAGCGAGGCCAGCGAGCCGGCGATAGCGGTGCCAGCAAGCAGCGAGCGGTTCGTCGACCGCGGATTGATGCTATCGAGCAGGAAGAGGACGAGTGCCGTTCCTGCCAGGATCAGTGCCGGGGCGAGTGCCGCCCATTCGGGAAGCTGGAAGACTGCCATCAGAGCCCACCTCCCTGGATGATCGGATCAATTGCGTCGGTTATCATGGTGAAGATCAAGTCAGGGGCCACGCCGAGGGTGATGATCAGCCCCAGCAGGACGATCATCGACGCGACGTCGTGGACGGGAGCGCGGCCGACCTCGTAGTCGGTTTCTAGGTTGTACGGCCCGAACACCGTCCGCTGGAGTGCAAACAGCAGGTAGCCCGCGACGATGACGATGCCGAACATCGCAAGCGAGGTAAAAGCGGCCGAGTACGCGAGCAACTCGGAGCCGAACGAGCCGAAGAAGATGAAGTACTCAGCAGCGAAGCCGGACATGAGCGGCAGGCCCATGTAGCCGAACGCGCCGGCGATCAACACGCCGACGGCGATCGGCATCCGGTCTGCCATCCCGGACATGTCGGTGACCATCCGGGTGTGGGTGGCGTTGTAGATGACGCCGACCGACATGAACATCAGTCCGGAGATCAGGCCGTGGGAAACCATCTGGAAGGTCGCACCGCCGACACCGAACTGGGTGTACGCGACCAGCCCGAGGATGACATAGCCCATCGACGAGACCGACGAGTAGGCGACGATCCGTTTGAGGTCGGTCTGGGCGAGTGCCAACATCGCGCCGTAGATGACGCTGATGACGGCGATCGCCGCGATCGGCACCGCGTAGGCTTCGACCTGCTCGGGGAACATCGTGAAGTTGAATCGGAGCAGGGCGTAGGTCCCCATCTTCAGCAGAACACCGGCCAGCAGAATCGACGCTGGCGTGGGGGCCTCGACGTGGGCGTCGGGCAGCCACGTGTGGAACGGCACCACTGGCACCTTCACCGCAAAGCCGAGGAACATGCCGATGAACGCAAGCGACGCGAGCGTCGTCCCGCTCAGGCCGAAGAAGCCCTCGGGGCCGCCGGCGAGCATCGCGGTCGCGATCTCGGGCAGCCCGAAGGAGGTGACCGAGTCACCGAGTCCGAAGACGAGCGAGATGAACGAACCGAACATCACCAGCGACGCCACGTTCGTGTAGACGAAGAACTTGATGGCGGCGTATTTGCGACGCGGGCCACCCCAGATGCCGATCAGCAGATACATCGGGATCAGGACTGCCTCCCAGAAGACGAACCACAGGAAGAAATCGAGCGCCGAGAAGACGCCGATCAACATCGCCTCGATAAAGAGGATCAGGCCGTAGAACTGCGACTCCCGCTCGTCGATCGGCGTCCACGAGCTGACGATCGCCAGCGTACAGAGAATCGCCGTCAGGACGACCAGCGGCAGGCTGATCCCGTCGAGGCCGACGAACCA
Source organism: Natrinema hispanicum (assembly GCF_004217335.1). Lineage (GTDB taxonomy): Archaea > Halobacteriota > Halobacteria > Halobacteriales > Natrialbaceae > Natrinema > Natrinema hispanicum. Next base: position 362,839 of record NZ_SHMP01000005.1, read on the forward strand.
CGAGATCGAGTAGCCGCCGATCTCGAGCCACGCCGCCTGTGATTCGAACGCCAGTTCGCCATCGAGCAAGGCGTTGCCGTTGCCGTCGAAGGCGGCAAACAGCCACAGCGACAGTGCCGTCGGCACGAGGCTGATAGCGAAAGCGAGTTTGCCAGCAATGCGATTCGGCGCGACGAACGTCACTAACGCGCCGACCAGTGCAACCGCGATCAGTATTTCAATCATCATGCGAACCACCCTCCGAGATAGCCGAGGACGAGCAGTAAGGCGATGAACCCGCCCACCAGCAACGCCGCGTAGTTAGTCACAATACCCGTCTGGATGCGTTTCACCCAGTTGCTGCTGAACAGACTCACTGTCGACGTACCGTTGACGAGTCCGTCGATAACCGTCTGGTCGAACCGGTCGGCGGCTCGAGCCAGCGGCAGTGTGGCCCCTTCCGCGAGCCAGACCTGGTACTCGTCCTGGTAGTAGTTGTTCCGCAGGAGGCTGTACGCGCCGCCGAGTTTCTGCATGTGGCGGGTCGGCTCGGGCACGTTATACAGCGTGTGTGCTGTGAACGCACCGGCCAGTGCGAGCCCGAGCGACAGTCCCGCGCTCAACAGCATGGTTGTCGTCTCGGAGCCACCGATGACGCCCTCTTCGAAGGCGACCGTTTCGTGGTATGCGTGGTAGGTCAGCCCTTCGACGTAGCCATACTCACCGTCGAGCCAGAACTCGAGGAACGTGATGTCGATGTCGAGTAGCTTCGCGACGGGGGCCATGTTCACGAGCCCGGTGACCGTCGCGAGGATCCCCAGCACGATCAGCGGGACCTTAATGGCCCAGCCGACTGGGTGTGGGTCTTCGGCGGTCTCCGAGCGGGGCTCACCGTGGAAGGTCAAGAAGACCATCCGGAACGTATAGAAGCCCGTGAAGAACACCGCAACCAGTCCCATCGCGTAGGCCGCGAGGATGATCGGCTGCTCTAAGCCGATGATGAGCGCGTCGAACAGCACCTCGTCTTTCGACCAGAAGCCGGAGAAGGGGACGATCCCCGCGAGTGCGAGCGCGCCCGCAAGGAAGGTGTAGTAGGTGACGGGCGCTTTGTCTTTCAGGCCGCCCATCTTCCACATGTTCTGTTCGTGGTGCATGAGCACGATGACGGCCCCGGCACCGAGGAACAGCAAGGCCTTGAAGAAGGCGTGATTCAGCAGGTGGAAAACGCCGGCGACGTAGCCGCCGACACCGAGCCCGAGCATCATATAGCCATACTGGCTGATGGTCGAGTACGCAAGCACTTGCTTGACGTCGTCTTTAACGACGCCCATCGTCGCCGCAAACAGGGCGGTGAAGCCGCCGACGAACGCGATGATTGAAAGCGCCGTCGGGGAAAGCGCGTAGTAGCCGAACATCCGCGCGACGAGATAGACACCGGCCGCAACCATCGTTGCCGCGTGGATAAGTGCGGAGACGGTGGTCGGACCCTCCATCGCGTCGGGCAGCCAGGTGTGGAACGGGAACTGTGCGGACTTGCCAAGCACCCCGCCGAGCACGAGTAGTCCGGTGATCGTCACCCACGTCTGAGCGTCGAAGCCGAACAGCGTCGCGCCGTCGTCGATCGCCGTCTCGGCGGCGGTGACGAACGAGCCCTCACCGGCGAAGCTGACCGTGCCGAACGTCGCCGCGATGGCGACGACCCCGATCAGGAAGAAGTAATCACCGAAGCGGGTGACCAGGAACGCCTTCTTCGCGGCCGAGGGGGCCGATTCCGTGCGGAACCAGAACCCGATCAGCAGGTACGAACACAGCCCGACGAGTTCGAAGAACATGAACGCCATCAGCAGGTTGTCCGCGAAGACGAAGGCGAGCATGCTGAACGTAAAGAGGCCGAGCTCGGCGTAGTACCGCGGCAGCCCGGTCTCACCTTCGGCGTTCATGTAGCCGAGACTGAAGACGTGGACGAGCAAGGCGACCAGCGAGACGATCACCAACATGAGCGCCGAGAGCGGATCGATCAACACGCCGAACGTGAAGGCAACTCCCTCAGCGCCGGTCTCGCTTGCGGCCGCGCCGGCCGTCCACTCATACAGCGTCGTGTGATATGCGTTCCCGCCACCGACTGCCGCGAACATCACGAGCGAGATCAGTAGCGAGCCTGCCGTCGCGATAATACCCGGAAGCGCGCCTTTCTTCGGCAGATGTTTCCCGAAGAGCAGCGTGACGACGAACGCCACGAGCGGGAGCACTGCGATCGCCGGTGCGAATCCGAACGGTCCTGTTGCTGTTGCTGCCATCTTACCACCTCATCGTCGTCGGAACCGTGACGTCGATGTCACGGAAGTTACGGTACAACACCAGGATGATCCCGAGTCCGACGGCCACCTCGGCGGCAGCCAGCGCCATCGTAAACAGCGCAAACAGCTGCCCGGTGAGGTTGCCGTGATAGAACGAGAACGCGATCAGGTTGATATTGGCCGCGTTCAGCATGAGTTCGACGGACATCAGGAACAACAGTGCGTTACGGCGCGTCAACACTCCGAAGAGCCCGATACAGAACACTGCCATCGACAGCAGCACGTAATACTGCACGTCGACGGTCATCGGCTCTCACCTCCAGTGTCTGTGTGCCGGTCGGTCGTTGCTGCACTCGAGCCGTCGGTCCCACCGTCAGTCACGGCCGGTTCCGGTCCGCCAGTCGCGCTCGCTTCCTCGCCAGCGCTTGCAAGCGCAGCGACGGGTTCGCCTTCTTCCTCGCGTTTCGCGAGGACGAGCGAGGCGTCGAGCGCGGCGTCGAGTGCGACGGCGACGAGTAAGACGGCGGCGAGGAACGGTTCGGTGCCGCCGATCTGTTGGAGTTCGTCGAAGCCGAACAGCGCGTAGCCGAGTTCGGCCGTAATCGAGACGTCGGCGGGGAAGCCAGCACCCGCAGCCGCGGTCATCGGCTCGAAGGCCGCGTTCAGCGTGATCAGCGCCATCACGCCGAACAGCCCGACCGCGAGTAGTCCGGGGACCAGCGTCTTGCCGAGTCTAAGTTTCGGGCCGGTCGTCATGCCTGTACCACCTCGTCCGTGTCGGAGTCGTCGCGCTGGGTCAGCATGACGGCGAACGTGATGAGGACGAGAACCCCGCCGACGTAGACGAGGACCTGCATCATGGCGACGAACTCCGCCGCCAGCATCACGTAATGAATCGCCACGCTGAGCAGCGCCACACCCAGCAGGAGCGCCGAATGCCACGGGTCCTGCATGAGCACGACACCCACCGCGCTGGCAAGCGTGAGTAACGCAAACAGCGCGAACGCGATCAGCTCGTAGTTCATGTATTGGTAGTTACTGCCCGTTTGCGGGACGGGCGGACCCGTTACTGGTAATCGACCTCCCCTTCACCTTCGCCGACCCACGCGTCCCGATCGGGTTCGCGGGCGGCGAGTGGGTCGATGTCTTTGTACCACGGTACTGCCTTCAGTTGCTCTTTGTTGTAGACGAAGTCGTGTTTCGTGTCCGCGGTGAACTCGAAGTTCTCCGTCAGCAGGATGGCGTCGACTGGACAGACCTCCTCACAGAGCCGGCAGTAGATACACTGGCCGATGTGGAGGTTGTACTGTTCGCCCTGTCGTTGATCGTTCGTGACGATCTGGATCGTATCGTTCGGACAGACATTTTCACACTGGCGACACCAGATACACCGCTCCTGACTGAACTTGTGGACGCCGCGGAATCGCGGCGAGACGTCCGGTGCGGTCTCCGGATACTCCACCGTGAACGTAGAGCCGTCCAGTGCGTGTTTCATCGTCGTTGCCATCGATTTGAGTATCCCGATCATGCTATTAGCCCCACGATTACCGCAGTCAGGACGAGATTAGCGAACGAAAGGACGAGCAGTCCCTTCCAGCCAATCTCGATCAGTTGGTCGATCCGGACGCGTGGCACCGCAGAGCGCAGCCACTGCGTTGCGAAGAACACCGCCCAGATCTTGATGATAAACCAGACGATGCCCGGCAGGACGGGGCCTGCGGGCCCGCCGAGGAAGATCGTCGCGATGATCGCCCCGCCGAGGAAGATGTGGAGGAACTCACCGAGGTAGATCAACACGAAGTGAACCGAGGAGTACTCGGTCTGATACCCCGCGACGATCTCGGTCGGTGCCTCCGGCGTGTCGAAGGGGTTGCGCCCGACCTCCGCGAAGTTCGCCACCAGAAAGAGGACGAACGCGAAGGGGTTGACGAACGCGTACCACGTCGGAATCGAGATGCCAGCGATCTCCACCAGCGTCTCGTGTTGGGCAGCGACGATCTCGCCCATCTGTAGCGTGCCGGCGAAGATCACGACCGACATCCCGGTGATAACCAGCGGGATCTCGTAGGCGATGTTCTGTGCCACCGCACGAAGGCCGCCGAGCAGCGAGTACTTGTTCGCCGACGCGTAGCCCGCCATCACCAGCCCGAGGCTGGCGATCCCGGAGACGGCGAAGACGTACGCGAGTCCGACTTCGGGGTCCGCGAGGTGGAGGCCGCTTCCCATCGGGATGACGGCAAACCCAAGCAGTGCCGACGCCGCAACGACGATGGGCGCGAGATCGTAGGCCGGTCGATCGGCGTTTTCGGGAATGATAAGCTCCTTCGAGAGGAGTCGAACCGAGTCGGCGACGATAATGAACAGCCCTGCCGGCCCAAGCCGATTGACCGCGATCCGGTCGGTGAAAGCGGCAGTGATCTTTCGTTTCGCCCACGGCCCTGCAACCCCAGTCATCGCGAGCATCAGGTTGCCGATGAGAAAGGCCGCAAGGAACGTCGCGAGGAGTTCCCCGCCGAGGCCGAACCCATCGAGACCGGTCAGCTCCCCGATTCGCTCGGGAAGCAAGACCGTATCCTGCAGCGGGACCGCCGGCAGTCCTGACGCCGCATCGGTTGCGACGACAGTTGTGCCGGTCATACTAGCGATCCACCTCCCCGAGCACGATGTCGAGACTGCCAAGCGAGGCGATCATATCGGGGATGTACTCCCCTTCTGCCATCTCGGGCAGCGCCGAGAGGTTGTGGAAACACGGGCTGCGGATCTTGAACCGACCCGGCTTGTCCGTGCCGTCCGCGCGAATGTAGATGCCGAGTTCGCCCTTTGCGCCCTCGACACTCCGGTAGATCTCCGTGTCCGCGTCGGGCTTGAGTGTCCGCGGGACGTTGCTCTGGACAGTCCGTTCGTCTTCGGGCCAGTCCTCGAGCAAGTCGAGACACTGCTCGATGATCTTCGCGGACTCCTCGACTTCCTGCATGCGCACGAGGACGCGGCTGTAGTTGTCACAGCCGTCCTCGGTGACGACGTCCCACTCTAAGTTCTCGTAGTAGCCGTAGGGGTCGTCCCGACGGAGGTCGTAGTCGATACCCGAGCCGCGAGCGACGGGGCCGGTACAGCCGTACTGTTTGGCGACCTCGGGCTCTAAGACCCCGGTATCGTGCGTTCGAATCTGGAAGATCTCGTTTGCGGTCAGCAGGTCGTTGTACTCGTCGACCTTTGCGGGGAGGCCATCGAGGAAGTCACGCGTCTTCTCGATGAACTCCTCGCGGGGTTCGGGCAGGTCCCAGGCAACCCCGCCGAGCCGGAAGTAGTTGAACATGAGCCGCTGGCCGGTCAGGTCCTCGAGGATGTCCTGTACGACCTCGCGATCGCGCATCCCATACTGGAAGATGGCGGTGAAGTCGCCGTAGACGTCCAGTGCGAACGTCGCCAGCGCGAGCATGTGTGAGGCGATCCGGGAGAGTTCGGCACCCATCGTCCGAATGACCTGGGCGTACTCGGGGACGTCGATGTCCGCGAGGTCTTCGGCGACGCGTGCGTAGGCCCACTCGTTTAGGAGCCCTGCCGAGACGTAGTCCCAGCGGTCGGGATACGGCATGATCTGGTGGCGATAGGTGCCCTGCTGGCACATCTGCTCCTCACAGCGGTGCAGATAGCCGATGTCGGGATCGACGTCGACGACGGTTTCACCGTCTAACACCGTCTCGATGTGGAGCACACCGTGGGTCGCCGGATGGTGTGGCCCGATATTGAGGAACATCGTGTCCGACTCGTCGTCGTGGTGATCGGGCTGGATCGGATTGGCGTGTTCCGTCAGCGTCACCAGCTGGGGTTTCTCCTGGTCGTAGTCCCGCGAGAGCGGATGACCCTGCCAGGTTTCGGGCAGGAGGATCCGTCGTGGATCAGGATGGCCTTCGTAGTCGATGCCGACGAGGTCGAACGCCTCCCGTTCGTGCCAGTCAGCAGTGCGGAAGACCGGTTCCGCGGTCTGGCTGACCGGCTCGTCGGTCGTGGTCGGCACGACGACTGACACTTCTTGTGTCGGATCGGCGTATTTCCGGAGGTGGTAGATCGATTCGTACCGGTCCGGATACTCCTGTGCGGTCAGGTTGGCGAGGTGGTCGAACCCGGCCTCGTCTCGGAGGTCTTTGAGGACGTCCTGGACGTCGTCCGGCCGGATGACGAATCCGGGCGCATTCAGATGATCGTCGCGTGCGAGCGCGCGATCACCGACGATCGCCTCGAGTTCGTCTTCGGTGACCTCGGCTGCCGACTGTCGTTCGAGTCCCGTGCTCATGGTGAATCAGCCCAGTTGTAGCGCATTACGAGGTCGTCTTCGTCGATGTCGTCTGCGAGCTTCTGGACGAGTTCGTCTTTGGGCAGATCGCCGAACTCCTCGAGTTCGTACGGTTTGACGACGACGGGCGTCGATTCGCCGTTGCGGATCCGCTCTTGAAGTTTGGCGATGCCGTAGACGAGTGCTTCCGGCCGCGGCGGGCAGCCGGGGACGTGGATGTCGATGGGGATGATCTCCTCGGCACCCTTGACGACGTTGTATCCTTCCTGGAAGGGGCCGCCGGAGATCGTACACGAGCCCATGCCGACGACGAACTTCGGTTCGGGCATCTGGTCGTAGACCCGCTTCATTCGGGGGCCGAACTTGGAGACGATCGTCCCGGGGACGATCATCACGTCGGCCTGACGGGGTGATGCACGCGGCACACCGGCCCCGAAGCGGTCCAGGTCGTGTTTGATCGCGTAGGTGTGCATCATCTCGATGCTGCAACATGCGATCCCGAACTGGAGCATGAACATCGAGTTGCCCCGCACCCAGTTCATGAACTTGTCGAACTTCGTGAGAATGAACGGGGTCGATCCGAAGGCCTCGCGAAGCTTGGAATTGAAGCGGTCGTCGGCACCCTCCCCGATGCGCGAATCGCGGGTGTCCGTCGACGGTGCGGTGCTGTCGTAGATCTGCTGGCGTGGTTGTTCGCTACTCATGGTCTGTCAGCGTCCAGTTGGCGAGGTGTCCGTGCCCACTGTACCGCGCCCGTGCGCCACGCCCACGCGAGTCCGACGAGCAGGATGGCGACGAACGCCAGCATCGGCCCGAGCGCGCGGGCAAGCGGGATATCCGCCGCGAGCGCATCCTGATAGGCGACCGCCCAGGGGAACAGGAGGACGGTCTCGATATCGAAGACGACGAACAGAAGCGCAACCATGTAGTACTGAATATTGAACCGGATGCGCGTTCCGCCGGTCGGAATCTCGCCACTCTCGTAGGTGGCGCGTTTACTCGTTTCGGGAACCGTGGGCCGCAGGAGATACGATACCGTCATCATCCCAAACGGTATCAGTACCCCGACGAGCGCCAGTGCCCCGATGGCGATCCAATCATTCATCTCGGTAACGTTCGGGGCTTCAAACCGCACGCACATAAGGGTTGATCCTTCGTTTTTGCGGGAAACACGGGCCACAACGGGATTTCAGCGTGAATAATCCCCATGTGATTAGTCACATGATCCTATATATAGATACCTGGAGAGGTGTTGGACCGGTAAAGAAATATTACCCGCCGTCGAACCAGTAACGTTGGGCACTCGAGCGGAGGCTTCTTCGTCCAGCCGAAAACTCCAAACAGTCGTGACAGGTGTTCTGCAACTGGAGTCAGGATGTTCCCGTGTCTATCGCGAACGGAATCACGCTCGTTATTGTTCGCGGTCCCGGAACGCCGGCGTCCCCTCGTCGTGAAGGTCACGGGAGACGGCTCCAACGCCCTCGCGTAGCCCCTCGTGGTAGTCGACCAGTCGGTCGCGAACGTCGTCGTGCTGGCGAGCGAGGATCTGCGCGGCGGATAGTGCGGCGTTGAACGACTTGCCGGCGTCAACGGCGACGAGCGGCGCGCCGGTCGGCATTCCGATGACGCTGTCGACGGATTTTTCCTGGACCGGGACGCCGATGACCGGCAGCGGATACGCGATCGAGGCAGTCATGTTCGGCAGGTCCGCGGACTTGCCGCCCGCGCCGGCGATGATGACCTCGAGCCCGCGATCCTCGGCCGTCTCGGCATAAGCCGTCATTAAGTCCGGCGTTCGATGAGCCGAGGTGACGTAGGTCTCGAACGTGAATCGTTCATCGGGTGCGTCCTCGTAATCGGTCTGTTCGGCGAAGCCGAGTTCGTCGACGAAGGCGTCGTAGGCTCCGCGGCGTTTCCCGCCGGTCATCATCGTCTCGAGATCGGAGTCGCTGCCCATCACGATCCCTACATCGGGGGTTTCCGCGGCCGGCCGGTCTTGGTCGGCGTCGTCGTGCAGGCGGTCGATCAGGTCGCGAACGCTGTCGCTCATGGGAGTGGCTGGTCGGGCAAACGACTTGAAACAGTGGTAAACGAGCTGAAGATCGGAGCGGGTGTCGCGGACGACTACGACTGGAACGTCACGGCGGTCTCGAGGTCGCGTGCTGTCTCGAGGAGGTCGTCGATGGAGTCGTCGCCTCCGTCACCCGTCACCGTGACGTGGCCCATTTTCCGAAGCGGCCGCGCTTGGTGCTTGCCGTACCAGTGGAGGGCCGCGCCGGGTGTCCCGAGGATCTCGTCGATGTCGCCCACGGCTGCCGGTTGCTCTTCGTCGACGTCGCCGAGCAGGTTCGTCATCACTGTCGGCGAACGCAGGGTCGTCGAACCGAGCGGCCAGCCCAGCACGGCCCGGACGTGCTGTTCGAACTGCGAGGTCTGGGTCCCCTCGATCGTCCAGTGGCCCGAGTTGTGCGGGCGCGGGGCGATTTCGTTGAGCAGGATCTCGCCGTCCGTCGTTTCGAAGAGCTCGATCCCGTAGACGCCACGCCCGTCCATTACTTCGAGCACGTCCCGCGCAACGTCATATGCGTGCTCGGTAACGGCTTCGCTCGAGCGGGCGGGGACGATCGTCTCCCGGAGGATCTCGTTTTCGTGGACGTTCTCCCCCAGTGGGAAGGTCGCGACCTCGTCGTCACCCTTGACGGCGATGACCGACACCTCGCGCTCGAAATCGACGAAGGACTCGACCATCGCGGGGCCGGCGACCGACTCGAGGGCATCCTCGGCGTCGGCTTTGGATTCGACCGGCACGTTGCCACGCCCGTCGTAGCCGCCGGTGCGAGCTTTGAGCATCACCGGCGCGCCGTAGTCATCGATCGCCTCGCGAATGTCGTCGGCATCGTCGACCTCGCGGAACGGCGGCACCGGAACGCCAGCAGCCTCGAGTTCGCGTTTCTGGACGAGTTTGTCGTGGATCGTCTCGAGCGTCGAGGGCTTCGGGTGAACCGGCGTTCCCGTCTCCTCGCTGATGCGGTCCATGACGTTCTGGTCGGCGAGTTCGATTTCAAACGTGAGAACATCAGCGCGCTCGGCGAGGTCGCGGATCCCTGCCTCGTCGTCGAAGTCAGCAACGATCTGGTCGCGGGCCACGAGCGCCGCCGGACAGTCCGGCGTCGGATCGAGCACGACCACCTCGACGCCAAGCGGTGCGGCCGCCTCGGCGAGCATCCGCCCGAGCTGTCCCCCTCCGACTACACCGATCGTCGGTCCCGGCGTCCGTAGCGTCGTCATTACGCCGCGGTTGTCGTCGCCCGCGCTTAAGAATTCCCAAACGGGATGCTCGAAGCGCGGTCGCTCCGTGCTGTCCACGTGTCACCGATCCGTTCCCATCGACTGGAACTGGCCGTGACAGCAAACGCTGTCAACGGATGAATCTGTTATCCTATAAAAACCTTCGTGGAGAGCACCCACGTCAGAAACTGACTACCAGTACATATGTTGTGAGAGCGGATAGTTCTACGTATGCAACATGACATTTCGCGACGCCAGTTGCTCGGTGGGGGAAGTCTTGGCACCCTCGGCGCACTCGCCGGCTGTCTCGCGACCGGCAGGGGCGCAACGGAAACCGTGACGGAAACCTACGAGCGGTCCGATCTCAGTTCACTCGCGCTCGCAACCGTCAACGGCGCGATCACCGTCGACGGTAACCAGGGCGACGCGATCGAGGTCACGGCCGACAAAGCGGCACCGACCGAAGACGCCCTCGAGTCGGTAACCCTCGAGTCAAGCCGGAGAGACGGGCAACTTACACTCGAGACGAACTTCGAAACGACGCCGTTTCTCTTCGGCCCCGATCCAAAAGTCGACCTCGCGGTGACGGTCCCGTCAGGAATCCGACTGGCGCGGGCAGAGACGACTAACGGTGACATCGAGACCCAAAACGTGACCGGCGACTTCGTTGCCGGGACGACGAACGGCCGGATCGATGCCGAGGGCGTCGACGGCGGACTGAGCGCCGAGACCACTAACGGTGAGGTCCATGCCGCTGGCGTCAGCAGCGACGTAGACGCGGACACGACGAACGGGGATATCGACATCACGCTTGCAGACGGCGGCGACCTGACCGCGGAGAGTACCAACGGCGAAATCACGGTCCAGGCACCCGAATCGCTCGATGCGACCGTCAGCATCGAGACGACCAACGGCGACATCTCGGTCGAGGGCTTCAGCGATTCGAACGCTTCGAGCGACGGCTCACTCGAGATGACACTGGGAGATGGAACCCGCCGTCTCCGTCTCGAGACGATCAACAGCGACGTGACATTTCGCAGTACCGACGCGCCGTAGCGATACCTATCCGACTCGAGCGCGAGAATCGAATGCCGTCGAGCCTTGACCCGGTCGGCAATCGATAGCATGCGGCCACCGCAGAACGGTACCTCTTTTACCCGTCCTCCCTACCGCTCGCCTATGACCACGCTCGGACTGGTGGTCGCGGAGTTCAACCGGCCGATCACCGAGCAGATGGAGCAGGACGCACTCGAGGCCGCAACGGCCGCGGGTGCCGACGTGTACGAGACGGTCCACGTGCCGGGCGTCTATGACGCGCCGCTGGCCGCCGACCGGCTTGCACGTCGCAACGAGGTTGACGCCGTTGCCGTGATCGGCACCGTCATCACCGGCGATACCGATCACGATCAGGTGATCACCGACGCCACCGCACAACGACTCTCCGACGTGAGTCTCGAGCGCGATACACCGGTGACCCTCGGCGTGACCGGCCCCGGCATGTCCGCCGCCGAAGCGCGCGAACGCGTCGAAAACGCTTCCACGGCCGTCGACGGCGCGCTCGACCTCGTCGACGAACTCCCAGATCCCAGTCCCGTAGCCGATTCCCAACAATGACTATGGAATTTACCGACCGTGTAACCCGAGTCGAACCGTCCGCGACGCTTGCTATCTCCGCACTCGCCACCGAACTCGAGGCCGAGGGCGCAGACGTCGTCGACCTCTCCGTCGGCGAACCCGACTTCCCCACGCCCGAGAACATCGTCGAGGCCGGCAAAGACGCGATGGACGCCGGCCACACCGGCTACACGACCTCCGCCGGCATCCTCGAATTGCGTGAGGCGATCGCCGACAAACTCGCCGACGACGGCTTAGAGCACACCGCCGACGAGATCATCGTCACGCCTGGCGCGAAACAGGCCCTCTACGAGATCGTGCAGGCACTCATCGAAGACGGCGACGAGGTCGTCCTGCTCGATCCCGCGTGGGTCTCCTACGAGGCGATGGTCAAGATGGCCGGCGGCGAGCTGACCCGCGTCGACCTTTCCGACTCGGACTTCCAGCTCGAGCCAGCCCTCGACGCCCTTGAGGCCGCGGTCTCCGACGACACCGAACTACTCGTCGTCAACTCCCCGTCGAACCCCACCGGTGCGGTCTACTCCGACGCCGCGCTCGAGGGCGTCCGCGATCTCGCCGTCGAACACGACATCACCGTCATCTCCGACGAGATCTACAAGGAGATCACCTACGGTGTCGAACCCACCAGCCTCGGCACGCTCGAGGGCATGGCCGACCGCACCGTCACGGTCAACGGCTTCTCGAAAGCCTACTCGATGACCGGCTGGCGGCTCGGCTACTTCGCCGGTCCCGAGGACCTGATCGACCAAGCCGGCAAACTCCACAGCCACTCCGTCTCCTCGGCCGTGAACTTCGTCCAGCACGCCGGCCTCGAAGCGCTCGAGAACACCGACGAGGCCGTCGCCGAGATGACCGAAGCGTTCGAGCAGCGCCGCGACCTCGTCATCGACCTCCTCGACGAACATGACGTCGACGTCGCCGTCCCCGAGGGCGCGTTCTACATGATGCTCCCCGTCGACGACGACGATCAGGCCTGGTGTGAGGGTGCCATCGAAGACGCCCACGTCGCAACCGTGCCCGGCAGCGCCTTTGGGACGCCCGGCTACGCCCGAATCTCGTATGCGGCGAGCGAAGAGCGGCTCAAGGAAGGTATCGAGCGACTGGCCGAGGAAGGCTACCTGTAAGTCGACGCCGTCGAAAGCGGCTTTTCCGTTGCCGAATCGGGTTCTCTGAATAGGACTCGAGCACGTCGCTCGAGGCCGTTCGGATCACTTTCACTGCGGGTGGCTAGTGTTTATTTTCCAATAGCTACGACGGTAGTTATGGACTGTCCGACCTGTGGGAAGTCCCTGAACACCGAACAGGGAATGCGCCAGCATCATACCAAGGTCCACGGTGAGCCACTCCCCAATCGAACGTGTACGGGCTGTGGAGTCGAATTTTACGACCCAAAATCCCGACTCGAGTTCTGCGACGACTGTAATCCAAACGCCGGAGAACACAACGGAAACTGGAAAGGTGGGAAAGAAACTGGGACGTGCGATCGCTGTGGAGCGACGTTCGACTACTATCCCTCGGACAAGCCAGGTATGTACTGTTCAGAGTGCGTCGAGAGTGCCCGCGGATTGGTACCGGGAAATCCGTCGGAGAAGGGTGAGCGGGTCATCGTCGGCTGCGAAGCCTGCGATGCCGAACTCGAGGTTCGGCCGGCGCGACTCGAGAAGCAAACACGAGGCGTCTTCTGTACGCTCGAGTGCTACGGCGACTGGTTATCAGAGAACGTCGTCGGACCGGATCACCATCAGTGGGAAGGTGGATCGATCGACTACGGACAACAGTGGTGGCAGGTTCGACGGCAGGCCCTCGAGCGCGACGACTACGAGTGTCAACATTGCGGGACGAGCGCCGAGGAACTGGGTCGAAACCCAGATGTTCATCACCGCCAGCCCGTTCGGTCGTTCGATCAACCCGAAGACGCACACACGATGGACAACGTGATAACGCTCTGTCGGAGCTGTCATCGCCATGCCGAAGCGGGGGCGATCACGCTTCCGACTCACGACGAAAAGTAACACTATTGTGCGATGGCAGTCTATCTATCGAGTGACGTTCCGTTGAGTCCCGTGGTGGCGAGTAAATCCGGAGGATTTACGAGGTACACGGGACTTTGATCGGAGTGAGAAGTCCCGTGGTGTAGTGGCCAATCATATGGGCCTTTGGACGTGTTTCGGTTCAGTCCGTCACGGAAGCAAGCCCATGACGGCAGTTCGAATCTGCCCGGGACTACTATAATATTTCTTATACTTTCGACGAAGTGGTAGTCCGTGTGACCCACAGTCACTGCTGTGATTGCTGCCAGTAGCACACAGACATGGGCAGAAGCAGCCCCTGAATACCCGCGACCTCGTCCTAACAACTCCATAGTAATCCCTGCGTCCTCGAGAGCCCATGCTATGTTCGGAACGAGCGGTATCCGCGGCACTGTCGGCGAGGAGGTAACAGCCGAACTCGCGCTTGCGATCGGGCGCGCCGTCGCGTCCGAGGGCTCCGAGCGGGTCGTCGTCGGGCGAGACGCTCGAGAGAGCGGCGCGGTCCTGGCTGATGCAGTGACTGCCGGACTGCGAGAGTGCGGTGCAGACGTGCTCGAGGTCGGTGTCGCACCCACGCCGACGATCGCCAGAGCGGTCCCGCGAACGAACGCGGATGCCGGTGTCGTCGTCACGGCCTCGCACAACCCCGCGCCGGACAACGGGCTCAAACTCTGGTCGGCCTCGGGCAAGGCCTTCGATCCCGAGCAACTCGATGCGATCGCCGCTCGCGTCGAGGACGAGGAGTACGACCTCCGTCCGTGGGACGGGCACGGCTCGCTCGAGCCACTCCCGGATGCGACCGATCGCCACGCGGCAGCGCTGGTCGAGGCCGTCTCGATCGACGAGCCGCCGAGCGTCGCTGTCGATGTCGGGAACGGGACCGGCGCGATCACCGCACGCGTGCTCTCGGAGCTCGGCTGTGACGTCGTGACGCTGAACGGACAGCGAGACGGACGCTTTCCCGGCCGGCCGAGCGAGCCGACACGAGAGACGCTTGGTGACCTCTCGGCGCTCGTCGAGGCAACCGACGCGGCGGTGGGAATCGCCCATGATGGCGACGCCGATCGAATGCTGGCCGTCGACGAAACCGGAACGTTCGTTCCGAAAGACATCCTTCTTGCCCTGTTCGCGCGCGAGGCCGCGACCGACGGTGACGTGATCGCTGCGCCGATCGATACGAGCATGGCCGTCGACGACGCGCTGGCGACGGTCGGCGCGTCGGTGAGCCGAACGCGGGTCGGTGACGGCTTCGTGGCCGACCGCGCCACACAGCCGGACGTCGTCTTCGGCGGTGAACCCAGCGGAGCGTGGATCTGGCCGGACGAAACGCTGTGTCCAGACGGCCCGCTCGCGGCGTGCAAACTCGTCGAACTCGTTACCGGTCACGGGCCGCTGTCTGATCTCGTCGCCGGGATCGAGACGTATCCCATCCGCCGCACGTCGGTCAAACTCGAGGACAAAGAGGCCGTAATGAACCGAGTCCGAGAGCGCGTCCGCGAGCGCTACGACGACATTGAGACGCTCGACGGCGTCTACGTCGACGTCGGCGACGGCTGGTTCCTCTTGCGTCCGAGCGGCACCGAGCCGGTCATCCGCCTCACGGCCGAAGCGCGAGACGAGTTTCGGGCCGAGCAACTGGAAGCCGACGCCGTTGGGCTCCTCGAGAACGTGCTCGAAACGATGTCGGGAATTCGCCAGTGACCGGTGTCACAAATATAGCAGATCGTCGGAATTCGGGCGGTGTGGTGGGTTTAACGTCTCGATAATGAAGTATCCCGTCTCCATCGATAGGCGTAGAGACGTGGTGCAACGAACAACGCCGCTGCCGTGGGCTGTCGGCTGCGGTCGAACGGACAGATCAAGTACGAAAGGATGACTCGGACGTTTCGCCGTGACGACACGACATCGACTGGGGGTACGAACGAATCGAACGGGCTTGACACGCTGCTTATCGGGATCGATGCGGGGTGTCTGCCGGTCTTCGAACGGTTATTCGAAGCAAACCGAATTCCGACTATCGAGCGGCTCTGTTCGGAGGGGGTTGCCGCGCCGCTCGAGTCGCAGATCCCACCATGGACGCCCAGTGCGTGGCCGTCGATTTATACCGGGGTTAACCCCGGGAAACACGGTGTGGTCGGCTTTGTCGGCTACGACGGCTACGACTGGCACGTGGCGAGCAACGACGACGTCCACGAGCATTCGTTGTGGACGCTACTGGATCACCACGACCGCTCGAGCGTCATCGTCAACGCGCCGGTTACGCACCCGCCCGACGAGTTCGACGGGGCGGTGATCCCCGGCTTCCTCGGGCCCGAGGATCCACCGTGTCACCCCGCCGGCCTCTTAGACGAAGTCCGCGACGCGATCGGGGAGTATCGCGTCTACCCGAGCTACACACGAGACGACGACTCGCTGTCCGACAGTTCGAAGATCGACGAGTATCAGAACCTCGTTCGGATGCGCGGCGAGGCGTTTCGCTACCTCGTCGGCGAGTTCGAGCCGGACTTCGGCTTCGTCCAGTTCCAGAAGACGGATACGGTCTTCCACGAGTTCAGCGGCAAGCAACGACACGTCGACCGCGTCTACGAAGCGACCGACGAGCAAATCGGGAAGATTCTCGAGGACTGTGATCCCGATCGCGTCTTCCTCGTGAGCGACCACGGGATGGGACAGTACGACGGGTATGAGTTCCGGGTCAACGAGTACCTCCGCGATATGGGCTACCTCGAGACGACGACCGGCGGCAAGGGGATGCCGTCGTGGACGCCGATGCGCAGACGACTCCGCGAGGGCGAAGAGTATGACACCTGGGAGCCGGGCGTCACTGCACGCGCAGCGTCGGTTGCCGCCCGATTCGGCATCACCGCCCGCCGCATTCGAACCGCTCTCGAGCGGGTCGGATTGGCCGATATCGCCATCGAGTATGCACCGAGCGGGATCTCTCGGACGGCCAACGAGCAGGTTGATTTCGCCGAATCAGAGGCCTACGTCCGTGCACGAACCGAACTCGGCGTTCGGGTCAACCTCAAGGGGCGGGAACCGAACGGCGTCGTTCCCCCCGAAGAGTACGAGGAACTCCGCGAGAACCTCATCCGGGCACTTCAGGCGATCGAAACGCCCGACGGCGAGCCGTTCTTCGAGACGGTCGCGCCGCGCGAGCAGTACTTCCACGGCGACGAACTCGAGGAGACGGTCGACATCGTCACGATCCCCGCCGGCTTCGATCACATGCTCTCCGAGCAGCTGGACGACGGTGATTACTTCCGCCCGGCTGAACCCTGGAATCATAAACTCGACGGGGTCTTCATTGCTGCAGGTGAGGGAATCGACGAGACTGCCGCGCTCGAACGGGCCCATCTCTTCGATGTCGCGCCAACGGTCATGGCCGCGATGGGCGTTCCCTACAGTGACCGCATGG
This sequence comes from Natrinema hispanicum, assembly GCF_004217335.1. Lineage (GTDB taxonomy): Archaea > Halobacteriota > Halobacteria > Halobacteriales > Natrialbaceae > Natrinema > Natrinema hispanicum. Next base: position 379,780 of record NZ_SHMP01000005.1, read on the forward strand.
ACGGCAGCGTCGTTCCCGTCGTCGACCCGATCGAACCGACGTCCTATCCTGAGTACGACACGCACGACGACGGTAAACGGCCGGCGACGGACGAGGCGGTCACTGATCGGCTGGCTGATCTGGGCTACATGAACTGACCGCCCTCACAGGACGGTTTCGAGTCGCTGCAACTCGCTTACCCGCGGTATAAGTATGGGCCACTGGTCCCGACGACAGAGTACGACACCGATATCTCAATGGGATTTATCGCAGAAATCCATCTCAGCCACGACAGCCTTCCATTGGTCCCGACGATAGAACGCTGTACCGGCGTGACGCTCAGATACGAATACGGGACGACGACCGATGCGCAACGCCAACAGTTCGTCTCGGCGTTCAGCGACGCGGATGCAGCACTCGAGGCGGCGATGGACGCCGACCCGACCGTTTCGAACCCGACACGTGTCGCCGTCTTCGAGAACCGAACGATCTATCGCGTCGACGTCGAGACGCCCCTCGAGATCGTTCCTGACTGCTGTGTCGAGAACGGGGTGTTCGCCTTCACGATCACGAGTGGCGACGGTGGGTGGGTCACACGGGTCCACGTCCCCAATCGCGACGCATTGTCGGCGTTTCGAGCACACTGTCGCGCTCACGGCGTCTCGTTTCGGGTGAACCGACTGTACGACTCATCAGCGTCCGACGAGCAGACGTATTTCCTCACAGAACGCCAGCACGAGGTGCTCACGATGGCCTACTTCGCCGGCTACTTCGACGTGCCACGCGGAGCCACACAGGACGATCTCGCCGACCGGCTCGGCATCTCGGATTCCGCGGTCTCGCAACGACTTCGCCACGCCGTCTCCGAACTGATCGCCGCTACGCTCGAGAGCGATCGGATGCCCGACGACTGTCGATACTGAGACTAATAACCAGGAGCCAATCGTCACAATGGTCCGTCGTGAGAGCAGCGATTACCGAGGTGGTAAACGCGCAGTTTGAACCGTGAGAATTCCCTCGCTCTCGCCGCTGGATCGCCGAATTGTAACACGCGCAACCGTTTCAAAAATCGAATCGCTTCGGCTGACTCGAGTGCGACGGCCGGCTCTCGAACTTAAAAACTTGCTATCCGAATCCATAGCTACTGGACCCCGTCATTACTCACAACGACTTGTATTTCAATGTCGGATGGACGTGATCTGCAGCGCTTGAATCGTGACGCTTCTCGTGATTCTCACTCGACCGAGGGGGAGGCCGGTCGACCATCGATCAACGGATCGAGTTCACGGTCGAGGAGGGGGTTCCTGCAAGGAACCGTGGCGGCGTGTGCCGCCGGACTCGGCTTGACGTCGACCGCCGCCGCGTCGGATCCGTACGATCACTACTACGACGAGTACGCGACCGTCGTGGACGTGACCGAAGCCGGCGCGGATGATACCGGTACCGAATCGATCACACCCGTGCTCGAAGAGCTCCGCAATGACGACACGCTGCTCGTGTTTCCCGAGGGAGAGTACTTCATGGACGAGCAGTTTCGATTCACGGGCTTCGACAACTTCGGCGTCGTCGGCGAGAATGCGATGCTAATTCCGGCGGACTTCCACGAGTTCGACGGGCCGCAGTATCGGCTGTTCCGCCTCGGTGTCTCGTACAGTCCCGGGGGCCACCTCCGCTTCGAAGGCTTCGACGTCGACCAGTCGGCACCCGACACGGGGATCCGGACGATCGAAGCGTACGCCGACCGACTCGAGGTCCGCGACGTGACGATCGACGGCTTCCACGACAGCGGGACGTGGGGGCCGGGCATGTTCAACGTCACCGATCCCGACGGCTACGGGATCGTCGAACGGTTCCGAGCGCCGGGTGGGGGTGCGTGGGTCGACAATACGCCCAATGCCGGCAACCGCTGGCGCGGCCCGATCGGCATCGAAGCGAACCAGAACGAGGGGACGCTCGAGTTTAGACACTGCTGGCTCGGCGGCTTTCCGAACAACGGCCTCTACGCGGCGGGTGGTAAGGGGACAATCATCGTCCACGGTGGCTGGTTCTGCAACAGCAACGGCGCGAACGTGCGTGTCGGCGGTCAGGGAAGCGAAATTCGATGGCCGACCGTCGAAGTCGACGCGACGCGGCCGGAGGATAGAGCCCAGCGTGGGATCCGAATTGAAGACGGCCAAGACATCGAGATTTACGGGGCCGCTATCGAGATCACCTCGCCGATGCCAACGAGTCACGCGATTTCGGTAATGAACACCTGCGAAAGTGCCCGGATCGACAACAATCGCCTGGAACTCCGGGGATCGGACGTCAACCACGGAATCGTCCTCTCGCCCGAGTGTGGCGAGACGACCATCGTCGAGACGGATATCACCCACGAAACAGCGGGCGGCTATCCGCTCTGGATTCGAGAGAGCGATCGGACCGAGCAGATACTCGCCGAGCACCTGTCGATCTCGGGCCACGCAGGCGACGGTGGCGGCTTCCGCGACGGGATTCGGTGTGAGCGGGACAACTGCCGCTTCAGCTACGTCGATGTCATACAGCAGGGCCGAGACGGGACGGACCGGAACGCCATCGTCAACACAGGGGCGGATCTGACGGTCTACCAGAGCGAACTACGCGCCAGTCAGCATCCGTTCATCGACCTCGGTTCCAACGCACTCGTTCGTGACTCGGTACTCGAGTCGTCGGGTGACGAGGAGGCCGTCTGCCTCTACGATTCGTCGACGAGCCCGGCGTTCAAGAAGAACCGACTGGTCGACGGGATCCGTGATCTTGGAGCGAGCGACGTTACGACCTGGGAGAACACGTACTCGTAACCGCGTCTCGACCCGTTTAACCCCCGTATAATAACGCCACACAGTCGCCACTGTCTCGCCACAGTGAGTACGTCGGATCGTGAGCGATCGTCGTCGATGGCGGCTGTCGATTGTTACAGGGTGAAACCGTGAATCGAAGTATTGCGAGCGGCGTCTTCTCGGTCGTCAGTGCGAAAGTAGTCGTGCTCGTCGTCACCGCGCTCTCGACGCCGCTTTTATACCGGCTTCTCGGCGCATCGGCGTTCGGCGAATACGCGTTTTTGCTATCCATCTTCGCGATCTACATGATCTTCGTCAGCTCAGGGATCACTGACGGCGTCCGAAAGTTCCTCGCGGAGGATCGGGCCGCGGCGAACTGGAGCGAACACGTCGTCGGCTTTTATTTCCGGCTGGCGATCGTGCTCTCCGTCCTCGGGGCCCTCCTGCTGGTGCTTGCGACACGATTCGGCATCGTCGGCCGTGCGTTCGGGTCCGATCTGACGGGTTATTTCTACGTCCTCGCCGCACTCGTCGTGACGGCGCAGTTTCGCGACTACGCGCGAAAGACGCTCATGGGGTTCGGCCTCGAGCGCTACTCGGAGCCGCTAAAGATCCTCGATAAGGTCGGGTTCGTCGTCGTCGCCGTGCCGCTGGTGTACCTCGGCGCTGGTGTGATCGGCGCGCTTGTGGGGCAGCTGGTCGCGAGTACGCTCGTCGCCGTGATCGGACTGGCGCTCGTGCATCGCCACGTGTCGCTGTCGTGTCTGTTCAGTCGGCCGACGAAGCGGTTCCCCCGAAAGCAGATGCTCACGTTCAACTCGATGAGCATCGCGCTGGTCTTCCTGCTGATGTCGCTCTATCATATCGATATCGTGATGCTCCAGCACTTCCGGGAGAGCGCCGCGGTCGGGAACTACAAGGCGGCGCTCACGCTCGCCGAGTTCCTCTGGTTTATCCCAATGGCCCTTCAGACGGTGTTCGTCCACTCGACGTCGGAACTGTGGTCGCAAAACCGGTTTCGAGAGATTTCGGAGCTCGCATCCCGAACGACGCGATACACATTCTTGCTCACGGGCGTCATGGCGGTTGGGCTCGCGGCGCTGGCGGACATCGCCGTGCCGATCTACTTCGGTGCAGACGCCATGCCGGCGATCACACCCCTGCTGCTGTTACTGCCCGGCGCGCTTGGCTTCGCGCTTGCACGTCCGGTGTTGGCGATTTCACAGGGGAAGGGCATGCTCCGATATCCGGTCGCGGCGACCGGCGCTGCGGCTCTGATTAACCTCGCGCTCAACGTCGCGCTCATCCCTCGTTTCGGGATGCACGGTGCCGCCATCGCAACCAGCACCGGATACGGGTCGATGTTCGTCTTCCACTGCTGGAGCGCTCGAGTGATCGGCTTCGATCCCCTTTCGGACGCGCGACTCGGGCGATCGATACTGACGATCGTCCTCGCAGCCGGGCCGATCGTCGCCCTCTCGACGGCGATCACGAACTCGTGGCTTGCACTCGCAGTTGTCCCGCCCGCTGGCTTCGTGATCTTCGTCACGTTCGCGCTGCTCGTCGGCGCACTGGATCCCGCCGAACCATTCGCGGTACTGTCGACGTTCCCCGATCCACTCGGCGCGAAGGCGGACGCGATACACAGTCGGCTCGCGACCAGCGCCACGAAGAACGGGGAGCGGAGCTGGTTACATAGTCTGCTATTCGTCGCCGGACTCTCGTTGCTCGTCTCGGGGCTCACGCTGGGGATCCTCGGGTCCGGGATACAGAGTCTCGCCCCCTGACTGAGTCCGCACTTGTTGCCGATCCCTTCTCGTACTCGGATGAGTGGAGAAACAGGATGCGTCAGCCTTCGGGCCGGACAAGTCACTCCCTACGGTGACTGCAGTGACGCCGAAACTGAGGAAATTCACCCGTAGAAAGTGTCAAGATTTCTGTATTCAGAACGCTTTGCGAAACTCGCGATATCTAGAAGAAGTAGGTAACGGGGGGACGACTGATTTGTCTGGAAGATAGCAGAACCTGCGTGCTAAATACAGAGGACGTTAGCAGGGACGCACTCATTTCATCCCGGCATAGTCTTATCTCCCGACCCGAAGTACGTCTGCTTGTCAATGAGTGATTCTGCCCCTAATAGCACACCGGCACCACCTGGGGATTCGGAAGTGTCGATTGCAGGATTTAGCATGGTGTTGTCCGGGTTCGTTGCCTTCATGGGGATCATCATGGCAGAAGTCCTCTATCCGAATTATTCGACGCGACAGGACATCAGTGACCTCGGATCAACGCGGCCACCTGATCCGATTATTCACGAGCCCTCCGCAACAATCTTTAATAGTACGATGCTGGTAACGGGGGCACTTGTACTGGTTGCCGCCTATTTTGTCTATCGCGCTATGGATCGCCGTGACTTCCCGATTGGGCTCGTTATTTTTGGAGTCAGCATATTCGGCGTCGGCGTGTTTCCAGGCAACGTGACTCCGTGGCACGGATTGTTCGCGCTTCTGACCTTCTTTAGTGGCGGTATCACAGTCGTTCTCTCGTCACGGGTTGTCTCCGGACCGTTCTCCGTTCTTTGTGGCCTCTTTGGTGGCATCTCCCTGCTCGTCCTTGTGAGCGTCTTCTTCTATGGACTCGTTATCGGTGGCCCGCACCCGCTGGCGTTTCTTGGGAGCGGGGGAATCGAGCGCTGGGTCGTCTATCCACTCGTTCTTTGGATTCTCGCCTTTGGAGGCTACCTTTTGGGAATCGCTGATACCAACCCTGCGTCGTTCTGACCAGTGAACAATACGCGCTCTGTATTCAGCACGATTCTGTCACCACCTCTAGTAGGCGGTAGACGTGTTACCACCAATTTCGCACCTGTAGTTGCTGATTCGAGCCTTTTTAACTCAAACCATATTCTGAAATAATAGTGCTGTATTACTAACCTGAACAACCATCCGAGTGAATCTACGATCGTACAGCGCTAGCGCACCTGCCGCTCGAGCGATTCGCTTTCGGCCATGTCGAATACCATCGCCAGCAGGAGAAACGCGGTCCCGGCGACGAACAACAGCAGACTTGTCGCGCCCTGGACGGCCGGTGTGCCGGGACTCGAGAGCGTCGAAAACATCGCCACGCCGGTGCCGAGGACGCCGATCGAAGCCGTCGCCGCACCAAAGAGGTAAAACAGTGCGAGCGGGTGGAAATCCACCGCGAGGTACTTCGTTTTCAGCCGCCACAGGAAGTCACGCAGCAACATCAGCGAGACCTTCGGGATGTACTCCCCGTATGCGATGCTCGATTCCTCGTCGCCGTAGACTGCCGGCATCGCCACGTCGGCGACGCGCATCCCGTGGACGTTCAGTTTCACCAGCAGATCATTGCAGTAGCCATAATACTCGTAGAGGTTTGCGACGTCGATCGCCGCGAGCGCGTCGTGGGAGATTGCCGTATACCCGTTCTGGGGATCCATCGTCTTCCAGTACCCCGAAGCGATCTTCGTCAGAAACGTCAGCGTCGCGTTGCCGATGAACCGAAATCGTGGCATCGCGGCCCGGTACTCTCGTGACAGAAGCCGGTTCCCCTTCGCGTAGTCGACGCGTCCCTCGACGATCGGATCGAGGAGCCGCGGCAGCTGGGAGAGGTCCATCTGTCCGTCCGCGTCGACGGTGACCGTCGCGTCCACGCCATCCGCGAGCGCAGCGAGATAGCCGGTCTTGATCGCACCGCCGGCACCGCGGTTCTCCCGGTGTTCGATCGGGACGACCCGACCGATGGTGTCGTGAACCGTCGCCCGATTTGCCAGCGCGGTCGCACCGCCGTCGGCCACGAGTTGCTGGACGGTCGTGCCATCGTAGCCCCCGTGCTCGGTTGCGTCCGCCCGCGCAGCCTCGAGGATTTCGCTCCAGGTGCCATCCGTCGACTGGTCGTCGATCACGTAGATCCGATCGACGTATGCGGGTATCTCGCGGATGACGTCGCCGACGAACCCTTCCTCGTTGTAGGCAGGGATCACGACGCCGACGCTCGAGCCCCGGTACATCACCGGTCACCCAGGAGGTCAGTGGCGGTGACGACCTCGACGTTCTGCGCGTCGATATACTCGAGCAGGCCGTCGAACGCCTCCTCGCTCATGCCGTCGTCCCCGATGTATTCGAAGTGTAAGACCGCGAGTTCCCCATACTCGGCAGCATAATCGACGTACGTTTTCGTCTCGGTGCCGGCATCGCCGGCGAAGAAGCCGACGTTGTGGGGGTCCGTCAGCGGGAGCCCGTTCGGGCCGCCGCCGAACCGGAACGCCTGCTCGTGATACTCCCGGACGAGGTCGTTTGCCGTCGATCCGAGGATGTTCCGCGGCGTGATGAAGTGCCTCGCGCCGTCTTCGAAGCCGCGGTTCTCGAGATACGCTTTCGTCCGCCGGATCATCCCTTCCTGTTGCTCGGGGGTGAACTCGTGGAGGAACTTCGAGCCGGTTCGCGGCCGGGCCGCGAGGTCCCAGCCCGCGCCGTCCAGTTCGGTGAGCTTGTCGAGCGTGAGCCGGCCGCCCTCGCCGACGGCCTCGGGGATGACCGCTTCGACACCCGCGAACCCGTACTCCTGGAGTCGGTCGAAGGCATTCGTGTAGTGACTCTCGAGTGTCCCGTCGAACAGGAGCATGACCTGGCCCGTGTCGGGCTGGTCGACTGCCCGGAGGTCGTCGACACGGCAGTCGATCGAGCCAGTCATATCACCGCGACGACGGGCGATCAACCGAATCTCACGGACGTCAGAGAGATCTGGCTGGGTCTCGATCCGGTCGGTGCCGAAATCGACGCGCACCCACCGATCGGCCGGTCCGGTGAGCGTGCGTTGCATGGCGTGTACGTTGCGCGAGTTCGGCGCGAACACCTCGAGCGTGAGGTGAAGCTGATCGCGACCAGTGAAGTTGACGGCTAGCGAGAAGTTCTTCCCGGTCAAATCCAGTCCGTCCGGAATCGTCCTATAGATGGCCGCATATTCGGTGTTCTCGGACGCTGTGAGATGCGCCGACTGCGATCCGGCGTATGGATCGTCCGTCCAAGCCTCGAGATCGCCGCCGCCGATCATCGCCCGCCACTTCTCGAGGGCCTCGAAGCGATCGATCGGGTCTCCCGGGAGGTCCAAGCTGTCACCAGCTCCCGACTGGGAGGTTCCGTCGCCCGACTGGGTGGCCGTCGGTTTGCCGTCCGTCCCGCGCCACTCACGTACCTGCGAGAGACAGCCCGCAAACCCGAGTGTGCCGACCGCCGCAGCCGTGGTTATGAACGATCGTCGGTTTCGGTCCGTCATTGACCGCGTGGACGAACCCTCCGCTTTTCCTTATACAGCCATTAGGAGGCCTAGCCGACCAATTCTCGTCGGACGCGAGACCGTTGTCTCGCTGACTGCCCTCACTACACACTCACTGCTGGCGGGTGACGCCGTTTATTCACGCGATAATAATCCGGGCCGGACCGGAAGCTGCGGGAAATGACTCGCGTCAGCGTCATCATCCCGACGTACAACAGAGCAGCGACGCTTCCACGCGCGATCGACAGCGCGCTCGCTCAGACGATCGACGATCTCGAGGTGGTCGTCGTCGACGACGGCTCGACCGACGACACCGAGTCGGTGCTGGCCGCCTACGAGGACTCGCGGGTTCGGCCGGTTGTCCACGAGACCAATCAAGGGGCGAACGTCGCCCGGAACACGGGCCTCGAGGACGCACGCGGGGAGTACGTCGCGTTCCTCGACTCAGACGACGAATGGCATCCCGAGAAACTCGAGCGCCAGCTCGCGGCTCTCGAGGATCGCTCGAACGACTGGGTCGGTGTCTACTGTGAGACGGGCTACGAACTGTCCGGGACGGACGGACGGCTCCGGTCTGCTGCCGCGTCCGTGCTCGCTCGCTTGGACGACGACCCGACGCGGGAAGGAAACGACGAACTCGTCGGCGAGATCCTCGCTGACAACGTCCAGCCGGGTGCTGGCTCGACGCTGCTCGTCCGGACCGACGTCGCCAGGGACGCCGGCGGCTTCGACGAGGAGCTCGACCGGTTCCAGGACCCCGAGTTCTGCCTTCGCGTCCTCGAATGTGGAAAACTCGCTTACGTCGACGAGGAACTCGTCGTCCGCGAGGAGACCGGCAGTCCGCCGGCGGCGGTCATCGAAGCCGCCAGCGAGCAGTACCTCTCAGCGTACGAGTCCGAGGTCGAGCACTTCGAGGACCGGGGCTACGAGATCCGCTCGAGCCACGCACTCATCCTCGCAAAGCAGTACTTCGCGGAGGGACGATTCCTGCGGGGGCTGTGGCATCTCCGAACGGCATCGGTGTCGCCGCGGACGTGTCCCGGTGTCTGCTGGGTCGCCGGTGCCGGCATCCGTCGGCGACCACGTCCGGTCGTCGCGGCGCTCGTCGTCTCGTTCGTCATCGCGACGCTGGGACGGCGTGCGCTCACTCGGTGAGTCGGCCGCGTCGATCCCCTTGGAGTTCAGTTTCCAGCGCCTGAGCGCGAGCGTTCGATCGACAGAGACCGTTGCAGAAGCGAAAGTATCCCGTTTCTATCCTTATCGCACCTGTAGTAAAACCGCCTGACACCGACGGGGCGGACGAATGCAACGCGATACGCTCTCACGGCGGACCGTTTTGGCTGTCGCAGCCGGATGTACACTTACGAGCACTGGCGTCGCCAGCGTGGCCGGCGATACGGCCGACACCGACGGGGGAACAGTCACGCGAACGTCGTTCCCCATTCGCGAGGGAACGGACGAGGAAACGACCGTCTTCGTGACGACCGCGGACGCCGAGGGACCGACGGCGGTCGTCGTCGGCGGGATACACGGGAACGAGGTTGCAGGCTACACGGCGGCGAATCAGATCGCCGATTGGACGATCGACGCCGGCACGCTCGTCGTAATCCCCGAGGCCAACGCCGTCGCGATCGAGCGCGGAACCAGAAACGACGAAGAAGGGACCAACCTCAACCGACAGTTCCCCGAGGGAGAGACACCGCAGACGGAACTCGCACGCGCGATCTGGGACGTCATCAGCGAGTACGATCCCGACGTGGTCGTCGACCTTCACGAGTCGACCGACATCTACGCGGGCGATCCCACAGATGGCGTCGGCCAGGCGATATTCTACTCGGACGGCGACGAGGCGACCGCCGTTGACACTGCCGAGTACGTCACCAGAAACTACGTGGACGATCCCGCCCTCGCGTTCCAGACTGGGCCGTTTTCCTCGCCCGATTCCGAACCGAACGGGCTGCTCGTCCACAAGGCCGCCCGCGATCTGAACGCCGACGCGTTCCTCGCAGAGACGCTTTCGACCGACGTCGCACTCGAGACTCGCGTCCAGTGGCACAGGGCGATCGTCGAGCGACTCCTCGAGACGCTGACGGACGCCGAACTGTCGGCCGACGACGGCAACGAGACGACGGACACTGAGCCACCGGTCGCACGGATCGAGACGGTGCCGCCGGACGCGGCCGAAACAACGCTCGAGTCGGGCCAGACGGTGACGCTGGACGCATCACAGTCGCGCGATCCGGATGGTAATCTCGTCCGTCACGAGTGGCGCGTCGGTGACGACGACGCGTTCGACCGGACGGGCGAGACGATCGAGGTGACAATCAGCGAGAACGGCGAGCAATCGGTGGTGCTCCGCGTCGTCGACGACGATGGAGCGACCGATACCGATCGGATCACGCTCTCGGCGGGCTGCTGACTGATACGGTCTGCTGTACCGATTTACCGGTGGGCCCGCAGTGCGGGTTGCGGTTGCACCGGAACTGACTGACAGGAGTCCGTCTGAGCCCTCGTCGAACTTAGAAGCGACAGCGTGCCAGTGAACGGACGGGTGGCCTCGAGAATTCGGTGCGCGGGCAGCGCCAAATCAGCGGTTGCTCGTCCGCAGTGTCCAGAGATCGTCGAAGGTGATGACCTCGACGTCGGCGCTGTCGATGTGCTCGAGCAACGCCTCGTAATCGGCCTTCGGCATCGTGTTGTGGGCTTCGAAGGTGTGGAAGTTCAGGACCGTACACTGGTTGTGCTGGGCGGCGAGGTCGACACACCGCTTCGAAATCTCGAGGTCGTGGCCGATCGTCCGCGGTAACACCAGCGGATCGAAGCCGTAGACGCTCGTCGTATTGACGTTGCCGGCCTGGTTGAAGCCGCCACAGTAGTGGTAAGAGGTCGCTTGCTCGAGGCTCGCCTTGTCGAAGCTGTTGTGCGGGTGGACGATGTAGTTCGCGCCTTCGAACCCGTTGTCGATGAACCACTGTTTGTCACGCCTGAGCCGTTCGTTGATCGTCGCTTCGTCGTCGAGTTCGTGAATCGGCTCGTGCGTTCCGTGGACGACGATCTGATCGCCCGCTTCCTGACGGTCCTGAAGTTCTGAAATCGACATGATCCCGTCTCGGCCCTGTTCGGCCCACCGCGGTATCGCCGCCTGAACCGCCGGGAACCCGTACTCGTCGTGGAGCGGTGCGGCTGTCTCGTAGTAGTCGAGCGTCCCGTCGTCCCAGCTCAGCATGACGTACCCCTGGTCGGGCGTCGGATGGGTCCGCAGATCGTCGATCCAGATCTCCGCCTCCGGCATGGAGTGGAGCACTTGAATCTCGAGCCGATCGAGGTGGTCGAGTGCGGGTTCGTACTCGCTTTGCTGGAAGACGCCGGGGCTCGCGCGGAACCAGCCGACATCGGGCTCGCGGTACCGGATCTGTCGCAGCGAGTAGACTTTCGAGCTCCCGAACTGGTCGACCACTCGCAGGTTGACCGTGATGCTGTCGGGCGTCGTCGTCCGCACCGCAAACGACAGATCCGTTTCCGTCAGGTCCTCACCCTCGAGGCTTCGCTCGGCGATGATGTTCCTGCTGCCGTTCGACCGGAGCCTGAAGCTCTGCTCGCCGTCGAACGCGACGTCCTCGTCTGCCCCGCCTGATCCCTGAACGATGGTCCAGGTGTCGAGATCGCTGAAGTCGTCGAGCGAGTCGCCCGGCTGTCGATACCGTTCTCGGCTGTCGAACTCGGTCTCGAGCGGCGGCACCCCGTCAGTGAGCCCTGGCGTGGAACCGCTCGCGTCGCTTGGCGTCTCGTTCGACGACTGACCGGCGACCTGGTTGGCTGCCGACTCGAGCTGCTCTGCACAGCCGGCCATCCCGGTGAGTCCGGCTGCACTCGAGAGTGCGAGGAACCGACGTCGCGTCGTACGTTTCCGTGACATTAGTGCGCCGAAGCTACCGACAGCGATCCCATTATTATGGATTCAATAGGCCGGGCTGGCAGCCGTCCGATCCGGCACATCCCCGCCGTCTGGGCGCTTAACGGTAGCATAGTAATTGAACGGCCGGTCGATCGTGTTCTACGGAGGCGTACGCGAGCGAAGATCGGGCGAATCTCGGCTCTTCCACACACGGTCGTACGCCGTCTCTCAGGTGATCTTCGACGATGAACAGGGAACTCTTCGGTGTAATGGGTGGTATCGACACGTTCGAGCGGTTCAGATCCAGCGACGAATTCGACGCGGTCCTCGACGGATCGACTCTTACAGTCGGCATCAGGGACGCCGATCTCGGTGTCCCCGGCTGGAGCGCCACGTACACCGGCGAGGAGGGCTGTTGTCTCGTCTGGGGGGAGGCATACGTTCCCGACGACGACCCGAACGCAGCGCGCTGGCTCCTCAAACGTTACGAGACGATCGGCATCGAGGCACTGCGAGAGCTCAACGGCTCGTATCTGGCCGTAATCGACGCCGAGGTGAGCGGTGATGCGTTCGTCGCCACGGATCCGGTCCGTTCTCGAGAGTGTTTTTACACCGACGAACCGGGGGTTCGCGTCTTCGGCACGGACGCCGCTGCGGTCGGCCGCACGATCGCGGAGCCGACGCCCAACCGGGACGGCGTCCTTGAGTTCCTGCATCTAGGCGTAATACTCGGCGAGAAGACAGCCGTGACGGAACTCTCCCGACTCCCACTCGACAGCCGGCTGACGCCCGTGTCGGTCGATTCGCTGGGACGGTTCGTCTACGAACCGCTATCCCCCCAGGCGTTCGATCCCGTCGACGAACTCGCCGACCGCCTCGACCGGGCGTTCCGACGGCGGTCGTCGCTACCGGGGCGAGCCGGCGTCCTCCTCTCGGCCGGCTATGATTCGCGGATCGTCCTCTCGCAGGTCGACGATATCGACCGGAGTTACACGGTCGGCTCGCTGGACGCCAAGGAGGTCCGCGGTGCGCGAGCGCTCGCCGCCCAGTACGGTGCGAGCCACACCGCTTTCCCGCCGGACGAGCGATATCTTCGACCCGACGAGTCGAAGATCCGCTACTCACAGGGGATCAAGGAGTCCCTGCACATCCATCACGCCGGCTACACGGATGAAATCGAGGTCGACACGATGTTCCATGGGCTCCTCTGTGATACGTTCTTCCGTGGCCATTTCACCGCCTCGGAGACCGTCGACGTACTCGGCAAACGCGTTCCGACCGGCCGACTCGAGTCCGATCCGGATCCCGTCGAGTCGCTCCTCGAGAAGTTCGGCTACAGCCGCGAAGCCAGCCTCGAACTCGCCGCACAGACGTCTTTCGACGTCGATCCAGACACGTTCGTCAGGGAGGCAGTCGCCGACGAGTTCGGGGCGCGACGCGACCGCGCAGACACAGTACAGAACGCGCTCACCTGCTGTGGCATCGCGAACCAGCCATCGATGCCGTTTCACAACCATCTCTCCGATCACTTCGTGACGTCGTTTCTAGCGACGGATCGCGAGCTGATCGACTGGCACCTCCGGACGCCACCGGAACACCGAACGACGGAAACGTTTCTCCGTGCGTGCAAGCAGATCGACGACAACATCCTGCGACATCGGCCACCTGACCGACCGTACGATGCGCGGCTGTTCAACGAGGTCGAAGGATTCGTCCGCCGGAAAACGCCGTTTCTCGCATCGTTTGAACCGCCGTGGCCGGATCGGGAGACACTCTTCGAGCGACACGATTTCGATCGGCGGCTATTAGGCGACCTCGAGCACGTCCACGGCCTGCCGGCCAGACACAAACTCAGATTCACTGACCTCCGTGGGTGGCTTGGATGCTGGTCGGAGTTACCGGAGCAGCTCCGTCCGTGGCTTCGCCCATCGGACCCCGTGGTCGCATAACGGACTGCACATTATATATGAGATATTACAGGTGTCTCGAGAGCGTTTTGCAACTATTATCACTTGTGAAACCCGCTCTCGCTGCGATTTATTCCGTTCATTATCGATAAACCGTGAGAAACCTTATATACCAAGGCATTTTAGCGTGGAATATGCGTCTGACGCCGTCTTGGTTGCGCTCTTCGTCGGAGGGGGACGCCGAAGAACGCTCGGGGGATTCAGAGACGACTTCTGGGTTTACGATGGTCTCCACACCGGGACATGACTTTTCGAAGACTGATACGAACGAGACGCGAGCGCAGGAGTTCATCCCGGACTCCGATACTGCGCTCGTGGCTGCCCTCGACGAGTTGAACACGCCTGTCACCGTCGACGAAGTCACTGATGAACTGGTCGAACCGGCTCGTCCCACGATCGAAACGTGGGCAACCGTCCACGAGCGACTCCATCAGGACCGTCTGCCGGCACTCGATGCGGCTGGAGCAATCGAGTTCGACGAGACACGGGGAGTGCTCGAGCGGTCCATGACTCGTGCGAACGAGAATCAGTTCTTCTCATCGGCCGTGCTTGCGGCGATTTCTCTTGGATTGCTGTGTGTCGTTATTGCGCTCGTTTCGGTTTCTGTTCTAATCTCGTAATAGTACACCCCTGTCATCGATCACCGTCGTTTGTCGTCGAGAACGATCTTGATCGTCGTTAATTGACAAGCCTGCTGATCGTGAGGACGGTAAAGATCGACAGGATGAGCGCGCTCAGGCCGATCCCGGAGAGGAACGAGACGATTGGCAGCTCCATCACTGCGCCGATGAGGACTGCATAGGAAACGACCGTCGCACCGATGTAGTAATCTTCCCACTCGGCGCTCTCAGCCTGTTGCTCGTCGGTCGAGTCGTCGGCCGACTCGAGTTGGAGATACTGGTCGACTCGGTCAGCAAGTGACTTTCGCTCGACGATTCCGCGGTTCTGCTGGTAGTCGATAAGGCCCGCCTCGTCGAGTTTCGAGAGATGCGACTGATACAGTGGGATATAGACCCGCTGGCGTTGTGTGGAGGTAAGCTCTTCCACAGTGGTGTCGTGTTCCCACGCTGCGACCTGCTCTGCGACATCGCGCATGCGTACGGGGCCTTCAGTGCCGCGGAGATATCGGAGAA
Source organism: Natrinema hispanicum (assembly GCF_004217335.1). Lineage (GTDB taxonomy): Archaea > Halobacteriota > Halobacteria > Halobacteriales > Natrialbaceae > Natrinema > Natrinema hispanicum. The sequence goes on from NZ_SHMP01000005.1 coordinate 394,847, forward strand.
CCATCCGTCGGCGTTCGTTTTGCAGGAGATGAAAGATTTCGTCCTTCGAAAACGCAGACTCCTCGGAGAGACGATCAGCTTCGGTATCCGTGTCTGGACTATCGTCGATAGCACCCTGATCGTCTATCCCATCGGAGCTGATATATTTCGCTTTCATTGCACCAGTCTCCCCTATCCAGAGGTGGGTAATAAAGGATAGAAATCGTGTATTCGAGAACTACTGATTTTACGTAATTTCATAGAGTCTATCTACTTTTCGTGTCATTTTAATACAGACAGATACTAACTTAGAGTGCTTGAAAGTCAAGAATCTCGAAACGACTTGATTATTTATTTCGAGAATATACGCTCCGCTGATTTCGGACACTCAACTCGAATTTTGAATCGTTCATGCTTCCACGACACTCAATAGCGGGAGAATATCGCTCGATCGAATCCGATATCGAGATTATTATACTTCACCGTCAGACAGCCGTCGGACTACCCCGTGAGTTCGGGGCTTATTCGGGCGATAATAAACCGTCACTGGCCTCTAGAGACGACGAAATGAGCGACACCAACTGGTGGTTTTTCGATTTGGCGGCCGTCATCGCGGTCACTGGCGTTCTCACGTTCGGGATTGTTTCAGGTGTAATTGGCCCTGTGAGAACTGTGCTGGCGATTCCGCTCGTGTTGGTTCTTCCTGGGTATGCGCTCGTCTCGGCCCTCTTTCCAGACAAGCCAAACGACGACTACCAGTCGTTCGACACCGAAAAAACGGGACTCGGTAGTCCGTTGCTGGTCAGTGGTGGACTCGAGGCGATCGAACGGACAGTCCTGTCAATCGTTTTTAGCGTCGCGCTCGTTCCTGCGATCACCCTTTTCGCGGCCGTAACCCCGGGGGGAGTGACGCTAGAACCGATCCTCATTGGGCTCTCGATGCTCACCGTTATACTCGCACTCCTTGCAATCGGCACACGCTACCGCTGTCCGGCCGATCGACGATTCGTTCCGTCGGTCGCGTCGATCTCACCGTTCTTTACTCGGGACCGACCGAGTCCGTACGATCGGGTCAACAATCGACCGTACAACGTTGCAATCGCAGTCGGACTGGTCTTGTTGCTCGCAAGCAGTGGCTTCGCCCTTGCGAACCCACCCCAACATGACGGATTCACGGAACTGTCGGTCGAGACGAAAAACGTCACCGGAAATATCGACACGATGTACGACTCGACCTATACCGCGGGAGCGTCACAGGAACTGGCGGTGACGATCACGAATCAGGAACACGAAACGCAGCGCTACACGACTGTCGTGTTGCTCCAGCGAGTGAGCTACGAGGGTGACAACGTGACCGTTCACGAATCAACTGCGTTGGACAAAGAGGCCGTGACGGTTGCCGACGGCGAATCGACGCGACAGCCCCTCGAAATCACGCCGACGATGCGGGGAAGCGAGCTGCGGCTGACGGTGTTGCTCTACGAGGGCGATCCACCGGCAGAGCCAACAGTTGACAACGCCTATCGCGTCGCTCGGCTCCCGATCGAGGTGGAATAGATGTGGCCGTGGGAGCACCTCGCGTTTGCGTACGTCCTGTACTCGCTGACGAAGAACGTCGGCTTTCGAGCGTCTCCCTCGGGTCGCGAAACGATCGTCGTTGCCATCGGGTCACAGCTCCCGGATCTCGTCGATAAACCGCTCGGGTGGACGTTCGGGTTCGCAGAGACCGGCTACTCGATCGGGCATTCGATCTTCGTCGCGCCGGCTGTCTGTCTCGTCGCGTACGCGGTGGCCGCCCGGAGAGGGGCCCGAGCGCTTGCGGGTGCCTTCTCGCTTGCATACCTCTCCCACCCGATCGCCGACTTGCTCAGTCAGTTGCTCCGTGGCGGCGGCGTTGACGGCCGAATCATGCTCTGGCCGATCGCATCGCCACCAGGGACCGATCACGGAGGGTTCCTCGACCACCTGCTTCTGTACCTTGCTCGGTACATCTATCAGCTTCTCACCGGCGGTCTCACGATCGAGATCGTCGCACAGTTGCTGCTCGGCCTCGCTGTCGTGGCGCTCTGGCTATCCGACGGCGCACCGCCGACCGCTGATGTCTGGCGGCTCCTGCGTACTCGAAGCCATCAGTGACTGGCGAACTAACGCTGTCGAATCGGATCTCTCCTACACAACAGCGAACGACACTGCGTCGCTCTCGGGGCTGTTCTGCTGCAAGGCGACCGAGACGACACGACCAATCGTTTCGAACTCACGGCCACGAATGCGGAACGGCGTTCCCACCACCGTTGGCTCCTCGAGCGTGTATCGATCGTCGTCTCGACGGTGGCAGTTTCGTGGTCGTTTGGCGCTCGAGAGAGCGCCGTGATCGGTCTGGAAGAGATACAACGGACCGTACTACCTGATTGGGTCGCGACGGCAAAGAGACAGGGCAGAAGCGGTCGCAATCGATTGTCTCGGTATCGCTCGAGATGGGCACCGCTTGTCGGGTCAGTTAACGGTACTTCGAAAAAGTGCCCGGCTGGTCCTGGTGACGATTAGCGGCCTGCCGGAGAGGGCGTACACATCGTCACGTCCCCGTTCGTGTAGACCGTCGCCTGGTCCGGCCGACAGAGCTGTGTCGGGGAGAGGTCTTCAATCCGCGCCGTCTCGTTCGCGTCCGTGACGTACGTCGCCTCGGTCGATTGTGCCGACCGGTAGACCGTGTAGTCGTGTGCTGCGACGCCACCGTCGGGAACCGTCGCGGTCGTCGTCGATGGATACGCGCCTGTTCGACTGAACAGCGTCTGATAGGGGTGATCGGTGTGGAGCTGCTGATCGGGGCGGATCTCCTCGCCGTCAGGCGACCCAGTCAGTTCGGCGATCGACTCGGCCGCAGCGAGTTCCGTCTCGTCGTATGCGAGGCGCTCGTGTTGGTCCGAGAAGACCGGATTCTCGACGTTGCTCTCGACGGCGAGGACCATCGCGCCCGGATACACGAGCACGCCAACCAGTAACACAGAGACGACGAGCGAGGGCGTCAGGTTTCCTCGCAACGTCCGTAGCCCGATTGCACCGAGGATGGCCATCGGCGCATAGAGGAATGCAAACCAGCGCGTCGGGATGAACGTCCGGATGCCGAACATCGGGAACCCGAGAATAAACACCAGCATGAACGCCGCCGCTAGCAGGAGCGTGAACACCGACTGTTCGGCACGTCGCCTATGGACGACGTACAGACAGCCGACGAACGTGGCACCGAGCAACAGCAGGAAACCGAGGTTGTCCACGTAGGGCACGACCTGCTCGAGCAGCGTCGGCGCGGCTTCGGCCCCCGCTTTGGCCGTTTCGGACTCGCTCGCGGTGTTGAGGAAGCCAGCGCTGTCCTCGAGCGTCTGCGTGAAGTAGCTCAGAACCGTCCCCAAAAACGAGTCCTGGTTGTACGGCGTCAGCGACCACACGAAGATCGTCAGTCCGAGATTGAAGACGACGAGTCCGACGAGGTTGACCGGCTTTTTCGTCCGGAAGACGCTTGTGTCGAGTCGCGTGAGCCCGAACGGGCCGATCACGAACACGAGTTGCGCGATAAACGCCGCGAGTAACAACACGAGCATGATGAACGTCGACACCTGGTGTGTGAGGATGACGGCGACGCTCAACAACAGGAGCAGCGCGAAGTCCCGGATCGTGTACTCGATCCGCATCACGCGGATCAGCGCGTACAACATCGCGAGGAAGAAGACCAGCCCCAGACTCGTAGGGATGATGTGGATTCCCCACCGCGCGACGTGGTTGCCGAACGCGTAGAGCGCCGTCGCCAGCACCGCCCACCTCGTCGAGACGAGCAAGTTCGTCGTCGCGTAGACGAGCAGGACCGACAGCGGCATCACGAGGCCAACGGAGAGGTACAACGCGGCGCGAATCGGGACGTCGTACAGCAACGACGAGGCGGCCACTAGCAGGTGGTAGAACGGCGAGCCGTAGTGTTTGTTATCGGAGATCGCGCTCAGCGACTGCTCCGTGAGAATCGCGTCGACGAGTTCGCGGTGGGTCCAGATGTCGATCCCGATGTAGCCCGGCGTGGTATAGAGCGCGGCGAATCGGAAGACGAACGCGAAGCAGACGATCTGGAGCAACAGCAGGCCGGGATGGAGATCGCGATCGTTCGCGAAGACGATCTGGCCGATAACGAGCGTGCCGACGACACTCGCCAGCCCGAAGAACGCGAGCGTTCGCTCCCCCTGCACGACCGGCAACACGACGAGGCCCGACAGCCCGACGAAGACGACACTCGGAAGCGCCATCGACACCGACGAGGGAAGCGTCGGAACTGCCCGCGCGTCATCGCGCTGATACAGGGAGACGATATACAGCACACACGCGGTGCCGAGGATGACCGGCACGGTCTTGATGTAGATCTGTGACGTGAGAAATCGCAGCGGGAACAACGCCAGCGCGAGCAGGAGTCCAGAGATCGCTGCGACGGTATCGAGTCGAAACGGCCGCAGCTCCGACAGCGAACTATACTTCATGACTGACCCCCGTCGGATAGCTCGTCCCGCCGTCCCTGTCTAACACTCGTCGATACAGCCCGTGGAGACGCTCACCGAGTGTGTCGACGGAAAGTCCGTCGATCGACTCGCGGGCGTCGGATCGGCCGCCGTCTTCGATGGCCCGCTCTAAGCCGCCGAGGAGCGCACCGTCGTTGTCACTGACGGTACAGTTCGTCAGGCCGCGAATCGTCTCGCGGACGAAGCCGACGTCGGTCGAGACGACTGGCAGGTTACACGCGGCGGCTTCCTTGACGACCATCGGGCCGCTCTCGCGTTTCGACGTGACCAGGAGGACGTCGCTCGCGTTCATGTAGTAGGGTATCTCGTCGTGATCGACGCCGGAAACCGTCCGCAGCTCGAGGTCGACGTCGGCTTGCTGGACGAGGCGGCGAGCGCGCGGGTAGTCCTTCACCGAACGGGTCCGGTCGTACGGGAAGAGTGCGATCGGCTGCTCGGTTTCCCAGCCGAGGTACTCGCGGGCGTCCGCCCGCGCTATCGGCCGAAACAGGTCGGTGTCGACGCCGAACGGAATCAGTTCGTGGTCGGTCTCGAGGTCGCGAGACATGACCCGGCTCGGCACGATCGCGGCGTCCGCCCGGCGGGCACCGTATCGGCTGCACGAGCGCAGCCACGCCCGGTCGCTCATGAGGTCCGTCCCCCACAGGGTGAGCACCACTGGCCGGGTCGGCTGGGCGAGCGCGAACGGGGCGACGAGCCCGTAGTTCGCGTGTACCAGATCGTACGACGACGACCGGACCGCCGAGAGCACGGTCGCGTAGTATCGTGCGTAATCCGCCGGCGACCGACCCGAATCGCCGCTGTGTTCGCCAGGCACCTCGAGAACCGTACAGTCGACGCCGCGCGCTTCGAGCGCGGAAACTTGCTGGTCGAAAAACGGTCGTGGCGACGTGACCAGTTGGAGTACCTTCATGGATGATCCGGATTCGGCACAGGAGTCGCTCGACCGGACGTGCGGGCCTGCGCGAGCGTTTCGACCTGCCGAACGACGAGCTCCGTTACGTCGATCCGATCCGCAAGCAGGCGCTCACGACGTCGGTCCCACGTTTCGGCGGGCTCCTCGACGACCGAAACGGCCTGCTCGAGCCCGCGTGCGTGTCTCTCTTCATCAGTGTACTCGAATAGCAGGCCATACTCCTCCTCGAGTTCCACCGTGTAGCCAAGCGAGAGCGGGTTCACGTAGACCGCTGGCGTGCCGAGCACGGCGGCTTCCGCCGCGGTCGTCGCGCCTTCGCTCAGCACGACGTCGGCGTATACGAGCAGGTCGTGCATCCGGTCCGGCGAGGTCTCGAACTGGTACGACGCGAGCTCGGACGGCGGCACCCCTTCGGCGGTCAGCAGGACGTGTAGGCCCGCGTCTTCGAGTCGATCGATGACTGCTCGGGGGTCGTCGAATCCGCCGTGGCCGACGTCGTGGGAGGCGTCCCAGCTACTGAGTCGAACGACGGCGAAGGATGTCTCGGTGTCTAATCCGACTTCCTCGAGAACGGTCGGATCGGGCTCGAACCGATCCGGGTGGAGGTAGGCGAGTTCGTGATAGCCCGGATACGTCACCTGTTTCGCGCCGATCTCGTCGCGATAGCACGCCGGTGTGGAGATCGTGTCCGCGAACGGATAGGCGAGTTTCGTGATGAGGGTCGCGTGTTCGGTGTCGTAGAAGACGAGGCTCTTCGCGCTCGTCACCGACGCGACGTGGGCGGCGGCGACGCCGCCGATCGCCGTGATCACGTCCGGATCGATCCGCCGTGCCCGTCGGAGAAGTCGCAACTCGTAGGTCGCCTGCACCGCCGCCAGCGAGACCAGCGAGTCGGATTCGCCGGCAAGCACCTCGTGGTCGATGTCGTACGCCTCGAGGAGTTGGACGGCGACATCGCTCTCGCGAGCGAAGACGTGGACCTCGTGTCCCCGTGCCTCGAGTTCCGCAATCGGGTGCCGGAAGAAGTGGACGTGTCCGGGATGCTGGATCGTGATCATCACGCGCATCGGCGATCCACCTCTGCGGGGGGCTGTCGGCTCGAGACGGGGCCTGCCTCCGAGGGTGCTTGGCTTCCCGTCCGGGCGACGACCGTCTCGAATCCGTACCGCTGGTCTGTCATCCCCTCACAACCCCCGGTAGACGAATCCCGCATCGACGGCCGCGTCTTCGTCGATCGTGCCGGTCACGTCGATTAGCGCGGGCTCGTCCGTGAGTTGGCTCGCCACCGCCGGAAGGTCAAGGTGCTCGAACTCCGCGTGCGGCGTCGCGAGCAAGACCGCGTCGAATCCCTCGAACGAGAGCCGATCCTGCACGTCGATGCCGAACGCGTCGCGAGCCGCGTCGTCGTCAGCAAACGGGTCGAATCCCTCGATATCGATGTCGTACTCCCGAAGCTCGTCGATGACGTTGTTGATCTTCGAACTGCGGATGTCGCCGACGCCCGGTTTGTACGAAAGTCCCAACACCAGAATGCGACTCTCGCGGAGCGTCTTGTGACACTGATTGAGGGCCTTGATCGTCAGCTCGGCGACGTGGTCGGGCACCGACTCGTTGACCTGCCGACCCGTCTGCATGAGTTCGGGCTCGAAGCCCTCCTTGGCCGATCGGTACGCGAAGAAGTACGGATCGACCGGGATGCAGTGGCCGCCGACCAGCCCCGGTCGGTAGTCGTGGAAATTCCACTTCGTGCCCGCAGCCTCGAGGACGGCCTGTCCGTCGACGTCCATCTGATCGAGCGCCATCGAGAGCTCGTTGACGAACGCGATGTTGAGATCTCGCTGGGCGTTCTCGACGACTTTGCAGGCTTCGGCGACCTCGATCGACGGGGCGCGATGGACGCCCGCGTCGACGATAGACTCGTACAGCGTCGCCACGTCCTCGAGTACGGTCTCGTTCTGGGCGCTGACGACTTTGACGACGTCTGCGAGCCCGTGTTCCTCGTCGCCCGGTGTTGCGCGCTCCGGGGAGTAGCCGATGAAGAAGTCCTCGGTTGCGGTCAGTCCGGACGCGTCTTCGAGCGCCGGCACGAGCACGTCGCGTGTCGTGCCTGGATAGACCGTCGACTCGAGGACGACAGTCGTCTCGGGGGCCATCTTCGAACCGACGGTGGTCGCCGCGCTCTCGACGTAGCCGAGGTCCGGTCGCTCGTCGTCGTCGATCGGCGTCGGTACGGCGATGATGACGTAGTCGGCCTCGGAGATCGCGGTCGCATCGGTCGTATAGGAGATCTCACCGTCCTGGATCGCTTCGTCGGAGAGGTCGCCGGTCGTGTCGATCCCTCGCTGGAGTCGGTCGACCGTCACGTCGTCGACGTCGTATCCGATGACGCGGTAGTCCGACTGCGCGAACCCGACTGCAAGCGGCAGTCCGACGTAGCCCAATCCGACGACACAGATCGTCGCTTCGCGCGTTGTCCGCTCCGTCTCGTGCTCGAGGCTGGTATTCTCACCGCTCGATTCGGCCTCGTACTGGCCGCTCGCTTGCTCGTCCGATTGCGTCTCCGTATCGCTGATTATCGTGGTCATGGGTGGTGCGTTGTCGCTGGACCGTCACACGACCGAGTGCGACGGTGACTGTTCGGAACTGTCGGGCCCGCGATCGGCGGCCCGTGCTACAAACTCGGCAAGTCGGTGTCGGGGGATTACTATACCGCGGATAAACGGGTGCAAGTGTCTCGCACAGTGAAACCGAGCGGCAACTGGCGCTGCCAGCAGCATATCCCGGTTGACGGCTGGACGCCGGGATGAGCGCTTAAATCGTTGTTAAACGCTCCTATACGGATTCATAATGAAGGTCACGGGAGCTGGATCTCCGGTGCGGTCGGCGAGGTCACGTCCACCGTGACTCGGTCAGCCCGGCCGCAGCAGAACCGCGTCAATCATGGTGTCACATTCCCCGCCCGGAGTCAGAGCCCAGCTCGCATCGATTCATAGCATCGTCTCGATCGATATGGGTCTGGCTTCACCTCACCAGGGCGTCCACGCGAGTCCCTTGCGGACAGGTAGTCTCTGGATCGGTAGTCGATCTGGCGACCCGTTGCAACTGCTTCGCACGACATCATTCGGGGATGTCGCTCTGATCGCGGTTCTCTTCGTGCTCATCAGTGTGCTCATCGGGATTCGCACGGCGGACGTGTTGTCGGAACACGAACTCGAGATTTCGTCGCTCCCGCTCGTCGCGAAGACGGCAGGCGATACAGCGGACGCAGCTCATGCACACACTGACACTCCTCGGGCGTACGAATCGTATCTATCGCCCGAGACACCGCCGCAACTCCTGAGTGACGAAGGAAAAGTCGTCCGGCTGCTGGTCGCGAATCACGGCCGGGTTCGCCAACACCGGATCGCAGACGAGACGGGCTGGTCGAAGTCGAAAGTGAGCCGCATCTGCTCACAGATGCACGCCGACGGCACGATCGAAAAGCGATCGGTGGGTCGGGAAAACGTCATCGTCTTTGCCGACCACCCGGCCGACGACGAGCCGCAGTCGGACGACGTCGGAAATCCGCTTCCGTAAGTATCCTCCCCGTTGACATCCACAATTGCACCAACTGGAACGCGGTCGATGTCGCCGAGCCATCGTGCGACGATGGCGACCAGTTCTGTCGACCGTGTTTCGACTTCTAGCGACCAGAGCGTGGTTTACTCCGTTCGTAAACCGATCGACGAGCCGTCCAGTACGTCGGTCTGACGCTGTGACTCCGTCTCGAGCGGACGCCACTGCGGCATGTTACCGGCTCGAAGCAGTTGCGAACCCGATCCGAATGGGGATCACGCAAACGCCGTGTGCCGCTGGGACAGAGAACGAAGCGAGCCGTGAAAATTGTGAAACCGAACACGGATTACACAGTCGATAGCTCGCGTCGCGTTCGTGGTACCGTCTTATTCGTGGTATAGTAATGGCCGCTGTTGTCCGTAGTGGAAGTGACGCCCGGTCCGACAGCAGAGCGCGGACGGGTTCGACGATACCAATGACACGGAACAGTACTGCACTCACCGCAGCGGTCTCGAGCCGACTCGATACGTCCGTCACAACCGTCGATTGCCCCGCCGCAGGCGACACAGTCGATGCGGCGTGGTCGCCGGCCGTACAGCCGGAGGTGATCGGCTGATGTGCGGCATTATCGCGCGGATCGGTCACGGGAACGCAGCGGAGACGCTCCTCTCGGGGCTCGAGAACCTCGAGTACCGGGGCTACGACTCGGCAGGCATTGCCGTCCAAAACGGCTCCGGCGTCAAGGTCCACAAATGTTCGGGCGAAGTGTCCGACCTCAAATCGGCGTTGAGTACCCAGCCGCACGGAAACATGGGGATCGGCCACACTCGCTGGAGTACCCACGGCCCGCCGACCGACGAGAACGCCCATCCGCATACGGACACGGCAGGTGACGTCGCAGTCGTCCACAACGGCGTCATCGACAACTACGACGAACTCCGGGTAGACCTCCAGGAGAAGGGCCACGAGTTCGACAGCGACACCGACACGGAAGTCATCCCACACCTCATCGATGAGTACCGGGACGCAACCGGTGACACCGAACAGGCCGTTCGCCGAGCCGTCGACACGCTCGAGGGGAGCTACGCGATCGCAGCAATCGTCGACGGTGAAGAAGCCGTCTACGCCGCACGGAAAGGGTCGCCGCTCGTCCTCGGACTCGATGAGGAAGAGTGGTTCCTCGCCAGCGACGTCCCGGCGTTCCTCGATCACACCGACGAGGTGATCTACCTCGAGGACGGCGATCTGGTGGTCCTCGAGCCTGACTCCTACTGTATCACCGATCTCGACGGGAATCCGATCGAGCGGTCGGTCGACACCGTCGACTGGGACCCCGAGGATGCAGGAAAGGGCGAGTACGACCACTACATGTTAAAGGAGATCCACAACCAGCCGACCTCCCTCGCCAACACGATCGAAGGCCGGGTCGAGGACGGCGACGTTGCGTTCGAGGACCTCCCGTCAGGGACGTTCGACGGGATCGAGTCCGTCCAGTTCGTCGCCTGCGGGACGTCGTATCACGCGGCGATGTACGGCAGCCAGCTGGTCCGCGAGGCCGGGATTGGGGCCGACGTGCTCCGGGCCAGCGAGTACGAGTCGACGACCGCGCCGGTCGACGACACCACGCTCACCGTCGCAGTCACACAAAGTGGCGAGACTGCCGATACCCTCGATGCGCTCCGAACCGCGGCCGACCGCGGCGCGCGAACCCTCGCAGTCACCAACGTCGTCGGTTCGACAGCCGCCCGCGAAGCCGACGACGCGGTCTACATCCGCGCCGGCCCGGAGGTCGGTGTTGCCGCGACGAAGACTTACTCCTCGCAGGCGGTTACGCTCGCGCTCCTCTCCCAGCGAATCGCCGGTGACGTTCCGGATGCGACCCCCGCAGACGACCGAGCGGCGATGCTCGAGACGCTTGCAGACCTGCCACAGCACGTCGAGACCGTCCTCGAGTCGACCTGCGCCGAGACGCTTGCTCGGGACACCCTCGACAGCGAGTCGTTCTTCTTCATCGGCAGCGGCCACGGTCACTCCGTCGCGCTCGAGGGTGCGCTGAAGTTCAAGGAGATCACCTACGAGCACGCGGAAGGGTTCGCCGCCGGCGAACTCAAACACGGGCCGCTGGCGCTCGTGACCGAGGAGACGCCGCTGTTCGCGGTCTACACGAGCAGCGACGACGAGAAGACAAAGACGAACGCGATCGAGGCCAAATCCCGCGGTGCGCCGATCATCGCCGTCGGACCCGACGACCATCCCCTCGTCGACATCGCCGACGCACATCTGTCGGTGCCCGAGACCCACCCCGTCTGGGCTGGACTGCTCGCGAACGTCCAGTTGCAGTTGCTGTCCTACCACGCTGCGAAACAGCTCGAGCGGCCGATCGACAAACCACGCAATCTCGCGAAAAGTGTGACGGTCGAATGATCGGCTCGTCTCACAGCTAACGTTTTTTCGCGGTCAGTTCGACGCTGCCGGTTCACGTCTCGAAGCCGCGCATAGCGTTCCATGAGCGAAGCAGGAGCGACACGACGGAGAGACCGCTCTCGCATCACGATCTGATAGGCTCTTCTCTGGATGGCCCTCATCGTTCCGCTTAGCCCCAGTGTTCCGACTCAGCACACGACGAGGCAGTCCAAAGGAAGACGCCTCGAGCAAGGCAACGGGAAAGTTGAGACCACACCGGGTTTAGCGGACCTGTAATGCGCGATATCGGGCGAATCAGTGACTAGTTCGGCTTCGAATCTCCTCTCAATCGCCCCCTGTCGAACTGCCAACTAATCTACCAACGAAATCAGTTTATGAAGACACCTCATAGATCTGGAAAATTAATGCGAACTCAGGTCTGGCTCTGATAGAGGAGAACCAGGATGGCAAGTCCGATGAAGAAGTCTGGGAGAAACACAAACGCGCCGATATTTGGGCGAGGGCGGAAGCCGAAGACGTTGTGTACTAATGGATTTGACGTCCCCGCGTATAGAAGCAGCGCGAGGCTTAGCACAAGCAGGCTTGCTGTGTACTTGTTCGGAAGATCGCGATAGAGCTGCACGTATATGACTGCAAGTACCACCAGCAACACGAGGTTTAGGGTTGTAAAGAAGACCTCCATCCGAATGAGCAGTTCAACCTGTGAGGACAGCGTCCTCGCCGGAGGACCATGAGATGGAATTGATGTGGACAGTGTGACAACAAGTGCGATACCCGCTGCGATGATGGCACTCGCTACTGTCGTTCCAAGGGGACTCTCAATCCAGTTACGAATCATCATCAACTCCGGCCTGTTCCGCCACGTCTTCCATGATGTCGAGGTTGTTCATCATTCTGTTTGAGAGAAAGTACATCTGCCCGTAATTGTCACCCTCTGTGGTCACGATATTGTTCTCTTCGAGGATTTCGAGGTGGTGCTGCACTGTTTTGTAGCTCAGATCCAGGTCATTTGACAATTGATTGGTGTTCCGTGGCTGGTCGTTGAGTGCGCGGAGGATACGAAGCCGATTGCGGCCTCCACGAGACCCACCAATGAGCCACCAGAGCAACTGCCGCATCTATCGAGTATTCATTTGGTCGGTGCAAATACATTCTGTCTCGGTCCGAACGATGCCACTCCCCCGAATTAGTCGCCAATCCAGGTGATAATTCGATCAGCGATTTCGCCGTTATTGTCGTCCTGCATCATGAGATGTGTATTTCCGGATATTCCTTCGTCTGGAAGGCTAAGCAGCGTCGATGCAGGATTTGTCTCTTCTGCGAGATCTGCAGTTGTCTGGGTCGCTTCCTTGCGACCAGCCTGTCCACGCCCGTCGACATAATCGCCATAAACACCCATAAACGGTGCATCACCACCCATCTCCGCCACAGTTTGGGGGTCAGTCGGCGCGCCGACCGGCTCAACTGCGACGATCCGTTCAACGAGGTCAGGCACAGCCTGTGCGACTGCGAATCCGGATCCACCACCTGCTGAATGGACGAGCAACATTGACGGACCAACACGATTGAGAAGTGCCTCTAAGGCGGCAGTCTCCTGAGGTGATGCGAACCGACTCCCACCGCCACCTCCAGTAGTCGACCCAGTCTGGGTTCCAGCTGTGGCAGTGGAATCCGCAGATGTGGAGTTCTGGTCGCCGCCACGTCCGCCCGTCTGGCCTCCACCTTGCCTACCGCCACCTCCGCCACCGGTGCTGACGTATGCGGGGAATGACGCAACGAGTTGGTCTACCGATTCGACCGGGTATCGAACGTCCTCGTACGGGTCACCGACTTCAGGTCCGAACCCCCACGTCGGCCATGCTCGATCGATAGACCATCGAGAGAGTGACGCAGAGTCAGAGTTCTGGAGCGCACCAGTATCTAACCCGCCTGAATCAACGTTTCGAGGGGGATTGAATACATACACTGGGTGGCCAGCTTCGGCGAAGTACTCCATCCAGCCGCGTCGGTCGTCAGGTGTCGTCCGGTAAATGTACGGTGACAACCCGAGGCCGGGTACCATTACGACTGGTGACTTGTCGGTCGCCGTCTCAGGCCGTGTATATACGACTTCAGCACGTCCATCAATGACCGTACTACTGCTTGTATCTGCGTTGCCGACGTAGAAATTTCCGAATGTCGGAGAGTCCTCATTCTGTCGTTCGGATTGTGGAGAGGTCTGTGTCTCTGTGTTCGATCCGCCGTTGTCAGCTATGCTATTACACCCTGCGATAGTCGCAGCAAGTGCGACTCCGGTTGCACGAAGAAACGCTTTCCGAGAGATGCCTGATGACATACAGATCGTACTGGCCAGCGAACTGACTTAGTCGATTGCCGAAATCGGCCACAGGTTAGGCACAAATTCATCCCAGCTTATGCAGAACCCTTGATACTGATAGAAGACAACAACTCAGAATAAAACACTGTGTCGCTCAGACCGTATGCATTGAGAACACCAGTCTCAACTTCTGAGGCGGCGGAGACGTCGCTCGACTCGCAGCTGTCGGCTCGGCCGCCACTCCGAGGGGGAGCTCAAGGCCGCCGAGGGACACGACGGTCTCACTGACGGTGCAGTTCGGCAGACCGTGGATCGTCTCGCAAACGAGGCAGATGTCGGTCGAGAATCAGCAGGGGACACGTGGCAGCGTCCATGACGGATACAGGTACCGAGCCACGGCTTTCGGGTTCTGCTACCGGTCGGGATAGAATCGACGTCAGTCCACCGGTTCGACATCGGATGTGCAGTCCGTTCGCGACACGGCCGTTGTGCGCTCGAGCGGGTGGAAAGTACCGGCGCGAACGGCGGGTGGTTGGAAAGAGCGGATGAAAACCGGAAGAAGAGAGTGAATAGAGCCGTGCCCGTCCTCGATGGTCAATGAGGACGCCAGCATGCAAACGGAGCCCCTTGTCTCGGCACGACCGGCCGCTGAATACCGCGGCTGGCAGCGACAGGAGTTAATTGTCTGCCGGCGTGAGCGCCAGCGTGATCGCCTCGTCCGCACCGTCGATCGTGACGGTCGTCCCCGCGGACGTGTACCCGTCAGCCTTCGCGGTGACCATGTACGTCCCGTCGCCGCGTTCGAACGTTGCCTTGCCATCGTCACCGACCGGTTTCTCCTCGCTCGAGCCCAAGATGACGGTGTCTTCCGCGACGTCGACGGTTGCGTTCTCGATCGCGGTGCCGTTCTCGTCTTCGACGGTCACCGCAAGCGTGTGCGTCCCATCGCTATCGTCGGTGTCGTCGTCGGCTTGGGTCTGTTGCTCGAGCGTTAGCGTGATCGTCTGGTCTGCACCATCGACCTGAACGGGCTTCTCTGTGGTTTTGTAGCCGTCCGCGTCCGCAGTAACTGCGTACTCGCCGTCCTCGAGTGTGAATTCCGTCTCGCCGTTCTCGTCGACCGATTTTGAGACGCTCGATCCGGACCCTGAGTCGACGGTGACGGTAGCGTTGTCGATCGCAGTGCCGGTCTGTGATTCCACGATCGCCGTCAATACGTGCGATTCGTCGGTACTGGTCTCGTTGTTGCCGTCCGTGGTGTCTGTGCTGTCGGTTCCGTCTGTCTGGGAGTCCGTGGTATCAGATTCGTCGGTCTGAGAGTCCGTGTCGTCAGATCCGTCGGCCTGAGTATCTGTATTATCAGTCCCGCCGGTCTGGGTGTCTGTATTGTCAGCACCGTCCACCTCTCCTGTTTCGTCGGCTGTTCCACCGGCCCCATCGGTATCGGTCACATCGCCATCGCCTACCGAGTCGCTGTCGGCCGTGTCGCCACCGTCGTTGGCCGGCTGTTGGGCATCGTCGATCCTGTCGCTGACCGAGCCGACGGCGCTGCTGACGGACGCACCGCTTGCGGCGAGTACCAGGCCAGCCAGCAGGAACACGATGCCACAGACGGTAAGCAGGATCTGGACGCTACGCTGAATCGATCGGGTCTCCGTTCGGCTACGTTGGGCATTGCGGCGCATTATGAATAATTTCGGACTTGAGAGACAGTATCAGTACGTTACACACCCATCGGCTCGCCGACCGACGGGACCGTCGGTGGGACCCGGTCAGTAGACAACCAGTCGGCCGTCTCCACACTCCTGGTCTCGGTCACTGTCGAGACCGGGATGCCATCCGGACGATACCGATCTGACCGGCCGCTCGAGGAGCGCTGTTGGCTATGCCGTGCGTCAGACACAGGTCTGCGAGATTTCATTAGGCGACGATTCTACTGTTTGGCGGTTCACTATAGGGTCCATAAATCCGTTTCATACGGCCTGTTGGTCCGAATCTCCCGTAGACTTGCAGAACGGGTCGCGGGCGTCCCAAACTGAGTTACAGACGTCCGTCTCACTCGCGGGCCACGAGCGTGTCATCGCCGTCGGTGTCGATCGACGGGTGCGCGGTTCGGAGCGTCCCGTAAGCGAGACCTGCGGACGATGCGGCCGATTGTCAATCGTTTCAGTTGTTACTCGAGAGCTATGCTGCAGTAACTTTCTCGAGGAAGTTGGCCGTCACCCGATTGAACGCACGCGGCCGATCCAGATTGACCAGATGGCCCGAGTCGGACAGTTCCACTCGCGTGCCGTCGGCAACGTCCGTGGCGATCTGAGAGCCCTGTCGCTTGACGAGCGGAGCCTCCTGGTCGCCGTGGACGACGAGCGTCGGCGTCTCGACGCCGGTTAACTCGGGCGGGTCGTACTGATAGAGCGCATCGAAGATCTTCCGATACTCCGCCGCTGAGATGTCGCCGACGCCGTCGATCGCTTCGGCTCTGACGTCGGGATCGACAGACAACCACCGCTTGCCAGTCGTCGCTTGAATCGACTGGAGCATCGACTGGAAGGTCCCCGTCGAGCCCGACAGCGACAGCGACGTCGTGAGCGCCGGCAGCGGCGACCACAACGATTTCATCGCCGTCGGAAGTTCGACCGGCGGCATCGATCGCACCGCCCCGCCCAAGATCGCGGCCGAGGCGTTGGCTGGATGACGATCCAGAAACTCCTGGACGACCATCGACCCGAGCGAGAGCCCACAGAGGATCGGTTGGTCGCCCTCGAGGCGAGAGAGCAGCGCCTCGAGGTCGTCGGTAAAGAGTTCGATCGAGTACTGGTCGGCGTCGGTCGCGCCGGTACTGCCGTGGCCGCGAACGTCGAGTGTGACGACCCGATACTCGTCGGCGAAGTGATCGACCTGTGGCTCCCAGGCCGTCCCGTCCATCCACCCGCCGTGGACGAACACCAGCGGCCGGCCGTCGCCGCTCGTCTGATAGTGGATGGTCCCGTCGTCGAGCTCGAGTGCAGCCATACATAGGCTGGGAGCCGCTCGCTCTTAGAATACCGGGTTGCGTTCGCACGGGCTGAGAAACGGGCGACTAGTTCG
The DNA here is from genome assembly GCF_004217335.1 of Natrinema hispanicum. Classification (GTDB taxonomy): domain Archaea; phylum Halobacteriota; class Halobacteria; order Halobacteriales; family Natrialbaceae; genus Natrinema; species Natrinema hispanicum. The sequence continues at coordinate 411,678 of NZ_SHMP01000005.1, forward strand.
CTCACCGCCTCGCACAGTCGGGACCGACCCCTACTCTGTCCCCAGCCAGCGGTCCCAGACCGAGTCGAACTCCGACTCGTCTTCGGAGATGCGATCCCACGCCGCGAGACCGCGTTCCTCGCGGGAGCCAGGAACGGTGTTGTCGAGGACCAGTGCCGCGAGTCCGCCGATAGCCATCCCGGTCGATCCGATGATGTAGATCGTGTCGATGACGGCCTGTGCCGCGGCTTCGATCGCGGTTGCGGCGGCCGTGTTCGCCAAGCCGGTCGCACCGATCATGGCCTCGAGGCCGACGGCCTCGCGGAACGCGATCGGACTCTCGAAGTTGCCCATGTACGCCGGGATCGCCAACCCGACGAAGAGGGCAAAGCCGATGATGAAGGTGTTTCTCGAGGAGGCGAGATCGACGTGACGCAGGTTCGAGATGCCGACGGCGACGATCTGGCCGAACATCGCAATAAAGAGTCCGCCAACGATGGGATCGGGGATCGTCGCGATCAACTGCCCGAAATAACCGATGAAACCGACGAACAGCATGACGACGGCACCGATCTGGACGACGTACCGAGAGGCGACGCCGGTCAGGCCGATCGCGCCGATATTTTCAGAGTACGACGTCGAGCCGCCGGTTCCCATGATGCCCGAGAAGACGTTCATCAACCCTTCCATGCCGATACCGTGGTTGATCCGCTTCTCGCTTGGCGCGCCCGCACCCGAGATGTTCGCCACTGCGTAATAGTCGCCGATGCTCTCGACGATCGATGCCAACACGCCGGCGAACATTCCGATGACGAACGCCGTCGTAATCTCTGGGACACCCCACTGGAAGGGATAGATCGGCAGCAGCGGCCGGGTGTTCGCGACCGCTCCGAGGTTGACGTAGCCCGGATGATCGCTTCCGAGGACGGGATCGATCGACAGCGGACCGAGCGTCAGGTCGGCGATCGACACCGGGCCCAACGTCACGTCAAGCGAGAGAGCTGCGGCGACGACCCACGCGATGACCAGCGCCAGAATGACCGGATAGAGCCGGAACGCCTTGTGTCGAACGTCGAGATATTGCGAAAAGAGTAGAATGAGGCCAAGCGTGAGTCCAAGCAGCCACCAGCTCTGATTCGCCGTGGTGATCTGGGGGGCATTGAACAACGATAGCCCGATCAGCGCGATCGTCGGCGCGATGACCACCGGCGAGAGGAGCCGGCGGAGTTTCCCGACCAGTCCGAAATAACCCATCGCGACCTCGACCACTGCAGCCACGATGATCGCCCCCTGTAACTGCAACAGCGCGGCCTGCCAGCCCGGCTGTCCCGAGACGCCGCCGGCGGTCACGACGCCGACGATGGCAAGCGCCGGCGCAAGCATCGAGAACGGCGCACCCTGGACGATCGGATACCGGTTCCCGAACGTCGTCTGAGCGAGCGTCGCGATCCCCGAGACGACGAAGAACGTCCCGATGAACCGGGCAGTCACGGCAGGCGGCATCCCCATCGCGCCGGCCAGGATCAGCGGCACCGCGATGTTCGCACCAACCATTGTCAGATAGTGCTGGACCCCGAGCACTATCGATTCACCCAGCGGTGGCTTGTCGTCGATTCCGTATTCGATCGCATCACCGACGGACTCGTCGGCGACTTGCTCATCCCCCGTCATCGATTTCCGTCGGATACCAGCCGAGGTGCGTTCAAAGGGGTGTTGATCCGTCCGCCTCTCGTTTCGGGCAGTTGTCCTGTTTTACGACCGCTGACTCTCGTCGGCCGCTCGTTCGGCGGCCGCCCGGACCCGCTCGACCGACAGCCTCGAGAGATCGACTACGTCTCCCTCGGTCTCGCTCGCGACGAGGTCCGAGAGGCCGGCACGGGAGTCATCGCCGGCGTCGACGACGACCACCCGCGTGTCGTCCGTTGCGAGCGCACGGGCTGCCTTGCGAGTCGCCGCTGTCGGGCTCCCATCGGCGACGTTCGCCCGACCGTCGGTGACGAGAACGACGACCGCAGCGTCGGTGTCGGCGCCGTCAATGACTTGTCTCGAGGTCTCCAGACCCGCCGGCAGGGGCGTTCGATCGCCCGAGGGCAGATCCTTGAGATGGCGGGCAGCCAGCGAGACGCTGTCGGTCGGCGGCAGCAAGACGTCGGCGTCTTCGCCGGCGAAGGCGACGAACGCGACTTGATCGCGGTGTTCGTAGCTGTCGCGCAGTAACTCGAGGACGACGCCCTTGGCGGTGCGCATCGCCGGGCGCATCGAGGCGCTGGCGTCGACGGCGAAGACGATGGTCACCGACGTTTCGCCGGCCCGAACCGACTGCCGGAGGTCCTGTTTTTCGACGCGTGACTCACCGCGGGCTGCCGCCGATCGAACCGACGCTGCCGCGTCGATCGATCCCTCGCCCGAGGCGGGTTCGGTACGGACGCGCGCACCACGGTTGTCCGTGCTCGGTGCCGTGCTCGCCCGTGATCCCGTCGCAGTCGGGCCCTCGCTGCCCTCGACGGTCGCCGTCTCGAGGTCCGGTGCGACTGCTTCACCGATCCCAGCGCGTTGCTGGCCGGGGACGAGTGGCTGGGCGGTTTCGTCTTCGTCGTCCCCGTCGTCGGACGAGTCGTCTGATTCGGACTCGGAATCGCGCTCGCTCGAGTCGTTGTCCGACCGCCCGTCGCCGGTTTCAGCCGGAGACTGGTTCGCGGAGGCCGGTTGCTCCCCGCGCTCCGGTCGCTGTTCAGGCCCGTCGTCACTCTCGTCGCCATCGCCGCCACCGCTCGAGTCGTCACCGTCGGCCCCATCGCTGCCGTCGTCTGATCCCTCGCGCCCGCCGTCCTCGTCTCCATCTCCAGGTTCGGGTTCTGGCTCGCTTTCGTCACCGTCGTCACCGTTGTCCCCGTCAGTGTCGTCTCCATCCCCCTCGCCATCGTCGTCGGGCGACTCCTCATCGAAGCGGTCCTCGAGCAGGTCGTCGAGATCCGGTTCGTCCTCGAAGGGCGTGCTCCGAAGCCGGTGGGGAAGCGTGTACGTCGCGGCCTCGTGGACGTCCGACTCGATGACTGTCTCGCGACCCTCGAGTGCGGCCAGCGTCATGGCGGTTCGGGCCGTTGCGACGTCGCCGCGGTGGCCGTCGACGCCAGCTGCGAGACAGAGATCAGCGATTTCGGCTTTGAAGTCGGCGGGAAGGTCGACGCTCGAGAGGCGCTCGCGGGCCGCGGCCAACTCCTCGCGCAAGGCGTCGACCTCGTCGGCGTACGCCGTTGCGGGATCTGGATCACTCTCTCCCTCGAGTGCGCGATCGATGATTTCGACGCGGTCGTCGATCTCGCGACTGCCCTCGACGGTGGCCTGTAGCGCAAAGCGATCCCGTAGCTGGGGCCGAAGATCACCCTCCTCGGGGTTCATCGTCCCGATCAGGGTAAAGTCCGCGGGATGGGAGACGCTGATGCCGTCGCGTTCGACGGTGTTGATGCCGCTGGCAGCCGAATCAAGGATGACGTCCACGAGGTGGTCGTCCAGCAGGTTGACCTCGTCGACATAGAGGATGCCGCGGTTGGCGCGGGCCAGCAGGCCGGGATCGAAGTCGGCCTCGCCGGCCAGCGCGTCTTCGACCGAGAGAGTACCGACGACTCGATCTCGCGTCGCACCCAGCGGCAGGGTCACGAGCGGCACGGGCCGCGTCTCGACCGGGAGGTCTGCAGGATCGCGGTCGCGGCAGTCGTCACACTGCTGGCTCGAGTCGTCGGGCGAACAGCCATACGGGCAGTCGGCGACGGCCCGCTGCTCGGGCAGGAGATCGACGAGCGCTCGCACCGCAGTCGACTTCGCGGTCCCTTTCTCGCCCGTGATCAAGGCTCCGTCGAGGCCGTCGTTGGCCGCGACGGCGAGTAACACTCGTTTCAGCTCCTCCTGTCCGACGATCGCCGGAAAGGGGAGTGACGACAGCTTTTTGCCCCCGGCGTTTGCAACCATACTTGCGCTAATACAATAGAGGTTTAAAAGTACGATGACACGGATCGGGATCTATACTGCGACGGAAAACGAACTCGGCTCGATCGGACAGGCCGCCGAGCGCCTCGAGGGGATCGAGCTGGTCGTCCGCTCGGAGAGCGACCTCGACGAGGAAGCCGACGTCGAGGAGTTCGTCGAGGAATTGCGCGACGCCGCGGCAGCGATTTTCTGGCTGCATGGGGCCGAAGACAGCATGCCGGGCTACGACTACGCGACGGGCGCGCTCGAAGAGGCGGGCGTCCCGCTGATCGTCAAAGCGACCGGTGACGCCTACGCCGTCGAGGACACGACGGTCTCGGCCGAGCACCGCGAGCTGGCCTACGACTACCTCGAGAAAGGCGGGACGATCAACGTCGCGAACCTGTGTCGGTTCCTCGCCGCCGAATACGAGGGCCGAGACGTCGACTACGACGAGCCCGCCGAACTCCCGACTGAGGGCGTCTATCACCCCGACCATCCGGGGATCGAGTACGAGGACCTACTCGCGACCCACGACCCGGACAAGCCGACGGTCGCGGTCTGGTTCTACGAGTCCCACTGGACCCACGAGAACACCCGGTACGTCGACGCGCAGGTCCGCGCGCTCGAGGAACAGGGGGCCAACGCCCTGCCGATCTTCTGTAATCCGGCGACCGATACGGACGAACAGGAAGACGCCGAGTGGGTGACCGACAACTGGCTGCTAGACGATGCGGGCGAGCCGATCGTCGATGCCGTGCTCTCCTCGTTTATGTTCTCTCTCTCGATGGACGAGCGCGGCCGCAGTGCCGACGACGAGGGCAGTTCTGCAGAGGACGTCTTCCTCGACCGACTCGGCGTGCCAGTCCTGCAGACGGTCACCACGATGCGCTCGCGGTCGCGCTACGAATCCAGCGACACGGGCGTGATGGGCTTCGAACTCGCCCTCTCGGTCGCGCTGCCGGAGTTCGACGGCAACGTGATTACGCACCCGATTTCCGGCAAGGAGCGCACCGACGACGAGGCCGGTATCGGCTCCGCGCCGAAACACCACTTCCCGATCGACGACCGGATCGACCACGCGACGCGGCTGGCGGTCAACTGGGCCGAACTGCGACACACCCCCAACGAGGACAAGCAGGTCGCCGTCGTCCTCCACAACTACCCGCCAAGTGATGACGGAATCGGGACCGCGTTCGGTCTCGACAGTCCCGAATCGACCGTCAATCTGCTCGAGGAACTCGAGGCTCGCGGCTACGACCTCGGCGACGACATGCCCGAGGACGGCCAGACGCTCGTCGAGAAACTGACCGCCCAGCTCACGCTCGAGGATCGGTGGGTTGCACCGGAAGACGTCCGTGACCTCTCGGTCGACGTGGTTTCGCCGGACACCTACGCGGACTGGTTCTCCAACGCCGACGAGCGCTTCCAGGAGAACATCATCGAAGAGTGGGGCGAGGTCCCCGACCGCCCGTTCGCGATCCCCGGCGTCGAGTTCGGCAACGTGCTCGTCACCGTCCAGCCGCCACGCGGGTTCGGAATGGACTCCTCGAAGGTCTACCACGATTCGGATCTCCAGCCGCCACACGACTACTATGCGTTCTACGGCTGGCTGCGAAACACGTTCGAGACCGACGCAGTCGTCCACCTTGGGACCCACGGCAGCCTCGAGTGGCTCCCCGGCAAGACGGTCGGCCTGAACGGCGAGAGCGCGCCGGACCAATTGATCGACGACATTCCGAACGTCTACCCGTACATCGTCAACAACCCCGGCGAGGGGACCCAGGCCAAACGCCGCTCGTATGCTGCGATCGTCGACTACCTCACGCCAGTCATGCGCAACGCTGGCACGTACGACGAGCTATCCGAACTCGAGGAACTGGCCAACCAGTATCGGGAAGCCGGAATGGAAGACGCCCGCGCCGACGATGGCGAGCACCTCGAGACGCTGATCCGCGAGAAAGTCGACGAACTCGATCTCGCAGTCGAGCTGGGCATTACGGGCACGATCGACGAAAAGGCAGACGTTCGCGGGCCCGACGAGGCCGGGTCGACGCTCGCGGAAGGCGACGTCGCAGGTGACGATCTCGCGATCGACGACCTCGTCGAACGCGTCCACGAGTACCTCACCGACGTGAAGACGACCCAGATCCGACTGGGGCTACACACCATGTCCGAGCCGCCGGAAGGCGAGCGCCTCGTGGAGTATCTCGTCGCGCTCACGCGTCTCGAGAACCCCGGTGCGCCGAGCCTGCGCGAGAGCGTGGCCGGCGCGCTCGGCGTCGACTACGAGACGATGCTCGACTCGCCAGGAACCTACGACGACGACCTCGGGATGACCTACGCCGAGGCCGCCGACATCGTCTACGAGACCAGCGTCGACCTGATCGAGACGCTGGCCGCACACGACTTCGACGTCCCCGTGTCCGAACTCGAGGGCGGGCCGGACGATGAGGTTAACATCAACCTCATGATCGTCGACCTCGAGACGATCGGCGACGCGAAGGCCAAACCGGGCGCTCACGACGACCTCCGGGAAGCGCTCGCGTACATCTGTGAGGAGGCCCAGCCCCGCGTGCAGGGTGCCGAAGACGAGATTCCCCGCACCGCGGACGCTCTCTCGGGCGAGTACGTGCCGCCGGGTGGGTCGGGCGCACCGACCCGCGGTGGTGTCGACCTGCTGCCCACGGCCCGCAATTTCTACACGCTCGACCCGCGCAAGGTGCCCGCGAAAGCTGCCTGGCAGGTCGGCAAAGAGGTCGCCGAAGGCGTCCTCGAGCGCCACCACGCCGAAAACGACGAGTATCCCGAGGAGATCGGCGTGGTCGCCTGGGGAACTCCGACCGTGCGCACGCGTGGCGAGACGATCGCCCAGGTGCTCGCGATGATGGGCGTCGAACCGCAGTGGACCGACGCCGGCCGGATCGACGACGTCGAGCCGATCCCGCTCGAGGACCTCGACCGGCCACGAATCGACGTGACGACGCGCGTCTCCGGGCTGTTCCGCGACGCGTTCCCCGCAGCGGCGGGCGTCATCCACGACGCCGTTGACGCGGTCGTCGACCTCGACGAGCCTCACGAGATGAACTTCGTGAAAAAGCACGTCGAGGAAGAGCAAGCCGAACTCGAGGACGAGGACGGCCTCGACGAGAAAGAAGCCCGCAAAGCGGCTAAACACCGCGTCTTCACGACCACGCCCGGCGGCTACGGTGCCGGGACGAACAAGGCCGTCGACGAGGGCAACTGGGACGACCGCGGCGACCTCGCTTCCGTCTACGTCCAGTGGGGCGGCTACGCGATGGGCTCGCGCGGCCGCGTCTCGGACGCTCACGACGCCTTCGAGCGCCGCCTCTCGAGCGTCGACGCCACCGTCAAACTCGAGGACACGATGGAACAGGACGAGTTCGACTCCTCGGACTGGTATGCCTTCCACGGCGGCTTCATCTCCGCTGTCTCCGAGATCTCGGGCGAGGAACCGGCCTCCTACGTCGGGGACTCCTCGGACCCGGACAACGTCGATGTCTACACCAACGAGGAGAAGGTCCGAAAGGCCATGCGCTCGCGCGTGCTCAACCCTGACTGGCTCGAGTCCATGGAAGAACACGGCTACAAAGGGGCGGGCGACCTCTCGACGACAGTCGACGTGACGCTGGGCTGGGACGCCACCACCGGCGTCGTCTCGGACACCCTCTGGGAGGAGGTCGCCGAGAAGTTCGCCTTCGACGAGGACCGACAGGAGTGGATGCGCGACGTCAACCCGTGGGCGCTCGAGTCCATCACGGACACCTTACTCGAGGCCATCGAGCGCGACCTCTGGGATGCCGACGACGAGACGATCGACCGACTTCGCGATCTCAATCTCGAGGTCGAAGGCGATCTCGAGGCACAGACGACCAACGAGGCAGTGGGGGTGACGAACGATGACTGACGGACAACAAGAATTCGAGAAGGAGTACGCCGACCTGGGCGCAACGACGCAGAACGCGATGGACATTGCAGAGACGAGCATGGACATCGTCCGGCAGTTCGTGCCGGACAAGACGCTGGCCGACCGGGTTCGACAGAAGTCGGTCCACTCGATGGGCGACATCGAGTTTCAGCATCTGATCGAGTTCACCGGCAGTGACGACCTCGGCGACGACGAAGACGCCCCGGTCCGTGCCGGCGCGCAGGCAGTGCTCGAGGAGGCGACCATCGTCACCGACATCACGATGTCGAAAGCCGGGATCACCGGCCGCGGCCACAATTGCGAGAAGCGCAAGGCGATCGGCAACGGCGCGGAGCTAGCAAAGGAAACGGGGATGACCCGGACCGCCGCGTCGGTGCTCGAACTCGACAAACAGGGCGTCTACGACGGCGCGATCGCGACGATCGGCAACGCGCCGACGGCTGCCTTCGCGCTAGCCGACTGCATCGAGAACGGAACCCGACCGGCCGCCATCGTCGCGACGCCGGTCGGCTTCGTCAAGGCAGAGGAGAGCCGCCAGCGCATCCGCGAAGTCAGCGAGGAATACGACGTGCCGGCGATTACGAACGTCGGTCGCCGCGGCGGCAGCGGACTCGCCGCCGCGCTGACGAACGAACTGATCCACGTCGCGAAAGACGTGCGAACAGACGACCTCGAGCTGAACCTGACGGCTGCCCAACGGGCATCGCAGGAGGACGAATGAGCGACGAGTACGACCTCGATTCGGGGCCGGACCCGGCGACGTTCGCGGCCGCAACACCGGAGCCGGATATCGATGAAGAGACTGACGACCCGGTCTACGCCGTCGGCGTCGGCCCGGGGAACCAGGAGTATCTCACCCCGCGGGGCGAACGCGCGATCCGCGAGGCCGACGTCGTCGTCGGCTTCACGACGGTCGTGGAGTTCGTCGAAGACCTAACCGACGCCGACCTGCTAACCTGCGGGTACAAAGACGAAGCCGAAGCACTCGAGGCGTTCGGCGAGCGCGTCGCCGCCGGCGAGTCGGGTACTGCGGTCGCGATGGGCGATCCGAACCACTCTGGGTATCAGTTCGTCGGCAAAGTGCAAGACGCCGTAGAACACGAAGACCCGGATATTCCGGTTCGCGTGGTTCCGGGCATTTCGGCGATCCAGATGGCCGCCAGCCGCGCCCGGACCCCGATGGAGGACACCGAGTTCGTCACGCTGCACAAAAGCGGCGATCTCGAGGCCGACATGGATCGGCTCGTCGCTGCCGTCACGGACGACGAGCGGCATCTGCTCACGCTGCCACGGCCCTACGACCGAATGCCCGGCGACATCGCCGCCACCTTACTCGAGGCGGGTGCCGACCCCGATCTCGAGGCGCTGGTACTCGAGAAGCTGACTCACGACGAGGAGGAGATCCACCGGTTTACGCTCGGCGAGCTGTCGGAACACGCTGGCGGGAGCGGCAAAGACGATACGCCGTTTTCCGATCTGGTCGTGCTCGCGGTTCGACAGCCGGTGTAGTCGCCGCTGTCGGAGCGGGTCGTATCAGCAGTTTTCTCCGGTGGTCGACGAAAAGCGGGACAGATCCCACAGGGATCGCAGCGCGAACGTACGCGACGGACCCGACACTCACCGCCCCAGTGTATCGGAGGTGTTTTATGATGGCCCAAGAGAGGTGCGGGTAGACGGCACGGTCAGACAGTTACCTTTCAGCGCCCGTGGTTTCCACGTGCGTTCACCTGCTGACCTACCCCGTCTTTCCAACACCCACGAGCGGTTGCTATTCCGGTCGCTACCCGATACTGAGACGCTAGTCAGAGACACACGCCTATTGCACAGCCGCGGCTTCGTCCTCGAGCAACGCCTCGAGGTTCTCCAAGGCTCGGAGGCTGACCGGCGTGTACCCTGCCTGATGGAGGGGGAGTTCGAATGCGACCCGGCAGCGCTCGTCACTGAGTTCGTCGACGCGGTGGCCGGCGGCCGGAATCCCGGTGACGCGCCAAGTCCATCGTCGCTCCGTACAGCCGGTAATCTCGAAGGGGACCCAGACGCCGGGCAGCCTGACCCGGCCGGTCGTTCCTGTTTGGATTCGCCGGTCGGTCGACTCGACGCCGTGAACGATCGGTGACCAATCTGGCCACGTCGTCGTATCGATGAGGGCATCCCACGCGTCCGCTGCGGGGACGGATAGAACGTGCGAGACCTCGAGCCGTCGGCCGTCCGGCGTTCGCGTGGTCCGAACTCGAGTCATAGACGCTTCTACGTGGCCCGTCCCTATGTGGATTGCTCCGATCGAGACTATCACCCGTTACCAGTACACTCGCAGGACGGTCACGGTCGGCCGGCACTGACTGACAGCAGACCGTCTGTAAGGAGGACGGCAGCTTCGTCGCCATCGTGGACCTGTTAGGATAGGTGATGTTAAACACTTAGTTCCTCTAGGGGTGCGTAGCTACTAATGAGTAATTCGGACCCTCCCGATCAGATGCGACCCGATCGCGACCCTCCCGAGCACGAGCAGGTCCGTGAAGCAGTCGAACGCTCCAGAAGTGGTGCACCGGCGGTCGGTGCGGTTGTCCGCGATCGCTTTTCGTCCGACGAGATCTTCCAGCGGATCGTCGCCGCAGCAGACGAGGAGATCACATCGGGAAGTCGCGAACTGTTCTTCAGCGCCCTCGCCGCGGGCTTTGCGATCACGATTACGTTCTTACTGTATGCATCGCTGACGGCGTCGACCAACGGGCATCCGATCTTGAGCAAACTGCTGTATCCGCTCGGCTTTATCTACATCATCATCGGCGGCTACCAGCTCTACACCGAGAACACGCTGCCGCCGGTCGCGCTGACGTTAGAACGGCTCGCGAGCATTCCCGCATTGCTGCGCCACTGGTCGATCGTCCTCGCGGGCAACTTCGCGGGCGGTGCCCTCGGCGCGGTCGCACTGTCGTGGGGCGGCGTCTTCGATGAGCCGGCGGCCACCGCGGCGATGGAACTGGCCGAGAAGGGCGTCGCGACGCCGTGGTGGTCGCTGTTCACCAAGGCGGCGTTCGCGGGCCTGATCGTCGCCGGCGTCGTCTGGATCGTCTATGCCTCTCAGGACACCATCTCACGGCTTGTCGTCGTCTACATGGCCTTCCTCGCGATCCCGCTTGGCAACCTGTTTCACGTCGTCGTCTCCTTTACCGAGATGGTCTATATGGTGCTGGCCGGCGAACTCGCCCTCGTCGTCGGCGTGACCGAGTTCGTCCTCCCGGTCTTGCTCGGCAACACCATCGGCGGCATCGTGCTGGTCACCGTCGTCAACTACTTCCAGACTAGCGAACGCCGTCTCGAGTCAGCCCGGTTTGAGGGTGCCGATCGCCAGCTCTCGATCCGGGAGTGGCTGCTCGGAAGCCGCGCGGGCCGGTCGTACGTCCCGTTGATCGACACTGCCGAAACCCACGGGACCGGCAACGGTGACTATCGCGTGGTCGTCCCGATCGCGAATCCGCGAACCGAGTCGACGATCGTCGACCTCGCCTGTACCCTTGCCAGTAGCCACGAGAACGCGACGGTTCACGCCGTCCACATCGTTCAGATGCCGGGTCGCGCCTCGATGCGCTACGGGGCTGGACAGACCGACCGGATCGTCTCCGAATCCGAACAGCGAATGGAAACCGTCCGACAGCGGGCGCGATCCTACGACGTCGACTACGAGACGTCGACCGTCGTCTCCCACCGCTCGTTCGAGGACATCCTCCACACCGCGGAACGCGAACGCGCCGACCTCGTGGTCCTCGGCTGGGGTGACGACCGCCCGTGGGGCGAGGGTCGTGCCGAAGGCCGGATCGACGAACTAACCAGCAACCTCCCCAGTGACTTCCTCATCCTCAAGGATCGGGATCTGGACACCTCGCGTGTCCTCCTCCCGACCGCTGGCGGTCCAGATTCGGATCTGAGTGCCGAGGTCGCGCGGACGCTTCGCGACCACGCCGACGCGGAGATCACGCTCCAGCACGTCGTCGCCAGCCCGGACGACCGCGAGCGCGGCGAACAGTTCCTCACCGAGTGGGCCACAGAACGCGACCTCGAGGACGCCGACCTCGTCGTCGACGATTCCGGCAACGTCGAACGGGCAATCTGTCGACAGGCAGAGGATCACTCACTCATCCTCATCGGCGCGACCGAGGAGGGCGTGATCTCGCGGCTGATGACCGACTCGCTGCACATGGACGTCGTCAACGAGGTTGAGAGCTCAGTGCTGCTCGCCGAGCGACCGGGCGGCCGCACCGTGTTCCAACGGCTGTTCGGTCACTGGTAGCGTAGTCAGACGTCTCATCACCGCTTTCGCGTTCAAAAAACGGGCACGGCATCCGGGCGTTGGTGACCGATCTCCCGATGCCGTCGCGATCAGGTGCGGGTGAACACGTTCTTGATTCGCGAGACGATCCCATTGTCATCGGTACGTTTCGTCTCCCGATTGTCGTGTTCGTCCGCCAGAGGCACACGATCGTACGATTCCGCCCAACTAAAAAATGACGGGGGAGTCGATAGCTGCTGTCGATTGCCACACCACGTACTGTTTTTTCGGCCGTCCGCATACGACCGATATGGAGTATACGACCCTCGGCTCGACCGGGATGGAAGTCAGTCGCATCTGTCTGGGCTGTATGAGCTTCGGCTCGAGCGACTGGCGCGAGTGGGTCTTAGAGGAGGAAAAGAGCACGGAAATTATCGACCGGGCGATCGACCTGGGAATCAACTTCTTCGATACCGCGAACATGTACTCGAACGGTGAGTCAGAGCGGATCCTGGGCGACGCTCTCGAGGGCTACCGCGAGGAGTCGGTCGTCGCCACGAAGGGGTACTTCCAGATGCGCGAGGACGGCCCGAACTCGGGTGGCCTCTCTCGGAAGGCGATCGAACAGGAACTCGCGGCCAGCCGCGAGCGACTGGGGATGGAGACGATCGACCTCTACCAGATCCACCGCTGGGACGACGAGACGCCGATCGAGACGACGCTGCGGGCACTCGACGACGCCGTTCGCCGCGGCCACGTCCGTTATATCGGGGCCTCCTCGATGTGGGCCCACCAGTTCGCCGACGCGTTGCACACGAGCGACCGGCTGGGCCTCGAGCGGTTCGTCACGATGCAGAACCACTACAACCTCGTCTACCGCGAGGAAGAACGCGAGATGCTGCCACTCTGTGCGAAAGAGAACGTCGGCGTCATTCCGTGGTCGCCACTGGCCCGTGGCTATCTCACGCGACCCCACGAAGCGGTCGACGCGACGACCCGCGGCGAGACCGAGGAGCATCTGTACGACCACCCCTATCGCGACGGCGGTGGGCCGGAGATCAACGAGCGAGTCACCGAACTGGCCGCCGAGAAGGGCGTGACGATGGCTCAGCTCGCTCTCGCATGGTTGCTCCACAAAGACTGGGTCGACGCGCCGATCGTCGGCACGACCAGCGTCGAACACTTAGAGCAGGCCGTCGAAGCTCTCGAGATCGACCTGTCGGCGTCGGACATGGCGTATCTCGAGGAGCCCTACGAGCCGGTGCCGGTGTCCGGTCACAGCTAACTCGGCGTGGGAGCCGCATCCGGGAGCGTCCCTAGTCGTCGTCCTCTTCGGACGGGGTGACCGCGAGAATTGGAGCCGACGCGTGTCTGAGCAGCCGCTCGGTCGTACTCCCGAGTAACAGCCGGTCGATACCGCTTCGACCGTGGGTCCCCATCACGACCAGATCGATCTCGTGGTCGTCGATGTATTCGAGCAGTTCGAGTTCGGGCTGTCCTTCGAGAACGGCAGATGTGGCCGCCAGCCCATCCTCTCGAGCCCGCGCTGCGATCTCGTCCGTCGCGTTCTGGCGCTCGGTCTCGAGTTGTTTCATTACCTCTGTCGGTGGCCTGAGCGTGGGACTGGCAGCCATGTCACCGGTGTCGAGGACAGTAACGGCGTGGACGCGCGCATCCGCAGCGCGTGCGACCTCGAGGCCGTGGTCGACTGCGGCCCCTGCGGCGTCGCTGCCATCGGTCGGCACGAGGATCTCGTCGTAGCCGTCGGCCGATTCTGTTCGCTCGTTCGCTTGAACAGTCAGGACGGGAATCTCCGCGCGACGAACGACGTGTTCGGTGACGCTACCGGCTACGAAGCGGCTCACACCGCTTCGGCCGTGGGTCCCCATCACGATCAGTTCGGCATCGATATCAGTCGCGTACGCGAGGATCTTCTTTTTCGGCTTGCCCCGGAGAACCGCCGTCTGAACCGCGCTCGAGTCGTCGGCCATCGTCTCGATCGTCTCGACGGCGCGTTCGGCACCGTCCTCGAGTTGGCTCATGAACTCTCGACGGATGCTGCCGGAACTGAGCATCCCGCTCGCGGCGTTCGTGTCGACGACGCTGATCGCATGAACCGTGGCGTCGAACCACTCTGCGAGTGTCAGCGCATGCTCGGCCGCTCGAGCGGCGTGGTCGCTCCCATCAGTTGGAACGAGAATTGTATCGTACATGGAACGAACGTACTCACGGTTCGCTTCGCAACCGCATAAAGGCGGTTCGCCGTTCCCGATTGCTGCAAGTATGTCTCAAAGCCCAGCGATGAGAAAGACGACCATCATGGCGTGCCAGACAACAGTGGTAGCCGAGACGAGCGTCGACGACTGGGTGGATCAGGACAGCCGCGCAGCGATGTCGGCTTCGGTGATGATACCGACGGTTTCGCCGGCTTCGGTGATCATCACGGCCTTGTAGTGCTCGAGTAAGTTGCTGATCTCATCGAGGGTGGCGTCTTTCGAGACGGTGGGGAAACTCTCGCTCATGTGGTCTTCGACCGGCTCGTCACGAGCCTCTGAATCGAGGTGGACGAGATCGGTCTGACTGATCGAGCCGACCGGAATCCCGTCTTGAATGACCGCAAGCTGAGAGTAGGCTTCGTCTTCCATCTTCCGAGCGGCCTCGCTGACGGGGTCGTCGGGGGCGACGTTGACGACGGCCTCGTTCATCAGGTCTTCGGCGCGGATAACGTCGCTTTCGGCCTTCTCCAAGGCGTTGACGATCCGCCGAAGCGTCGAGAGACGCGGATCGACGTCGCCGCCTTCGATCCGGGCGATCAGCGGCTGGGAGACGTCGGCAGTCTCCGCGAGTTCGCTCTGAGTGAGTCCGAGTTCGGTACGGCGTTGTCTGAGGTCCGCAGGCGTCGGAAGCTCCATACCGGCCAATAACCCGTAGTTATAGAAAGGGTTTTGGGTGGTTCAGTTGCCGACACCGAGTTGCGTCTTACTCGTCGTCGGGGACTTCGACGACCTCGACGACCGACAGCGGAACGTCCCGCAGCGCGCCACCGACCTCGCTTTTCGCGATCCGTGAGGCGTGTTCCTCACTGTCGGCGTTGAAAACCTCCATCTCGAGTGCGAGCCCGACGAGCGCGGTGTCGGCTGCGATAAAGGCGGAGTCGAACGGCTCGCCACAGGCCGGACAGCCCGTCGCACCGACCTCGACTTCGACGTAGTCCATGTCTTCGCTGTTGAGTCGCTTCCCGGCTTCGCTGACGGCGACGCCGATCGCGTCGTCGATCTCCTCGACGTCACGAACGAGCCATGCCGCTTCCATCGCGACGAGATAGTTGCCCATACAGCGTAGTCGGTCCGGGGGGTTTCCTGTCTTGCGGTTCGTCGGCGCTGTCTCCCCTCGAGACGCGCGCCACTAATTCGGAGGTGCGCACGTCAGCCGGATGATTCCCATAAGTTACGAGAAATCCCCGGATCAATTCCCGTCGACATACCCGTACATCGACGCGAGTGTGACTCGAGTTGTGCCCACCGCAACCGTAGTTGAATCGCAAGCAGGCGTCGACCCAATCAATAGTTAATGATGATTATGAATTCTATCCTTCAATAATACTTATATACAGTCTCCGTCTGAGCCACGACTGAACGCTGATGATATCCCGCGTGTACCACGCGACGCTGTTCGCACTGTACCAGCTCTGTATCGTGATCGGCATCGCGGCGATGCCGCTTGCGATCGCCGCCCAGCAGGCTGGGTTCAGCCTGCCGATCCACCGCGTTCTCGCCACCGTCGAGGATGCGTACGAGGCCACGCAGCGCTAATCGAGGCTGACTGATTTTCGGACTCGCTGCCCGACGAGCCATCGGCCCCCAACCACACGTTGACTCGGCGCTCGAGCGGTCGGTCTCTTCGGCGGCCGGAAGCGGAAACGACAGTGGTGACCGCCGGTGTTTTATACCGCCCCGGCGTACGCTTCGGGTAATGCGTACGCCCACACACGACTCCGATTTCTCCCGGACGGTCGACCAGTTGGCCGACGATCCGAACCCCTACGAGCCGGAGCTCGGATCCCTGCCCCAGAACGACCTGACGCAGGCCGATCTGGACAACGTCAACAAGACCGGCACGACGACGATCGGCATCTCGACTGCCGACGGCGTCGTCATCGCGACGGACATGCGCGCCAGCCTCGGCGGCCGGTTCGTCTCGAACAAGAACGTCCAGAAGGTCGAACAGATCCACCCGACCGGCGCACTCACCCTCGTCGGCAGCGTCGGCGGCGCACAGTCGTTCATCTCGAGTCTCCGCGCCGAGGTCAACCTCTACGAGGCACGACGCGGCGAGGGGATGAGCATCGACGCGCTCGCGACCCTTGCAGGGAACTTCGCCCGCGGTGGCCCGTTCTTCGCCATCCACCCGATTCTGGGCGGTGTCGACGACGAAGGCAGTCACGTCTACAGCATCGACCCCGCAGGCGGTGTCATGGAAGACGACTACACCGTCACCGGCAGCGGGATGCAACTGGCCTACGGGCACTTAGAGCAGGCCTACGAGGACGACATGTCCAACGAGGAAGCCAAAACGGTCGCCGCCCGCGGCATCAAATCCGCCGTCGAGCGCGACACCGGCTCCGGCAACGGCGTGTTCCTCTGTGAGATCACCGACGAGGGCGTCGACATCCACGGCCACCACGACTTCGACGAAGTGCTGTAACCCGGCTGACACGGGCGGTTTTCCGGTTTTAACCGACGGCCAGCGACCGCTCTCTTCGATCAGTTCGGGTCGTCTCGGGTTGGATTGCATCCGATAGCCCTTGCTGGGAAATCGATCTGCCGAAACGGTACCGCGAGAACGAGTCTTAATCGAGCCGCGTCGCTTCCTCGAGTTGCGTCTCGCTGACATGGGCGTCGGCGAGCGTCACCGACCGCTCGGCCTCGCTCGAGCGATAGATAGCGTCGATAACGCGCTGGACTGTCAGCGCTTCGTCGATCGTATTGGTCTCCGGTGGGACGCCGGTCGCGACGGTCTCGAGGAACGCCTCGTCCTGTTCTGCGTAGCCGGTCAGCGTGTCGTCGGCGCTCATGTTGACATCGGCGTAGTGGTCGCGGCCGACCGTGCCGGCCTCGAGAATCCGCAGCTCCGTGTCGCCGATGTCGAACTGGGCACCCGCCTTCGTGCCGCGGACGTGGAAGTCCATGCTCTCCTCGCGGTTGGTCGCCCACGCGGCCTCGAGTGAGATGGTCTTCCCGCCGGCACAGCGGATGAAGGCACTGACGGAGTCGTCGACCTCGTAGCGTTCGGCGTCGGCATCCCAGTTGTCACCGAAGCCCTCGGGATCTGCGACTTCCTCGCGCGTGCCGAACGTGGTCCGCGTGACACCGCTGACTTCGACGATCTCAGGGAAATCGAGCGCGTAGAGCGCGAGATCGAGGGCGTGAACGCCGATGTCGACCAAGGCACCGCCGCCGGCGAGTTCGGGATCGGTAAACCACGAGCCGGGGCCGGGGACACCACGCCGGCGGACATAGTTGGCTTCGACGTGGGTGATCTCGCCAAAGCGGTCGCGGGCCCGTTGTTCCTCGAACATCGCCATCGACGCGGCGTGGCGGTTGTGGAAGCCGACCATACAGACGCCCGCCGATCGAGCCGCCGCCTCGGCGATCCGTTCGGCACTCTCTAAGGAGTGAGCAAGCGGTTTCTCCACGAGGACGTCCAGTCCCGCCTCGAGGGCTGCGACGGCGATCGGTTCGTGAAAGCGGTTGGGCGTCGTCACGATGACCGCGTCGACTCCCTCGTCGGCGACGAGTTCCTCGTGTGTCTCGTAGGTCCGTGCGTCGAACTCGGCAGCAAACCGCTCGCGTTGCTCCGGGACGAGATCGACGCCGGCGACGACTTCCGCACCGAGTTCGCGAACGCTTTGTGCGTGGAGCGTCCCCATCCCGCCGAGGCCGACGATACCGACACCGATGTCGGCACCGATCATCGCCACCCCTCCGCGGTCGCCACAGCGAAGCAAAACGTGTCATGAGAAACCATCGATTTCGCTGTCAGTTGTGATCGATCCCGTTCCATAGGGAGTGGCAGTTGGCGACCGAAATAAGGGTTATGACCGATTAATCTATGCAGACATATTGTATCTCACGCATTATGATACTACTGTAGTCTTGCCACCATCACTATTGGACGAATATGGTTTCTTATTCGGCGTTTCAGGTCGCCGATCGACCGCCACTCGACGACAGTATAAGCCGTCGGAGGGTGACAGGGTGGCCATGGTCGCAGTCACCATCTGGAACGAGTTCCGCCATGAACGAACGGACGACGCGGTCGCTGCCGTCTACCCCGACGGAATCCACGCGGCTCTCGCCGACGCGCTTGTCACGGACCACGAGGTTCGAACCGCGACACTCGAGGAGCCAGCCCACGGACTCACCGACGACGTCCTCGCATCGACTGATGTCTTGTTGTGGTGGGGCCACGACGCCCACGAGGATGTCGACGACGCGGTCGTCGATCGCGTCCAGAAGCGCGTCCTCGAGGGCATGGGATTCGTTCCGCTTCACTCGAGTCACTACTCGAAGCCCTTCAAACGGCTCATGGGGACATCCTGTAGCCTGCAATACCGCGAGGACGGCGGCACCGAGCGCCTCTGGGTGGTCGATCCCGGCCATCCGATCGCCGACGGGCTGGATGAAGCGATCGAACTCCCTGCGACGGAGATGTATGGCGAGCCGTTCGACGTTCCTGCACCTGATCGACTGGTATTCGTCAGCTGGTTCGAGGGCGGCGAGGTATTCCGGAGCGGCTGCTGTTACCGGCGCGGAAAGGGACGTATCTTCTACTTCCGTCCCGGCCACGAAACGTATCCAATCTACGAGAACGACGCGGTCCAGCGGGTACTCCGCAATGCGGTCGCGTGGGCTGCCCCGACCAAAGGCTCACCGCGGACGTTCGGGGAGCGAGACTAGAAGGTCTGGCGACCTTCGTCCGTAATGACGCTCTCGAGCAATTCGACCGGCGTCGCGTCGTAGGCGGGGTTTTCCACCTCGAACCCCTCGGCGGGTTCGGCCATGACCTCGCTGGCCGATCGGAACTCGTTTTCGAAGACGAATCCCTCGTCGACGAGCTTCGAGGCCGAGCCGAGGACGGTCACCGGGACGTCCAGTCGGTCGGCCGTCGATGCGATCGGGAACGTGCCGACGCGATTGTAGAGGGTGTCGTCGACGATACAGTCCATGCCGACGACGACCCGGTCACACTCCTCGAGATAGAGCCCGTGAGCACTGTCGGTGATCAGCGTCGTGTCAACTCCCTCGAGGTCGGATAGCGCCCGAGCGGTCTTGCGCCCGATGTACCGCGGTCGGGCCTCGGTGACGTAGACGTCGAACGTCTTGCCGGTCTCGACTGCCTGCTCGATCGCCGCGAGCACCGTCGAGGAGTAGTCGTGGGTCAGCAGCGTCGCGCCGTCTTCGAGGACGTCAACGGCATTTTCGGCCGCCAGCCGCTTGCCGGATTCGATCCGTGCGACGACCTCGTCGATCGTCTCGCTCGTGAGTCGTTTTGCGTCTTCGACGCTGTCGGGTTCGGCGTCGGTCACGTCGCCGACGATCTCCCGGATAGCGTTTTGCAGGGAGGCATGCGAGGAGTTCGCGCGCCGCAGGACGGTGCCGTTTCGCTCGAGTGCCCGCGTATATTCCTCGACGGTGGCGAACTCGCGGTCGACCAGTTCCTCGAGGGCCTGCGCTGCGCGGACCGCAACCACCGAGGAGCTGTGCGTCTGCATCTCCTGGATTTCCTCGGCCGTCTCGTCGATCATACTGTGATGGTTTTCCGTCAACGGCAAAGGTGTTCCGGGTGTTGTCACCCGTCGCTGTCACGTGACTTTCGACGTGAATCTTATGCCGTGTCGTCGAATTCGAATCGCTGTCGCAACTCGGCCTCGATTCGGTCGACGAACGCCTCGAGGACGGGCTCGAACTGCGCGTTGTCTGCCACCGTCCCGACCCGCTCGCGTGGGTTCTCCGGCAGTTCGACGCGGAACTCGCCGTCGCCCTCGTAGCACGGCTCGCTCTCGCTCAACACTTGCCGATCGATCGCGCGGAGCACCGCCGAATCGTACTGACCGTGGAGGTGTTGGTATGCACTCGAGTACGCTGCCTCGAGTTCCTCGAAGTAGTAGACGTATTTCTCCTCGAACTTCTCGGGATCGAACTCGGTCATTGCCGTTTCTGGATCCGCAATCGGGTAAACGGTTTGGAACGAACACGCTGTCTCACCCGGCCACACGATCACCGCCGCCCGCAGGCTTACGGTCTCGAGGTCCCTAGTGCTGTCGATGACCGTCACCGTCCGGTACACCTGTCCACACTGCGGAGCCGTGGTAAGCGTCGAGCGCCAGCCGGATCTCGCGGATCGATCCGTGACCACGATCCCCCAGCCGGGCTGGGAGTACGCAAGTCCGGACGAAGACTTCGCGGACGCGGATGGAATCGAGTTCCTCTGTGGCGAGGACGGCCCAGTTACCGACCTCGAGGGCGAACCCGTCGAGGGCTGTGGCCGGCCGTTCTATCTGAACTTCGTGCGCTACGAGCAGGGTGTCGAACTCGAGCCGGACCCGCCGACGTACGGCGGGCCGCGGTTCGATTTCAAGGGCTGACTCGCGGCTGCCCATACGACTGGTCATAACAGGGCAGCAACGCCCGGTCACACGCCAGTGAGCGCCCGACGATAGGCGGGTACGTTTTCCGTGGACAACTTTCTCGTCTCGAGCGACGTTCCGGCGACACCTCAATCGAACACAACCCTTTTCGACGCCGGGCAGTACCTACGGACATGGACGAAGCCGCCGTACGCGACCGTCTCCGGACGGTCGACGATCCCGAACTCGGCGACGATATCGTGTCGCTTGGACTCGTCAACGACATCAGCGTCGACGGCGACGAGGTCGACATCGATCTCGCGCTGGGTGCGCCCTACTCCCCGGCCGAGAGCAACATCGCTGCCGAGATTCGCGAGGTCCTGACCGCCGAGGGGATCGACCCGGACCTGACCGCAAGCATTCCCGATCGTGACGACCTCTCGAGCGAGGAACAGGTGCTCCCGAACGTCAAGAACGTCATCGCCGTCGCCTCCGGGAAAGGCGGCGTCGGCAAGTCAACCGTCGCGGTCAACCTCGCTGCCGGCCTCTCACAACTGGGGGCTCGCGTCGGCCTCTTCGACGCCGACGTCTACGGACCGAACGTCCCACGGATGGTCGACGCCGACGAGCCGCCGATGGCGACCGAAGACGAAACCCTCGTCCCGCCCGAAAAGTACGGCGTGAAGCTGATGAGCATGGCCTTCCTCACCGGCGAGGACGACCCCGTCATCTGGCGCGGCCCGATGGTCCACAAGGTCATCACCCAGCTTACGGAAGACGTCGAGTGGGGCCATCTCGACTACCTCGTCGTCGACCTCCCGCCGGGGACTGGCGACACCCAGCTGACGATGCTCCAGACCATGCCCGTCACCGGTGCGGTCATCGTCACGACGCCACAGGAAGTCGCGCTTGACGACGCCCGCAAAGGCCTCGAGATGTTTGCCAAACACGATACCGTGGTGCTCGGAATCGCCGAGAACATGTCGACCTTTGCCTGTCCCGATTGTGGCGGCGAACACGACATCTTCGGCTCCGGCGGCGGCGAGGAGTTCGCCGACGAACACGACCTGCCCTTCCTCGGATCGATCCCGCTCGATCCGGCCGTCCGCGAGGGCGGTGATGGTGGGAAGCCGACGGTGCTGAAAGACGAGGACGGAACCAGCGACGCCTTGCGGACGATCACCGAAAACGTCGCGAACAATACGGGCATCGTCCACCGGCAGGGCATCTCCCAGTACCGGCGCAGCGAAGCCGCCTCGTCCGACTGATACCCGCCACCGGCAGGCCGGGGCCGCCGGCCTCGGCTGTGGCGTCGCCGGGCGCGTCGCTTTTCATCCTGCCACTCGAGAGGCGAGTGTGGACGCGAATCAACAGTCTCGAGCGAACCCCTTCGGCATGGACGAGGAGTGCCAGAACTGTCCGGCACTCTGTGAGACGCGCACCCAGGTCGTCCACGGCTACGGCGACGTAGACGCAGACTTCCTGTTTGTCGGCGAACGGCCGACGTCCCGGGCGGACGAAGTCGGCGTTCCGTTCGCCAGCGAGGGCGGCAGCGACGGTGACGGCGGGCTGCGACGAGTTCTCGAGCGACTCGGGCTCTGTGACGTAACCTCCCCGGCCGACGAGCCCGTTCTCGAGAACGTGTACCTGACACAGCTCACTCGCTGTCGCGATCCAGACCGGGAGCCAACCGACGAGGAGGTCATCACCTGCGAACCCTATCTCAACGCCGAGATTCGGATGATCAACCCCGAAATCCTCGTCCCGGTCGGCGAGCGCGCGCTCGCGGAACTCGGAACGGAATACACGACGACCCCGGCCGAAGACCTCTCGTTGTCCGACGGCCATGCCACTCGAATCCGCGGGCGCGGGTTCGAACTCGTCCCGATGATCGACCCTCGAGAAGGGACCGACGAGCAGACACAGGCGTGGCTCGAGGCCTTTGCAGAGCTGATGGCGACGGATTATCGCCAGACGAAAGGACGGCAGGAACGGTAGCGGTCGAAACGGACGCGTTCGAGTTCGATTACCAGTAGGGGTTTGCCCGCCAGCGTTTCGATCCCACACCGAGTGTGATCAGTGCCCCGACGGCGACGACCGCGACGACGAGGACGCCGATCGTCGCTGTGACGTACTCGCCGGATGCGGCAATGAGCGTGCCGTCTGCGAATCCGAAGACACCGATAGCTGCCAGCGCCGCGACGACGAGCGTCCCGAGCAGTCCGGCGATCGATAGCGTGTCCATACCGGTCGAAGGCGCTCCGCCACTATAATTTGCCACGATCGCGGGTCATGGTCGGGCGCTCGATCCCCGGAAGCGCCGCGTTCAAGGACTGCGCGCCCCGAGTAGCTGGTATGATCGTCGTCGTTCCAGTCGCGCCCCCGCGGGAGGGACTCGTGCTCTCGTCGCTCGTCGAGCAATCACCGCTGTCGGCCGCCGAGGCGGTCTCGCTTTACGAGGTCGCCGTCGCCGACGTGTTGTGGGCCGTCGCCTCCAGTGGCGGCGACCTGCTGGTCAACTACCGCGACGCCGACACGCTGCCCGACGCCCACGCTGATGGCGACCCCGAAGCCGAGGTCCGCGCGCTTGTGCTCGATGCGCTCGGCGAGGATGCAGAGGTTCGATTCGAACGCCAGGTCGGCTCGAGTCGCGCCGCTCGCGTCGGCAACACCGTCACGCACCTGCTCGAGCGCGAGGGAGCCGATAGTGTGGGCGTGCTCGAGCCGACAGCCCCCCTGGTGGCTCGCACGGAAATCGACGGCGCGGCGATGTCGCTCCGTCGCCACAACGTCGTGTTAGGCCCGGCCGAGCGGGGCGGGACCTACTTCGCTGGCTTCGCCGAACCGATCGATTTCACCGATGCGTACGCGACACCCGAACTGTCGACGTTAGCCCAGCAGGCAACTGACGACGGTCTCGGCGTCGGATTCGCGCCTATGCTCTCGACCGTGGCTACCCCGACCGGGTTGCAGGCGACCATCGCCGGACTCGAGGCTCGGCAGGCTGCCGACCGGCCGGGGGCAGAGGCAACGGCGGCCCTGATCGACGACCTGGGGATCGCGGTGGGTGCTGATGGTGACCTCGAGCGCGTTTAGACCGACAACTCTTTTTGAACGTGTGCTAAATCAGAGAGTGAGGTGGGGTGGCAGAGCGGCCTAACGCGCCTGCCTTGAGAGCAGGTGGCTGTCAAGCCTCATGGGTTCAAATCCCATCCCCACCGTTTTCAGCGAGAGAATACGACGAACAGAGAGAGGAGTCTCTCGAGCGGAAAACGAAACGATGGATTTGAACGACGGAACGAGGGAGCGACGCGACCGACGTTCTGGTGGTTCAAATCCCATCCCCACCGTTGCTGTCGCGAACAACTCCGTGAGCGACAGCGAGGTCATGGATTTGAACGAGACCAGTCGCGCGCAGCGAAGTCGTTCGAAAGACGCTTCGCGTCTTTCGTGATGACGAGAGAGCTTCGCTCTCTCGAACCACGAGCACGTCTGGGCGTGGTTCAAATCCCATCCCCACCCGCCACTGCTACGACGTGCTTGTTCGCGTCGCTCGTGAACGCGCGAGCCAGCACCGATACCCGATCAAAACCAGCGACGCCTCGGGGCCGAACCCGTAATTCATCGGAAAGCCGAAACCAACATTACACCGTCGCACACACCACAGCGTAGTGACCCGCGTCTGTCTGCTCGGCGAGGCCGAGAGCACCCTTCAGTACGAACTGCTCTCCCGGGAAACGGCTCGAGAGGCGCTTGCGACCTACGACTTAACGCGCCCATTCGAGAACGCCATTGCGCTGCGGACGGTCAGCGTCGGTGCTGCGGTCTCGCTGCTGAACGATCTCGACTGGTATCTCACGCGGTTCGTCGACGAGGCGCTCGTCCAGGAACCAAGCGTCAGCGACACGGAGTGGCTGTCACGGCCGCTTGCGACCCAGCTTCGAAACGGCGACGTCGAGCCCGCCGAGACGGCCGAATTCTGCAAGGTCTATGGCCTCGAGCCGATCAACGCGGACGACGACGATGGAGACACAGACTCGGGCGACGACAGCGAAACCGCTGGCGGGCCGACTGATCGGCTCGTCGAACCGCTGTACGTCCGCCGGACTGACGGCGAGCTCCCGGCGTACGACCTTCGGGACGTCGAAGACACCCTCGTCGTCCGCGTGACTGAAGCCGAATTTACGTGATCCCGGTCGGGGTCACGGTGTCGCTCGAGCGCACCGGTGGCGACCGGAACAAAACCCCCGAGCTAACGGCTACGAATCGGACGATTGGCTTTCACTGCCGGTGCCCTCGGACCCGACGCTCGAACTCGCGGACGCGGAGCCACTGTCGCTGCCCATCGTGGCACCGTACGTTGACCCATCGTGACCGACGAGCGTGGCCGAAACCGTCGTCAGCGGTTCCGACTCGAAGGTCACGCGAACGAGTCGGCCAACGGTCGTAATCGACTGCGCACAGACCTGATCGTCGGCCGTCTCACGGACGGCTGCCTCGAGGACGAGTGCCTCGTCTTCGGCGGCACTGTGCTCGTCACTGCCGCTCGTCTCGGTTTCACCGGCAGAACTGTCGCTGTCGCCGCTCTCGTCCGTCTCGATGGTGATCGCCTCGAGAACCACCTCGTAACACGGGGTAGGTGCCTCGTCTGAGAGCGAGACGAGAATCGACGTCTCGAAGTCGGTTGCATCGATGAACGTGGCAACCGCGTCGGCGTTGTGCAGCGACTCTCGTTCGTCGAGCCACTCTGTCGCTCTCTCGGCATCCCGCAGGACCGTTATGTCGGGCTCACTCGAGGCGGGCGACTGGTACGTCAGCGTCCGGCCCTCGGCCAGTCCGTCCGGCAAGTCCTCGATCGCGTTGCCGACGGGGTCGGGGTCGTCTTCGGAGCCGTCCGTCGGTGAGCCGTTGTCGTCGTCGGTCGCGTCGTCGCCATCGTCATCGGCTGGCTGTGACGCGTCGTCGGCGAGACAGCCGGCCGAGAGGCCGATTGCTGCCGTCGTAGCACACAGCATAGTCCGTCTGGAGAGACGTGTCATTGTGACTGTCGGTATGCCGAGCGACCTAAAGGCGGTTCGGCTAGGTAAAACAGTTCTTTTCGTTTGCTTGAACGGTCTCAGTCGAAGAGTCCGGTCGAGAGATACCGCTCGCCGCTATCCCAGAAGACGGTGACGACCAGCGGGCAGTCGTCGGCTTGCTGTCCGCCGTCGGTTTCGGAGGTGGCCGCTTCGTCGACATCGTCGAAGGCCGACGGCACTGTCGGGCACTCGAGGCTGGGATCGGCCATTTCGCTGGCGATCCGCTGGGAGACGAGACTCGTCGCGCCGCTGGACTGGCCCACGAGGACGCCTTCCTCGCGGGCGAGGCGGCGACACTCGTCTTCGGCGTTCTCGAGTCGCACCGTCTCGACGCGGTCGATCAGATCGCGATCGAGGTTGTCGCTGACGAAGCCGGGCCCCATCCCCTGGAAATCGTCGTCGCCGGACTCGCCGGTCGAGAGGACGGCGTTGCGTTCGGGTTCGACGGCGATGATCTCCATGTCGGGGAACTCCTCGCGAAGCCGTCGGCCGGTGCCCGAGAGCGTGCCGCCGGTGCCGACGCCGGCGACAAAGGCGTCGACCTCGCGGTCGCCGACCTGTTCGACGATTTCCTCGCCGGTCGTCTTGTAGTGGGCCTCGGGGTTCGCCGGGTTCTCGAACTGCCCCAGTTGGATCGCGCCCTCTGCCTCGAGTTCGTCGGCGCGCTCGCGGGCGTCGGACATGTCGCCATCGACTAACTCGAGGTTGGCCCCGTAGGCGGCCATGATCTGGCGGCGCTCCTTGGACTTGTTGGCAGGCATGACGATCGTCAGGTCGTAATCACGGGCGGCTGCGACGAGCGAGAGTCCGATACCGGTGTTGCCGCTCGTCGGTTCGACGAGCCAATCGCCGGGTTCGATCAGACCGTCGCGTTCGGCGGCCCGAATCATCTCGCGGGCCGGCCGGTCCTTGGCCGAGCCGCCGGGGTTGAACGATTCGATCTTCGCGGCGACTGTCACGCCATCCGGTGAATCGACCTGAACGAGCGGCGAACCGATGGTGTCCAGGATACTCCCTTTCATTGGTGAGCCGTAAGCAGTGGAGACGTAAACCCATGCTGGACGCAGGCAGGACGTGCCGGTGGTCATACTGCCGGGCAAAACGGTTCATCCCTCGATCGCGTCTCTCCGCTTGCTGCTGTTGTGTCCACTTGTGTGCCACTTGTGTAGCCAGCATCTATTTATGCATGATTTTCTGTTGTATTTTTATGGGGGAAACGCCTCAGTTTGGCTCCGTTGGATACAGTAGCAACGTCGATGCGGGAGATCTTGTCGACCGAATCGGACTCACCGAGGACGAAATCGAATGGCGAAAGCAGTACATCGATTTTACCGACGACGACATTGAGCGACTCCGCCGATACGAGGAGACGTTCAACCTCCGTGGCGACGACGTCGCGGAGATGTTCTACGAGAAAATCGAGGACAACCCCCAAGTCCGTGAGATCCTCGATCGGTCGCCGCGAAGTGTCGAGCAACTCAAGTGGTCCCAGAAAATGTATCTGGTGACTCTCGCGACGGGGGACTACGATCAGGGCTACTTCGAGAACCGCGCCCGGATCGGAAAGCTACACGACATGCTCGAGATGCCGATGAAACACTATATCGGCCAGTACGGCGTCTATTATAACCTCCTACTCCCGATTATCTCGGAACGGATTCAGTCGGACATCTCGGAGGCGATCAGGGCGGCGATCGATCGGCAGGCACAGCGACAGGACGACGACGATGAGAGCACAGGCCGACTGTCATCGCTGCTGGGTCGTGGCGGCACCGATACTGATGACGACGAGGCGTTCGAAACGACGATCGAAGAACTCGAGGACGAACTCTCAGATCGCATCGACGAGCGCATCGACGAACTCCACTCGATTTTGAAGATCATCAATCTCGACATGCAGGTCGCGATCGACACCTACATCGACTCCTACTCGAGCGTCGAGGATCTTCTCGAGCATCAACAGCACGTCACGAACAGAGTGTCACACTCGATGCAGGACATTTCGACGGCTGGCGAAGCGATCGGACAGAACGTCGATGACATCAATCGCTCCGTCGAACGACAATCCGAACAGACGCAACTGGCGTCGTCGGACATGCAAGAGATCAGCGTCGCAATCGAGCAACTCGCAACGACCACGGAGTCGATTCTCGAGGGCGAGGGACTCCTCGATCGCGTCGAAACCGGCGAAGACCACTGCGAACAGCTGCTCGAGTCGATGGAGGACGCCACCGACGCCGAAGCACACGCCGCCCGTGAGCTCGAGACGCTCGAGGAGACGCTCGACGAACTCGACGACATTCACGACGTGATCGGCGAGGCTGCAGAGAAGACGAAGACGCTCGCGGTCAACGCGAACGTCGAGGCCAGTCGCTCGCGACCTGACGATAGTTTCACCGTCGTCGCCGACGAGTTCCAACAGCTCTCCGAGACGATACAGCGCCAGACGAAAGCGGCCGACGAGCGCGTCGCGGCCCTCCGTGAGCAGACTGATGAAACGCGTCAGGCGGTCGATGAAAATCACCAACGGCTCGAGCGCAATCTCGAGCGAAGTTCGGCCGTCTACGAGGCAATCGACGACGTTCAGGAGAGCGTAACCACCTTTACAGACGACGTCCGCGAACTCTCGTCGCTCGTCGACGATCAGGCGTCGAACACACAGGAGATGGTCGCACGGCTCGATGCAATCGACGACGAAATCCAGTCGATCAGCAACGATCTCGAGCGGGTCACCGCCGCAATCGAAGAGCAGTTCTCGAAAGTCGAGACAGTCGAATCCGTCGTGACCGAGTTATCCGAGCGGGGCGACCAACGCCGAGAACGGTACGGCATTCGTTAGTCAGCACTCGCTGGAACGGGTACTGTGAGCGTTCCGTCCCGCGAGCGAGGCAGTTAAGCGACTCCCACCGCAAGCACCGCCCATGAGTCTCGAGACCATGCGGCCAAACCCCACGTGGGATGCGGCCAGCTACGAGGACGCGGTCGACACGCTCGCAGCACACAGCGACGAACTAGTGTACAAGGTCTGGGGCGGCGACTGGTGTAAGGACTGTCGCGCCCTGCTGCCCGATTTCGGGGCCGCACTCGAGGCCGCCGCGGTTCCCGACGACCGAATCGAGACGTTCACCCTCGATCAGGACAAACAGGGCCCCGGCGTCGATGAGTACGACATCGAGTACATCCCAACGGTCGTCGTCGAAACCGACGACGGCGAGGAAGTGGCCCGCTTCGTCGAGGACGAAGCGGTCCCGCCCGCGGTCTGGCTTGCCGACGAACTCGAGGCCGCCCTCGAGAGCGACGCGGCCTGAGCCCCCACGTCTGCAGCCGGCTCTGATTGGGGTTCCTAAAACGGCGCGTCGGTGCCCTGACTCTGAGTGGTCCCCCCTTCGGGAGCGCCCTCGCCGTCGAGCCACGCGAGGGCCTCGTCGGCGTCGTGGGTCGGCGGCGAACACGTTCGATTCCGACAGACGTACAGCGTCGGCTCGCCGTCGCGAGCCTTGCGACCGGCCCAGATCGGCGGTGCGTCCGCCAGATCCAATCGGTCGAGCCACACCTCGAGCCCGTCCTCGGTCGGGGGCCGCAGTGCGAACAGCCGATCAGGGAAGTATCGCGACGTGAACCGGTCGCGCCACCTGTTCGGCAGGTCGTCCGCCGCGACCGTTACCTCGAGTGCACCCGACTCGAGCCGGTCAGCGGCGAGACACAGCGTCGCGTGTTCGAGTGCGTTCGCCTCGAGCGTGTTCGCGTGGGTCTCGAGGACGGTCGCGGCGACCTCCTCGAAGTCCTCCGTCGCGAACTCGTCGAGTGCAAGGAGGGTCTCGACCGCCACGCCGGCCGCAGAGGGCGTCGACTGGTCGCTCAGTTCCTGGGGCCGGGTGACCAGTGACTCGCCGCTTGCAGGGGTAAAGTAGAGCGTGCCGTGATCCGCGTCCCAGAACTCGGCTTCGATGACCCGTGCGAGCTCGAGCGCAAAGGCAAGGTGGTCGACCTCGCCGGTGGCCTGATAGCAGTCCAGTGCCCCGCGTGCGAGGAAGGCGTAGTCCTCGAGATAGCCGTCGACGGCCACGTCTCCATCTTTATATCGCCGCGACAGCCGTTGCTCGTCGTCGTCCCAGAGCCGATCGCGGACGAACGCGAGGGCGTCGACGGCAGTCTCAGCATAGTCATCCTCACCCAGTACGAGCGCCGCCTCGGCGTAGGTCGAGATCATCAGCCCGTTCCAGCCCGCGAGTATCTTCTCGTCGCGGTTGGGGCGTGGTCGCTCCTCGCGGGCCTCGAACAGCTGTTGGCGGATCGAGTCGAGTCGCTTCAGGACTTCGCTTTCCTCGAGGTCGAAGCCGACGGCCAGTTCCGACACTGGCGTCACGCGGTTGGGCTGGCTCCGTCCCTCGAAGTTGCCTGATTCGGTGATATCGTAGCGTTTGCAAAAGAGGGCAGCGTCGGGTTCGTGCTCGATGACGTCGTGGACCTCGTCGGGTGTCCAGA
Source organism: Natrinema hispanicum (assembly GCF_004217335.1). Classification (GTDB taxonomy): domain Archaea; phylum Halobacteriota; class Halobacteria; order Halobacteriales; family Natrialbaceae; genus Natrinema; species Natrinema hispanicum. Next base: position 442,028 of record NZ_SHMP01000005.1, read on the forward strand.
CGTAGAACGCGCCCTCTTCTCGCTCGCCGGTTTCGGGCGATTCGCTCTGGGCGTCGAGGGTGCTGAAGAAGCCGCCGTCGTCGTGGGTCAACTCCCGCTCGACGAACTCGAGGGTGTCGCCGACGACCTCGGCGTAGCGATTCTCGCCAGTGAGCTGGTAACCAGCCAGAAACGCACGCGGGATCTCGGCGTTGTCATACAACATCTTCTCGAAGTGGGGCACCGTCCAGTCCCGGTCGACACAGTAGCGATGGAAGCCGCCGCCGACGTGGTCGTAGAGCCCGCCGGCAGCCATCGCGTCGAGCGTCTCCTCGAGCACCTCGCGGTATGCTGTCTCGTCATCGTCAGTTCGATCGTGTGCCCGCGCGAGGACGCGCAAGCGCGATGGCTGGGGGAACTTCGGACCGCTCGAGCCGAAGCCGCCGCATCGCCGGTCGGCGCTGCGGACGATCGCGTCGGCAGCCGTCTCGAGGACTGCACTCGAGGGTGGCCCTGCGGATGCGTCGGTGTCGGCATCTTCGGTTGGGGTCTCCTCGAGCCGATCTTTCGCGGCGTCGGTCCACTGTTCGGCGCGGCTCTCCATCTCGGTGCGGTCCTCGGCGCTTGCCCAGGAGTCGCTGATCCGCTCACAGAGGTCGAGAAAGCCGGGTTGGCCCCGTTTCCCCTCCCGCGGGAAGTAGGTCCCAATGAAGAACGGCTTGCCCTCTGGGGTGAGCCATGCCGACAGCGGCCAGCCGCCCTGTCCGGAGACGAGCTGGCAGACGGTCATGTAGATGCTGTCGATGTCGGGGCGTTCCTCGCGGTCGACCTTGATCGGGACAAAGTTCTCGTTGAGTACGTCGGCGACCGCCTCGTCGGCGAAGCTCTCTTCTTCCATGACGTGGCACCAGTGACATGCCGAGTAGCCGATCGAGAGGAAGATCGGCACGTCGTGTTCGCGTGCCGTTTCGAGGGCCTGCTCGTCCCACGGCTGCCAGTTGACGGGGTTGTCGGCGTGCTGGCGCAGATACGGACTCTCCTCCTCGTCGAGCCGGTTGCGCTGGGTAGGAGTGGTCATACGAATACGTACGGCTGTCTGTCCTAAAAGCCCGACGTACAACCCACTCTCGAGACAGCGAAAGCGGCAAAAAATCGAGTTGCTATGAGACGTGGATTCGTGTCCGTTACTGCAGCTCTTCGTTGAGCAGGCGACGGAGCACGAGGTGGAGCACGCCTCCGTTCTCGACGTACTCGACTGCCATCGGCGTGTCGACCTGTGCGGTGACCTCGAATTCGGTCGTCTCGCCGTCGTCGTCCTCTGCGGTCACGGTCAGCTCGGCGTTGGGCTCGAGGCCGTCCTCGAGGCCTTCGATCTCGAAGTACTCGTCGCCCTCGAGGCCGAGTTCCTCCCAGCCCTCGCCGTCTTTGAACTGCAGGGGCAGGACGCCCATGCCGATGAGGTTGTCACGGTAGATGCGCTCGTAGCTCTTGCCGATGGTCGCGCGGATCCCGAGCAGGTCGGTCCCCTTCGCGGCCCAGTCACGGCTCGAGCCAGTACCGAGCTCCTCGCCGGCCATGACGATCAGCGGCGTGTCCTCTTCGCGGTAGCGCTCGGAGGCTTCGAAGACGGTGGTCTCCTCGTCGGTTGGGTGGTGGATCGTGTAGCCACCCTCCTTGCCGTCGAGCAGCTCGTTTTTGATGCGGACGTTCGCGAAGGTGCCACGCATCATGACTTCGTGGTTGCCACGGCGCGAGCCGTAGGTGTTGAACTCGTACGGTTCGACGCCGCGCTCTTTGAGCCACTGGCCGGCGGGCAGGTCCTCGCTGAACGGTCCAGCGGGGCTGATGTGGTCGGTCGTGACGGTGTCACCGAGCGTGAGCAGCGCGCGGGCGTCCTCGACGTTGTCGACGCCGGGTTCCTCGAGCGGGAAGTCCTGGAAGAACGGCGGCTCGCGGATGTACGTCGACTCTGGGTCCCAGTCGTAGACCTCGCCGGTTGGCGCGTCGAGTGCCTCCCAGCGCTCGTCGCCCTCGTAGATGCTCGAGTACTTCTCCTCGAACATTTCGGGGGAGACGCTGTCGTGGATCGTCTCGCGGACTTCCTCGGTGTCCGGCCAGACATCCTCGAGGTAGACCTCCTCGCCCTCGTCGTTGGTGCCGATCGGCTCCTCTTCGAGGTCGATGTCCATGCGACCTGCGAGACCGTAGGCGACGACCAGCGGCGGGCTGGCGAGGTAGTTGGCCTTGATCTTGGGGTGGATACGAGCCTCGAAGTTGCGGTTGCCTGAGAGGACGCTCGTCGTCCAGAGGTCGTGTTCGTCGATGGCTTCCTCGACTGGCTCCGGCAGCGGACCGGCGTTACCGATACAGGTCGTACAGCCGTAGCCGACGACGTGGTAGCCGAGTTCCTCGAGATCGTCGAGCAGGTCTGCACGCTCGAGATACTCCGTGACGACGCGGCTACCGGGCGCGAGGCTGGTCTTGACGTACTCAGGCACTTCGAGTCCCTGCTCTGCGGCGTTGCGTGCGAGCAGGCCGGCCGCGACCATCACGGACGGGTTCGAGGTGTTCGTACAGGACGTGATCGCGCTGACGAGGATATCGCCGTGGCCGATCTCGATCTCGGTGCCGTCCTCGAGTTCGACGGGAACCTTCTCGTCGAGATCGGGCGTCTCCTCGGCGACGAGGCCGCCGTCGCTTTCGGCAGCACCCGAGGGGATGACGCCCTGCTCCTCGAGCAGCGTCGGGAAGTGCTCGTCGAGATTGCCCATCGGGATGCGGGCGTGGGGCTTCTTGTGGCCCGCGAGGCTGGGTTCGACCTCGCCGAGATCGAAGTCGACGACCTCGGTGAATTCGGGGTCCTGCTCGCCGAAGAGGCCCTGCGCCTCGAGGTACTCTTTGACGAGTTCGATGTGGTCGGGGTCGCGACCCGTCAGCTCGAGGTACTCGAGGGTCTTCTCGTCGACGGGGAACATACTGATGGTCGAGCCCTGTTCGGGGGCCATGTTCGAGATGGTCGCGCGGTCGGCGACCGAGAGTTCGGAGACGCCGGGGCCGAAGAACTCGACGAACTTGTCGACAACGCCGACCTGACGGAGCTTCTCCGTGATGTGGAGCACGAGGTCGGTCGCGGTCGCGCCGTCGGGGAGTTCGCCCGACAGGCGGACACCGACGACTTCCGGCAGGCTCATGTTGATCGGCTGGCCGAGCAGTGCGGCCTCGGCCTCGATGCCACCGACACCCCAGCCGACGGCACCGATGCCGCCGATCATCGGGGTGTGGCTGTCAGTGCCGACGAGCGTGTCGGGGACGAGCCACTGCTCGCCGTCGACTTCGCGCTCGTGGACGACGCGACCGAGGTGCTCGAGGTTGACCTGGTGGACGATCCCCGTTCCCGGCGGGACGACGTTGAACTCGTCGAACGCCTGCTGGGCCCACTTGATCGCGCGGTAGCGCTCTTCGTTGCGCTCGTACTCGATCTCGACGTTCTTCTCGTAGGCGTCCTCGCTGCCGAAGTGGTCGACCTGCACGCTGTGGTCGATCACGAGGTCACAGGGGACTTCGGGTTCGACGACCGTCGGGTCGACGCCTTTGCGGTCGGCCGCAGAGCGCAGCGCCGCGAGGTCGACGACCGCCGGCACACCCGTCAGGTCCTGCAGGACGACCCGCGAGACCGTAAACGGAACCTCGGCGTCCGGCACGTCGGGTTCCCAGGACGCCGCCGCGCGGACGGCGTCGGCGTCGATCGTCTCGCCGTCGGCGTTGCGCAGCACCGACTCGAGCAGAATGCGGATGCTCACGGGCATCTTATCGAGGTCACAGAGGCCCTGCTCCTCGAGAACCGTAAGATCCGCCATCTTGTACGTTTCACCGTCGTGTTCGAATTCCCGGATCGCATCCGAGAACTGGTCGATTGCCATACGTCGCCTTCGAACCGGGGGGTTTTCAATCTCCCGAGAATTGTCTGAAGAACCATTATATACCCTCCGCCAATCAGAATGTGTTACAGTGTCGTGGTTGTGGGTCACCATCAATTGACAAATGTAGTTTCTGCTAACATAACTCACTGCCGATCGTCACGTGGCAACTGTCACATCGATCGGCAAGTTGTCTCTCGAGCAGTGGCGTGTTCGGCCACGCGCTAAAAAACAGGTCGGTGTGTCGCGTTAGTTTCCGCCGCCACCGGCACCGGTTTCGTTGCCGCCGCCACCGGCTCCACCGCCGTCACCGCCGTCGCCACCGTCTGTGCCCATGTCGCCGTTACCACCGTTGTCGCCGTTGTCGCCGTTGTCGCCGTTGTCGCCGTTGTCGCCGTTACCGCCGTTGGCGGTTTCACCGGGGGTCGCCTCGATCAGGTCCACTGCAGGTGCACGGAATTCACCGTCTTCACCCATCGTCTCGCTGTCGCCGGAACTGAGGGAGACTTCCTCCGACAGCAGGAAGCCCCAGTCCGGGGCGTCAGTGCCCGTATCGTAACTGATGATGTACGCATCCCAGTCGTCCGGATCGTCGAACACATCGTCCTCCGCTCCGGAGTTTTCAATCAGGTCTTCTTTCGTCTGGGTGTTCAGCTCCGAGATGACCTCGAAGTCAGTGCCAGGCTGGTAGTCATCGCCGTACACGAGCACAACGCCGTCGGCTTCCTGGGCGGAAACCGTCCCGGCCGTTGCGCTTGCGCCAAGGGCGAGTGCCGTCGTGGCGGCCGCTCCTTTCTTCATGAACGAACGCCGTGAGTCGTCGAATAGTCCGCTATCGTCATCTGTCATGTCTCTCACCTAAGTCCCCTGTTCGGGGTGGACAGTCCTTGACCCAATTTTCGCATAAGTCAGCCCCATTGTTTCACTGCCTAAGACGAATTGAAGTCACGAAATACGAGCTTCATGCGCCTATACGGCCGTATTTCGGCACTTCACGACATTTCGGGAGAAAGATGTCAGCAATGGTTGTTTATCCACCGAAACGGGCGTCGAAGCCCACACTTCGGTCAGGTAATGGTTGTGACTAATGGAAGTCGAGCGTGATCCGACTCGACTACGATGGGTCCCACATGACGAGACGCAACGCCGGGATTTGCATCGGTTGCTCTGGCTCTTTGCGACACTGGCGATGAGATGACTGCAACGTTTCATATAGTAAAACAACTGATTTCCGTGGACTGTCTGTGCGAAAATCAACATGGAGAACTGGTCACGATCTATGAGTGTTCACCGATCGATAGGCGTTCTGCAGTGGCTCTCGAGTACCGACGAACTATCGACGCGCCCGATGTCGTTCGACTGTGGGTCGATCGAGTCTCTATCAACGGAAGCGAACGTCGCGTCACTATCGTAGCCATTGACCGTCACTGCACACTCGATCGCACAGCTGTCGTGCGCGCATATATGACAATAAAAAGAAACGCTCGACTAGGTCAGCGGGGGATCACAGAGTGGCCTCGACCAGATCCAGTGCAGAGTCACGGAACTGTCCGTTTTCCCCCATCGTCTCGCTGTCGCCGACATCGAGGTCAACCTCTTCCGTCAGCAGGATTCCCCACGCCGGGGCTTCTTCACCAATATCGTAGTCGATGATATATGCGTCCCAGTCGTCCGGTTCGTCAAACACGTCGTCTGCCGCCCCGGAATCGTCGATCAATTCATCTCTCGTTTGTGGGTTCAACTCCGAGATGACATCGAAGTCGACGCCAGGTCGGTAGTGATCTCCGAACACCACCACCGTGTCATTCTCGTCGTCCTGAGCGGCGGCAGTCCCCGACGTCGCGCCTGCACCAATGGCAAGCGCCGTCGTGGCGAGTGCCCCTTTTTTCACGAGCGAATATCTCGATTTATCTACTTGTTCAGTATCGTTATCGTTCATGTCTCTCACCTGTGCTCCCCTATCGGGGTGGACGATTCTTGACCTAATTTTCCATAAGCTATCACCATTGTTTCATCATCTAAGGCCACCTATACTCGAAGAACTGAGCTATTAGGCATCTCTGTCATACGGTTCCAGCAGGAACTGCTCTGCCAAGCAAGAGCCTGCTGCGATACTAAATACCAATGTAACAACCATTGGAGTGGGGTTCGTACTGATCACACACAGTACTAGCGGGACACCATTTCGGGCCAACTCGGTCACGATGGTCCTCCAGAGAGACGTGATTACGGCGCGTTGCCGACTCAGACGGGGACACGACGGCAACGGTGGCACTTCGATTTATCTAGCGAAACAATGACTTTCTTCGGGCACTCGCCTGAAACGGTAATACGGACTTCGGCGTACGGGACGTCGTCGTTTACAGGCTCGAGTGACAATCATCGACCACTGCTCTCAGCCAGCAGTCCCATCAGCAGTGACTGCCGTTCGTGACCGCTGTCGAGGCGACTGCTGTCCGACGGGCTTGAGCTGCATGAGACGGTGTAGGTTGGCGCTCAAAATGGGCGATTGTGTCGTCGTAAACGCACCACAGTGGTTCGATCTCGTTTCCACCGTGTCCGTTCCTCTCGGTGGAGCAGCCACCGACTGTTGTGACCGAATACAACTATCAGCGACCCGTTATTCCTGCCGGGTATACTCCACGAACGCGAACCCGTCACGTTCGTCTCGCGACACTTCTCGAAACGGGTTTCGATCCCAGTTCGGGAAATACGTATCGCCGTCCGGGTCGTCGTGAACCTCGGTGACGATCAGCCGATCGACCGCTGGCAGGAACTGCTCGTACACCGTCGCGCCGCCGGCGACGAAGATCCGGTCGGCGTCGCCGTGGCGCTCCTGTGCAGCGGCCTCGGCCGTTTCGAGCGCGTCCGCGAGATCGTGCGCGACGACGGCGTTGTCTGGCGTCTCGAGGTCCCGACTCGTCAGCACGATCGTCGTCCGGCCGGGCAACGGTTCGCCGAGCGTCTCGAGAATCCCCTCGTAGGTCACTCGGCCCATGATGACCGGATGGTCCATCGTCGTCGCCTTGAAGTGCCGGAGATCGGCGGGGATGTGCCAGGGCATGTCGCCGTCCTTGCCGATCACGCCGTTGTCGGCGACGGCGACGATCGCGACGAGTTCGCGGTCGGTCTCCAGTGGGGATCCGTTTCGATCCCCGCTCATTCGGCCACCGAAAATTCGATGCCGTCGTGTGACTCGTAGTCCCGAAGTGCGACATCGTCGTAGCTCAAGTCGTCGATCGAGACATCCGCCACCTCGAGCGTCGGGCGCTCGAGTGGCTCCCGGGAGAGTTGCTCGAGCAGGCCGGGCACGTGATCGAGCCGTTCGTCACCCTCGTCTTCGGGCGGAGCCTCCGACTCGAGCCATGCTTTGATCTCGAGGTACTCCTCGCGGTCGTCGACTGCCGCAACCTTCGATTGCAGCGTCTCGAGGTTGTCGGCGTACCACTCCCCGCGTGCGCCACGCCCGCAGTAGACGTGGGCGTCGACGACGGTGTGGGCGAACGTGCCGGGTTCGAAGCCGGTCTGTTGGGCGATTACCTTCGTGAGCAACGAATAGGCCGCGATATTGAACGGGATTCCGAGCGCGGTATCACCCGACCGCTGGGTGAGATGGCAGTTCAGCTGATCTCCCTGCACGTTGAAAACAAACGAGTAGTGACAGGGCGGGAGCGTCGAAACGGCTGCGTTGGCTGGCTGCCAGGCGTTGACAACGAGCCGACGGGAGTTCGGCGACTCGGAAAGCGTATCGATCACGTACTGCAGTTGGTCGAAGGTCCGTCGGCCGTCAGCTTCCTCGGTGACCCACCGGTGGGCCGCGTCGGGCCAGGTCTCGCCCTCGAGTTGGGCGTCATCTTCGGGAATCGGATATCGCCGCCAGAAGCGACCGTAGGCCGTATCCAGTCGGCCCTCATCGTCAGCCCACGCGTCCCAGATCTTGGTCTCCTCGCGGAGGTTCCGGATGTGTTCCTCGCCGGAGAGATACCAGCAGACCTCGTGAAGCATCGAGTTCCAGCGATAGCCGTCCATCTCTTTGGTCGTCAACAGCGGATACCCGTCCTGTAGGTCGACCTCGTAGTGCTCGCTGAACGACGAAATCGTGTCGACGCCGGTCCGGTTTGGCTTGTAGGTGCCATCGGAGAGGACCGTGTCGACGAGCTCGAGGTACTGTTGCATTGTACGTGGGTTTTGTCCGCCCGATAAAAACGGCCGCGTTTCGTCCGCCCGACGGTTGTTGTGCCGGCTCCGGACTTTAGTCCGACCGTGTGTCACTAGTAGTGGTGACGCTCGAGGACCTCGTCCACGGACAGCGAGCGAACGCTGCCCTCGGATGGACGCTGCTCGCCGTCGTAGCGCTGAGTGCCGTCGAGGGTGTTTTCACGGCTTCCGTCCTCTGGCGCGGGCTCGCGCTGCTGGTCGTCGTCGTGGCATCGCTGCCGGCGCTGGCGACCCGCGACTGGACGGCGATGCTCCCCTGGCCCGTGTTGTCGGTCGCTGCGATCGCCGTGATCGCCAGGGCGGTTGGGCTGGATCCCGAAGCCGCGGGGTATCTCATCGTCGCGACGCTGGCGCTCGTGGTCGTCGTCGAACTCGAGGTCTTCACGTCGGTCGAGCTGAGCCGTCGCTTCGCCGTCGCCTTCGCGGTCATGACGACGATGGCGCTGCAGGCGCTCTGGACCGTCGCCCAGTTCTTCTCGGATCGCTGGTTCGGAACTGCGTTTCTGCGATCGCAGACCGAACTCCAGCAGGATCTCGTCGTCGTCACGCTCGTCGGCTTCGTCCTAGGCGGGCTCTTCGAGTGGTATCTCATGCGATTCGAACCCGCCGGAACCGTCACTCGAGCCACGAACAGCGCGGGGTCGACATGACGCTCGGCGATCTACTCGATGTGTCCGACACCTGGGAGCGACGTCTCGTATGGCTGCTACAGCTCGCACTGGTCGGACTGATCGGCTACGGCACGGTGACGGGGCGGGCTTCGGTTTCCGTGACGGCGGGACTCGCGCTCGGCGTCACACTCTTGCCAGCGGTTCTGCGGCGTGAATACGGGTACGCGATGGACGCCGGGCTCGTCCTCTGGATCACTGCCGCTGTCTTCCTCCACTCACTCGGCTCGATTGGCATCTACCGGCAGTATCAGTGGTACGACGAGGTGACACACACTGTGTCGTCGATCGTCGTCGCCGGGTTCGGGTACGCCTCGTTCCGGGCGCTCGAGCTTCACTCTGATGACGTGGCGGTCCCGTCGGCGTTTCGATCACTGTTCATCGTCGTCTTCGTCCTCGCTGCCGGCGTCCTGTGGGAAGTGTTCGAATACGCTCTTGGCGATCTGGTTCCCGTCTACGGAGTCGACGACATCGCTACCGATTTCGTGTTCAACGCGATCGGAGGCCTGATCGTAGCGATCTGGGGGGCAGGCCACGTCGGCGGTCTCGTCGGCTTCCTCCGAGATCGACTCCGGTCCACTGCCGATCAGTAACCGGTCGCCGCCGTCTGCGTCTCGAGACCGTCGAGACACCAGTCGCTCAGAGATGGCTGCAAACTCCGGCCCGAAACATATCCACAGACGGGCTGAAGGAACGGCCGAAAAGGCGGCTGATTACAATGACTGACACACCACGCTTCGAGACGCGACGCCGATTCATCGGGACGGGTGCGGCGACCGTGGGCGCGCTTGCGTTCGGAGTGACGGGGAGTACGACGGCCCAGGAATCCGGAGACGAAGCAGCTGACGCGTCCTTCCAGGACGCGATCTCCACCCGCGAGACGTACTTCTCCGGTGCGATCTTCAGGGTCGTCTCACCGCCACTCGAGAACGCCCCCGTGGTACAAAACGAGGAGCCGGTACGGAATCACAGCGTGCGCGTCATCGAGTACTTCAACACGAACGAGGAGGGATACCTCTTCCTGCCACCGAACGCACAGGTCGAGCGTGGGCAGGTCTACGTCTTCGACGACCGACTGGGATCGGAAGCGCCGGAACTTCCGGCCGCGAACCTCATTCGGGTCGAGTACCGACCGGTCACGCAGGCGGATCTGCCCTTCAAAATGGAGGAGGACGAGGACTTCGAGTACTTCGAGGGCGAGGGTGGCGAGGCGGCCGTCCGTCCAGACGACTTCTACTCGAGTGCGCTGTTCGAGATCACCTCCGGCGCGCAGGGCTGGGTTCCCCAAGACGTCGAACAGAGCGGTCTGTTTACCGATTACAACACTGTCCACGCCAGGTACCTTGGCACGAACCAGCGCTTCCTCCTCTTTCCCCAGGAGGCTGCGGGGACGAACACGGGACAGCTCTACGTGATGCGCGACGAATCCGAAATCTTCGATCCGGCCGGCAATCTCGTGGCTGCCGAGTTCAGCCCCGTCGACGAGGACAGTCTCACCTTCGACGACGAGTTCCTCCGCACTGGGACGTGACCGACGACGTGTTATCTGCGCCGGCGGCGTCGAACGCGTCCATTTTCGGACGAATACCACATGAACGTGGATACTTCCGGCCGCCGAAAGAGCAACGCTTACAGGTTCGTGCGTTCCGCTATCGACCATGCGAGAGAACGTTCTGTTGATCGGGGGTGGCGGCCGCGAACACGCCATCGCCCGCGCGCTCGAGGATAGCGAGGCCGACCTCTATGCCTGTGCTGGCAACAAAAACCCCGGCATCGCCCGCATCGCAGCCGGGTTCGAGACGCTCGAGACGACCGATCCCGATGCCGTCGTCGACTACGCCGAGGAAGTCGACGCGACGCTGGCCGTGATCGGTCCCGAAGCGCCGCTTGAGGCCGGCATCGCGGACGCACTCGAGGACGCGGGCATCTATGCCTTCGGCCCGAAGGAAGCCGACGCCCGCATCGAGACAGACAAGGCCTTCCAGCGCCGCTTTATGGCCGACAACGACATTCCCGGCTGTCCGGACTTCGAGACGTTCGACGACATGGACGCCGCTTGCGAGTTTATCGACGAGTACGACGGCGACCTCGCGATCAAACCCGCCGGCCTCACTGGTGGCAAGGGTGTCAAGGTCATCGGCGATCAGGTTACCCCCGAGGAGGGCAAAGAATACATCCGCGAGTCGGACTACGACCGGATCGTCCTCGAGGAACGGCTGATCGGCGAGGAAGTGACGATTCAGGCCTTTGTGGCCAACGGCGCGTTCGAGACCGCACCCGCAGTGCAGGACCACAAACGCGCCTACGAGGGCGACGAGGGGCCCAACACGGGCGGTATGGGGAGCTACTCCGCTGCGACGAACGAACTCCCGTTCATGAGTGACGACGATTACGAGGAGGCCGTCTCGATCATCGAGGCAACCGTCGACGCCCTTGAGGATTACCGCGGCATCCTCTACGGCCAGTTTATGCTGACCGAGACCGGCCCCCGTGTCATCGAGTTCAACGCCCGCTTTGGCGACCCCGAGGCGATGAACACGCTGCCTGTCCTCGAGACTGACTTCCTCGACGTACTCACCGCGGCACGGGACGGCGAGGCCCCGCCCGAACTCGAGTTCGCCGACAAGGCAACGGTCTGTAAGTACGCCGTGCCGGAGGGGTATCCGACGGACCCCGAGGCCGGCGCGAAGGTGCAGGTCGACGAGGAGAGCGCGGGCGACGCCCTGCTGTACTATGCCAGTGTCGACGAGCGCGACGACGGCATCTACACGACGACCTCCCGGTCGTTCGCCGTCGTCGGTGTCGCCGACTCGATCAGCGAGGCCGAGGAGATCGCCGAAGACGCGCTCGCGGTTGCCGGTGACGAAGGGCTGCACATGCGCCACGACATCGGCAAGGCCGACCTCGTTCAGCGCCGGATCGACCACATGAACGACCTCCGCGGCGAGTAAGACCGCGCTCTCGTTCTATCCTAGCAGTCTGTGCCGTCTGCAACGCTGTCGATCGCCTCGAGCAACAGCCCCGCCCCGAGCTCGATCTCTCGTTCGGTCACGTCCAGTGGCGGCAGCAATCGCAGCGTTTTGAAGCCACAGCCGAGTGTCAGCAGGCCGCGTGAGAACGCCGCCTCGAGGACCGTATCCCGGCGCGCTTTGGTATCGAACTCGACGGCGAGCATCAGACCGCGACCGCGAACGTCGATCACACCTGGGGCGTCGCCGTCTGTGACGGCATCTGTGAGTCTCGCCCGGAGTTGACTCCCACGTTCGCGGACGTTCGCGAGCAGATCGTCTTCGTGGATGACGTCGATCGTGAGCACGCCCTGCATAGCGGCGATGACGTCGCCCGCACCCCACGTCGAGGAGAGTCGACTCTGCTCGGCGGGAAACACGTCGGACCGAGAAATCGTCGCGCCCACGCGGAGCCCCTTCCCGCTCGCAATGACGTCCGGCGTGAGCTCGAGATGGTCGACGGCCCAGAGTTCGCCCGTCCGGCCCAGTCCTGACTGGATCTCGTCGGCGATGACCCGGAGGCCGTAGCGTTCGCGAAGCGCCTCGAGGTCGCGGGCGAACTCGGGATGGGCGACGCGGTAGCCGCCTTCGCCCTGAATCGGCTCTATGATCACGTAGGCGACTTCGTTGGGGTCGATCACGCCGCGGTCGGGGTGGAGTGCGTCGGCGATGACGTTGCCACCGGGGCCGTCGGTCCGCCAGCGGGTGTCGTATTCCTCGTCAGTGGTTGGGTAGGGAACGCTGATGACGCCCGGGATTTCCGGAAAGCCGGTTCGATGGACGGCTTTCGAGCGGTTGAGCGAGAGTGCTCCCAGCGTTCGGCCATGGAACGCGCCGTCGAAGGTAAACCCCCGGTGACCGCCAGCAGCGTAGCAGATCTTGATGGCGTTCTCGACGGCCTCCGCCCCGGAGTTCGAGAGAAAGACCCGATCCATGTCGTACTGGTCCGTCATGGCGACCAGCCGGTCCATGAGCTGGGTCGGCCCCGGCAACTCCGGGTCGTCGGGCGGGCCACCGCCGCTCACGTAGAAGTCCTGCCCGGCAATTTTCAGCGGATCGACGAGGTCGAACGCCTCGAGGCGCTCGCGGATGGCGGGATTGTTGTAGCCAAGCGGCGCGGCGGCGACGTGGCTCGTAAAATCGAGTAAGACGTTACCGTCGACGTCGGTACAGAACGGGCCGACTGCCTCACGGCTGACATCCCAGACGAACTCGTAGACGTACGTACTCGGGGCAGCAAACCGGTGGTGGTAGGTGACCCACTCGCGGGCCCGCTCGCCGGGGAGGTCGTCTACCGCTGGTTCGATCGTTGCGCGGTCCATGTGGTACCATTAGTCATGGCCCAATAAAGGTACTAATGCCTACACGACGACGAGCACCGACGCGAGCGCGCCGCCGATCAGGAGGATTGCGCTGTAGGCTGCGACCCGGTTCCGGAAGCCGGTGTTCGTCGACGTCGACGCTAACAGGGCCTTGACCACGATGCTCGAGACGGTCGCGAGCAGAATAGCGATTGTGGCCTCTGGCCCGCCCAGTTGGCCGCCACGGTAGAGGACGACCGCCGACGTCGTTGCGCCGGCACTCGAGACGAAGCCGCTGGCGACGGCTGTCGCGTAGAAGCCCAGGGTGCCAAACCACGTCTCGGCCAGCGAGCCGAAGACGAGCACGCCGAGGAAGACGACGCCGAACCCGAGGGCGTTTCGCAGCGAGAACGGACTCTCGAGTTCCATCGGGCCAGATTCGTCCCAGTCGGCAGTGAGCGCGGCGACGGCGAACGCGAGGACGATGACGGCCCCCAGCGGCACGATCGCCTCGACGAGGATTTCGGCGTCGCTACCAGCGGTAAAGCCGACCGCGATCGCGAGATTGCGTGTCGCCATCGCGGCGTTTGCGAGCAAGATCGCAGCGACGGCGTAGGAGGCTGCTTCGGGCCGTTGCCTGACGTGATCGAGCATCGTCCCGACGACGGCCGTCGAGGACGCCAGGCCGCCGAAAAAGCCCGTGATCGCGATCCCGCGACCGCCATACGTTGTAACGATCGCGTAGTTGGCGATGCCGATCCCGGCGACGGCGACGACCATCAGCCAGATGACCTGCGGCTCGAGGGGGATCGCCAGCCCGGCGAATTCGACGGTCGTCTCTGCGGGGAGGAGCGGATAGATGACGAACGCGAGGATGGCGAACTCGATGGTTGAGCGCATCTCCTCGTGGGACAGTCCCCACGCGAACTCGTGGAGTTCGCGCTTCAAGACGAGCAACAGCGATGAGAGCACGGCGACGGTGACTCCCTCGAGAATGAAGCCGACGGCGACCAGTGCGCCGACGCCGTAGGCGACGAGCATCGAGACCGACGTCGTCAGTGAGAGTCCCGTCTCGTCCTCACTCATGAGTCCCTGGACCGCGAGCAACACCCCCTGGACGATTACGAGGACGCCACCGAGGACCAGCAGGCCCTCACCGATCGGTGTCTCAGCCTCGACGGCGAGGACGGTAAAGACGGCAGCGAGCAAACTAATCAGCGAGAACGTCCGAATGCCAGCAGACTTCTGGGACCACTCGCGTTCGAGCCCGAGAAACATGCCCAGTGCGCCAGCTAGTGCGATCCGCACGACCGTCTCCTCGAGCGGCGTCTCAGCGACCTGCAGCGCGACCTCGTTCACCCCCGACCGTTCACGATGATCGTATATAAGCAACCCGCCGAGGGTAACGCGACCTGGCCTCGAGCGCCGCTATCGTGGGCACTCGACGAAACACGGACCCAGACTAGAGGTCGACGTACTGTTCTTCCCACTCGCGGCGGGCCTCGAGTTCACGCCGGCCACGGCGAGTGAGCGTATAGAAGTTCGTTCGGCGGTCGCGTCGGCCCTTTTCGACGAGTCCCTTATCGACGAGGGTGTCGAGGTTGGGGTAGAGCCGACCGTGGTGAATCTCTTTCTCGTAGTACTGTTCGAGTTCGTCTTTGATCGCCAGTCCGTGGGGCTCCTCCTCGCCAGCGATGACGTAGAGCAAGTCACGCTGGAATCCTGTCAGGTCGTACATTGGGAAAGTACCAATCGCACTTACTGTCGAATTTTAATAAGGCTATCGGGTTGTTTCGATCGAAAGAGGGTTATTACCAGCGAGACGTGTCGTTTCGGCTTCGAGAGACCCATAATGACTATGACGAATCGGTCGGTGATGCTCTCATAATGTGCGGTTCATGTTTACAGTCCAGATATTTTGTTTCGACACAATTATATAGGATGATCCATCACTAGAGACTTCGGCTCGAGCGAGTATAGACGAGTCTCACCAGTCGACAGTATCACAGTGAAACAGGAAAGCAGATCGCGTGACGGAAAAATGTCACGCGACCGCTTGCCGCCCTGAATTGGTCCCCGCTGACGCTTCGGCCCTCCAAGCGAAGCGTCACGTAGAAGACTACGTTGTGTATACTTAAATGTAACGGCAGTGCTGACCGCAGACGCGGCCACTGATCCGGGCCTCGCCTAGATGTGTTCCTCCTCGAGTACCCAGCCGAGTGCTCGCTTGTAGTAGGTGAACATCTCTTCGACGCCGTCGTGGCGCATTTCGTCGCTCTCTAAGTGCTCTTTGAGGAACTCGTACTGTTCGCGGATTTCGGCTTCGTCTCGCATACTCGTCACTATCAGGTGAGAACGGAAAAACGCCGCTACACCGTCTCAATCGTCCTCGCGTCACGACGGGCGAACCCGCATCCGTTTCACACGGAAACACCTGTCTTTCGGGGCGAAACAATGTAGAACGACAGCGTGTGTCTCTGTCTACTCTGACCGATCGTTGAACGAGTCCGTTTGAACAGCACCCACAGACCACCAACTCGGATTGGGTTGCTGTGACTTGTCGTTGCTGCCGTTAATTGGCTGTTAGCGACGGTCGTCCCATCGCGTTCGGTCACCCGAACACCGCCTTGAGCCGTCTTTTTCGTCTCACAGTCTGTCAGTAACCGTGACGGTCGCGAACTGGGTCCGGTGAGATTTTTTGTGCGCCGTCCGTAGCGAGACCCATGAAAATCCGGGGCGAGCGCGAATGTACTGAGTGTGGGACCCGCTGGTCGTACTACGAAACTGGGAGCGTCGGGTGTCCGGCCTGTGGCAGCCTCCAGAGCGTTGGTGTCGACGAACGGACTGAACACACCGACATGCAGGTCGCGTTCGATCTGACCCCCGTCCGAAACGCGATCGACGAGGTCGAATCCGACGATCTCGCCGAGCGAGCCCGCGACCGGTGTCGCGAGTACGTTCGTCGCCGCGGATTCGTCAACGCCGGTACCCTCCGTGAACTCGACGATACCTATCTGGCCGCGATCGAACTGCTTCACGTCGCCGACATCGTCGCCCGCGAGATTCACCTCGACGAACGCGAAGAATTGTACTTCCTTGCCCTGCTCCGCGATGCCGACCAAGGCGAGCGCCCGCCCGTCGCAGACGTTCCGAAATCGCTTCGCGCCGCTCGCGGACTCGCGTACGCAAACGCCGTCCGCGAATACCGTCGCGACATCCGTACGTGGGCCGAGGATCGAGAGCTAACCACGAGCGAACGAGGGGCCCTCGAGACCCTCGGCGAACACGTCACGCGGGCCCGAATGCTCGACGGTGACATCGAACCACGGGCCGCTGAACAGCTGATCACGGCGACTCGTGATCTGGCGAACGGCCTGCGTGGCGACGAAATGGCGTTCTCGCAGGCCCAAGAGCGGTTGACGAGCCTCGAGTTCGGCGAAACTTAGGGCAGGTCGACGGCGACGTCTTCCTGCAGGCTTGCGGCTTTGACGGTATTATATAGTAACATCGCGCGTGTCATCGGGCCGACGCCGCCGGGAACCGGCGTGATGGCGCTGGCTTTCTCCTTTGCGCTCTCGAATTCAACGTCGCCGACGAGTTCGTAGCCCTTCTCGGTGTCTGCGTCGACACGGTTGACACCCACGTCGATCACGACCGTCCCCTCCGAAATCATCGAACCGTCGACGAGTTCCGGGACGCCGGCGGCGGCGACGACGACGTCCGCGCGTCGGGTCTTTTCGGCGAGGTCCTCGGTTCGGGAGTGACAGACCGTCACCGTCGCGTTGCCGTCGTCTGCCTTCTGGATCAGCAGGTTCGCCAGTGGCTTGCCGACGATGTCCGAGCGGCCGACGATCGTTACGTCCTTGCCTTCGGTGTCGACGCCAGCAGACTCGAGCAGCTTCTGGACGCCGTGGGGCGTACAGGGTCGGAAGCGAGCGTCACCGGCGACGAGTCGGCCGACGTTCTCGGGGTGGAAGCCGTCGACGTCTTTCGCGGGATCGACCCGGCGGATCACGTCGCGGTAGTCGACGTGGTCCGGGACGGGTGCCTGGACGATGTAGCCGTGAACGTCGTCGTTGTCGTTGAGGTCCGCGATAGTGTCGAACAGTTCTTCAGCCGGGGCGTCACCGTCGACGTCGACGTGGTGACTCTCGATGCCGACCTCCTCACAGTCGCGCTGTTTCATGTTCACATAGGTCTGGCTCGCCGGATCATCGCCCATGAGGACGGTCGCCAGCCCTGGCCGTGCGCCCGCGTCTGCGAGTGTCTCAATCGCCTCTGTCAACTCCTCTCGAATGTTACTCGCAACCGCGTTGCCGTCGATGATCTCGGTCATTACTCGAGTGGGCGACCGCGAGGCTCATTAATCCCCGGATTCGTGCGTAGAATCGCCCTCAATTCGGTTCGGATATACACGTCTATGTATATCATCGTCGAACTGCTCGTCGACTCAGTCAGAGCGCAGCGACGACCGTTCCTGCCACTCGCGAGTTACTGAGACGGACTCCTCTCAGTCAGTGCTGGCGCACCCGCGACGGGACGGTACGCAGTAGTAGCAGACCGTCTGACAGCGAGACGGCAGCAGCGAAAACGAATGCGTCGTCAGCTATTCGTACAGCGGGTTCTCGTCACACAGCGTCGCGACTTCCTCGCGAACCTCCTCGAGGACGCTCTCGTCGTCTGGGCTGTCGATGACGCGGGCGATCAGGTCGGCGACCTGTCGGCAGTCGTCCTCGTCGAAGCCACGCGTGGTCAGTGCTGGTGTGCCGGCACGGATGCCGCTGGGATCGAACGCCGAGCGCGTTTCGCCGGGCACCGTGTTCCCGTTGAGGACGATGCCGGCCTCCTCGAGCGCTTCTTCGGCGTCGCCACCGCTCGTGTCGGGGTGGCTCTCGCGGAGGTCGACGAGCACGAGGTGGTTATCGGTGCCCTCAGAGACCAGCGAGAAGCCGTGCTCCGAAAGGCGCTCGCCGAGGGCCTTCGCGTTTGCGATCGTCTGCTCGGCGTAGTCCTCGAATTCCGGCAGGAGTGCCTCTTTGAAACCGACGGCCTTGCCGGCGACGTTGTGCATGAGCGGGCCGCCCTGGCCGCCGGGGAAGACGGCGGCGTCGATGTCGTCGGCGTACTCCTCGTCACACATGACAATACCGCCACGTCCCGAGCGGATCGTCTTGTGCGTGCTGCCGGTGACGAAGTCGGCGACACCGACCGGCGAGGGATGGATGCCGGCAGCGACGAGCCCCGTGATGTGAGCGATGTCAGCGAGGTGGAGCGCGTCGACGTCGTCGGCGACGTCCTGAATTCGCTCCCATTCGACCTCACGCGGGTACGCGGAGTAGCCCGAGACGATGATGTCAGGCTCGAACTCGGCTGCGTGCTCAGCGAGCCCGTCGTAGTCGAGATAGCCCGTCTCGGCGTCGACCTCGTACTGTTCGACTTCGTAGAGCTGGCCGGTGAAGTTCGCCGGGTGGCCGTGGCTTAAGTGGCCGCCGTGGGTCAAGTCAAGCGAGAGGATCTTGTCGCCGGGCTCGAGCATCGCGAAGTAGACGGCCTGATTGGCCTGCGTGCCCGAGTGGGGCTGGACGTTGACGTGCTCTGCGCCGAACAGCTCCGTGGCGCGATCGATCGCGAGCTGCTCGACCTCGTCGGCGTACTCACAGCCGCCGTAGTAGCGCTCGCCGGGGTAGCCCTCGGCGTACTTGTTCGTCAGGGCGCTGCCCTGCGCGTCGAGGACGGCCTCGCTGACGTGGTTCTCGCTGGCGATCATCTGGAGCGTCTCGCGCTGGCGCTGTACCTCGCCCTCGAGGGCGTCTGCGACGGCGGGATCGACGTCCCGTACCTTGTTGTGGTCCATATCCGAATTGCGGTCTGGCGGCTGTATAAGTGTACCCTTCCCCGGCAAGTCGAGCCACTACTGGCTCCATCACGACGAGGCCGACCCGGCGGCTGAGCAACCGTTGGACGATAGGCACGCCGCTCACTCGAGTGGAGCGCACGGCTCCCCGTCGGACCCGCGGAGACGCAGACAGCGCCGGACTCGAACGCCCGGCTGATGGAGGGGCCGGTCTCGCTGGCGAACTTATATTCATAACATCCCGATACAACTAACTTATACGAGTGACATTCAGCTAACTAAATGATTTGGTGGGAGGTAGATGGCGACGTTCTTCACGTCACCGACGCTGACAACGCCGAGTTGACAGTCGAGGGGGTTGATATCGCCGTCGATAGCGCTAGTGTCGACATCCCGCGTCCCGCTGACGAGACTGTCGCCGTAACGACTAACAAACTCCGTTTCCCGCACGCGGTCGTGTACGCGTTCTCGCTCAGCTGCGATGATCACCGCGAACTCGACCCTGGTGGCGAGCCGCTGTCACTGCCGCCCGGCGAGTACATCGTCGACGTCGACACCGAAATCAAGTCCTACCTCCGGTTTTCCGGCGCGGCGACGATCGAACGGACGCCCGATTACGAGGAAGTCATCATTTCCTTTCCGACGCGAACGCGTGTCGTCCTCGGCCTCCGGTGTCGACACGAATTCCCTGTGGGAACGATTACCGTCCCAGACCGCCCGTCTGCGATCGCCGACGCCATCACACATATGGCTGCCTCACACAAGACCGACGGCCCCGATCGTTCGTATCCCACACTCCGGGGCCACCCGGCACTGGTCGAGCACGGTGACTCCCTCGAGATCGCTGACTGCATCCGGTCTGGGACTCCTGACCACGGGATCGAACTCGTCGTGCCACCCAACTACGAGTCGCTGTTCGTCACTGCGCCGCTTGCCTACTATCTTCAGGCAACGGTCCGGACGACCGACGACTGCCGTCACGTCTCATCCAGTTCGGGTCCAGATCGTCCGCGACTCCGACTCGTCGACCGGGGGCACGACGTGGCGCTCTCACCGATGCCCGAGTTAGAGCACGACGTTGCACGGCTGCTCCGGAAGACGTTCTTCCTCGACTGTCTCGTCCGCAATGCCGGCCCCTACGGGACGACCCTCGCCGAATACAGTCTGCTCGAGTCCCTCGACCTCGACGCTGACACGCTGTACGACGCCTCACCGCAGGATCGCCTTGCAGCCTATCTCGACGTGCCCGACGCGGCTATCAAACACCGACTCCCCGAGTGGCATCTCTCGACGTACGTCACACCCGCGTACGAGAGCGTCGAAACGCTGCCGTTCTTGCTCGACCGACTGAGCATGATCTATACCCCGCGCAGTTCCGAGCTCGAGGGACGAGAACTGGTCGAACGCTCGCTCGAGGATTTCTATCGTGGCCTCGATTCCGGCCACGGCTGGACCGAGCAGCCGTGCGCTCCGTCTGCAACCAGGGCCACCACCGGGCAGGTCGCCTCGGTCGACATCCTCAAACCCGACCTCCGGAGCGGCCGCGCCCACGGCTGGCTGGCCGACGGCGTCCCGATCGACGCCTTCAAATCTGCACCCGAGGCCTACGACAACCGCCTCGACTATCTCGAGCGAGCGGACGACGCGATCTCGATCTATGTCGTCCTCAACGATCCGGAGATGGCCGGCGAACACGACCGCGTTGCCGAGATCTACCGCCAGCGCTCTGAAGAACTGACGATCGATCTCTCCGTCGCGGAATCGCTCGAGACGGCCACACTCGCCCGCGTCTTCGAGGACGACCACGACTTCGTTCACTACATCGGCCACTGCGAAACCGGCGGGCTGTGCTGTCCCGACGGCACGCTCGCAGCCTCGAGCCTCGAGTGCTGTAATGTCCAGACCTTCTTTCTCAACGCGTGTGGCTCCTTCCATGAGGGACAGAGCCTGATCGAGAAAGGCAGCGTCGCCGGCGCGGTGACGTTCACCAAAGTCCTGAACGACCACGCCATCAAGGTCGGCTCGACGTTCGCCAAACTGCTGGTTCACGGCTTCAGCATCGAGCGAGCGATAGATCTCGCCCGCCGGCGCATCATGATGGGGAAAGACTACACTGTCGTCGGCGACGGCACCCACTCGCTCACACAGGGCGACCAGCCACCAACCACTGCGCGACTCGAGGAACTCGAAGCCGACGGCCGGGAAACGCAGTATCGCTTGAGTCTCGACTGTTACTCGATGCGAGCAGCCGGCTCATACTACTTCCCGCACACCGAGACCAACGAGTACGCCTATCTCTGCGGGAACGACTCGACGTTTACGTTGACACGATCGGAACTGGTGACGATGCTCAAAGAGACGGACGCAGCCGTAATCTACGACGGGGACGTGTACTGGTCGGACGCACTCTGGCCACGATTCGATCGGTAACTGTCGACACGGACGATGAGTGGCAGCTTCAGTTCGTCTGTCGAACCACTATCGACTCGGAACCACCAGGAGACGAAGTAGCTGGTGTTGATCTCGGGATTTGTAACTTTGCCGTCGTCTCGGTCGGTGGTAAATCCGTGTTGGATCCGGCGGCACACGCAAAGCGGACGAATCCTACTTCGCAAAACAGAAGCTGAAGTGTAGTGGTCCCTCATCTCGCGAGGCCACACGTCTCGACTGGACGCGAACAGGTCGTCAACCGCGACCGATACTATCCCAATTCGGTCGGGATTCCCGTGACTTTCGGCGCGGACGGATCTCAAGGACCGCCGTACGTGCTGACCCGTTCTGTCCGCACAGTACTCCGTGACGATCGAGTCCGGTCCGACTCGAGGTCTCCTCGAGTAATGACCGCTCGAACGCCCCACCATAGGTTCTGTCGAACACTCATACGATAGCAGAGTAACACGTTTGTTGTTTATAGTTATTGGTACTAGTAACGAAAACCCACCCTCAGCCGCTCTATTACCAATCCTCGTTTCCAATTGCATCTCTATCAACCCATATCTGTATAAGAGATAGCGATATTCCGTCGGCGAACTAACGTGTTCTTGGACAAAAATTACCGTTTCGGTACGGTACGAGAAGTTCTGCTGCCCAGATGGCCGCCAAAATTAAGTACTGCGCTCTCAATTACTTCTGTATAGGCATGACCTCGAATTTACTCAACCATCAGATTGACGATATTCTCGAGTCAGTGCTCGAGGATGCAAGCGGTGATATCTTCATGGTGAATCCATCGCACGATGCCATCGAAGAGTTCGTCTCCGTCGCCACCACGTTCGACGGCGACCTTCCCGCAGTACAGATGCTCGCCGACGAGCGCACGCTGAAAGACATCATGGACGATTTCATCGTCGCCTCGAACGCGGCCGATCTTATCAGCGAGGGCGCACTCGCGTTGCGAACGCTCGAGCAGGCCCCCGAAAACTCGCTTTTGATCACCGAGGACCGCGTCGTCGCCGTCGTCCACGCCGGTGACCGCGTCGGCGGCCTCGTCACCGACGCCGAGGACTTCGTCGCAGACACCTACGCGACCTACGAGGACCGCTGGGCCGACGCATCCGAATTCAACCTTCGGACGCCGCCGATCACGGATGTCCGCGAAACGCTCGCCGACGAGATCAGCCCCGATGCTGAAGGCGACTTCACGGCGATTCTCGACTCGCTCGAGACTGCCCGCGGTGACGGCGATGGTCTGGATGAAGTCACCATCTCCTTGCTCGTCGCCGCCAAAAACGAGGCCCTGCTCTACGATATCAGCAAGTGGGGCGAAGACGTCGGGATCGCCTCCAAGGCGACCTTCTCGCGGACGAAAACCAAACTCGAGGACATGGGTCTGATCGACACCGAGAAGGTCCCGATCGACGTCGGTCGCCCGCGGCTCCGGCTCAAGATCGGCGACGACCGGCTCAAAGAGGCCGACAACGGTCAGCTCGCGACGGTTGCGCAGTCGATTCTCAACTAACAACCTTTTACGCTGCGGTCTATCACGAGCGAGGCACACAGCACCTCGCTCGCGATGTCCCTCGGTAAAAGGTTGATCAAAAGCACTCCGCCTTCCTCTCCGTTCGCGTTGCTCACGTCGAGTCAGTTGTCGGCCCGCTCGCTCCCTGCGGTCGCTCGCGGTGAGAGTAGGTAACGGCCTGCCCTCCCCCGAGTCGCGCGCCCTCACTATCGTTCGGACGCGCTCCCGGCCATGGTGTTCTGTATTCGGCTGTTCGTTGGCGCTATCGCATGGCGCAAACCCCAAGTCGACCCCGTGAGACGATTCGAGTATGTACGAGGCCGTCCATGCCCACCCCGACGGACAGAGCACGGTCGCCAGACTCGCGAAAACGGCGGCCGATTACGGGTTCGAGGGCGTGGTCGTGCGTAATCACGCGGACGCTCGAGCCGAGTACGACCCCGATCGAATTCGCGACGAGTACGGGATCGATGTCGTCGAGGGTGTCGAGATTCGGACCGACGATCGACAATCAGCCAGCGGTGCGGTGGGAAACTACCGGACCACCGAAACGATCGTCGCGGTCCACGGCGGGACGAACGCCATGAACCGGTTTGCGGTCGAACAGGCGAAAGTCGACGTGCTCGCACACCCGATGGCCGGCGATGGCGATATCAATCACGTCCTCGTGAAAGCCGCGGTCGAAAACGGCGTCCGCCTCGAGTTCGACCTCTCGGGAGCCCTCCGGCAAAGCGGCGGTCGGCGCGTCCGAACCCTCCAGTCACTGCGGAAGCTCCGGGAGATCGTCGACCACTACGACGCGCCGTATGTCGTCAGCGCTGAGCCAACCTCACATCTCGAGGTGCGCGCCCCCCGTGAACTCAAAGCACTCGGCGAGGAGATCGGCTTCACACGCGAGTTCATCGAAGACGGGCTCGCGGAGTGGGGACGGCTCGCCGAGCGAAACCGCCACATCCACTCCGAGTCGTTCATTGAGCCCGGCGTCGAACGGGGCAGGTATGAAGAAGAGTCTTGAAGAACATGCCGCCCGGTTCGACGAGAAAGCCGGCGCGTACGACGACCCGAAGTCCGAGGAGTACCACGCCTGTGCGAATTTGGTCGTCGAGCACGCCGCACCCGAGTCCGACGACGTGGTCCTCGATCTCGGTACTGGGACGGGAGCGATCGCGCTTGCACTCGCCCCCGATGCAGCGCGCGTCGTCGGCCGTGACATCAGCGATGGCATGCTCGAGCAAGCCCGACAGAAGGCCGACTCGTCGGGCCTCGAAAACGTCGCGTTCGGCCACGGCACGTTCCGAGAGCCGGACTACGAGGGGCCGGTCGACATAGTCACCACGAACTTCGCGTTCCATCACCTCTCGGACGACGAAAAGCGAGAGGCGATCGACGTCATTGCCGCCCTCGAGCCCCGAAAATTCGTCCTCGGCGACGTGATGTTCTTCGGCGATCCAAACCCCGACGACCCCTTCTATACGCCTGCTGTCGACGATCCGGCGACTGTCGGAACCCTCGCTGACGCCTTTACCGACGCCGGCTTCTCGTTGACGGCGGTCGAACGCGTCCACGACCAGGTGGGCGTGCTGGTCGCGGAACGGAATCCAACTGGCGGCGACGTGGCGACCGACGAATGAAACACCTCCCGAAACATCTCCGGCCGCGCTGGCGCTATCTCGCCGTCGAACTCGAGACGTGGCCGGACGAGCGGATCGGCAGGCGATCGTTCCAGCGCGAACTGTGGTATGCAGGCCAGAACCTGCTCGGTGATCCGGGTAGCGCCGACGCCGATCTGACGGTCATGCGGTTTTCCTTCGCCGATGGCCGGGGCGAGGCGATCGTCAGAGTTCGTCGCGGCGAGACCGAGCCCGCTCGCGCGGCGCTTGCATGTCTCGACGAGATCGACGGCGCACCCGTCGGGATTCGCGTCCGGGGTATCAGTGGTACGATCCGTGCCGCTGAAGAAAACTATTTACGGCGACGCGGGCAAGATTCCGAAGAGAGAAACGTCGTGTTCGGGAACGAGGAGCGAGTCGCTGTCCTCCGGGATCGCGTTGGGGATGTCCGACTCGATGAGGCGTTCGCGGGCGCGACAGACCTCGATTACGATTTAGCGTGATACTATGCAGGGACAAGCCCAACAGCAGGCGTACGACCGTGGCATCACGATCTTCTCGCCCGACGGCCGACTCTACCAGGTCGAGTACGCTCGCGAGGCGGTCAAGCGAGGCACAGCCAGTATCGGCGTCCGAACGAACGACGGCGTCGTACTCGCCGTCGACAAACGAGTCCCCTCCCCGCTGCTCGAGGACTCGAGCGTCGAGAAGATTCACAAGGCAGACGACCACGTCGGCATCGCCAGTGCGGGCCACGTCGCCGACGCCCGCCAGCTGATCGACTTCGCCCGCCGTCAGTCACAGGTCAACCAGCTGCGCTACGGCGAGCCGATCGGTGTCGAGACGCTGACCAAGGAAGTCACCGACCACATCCAGCAGTACACCCAGGTCGGCGGTGCCCGCCCGTTCGGTGTCGCGCTGATCGTCGGCGGCATCGACAACGGCGAACCACGGCTGTTCGAGACCGACCCCTCGGGAACCCCCTACGAGTGGAAGGCCCTGGCCGTCGGAGCCGACCGCGGTGAACTCCAGAACTACTTAGAGGAGAACTACGACGACGAGGCTGACTTAGACGGCGGCATCCAACTCGCCCTCGACGCACTCGCCTCGGTCAACGATGGCTCCCTGCTCCCCAACGAAGTGGGACTGGCAACCGTCGACGCCGAAACCGAGACCTTCGAACAGTTCGACAAAGATCGGATCGAGGACTACCTCGAGGAGAACGACCTCCTCGACACCGGCGACGACGAGACGGCCGACGAGTAACGCCTCACGAATCCGTTTTCGCGTTCGTTACCACCCCTCGAGTCGGCTGTCTCCCTCTCGCCGCGCCGATGCCGTGCCCATCCGACCGAGGTCGCTCGTCGGGAAACACTCTTTAAATTGGCGAGGGAATCGTGAGGTATGATTTCGCTCGACGAGGCGGTGACGGCGCGACTCGAGTCCCACGGGGCGCGCTTCGAAGTGTTAGTCGATCCGGACGCAGCACTGGCGATCAAACGCGACGAGTTCGATGGCGACCTCGAAGACGTCATCGCAGCCGAGGACGTCTTTGAAAACGCTTCTCGCGGCGACCGACCGGCCGAAAACGACCTCGAGAAGGTCTTCGAGACGACGGAGCCACTCGAGATCATCCCCGAAGTGATCAAACAAGGGGAGATCCAGATTACGGCCGAGCAGCGCCGCGAGATGCAAGAACAGAAGCGCAAGCAGTTGATCGACACGATCACGCGCAACGCGGTCAACCCGCAGATGGACAACGCGCCCCACCCGCCCGAACGGATCGAGAACGCCTTAGAGGAGGCTGGCTTCACCGTCGATCCGATGGAGCCAGTCCAGGCACAGGTCGACGACGCCCTCGACGCGCTGCGGCCGGTCATCCCGATCCGGTTCGAGGAAGTGACCGTCGCGGTGCAGGTGCCCGCCGAACACGCCGGCAGCGCACAGGCACAGATCCGTCAGTTCGGCGACTTAGAACGCGAAGAGTGGCAAAACGACGGCTCGTGGATCGGCGTGCTCACGTTCCCAGCAGGACTGCAAAACGAGTTCTACAACGAAGTCAACGAATACACCAGCGGCGAAGCTGAAACGGAGATTATCAAGGACAAAGACGACCTGTCGACCCAATAGCGCTCAGGCAGCGCGTTATCCTCGTTTGAAGCCGATCACGAAGCCGCCGGTAAAGCCCGCGCCGAGTGACAGTGTCGAAATGAGTGACTGAACCACACTGGTCGCTGTATCCTGTGCCTGTGCTTGTGTGTGCAGAATGCCCGCCGAGAGTCGGTTCCAGTCGACGGTGATGATGCCCTGGGACTCGAGATAGCGAAAGAGCATCAGCTGAACGCCGACCATAACCGCAAGCAGTTTTGCGATCTTTTTGGCGGCAAAACCGATGAGGCCGCCGATAATAGCACCGCCCCCGAACTCGAGGCCGAGTGCAGTCGGATCGAGATCGATCATCACCCGCATCAATTCGAGTCGCTTCCTATGACTTTTGTGATCGCACGACGGCTGTGTGGCCGAGTATGCAGTGACGTTCAGTGGCGACTAGAGCCGAAACGCGGCGACCCTGTCACCGTATCGCTTCCACGGCACACCCTCGAGCGAATCGGACGATAGGTTCGGGCACTGGATTCAAGACGATTCGTCACGTACGAGCGGCTATGAGCCACGTCCGTCCAACGGAGGTGTCCGACCGGCATCGTTAGCGGAACCGGGTCACTGCGGCAGTGTCCATCTCGTCGAGTCGCTCGGCGCGTGCAACCGTCGCCGCGTCGGCTCGGCGAGCGATGGCACTCGAGTGAGTACGCCCGACCGCACCCGGCGGACGCAGCTCTCTCTGTATGAACACGATAATCGTCAAACGCGTTGATTCAGGCACGCCCGATACGAGCGAGATTCGCGATCTGGCCCGGGCGGCGGGATACACCGTCGTCGGCGAGGTCACACAGTCCAGACGGGCCGATCCGGCCCTCCAGATCGGCGAGGGGAAAGCCGAGGAACTGGCCGCGTTAGTCGAGGAAACGGATGCGACGACCGTCATCTTCGACAACCGGCTCGGTCCCTACCAGACGTACAACCTCGGCAAGCTCCTGCCCGAGGGCGTCGAAGTCATCGATCGATTCACGCTCATCCTCGAGATTTTCGGCCAGCGCGCACAGACGCGCAAGGCCCAGCTCCAGGTCGAACTGGCCGAACTCCGCTACGAACTGCCCCGTGCGGAGGCAAAGACCAGCCTCGCAAAGCGCGAGGAACACCCCGGCTTCATGGGGCTTGGTGAGTACGACGAAAGTCGCGAGCAGGACATCAAAGCCCAGATCAGCCGGATCAAAGACGAACTCGAGCGGATCGAGCAGACCGAACAGCAACGCCGAGAGCGCCGACGCGACTCGGGGTTCGATCTGGTCGCGCTGGCCGGCTACACCAACGCGGGCAAATCGACCCTGTTGCGCCGGCTCGCGGCCGATCTCGAGGTCTCCGAAAACGAGGATCTTCACCCCGATCTGGACGCGACGGCTGAATCGAAAGACAAACTCTTCACCACGCTCGGGACGACGACCCGGCGTGCGGACATCGACCGTCGGGACGTGCTAGTGACCGACACCGTCGGGTTCATCAGCGATCTCCCCCACTGGCTGGTCGAGTCGTTCAAGTCGACGCTGGACTCGGTCTACCGGGCGGATCTGGTCTTGCTCGTCGTCGACGTCAGCGAGCCGATCGACGAAATCCACGAGAAACTGGTCACCTCCCACGACACCCTCTACGAACGCAACGAGGCCCCGATCGTGACCGTTCTCAATAAGATCGATCAGGTCAGCGACGAGGAACTGGCCGAAAAGCGGGCTGCCCTCTCGTCGCTTGCGCCGAATCCAGTCGCAGTCAGCGCCAAGGAAGGACAGCACATCGACCGGTTGCTCGAGCGGATCGACGAGGAACTGCCCGACTGGGAGGAAGAACGGCTGTTGTTGCCGATGACCGACGACACGATGAGCGTCGTCTCGTGGCTCCACGACAACGCCCACGTCGACGACGTCACCTATGGGGACGAAGACGTCGTCGTCTCCTTCGAGGCTCGACCAGCAATAGTCTCGCAGGCGCGCTCGCGCGCGAGCGAACTGCGGACGGCCGCGGCCGAATCCGCGTGAGCCTCGAGTCGGTGTCGACCACGACCGACTACTGGTGGGTGGTATCGTTGGCTTATGTTGAAATAGTGAGTCAAGCAGCGAACACTGTCACGACCCCCCACATATAAACCACTGACTAGAGTCACCTGGCATATGGAACGTGTTGCAATCATTGGTGCCTCGATGACCCAGTTCGGGCAACGCGAGGGCGAGTGGATCACGGACCTCCTTGCGGAGGCTGGTATCGAATGTCTCGGGGATGCAGGTGTCGACGCCGACGACGTCGAACATCTGTACGTCTCGAACATGGCAAGCGGCGAATTCGAGGGACAGACGGGAGTCCCGAACGCGCTGGCACACGACCTCGATGCGATGCCGGCGTACACACAACGGATCGACCAGACGAGTTCCAGCGGCGGTGCGGGGATTTACGCCGCCTGGCAGTCGGTCGCCAGCGGGGCCAGTGACATGACCCTGCTCGTCGGCGGTGAGAAGATGACCCACAAGACCACCGGTGAGGCCACCGACGTCATCGCGTCGCTGACCCACCGCGACGAGTACAAAACCGGCGTCACGCTACCGTCCTTTGCCGGCTTGACCGCACGCCACTATCTCGAGCGATTCGACGCGCCTCGCGAGAGCCTGGCGAAAGTCGCGTCCAAGAACCACAAAAACGGCGTCGACAACCCCAAGGCCCAGTTCCAGAAGGAAGTCGACGTCGAGACGATCCTCGAGTCGCCGATCATCGCCGATCCGCTGCGGCTGTACGACTTCTGTCCGATCACGGACGGCTCGGCAGCGCTGATGCTCTGTCCCGAGTCGGTCGCCGAGGAATACACCGACGACTACGTCGTTATCTCGGGGATCGACGGCGCAACGGACACTCACGTCGTCCACGAACGCGAGGATCCGACCGTGATGGGCGGTGTCGTCGAGAGCGGCAAGGGGGCCTACGAGATGAGCGGCCTCGGACCCGACGACATCGATGTCGCCGAACTCCACGACATGTTCACCATCCTCGAGTTCCTCCAGATGGAGGGACTCGGTTTCGCCGAGCACGGTGAGGCGTGGAAACTCGTCGAGGAGGGATACACCGAGCGAGATACCGGCGAACTGCCGATCAACACCTCGGGTGGCCTCAAGTCGAAGGGCCACCCACTGGGGGCAAGCGGCGTCGCACAGGCAGTCGAGATTTACGAACAACTCATGGGCGAAGCAGGGCCACGACAGGTCGAGGCTGAGACCGGCCTGTGCTGTAACGTGGGCGGATTTGGCAACTGTGTGATTACTACGATCATGGAGGCAGCACAATGACGATGGAAGCGACACGCTACGAGAACGGTTCGATCAGCTACCCCGGCCACCCGCGCGGTCCCGGTGGTTCGAATCCGGCGGAAACGATCGATCTCAGCGAGTATACCGCAGAGGTCATCACGTGGACGACTAGCACCGCGACGCCGCCGGGCGTCCGCGAGCCCAACCACCTCGCCATCGTCGAGTTCGACGTGGATGGCGAATCCGTCCGCGCGATCGGCCAGCTGACGACCGGCGATGTCGAGACCGGCGACGAGGTCCTGCCGGTTCACGTCGACGAACTTCGCGAGCCCGGTGCCGGCATTCGCGAACCGGAGAGTCAAGACTGGGACGGCTACCGGTTCGAGCCGGTCTAAGGACGCTCGTCTCCGTCATCGCTTTTTTCAGATCCATCAGTGTCGTCAGCATCGTCATCGTCGGTATCGGCATCGTCGCTCGCACTCGAGTCGGCAGCATCCTCGCCGTACTGCTCTCGCAGCGTCTCGAGTTCGGCGTCGACGTCGACGGCTGAGTCGGAGTCGTCACGATTCTCGTTGGCCGGTTCCCCGGCGTCGCTTGGCGGTCCGTCTGCGATGTCGATCGAGACCCCAGTCGCTGCTGATTCTGACGCGCTCGACTGGGAGGTCCGGTCGGCGGCCTCCCGGAGACGCGTGTCGACGTCGTCGCGAAGCTGGCGGGCTTCCGAAAGGAGATCGCGCGCCCCCTCGTCTGCGGGTAAACTCCCCTCCGAGACGGCCCGATTGAGTTCAGTCAGGACTGTATCGAGTTGTGAGAGCGTCGTCCGTCGAAGTTCACTTGCGCGGTCGCTCGTCGCCTCTGCAGCCGTCGACGTCCGGTCGCGAGCTGCCCGCTCAGTTCTAACGATCTGTAAGCCTCGCTGGAACGCCTCGAGCGCGCGGACGTTCGCCTCGAGGATGGCCAGCGCGGCGGGAAGGGCCACCTCGTCGGTGAGTCGGAGCAACTCTCGCGGTGT
Organism: Natrinema hispanicum; assembly: GCF_004217335.1. Classification (GTDB taxonomy): domain Archaea; phylum Halobacteriota; class Halobacteria; order Halobacteriales; family Natrialbaceae; genus Natrinema; species Natrinema hispanicum. Next base: position 472,952 of record NZ_SHMP01000005.1, read on the forward strand.
CGGCGGTCGCAGCGGCGGCCGAAAGCGCCGGCGAGGCTCCTCGAGTTCCGTTCGAAGCTCGTCGATCGTTCTCGTCAGTTCGCGAACGGCGTCGACGAGTTCGTCGTCACGGTCGGTCATACGTGACTTACGGCCGCGTGGCTCAAAAAGCGGCCGCTCAGCGTATTGGGTTCCGGCCGATCCAAGCGTTTTTACCCCCACCGAACCGCTGAACGGATGTGCGAATCGAGAACAGCTTCATTCCCGTTCGTGGCGTCGGGGAAACCACCGAACGACGCCTGTGGGAAAACGGCGTGACTCACTGGGACGAGTTCGACGGCAGTGTCGTCGGCTCGACGCTTGCGGATCGGATCGAGACGTTCATCGACGAGGGCCGAACCCACCTCGAGCGTGGCGACGTCTCCGTCTTTGCGGAGGCGCTGCCTGCTGCGAGTCGCTGGCGGTGTTACGAGAACGTCAGCGACGAAACCTGCTTTCTGGACATCGAGACGACCGGCCTTAGCGCCGAGACGAACCATGTGACGACCGTCAGCCTCCACCAGGGCGGCGAGACGAAGACGTTCGTCAAAGAACGCGATCTGACGGGAGACCGTCTCGCACGCGAACTCGAGGACTCGGCCCTGCTCGTCACCTTCAACGGACAGCGATTCGACGTCCCGTTCCTCGAGACCTGTTTCGACGTCACCATCGACGTCCCCCATGTTGATCTCATGTATCCCTGTAAGAAGATCGGGCTCGACGGCGGCCTGAAGACGATCGAACAAGAGTTGGGTATCGATCGGGACATGCCCGACATCAGCGGCCGCGATGCGGTGCGCCTCTGGCACGAGTACGAACGCGGCGACGACGGTGCCCTCGAGACACTTATCGAGTACAACCGCGCAGACACGGCCAATCTAGAACCGTTGATGGAGATCGTCGCCGATCGGCTCCACGAGCGCGTCTTCGAGGCTGCGCTGGCTGACGAGTGAGCGGGTCGCGGCGAAATTGAGGGGGCTGGCCAGCATCGTCCTCGCTCCGAGAGAAAGGGGACAGCGACGACCGTGCGGCCGCTCGTCACTTCGGAGACCGTTTACTCGGCCGACCCCACGTGTGGTGAACGCAGGGTGGGCTTCGAAAGAGACGCCGTCACTCGAGGTCGGACACCTCGACCTCGCCGTCGCTCGTGACGACGATCCGGTAGCCACAATAGGAGAATTCGACGCAGCCGGTCGGTCGCTCACGGCCGTTCTCGCGGGTCGCAAAGAGCGCGTCGAGCGCCTCGGGATTGATGACGTCGTAGAGGGCATCGTATTCAGGCGGTTCGAGGTTGAGTGGATCGACGCCTTCACGCTCGGCGACGGCCTCAACCACGTCGAAACTTACTGACTGCCCGACTGTCGGTTCCGAGCGATCGACTGAGAGTAGCATTGGCCGGACTCTTACATCGATCCAGTATAAATCCTCTGACCTCAACCTGATCGCAAAACCCAGTTCTGTCTATTATAGCTCGAATGTGTGCAATAACGTATTTATTGTGCTTTTATAAATAAATCATTTAAACTATTTCACACGGTCTAAAACAATTCAAGAATCGACATCTATCGGACAATCAGTGATTATAGCGACAGGAAAACCGCAAGCCTGCGGTCTCGTTCGATTCGGTTGCGTTATATGTTCGGCATGGACTCTCTCGTCGTCCGCTTCGTGTCCGCGCTGGTGAAATCCAGTTCGAGCCACCGGGCGTGAGACTCGATCTACAATGTCGCTTACATCTCGAATCAGTTGATGGCCGGCAGCCACAGCTATCCACCGAATATGTTCGCAATGAGGTGTTTACACGCGCGAGCAGTATCGTTCACGTATGGGAGCTAACCGAGCCACTGCCACCGAGACCGATAGTCGAAGCGACGCCACGACGACGGTGACGGTTCGCTGTACCGGCCACGTCCGCGACGCCGTCGGCAGTCACGAACTCACGTTCACGTTCGATGGCACCCGGCTCCGGGATTTCCTCGAGGCCTTTTTCGAGGAGTACGGCCTCGAAGACATGCTCATCGCGGAAACCGAGTCCGAGGCGACCCACAGTGGGTGGGCACCGGTACCCGACGACTTGCCCGGGACGTGGCGGAAGAATCCGGAGGGTGAGCAAACGCGGCCGTACGCACGGGTCTGTGTCAACGGCCGGTTCAACGAACACCTCGGCGGGTTCGAGACGGAACTGACCGACGGGGACCGTGTCGCGCTGATCTACCCCTTCATGTTCTGCTGTTGAACGGACGTGCTGACAGATGGACTCATACGGATTCCTACCAGTCAGCGCCGGCGTCCCTCTCTCCATCCATGCGAGTGTGCCGAAAAGTAGTGACAACGGGCTGTCGCAGACGGTCTGCTGTACCGATTTACTGGTGGGACCGCAGTGCGGGTTGCGGGTGCACCGGAACTGACTGACAGGAGTCCGTCTCAGTCCGCGGCACCGCCGGCCATCGATCCTGCCTCCGTACCGAAGACCTCGTTGTCGGTGAGGTAACACTGCGGATCGGGCTCGAAGAGGTCGCCGGTCGCCGCCAGCGCGCGCAATCGCGAGGCTCCGCGACAGATCGACTGGTACTGGCAATCGGCACACTTTCCTTTCAGGTGCTCCTCACGGTTGCGAAGTGCCTCGAGCAGCGGGTTCGACTCGTCCTCCCAGATCTCGCCGAAGGGCCGGTCCCGGACGTTGCCGAGACTGTAGCCCTGCCAGAACTGGGTCAGGTGGACGTTGCCCTGATAGTCCACGTCGGCGATCCGCTCGCCGGTCGGGTCGCCGCCGTTTCGCTCGAGGTAGTCGTAGACTGCCTGCGCTTTCGCCTCGCCGAACTCCTCGCGGGCGTACTCCACGAGGAAGGCAGCGTCGGCGTAGTTGCCAACTAACAGGGTCTCGATCTCCTCGCCGCGGTCGTGGTACTCGAGGGTCATGTCCGCCACACGGCGAACCGCCTCGCGTTTCTCCTGTGGGGAGAGGTCAGCGTCGACGATTTCGGCCCCGCGGCCGCCGTAATCGAGGTGATAGAAACAGAACCGATCGAGCCCTTTCTCGGCGAGTAAGTCGACGACCCCCTCGAGGTCGGGTGCGTTGGCTTCGGTGATCGTATATCGCAGCCCGGTCTTGAGGCCGGCCTCGAGACAGTTCTCGATGCCGCGGACGGCGGCGTCGAACGCGCCGTCCTCGCCGCGGAACCGATCGTTTCGCTCGGGGAGGCCGTCGACAGAGATACCGGCGTACTGGAGCCCGGCATCACGCAGCGCCGCGGCCTTTTCGCGGGTGATGAGGGTGCCATTGGACGATAACACCGGTCGGAGCCCCTGATCGGCCGCATAGGAGACGAGTTCGACCAGATCGTCGCGCACGAGCGGTTCACCGCCCGAGAAGAGCACGACTGGCGCGCCGTAGTCGGCGAGCTGGTCGAGAAACGCCTTCCCTTCGGCGGTCGTGAACTCGCCGGACGCGGGGTCGAGGTCTGCGCCCGCATAGCAATGCGAACAATAGAGATTACATCGGCGGGTCGTGTTCCAGACGACGACCGGCCGCCGCTGTTTCTTTTCGGTGATCTGTGGTTTCTTAGAGCCCTCGGCCGCGTCGTAGCGGAGTCCGTCGCCCTCCGCGTCGAGATCACAGAGCAGTTTGCTGATCGAAATCACGCGTCCTGCACCTCCGGTTTCCCGTCGGTCCCTTCGTTGACGCGCGATTCCTCGCCCTCGGTGTCGGTTGTGAGCCCTCGCGTCGAGTACCGTTCGACTGCCTCGGCCGGGCAGAGCCAGACGTCGGCGGCGTCCCAGCCGAACAGGCGGGACGCGTGTTCGTGAGCTTCCGTCGCGCTCGCGGCGGCGACGCTGCCGACGTGGCGCATCGAATCGGCCGCCTCGACGCGAACGAAGATTTCCCACTGTGGGGTCGGGTTCCCTCGCTCGTCGCTCTCGACGAGAGACCGGCGTGCGTTCTCGACCATACTGACACCTACGAGACGATACCGAAGGCCGTTCCGTGACCTCCCAGTGTGTGGGAACACCTCCCTCCCCGGTCGAACATCTTCCCGTTTTCTCAGCCATCGGGAACGACGGGTCGTATTTTCGGCTGTTTGACACCCACCTCCCGATATGCGTCCCGGCACACTCGAGACAGCCCAGCGACCGTTCGTCCTCATCTGGGAACTCACCCAGGCCTGTGGCCTCGCCTGTAATCACTGTCGAGCCGACGCCAAGCCCCAACGTCATCCCGACGAGCTCTCGACGGCGGAGGGGAAGGCGCTGCTCGAGGACGCGGCCGAATTCGGCGACGGCCAGCTGGTCGTCCTCTCGGGCGGCGACCCGCTCGTCCGCGACGACGTCGAGGAACTGATCGCCTCCGGTGACGATCTCGGACTCCGGATGACGATTACGCCCAGCGGGACCGGTTCGCTGACCGCAGACCGCATCGAGGCGATGGCTAATGCTGGCCTCAAGCGCATGGCCGTCAGCCTCGACGGTGCCTCAGCTGAGACTCACGATGCCTTCCGCGGGGAGGAGGGCAGCTTCGCGGAGACGATCCGAGCCGTCGAAGACGCTCGCGCGGCCGGTCTGCCGGTCCAGGTCAACACCACGGTCTGCCAGCAGACCGTCGACGAACTCCCCGCGATTCGGGAGCTGTTGGCCGACCTCGGGGCCGTCATGTGGAGCGTCTTCTTCCTCGTACCCGTCGGCCGCGGCCAGATCCTCGAGCCGATCACACCGGAGCGGGCCGACATGGTGATGGCGTGGCTGGCCGAGGTCAGCGAGACGGAGCCCTTCGGGGTCAAAACGACCGAAGCCCCGCAATATCGGCGGGTCGTGATGCAACGACGGGGAGAAACAGCCGATGGGGGCGAGAAAGGGGCCGCGCCCGACCCAGGCGTCAAGCGCCGGACCGGTATCGTCGCAGGCGACGGCTTCGCGTTCGTCAGCCATACGGGCGAGGTGTTCCCCTCGGGGTTCCTCCCTGAATCCGCGGGGAACGTCCGCGACCGGCCGGTCACCGATAGCTACCGGAATTCGGCGTTGTTCCAGTCGCTGCGCGACCGCGACCGGCTCTCGGGCAAATGCGGGGCCTGTCCGTACCGCCACGTCTGCGGCGGGAGCCGTTCGCGGGCGTTCGCCCACACCGGCGACCCGCTTGCGAGCGATCCGCTCTGTCCGTTCGTCCCCGAGGTCTACGACGGCCCCCTCCCCTGGGATGACGCGGACAGCGGGGCTCGCGGCGTCTCGAGCGGTGGCTGATACGGTCTGCTGTCACGCTGTCCCGGTGGGCCCGCAGTGCTGGTCGCGGTCCCACCGGAACTGACTGACAGGAGTCCGTATGACCGGCACAGTCGACGGGACGGCGATGTGGCTCACGTCGAACGCGACAGATCGCAAAAAACGGATCGCAATCGCAGTCGCTCGTCGGCGTTACTCGAGGACGACCAGCGTATCGCCCATGTCGACGCTCTCGCCTTCTTCGACGGCGATCTGCGTGACTTCGCCGCCCTGCGAGGCGACGATGTCGTTTTCCATCTTCATGGCCTCGAGCACGACCAGCACGTCGCCGGCGGCGACCTCGTCGCCTTCCTCGACTTCGACGTCGAGGATCGTGCCCTGCATCTCGGCGTCGACGGTCTCGCCGTCGCCCGCGATGTCGGCCTCGTCGCTGCTGGAGCCGCCTGCCGGCTCCGGACGGCTGGCCTGTGCGCCGCCGGCGTCGATGTCGCCGGCCGGGATCGCAGGTGCGCCGTGTTCCTCGAGTTCGACCTCGAAGCGCTTGCCGTTGACTTCGACCGTGAACTCGCGTTCGACGGCCTCCTCGTCGTCTTCGCTGGCACCGTCGCCGGTGTCGCCGCCCCACTGCTCTTGGGCTTCCTCGATGCGCGTCTCGTCGAGTTCCTCGTCGAGATACTTCGTGGTGTGTGTACTCGCGACGAACTCCTCGTCGGTCAGCATCAGCCGGTGGAACGGGATGATCGTCGGGATGCCCTCGATGTCGTACTCACGGAGCGCGCGCAGCGAGCGCTCGATACACTCGTCGCGGTCCTCGCCCCAGACGACGAGTTTGGCGATCATCGAGTCGTAGTCGGTGACGAGCTCGTCGCCCTGTCGGAGCGCGTCGTCCATCCGGACGCCGATCCCGCCTGGCGGGTCGTAGGTCTCGAGCGTGCCACCGGTCGCGGGCGCGAAGTCGTTGGCCGCGTTCTCGGCATTGATGCGGAACTCCATCGCGTGGCCGTCGATCTCGACGTCGTCCTGTGCGAAGTCGAGTTCCTCGCCGGCGGCGATCTGGATCTGGCGCTTGACGATGTCGATACCCGTGATCTCCTCGGTGACCGTGTGCTCGACCTGGATCCGCGTGTTGACCTCGAGGAAGTAGAAGTTCGTGTCGGGACCGAGCGGGCCGTCACGGCCGGCGTCCTCTTCGACGAGGAACTCGACGGTGCCGGCGTTGGTGTAGTCAGCAGCCGAGACACCGCGACGGGCCGCTTCGCCGATCTTCTCGCGCAGTTCGTCCGAGAGCGCCGCCGAGGGGCCTTCCTCGATGACCTTCTGGTGGCGGCGCTGGAGCGAACAGTCACGCTCGCCGAGGTGACGAACGTTGCCGTGTTGGTCGGCGACGATCTGGACCTCGATGTGACGCGGGTTCTCGAGGTAGCGCTCGAGGTAGACCGAGTCGTTGTCGAAGTAGGCCTCACCTTCGCGCTGGGCGCTCTCGAGTTGGTCTTCGACTTCGCTCTCGTCCCAGACGACCTTCATGCCGCGGCCGCCACCGCCACCTTCGGCCTTGATGGCAATCGGGTAGCCGTGTTCCTCACCGAACTCTTTGACCTCCTCGGGGTCGGTGACGGGATCGGTCGTCCCGGGGACGATCGGCACGTCGGCCTCGTTCATGATCGTCCGGGCTTTGGTCTTCTCACCGAGCGCTTCCATCGAGTCGCCGGACGGGCCGACCCAGGTGATGCCGTCGGTCTCCTCGACCTTCCGGGCGAACTCGGCGTTCTCGGCGAGGAAGCCGTAGCCGGGGTGGATGGCGTCGGCGTCGGCCTTGCGTGCAGCCTCGATCACGGCCTCGTGATCGAGATACGAGTCAGCCGCTCGTGCCGGGCCGACGTTGTACGCCTCGTCCGCGTAGCGGACGTGCCCCGAGTCCTTGTCGGCCTCGGAGTAGATGGCGACAGTCCCGATATTCAACTCTTCACACGCCCGCATGACGCGGACGGCGATCTCCCCGCGGTTGGCCACGAGAACCTTCCTGAACATTCCTGTCGAAACCGTCGTGAGGGGCCTACGTTACTTTTTCGCAACTGATTCGTCGCAACAGGGTGTTTTTGTTATTTATCAAACCATTATCGCGGACTGAACGAGGTGTGTTCCATGGTAGTTATGGACAAGCGTTATCCGAACTGAGCCCCTGAGTTGGATGATGGACGAGCTGGTAGCCAGTCCACTCCAGACACAATCGGTGCTCGAGGATCCGATCCTGCTCGTCGGGTCGATCGGGCTCTTGCTTGTCGTGATCACGGTCTGGCAGATGGTCGAGATCGTGGATGCCTACGACAGAGCCGCGCTGACCGTCTTCGGCGAGTACCGCGAGCTCTTGGAACCGGGCCTGAACATCGTCCCGCCGTTCGTCTCGCGGCTCTACACGTTCGACATGCGGACCCAGACGATCGACGTGCCGAGCCAGGAGGCGATCACGCGGGACAACTCCCCCGTGACGGCCGATGCCGTCGTCTACATCCGGGTGATGAACGCCAAGCGCGCGTTCCTCGAGGTCGACGACTACGAGCGGGCGGTCTCGAACCTCGCCCAGACGACGCTACGTGCAGTGATCGGCGACATGGAACTCGACGACACGCTCAGTCGGCGCGAGCTGATCAACGAGCGAATCCGCACCGAACTCGACGAACCGACCGACGAATGGGGTATCCGCGTGGAATCGGTCGAGGTCCGCGAGGTCACCCCCTCCCAGGGCGTCAAAGGCGCGATGGAAGAGCAGACCTCCGCCGAGCGCCGCCGCCGGGCGATGATCCTCGAGGCACAGGGTGAACGCCGCAGCGCCATCGAGAAAGCCGAAGGCCAGAAACAGTCGAACATCATCCGCGCCCAGGGTGAAAAGCAAAGTCAGATCCTCGAAGCGCAGGGAGATGCGATCTCGACTGTCTTGCGCGCGCGCTCGGCCGAATCGATGGGCGAACGCGCCGTCATCGACAAGGGCATGGAGACGCTCGCCGACATCGGCCAGGGCGAGTCGACGACGTTCGTCCTGCCCCAAGAACTGTCCTCGCTGGTCGGCCGCTACGGCAAACACCTCTCGGGTAGCGATGTCGAAGCAGACGGCACGGAACTCGAGAGTCTCGAGTTCGACGAGGAAACCCGCGAACTGATCGGCCTGGATGACATCGCCGACATCATCGGCGAAATCGACGAACAGGCAGCCATGGACGTCGAGACGATGGAACAGGAGGCCAAAGCCATCAAAGAGGGCGGCGATGTGGGAACGGAAATCGACATCTCCGATACGTCGACGGCTGCCGACTCGGAGTCGACCCCGGAATCGGAGTAGAGCGGCTGTTTCTCTCGGGTGGTGCGTCTCCATCTCTATTGGAAATGTGGGACAAGAGTACGATCAGAGCGTATTAGCGAGTATACGGATGGAGGAACAAACGCGAGTCGATGCCAGGGACGGAACCTCTAACTGATATAGCTACTAGATAAAATTAAATAGGTTTCAACCCGAATCAGCCCTCATATGGAACCGCTACTCAACGATTCAGTATATCTTCTCGTCTTCTACGCGGCGGTGGCTGTGACGCTGGGGCCGGACATCCTACGGGAGGTCCGTCGTCGCCGTGACGATACCGGGGCCGCCGTGACACGAGATAAGGGGTCGAAATGGGTTATCGGCGTTGCCAGTGGCGGCGGTATCCTTGCGGGCGTTGCCGCCGTCTATCTGGTTCCCTCACTGGCAATCCTGTGGCAGCCTCGTCTCGTGTTCGCTGCAGGAATCGTCGTCCTGCTCGTTGGCGGTGTCATCCGACAGTATGCAGTACGGACGTTGAATGACTACTTCACGATCACGATCAAGATACACGAAGACCAACAGGTCGTCGATACAGGCCCTTATCGGTGGGTCCGACATCCATCCTACACTGGGAGTCTCCTCGAACACACCGGCATTGGCCTCGTCCTTGGCAACTGGGCAAGTCTCGTCACAGTTGTCGGCGCGCTCGTCATAGCGTACGTCTACCGTATTCGCATCGAGGAACGCGTACTTTCCGAAGAACTCGGCGAGCCATATCAGCGGATTCTGAACCGCACGCCATACCGGTTGATTCCCTACGTGTGGTGATACTGCCGGACAGCAGTCACGACGATGCCGGTCGCGGATTCGCGGCTGTCGCCACCGGTGACGGCCGCCACAGCGCGACCGATCGTCACGTCGTTCTATCCGGCAGTATGGGATGGTGACGGGAAATCCGTCCGATAGTGGCCACTGAACATGATCTAATCCACGTTCTGGTTGACACCCACAGACGTGTAACCGAAACACGCCGTCAAAACACGCCTCGAGCGACGTCCGTCTCGAAAAAACGGCTACCGGTGTGTTCAGAATCGCTCGGTCCGTCCCGCTGCCGCCCACGCGTCGGTCGGCGCTTCACGCGGGACGCGAACGGTCCGGTGTTGCTGTGCGCGCATCCGGCCGGCGAAGGCCCAGCGCTTGTCGTCCCACGTCTCCTCGCCGCCGGCCGCCGCTGCGGCGACCGCGAGCGCGTGATCGTGGAGGTGGGCACCGATGGCAGCCGCGATCGCCGCGGCCTCCTCCTCGTCGGCGTCGTCGGGCAACTCGAGGGAGATATCGCCGGGCAGGGCTGCCTCGAGGCCGGGCCCGTCGCCATCGACTGCGGCCGTCTCGTCCGCTGACGCAGGTGCGCCGTCAGCGGTGGTCTGTTGCTGTGTGGTCATACTACAGCGGGATGTTGCCGTGTTTCTTGTCGGGCTTGTCCTCGCGCTTGGACTCGAGCATTTTCAGGTCGTCGATCAGCCGCGGGCGGGTCTCGGTTGGGACGATGACGTCGTCGAGGAAGCCCTTGTCCGTTGCGGTGTACGGGTTGGCGAACTCCTCGCGGTACTCCTCGATGAGTTCGTCGCGGAGTTCGTCTGGGTTGTCGGCCTCCTCGAGTTCGTTGCGGTAGAGGATGTTGACCGCACCCTGTGGGCCCATGACGGCGATCTCGGCGGTCGGCCAGGCGTAGTTGACGTCCGCGCCGAGGTTCTTCGAGGCCATGACACAGTAGGCACCACCGTAGGCTTTCCGCGTGATGACGGTCAGCAGCGGCACCGTCGCCTCGGAGAAGGCGTACAGCAGCTTCGCGCCGTGACGGATGATGCCCCGGTGTTCTTGATCGGTGCCGGGCATGTAGCCGGGCACGTCGACGAACGTGACGATTGGGATGTTAAAGGAGTCACAGAAGCGGACGAACCGCGACCCCTTCATCGACGCGTCGACGGTGAGCGTCCCGGCGTTGACACGTGGCTGGTTCGCGACGATCCCGACGGAACGACCATCGAGTCGGCCGAAGCCGACGACGATGTTCTGGGCGAAGTTGTCCGCGACCTCGAAGAACGAGCCCTCGTCGACGACCGAGTCGATGACGTCGTTCATGTCGTAGGGCTTCTGTGGGCTCGGCGGGACGATGTCGTTGAGCTTCTCGTCGCGGCGGTCGGGATCGTCCCACGGCTCGACGCGCGGTGGGTCCTCGACGTTGTTCTGTGGGAGATACGAGAGCAGGCGCTTGATGTCGTCGAGCGCCTGTTCCTCGCTCTCGCAGGCGAACTGCGCGACACCGGTCTTGTCGGCGTGGGTCATCGCGCCGCCGAGTTCCTCGTGGGTGACGTCCTCACCGGTGACGGTCTTGGTGACGCCGGGCCCGGTGATGTACATGTGACTCGTGTCCTTCACCATGAAGATGAAGTCGGTGATCGACGGCGAGTAAACCGCCCCACCAGCACACGGCCCCATGATCCCCGAAATCTGGGGGATGACACCGCTCGCTTCCTGGTTGCGCCGGAAGATCTCGGTGAAGCCGGCGAGGCTCTTGACGCCCTCCTGAATGCGCGCGCCAGCGGAGTCGTTGAGCCCGATGACGGGCGCGCCGACTTCCATCGCCATGTCCATGACCTTGCAGATCTTCTCGGCGAAGACCTCACCGAGCGAGCCACCGAAGACGGTGAAGTCGTGGGCGAAGACGAACACGGTTCGACCGTTGACTTCGCCGTAGCCTGTGACGACGCCGTCGCCCGGCACTTTCTTCTCTTCCATGCCGAACTGGCTCGTCTGGTGGGTCCGGAGCTGGTCGAACTCCGTGAACGTCCCCTCGTCGAGGAAGTAGTCGATCCGCTCGCGGGCGGTCATCTTCCCCTTGTCGTGTTGCTTTTCGATTCGCTCTTCGCCACCACCCTTGCGGGCCTCTTCGCGGAGTTCCTCGAGTTCGTCGATGCGATCCTCCATCGTCATGCTGGGAACACCCCTGCGCGATTCATACGGCGTTGTGCGAGGACCAACTGGAAAAGGATTCCGTAACTCCTTCACGATTATTGACCGAGAGTCGATATATATTCGACCGGCCACGGAAAGCTATATGGGCGTATCATAGATAACAGCGGGTATGGCAGAACGCGAATCATGGGCTACGCGAACAGGGTTCATCCTGGCTGCGGTCGGCAGCGCAGTCGGGTTGGGAAACATCTGGCGGTTCCCCTATCAGGTGGGTGAACAGGGCGGGGCTGCGTTCCTGTTTATCTATCTCCTGTTGATCGTTGGGGTCGGATTCCCGGTTATCCTCGTCGAGTTCGTCGTCGGCCGGAACACGGAACGAAACCCCGTCGGCGCACTGAAACGGATCGGAAGCGGTGCGTGGACGAAGATCGGCTGGGTCTTCGTTACGGCTGGGTTCGTTATCCTCTCGTACTACAGCGTCGTCGCCGGCTGGACGCTCAGATACGTTCTCCTCGGATTGCAAGGGAACTACACGGCCGAGAGCGCACCTGAACAGTTCGGCGCAGTCGCGAGCGGACTCGACGCCGTCGTGCTCCACGCGATCTTCATGGCAGCAGTCGTCGCGATCGTCGCACTCGGCATCGAGCGCGGGATCGAACTTTCAGTCAAGTTGATGGTGCCCGCGATCATCCTCATCTCGATCGGACTCGCAGCGTACGCGTTTACTCTCGATGGGGCAGCCGATGCCTACGCCTACTACCTCTCGCCGGAACTCAGCACCATCGCGTCCGAGTGGACGACGATCCTCCCGGCGGCCGCCGCACAGGCGTTCTTTACGCTGTCACTCGGGATGGGTGTGATGATCACATACGCGTCCTACCTCGGTGAGGACCGGAACCTCGCGGAGGACGCTGGTATCATCGCCGTCCTCGACACCTTCATCGCCTTTACCGCCGGGCTGATCGCGTTCCCCGTTCTGTTCGCAGCGGGGATCGAACCCGGTGCGTCTGGCCCATCGCTCATCTTCGTGAGCCTCGCCGCGGCGTTCGCCGAACTCCCGTTCGGAGGTCTCCTCGGCGCGGTCTTCTTCGCCACCGTCGCTATCGCCGCACTCTCGAGTGCGATTAGTATCATGGAGGTCGTCGTCTCCTACCTGATCGACGAACGTGGCATCGGTCGCGTTCCCGCGACGGCTGCACTGGGCGTGGCTATGTTCCTCGTCGGAACGCCGGCCGCGCTCGACCTCGTCTTCATCGACCTCTACGACGGCTTCGCCAACAGCATCCTGCTCATGCTCGGCGGACTCCTGCTGTCGGTCTTCGTCGGCTGGATCGTTCCCGATCTCGCCCTCGACGAGATCAGCAAAGGCATCAGAAACGTCGGCTCGCTGGGTTCGGCGTGGCTCTGGTTCGTCCGGGTCCCGGTCGTCCTCGCGCTGATCATTCTGGTCGCGCTGAACGCGTGGGACTATTTCGGATTCCTGACCGGCGACTTCGCTGACTGGCTCAGTACGAACCTCTAACTGGTCCCGACGGCAGCGACGATCGATTGCCGGCCGCTTTTTTGGCTCGCTCTGATACGGCCTGCTGTCAGTCACATCTCGCGTACCCACGACCCGCCAGCCCGTCATACGGGTACGCCGAGAGACAGTGACAGCAAATCGGATCCGTCGATATCAGGCTTCCCCGTAGACCGGCACTGCAGCGCCGCTGGTCACTGCCGCGCCGTCGCTACAGAGGAAAGCCATTACGTCGGCGATTTCGATCGGATCGACCCACGAGTCGTGATCCGCGTCGGGCATCATCTCGCGGTTCATCGGCGTATCGATCACGCTCGGCATCACGCAGTTTGCCCGTACGGTTCCGCGGTTTTCCTCGGCGAGTGTCTCCGTCAACAGCCGGATTCCGGCTTTCGTGATCCGATAGGGGCCGTCGCCTTCGCCGCCCTCGAGCGACGACCGCGCGCTGATACTGACGATCGAGCCCTCCGTCTCTTGGAGGTGGGGCAAGGCGTGTTTCGCGGCGAGAAACGCCGTCTTCAGGTTGATATTCAGCAGGAGATCGAACTCCGCGAGATCGGTGTCCTCGATGTGATCGCCGCCACGCCACGTGCCGGCAATGTTCAGCAGGTGGTCGATTCGACCATGGTCGTCGACGACGGATTCGACGAGCGCCGCCACGTCGTCTTCGTCGGTCAGGTCCGCTTCGTAGAACGCGAGGTCGGATTCGGTGGCCGGATCGCGCTCGAGCAAACTATCCTCGTCGTCGGGCCCGATCACGTCGACGGCACAGACCGTCGCGCCCGCCTCGAGAAACCGATCGACGGCGGCGCTACCGAGCGCCCCGCTCGCACCGGTGACCACCGCCACGGTGTCGCTGAAGTCGACGTCGAACGAAGTCGTCGATGACATACGACCACATACACCATTCGACTGCATCAAAGGCGGGGCTCACAGAGTGCGGTTCGTCAGTCGCCGACGGTCGTCACCGTAACGGTCCGCGTGCGCGGCCCATCACACTCGAGCAGCAACACCGACTGCCACGTTCCCAGTGCCAACTGCCCGTTCTCGACCGGAATCGTCACGTCCGGCCCGACCAGCGCTGCCCGAAGATGCGAGTCTGCGTTGCCGTCGAGCTCGTCGTGGGCGTGTCCCTCGTCGGGCACGAGATCCCCAAGGAACGTCTCGATGTCGCCCCGAAGCCGCGGCTCGTTTTCTTGGACGACGAGGCCGGCCGTCGTGTGCCTGACAAACGCCGTACAGAGCCCTGACTCGAGGTCGTCGGAGACAGCGGCGGCGACCTGGTCTGTCACGTCGACGGTCGTCAGCCGTGCGTCGGTGTCGACGGAAAACGTCATACGAGACGCTTCGACCGCGAGAATCGATTACGTTCCGGTTGTATTCGCGCCCGCGATAACGGAATTACGACAGCTGACCCACAGCCCACGCCGCCCGGTCGCGGACGGTTGGGACTGGATCCGTCCGCGCGAGGTCTCGCAGTCGCGGCGCAGCCGCGTCGACGCGCCCGTGACCGAGCGCGACGCAGGCGCGTGCGCGGACGTGTGGATTGTCGTCCGCGAGTAACTCGAATATCTCCCATCGTATCGGTTCGATGACCGTGTCGGCGCTGGCAGCGACGTGGCCGATCGTAGCCGCAGTCAGTGCCCGGGTGTCGGGATCGGGAAACGAAAGCGCTGCCTCGAACTCGGCGGCGACCGCTGCGACGGCGGCAGGATCACGGTGAGCGACATCGCCGAGACAGCCGATCGCGCTGTGTCGCAGCGACCGGTCGTCGTGGGCCACGAGCGCGGCTGCGTCGGTGACGAACTCGAGCGACGGCAGCGTCGCCTCGGAACGTGCCAACCGACCGAGCGCGCGAAGCGCCGGCCCACCGTTCTCGGTCGGATTCACCGAGAGCGCGTCGACAAGGATCGGTCCTGCCGGTTCGACTGCCGTCGGCGCGTATTCCGAGACGTGTGCGATCGCCTCGATCCCACAGCGATCGTAGCCACGGCGACGCTCGAGGACGTCGGCGATCGCGTCGGCGTGCTCGGCGACGACATCAGGTCGCTCGGCCGCGACAGCCGCGAGGGCGCGGAGGAGATCGCACGCGATCGACTGGTCGGCATGCTCGTGGGCGACGGCCACGAGCGTTCCACTCGAGGGTGCGACGTCGGTGGGTGCTTCGGCCGCCAGTGCGGCGAGACAGGCAGCGATCTCGTCGTGAAAGTCGAGGTCTGGCTGCTCGAGCAGTGCCCGGAGTTTCGGCACCGTCGGGACGTACGCCGCGGCCCGTTCTTCGTCCTCGATTGCGGTTCGAATCCGGCGCACGGCAGCCCGTTGGTCGGCCGAGACGTGACCGTCGAGTTGTGCGAGAACCGACGGGAGATCGGCTCTGGCAGCCCCCCGACCACCAGGCTCGACGGTCTCCCCCCCTTCCCGGTTCATTGTGTCCTCTGCATGGAGGATAACCGGTAAAAACATTCTGGCTGACCGACGCCTCGAGACACCTCGACATGGACGACCGGCGGTCGGCTGCTCTAGGCGAGCCACTCGTCGGGCTTGGTGTCGTAATCGACGTCGTCGGCAGCGAGGTGCTCGACTTCGTCCCACGGCACGTCTTCGGTCGTCACCGTCTGGCCGTCGTAGCGGATCAGCTTGCCCTGCTCTTCGGGTTCGGGCTCGCGGTTGCGCCGTTTTGCCACCTCGATGTCGTGGTCGTCGACCTCCTTGACGATCGTCAGCAGGTTCACCGGCCGCCCCCACAGCTCGAAGATCCGTTTGAGAGTCTCTTTGGCCTGTCCGAGATCGAGCATGACGCCGTTGTACTGGTGACCAAGCAGGAGTTCGTTGGCGTTGTTGTAGTTGCCGTCGTAGACCGCGATGGTCGGCTTCCCGAAGTTGGTAAACTGCAACAGCAGCTTCTTCTTGACGTCTTCGGCCGCATCGCTCGTGACGTGGAACTGGCCGGTCGCCTGCGAGTGCTCGTAGGTGAAGTAGTTGTTCTCGGTGATGAACTCCTGGGTCAGGAACTCATCCAGGAACGTCACGTCGTTGTGACTCTCCCGGACGTCGAACAGCCGATCCCAGCCGGCGGTGAAGTCGACATCTGCGAGTGCCTCCTCGACCGACGAGTACCGGGCGTCGTCGAACAGGTAGCGGCCGATCCGCTCGAGTTCGTTCTGATTGACACGCGCGAGAAAGCCACGGTTCTGCCGTTTGACCAGCGAGTAATGTCGCCGGGCCAGTCCCTCGTAGGTCAGTACCTTCCAGGGGTACGCCTCGACGTCGATCTCGCCAGCGCGGGCCCGCTCGAGGGCCTCATGATCGACCCACTCATCTCGAACGTCCGCGAGCTCGTCGAGCGTGTCGGGGGTGATCATCGCGAGCGCCGTCGGCGGCTCGAGCGTCTCGAGCACCGCGTCGAAGTCGACGACGTCGGTGAGGTTGCGCCAGGAGATGCCCTCGATGCGAAGCAGTCGTTCGAGGACTTCCCGACGATTCGTGGTGTTCTCGACGTACTCCCAGAGCTCCATCCCGAGGCTGTAGGGGTTGAGTCCGCCCGACGCCAGGACTTTCGCCATGTGGTCGGCGTAATTTAAGAACTCGTCGTCGCCGGCGAAGGTCTCGTCGGTCATCATCGTCGATTCCCAGTAGGCGGCCCACCCTTCGTTCATCACCTTCGTCATCTTCTGGGCGGCGAAGTAGTAGGCCTCCGCACGCATCATATCGAGGATGTCGCGTTGCCACTCTTCCATCTCGACCCCCCGGCCGGTCTCCTCGTCGTACTGCTTGCCGTGTTCGCGGACGAAGGCCAGTACGTCCTTCTGGGGCTGTTCCGGGAAGTTGGCGGTGATGTCCTCGTCCTCGAGTTTCTCGATCCACTCCTCGTTGAACACCTCGCCTTTGATCTCGTCGGAGAGCTCGAGTTCGTCTAACTTCTCGGCCAGATCCTCGTCGATCTCCGCGCCGGCCGGCCCGTCGACGTCAAGGCGGCGAGTAAAGATCTGGTGTTGATCGATGTTGTCCTCAAGGCTGAGACAGTGGTCGATCCACTTCTCGACCTCGGCACGGTCGATCTCGGGATCGGACATGTACTCGTCGATCGCCCGTGCATGGCGTTCGAGCATCGCGGCGGCGTTGACCTGGCCTTCGTCAGACTGACCGCGGGTGAACATGCCGAACCACTCGTTGTTCGCGAAGAAATCGGAGTGGGCCTCGACGTGTGTGATGACGGCCTTCTGGTCGGCTACTGTGTTCGACTCCTGCAGGAACGCGTGGGCGGGGTTGTCGTTGTTGACGATCTCGAAGGCCTTCCCGCCGCCGTACTGGCCCTGCTTTTGCTGTTTGTCGTACTGCATTCCCCACCGCCAGTGTGGGTAGCGACTCTGGAACCCACCGTAGGCGATGAGTTCGTTCATCTCGTCGTAGTCGATGATCCAGTACTTGACTGGATAGGGCTCGAGGCCGAGTTTCTGTGCGAGATTCCGGGCTTCCGTGACCGGTTCCTCGAGATCGCTTGCGATCGCCTGTTTGCGGAAGCGATCCGCGTTGGAGTTGCGCTTACTCATTTGTCTCACCCTCCGTCGAGAGGATTTCGTAGATCGCGTCGGTGACGTCGTCTTTGCTGTTGACGTAGGCCACCGCGACGTCGTCGGCGTCGGTCCCGAAGTGGCGCTCGAGTTCCTCGGCGTGGGTGGCGTTGATCGCGTTGCCGCTTGGCTGGGTCTCCACGTAGGCGTGGAGATTGGCTGGAATCTCCTCCATCAGCGGGACCACGCGCTCGCTGGTGTCATTTGAAGAGTTCTCGGAGTCACCCGCAGCGAAGACATACCGGTTCCAGTCGCTCCAGGGGTACTCCTCTAACAGTTCGTTCGCGAGTTCGTAGGCGCTCGAGATTTTGGTCCCGCCGCCGCTGCGGATGCCAAAGAACTCGTCGCGCTCGACTTGCCAGGCGTCGGCGTCGTGGGCGATGTAGACGAACTCGGCGTTGTCGTACTTGCCCTGGAGATACCAGTCCAGTGGCGTAAACGTCCGCTCGACGAGCTCGCGTTTCTTCTCGCGCATCGAGCCCGAGACGTCGCGGATGTTGACGACGACGACGTTCTTCTCTTTCTCTTCGATGATCTCGGGGTGGCGGTAGCGTTCGTCCTCGCGGCGGAAGGGAACGTGGTCGATCCCCTCGCGGCGGATCTTCTGTTGGACGTCCTCGCGCTCGACGTGGTCTTCGACTTCCTCGATCGAGGCCCACGTGCCGCGTTCCGAATCGGGGATGTCCTTGTAAGCCTCTTCGATCCAGGCCATCGAGACTGGAAGGTTCTCGCCGCGAGCCCACTCGAAGACCTCGCGCGGGGAGATGTCCTCGACCTTACAGAGTTCGCGCAGGAACTCCTCGTCGAAATCCATCGCGAGCTTGCGCTTGAGCCCCTCCTTGAACATTCGCTCGAAGTCGAGCGTGCTGTTCGGCCCGGTCCGGGTGAGGTCCGTAAACGGCCCCTCCTTTTCCTCGACGACCGTCTTGCCCTTCGGATCGAGATCGAGCCCGAGTTCCTCGTCGAGTTCTTCGGCGAACTCCTCGGGGTCCATCTCGTAGTATTCGTGCTCGCCGCCCTCTTCGCCGGGTTCGCCGTCCTCGCCGTCGTCGTCGCCGGGCTGGGGCTGTGGCTGGCCGACCGGCTGGCCGGTATCCGGCGTGCCGTCCTCGCCCTGCCCGACGCCGCCTTTGTCGCGCTGGTCGTACTCGAATTCCGGCAGCGAGACGATCTTCACCGGAATGTTGATCTCGCCCGGCCCGCTTCTGCCGAGTTCGCCGTACTGGATGAAGTCGGACAGATCTTCGCGGCGCTCTTCGCCGACTTCACGGAATCGCTCGAGGTCGTCTCTCAGTCCCATCGGTAGCTCACCTGTCCCATAACGTGTCTGCTTGTCAGTTCGGCCGACGCCTCCGAGTAGCCAAAGAGGGAGACCAATGTGTCGATCGTGTCCGCTTTGACCGTTGCCGTCTCGGTGCCACTTGGTGGGTCGTCCCACTGGCGCGGGTCGAAGTCCTCGAAGGTGCGCTCGACGTCGTCCCAGTCGTGGCTCTCGAGGACGGTCTTGATCACCGGAATCGCTGTCAGGTCGACATCTTCGACCGAGAAGTCGGCGTCACGGTGCTCCCAGGCGTGGCGGTTCAGTGACGTGATAACCTTCTCGCGCCGGAAGTTCCGGACGCTCTCGCGGGGGAGGTTGCCCTCGTATTCGGCCTCGGAGAACCGTCCCAGGTGTTCGACCTCGAACAGCTTCATCTTCAACGGATCGGGCTCGACGCGCTCGCCGCGGTCGTTGTACAGCGGTTCGTCGGTCTCCCAGGCGTAGACGTGTTCGACGTACTCGGCGACGGTCTCTTCGTCGACGCGTTTGTCGTGCATGATCGCCTCGATGACGTCGGACTCCTGTTGGTCGTAGACGTAGTTTTTCACGGGGACGACGCGGTTTTCGAACTCCGAGCGCTCGCCCGAGGAGAACACCGGTGCGTCGGCCAGCCCCTCGACCATGGCGTTTAACACATCGCGGGGCATGACGATATCCTCGACCGGCAGATCGGCGTGGTGGCGGTCGCGGTCGGTCTGGAGCAACTCCGCGAGCGTGTCCCGCGTGTACGTCACGGGAACCCCGTGGTCGCCGTCCGTCCCGTCGTCGTTGAAGTCGAACTCCGCTTTTTCGCGGCGGCTGTCGCCCTCCTGGAGGTAGCCCTGATCGTAGATCAGCGCCTTGTCGACGAGATCCAGCCCGTTCGGGAGGTTCTCCTCGTCTAAGCGCGTGACGACCGCATACAGCGCGGCCGCTTCGATCGC
>NZ_SHMP01000006.1 GCF_004217335.1 Natrinema hispanicum
CGTGTCGGCGCTGGCAGCGACGTGGCCGATCGTAGCCGCAGTCAGTGCCCGGGTGTCGGGATCGGGAAACGAAAGCGCTGCCTCGAACTCGGCGGCGACCGCTGCGACGGCGGCAGGATCACGGTGAGCGACATCGCCGAGACAGCCGATCGCGCTGTGTCGCAGCGACCGGTCGTCGTGGGCCACGAGCGCGGCTGCGTCGGTGACGAACTCGAGCGACGGCAGCGTCGCCTCGGAACGTGCCAACCGACCGAGCGCGCGAAGCGCCGGCCCACCGTTCTCGGTCGGATTCACCGAGAGCGCGTCGACAAGGATCGGTCCTGCCGGTTCGACTGCCGTCGGCGCGTATTCCGAGACGTGTGCGATCGCCTCGATCCCACAGCGATCGTAGCCACGGCGACGCTCGAGGACGTCGGCGATCGCGTCGGCGTGCTCGGCGACGACATCAGGTCGCTCGGCCGCGACAGCCGCGAGGGCGCGGAGGAGATCGCACGCGATCGACTGGTCGGCATGCTCGTGGGCGACGGCCACGAGCGTTCCACTCGAGGGTGCGACGTCGGTGGGTGCTTCGGCCGCCAGTGCGGCGAGACAGGCAGCGATCTCGTCGTGAAAGTCGAGGTCTGGCTGCTCGAGCAGTGCCCGGAGTTTCGGCACCGTCGGGACGTACGCCGCGGCCCGTTCTTCGTCCTCGATTGCGGTTCGAATCCGGCGCACGGCAGCCCGTTGGTCGGCCGAGACGTGACCGTCGAGTTGTGCGAGAACCGACGGGAGATCGGCTCTGGCAGCCCCCCGACCACCAGGCTCGACGGTCTCCCCCCCTTCCCGGTTCATTGTGTCCTCTGCATGGAGGATAACCGGTAAAAACATTCTGGCTGACCGACGCCTCGAGACACCTCGACATGGACGACCGGCGGTCGGCTGCTCTAGGCGAGCCACTCGTCGGGCTTGGTGTCGTAATCGACGTCGTCGGCAGCGAGGTGCTCGACTTCGTCCCACGGCACGTCTTCGGTCGTCACCGTCTGGCCGTCGTAGCGGATCAGCTTGCCCTGCTCTTCGGGTTCGGGCTCGCGGTTGCGCCGTTTTGCCACCTCGATGTCGTGGTCGTCGACCTCCTTGACGATCGTCAGCAGGTTCACCGGCCGCCCCCACAGCTCGAAGATCCGTTTGAGAGTCTCTTTGGCCTGTCCGAGATCGAGCATGACGCCGTTGTACTGGTGACCAAGCAGGAGTTCGTTGGCGTTGTTGTAGTTGCCGTCGTAGACCGCGATGGTCGGCTTCCCGAAGTTGGTAAACTGCAACAGCAGCTTCTTCTTGACGTCTTCGGCCGCATCGCTCGTGACGTGGAACTGGCCGGTCGCCTGCGAGTGCTCGTAGGTGAAGTAGTTGTTCTCGGTGATGAACTCCTGGGTCAGGAACTCATCCAGGAACGTCACGTCGTTGTGACTCTCCCGGACGTCGAACAGCCGATCCCAGCCGGCGGTGAAGTCGACATCTGCGAGTGCCTCCTCGACCGACGAGTACCGGGCGTCGTCGAACAGGTAGCGGCCGATCCGCTCGAGTTCGTTCTGATTGACACGCGCGAGAAAGCCACGGTTCTGCCGTTTGACCAGCGAGTAATGTCGCCGGGCCAGTCCCTCGTAGGTCAGTACCTTCCAGGGGTACGCCTCGACGTCGATCTCGCCAGCGCGGGCCCGCTCGAGGGCCTCATGATCGACCCACTCATCTCGAACGTCCGCGAGCTCGTCGAGCGTGTCGGGGGTGATCATCGCGAGCGCCGTCGGCGGCTCGAGCGTCTCGAGCACCGCGTCGAAGTCGACGACGTCGGTGAGGTTGCGCCAGGAGATGCCCTCGATGCGAAGCAGTCGTTCGAGGACTTCCCGACGATTCGTGGTGTTCTCGACGTACTCCCAGAGCTCCATCCCGAGGCTGTAGGGGTTGAGTCCGCCCGACGCCAGGACTTTCGCCATGTGGTCGGCGTAATTTAAGAACTCGTCGTCGCCGGCGAAGGTCTCGTCGGTCATCATCGTCGATTCCCAGTAGGCGGCCCACCCTTCGTTCATCACCTTCGTCATCTTCTGGGCGGCGAAGTAGTAGGCCTCCGCACGCATCATATCGAGGATGTCGCGTTGCCACTCTTCCATCTCGACCCCCCGGCCGGTCTCCTCGTCGTACTGCTTGCCGTGTTCGCGGACGAAGGCCAGTACGTCCTTCTGGGGCTGTTCCGGGAAGTTGGCGGTGATGTCCTCGTCCTCGAGTTTCTCGATCCACTCCTCGTTGAACACCTCGCCTTTGATCTCGTCGGAGAGCTCGAGTTCGTCTAACTTCTCGGCCAGATCCTCGTCGATCTCCGCGCCGGCCGGCCCGTCGACGTCAAGGCGGCGAGTAAAGATCTGGTGTTGATCGATGTTGTCCTCAAGGCTGAGACAGTGGTCGATCCACTTCTCGACCTCGGCACGGTCGATCTCGGGATCGGACATGTACTCGTCGATCGCCCGTGCATGGCGTTCGAGCATCGCGGCGGCGTTGACCTGGCCTTCGTCAGACTGACCGCGGGTGAACATGCCGAACCACTCGTTGTTCGCGAAGAAATCGGAGTGGGCCTCGACGTGTGTGATGACGGCCTTCTGGTCGGCTACTGTGTTCGACTCCTGCAGGAACGCGTGGGCGGGGTTGTCGTTGTTGACGATCTCGAAGGCCTTCCCGCCGCCGTACTGGCCCTGCTTTTGCTGTTTGTCGTACTGCATTCCCCACCGCCAGTGTGGGTAGCGACTCTGGAACCCACCGTAGGCGATGAGTTCGTTCATCTCGTCGTAGTCGATGATCCAGTACTTGACTGGATAGGGCTCGAGGCCGAGTTTCTGTGCGAGATTCCGGGCTTCCGTGACCGGTTCCTCGAGATCGCTTGCGATCGCCTGTTTGCGGAAGCGATCCGCGTTGGAGTTGCGCTTACTCATTTGTCTCACCCTCCGTCGAGAGGATTTCGTAGATCGCGTCGGTGACGTCGTCTTTGCTGTTGACGTAGGCCACCGCGACGTCGTCGGCGTCGGTCCCGAAGTGGCGCTCGAGTTCCTCGGCGTGGGTGGCGTTGATCGCGTTGCCGCTTGGCTGGGTCTCCACGTAGGCGTGGAGATTGGCTGGAATCTCCTCCATCAGCGGGACCACGCGCTCGCTGGTGTCATTTGAAGAGTTCTCGGAGTCACCCGCAGCGAAGACATACCGGTTCCAGTCGCTCCAGGGGTACTCCTCTAACAGTTCGTTCGCGAGTTCGTAGGCGCTCGAGATTTTGGTCCCGCCGCCGCTGCGGATGCCAAAGAACTCGTCGCGCTCGACTTGCCAGGCGTCGGCGTCGTGGGCGATGTAGACGAACTCGGCGTTGTCGTACTTGCCCTGGAGATACCAGTCCAGTGGCGTAAACGTCCGCTCGACGAGCTCGCGTTTCTTCTCGCGCATCGAGCCCGAGACGTCGCGGATGTTGACGACGACGACGTTCTTCTCTTTCTCTTCGATGATCTCGGGGTGGCGGTAGCGTTCGTCCTCGCGGCGGAAGGGAACGTGGTCGATCCCCTCGCGGCGGATCTTCTGTTGGACGTCCTCGCGCTCGACGTGGTCTTCGACTTCCTCGATCGAGGCCCACGTGCCGCGTTCCGAATCGGGGATGTCCTTGTAAGCCTCTTCGATCCAGGCCATCGAGACTGGAAGGTTCTCGCCGCGAGCCCACTCGAAGACCTCGCGCGGGGAGATGTCCTCGACCTTACAGAGTTCGCGCAGGAACTCCTCGTCGAAATCCATCGCGAGCTTGCGCTTGAGCCCCTCCTTGAACATTCGCTCGAAGTCGAGCGTGCTGTTCGGCCCGGTCCGGGTGAGGTCCGTAAACGGCCCCTCCTTTTCCTCGACGACCGTCTTGCCCTTCGGATCGAGATCGAGCCCGAGTTCCTCGTCGAGTTCTTCGGCGAACTCCTCGGGGTCCATCTCGTAGTATTCGTGCTCGCCGCCCTCTTCGCCGGGTTCGCCGTCCTCGCCGTCGTCGTCGCCGGGCTGGGGCTGTGGCTGGCCGACCGGCTGGCCGGTATCCGGCGTGCCGTCCTCGCCCTGCCCGACGCCGCCTTTGTCGCGCTGGTCGTACTCGAATTCCGGCAGCGAGACGATCTTCACCGGAATGTTGATCTCGCCCGGCCCGCTTCTGCCGAGTTCGCCGTACTGGATGAAGTCGGACAGATCTTCGCGGCGCTCTTCGCCGACTTCACGGAATCGCTCGAGGTCGTCTCTCAGTCCCATCGGTAGCTCACCTGTCCCATAACGTGTCTGCTTGTCAGTTCGGCCGACGCCTCCGAGTAGCCAAAGAGGGAGACCAATGTGTCGATCGTGTCCGCTTTGACCGTTGCCGTCTCGGTGCCACTTGGTGGGTCGTCCCACTGGCGCGGGTCGAAGTCCTCGAAGGTGCGCTCGACGTCGTCCCAGTCGTGGCTCTCGAGGACGGTCTTGATCACCGGAATCGCTGTCAGGTCGACATCTTCGACCGAGAAGTCGGCGTCACGGTGCTCCCAGGCGTGGCGGTTCAGTGACGTGATAACCTTCTCGCGCCGGAAGTTCCGGACGCTCTCGCGGGGGAGGTTGCCCTCGTATTCGGCCTCGGAGAACCGTCCCAGGTGTTCGACCTCGAACAGCTTCATCTTCAACGGATCGGGCTCGACGCGCTCGCCGCGGTCGTTGTACAGCGGTTCGTCGGTCTCCCAGGCGTAGACGTGTTCGACGTACTCGGCGACGGTCTCTTCGTCGACGCGTTTGTCGTGCATGATCGCCTCGATGACGTCGGACTCCTGTTGGTCGTAGACGTAGTTTTTCACGGGGACGACGCGGTTTTCGAACTCCGAGCGCTCGCCCGAGGAGAACACCGGTGCGTCGGCCAGCCCCTCGACCATGGCGTTTAACACATCGCGGGGCATGACGATATCCTCGACCGGCAGATCGGCGTGGTGGCGGTCGCGGTCGGTCTGGAGCAACTCCGCGAGCGTGTCCCGCGTGTACGTCACGGGAACCCCGTGGTCGCCGTCCGTCCCGTCGTCGTTGAAGTCGAACTCCGCTTTTTCGCGGCGGCTGTCGCCCTCCTGGAGGTAGCCCTGATCGTAGATCAGCGCCTTGTCGACGAGATCCAGCCCGTTCGGGAGGTTCTCCTCGTCTAAGCGCGTGACGACCGCATACAGCGCGGCCGCTTCGATCGCATGCGGGGCGAACTCCTGGACGCGCGTCTCGCCGTCACGGTTCTTGACCGTTACTCGCACCGGCTCGCGGATCCGGTCTGCGAGTTCGTCGTAGCTGTCTGCCTCCCAGACTGCCGTCTCGCCAGTGAGCTCGCGCCGGATCAGCTCCGTCTCGAGCGAGAGGTTCGTCAGATAGCCAAACCGGTGTTTGTCCAGCCGTCGCTTGAGCGCTTTCAGCGGATCCATCCCGTTGCGGTCGGCGTGTTGGTTGAGCTGGGCCTCGAGGTCGGGGTTCGAGATAATCAGCAGCTGGCTGTCGACGTCCATCCCGATTCCTTTGTCCAATTTGACCGACTGCTCGTCGGGGACGTTCAGCAGCTTCTGGAGCAGGTCGGCGTGCTGGGCGGCGTCCTCGACGATCGTGAGGACGCCGTTGCCCTGCGAGAGGACGCCGTCGTAACTGAACGCCTGCGGGTTCTTGCGCCCGCGCGAGTCGAGTTCCTGGAGCATGCCGTGCATCCACGAGCCGACGAGCCGTTCTTTCGGTCGGCCGTCGTCCTCGCTGTGGAGCACGCCGACACCCTGGCCGACGTCGACGACGTAGTTTTTCACCCGGAGGTGATCCTCGTCGGTGATCGCCGAGAACAGCTCGTCCTCGCCTTCTCGGCGGTACCGTTCCTCGAGGTAATCGTAGGCCTCCCGGGAGAACGGGTCGAGCTGTGCGTCGACCTGGACCGGGACGTGATCGTCGAGTTCGTCGTTGAGTTGTGCGAGCAGGTCCGCACGGACGTCTTCGGGGAACACCGACAGCGGATGGACCTGGACGGGGCTTTCGTACCAGTTCTGCTCGTCGGCTGCGGTGGCGTCGCCGCCGTAGCTCAGACCCCGCTCGCCGGCGTCGGCGGTCGTAACGTTCCATTCGACGGTGTATCGGCGGCCGTCGGGCGTTTTCGAGTACTCGCGCAGCCCGTTAACCAGACAGCGCTTGAGCTCCGACTTGCCGGTCGCGGTCGGCCCCTCGAACCAGATGATCTTCTCGTCTTTCGCTCGACCGGCGGCGATCGACCGCAGGTCGTCGACGAATCCGTTTAATACCTCTGTGTTACCCAGAATGGCGTGCTCGCCGTCGTTGTGCGGATCGTCGAAGAAGCGATACCGCTCTTTCTCTTCGCCTTCCTCGACCACGGTCCGGGTGCCGGCGGCTTCGATCGCCTCGAGCAGATACTTCGAGGCGTGAGAGGCAATCGACGGGTTCTCGAAGATCCGATCGACGTACGCCGCGAGGCTCATCGGCTCCTCGTATGTCTCCTCTAGGGTGCGGTCGGCGTCACGGACGTAGTCGGTTCCTCGTGGCATGTTAGTCTTCCATCTCGGCTTTGGCGACCTCCGCGCCGGCGAACTCGAGTACTTCCTTGGCTCCTTCCTCGGAGTAGCCCTGTTCGATCAGCGCGTCGATCCACGACGAGCGTTCGTCGTCGTCGAACTCGTTGGCGCTGACCAGCGCGGAGAAGTTGATGTTGTGTTTCTTGTCCTCCCAGAGTTTGCGCTCGAGGGCACGACGCAGGCGCTCGTTGTCCTGTGGGTTGAACGCCTCGCCTTCGCGAGCGCGTCGGGAGACCCAGTTCGAGACTTCCTGGCGGAAGTCCTCTTTGCGATCTTCGGGGATGTCGAGTTTCTCCTCGACCGATCGAAGGAACGTCTCGTCGGGCTCCTGTTCGCGGCCGGTGAGTTCGTCCTCGATGGTGTCGTCGTCGATGTAGGCCATCACGTGGTCCATGTACTTCTCGCCCTGGCGTTGGATCTCGTCGATGTCGTAGGCCAGCGCGTGGCGGACGTCCTCGATGGCGCGCTCGCGGTACTCCTCGCGGACCGTCTCGAGGTAGCGGTAGTACTTCTCGAAGTTGTCCTCCGGAATGGAGCCGTGGTGCTCCAAGTTCTCCTCGAAGAAGTTGAACACCGTCAGCGGCGAGAGGAAGCCGCGCTGGCGGTGTTTCGAGTCCATGATCGCCTCGGCGATCTCGTCACCGATAAACCGGGGTGAGATACCGACCATGCCCTCGCCGATCTCGGCTTTCCCCTCGGCCTCTTCGCGGAGCTTCTTGACGTCGATGTCGTCGCCCTCGTCGATCTCACCGTTGTAGGCTTTGGCTTTCGAGAGCAGATCGACGGTCTCGGTGTCGGGCTCTTCGATGCGCGTGAGGACGCCGAACAAGCCCGCCATCTCCAGGGTGTGGGGCTCGACGTTGATGTCGGGGACGTCGGCGTTGTTCAGCATCTTGTTGTAGATCAACGCCTCGTCTTCGTAGGAGAGGACGTAGGGGAAGTCGATCCGCTTGGTGCGGTCGTTAAAGGCCTCCATCTTCTCGTCGCCCTTCTTGTCCTTGTACTCGGGCATGTTCGTCCGCCCGACGATCACCTGGTCGATGTCGATGCGGGGGTTGTTCTTGGGCTTGATCGTCTGTTCCTGCGTTGCGTGCAGGAAGTCGTAGAGGAACTCCCGCTGGAGTTTGAGCAGTTCCTCACCGGAGAAGATCCCACGGTTTGCGTTACAGAACGCCCCCGAGTAGTCGAACGCACGCGGGTCCGATTCGCCGTAGATGGCGATCTTGGAGTAGTTGACGTCGCCGGTGAGTTCGGTCTCGTCCTGGTTTTTCTTGTCCTTGGGCTCGAAAGTTTCCAGTCCCTGCCGTTTGTTCTCGTCGGCGACAAAGCGGATGATCTCGACGTGATTTTCGAGGACCTGCTGGAGATCGTCGTCGTAGTACGCGAGCAGCCTGTCCATGTAGAACTCGCTTTCCGGATCCAGCGCCTGCTCGTTCTGGATGGTGTAGGGTGCATCGAGGTTCTCGTTGAGATCGTCGATGACACGCTGGCGCTGCTCGAGTGGCAGCAAGACGAGCGGGTCTTGGTTCATCGGCGAGCGGACGACGTCGTCGGCCGGGTCCTGATCCTGGATGACGTCACAGAGGTTGGTCCACCGGAAGGTGTACATCCGGCCCTCATCGCGGAGCGTGTAGTCCTCGAAGTACCGACGGACCTGCTTGTCGAAGTGGGACTTCCCGGAGCCGACGGGGCCAAGTAGGAGCTTGATCCGGCGTTCGGGGCCCAACCGGCGGGCACCCGACTTGACCTTGTTGACGAACTCGTGGATCGACTGGTGGATCACCTTCCCGTAGAAGGTGTTCTCGCCGTTGCCCAGCGGATCCTCGCTTGCGAGCTGGTACTCGACCATCCCTTCGGTCTCGTCATAGGTGGTGCCGTAGTAGTCGAACATGTCCGCGACGCGCTGGTGGGCGTTGCGGGCGATCTTCGGGTCCTCGTAGACGGCTTCTAAGTACCAGTCGAAAGACTTGGTTTCCCGCAGGTCTGCGGGCATCGATTCCTTGTAATCCGTACTGAGCTGCTCGAGTGTCTCGATGTCACCGGTCATGGTATCATTGGGTGCGGGTTCCCCCGGTTGCGGTCGTCCGTGATCGCACGGGACGTGAAAGCGGACGTCGGTCGACCTACCGAGCCGTCTCGTGGCTGCACTGTCGAACTCCGTCGCGGTACCCGGCGTGACGGGGTCGGCTCGCCTCGTGTCGATGGAATTGCTGCTGGCTCCTCGAGCGGGGTCCCGGGGAGCGTAGCCCTGGCGTGGGCGGCTGTATGGTGTGTCATGTGTCACCTATCACCACTTTCCGTCGCGTGACACCCTCACGGGAATCAAGCAACGGTGCGCCGGGGACGGGCGCGGAGTGGATCGGTCCGGCGAACGGATACCGATAGTATTTAATGAGTGAGTAATCCAGCTACTTAGCCTTAGCCCCAAAAGGTATTTGTCAGGACTTAATTCCAAGAAAATACTGCCAGAAGCCTATGTTGATGGTAGGTATCACACCCCACATTCGGCGATCTACCACATAAGTTGTGGGCCTGCAATGGCCGTGTTCGCTCGCGCGCGCCAGTCCGCCGGTCTGCGAGACGCTCGAGTCAGCTTCGTCATGACGAGCTAGCGGTCGGTCTCCCCAGTGACGGTGACGGATGATCACCGCCTTGCAAATCAGCTGGGACGCCTGCGATCGGGTGGGGACGGACCGGTGTCCGGCAGTATATACGGTCGGCACGCCTACCGACTGGCATGTCGGATTCGGACGGAAACGGTGGCATCGATCGCTCGAGCGTGCCGGACGGCTGGGAGGTCTGGAGTGAGGGGGCCGACGGCCGGCTCGTCCTCGCGTATCGGCCCGACGTCTTCAACGCCGCGGACTTCCCCGCGCCGTGTCTGCCGACGCTGTATCTCACACACGGCAAGCGAACCCGGCGTCCGGGCGTCAACCCCGCCGACACCGCCGATTCCGAAGACTGGTTCGTCACGCTCTACCTCGAGCCGGACGTCTCGCTCGACGAGACGATCCGCGTCCCGACCCGCGAGGCGGCCATCGAGCGGACCGTCGAACTCGCTCGGCAGTTCGACGCTGGCGAGATCGACTACCGCGAGCTGTATCAAGTGCCACGGGAGGCATACTTCGAGCGTCTCGATGAATTGACCGGCGGCGATCGCGACGACTGATACTGCCGGGGTGTCGGCTGGCCCGTCGGGACGTGACCCTTAACCGCCAGTGGCGACTACCGATTCCTATGTCGACCGTTACGCTCATCGGCTCCCGGCTAGCCGAACCGGGAACCGAGTTCGTCTACGAGGGCGAAGCCGACGCCTGCGCCGGCTGTCCCTACCGCAGTCAATGTCTCAATCTCGAGCCGGGCAAGAAATACCGCGTCACCGAGATCCGAGAGAACGCACAGACGCTCGAATGTGCGATGCACGACGATGGGGTCCGTGCCGTCGAGGTCGAGCCCGCGCCCACGCGTGCGAACATCACATCGAAGGGCGCGTTCGCCGGTAGTAAGACGAGTCTCCCCGGCCCCTGTCCGTACGTCGCGTGCCCGAGCCACGAGTACTGCGAGCCTGACGGCGTCTCATTCGACGAGGAGTACCGCATTCGAGAGATCATCGGCGAACCACCGCACGAGGTCTGCCATCTCGACCGGTCGCTCGAACTCGTCGAACTCGAGACCGACGACTGAGACGGTCTGCTACCACTGCGTCCCGGCACACCCCATGACGGGTTGCGGGTGCGCCAAAACTGACTATGAGGAGTCCGTATGACGAGGAACCAGTCAGTGAACCGACGTACTTGGCCGACGCGTCACGAGCGGGGCTGTCACTATGCTTCGAGGTCGTCCTCGTCGAGCCAGGAGCCGGCCCAGCACTCGATTTCGCCGAAGACAGGCTCGAGCGATTCGCCCTTGTCGGTGAGGCTGTAGTACGTCGCGATCGGCGCGTCTTCCTCGAGTCGGCGTTCGACAAAGCCCATCTCGCCGAGGTCGTCGAGGACACGCGAGAGGGTCCGTGCGTTCGCGCCGGTCGACCGCTTCAGTTCGTTAAACCGCTGTTCGCCGTCCAGCAGTTCGTGCAAGACGGCAAGTCGCCACTTGGAGCCGATCTGCTCGAGGGAGGCGATGACAGGACAGGCGTCGGCGGTTTGCTCGTGTGGCGTCGTCTCTGGGGATGACATCGATAAGACCTGTCCATTCGTAGCGGGCGGTCGGTCTTAGTGGTTCGGATCCGAACCAGCTAACGAAACGATAGTATTTTCCAGCTCAGCCCCGTCCCGTCTCAGACATCAGTTCGCGTCCGTCGATTCAGGTGGCCCTACACCGAGCCGGCCCTCGACGAACGAAGCGAAGTCCGCAGCGAACGTTTCGACTTCGTCCCAATCGGTATATTCGTAGTCTCGAGACGTGTCCGTGTCGCCGGTCGCCGTCTTCGCGATCCGTTTCATTACCAGCCGCTTGAGAAAGCCGTACTTCGAATACCGGAGCGCGCCACCGAAACGGGCGATGCGGTCAGGATGCCAGTCGGTGTCCTCGAGGAACGTCTCGACGTACCCCGCCGCCTCCGCCTGTCGTGACTCGTCGGCGACTGCGGATGACATCGAGAGTTGGAAAAACCCCGTTGGCCGGGCAGCCAGTTGTTCGCGATGCTCGATCACGAACGTCCGAACCGACTGCTGGTGGGTCCCCATGTGGACCGATGCGCCGACGAGGACGGCGTCGAACGCCTCGAGATCGACCGCGGATGGCAGATCGTCGGCGCGTATCGCGGTCGCATCGTGGCCGCGCCCGGTAAGGACATCGACGATTCGGTCGGCGACCGTCGCCGTCTGTCCCTCTCCGGTACCGTAACAGACGAGAATCGAAACCATTGGCGGCTTCCGATGTAATACACCGTGCAACCGCATAAAGGAGGTCGGCGAACTGGCCTCGCTGATGGCGGTCGCCGCGACCGGCTGTGGACCCAAATAATTAGACAGTGTTTGTGGTAACACTGCTATGGATATCTGCGAGGCGCTTCGGGCCGAATCCGGCGTCGTCGCCGTCGTCGGTGCCGGTGGCAAAAAGACGACCCTCTATACGCTGGCTGCACGGGCCAGCGAGTCGGACCGCCGAGCGGTCGTGACCGCGACAGTTCGGATCCCGATTTTCGACCGCCACGTCGAGGACGTCATCGTCACCGACGAGCCGGTGGCAGCACTCGAGCGAGCGGAGGCATGGCCGGTCGGCGTCGTGTCCGAACGCGAGAACGAGGATCGGTACGTGGGGTACGATCCCGAGATGATCGACGACCTTGCCGCGGTCGATGTCGCCGATGTCGTGCTTGTCAAAGCTGACGGAGCACGGACGCGTGAATTCAAAGCGCCGGGCGAGCACGAACCACAACTTCCCCAATGCACCACGACGGTGGTCCCGATCGCGAGCGTCCAGGTAGTCGGAAAGCCACTCGCTGCTGAACACGTCCACCGACCGGAACGAGTGGCCGCGATTACGGGACGCGAACTCGGTGAGACGATCCGACCCGTGGATGTCGCCGACGTGCTCGCGAGCGAGCGCGGCGGGCTGAAAGGGGTCCCGGACGGCGCAACCGTCGTCCCACTGCTCAACAAGGTCGACGACGCGACTCACCGGCGGGACGCCGAGGAAATCGCGACGACCCTCTTCGAGCGAGCCCCAGCCGTCTCCCGCGTGGTACTGGCACGACTGATCGACGACGACCCGGTGATCCAAGTGCTCGAGCGCTAAGACGCACGGAATCAGTCTTCGAGTCGCCGAGTGGCCGCCTCGAACTCCTCTCGGGTGTTGACGTTCTCGAAGGTCGAAAGCGGCGCTTGATCGCGAATCTCGGCTTCGTCGACGACGACGTACTCGAGGTCGAACAGCGGTTCGATGATCTTCCGCTCGTCGCGCTCGAGGGCGCGTTCGCAGGCGGCGACCATCGGTTCGGCCCGGTAGACGGCCTGCGTAGTCTGGAACCACTGGTCGTCGAGCCGTGGGACCGCAGCATCGTGACCGGCCGCGCGGTCGAAGAGGTGCGCAATGAGGTCGGGATCGACGAAGGGCATATCGCAGGCGACGACGGCGGCGTACTCCCCCGTGGCCGCACGCAAGCCGGTCATGATCCCCGCCATCGGGCCCCGGTCGGGGACTGGATCGACCGCAAACGTGACGTCGGGACCGTCCTCGAGTGCCGGTTCGATTGCCGACACCTGATCATCCCGGCAGTTGATGACCAGTTCGTCGACGAGCGGTGCAAGCCGGTCGACGACACGGCGGATCATCGGCGTTCCGGCGAGGTCGGCGACGGCTTTGTCTCCATCGCCGAAGCGGCTTGAGTGGCCGCCCGCGAGGACGACTCCCGTGCGCTCGGTTCGGCCGATCTCGGGGGGCATGGCCGATCGTTCGTCGAGAACGTGGAAAAACCTCCCGCACGCGACTGGCTCACGCTCGTCATGCCGATTGCCGCCAGAGCGCGCGATACAGCATCCACAGGTCACAGTCGAAGCGGTCGGCCACCGAGCGACAGCGCTCGAGGTACGTCTCGTATTCCGAAACCGACGGCGGATCCGGATACGGTCGGGAGAGTTCGTCCGCCTCTCGGAGCGCTGCCCACACGCGAGGGCCGACGACGACGTATGCGTCGGGATCGATGAACATGCAAAACGCCGAGGCGACGGGGACGTCGACGGCCTCGAGGGCGGTCAGCGCGTCGATCATCGCGGCAGCATCGTCGGCGTCGACGGCGGCCGCAATCGCGTCGCGGACGGCCTCGAAGTCGTTGTCCCAGAAGCGCTCCTCTGCGTCCCGTCGCTTGTCGTCGGGATACGCGCCGAGAAAGCGCCGATAATACCATCTGACGACCCAGGCTGCGTCCCGGCGGCCGTACTCACCGGACTCGAATGCGGCTGGGAGCGTCTCTCTGTTCTCCGCCTCGACGGCGTACAGGGGCTCGCGCCGTCGGTAGTCACGTGCCTGCGAGTCTACGACCGACTTCGTAAGCGCCATCGTGTGCTGCTTTCACATGCGGTGCCGTCAGCGTTTCCCTGATCTCGGTAGTGCTCGCGTGAGCCGTCGCTTCTCGAGATGTACCAGTACTATGGTAGAAAACCTCATGCACGCGCAGGTGATGGCTGTTACACAACGGGTGCAGCCACCTGGAGGGACTCACAATGTCCAGTGACCAAGAGCCAGTCAAGACGATCTGTCCGTACTGCGGTGTCGGGTGTGGAATCCAAGTACAGCCGGGCGACGAGCCCGGTGATGTCCAGTTCATGCCGTGGGGTGACGCTCCGGTCAACGAGGGCCGGATCTGTATCAAAGGCGGAGCAGCGACGGAGGTCGTCGACCACGAGGACCGACTGACCGACCCGCTGCTCAGAGACGACGACGGCGAGTTCCGCGAAGCTACGTGGGAGGAAGCATACGAGTACATCGTCGACGAACTCGAGCGAATTCGCGACGAGTACGGCCCGGACGCGACGGGCTTTTTCGGCTCCTCGAAGGTGATGAACGAGGAGAACTACCTGCTACAGAAGCTGGCCCGGCGCTACGGCACCAACAACGTCGACAACTGCACGCGGATGTGCCACGCGTCGACGGTCTGGGCGCTGCGCACGAGTCTGGGCGCGGGTGCGATGACAAACAGCATGCGCGACCTCCGCGAGGAGTGTGATCTGTTCTGGATTCAGGGCGCGAATCCCGGCGAGCAACACCCCATCGCGAACAGCCAGTACTTCCGGCAAGCAGTGCTCGATGGGGCGACCGTCATTCAGGTCGACCCGCATGCGAACAAGACGACACGGTCGTTCCAGATCGATGACACCGACCGCCACCAACACCTGCAATTGAATCCGGGGACGGACATCCCGCTGTTGAACATCGTCCTGAAGACGATCCTCGAGCACCACGCGGAACATCCCGACGACGGCTGGATCGACGAGTCGTTCGTCGAAGAACGCACCGAGGGATTCGACCACCTCAAAGAAACGCTCGAAGACTTCGACAAGGAGGCAGCTGCCGAGGAGTGTGGCCTCGACCTCGAGGCCATCGAACTGGCCGCCGAAAAGTATGCGACCGCCGACAACGCGGCCATCTTCACCGGGATGGGGATGAGCCAGCATGCCTGCGGCGTCGACAACGTCCAAAACGAGATCAATCTCGCGCTGATCACGGGCAACCTCGGCCGTCCCGGCACGGGCGTCAACCCGCTGCGCGGCCAGAACAACGTCCAGGGGACCTGTGACGTTGGCGCGATGCCGAACGTCCTGCCGGGCTACCAGCTGGTCGACGACGACGAGGCTCGCGAGTCGGTCGAGGATGTCTGGGGCTTCGAAATCCCCGACGAGCCGGGACTGACGAACGTCGAGATCTCCTACGAGGCGGGCGACTCGGTCAAGGGCCTGTATGTCATGGGCGAAAACCCCGTAATGAGCGAACCCGACGCCAACAGCGTCGCCGACCGGTTGGCGGATCTCGAGTTCATGATCGTGCAAGATATCTTCATGACCGAAACCGCGGAGTTCGCGGACGTAATCCTCCCGGCGACGACCTGGGCCGAACGCGGCGGCACCGTCACGAACACCGATCGGCGCGTCCAGCGCATGCGCGGCGTCGGAAAGGTCCATGAGAACACTAAACATGACCGCGAGATCCTGACCGAAGTCGGGATGCGCCTGTTCGATGAGGGGTTCGACTTCGAGGATCCCGAGGAAATCTTCGAGGAACTCCGCCAGGTCTGCCCGAGTTATCACGGGATGACCTACGACCTGCTGGGCGAGGAGGGACTGCACTGGCCCTGCTACGAACCCGGCGACGAGGGCGATCCGTTCCTCTACGAGGACGAATTCGACACGGAAAGCGGCCTCGGCCACATCGAGGGTGTCGAACACACCCCGCCGGCGGAGACGCCCGACGACGAGTACCCGCTGATCCTCACGACCGCACGGCTCGAGGAACACTACAATACCGGGACGATGAGCACGCGCTCGCCGACGCTCAACAGACAGACCCCGGAGAACTTCGTCGACGTTCACCCCGAAGACGCCGAGCGCTATGGCATCGAGGACGGCGAGTACGTCCGCCTCAAATCGCGACGCGGCGAGATCACGCTCGAGGCCCACGTCACCGACGACACGAAAGAGGGGGTCGTCTGGACGACGCCACACTTCGCCGCTGCCTCGGCGAACAAGCTGACGAACCACGTGCTCGACAAGCGGGCGAAGATCCCCGAGTACAAGGCCGCTGCCGCGGAGATCGACGTCGATATCGAGCCCGTCGATCGAGCGGCTGGCGACGACTGAGACCGGCGCGGTGTCAGCACACTCCCGCCTCGTCGTGCGGGCGCATCGAGTCAGACACCGAGGACGGCACCGAGCGGCAGCCTGACAGCGACAGCCACGTCCGAGCCAGCACCGTCTCGAGGTGCGGATCGATCAAACAGCTTGAGTTTCATGCTGAGTCGGGATAGCGACAAGTTTTACAACGAGGTTCGTGGTGCGTTCCATGAGGTTCGATACCTAATGTCAATGGACGCTGTCGTATACCAGGGACCGAACGACGTCGCCATCGAAGAGGTCGACGAACCAGAGATCGAGCACGAGAACGACGTTCTCGTCGATATCACGACCACGGCGATCTGTGGCTCGGACCTCCACATGTACGAGGGACGAACCGCAGCCGATCCGGGGATCGTCTTCGGCCACGAGAACATGGGGATCGTCAGCGAAGTCGGCGATGCCGTGACGACCCTCGAGGAGGGCGATCGCGTCGTGATGCCCTTTAACGTGGCCTGTGGCTTCTGTCGGAACTGTGAAAACGGCTATACCGGCTTCTGTACCAACGTCAACCCCGGCTTCGCCGGCGGTGCGTATGGGTACGTCGCAATGGGGCCGTACGAGGGCGGCCAGGCCGAGAAACTCCGCGTGCCGTTCGCGGACTTTAACGCGTTGAAACTGCCGGAAGGCGACGCACACGAGGACGCGTTCTCGCTGCTGGCGGACATTTTCCCGACGGGATGGCATGGCACTCGACTCGCGAATCTTCAACCCGGCGAGTCGATCGCGATCTACGGGGCGGGTCCCGTCGGCCTCATGGCCGCCTACAGCGCCAAGATCCAGGGCGCGTCCGAGATCTACGTCGTCGACCGCGTCGACAGTCGCCTCGAGATGGCCGAAGACCACTGTGACGCCCACGCCATCAACTTCGAGGAGGGCGACCCGGTCGAGCAGATCGTCGATGCCCACGGCGATGAAGTCGACAAGGGCGTCGACGCCGTCGGCTATCAGGCGATCGACCCCGAGACGGATCCGGGCGACGATGCCTACGATCCGGCCCGGGAGAATCCCGCGATCGTCCTCAACCAACTCATCGAGACTGTCCGTCCGACGGGACAACTCGGCATTCCAGGGCTGTACGTCCCATCGGACCCCGGCGCGCCCGATGAGATGGCGGCACAGGGACGGCTCGGCATCGACTTCGGCAAGCTCTTCGAAAAGGGCCTGAAGCTCGGGACTGGCCAGTGTAACGTCAAAGAATACAACCGGGAGCTCCGAGACATGATCATCGAGGGACGAGCCGACCCCAGCTGGGTCGTCTCCCACCGCGTCGACTTAGAGCAAGCACCCGAGATGTACGAGAAGTTCGACGAACGCGAGGAAGGCGTCACCAAGGTCTTGCTCGAGCCATAACGCTCCGCCCTCGACCGCCGTTTTTCGTCCCCCGCCGATCAGAAGCTCGGTCAACGAGTGCCGTCCAGCCGACGAGCCCTGGGACGCGCTCGAGCGTCTGCAGACTGCCAGCCGACAGTATCAGCTTCGCAGCCAGGCTTTCGGGTGGTCGTCGCGAAGATGATCCTGATACCGTTTGATCAGCGCGGGGTACGATCCCGCAACCGCATACCAGTCGCAGTGGTCGCATTCCCGTTCGACCGTGTCAGTCGCGCTCTGTACGTATCCGCCGCGTTGGTGCATGTTCATCGCGCTCTGCTGTGACGATATAACCTTTCTGTCTCGGCTCTCTCGACCGGAGAAACAGGTATGGTCCCGACTGACATAATCTGCTGCATGTGCCAGTACTGTAACTACTCCTTTCACGACGGCTGGACGCGGCTGCTCGAGTACGACGACGTCTATCAGGACGCCCTCCCCGACCGAGTGACCGACCAGTCGACGCACGGCTTTCACGAGTCCTGGGAAGAACTCAGCGACGAACTCGAGTTGTAGGGCAACGAGTGACGAGATCGCCGCCGTCCTCTATGCACCCGTCGCACGACAGCCTGGCGATCGGCGTGGAACGCGGTTCAAGAGGCATGCGAGAGCGGGAACGGATCGGTGACGGTCGCTGCCAGTTCGCGCTCGTCGCCATCGATCACACACGCCTCGAGTTCGTCGCGAATCCGCTCTTCGTTCATCGAGCGACCGATGATTACCAGTCGCGTGCGACGGTCGTCCTCGGGTCGCCACTCGCCAATCGGGCCGGCTTGAACGGACGGACCGGCCTGACTGACGCCGATCACGTCGTCGTGGGCGGCGACATGACAGACGCCTTTGGCCCGGACGATCGACCCGTCCCAGTCCTCGAGCCAGGCTGCAAGCCGTTCCGGGTGGAACGGCCGGTCGGAGCGGAAGACGAACGACGAGACGCCATGTCGGTCGGCCACGCTTTGCTCGCCATCGTGAGTGTGATCGTGGCCGTGTTCGTCATCATCTCGATATTCATCCTCACCGTGGTCGTGTGTCTCACCACGCAGGTGGCGTTTCCATCCCGGCGAGCGCTTTGCCGTCGCGAAGTCGAACGCCCCGGTATCGAGGACGATATCCGGATCCACCTCACAGTAGGTCGTCCGCAGTCGTTTCGCCCGCGGTTGGAGGGTGTCGACGACGGCCTCGATCTCCGCGAGTGTCCCCTCGGGAACCATATCGGACTTGTTGAGCAACAATACGTCACAGAACTCGATTCCTTCCACGAGAACTTCGCTCAACGGCCGGTCGTCGTCGGGCTGGGCGTTCTCCGGGAGCTGCTCACCGGCGTCGAACTCTTTCCAGAACCCGTACGTATCGAGGACGGTCACCATGGTGTCCACCCGGAACAGGCTCGTCGGGTCGACATCGCTTGCGTCCGTTCCATCAGTGAACACCTGCGCGATCGGAATCGGTTCGCTGATCCCCGACGCCTCGACCAGCAGGTAATCGAAGTCGCGACGCCGTGTGAGCCGCGTCGCTTCCTCGAGGAGATCTCCCTGCAGCCGACAGCAGATACAGCCGTTCGAGAGGTCGACGATGCCCTCGTCGTCGGACTCTCGAGCGAGCAGTTCCGCATCGACGTTGATCTCACCCATATCGTTGACGATCACCGCGAGCCGCCGGTCGCCTGGATTCGACAGCACGTGGTTGATGAGCGTCGTTTTCCCTGCGCCGAGATAGCCGCTAACGATAGTTACGGGAGTCGTGTCGTTATGAGTCATGTGATACCAAACACCATGATAGTGGGGCTACTAAGTTATCGGGTCGCTCTCGTTGACAGTATCGCACGCGAGACTGTCACGAGTCGGTCTCGAGCAATGGGCACCCGCTCTGGATTCGGGTCTTGCGGTTGCCCGATCCGATTCAGACACAGTTCAGGCGAGTTTCGGTGCGTGGCTTACTCGCCCTCGAGGGGTTCGCCGCGACGATCGACTCGCGTTGCGGGAAGGCCAGCTCGATCGGCGTGTTCGTGAATTATCTCTTTTTCTTCGGCTCGGTACTGGCAGAACGTTCCCGTGATCTCCCCGTCTTCGTTCGTCATGATCTCGGATTCGATCCAGCGGATCTCGTTCCCCTCCGCTCGAAGTTCTTGCAGGACGTCTCCGGATTGTGCAGCCGCATCCTCGAGTTCGTCCTCCGTAATTGGTTCATCGAGTGACCGGAGTATCAGGAAGTCCGTTAGCTCTTGTTCGGACATTGGTGCCATGACACATGGCACTCTCTGTGACAATAAAAGTTGGTTTGACAGACAAGAAAGCTGTCATGAATTGACAGACACCCCCGGAGCCGACCCCTTCACGTTGACTCGGGACTCCACGCTGGCTCGAATCGAATGTCGGCATCGCGACGGCGAGCGCAACCACCGGCAGTGTATCGAGATCGCCGGTCACTCCACTCATACTCGAGAACTCGTCCCGATTTGAACGCTCTGCTGTCGATGGGACGACGCGTTACTCGTCAGGAAGGCGGCTCTTGCGGTAGATCTTTGCGGTTTCCATGTCGACCTTATCGAGTCCGATAATGATGTCCTCTTCGGGGGACAGATCCTCGGCTTCCCAGTTCTCGAGGAACATGACAGCGTCGCTGCGGTGGGCGTAGGGGCGTGGGTCGATACCCATCGGGTCGTCGGCGGCTTCCTTGTCCGTGATGAGAACGAAGTTGGCCATCGTTGCATCGATGAGCTCCCCGGTCTGGTAGTCAGTCGTCCACGCACCTTGAATCGGCGAGTCGGGTGTCGACGACACTTTGTAGGCGAACAAACAGCCTGGCAGGTCGAAGACGGCCGCCTGTCCGTTCTCGTGGACGAGTTGGCTACTGCCGAAGTACTTCTTGACCGGCATCCCACAGACGTCACAGCGTTGGGAGTCAGTGAACTCGACCGGACCTTCTTCAACGCCCTCGAGCGAGGGTTCGTACACGTGTGCGGGCAGGTCGTCACCCTCAGAATCAGTTCCGCCGAGACAGCCAGCAATGCCCGCGGTCACACCCATCCCGAGCGCGCCCAGCAGTCGCCGCCGCTGGAGCCCGTCGCGTTTGGTCATATTCCTCTATAGCGGCCCGGTAATCAAAACCGACATGGTTCAGGTGTCGAATCCGGCTCGAAGGCGATGTCGGCCCCGAGACGCACGTTCACTCGAGTCGCGCTTTTGCTAGCCGATGGCGCGCGCGGAACATGGCTGCAAACCCGGGTTTCGAGAACGGCTCGGCAGCGTCGCCGAGCGGGCCGAAGGGGAGTTCGTACTCGACGCGATCCCGGATGACAGTCCGATCGCCGTCGGCGAAAAAGCTGTGCGTGTGCTCCCACCGGTCGAATGGCCCGTGAACCATTTCGTCGCGAAAGTACGCCGAGCCATCCTCACACTCGCGGTCCGTAATCACCGAGGTCCAGTGCTGGCGTGGCCCGACGCCGAACGGCTGGATCGACAACGCGATCTCCGAGCCGGGCTCGAGCACGTCCGGTTCCGACTGGCCGTCCGGTCCGAGCACGCGTTCGACGCGCAAGCCCAGCCAGTCGGGGGTCACCCCCTCAAGGCCGGAGATCCGAGAGTGAAACGCCCAAACATCGTCGAACGACGACCGGACCATCGTCTCGCGTTCGTACGTTGGCATAGATGGGTCTACGGTTGCCAACCTGAAAACATCAGTCCCGAAATCGGCGGCGACGGAACACGCCAAGCGGTGTCTGTTCCGCTGTCTTACTTCAGTCGCTCCTGCAGGAACGACGGGTGAGCTGCGGTGACGCCGTCGATTTCGAGCAGTTCTTCGGAGATGATCTCGCCGAGTGCGTCGCCGTCTTCGGCACGCACCTCGGCCATCAGCATGTGGTCGCCACTGGAACTATACAGCGCCTCGACCTCCCCGAGGTTCTTGATCGCCTGTGTGGCCTCGACGTAGCGTTCGCTCGCGACATCGAGTCCGACCAGCGCGATCGTCTGGCTCGAGAGCTTCTTTGGGTCCACGTCGGCCGAGTAGCCGACGATAACGCCGTCGTCTTCGAGCTGATTAATGTACTTTCGCACCGTCGGTTTCGAGACGTTCGCCCGCTCGGCGATCTCGGCGTAGGACGCCTGTGCGTCCTCCTCGAGCACCTCGAGAATGCGATCTTCCGTCGCCTGCGTACTCATAGCAGTACGTTTTGCTTCGATGGAAAAATATCTTTTGTATACGAGAACGACGAATATCCAATCAGAAGAGTCCGAAACCGCGGCGGCGAGCACGGCGCTTGCTGGTGATTTAGTCAGTCGGTTCGACTCTCTTGAGTCACTAGACGGCGTCGTGGTAGGCTGGGGACATCAAACGGGGTTGAAGCGGGAGAGTAACAGTTTGGATGAACATCACTATCCACTTCTCTGAGGAGATGGTCTCGATCCAAGCGTGAAGCGTGGGGCAAAAGCAACGTGGACCATACGACGATGTCTATTCGACCGAGTACGTCCTACAGAGTCCGCTGGGCGATCAAGGGCGAGCCAATCTGAAAGAAATCATTGATACGGTTTCCTGTCACTGGTTCCCGGCGCACCCGCAGGACGGTTGCGGTCCCACTGGCACTGACGCCCACCAGACTAGATGAGACCGTGCAAGCAGGAAACTCGAACTTCGAATTTACGCTTATGAATGTCATCGACGAAGTCAATATACGGTTTGAGGATAGAAAGATAATCGAGTAGTGGGATAACTTCGACTACCTCGGTGTAATGTAACGGCTCGGCTTGATTCCTTCAGACCCAACAGAATCAGGCGCGGAATCCCGAAAGCTGTATTATCCGGGTTGACAGAGGCCCGCTGGATGCTGAATGTAGATAATTCATGAATTTATAGTCGTATCCCTATCTGACAGGCCGTGTGGTATTAACTACCTTTGAAGGGTGGGGTTCGTAGGCCTTAAGTAGTGTTCGGCGATTCTGATTTAGTACGACGAAGATGAGGACCCCGCCCCTGCGGTCCGCCGTACAGACGGGTTCTGATGTTAGCCTTGGTAGTTCGGTGACGCCCGATCGGTCGTTCGATCGTGTCACCGAACGTGTGGACCCATGTGTGAGTGTATTTACATTCACCGCCAACTCCCCCAGCCTTGCTGGGGAAGAGCATTTCATTCCGGTTGATCCTGCCGGAGGTCATTGCTATTGGAGTCCGATTTAGCCATGCTAGTTGCACGAGTTTAGACTCGTAGCAGATAGCTCAGTAACACGTGGCCAAACTACCCTATGGATCCGGACAACCTCGGGAAACTGAGGCTAATCCGGAATACGGCTCTCAGCCTGGAAGTGGCGAGAGTCAGAAACGCTCCGGCGCC
The DNA here is from genome assembly GCF_004217335.1 of Natrinema hispanicum. GTDB lineage: Archaea > Halobacteriota > Halobacteria > Halobacteriales > Natrialbaceae > Natrinema > Natrinema hispanicum. The sequence goes on from NZ_SHMP01000006.1 coordinate 22,608, forward strand.
ATAGGATGTGGCTGCGGCCGATTAGGTAGACGGTGGGGTAACGGCCCACCGTGCCCATAATCGGTACGGGTTGTGAGAGCAAGAGCCCGGAGACGGTATCTGAGACAAGATACCGGGCCCTACGGGGCGCAGCAGGCGCGAAACCTTTACACTGCACGAAAGTGCGATAAGGGGACTCCAAGTGCGAGGGCATATAGTCCTCGCTTTTCACCACCGTAAGGAGGTGGTAGAATAAGTGCTGGGCAAGACCGGTGCCAGCCGCCGCGGTAATACCGGCAGCACGAGTGATGACCGCTCTTATTGGGCCTAAAGCGTCCGTAGCTGGCCACGCAAGTCTATCGGGAAATCCGCGCGCTCAACGCGCGGGCGTCCGGTGGAAACTGCGTGGCTTGGGACCGGAAGATCCAGAGGGTACGTCCGGGGTAGGAGTGAAATCCCGTAATCCTGGACGGACCACCGGTGGCGAAAGCGCTCTGGAAAGACGGATCCGACGGTGAGGGACGAAAGCTCGGGTCACGAACCGGATTAGATACCCGGGTAGTCCGAGCTGTAAACGATGTCTGCTAGGTGTGCCACAGGCTACGAGCCTGTGGTGTGCCGTAGGGAAGCCGTGAAGCAGACCGCCTGGGAAGTACGTCCGCAAGGATGAAACTTAAAGGAATTGGCGGGGGAGCACTACAACCGGAGGAGCCTGCGGTTTAATTGGACTCAACGCCGGACATCTCACCAGCATCGACAATGTGCAGTGAAGGTCAGGTTGATGACCTTACTGGAGCCATTGAGAGGAGGTGCATGGCCGCCGTCAGCTCGTACCGTGAGGCGTCCTGTTAAGTCAGGCAACGAGCGAGACCCGCACTCCTAATTGCCAGCAACACCCTCGTGGTGGTTGGGTACATTAGGAGGACTGCCAGTGCCAAACTGGAGGAAGGAACGGGCAACGGTAGGTCAGTATGCCCCGAATGTGCTGGGCGACACGCGGGCTACAATGGCCGAGACAGTGGGATGCAACCCCGAAAGGGGACGCTAATCTCCGAAACTCGGTCGTAGTTCGGATTGAGGACTGAAACTCGTCCTCATGAAGCTGGATTCGGTAGTAATCGCGCCTCAGAAGGGCGCGGTGAATACGTCCCTGCTCCTTGCACACACCGCCCGTCAAAGCACCCGAGTGGGGTCCGGATGAGGCCTCGATTCCGAGGTCGAATCTGGGCTCCGCAAGGGGGCTTAAGTCGTAACAAGGTAGCCGTAGGGGAATCTGCGGCTGGATCACCTCCACAGACCGGGACTGGGGCGTTGCCCCAGCCCACCTTAGCGGTATTCCGCACGTTCGATCGCGCCGTTTGGCCGATCGGGCACCTTTGAACTACCAAGGCTAACACAATCTCTCTGTCCACCCTCTCTTAGGGGTGGACGTGGGCCCATAGCTCAGTGGGAGAGTGCCTCCTTTGCAAGGAGGATGCCCAGGGTTCGAATCCCTGTGGGTCCATGCTTCGTACTTGATCGCCGAATCCGTGCCCTTAAGTGGGAGACGGAACTTCGATTGAGTACGACCGAACCGATGCACCAGCCCGCGTAAGTGTGGCTGGGAAGGGTTAATGCAGGCCAGCTGTCTACTGGCGTGCAGATGAGACCGTGTGTACGTGTAGTCCAGGCGTCCACTGGACCCGTTCCCGGGTCACTCAACGTTGCGACTCTGTCGCAACGCCGATCCGATGAACGTGGCTACTGTGCCAGCTGGTGGATCGCTCGGCTTGAGAGCTGAAGAAGGACGTGCCAAGCTGCGATAAGCCTGAGGGAGCCGCACGGAGGCAAAGAACTCAGGATCTCCGAATGGGAATCCCCACCGCAATTGCTTCGCGCAATGGGGAACGCCGGGAATTGAAACATCTCAGTACCGGCAGGAAAAGAAAGCAAACGCGATGTCGTTAGTAAGGGCGACTGAACGCGACACAGTCCAAACCGAAGCCTTCGGGCAATGTGGTGTTCGGACTGACTCTCATCAACCGAAACTCTTCGCGAAGTCTCTTGGAACAGAGCACGAAACAGGGTGACAGTCCCGTACCGAAGACGAGTACGCTGTGCGTCAGCTCCAGAGTATCGGGGGTTGGATATCCCTCGTGAAGATCGCGGGCATCGACCGCGAAGACTAAACACTCCTCAAGACCGATAGCGAACAAGTAGCGTGAGCGAACGCTGAAAAGCACCCCAAGAAGGGAGGTGCAATAGGGCGTGAAATCAGTTGGCGATGGAGCGACAGAGCACACAAGGTCCCAGACAAAACGACCGCAGCGCGAGCTGCTAGTAGGAAGTTTGGGAAGCCGGTGTTCTGTCGTACGTTTTGAAAAACGAACCAGGGAGTGTGCCTGTTTGACGAGTCTAACTCGATTATCGAGGAAGGCGTAGGGAAACCGATATGGTCGCAGTGCTTTGCACCAGGACCACCGTGTTCAAGCGCGGGGAGTCAAACGGGCACGACCCGAAACCGGACGATCTAGGCGTGGACAAGGTGAAGCGTGCCGAAAGGCACGTGGAGGCCTGTTAGAGTTGGTGTCCTACAATACCCTCTCGTGATCTACGTCTAGGGGTGAAAGGCCCATCGAGTCCGGAAACAGCTGGTTCCAACCGAAAGATGTCGAAGCATCACCTCTGCCGAGATAGTTCGTGGGGTAGAGCGACGGATTGGGGGACCGCACTCCGAGAGGAGTGCGCCCCCCTGTCCAACTCCGAACCTACGAACGTCGTTTGACGCAGGGAGTCCGGTGCACGGGGTAAGCCTGTGTACCGTGAGGGAGACAACCCAGAGCTGGGTTAAGGTCCCCAAGTGTGGATTAAGTGCGATCGAAGGTGGTCTCAAGCCCTAGACAGCCGGGAGGTGAGCTTAGAAGCAGCTACCCTCTAAGAAAAGCGTAACAGCTTACCGGCCGAGGTTTGAGGCGCCCAAAATGATCGGGGCTCAAATCCACCACCGAGACCTAGCGGCACCTGTCACAAGGTGATCCCGTAGGTTGGCGTTCTGTTCGGGTGGAAGCACGGAAGAGATTTCGTGTGGACCGTTCAGTAACGAAAATCCTGGTCATAGTAGCAGCGTGAGTCGGGTGAGACCCCCGACGGCCGAACGAGTAAGGGTTCCTCAGCACTGCTGATCAGCTGAGGGTTAGCCGGTCCTAAGTCAGCCCGTAAGTCGAAGCTGACAACAGGGAAATAGGTTAATATTCCTATGCCAGTGTGCATTCAAAGCCAACGCTTTGGGGCCGCCTGAGCCGGGCCTTCGCCCGGTCGAACAGTCGAAAATCGTGGAAGCCGTAATGGCACGAAGCGATTGAATGGCTGGATAGCGCAAGTCAGGTCAACCGAGAGCCCGTGAAAAGGCGAGCACACTGTCCGTACCGAGATCCGACACAGGTACTCGTGGCGGCGAAAGCCAAGGTCTGTCGGGAGCAACCGACGTTAGGGAATTCGGCAAGTTAGTCCCGTACGTTCGCAATAAGGGATGCCTGCCCTGTTAGGGGCAGGTCGCAGTGACTCGGGCGCTCCGACTGTCTAGTAACAACATAGGTGACCGCAAATCCGCAAGGACTCGTACGGTCACTGAATCCTGCCCAGTGCAGGTATCTGAACACCCCGTACAAGGGGACGAAGGACCTGTTAACGGCGGGGGTAACTATGACCCTCTTAAGGTAGCGTAGTACCTTGCCGCTTTAGTAGCGGCTTGCATGAATGGATCAACGAGAGCGCCACTGTCCCAACGTTGGGCCCGGTGAACTGTACGTTCCAGTGCGGAGTCTGGAGACCCCCAAGGGGAAGCGAAGACCCTATAGAGCTTTACTGCAGGCTGTCACTGAGACGTGGTCGCCATTGTGCAGCATAGGTAGGAGCCGGTACACAGGTACCCGCGCTAGCGGGCCACCGAGGCAGCATTGAAATACTACCCGATGGTGACTGCGACTCTCACTCCTGGCGGAGGACACTGGTAGCCGGGCAGTTTGACTGGGGCGGTACGCGCTTGAAAAGATATCGAGCGCGCCCCAAGATTTCCTCACCCGCGTCGGAGACGCGGGAAAGAGCGCAAGAGCATACGGAAGTCTGACAGTGTCCGGCACAACGACGGACGCTGACGCGAAAGCGTGGTCTAGCGAACCAATTAGGCTGCTTGATGCGGCCAATTGCTGACAGAAAAGCTACCTTAGGGATAACAGAGTCGTCACCCGCAAGAGCACATATCGACCGGGTGGCTTGCTACCTCGATGTCGGTTCCCTCCATCCTGCCCGTGCAGAAGCGGGCAAGGGTGAGGTTGTTCGCCTATTAAAGGAGGTCGTGAGCTGGGTTTAGACCGTCGTGAGACAGGTCGGCTGCTATCTATTGGGGGTGTTACGGTATCTGACGGGAACGTTCGTATAGTACGAGAGGAACTACGAATGGGTGCCACTGGTGTACCAGCTGTCCGAGAGGGCACGTGCTGGGCAGCCACGCACCACGGGGTAAGAGCTGAACGCATCTAAGCTCGAAACCCACCTGGAAAAGAGATACCACTGAGGCCACTCGTAGAAGACGAGATCGATAGACTCGGGATGTACGCACCAAGGCAACGAGGTGTTGAGTCCGCGAGCACTAATCGGCCAAGCCACACACTCATAACTACAACTATAACGCATTGGATCCGTGACGCGGTGAACGGGTCCGGACGCAAACTGGACTACACGTACATGACGGTCTTGGACACACCACCGATTACGGTTTGACGACGGTTCGAGTCCGTCGGTCGGCGTTACGGCGGCCACAGCGGCGAGGTGCCTCCCGTACCCATCCCGAACACGGAAGATAAGCTCGCCTGCGTATCGGCAAGTACTGGAGTGGGCGACCCTCTGGGAACGTCGATTCGCCGCCTCCACTCATACTCCTATCCAACGAGTAACTACGACTAGTAGTTCTCTATTTCCCCAGGACTTCACAGATAGTAGATGAGGTTGAGACTGAATCCGGCCAGACTATTCGACAACTGCACTGGAATATGCCAGCGACAGCACCCAGATAGCAATCCTTAATGATGGTCGGCAGAGACGGCTAGATAGCGGGATGGGATAGCCAGGAGATTCCGGCGGGCTCATAACCCGCAGACCAGTAGTTCAAATCTACTTCCCGCTATTTCTTGACTTTGAGAAACTTCTATACGACTTGGTCGGTAAGTCCCACGGTCATAACTAAATAATACCCGACCGAGTAGACAGCTGAATTCGGTCAGGACTGCCTTTGCACTTTGTCGATTTCACACTGGACGCACAAGTCGTCAGCAAAACACGAAACGCTATCGTAGGGACAGTCGTACTCGTCGCCGTTGGCAGACTGACGGAGTTTCTCCCGATGCCAGATACTTTCCCAGTCATCAATATCCATGTCTGGAGACGTGAAGACGACATCAGTATTTCTATTTGAAATCTTTGCGACTGTGACCGACTGTTGGTTCTCTTTGACTACCTCAATCGCTTCTTCGTACGAGGAACAGGCGACTGTCTCCGTTCCAGTTCGGTCATCCAAAAGTCGGACAGTAATCGAACCGTCGTATACCTCCGTCGGGTCCAGCCCTGACCTCATAACGGATACACTCGAAATACTGTATAATAGCTTGGGAAGAACACTTTTCTCGAACTCAGGTCACTCCGACGTGTGAACTCATAACTCGGCTCTTTCAGAGCTATTACTCACTTATTCATCTCTCTCACCAGCGATCAGCGTTCATGCTCGAGGTGTGTGATCTGCGGTTCCCAGTCGAACGGTTCTGTCACACTACCGTTGGTGAATCGCAGTGTCGCGCGAACACGACGGGACGAATCGTGTCGGAAGGGCGCAAGTGCATACAGCAGTTGTGGTCGATAATAGAAAGCAGATTCCTCAGTGGTCGTTGTTGAAATCTGGTGGAATGCGTATGCAATCGTTCCCTCGTCATTCAGGAGGAGCGGCTGCAACCAATTTTGCCATCGATTTGCTTCTCGAGCACGACGGGCTCTGCGAGAGTGCTATCTCGTCCTCTGTATCTAGGGACAGAACGCGTAGGTCGTGTGGACGAGGCCGTCTTCAAGCTCGTCGAGTACCGTTCAGCCAACGTCGTCGTCTTTCCGATCCCGGCGGTGATCGCAACGTTGCGATCGAGGATCAGTGCGTCCTGCTGCTGTTCGTCGGTCAGTCGAATCCCATTGATCTCTCGGTCTGCTGTCAGTCAGTGTCGAAAACCAGTGACAGCGGACCGTATGAGGACAGGTGGGCTCGAGACGGTAGCCGACCGTCAGCTCTGGGTCGGCGTCGACAGTCGGATTACGTGTGTCGCTCGAGCAGGTCGTAGCTGCGCTCCCACTCGGCGTCGTCGTCGAAGTACCGTTCGGCCAGCGGCTGGTCAGGCAGTTCGCCGACGGCCCGTTTCTCCTCGGTGTAGGACGGTCGGTCCTCGTCGACGTAGTAACGGCCGGTGAGGACGGTTCCCTCGTTTAAGACGTCCTCGGTCTCGCGCATCATCTCGGCGGCTTCGGCCCGGTCCGTGACGTCGAAGTCGTAGTCGTCGGACTCCTGGACGTCGACGTAGGGGACGTACTGGCGGGCGTCTTTGTTCCAGGTCGGACACTGGGTCAGGAAGTCGATGTGGGCGAAGCCGTCGTGTTCGATGGCCTCCTTGATGATCTCTTTGGCCTGGTTGGGGTTGACGGCGGCAGTGCGAGCGACGTAGCTTGCACCGGCGTTCAGCGACATCGACAGCGGCCGGATCGGCGTCTTCGCGCTGCCCGAGGGCTGGGTCTTGGACTTGTGGCCCTTCGGACTCGTCGGCGAGGTCTGGCCTTTCGTCAGGCCGAAGATCTCGTTGTTGAAGACGATGTAGGTGATGTCGTGGTTCTCGCGGGCCGAGTGGATGAAGTGGTTGCCACCGATCCCGTAGCCGTCGCCGTCACCGCCGGCGGCGATGACCTCGAGTTCGGGATTCGCGAGTTTGGCGGCTCGAGCCACGGGCAGCGAGCGGCCGTGGATCGTGTGGAATCCGTAGGTGTCGAGATAGCTGTTGAGCTTGCCCGAACAGCCGATTCCGGTAACGGTCAGCACTTCTTCGGGCGTCTTGCCGGCCTCCGGCAGCGCCTGTTTCAGCGCTTTCAGGACGCCGAAGTCGCCACAGCCCGGACACCAGGTTGGCTGTGGTTCGACACCGGGCGTGTACTCGTCCCGGTCGATTTCCCGTTCCTCTCCGATCGCGTTGAATGCACTCATTGGTCAGTCACCTGCAGCTGGTTCGATTCGTACCTGTGCGGTCGGTTCGCGCTCTTCCTCGACGAAGTTGACCTCGTAGCCCTCGACGATCTCGGCAGGCTCGAACGGCTCGCCGTTGTACTTCAGCAGGCTGGTCAGCTTCTCGCCGAACCGGCCCAGTTCCTTCTGGAGCAGGCCACGGAACTGCGCGGTGGCGTTCATCTCGACGACCATCGCCTCGTCGACACTCTCTAAGAACTCGGTCACGTCGGCCTCGGCGAACGGCATCATGTCGGAGACGCTGATGCCTTTCACCGAGTGGCCGGCGTCGTTGAGCCGCTCGACGGCCTCCTCGACGGCACCCTGACTCGAGCCCCACGTAATGATTCCGTGGTCGGCAGTTTCGTCGCCGAAGTAGGTCTGGGTCGACGACTCTCGGCTGTCGAGGTCTTCGCGGATCGACTCGAGTTTCTCGAGACGGCGGTCCATCTGGGCGACGCGGTTGTCGGGGTCTTCGCTGATGTGGCCGACGGGGCTGTGTTCGTTGCCGGTCGCAAGGAAGCGCCCGCCCTTCTGGCCGGGGATCGAGCGCGATGCGACGCCGTTCTCGGCGTCCTCGTAATTGAAGCGCTTGAACTTCCCGGAGTTGTCGTGGGCGGCTTCCCGGAGTTCTTCCTCGGTGAGCGTCGATCCGAGATCCGGCGCGGGTTCGCGGTCGAAGAACTCGACGTCGACGTTGGTGTTCTCACCGGAGAGCTTCTGGTCGTAGATGATGATCGCCGGGAGCTGGTAGTCCCAGGCGATCTCGAATGCCAGCCGGGTCTGTTCGTAGGCTTCCTCGATGGTCCCGGGCGCGAAGACGACGCGCTGGGAGTCGCCCTGACTCGTATAGAGGATGTGCTCTAAGTCGGACTGTTCGGGTTTCGTCGGCATCCCGGTCGAGGGACCGGCACGCATGGCCTCGATGAGGACCACCGGCGTCTCGGTCATTTCGGCGAGACCGAGCGGTTCGCTCATAAGCGCGAAGCCACCTCCCGAAGAGCCGGACATCGCCTTGACGCCGGCGTGGCTCGCACCGACGGCCAGCGCCGCGGCAGCGATCTCGTCTTCGACCTGTTCGGAGATGCCACCCATGTCGGGGAAGTTCTGGCTGAGGATGGTGAACACGTCGGTCCACGGCGTCATCGGGTAGCCGGAGATGAACCGACAGCCGGCGTCGATCGCGCCGTAGGCGATCGCGTTCGAGCCCGACAGCAGCGCCTGCTCAGTCTCGTGCGAGCCTTCGGGGGCTCGCAGGTCGTGCTCGAAGTCGTATTCCTCGGTAACGGTATCGTATGCCTCGTGAAGAATCTCGAGGTTCGCCTCGAGCACGTCGCCGCCCATCGCGTCGGACATCAGGTCCTCGATGTGTTCGAGATCCATCTCGAGCAGCGCGGCCGTCGCGCCGACGCCGGCGGTGTTACGCATGACCTCGCGGCCGTGCTCGCGGGCGAGTCCCCGAAGATCCATCGGGAAGACGTGCCAGTCGTTTTCTTCGGCACGGGCCTCGAGATCGAGCGCCTCGACGTCTTCCTCGCTGATGAGCCCCTCGTCGTAGATGATGATCCCGCCCTCGCGGAGTTCATCGAGGTTCTCCGAGAGAGGCTTGATCTCTTCGTTGCCGTAGAAGGCGTCTTCCTGCGGGTTCCGGGCGAAGGAGTCGCCCAGTGCGAGCAGGAAATTGTAGCCGTCTCCACGTGACTGTACCTCGTGGTCTGCGGCACGAATCTCGACGTACGTGTGGCCGCCGCGAATCCGCGACGGATAGTGCCGGTGAGTGAATACGTCGAGCCCCGAGCGCATCAGCGCCTTGGCGAAGTTCTGGCTCGTCGAGTCGATCCCGTCGCCGGAACCGCCCGCGATTCGCCAGATAAGTTCGTCGCTACTCATAGTGGATCAGTGGCCGATGGGCCAACCGTACTCGGATTTTCGCACTACCGTGCCTAAAGCCTTTGCTATGGATTGACAAGTATCTTTCGTGAAGAATGAACATCCATTGAATAATATGGCATGGAAGATCATTATCGATAAGCCGACGGCGCGTTCTCCCTTATTACGTCAGCGTGACCTATCACTGTCCGATGATCGACCGGCGGTACCTTTTATATCCCATTCATGCTATCCTATCCCATGGGTTACATCGTTCGGATGCCGAAGCTCGGGCTCGAGATGGAACGCGGGACGCTCCTCGAATGGGCGATCGACGAGGGGGACTCGGTCTCCGAGGGAGAACTGATCGCGGAAGTGGAGTCCGAAAAGAGTATCGGGGAGATCGAGGCTCGCGAAGACGGCGTGTTGCGACGAACCTACCTCGAGGTCGACGAGACGGTCCCACCGGGGACTCCGATCGGGATCGTTGCACCGGCGGAGGCCGATATCAGCGACCTCGAGGCCGAAGCGACGGCCGATCTCGAAGCCGATGTCGAGGTCGAGGAGGGCGAACCCGAGCCGGAACCGGACGAGGGAACGGCTGAACCGGCCGCAAGCGGGACCGACACGAGCGCTGGCGGCACGACAGCTGACGAGATCACGGCCTCGCCCCGGGCTCGAGATCGGGCGGATGAACTGGGTGTCGAGCTGACGACAGTCGAGGGAACCGGCTATCAGGGATCGATCACAGAGGAAGACGTCGAACGGGCGGCCAGCGAGGGTGCGGATGAAGGTGCCGGCGAGCTGAACGCGTCGCCGCGAGCGCGTGCTCGCGCGGACGAACTGGGCGTCGACCTTGCGGCCGTCGACGGAAGCGGCTATCAGGGCGCGATCACCGAAGAGGACATCGAAGCGGCCGCGGCGGAGACTGGCGGGACGAGCCGAACGCTCGCAGAGGAACGACCGTTCGGCGGGATGCGCAAGACGATCGCCTCACGGTTAAGCGAAAGCGATCGCGAGGCCGTCCACGTGACCGTCCACCGCGAGGCCGACGCCGAAGCCCTGCTTTCGGCTGCCGACGCCGCCGATGCGACCCTCGAGACCGACATCTCGGTCCAAGACGTCCTTCTTCGGGCCGTCTCGGCGGCGCTTGCGGACCATCCCGCGTTCAATGCGACGTTCGAGGACGACGTCCACGAACTCTGGGAGGAACACAACGTCGGCATCGCCGTCGATATCGAACAGGGACTGATCGCGCCGGTACTCCCGGATGTCGAAAGCAAGTCACTTGGCGAACTCGCCGACGAGCGGCGAGCCCTCGTCGACCGCGCGATCAGCGGCGACTACACCATGGACGACCTCCAGGGCGGGACGTTCACCGTAACCAATCTCGGTGTCCTCGGTGTCGAGGCGTTCGATCCGATCATCAACCCGCCGCAGGTCGCCATCCTCGGTGTCGACGCCATCGACGAACAGCCGACCCGCGGCGACGATGACGGCATCGAATGGCGACGCCACCTTCCGTTCGATCTCTCGTTCGACCACCGGGTCGTCGACGGCGCGGACGCGGCTCGCTTCCTCGAGACCCTCGTCGACTACGTCGAGGAGCCGTGGCCGCTCCTGCCCGACGAAGTCGCCGAGGCGGCCGACCGCGGGACCGTCGGCGGGGCAGAGACGGAGATGCCCGGCCGATCGGTTACTGCCACGAATCCCGATGGAATGCGAGGCCGTATCGAGGCCGGCTCATTCGAGTGGACGTACGACGAGCCCGAATCCAGCGGCGGCACCGAGACCGGCCCGACCCCGGTCGACGTCGCTCTCAGTGGCCTCGCCTCCTGTCTCTCGCTGAGTACCCGATTCCAGGCGAGCAAACGCGACATGTCGGTCGAGGAGATCCAGGTCGACGTCGATGCGACGCCAGCGGAGGGGCCAGTCGAGGACATCGCAGCGACGATCCGCCTTGCAACCGACGAAGACGACGAGGCCGTCGACCGACTCGTCGACCTCGGGGAGCGGGGCTGTCACGTCTCACAGATGCTTCGGGAAGAACTGGAACTGGATCTCTCCTGGGAGCGCCTCTAAAATCGGCTGGCCGGCCGTTTGGCGGTCCGTTATTCGGGATACGTTCGGTCCGGCTCCGGCATGGCGTCGACGTTCGCCGCGGTCTCGAAGATCGCGCCGTTGAGTTCGTCGGCGGTGTCGAAGTACCAGTACTCGGTGCCGCCGTAGTTGCCACTCTGGATGACCGGCAGGTCGGCGTCCTCGAATTCCTCGACGACCGCGTGCGGGTCATCGAAGGCGAAACAGGCGACGTGATGGAGCCCTTCGCCGTGTTCGTCGAGGTGTTCTGTATAAATGCTCTCGCCCTCGAGCGGTTCGATTAATTCGATCATCGTCTCGCCGAGTTGGGTGAGCGCGAGCACCATCGAATACTCGTGGGACTCACCACGATAGGTCCGATCGGTGAGCGTCGGTGGCTCGAACCGGTAGACGTCCCATGGGCCGATCCCGAGGATCGAGCCGAACCGGTCCATCCCGTCGTCGATGTCCTCGACGACGAACGCAATCTGCGACAGCTCCGGAATCTCAACATCTACATGAGGAATGTTATCTGTTGTCATTGTAGCGACCATCGCTACCACGACCGGCGAAGTAATGCTTTGCCCGCCGGCTCAGCGTGGGCTACTCCATTTGCCGCTCGTCGACGGCGTCGATCTCGAAGCCGCCGGCCCGTGCGCCTGCCTCGAGCGTCGCGTCGATATCGACGAGTCGCGGCCCATCCGGAACCGGCGTCAGTTCGACCGTCGCGTCGGTCAGTTCGAGTTCGCGCTCGCCGTCAGCCCCGACGACGCCGTCGGGCACATCGAACGAAACGGACTCGTCCGGCTCGAGCCGGTCGTACGATGCGACGCCGACCGTCGCGGTGACGCCCGGCGCAACGATCGCGCGGACACATCGGGGCGCGTCCTCCGGATCGGTAAGCCGGACAGCGACGCCGCCAGGATCAGTGGGAGACAGCGGCTCGAGGCTGCCTGCGACGGCTGGGAGCCCGATATTTCCGGGGTGGGCCTGTGACACGACCCCGCCGCGGAGATCGGACGGATCGAGCAGGGCCCGGGTCCCGATAAACGACTGCGAGGAGACCTCGGCGGCCGCGAGGCCGGTCAGCCGTCGCTCGCCTGTCGGCGTCTCGGCCCGTGCCTCGATCGTTCCGTGGCGCGTCGTCACTGCCTCGACCGACACCGTACCGGTCGCGACGAGTGCTGCGGCCGCGCCCGCGACGGTGCCGTCGACAGCCGACGGCACGACGTTGTTCGTCCCCGTCGAAACTGCGATCAGTGGCACGTCGCCGAGTTCGAGCGCGGCGTCGCGGGTCGTCCCGTCGCCGCCGAGGACGACTGCAGCGTCAGCTTCCTCGCGAAAGCGAGCCGCTGCTCGTCGGGTATCGGCTGGACTCTCCTCGATCGGCAGCTCGAGCGTCGTCGCGTCGATCTCCGCGGGTGCCTCCGCAACCGCGTGGTCGGCGATTCCCGTCCGGTCGGGCATGACGAGCACCTCGAGGGGCTCGCCCGTGATAGTCAGGCCGTCACAGACGCACTCGGCGACCCGGCGCTTCGCGTAGTTGTCGACGACGCTCGCGCCGCCGGTGAGCCGGCGAATGTCACGCCCTGCAGCGGGGTTGACGATCAGTCCGATAGTCGCCACGTGGGGCCCCGCTACGAGATCCGCTCGATTGCAGCTTTGACGTCGTCGTCGCCGGGCAGGACCTCCTGCTCGAGCGGCGGGCTGAACGGCATGTGCGTGTCAGGCGTCCCGACCCGCATGATCGGTGCATCGAGGCTGAAGAACGCCTCTTCCTGGACACGGGCGATGATCTCTGCGTGCGTCCCATACGAGAGCGGGCTCTCGTCGGCGACGACCAGCCGGCCGGTCTTCTCGACGCTCTCGACGATCGTGTCGGTATCGAGCGGGTACAGCGAGCGCGGGTCGATGACCTCGACGCTCACGTCGCCCTCGAGGGAGTCGGCGACGCCGAGTGACTCGCCGACGAGTCGCTGGGTGGCGACGACGGTGACGTCCTCGCCCTCGCGTTCGACGGCCGCCTCCCCAATCGAGACCGTGTAGTCCTCGTCGGTCGGCACCTCGCCCGACTGCTCGTAGATCATCTTGTTCTCGAAGACGAAGACCGGATCGTTCGACCGGATGGCGGCCTTCGTCAGCCCCTTCGCACTCGCGGCGGTTCCCGGCGCGACCGCCTTCAGTCCCGGGAAGTGTGCGATCCAGGTGTGGACCGTCCCCGAGTGCTGGCTGGCAGCACCCATCCCACCGCCCTCTGTCGTTCGGACGGTCACCGGCAGTTCGGCTTTCCCGCCGAACATGTAGTGCATCTTCGCCATCTGGTTCATGATCTGTTCCATCGAGACGCCCATGAAATCCGAGAACATGAGCTCGACGACCGGCCGTGTGCCGGTCGCCGCCGCACCGGTCGCCGCACCCATAAAGCCGGCCTCACTGATCGGCGTATCCCGGACCCGCTCGCCGCCGAACTCCTCGTAGAGGCCGCCCGTTACCTCGAGGACACCGCCGAAGAGCCCGACGTCTTCGCCCATCAGGTAGACGTCCTCGTCACGCTCGAGTTCTTCGCGGAGGCCCTGTCGGATCGCCTCCCGTACGGTCATGGTCTCGGTCTCCTGTTCGAGTTCTGCCTGTGCAGTCATCGGTGGTCACCTCCGTTTGCGCCGCCGTCGGTCCGTGCGACGTTCGCAAAGTGCTGGAGTTCTGGTGGCTGCTCGACGAACATGTCCTCGTAGGCCGCGCTCGGCTCCGGCAAGTCTGCCGCCTGCGCGTACTCGACGGCGTCTTCGATCATCGACTCGATTTCGGACTCGAGGTCGTCGAACTCCTCTTGGGTCAGTTCGCCGCGTTCGATCAGTCGGTCTTTGAACGATTCGATCGGATCTTGCTCTTTCCAGCGTTCGATCTCGTCGTCGTCGCGGTAGGGCTCCTCGTCGCCCTCGTAGTGGCCGCGGTAGCGGTACGTCTGGGCCTCGACCATCGTTGGCCCGTCGCCGGCGCGGGCTCGGTCCCGGGCTTCGGCGATCGCTTCCGCGACAGCGGTGATGTCCATTCCGTCGACCGTCACCCCGGGGATGTCGTAGGCCTGAGCCGTATCGCTCAGGTTGTCGAGGTTGTGCTGTTTCTCGACCGGCGTCCCCTCCCCGTAGTGGTTGTTCTCGACGACGAAGATCGCCGGCAAGTCCCAGGTCGAGGCGAGGTTGATCGCCTCGTGGACCTGTCCCTGGGCGACCGCGCCGTCGCCGAGGAAACCGACCGCAACCTGGTCGCGGTCCTGATAGTCGATCGAGAGGGCCGCGCCGGTCGCCATCGGCGGCCCCGCGCCGACGATACCGTTCGCGCCGAGCATTCCTGCGTCGACGTCCGCGATGTGCATCGAGCCACCCTTGCCGTTACAGTAGCCCTCGGCCTTTCCGTAGAGTTCGGCCATCATATACTTCGGATCGAGCCCCTTCGCGATACAGTGGCCGTGCCCACGATGTGTACTCGCAATATAGTCGTCGGACTCGAGCGCTGCACAGGTGCCGACACCGACCGCCTCCTCGCCGATATAGAGGTGAACGAACCCCGGTATCTCCCCGTCTGCGAACCGATTCCCCGCTTCCTGGTCGAACGCCCGGATCGTTACCATCCGGCGTAACGCCTCTCGCCTGCCGTCCGTACTGTCAAGGTCTAACTCTGCCATTGTGCCACTACTGTGATACGGTACCATCACACATATATCTAGCAGCTATCTTCATCTGGTACCACCCAGAGATCTGATCGAGACGCATGAATGTCGCCGATGATAGCTGAATTTGTGTTGGTAATTGCAATTAGTGGAGACAGTCCACCGACCGTCGATTGCTGTTTCGTCTCGGCTACTGGCTGCTGCAACTCGAGTCCGTCGTCACACTGTGGGCCGCACTGACCGGCTCGACTACGCCGCGAGTCCGTCGGGATCGACCGGTTCGAGCCCCGTTTCGTCGACGAAATCAGCGAGGAAGGCGGCTCGATCCGGGAGTTCGCTCGGTCGATGTGAGTCGGTGCCGACGGTCACGGCAACGTCGTACTCACGCAAGATAGATAGGAACCGATCGGACGGATGGACGACCTCGACGTCGGACAGCGCCCGTCCGGCGTTGAGCTCCGGAATCGTCCGCGACTCGGCGAACGCCCGTGCCACGCGCCGATAGTGGTCGTCAGTCGCTCGGCCTCGCAGCGGCGGCGTCCGCTCGAGCAAATCGACGTGGGCCGCGATCTCGAACAGTTCCGATTCGACGAGTGCAACGAGTTGCTCGAAATACGCGTCGACGACTGCGTCGCGTTCAGCCTCGCTCATTGCGTCGAAGTGGGACGATACTTGGACGTTTTTGCCGTCGACGTCGTGGACACTGCCGATCGCATAGTCGAAGCCCGCCTCCGAGAGGAAGGCGTCGATGGCGGCCTCGTCGCGCGGATCGTAGTCCATCTCGACGGCGTCGTAGATCTCGAGGCTGAACTCCTCGCGCAAGCGCTCGATCCCCCGCCGGCGACGCTCGTAAGTGAGATCGAGGTTGAACCCGTAGACGCTGCGCATCGACGCGTGGTGGTCACGCGTGGCCACGTTACAGTGGTCGGCGAAGCCGACGCCCTCGAGGCCAGCCGACGCGGCGGCTTGGGCCATCGACCGGAGGAACTTGCCGTCCGAGTAGTTCGAGTGGACGTGAAAATCCCGCATACGTCGTCGACCATGGAGGGCGGGTTAGGTGTTACGCTCGAGAAATGACACTCGAGCCGACATGTTGTTCGACTGCGATCGGTTGGCTTGCGCGGATACAGCGCGCCGCGTGCCGGCAGAGCGTCGGTGACGGAGCGTTATTCGTTACGCGGGTTGCTCGGGTGGTAGTCCGTGTCGTACTCGCCGGGCTGGGCGTCGATGCGGTCGGGGTTGAGTCGGCCCGACAGGAGCATGAAGTCGACGAGCGTCAGCGCGAGCATCGCCTCGACGACGGGGACCCCACGCGGCGGGAGCACGGGGTCGTGACGGCCAATGACCTTCTCTTCTTTGAGTTCGCCGGTCTCCCAGTCGGCAGTCTGCTGGGACTTGGGAATCGACGTCGGCGCGTGCAGCGTGACCTCGCCGTAGATCGGCTCACCCGAAGAGATGCCGCCCTGAATGCCGCCGTGGTCGTTCTCGATCGGCGTCGGGTTACCCTCGTCGTCGAACTCCCAGTCGTCGTTTCGTTCCTTGCCGGTCCACTCGGCGGCCTCGGTGCCGAGGCCGAACTCGAAGGCCGTCGCCGCTGGGACGGCCATCATAGCCTGGCCGAGTCGCGCGGAGAGGGAGTCAAAGCGCGGCGCGCCGAGGCCGACGGGGACGCCCTGGGCCTCGAAGTAGATGCTGCCGCCGATGGAGTCGCCTTCCTCCTGATACTCCGCGATCAGGTCCTGCATCTCCTCGGCGGTTTCGGGGTGGGCACACCGAACGTCGTTTTCTTCCGAGTGCTCGAGCAGCTCCTCGAAGCTCACCTCGGGGGCCTCAACGTCACCGATCTGGTTGACGTGGGCTTTTAGTTCGATTCCCTCGCGCGCTAAGAGCTTCTTCGCGATTGCACCCGCAGCGACCCAGTTGACCGTCTCACGCGCGGAGGAACGGCCGCCGCCGCCCCAGTTGCGGGTGCCGAACTTGGCCGAATACGTGAAATCACCGTGGCTCGGTCGCGGCGCGGTGATGAACGGTTCGTACTTGCCCGAGCGGGCGTCTTTGTTCTGGATGACGAGCCCGATCGGCGTGCCCGTCGTGTAGCCGTCCTGAATCCCGGATTTGATCGAGACGGCGTCGGGTTCGCCGCGGCTGGTCGTGATCATCGACTGGCCCGGCTTGCGCCGATCGAGGTCTTCCTGAATGTCCTCTGCAGAGAGCTCGAGGCCGGCGGGACAGCCCGAGATGGTACAGCCCATCGCCTCCCCGTGGCTCTCGCCGAACGTGGTCACCTGAAAGAGGCGACCGAAGCGGTTGCCGTTCATTATCACGTCCTCAGAGACGGGGACACTTAGCCCTGCAGGATTCTCGCAAGCGGGGGAGACTGCTGTGTGCCCGATCGGAGTCCGTCACTCCCGACGCGTCGACGGACAAGGATGGGTTCGCCGACCTGCATGCCGCGACAGGTGCCGTGCATATCTATTTGTGACTCAGACACACACATTAGCTATGGGCGACGAATCGTTCGAACCCGATCTGCGTGCACTCCGCGCAGCGGCCGACGAGGTCCCATTTGACGATGTCGTCCGCTTGCTCGGAGACCGCCACACTCGTACTGTGCTTGTGTCCCTTCACGACAACCCCGCGCCGACGCTCGAGGAACTGGCCGATGTGGTCACCGCCAACGCCGCAAGCGAGACCGGAGCGATCGCTGCGCCATCCGATCGCGACCGGATTCAACTGCGGCTGTATCATTCGATCCTGCCTCGACTCGCTGAACTGGGGTTCATCGCGTTCGATACTGAGACGAAGGCCGTCACTGAGACCGACATTCCGGACGCCGTCAGCGACGCGTTGGGCGTGACCGACACGGAACCATGAACTCGCTTGGCGAACTCATCGAAACGGTCGAACGCGAGCGAAAAACGCTCGAGGTCTACACCGACGACGACGTGATCCTCGAGACGCTGCGCCGGCAGTTCGAAACGCGAAACGTCGATGTCCGCCACCGATCGCTTGGGTCACTCGACGAGCCGGGGTTCGTGATCATACGGGATGTCAACGGCAAGTTTCGGGGCGCGCTGGGGATCGACGGCTTTCAGGCGATGCTCTCGCCGCGGATTCATCCGCCGTGGGAGCTTGCGGAGACGGACGACGATCGAACGGACCTGTTTGGCTTCCTCGAGAAGACGCTGTTTACATCGTATCGCCCGCGGCAGATGTTGGCAACGTCCCGCGAAATCGAAGACCGGGCGTGGCGCGTCGGCACTGGTCGGCTGTACACGGGCTTCGAACGTGCAACGGCGCTTGCGGCCCAGCGTGACGTCTACGATCGGTTCGGGAGCCACGGCTCGCTGACGGTCGCGGTGTTTCTCGGCGACGACTGGACCGAGCCGGTCCCCGAGGGTGTGACTGTCGTCTCTCAGGCCGGCAGCGAACTCGGCAACTACTGGTTCGTGGTCTTCGATGGTGGCGACAACGAACTGGAAGCCTGTGCGTTGCTCGCAAAAGAGCGCCGTCCGGGGGAATTCTACGGGTTCTGGACGTACGATTCGGAGCTGGTCGGGGAGCTGGTCACGTATCTCGAGACGACGTACGACGTGCTATAGAAGTCACATGGTCGTGAGTGCGCGAATGTCAGCACGGCTCGGACACGATTCGACCCGTTCGTTGCCGGCGTCGTACTCGAGGAGACCGAACTGAGACAGCATGGGGAGGTGAACGTGGTGGAGCGTTATCGCGACGTGCTCGACGCACTCGTGGCCCGTGTCGTGGTTCTGTTCTCGCGTGGCGATTGCCGACGCCAGCGCGGTGAGGTCGATGGGGTCGGCCCGTCCTGCAAGGTGCTCGAGGACGAGCCGACGCCGTTGGGACGCGAGCAATCGGTAGCGCTCGTCCATGTTGGGAGGCTCCGCCATACGATCGCGTAGCGATTGGGTCATAGGTTTTCACTCGTTCCGGGCTTTCCGTAAGCGTGCGCTAGATGTGATTAGGTAATTCTCTGCTGGGTGCCCGCCATATGTCGCCCCCGCTACAGTCCCGAATCCACACGATGGGCTGCCTGCGGGCATCTCGTGTTCCCGTTCGGAATAAGTTCCGTCGGCGGAGGGGTTATAGGGACCGAGTCGCGTTGTAGAACGCAATGACGACTTCCGCGTTGACCGAAAACCTCCGGGAAACGCTTGCATGTTTCGATGACGCTGGGGTCCCGCGGACGACCAACGAGGTGGCTGACAGGCTCGATCTCGGGAGACGAAGCACGTACGACCGGTTGGATCGGCTCGTCGAGCGCGGCCGGCTCGAGACCAAGAAAGTCGGAGCGAGTGCACGTGTCTGGTGGCGACCACCGTCAGCGGCCGATCGGACCACCGCCGGCGAGGAGCGTCCCGCCGTTGCTGGACCGTTGATCGACGTAATCGATGACGCCGAGGTTGGCCTCTTCGTCCTCGATGCGGACCTCGAGGTGGTGTGGCTCAACGAGACAGCCGAGCGGTACTTCGATCTTGACCGCAACCGCGCCCTCGGTCGTGACAACCGAGCGCTCGTAACCGAGCACCTCTCGGATGTCATCGACGACGGTGCGTCGTTCGCCGAGACCGTGCTGGCGGCCGACGAAGCCAATACGGACACCGAACGGTTCGAGTGTCACGTCACAGCGGGCGAAGACCGCGAGGAACGCTGGCTCGAATACCGGAGCAAGCCGATCGAGTCCGGCGATTATGCTGGCGGTCGAATCGAACTCTACTACGACGTGACCGATCGGAAACGCTCGGCACACGCCTGTAACACGGAACGAACCCTCCTCGAGCGCGTCCTCGAGGCCAGTCCGACGGGGATCGCAATCTTCGATACCGACGGCGAAATCCGGCGCGCAAACCAACAGTTCTCGAAGTGTCTGGGGTTGACTGAGACCGACCCAGAAACATACGTGCTTGGCGGCTTGCCCCTGCTCGACGAGGACGGGGACGTGATCCCATATGCGGAGCGGCCGGCAGCGCGGGCGCTCGCGACCGGCGAGTCAGTCGTCAACCAGCACGGTCAGGTCGAGGGTCGTGACGGACAGACGCGGTGGCTCTCGATAAACGCTGAGCCACTCGACGATGACGCCGGTGTCATCGTTACGGTCGACGACATTACGCAACTGAAAGAGCAGGCGAAACGTCTCGAGCGCCAGCACGACGACCTCGAGGCCGAACTCGATGCGGTCTTCGAGCGGATCGATGACGCGTTCTACGCGCTCGACGACGAGTTCCGATTTACCTACGTCAACGACCGCGCCGAAACGTTGCTGGGCCACTCCGAATCCGAACTGCTGGGCAGAAACATCTGGCAGGCGCTGTCCGTCCCCGTCGATGATCCACTCCGTGACCGATACCAAACGGCGCTGGCTACCCAGACCGCGACGAGTTTCGAACGCTACTCTGAGCCGCTCGACATCTGGGAGATCGTCAAGGTGTTCCCTTCGGAGTCCGGGCTCTCGATTTACTTTACGGATATCAGCGAGCAAAAGGAGCGCGAACGCGACCTCGAAGAATCGGAACGTCGCTATCGCACTCTCGTCGAGAACTTCCCGAACGGCATGGTCACACTCTTCGACGACGACCTCGAGTACACGCTCGTCGGCGGCGAACTCGTCAAACAGTGTCGTCTTGACCCAGACCAACTTGTCGGCGCGCCAGCCGGCACATTGTTCACCGAGCCAGCGACCTGCGACCAGGTCGAAGCAGCCTATCAGCGCGCGCTCGACGGCGAAACGACGACGTTCGAGGTGACGCGAAACGGCCGCGAGCTGTGGATACAGGTCTCTCCCGTAACCGACGACGATGGGATCGTGTTCAGCGGCATGGCAATTTATCAGGACATCACTGAGCGCAAACGAAAAGAGCGCCAGCTCCGCGAACACGAGGCCACCCTCGAGCGAACGACGGAACTGCTCGAACAATCACAGCAACTGGCCAGCGTCGGGGCCTGGGAACTCGACGTGAGTACGACACCCGCCGACCTCCGGTGGACCGACGAGGTTTATCGGATTCACGGGCTCTCGCCGGAGCAGGAGGTCGACCTCGAGGAATCGATCTCGTTCTACCACCCCGAGGATCAGCCACCGCTCCGTGAGGCGATCGACCGCGCGATCGAAGACGGCAGCCCGTACGATCTCACGCTCCGAATCGTGCCGAACGATGGGGACCTGCGGTGGGTCCGGTCGATCTGTGACCCCGTGCAAACCGACGGCGAAGTGGTTGCCCTCCGTGGCGCGTTTCAGGATATCACTGAGCGGATCGAGCACGAACAGGACCTCGAGCGCCAGCGCGAGCAACTCGCTGCACTCAATAATCTCAACGATGTCGTCCGCAGCATCACCGACGAGGTGATCGCTCAGTCGACACGCGAAGAGATCGAGCGCGTCGTCTGCGAGCGCCTCGCCGAGGCGGAGTCGTATCTGTTCGCCTGGGTCGGCGACGTCGACGTCGACTCACAGACGGTGAACCTCCGAGCAGAGGCTGGCGTCGACGGCTATCTCGACGAGATCACGATCTCGACTGATCCCGACGACGAGCGCAGTCAGGGACCGACTGGCCGGGCGATTCTCGAGCGCGAAACACAGACGTCACAGGATATCGAGGCCGACAGCAGACACGACCCGTGGCGCGACCACATCGAACAGTACGGCTTCCGCTCGTCGGCAGCGATTCCGATCGTCTACGAGGACACCGTCTACGGAGTGTTGAACGTTTATGCTGACCGACCGAACGCGTTCGAGGGTGAGGAACGGGCGGTTGTCAGTCAACTTGGAGAGGTAGTGGGCCACGCGATCGCCGCCACCGAGCGCAAGCGGGCGTTGATGAGCGATGACGTCGTCGAACTTCAGTTTCGTATTCGCGACATCTTTGCCGCCGTCGGAGCCGACGCGACGGCCGCCGGCACGATCACGCTCGACCACATCGTCCCCATCGAGAACGACGAGTATCTCGCCTACGGGACGCTCACCGAGGATGCGATCGCAGGGATGGACGCGCTCGTCGAGACGATCCCACACTGGGCGGACATAACCTACCGGACCGCAGACGGGCCAACGAGTTTCGAACTCCGGCTGTCCGATCCGCCGGTGCTGTCGACGATTGCCTCGCTTGGCGGTGCCATCGAGCGTGTCGTCATCGAAGACGGTGACTACCGGATGACGGTCCTCCTCGCACCGGGTGCCGACGTTCGGCGCGCGATCGATGTCGTGCAGACGACCTATCCAGCCGCGGAACTGCTGAAACACCGCCAGATCGCGCGCCCTGACACTACCGCCGAACGCATCCGCCACGTGCTGACGGACGAGCTTACCGATCGCCAGCGAGCGGCCCTCGAGGCCGCCTACCACGCGGGCTTTTTCGAGTGGCCCCGTGACGCCTCCGGCGAGGACGTCTCCGAATCGCTCGAGATCGCACCGGCGACGTTCCATCAGCACCTCCGGCGCGCACAGAAGAAGATCTTCGAATCGTTACTCTCAGGGTCGAGAGCGCCCTGACTGCGTCACTGCGCCGTGTGTCGGCTGCCCGACGCCACACAGCCGTTACGCCCGTCGCTCGAGGGCGACGCCCAACTCCTCGAGCATGCCGAAGAAGCCGGGGAACGAGACGTCAACGTGGTCGGCTCCCTCGATAGTGGTTTCGCCGTCGGCGGCCAATCCAGCGAGTGCGAGCGCCATGATGATCCGGTGGTCGTCGCGGCCCGACACGGTCGCTCCCTCGAGTGCCGACGCGCCGCCGTGGATCGTCAGCGAGTCCCGTTCCTCGGTGGTCTCGACGCCCATTTTTCCGAGTTCCTCGGCCATCGCGCTCACGCGGTCGGTCTCCTTGTAGCGGACGTGCTCGGCGTTCGTAATCCGTGTGTCGCCGTCG
Source organism: Natrinema hispanicum (assembly GCF_004217335.1). GTDB lineage: Archaea > Halobacteriota > Halobacteria > Halobacteriales > Natrialbaceae > Natrinema > Natrinema hispanicum. The sequence goes on from NZ_SHMP01000006.1 coordinate 45,361, forward strand.
GCGACGGCCCCCAGCGTCGCGATCGTCGGGAGCAAGTCCGGTGTGTCCTCGACGTCGACTTCGATACCGGTGAGTGGGGCCCGTGAAACGTCGATCGTCCCTGCATCCCGGTCCCAGTCGACGTCGGCACCCATCCGCTCGACGATTTCGACGATCGCACTGTCACCTTGCGCGCTCGGCTGTGCGCCTTCGATGCGAACCGTCTCGCCCTCGGCGGCGGCGATCGCACCCGCCGCGAGCGGGTAGGAGATCGACGAGAAGTCGCCGGGGACCGCGTACTCGCCGCCTTCAGGCGCGTAGGATTGCCCGCCGTCGACCGCGAAGCCGGTCTCTGTCTTGTGGGCGTCGACGCCAAAATCAGCCAGCACCTCGAGCGTGATGTCGACATAGGGCGCGGACTTGAGTTCCGTCTCGAGGTCGAGTTCGATTCCCTCGTCGGTGACCGCACCGGCCATCAGCAGAGCGGTAATATACTGCGAGGAGACGTCACCCGGAATCGAGACCGCGCCGCCGGCGAGCGGGCCGGTGATGACCAGCGGAGCCTGCCCGTTTCCGCGCGTGCTGTCCGCTTCCACGCCGAGGTCGGCAAGTGCCTCGAGCAGCGGCCCCTGTGGACGTGAGCGCAGCGATTCGTCGCCAGTCAGCACCGACGTGCCGTCAGCGAGCGCCGCCGCCGCGGTGACGAGTCGCATCGTCGTCCCGCTGTTCGCACAGTCGATGACGTCCGCCGGCACGTCGGGGCGGCCGTCGAAGCCGTCGATCTCGAGGGTGCCGTCGTCGTGTCGGTCGACGTCGCCGCCGAACAACTCGACGGCGCGGGCGGTCGCCTGTGTGTCCGCACTCCAGAGGGCGTCGCGGACGGTCGCTTTGCCGGCGTAGCCCGCCGCGAGGATCGCACGGTGCGTGTAGCTCTTCGACGGCGGTGCTCGCGCCGTCCCAGCGACGCGCGAGGGCGTGATAGTGACGTTCATGGTCGCCCTGTCGTGTGGCCCCACCTTACCGATACCGATCCTGCGAGTCCGAGACGGGAGAGCGGATCGAAAGCGAAACCCCCTAACCCGCTCCGAGAGTGGATGCGAGCATGCACGACGACAGCGAGGTCGCCGTCCTTCGGCTCGGCCACCGCCCCGGCCGGGACGAGCGGATGACGACCCACGTCGGCCTGACCGCGCGGGCACTGGGTGCCGACCGCGTCCTCTTTCCCGACAACGCCGGCCAGTCGCTCGAGACCGTCAGGGACATCACCGACCGATTTGGCGGCCCCTTCGAGGCCGAACTGACCGACTCGCCCCATGCCGTCATCCGTAACTGGGAGGGGCAGGTCGTCCACCTCACGATGTACGGCGAGCGCGTCCAGGACGTCGACGCCGAGATCCGGACGGCCCACGACAGCGAGGGCGAGGCGCTCTTGCTCGTGGTCGGCTCCGAGAAGGTCTCCTTCGACGTCTACGAGGAAGCCGACTGGAACGTCGGCGTCACCAATCAGCCCCACTCCGAAGTCGCGGGACTCGCCGTCTTCCTCGACCGGCTATTTGAGGGCCGCGAACTCGAGCAAGACTGGGCCGACGCCGATCGAACGGTAATCCCGATGGAGACGGGCAAGCGAGTCGTGCCGGCCGACGACGCGGACGAACACCACGAGTGAACTGGCCGCACCGGTCGGTCACTCGCGAGGCGGCGCAACATGATGCGCGGGAGTTAACAAGACTTAATGGCTTCATGCCGTTACGTGTAGGCAATGGCTTTTGAGGACCTGCTCGAGGACCCAGTAATTCAGAAATATTTGCACGAGCTGGTCGGTCCCACGGGGATGCCCGTCGCAGCGGCACCACCGGACGGCGAGGTTACCGACGAGGAACTCGCCGAGGAACTCGACCTCGAGTTAAACGACGTGCGGCGCGCGCTGTTCATTCTCTACGAGAACGATCTCGCGACCTATCGACGGCTGCGCGACGAGGACTCGGGGTGGCTGACCTACCTCTGGACCTTCGAGTACGACAACATCCCGGAGAACTTAGAAGAGGAGATGTACCGACTCCACGAGGCCTTAGAAGAGCGCCAGGAGTACGAGCGCAACCACGAGTTCTACCTCTGTGAGATCTGTTCGATTCGCTTCGAGTTCGGCGAAGCGATGGACTTCGGCTTCGAGTGTCCCGAATGTGGCTCGCCGCTGGAATCGATGGAAAACGACCGCCTGGTCAATGCGATGGACGACCGCCTCGACGCGCTCGAGGACGAACTCAACATCGACGCGGACGCCTAATGGTCGTACTCGCAACCAAACTGTACGTCGAAGGTGACGCCCGCGAGCGTTCGCTGGATTCGTTGCGCTCGCTCGTCAACAACGAGGTCGGCGACCTCGACGTCGAATTCGATATCGGCGTGCGCCACGACGATTTCCCATCAGTGACGATTGAGGGTGACGACGCCACCGTCGCACGCAACGTCCTCCGCGAGGAGTTCGGCGAGATCGTCCCCGACCTCGAGACTGGCGAGACCTACATCGGGACGCTCGAGTCCTGGGACGACGACGGCTTCGTCCTCGATGCAGGACAGGGCGACGGAGTCCGGATTCCGACCGACGAACTCGGACTCGGCCCGGGATCGGCAACCCAGATCCGAGACCGGTACGGATTGGTCCAACACATGCCGCTGCAGTTCGTCTACGGCGGGGATAACGAACCATCCCGACTCGCCGACACAACACAGGACCGTCTCTACGAGTGGACTCGCGGCGACGGCCGACTCAACGTCAACAGCGCCACCCGCGCGGAAGTGCGGGCCACGCTCAATCGTGCCGGCCACGCACAGGACTACGTCACCGTCGAGCGACTCGGCTTGCTCGAGCAAAGCGTCGTTTGTACCGAAGACACCGACCCGCCGGGCCTGCTCGCAAGCGTCGGCGAGTACCTCCCGGCCGAACTGCGCTGTGTCGTTCCCTAGTATGAATCGCCGGCTCGTGTTCGCGACGGTCGCAGTCGCCCTGCTGTTGCTGGGAGCCGGCTGTGCGGCGTTTTCCGGCGGCATCTCCGACGAGGAACTCGACCGCGAGCAAGATTACAGCGACGTTCGCGACAGCGACGCCGACGTCACGATCGCACTCGATGACGGCGACCTCCTCAACAGCGGCGAGTACCGAACTGTTTACGACTTAAACGGAACCGAGGAGCTCTCGCTGTCTCAGTCGACGATCTACAGTCAGGAACCGCTGGATATCTACAGCGTTCGCTACTGGTATCCCAACGGGACCGAGGTCAACGGCTCTGACCTCGAGATCGAACAGGGCGGGTCGGCGACGACCATCTCCGTCCCCGACGAGAACGGCACGCTCGCGTTCTCGGGCGATGCCGGCCGGAAGACGTTCCGCCAGCCGGCGTACGTCACGGGCTCCTACGAGGTGCGACTGCCCGAGAACCACCGGGCGTCGAACTTCTTGTTCGGCGAAATCTCACCGAACGGGTACGAACGCGAAGTCGTTGACGGGCAGGTGCGCTTCTCCTGGGACGAGATCGAGGCAGATCGTGCGATCTCGCTTCGATACTACCTCGCGCGTGACATTCCGTTGTTCCTCGGCCTCACCGGTGTCGTCGTCCTCTTCGGTGGGATCGGCATCGGATACTACTACCGGCAGGTCAAGCGACTCCGCGAACAGCGCGAGGAGTTCGGTCTCGATCTCGACGACGATTCCGACGATGGACCTCCAGGACTTCTGTAGACACTGCCGACACCGGCCATCCCCTTCTGACCGCGTCTCGATAACGATCTGAGCCGTCGCCACGAACGCGAGGCGAGCGCTCGAATCGACTCAGCCGTGCATCGTTTGCTCATTGAGCCAGACGACTTCCCGGCCCTCGATCTCGAGGCGTCCCTTGATATGGGTCGTGTTCACCTGCGGTGGCTCAAGCGCGGCGGGTCGAACGTCGCTGGTCGTTCCCACGTCGTCGATCAGCCAGCCGTAATACCGACCGGTGTCGTCGGTGGCGTCGAAGACGAGCAGTTTCGGCGCATCGACGCGAGCCATTGTGCGAAACGACGCGCCGAACACCCGCGGGAGGTCGACCACCCTGACCCGCTCGCCGGCGACGGTGATCGCCCCCGCGTTCCACGGATCGTCGGCGTCCGCGAGTGCGGAGTCGTCCGCGATGCCGAGGACTGAGGCGACCGACTCGGCGCTGACACAGTAGCGTCGATCCTCGAGGTCGAACGTGAGGACGGTCACCCGTTTGTCGTCGGCGGTTGCCCCATCGTGGTTCGGTGCCGGTCCCATTTACTCTGAACACGGTCGACGGAGAAAATGAACGCACCGAATCGTTCAACCGGATGGTAACGATGGCGATAGATAAATCGAATGAACACACACGTGGGAGTCAACGTTTTAGTGGTGGACTCTGATACACGAACAGGACGATGGCCCCGGATCTCTCAGAAAAGCTTCTTGGAATCGATATCGACGGCACCGATCGACCCCGCGAGTCGGGCAGTGCCGACGCCGATGGCGACGACGAAGACGTCGTTCAGTTCGTCTTCGTTACCGTCGGAGAATACCGATTCGCGCTGCCGGTCGACGCCGTCAGAACGGTCACGGAACCGCCCACGGAGGTGACTCGAGTGCCACGAACGCCGCCTGCGATCGAGGGGCTGATGGACCTTCGTGGTGAGATTACAGCAGTCATCGATCCGCGGGTTCACTTCCCGACCCCCGAGATCGACACGGGGCGTGAGCGGCTGGTCGTGTTCGACCGCCCGAGCGATCGGCAATCGGCTGCGATCCGCGTCGACAACGTGATCGGCGTCGAGGTCGTCCCCGAGAGCAACGTGATCGACGACGACAGTGTCGCCGACAGTCCCCTCTCCGGCGATGCCCTCGAGCATCCGTTGGTCGTCGCACTCGTCACACAGGAACACGAGCGATCACAGTCTGACGAGTCGACGAACGTGACCGCAAGCGGCCGCGCAGATGATGGGACCGGTATCTCCGAGTCCAGTATCGGCGACGCGTCGACGCTGTCGTCGGGTGGTGGCGCGAGCGGTGGGTTCGGCGGTTCGATCGGCGAGACGTTCGAGATCGAATCGGCTGAAGACGTCAACGACGAACCCGATGGCGACGCGACCAATGGCGTGACACAGGAGATCGTGATCGAGGCAACCGCACTCATCGATGTCGAACGGATGCTGTTGGCGTCAGGACAGCAGTGAGACGGGCTGCTGTCCCGATCTCCCGGTGGGCCCGCAGTGCGGGGTGCGGTCCCACCGGCACTGACTGACAGGAGTCCGTATAAGAGACTCTATCGCTAAACTGGTCAATCGATACAAAATCCGGTCGGCAGGCGGGACACGCACGGCCGCAACCGAACCACGTTCGAGACCGCAGTCCACGTGGAATCTCCGGATCGTCTCTGACATTTATCACGACTGATAATGGGGAGACAGCATTTATGGTAGTTGTATCGCTACCAGAATTTGGTGTACTACTGAATGTCGACAGGGGTGCTCATCGTGGACGACTCTCATTTTATGCGAAACCTATTGCGCCAGATTCTGGAACAAGATTATCGCATCGTCGGAGAGGCGTCTAACGGGGCAGAGGCCGTCAAAATGTACAAAGAACACGACCCCGACGTCGTCATGATGGACATCGTGATGCCCAAATGCAACGGCATCAAGGCGACCGCAGCGATCAAGAAGATCGATCCGGACGCCCGCGTCATCATGTGTACGAGCGTCGGCCAGCGTGAGAAGATGAAACTCGCCGTGAAGGCTGGTGCGGACGGCTACGTCACGAAACCGTTCGAAGAACCCAGCGTCAGAAAGGCCCTTTCAGACGTCGTTGCGGCATGACGAGAGCACTCGTTGTCGACGACTCGAGGTTCATGCGGACAGTCATCGGCAACGCACTCGGTGACGCCGGCTACGAGGTGGAAACAGCTGCGAACGGTTCGGAGGCCGTCGCGCTCGCCAGCACGTTCGATCCGGACGTCATCACGATGGACGTCGAGATGCCCGAGTTAGACGGCATTGACGCCGTCGAACGGATCATGACGACGAACCCGGCCCCGATTCTCATGCTCAGTGTCTACACCGAACGCGGGGCGGAGGCGACACTCGATGCGTTAGAGCGTGGTGCCGTCGACTTTCTCCACAAACCCGATGGTTCCGATTCGCGGACCATCGTCCAGTTGACTGACGAGGTCGTCACGAAAGTCGACGATCTCGCCGATGCGAACGTCTCGACGGTAGCGCTCGCTCGAGCCACCGCGACGGCCCACGCGACCCGCTCGAGGGTCGCCGGCAACCCGCGGCCAGGGCAAGGGACAACCACCGGAAACGCCGTCGCCGGCGGCAGTGGCGACGTGCAGGTATCCGGTGATCATGGGCCGGCCGGGCCGAACGCACGCTCTGCAATCGAGTCGCTGTCGGAGGCCGACGAAGACACAGCGTCGCTTCCCGCCGAGCGGACAACCGCGCCAACGATCGTCCTCGGAGCGTCGACCGGCGGCCCGAAGATCGTCGAACGTCTGTTCGAGCAGCTGCCGGCCGACCTCGAGGCGAAAGTGCTGGTCGTCCAGCACATGCCCCCCGGATTTACGGAACGGTTCGCTGACCGGCTCGATGCCCACAGCGCATACGACGTCTTCGAGGCGTCCGACGGCGAGTGGCTCGAGCCCGGCGACGTCGCAGTCGCACCGGGTGACTCCCATCTCGAGGTTGCCTCCGCGGTCGACGACTGTCTCCGCGTGCGACTCAGCGACGGCGAGCGAGTCCACGGCGTACGACCGTCGATCGACGTGACGATGGAAAGCGCCGCCGATGCGGTCACAAGCGGGCTCTGTGGGGTCGTATTGACCGGGATGGGATTCGATGGCGCGGCCGGTATTGAGGCGATCAAAGCCGCAGAGGGCTATACGATCGCACAGGACAAGGCGACGAGCCCCGTCTTTGGCATCCCCTGTCAGGCAATCAAAACCGGCTGTGTCGACACGGTCGCACCCGCAGACGGGGTCGTCGACGCCATCGTCGACGCGTTCACGACGGACGGTGAGAACGATGACTGAGTATCTGACAGAGTTCGTGCAGGAAAGCGAAGAACGGATCACAGAACTGAACAACGCCTTGCTCACCCTCGAGCGCGATCCCGACGACGAGGCGGCGATGGAGAACATCTTCCGGATCGCACACACGCTCAAGGGCAACTGCGGGGCGATGGGGCTCGAATCGGCCAGCGATCTCGCCCACGCGATCGAAGACGTCCTCGACGCCGTCCGCGGTGACGACCTCAAGGTCTCCCCAGGGCTGATGGACGACGTCTTCGACGCCGTCGACGAACTCGAGACGATGGTCGACGAGGTCGCTGCAGACGGCGAGATCGAGACCGATCCGTCGGCGACGATCGCCGCGCTTCGGAGCCGCCTCGACGGTGCGGATAGCGAGGCAGCGACGGGATGTACCGTCCCCTCGGACGACGAGATCGACGCGGTGTGTTCGCGGTTCGATCCGCCGGCAGACGACACCCACGACGTCTACCTCACCCGGCTTGCGATCTCCGAGCGCGAGGACATCAACAACGGGGAGTTGGTCGTCGATGCGTTGATCGATGCCTTCGATCTGATCGGCACCGATCCGCCACAGTCCCAGATCGCGGCCGACGAGTACGACGGCCGCTTCGATGCCGTCTTCGCCACCGCGGTCGGCGAAACCGCGATCGCCTCCGGTCTCGAGCCGGTCGACGAGGTCGATGACTTCGAGATCGTCGACGTGACCGACCGGTTCGAGACTCCCGGCGAGTCGGCCCAGTCGACAGCCGACACTGACCAAGCCGACGACATTTCGTCCGAAGAGGCTCAGGAGCTCGAAGTCGACGAACTCCTCGACGAGTTCGACGAGTTCGACAACCTAGACGAACAGGTCGAAACCATCGACGACGACGAGCTCGAGCCCTTCGACGACATGGGCGAAGCCGGCTCGTTCGACGACTTACTCGGCGAGGACGAAATGGGCGAACTCGACGACGAGCCGGGCGACTCACCTGTCGACCCCGCTTCCGACGCGACGACCGCCGGTTCGACCGGGGCAGCAGATGACGACGCAGCTGCAGTCGACGACGACCCCGACGATGTCGACGATGCCAGTGCGGTCTTCGACGAGCTCAAAGACGAGGTCGAGATGGTCGGCTTCGACGAATTGCAAGACGAACTCGACGAACTCGAGTTCGACGAGTTCGATGACGAGGAGGAAGTCGGCATGGACGAACTCCTCGGCGAGGACGCTGCCGACGGTCCGTTTCTCGACGAAGACGCGTCCGAAAGCGAAGTCGACGACGTGCTGGTCGATGCGCCAGCCGGCGACGACGAGTTCGACGATGTCGACGTCGATGCGATCGTCGAGACCGGCGAGACGAGCACGGACGAGCTCGAGCCAGCCGACGAGACGGTCGAAGACGCGGACACCGACGATAGTGCGACGGCCGACGACCTCGAGACGGCAGACACCGACGAAGGAGACGTTGACACCGACGACAGTGGCTTCGAACCCGCCGATGAGTTCGAGACCGGCGACGACGGCGATGCCGTCGCTGAGGACTCGTTCGATGTGGACGTCACTGACACCGACGAGACGTTCGGCGAATCGGCTGTCGCCGACGCGTTCGACTCCGCGGACGCCGACGACGCGCTCGGAGACGAGACGGCCGAGTCGGACCCGTTCGAGACGGCGACTGCCTCGTTCGACGACGATGAATTCGACGATCCCACCACTGATTCGTTCGAGGGTACTGACGACGACTTCGAGACTGGTGACGCCGACTTCGAGGACATCCTCGACGACGACGTGTTCGACGGGACCGAGGCCTTCGACAGCGCCGATGTCGGATTCGACGCGACCGATTCGGAGGCTGGTGACGACTCGAGCGCACCGTCGACGGCGTCATTCGGTGACGATGCAGCCGATTCTGCTGCCGATGCGGCCGATGACGGCGTCGTGCGGATCGTCGACGAACCCGAGTTGGTGATTCCGGATATCGACGTCCCCGAACGAGACGAGCAACCGGACGACGACGAGACGGACGAGGTCCAGTCGGTTCGCGTCGATATCGAGCAGATCGATTCACTGCTGACGCTCGTCGAGGGGCTCGTGACGAGCCGCGTTCGGCTCCGACACGCCGCCGAGGTCGACGAGGATGAGGCTGCCATCCAGACGGAACTCGACGCGCTGTCGGATCTGACGACCGATCTCCAAGAGACTGTGATGGACATTCGGCTGGTGCCACTCGAGACGGTGACCAACCGGCTGCCACGAGTCGTCCGCGACATTGCACGCGATCAGGACAAGCAGGTCGCCTTCGAGATGATCGGCGAGGACGTCGAACTCGACCGGGGTATCCTCGATCGGATCGGAGATCCGCTGATTCATCTGGTTCGCAACGCCGTCGATCACGGGATCGAATCGCCTGACGTTCGCGAGGCGGCCGGCAAGCCCCCCGAAGGTACCGTCGAGGTTCACGCCGAGCGCGAACGCGACCGCGTGACGATCACGGTCGAGGACGACGGGGGCGGCCTCGATCCCGACCGCCTGCGCGCTGAGGCAGTCGACGCTGACGTGCTCACGGATGACGAGGCGGCCGCGATGGCCGACGAGGAGGTCTACGACCTCATCTTCCATTCCGGCCTCTCGACGGCCGACGAGGTGACCGACGTCAGCGGTCGCGGCGTCGGGATGGACGTCGTCAAGCGGACGGTCGAGGACCTCGAGGGAACGGTCTCGATCGACAGCGAGGAGGGCGCGGGGACGACCGTCACGATGACGCTCCCCGTGACAGTCGCGATTGACGAGATCCTGTTCGTCGAAAGCGGCGGCGAGGAGTTCGGCGTCCCGACCAAGGCCGTCCGCGACGTCGAGTCCGCACGGGCCATCGAGACTGTCGACGGCGAGGCCGTCCTCCCCGGCGAGGTCGGCGACTATCCAGTCGTCTCGCTGGCCGACGTCCTCGAGACACCGGCCGCCGGCGAAAACGGCGACGGGATGGTCGTCCGCATCCGCGGGGAGGTCCGCGAGGTCGCCTTGTACTGTGACGAGATCCGTGGCCAACAGGAGGTCGTCGTCAAGCCGTTCGAAGGCTTTATGAGCGGCGTCCCGGGGATCAGCGGTGCGACGGTTCGGGGGCGAGGGGAGGTAGTCAACATTCTAGACGTGACGACACTATGAACGAACGCGAACATCCAACCCTACGGAGGAACCCATGACGATGATGGTCGACATTCGAAAGCTGAGTTTCATAAACGAGATGGCAAAAGTCGGAACGAACGGCGTCGCCGACAACATGAGTAAACTGACCGGCGAGGACGCCCAGATGGAGGTCACCAAGACGAACTTCATCGACGTCGACGACATCGAGTCCCAGCTCGATGGCGGCAAGCGGGTCGGCGTCCGCGTCCGGCTGCTCGACGAACCCCACGGACACATCCTCATTCTCTTTCCCGAGGCGAGCGCGAAGAAGATCACGGCGATCATGCTGCGCGATGTCGTCGACGATATGGGCGACGTCTCCGGAAAGATGGCCAGAAGCGCCGTCGAAGAGATGGGCAATATGATGGCCAGCGGCTTTATCGACGGCTGGGCCGACGTCCTCGGGCGTGCGATCGACATCGCCGCGCCACAACTCGTCTACGCACCCGCTGGCGACATCGTTACCCGGACGGCCAGTCTCGGCGGCGACGATCTCGCGCTGTTTTTCGATTCGGATCTGGCAGTCCCCAGCTACCAGATCGAAGCCGAGATCTACGCCTTCCCCGACTTAGAAGAGTTCGTCGAAATGGTCAACGATATCGACGTCCAAACCGCATGAAACTTGACGTCAACGCACTGGGAACGTTCTACCGGATGGCTCGAGAGGGGGCCGGTCTCGCGGCGGGCCGACTCACGCACATGCTCGGCGTCGAGACGCAACTCGGCGTGACGAAACTCAACTTCATGCGTGGCGAGGAGATCCGCCACGATTTCGAGGATGGGACCGAGAAGGTCGGCGTCCGCGTCAAGCTGACCGGCGCGATCGAGGGGTACTCGATCGTCGTCTTCGAGCGCGAAAGCGCACTCCGGGTCGTCGAAACGCTGCTCTCGGAAGCGGGCCCCGACGCTGCCGTCGACGCCGACGTCACTGATGTCGACGCGTTCGACGACATGACCGAAAGCGCCGCGACCGAGGTCGGCCACATCATGAACAGCGGTTTCATCGACGGTTGGGCCGACGTGCTCGAGGCAGTCATCGACGTTTCGACGCCGGAGTTCGTTGAGGGCCAAACCGCCGAGCCGTTTTTCGGCGACATCGACGAAGCACCATCCGACGACGACCTCGCCTTGCTCTTCCAGAGTCGGATCGAGACCGTCGGCACCGAAGTCGGATTCAATCACTACCTTCTGCCGAAACGCGAGTCGATGTCGCAGCTTTTAGACCGGCTTCGCACCAGCGACGGCATCGAGTACGACAAACTCGAGGGCTTCGACCGGATGGCCGAACGCGGGGCCAAAGAAGTCGCCGAGACCGCGACGACGCTGACCGGGATCGACACCAGCGTCGAGATTCGCCGGCTCAACTTCGTCTCGCTCGAGGCGATCCCCGAACAGGTGGCAAACGAAACGCTCGTCGGCGCTGCCTTCGAGTTCGACGGGCTGCCGAGTGGCTATCTGCTCTTCCTGTTCGACGAGGAGTCGGCCCACGAAATCGTCGACGCGATGGTCCCCATGGCAGTCGACGAGGACGGCTTCGGCGAGATGGGGACCAGCGCGATCAAAGAGCTGGGCAACATCATGGCCAGTGGCTTTCTCGACGGCTGGGCGAACGTCCTCGATACGACGATCGACCACTCGACGCCGGAGTTCATCCACGATATCGGCGCTGCGGCCGTCGATCCCGTGATCATCCAGCTCGGCGAAAACCAGGACTTCGCGTTCGTCTTCGACACGATCGTCGTCGCCGACGGCCGCGAGTTCGACTGTCAGGTGTACGCGATCCCCGACGAGTCGGACTTAGAGCGGGCACTGAACAACCTCGAGGTCGATCGGATCGAGGAGACGCCGACGACGGCGGAGTTTCAGGAAGTCGATAACACATGAAAACCTACGGCACCGAACCAGGGGCACCGACACCGGTTCAGGTCGGCATCTCCGAACTGGCCATCAGCGACGGCGACGACACGCTCAAATCCTACGGACTGGGATCGTGTCTGGCTATCGCGCTTTACGATCCGAAAACCGGAATCGGTGGCTTAGCCCACGCCATGTTACCCGACGGGGATGCCGCCGAAAACAGCGACCGCAAACCCGGCAAATACGCCGACACGGCGATCCGCGCGCTGCTCCGCCGAATGGTCGAGCAGGGTGCCCACTACACCGACGTCGAGGCGAAGATCGCCGGCGGCAGCGACATGTTCGAGTTCGAGAGCTTCGGCGAGGGCGTCGGCCAGCGAAACGTCGCGGCCGCGAAAGCCGAACTCGAGAAACTCGGCGTCCCGCTCGAGGCCGAAGACGTCGGCGGCGACTACGGCCGAACCGTCGAGTTTACACCCGGGACCGGGACGCTCATCGTCACGTCCTCGAACAGTGACAACGGAGTGACGAAGCTGTGATCGACGGCACAGAAGAGACCGGCTTCGACTCCGATAGCGTCGGTGACGACGGCGCGTTCGATGACGTCCTCACGTTCGTCGAGAACGAACTGGCCTTCGCGACGAGCCACTACAACGACAGTTATCTCGATCGGCGGGTCTCTTCGCGGATGCGTCGCACGCAGTCTGAGACCTACGAAGCGTACTTCGAGAAACTGCGAACCGATCCGAACGAACAGGAGGCACTGCTCGAGGCACTCAGCATCAACGTCACAGGTTTCTTTCGCAACCCTGACGTCTGGTCTGGGCTCCGGACGATCCTCCGGCGGCTCTCCGATCGGACCGACACCGTCCGGGTCTGGAGTGCCGCCTGTGCCGACGGTCGGGAACCGTACTCGCTGTCGATGCTCGCCCACGACGATCCCGAGATCGACGAGTCGTCAGTCGCAATTCTCGGAACCGACATCAGCGAGCCGGCCCTCGAGACGGCTCGGACGGGCGTCTACGAGGAATCTCGAACCGTCGACTTAGATGACCAGCTTTCTTTTCTCGACGACTACGATCGCTACGTCGATGTCGACGGCCGGACCTTCCAGATCAGCGACGCCGTGAAACGAAACGTCCGCTTCCGGCGTCACGACCTGATCAACGACGATCCGAAGTCGGGGTTCGACCTCGTCGTCTGTCGCAACCTGTTTATCTACATCGATAACGCGTACAAGGAGTCGATGCTCGAGACCATCGCGCGCTCGCTGCGACCCGACGGCTATCTCGTCATCGGGAAAGCCGAGACGATTCCTCCGACACTCAAGTCGGCGTTTACCGTCTGTGAGGCCCGATTGCGCATTTATCAGCGAGACGATAAGCCTGACCACGCCGGCTGGCCCGACCATCGCTCGAACTCCTGACGACCCCTGGTGCGGTTTGTTCGGAAACTGGAATCCAACCGACCATTACATGTCTGCTCACGAACTAGGTCCTCCGAATGCCTTCCTTCGACCTTGGCTCGTTCGTTGCCCGCGCCGCGACGCTGGTCGATTCCTCGCCGCCGGCAACCAAACAGGAAACCCGCCGCTGGCTCGTCGAACCGTTTCTCGAGACGCTTGGCTGGACCGTCCGTGCCGACTCGTGTCTGCCCGATCGGGTCGTCGACGAGACGCACCTCGAGTACGTGCTGGCTGTCGAGTCGGTTCCGGCCCTGTTCGTCGCTGTCGAGTCCGCCACTGAGTCGTTGGATGGCACACGAGCGAATGCGATCCAGTCAGCGATGACGTGGTCCGGCGTCGACCGGGCGATCTACACGAACGGCCGCGACTATCTCCTGCTGGCCGGCTCGAGCGAGCTCGACTACTGTGCGCTCGACCTCGCCGAACTCGAGGCCAACGAGTCGGTGATCGCCACCTACTCGCGGGCAGCACTCGGCCAACAGCTCGGGCGACACACACGGGCGCACGTCGCCCGGCAACTCGCCGTCGAACGACCAGCTCTGACTGACGAGATCACCGATCGCCTCACAGACGCCGTCGGTCAGGGCGAGGTCTACGCCGACGAGTTCGCGTCCGCGACCGATCGATTCCTCGAGCAACTGCTCGTCACCTTCGCTGAATACGAGTCGAGCCGCCTCAACGCCGATGGAGACACCGCTGCGGACGTGTCGGTCCAGTTCAGCGAATCGGCGATCACGGACGACAGCCAGTCACCACCGTCCGGATCGGTATCGTCCGCTCGGTCCGACTCGAGCGATCCCGAACAGGACGACGGTGTCGCCGGTGGCAACGCTGAACCAGAGACGCCGACGGACACAAATGCCACCGACACGGACGCCACCGTTTCGGACCACGCGACCGACCACAGCGACACCGACGCGACCGAGACCGACAGCACTGCCGCGACCGACGACGGCGAATACGTTGTCCGCTTTTTCAACGAGCGCGGCTCGATCGGCGCGGTCGGCCACTCGAGCGCGGCCGGTGCGCTCGTCGAAGCCGCCGAGTATCTGCTCGAGCGCGGCCTCGCCGGCGTCGAGGTCCCATGGGCACCGGACGACGCCGGAAAAACGGTGCTGAACGACGCCCCTGTCCGCGCCGACGGATCGCCGATGGACGACCCGACGCCGCTCTCGCGGGGGCTCTACCTCGAGACTGCAGGGGATATTGATGAGCAGGCAGCTCGCGTCGAAGCCTTGACCGAGCGTGCCGGATTACGTGCGATGGTGACTGGCGACTGGGGGCCGAAATAGGTGCAGGACGAGTCACCGATCAGTACTCGATGTCGACCTCGACGAGTGTGACGACGACTTTCCCATTATCTGATTCGAAGTCACATGTTCCCTTGATGCCGTCCTTACGTTCCCAATTGCCATGTCCAAGCGTTCGGTTCCATGCACGCTCATTTGGAGAACCTTGAACGTCTATGGAAACGTCGTCCACGTCAGTGTAGACATTACTGGTTCGACCGGGATTGTCTACCTCGGATATTGTAAATCCGACCTGACCACTGCTTTGTATCGACTGATTGTCCGCTGAGATCGTGACAAGAGAGATTACTGCTGTCTCAGTTGTCTTATTATCACACCGAAGCTGTGGCCGCTTGAGAAAGACGCTGCCGGATTCGTCGCCCCGCACGACCCCGCCGCCTTCGTATGCAATCCGGTCGTTATCGACGGTATACGTGAACGCACCTATGTTTATAGTATTCTCTGTCACGTTTCCGTACTCGGAAAAGTGACTCCCAGATGGAATTACGATCTGGGAACTATCATCTTTGGTCATCGTGATGTTTATTTTCGTCCCACTGTCGCTCGTCGTAACCGTTCCCTCTTGAAGTGACAGTTCGCCACGCCGTGTGTCGATTCCATCGTATCGCATGACGTCGTTGGCGTTCTCCGCGAATGCCTCCATCGCCCGCTCCGCGTTTCGGAGCTGTTCTCCCTCTTGATAATCTTGCATCGCCTGAAAGCCAGTCATCGACAGCAGTGTAACCGACCCGAGAATGATCGCGAAGACGAGAATAAATCCGAGGACTTCCGACACCCCACGGTCGTTGGTTCGCCCATCCGTCCGGAGTGAATCAGTCGTTCGTCTCATTAGTCAGCCCTCTCGATCGTGATCGTTCCGCTTTCTTTGGAAATCTCGAGTGAACCGCCGGAGACTGGTGGCTGCCCATGCTCGAGGTTGTCGATTGCGACTGGAACGTATACTTCCACATCGGCGTTTGATGCTGTCAGGTGGAGGCAGTCGTTCTCAGTCGAATTATCCAGCAACTCTGCATCCCGGCATTTGTCTTTATCCAACAACTCAATACTGTATCTCGAGTTCGCGACCGTCCGCGGATGATCGGCAGTGACGGTTACGGACGCACTGTCTGCTGCCATTCTGTCGACGCTCTCGATTTCGCCGGCGAGGCGTTCACCGATCGTCTCGAGTGACGACTCGGCGGACCGTTCTGTTTCGTTCTCGAGGAGGGTCCCGGCGTTAATTAGCAGAACGGCGATCAACAGCGTGGTGATTCCGATCGTCAGAACATGTGTGATCGTGATCGATGTCCCGCGATCGGTGCGCTGTGAGTTGATTTTCATTTGCTATCACCATAGACCTTAATCGTGGAATTACGTTCATACGAAACCTGATTTGATTCATATGTGATTGTAGTATCGAACTCCCGAACGACCGTGTGTGAATTTGGATCAGTAATCTTTTTTTGTACAACGATATCATATTTCCCGTCTTTGTCACCGCTTTCAAAAACGACCCCAGAATATGACTCGTCACGATCAATAATCGAAAGTTCACTCTCACATGATCCGCTCACATTTGTAGTTCCATCAATAAGATTGAAACGGACTATTTCATGTTTGATATTACCACAGTCGCTATTTTCGTCTTCAACCTCAAATCCATCTCCAGAACTACTGATTTTAACCCAATCACTTTCTGATTGTGGGCTTATGTTAATCTTATCAGTTTTACTTGCATCAAGATAAAGAATTAAATGTTCGATTTTGTTTTTGTTTGATTTAAAGGTGATATTTCCTTCAGTCTCATTTCCAAAGACAGCATACCCATATTCATCCTTACTAATACTCATATTCACGATCGCTGGCCGACTATTCGATGTCGTAGTCCGATACTGCTCAGTGAATCCCTGGTTCGTTATGCTCTCTGCAAAATCTTTCTCAGTCCAGTTCCCGTTTACATTACCTCGATGGGCTGTTTCAACGAGGTTATGTTCAAGCCCATCCATCGTCACGTCCGCGTTTGCTGTACTCTGGCTTGTCGAACTCGAAGAAATCGTCTCTGTGTAGAGGACGCCGTTGAAGACGACGACGATGCCAAGCAGAATGAACGCCAGCGTAATCGCGCCAATGAGGATCACTTGGCCCCGATTGCGGCGAGCGTTTGGAGTTACCATACGATCACCCGCACCTCCACGATGTTGTAGACGAGTTCAGTATCAGTTTCTTGAGGTATTGGATAGTCATCAGCTTCAGAATCAGTGAGTGCGATCTGTTCATTCTTGTATGCTGTCAAAATATTGTTCTCGTATAATGTAACGACATAGCTCGCGGTCACGGCATCTGGCGATGGAGCGCCTTGGTAAACCAAATATGTGGTATTAAATTCACCATCATTTTCGTATATGAGCTCGACGTTGTAACTATAGCCGTTGTCTGCGAACCGCTGTTCCAGTATCCCCCCGAGTCGCGATTGATCCGCGAATGCTGTCGTATTGTAGGTAGAGTTTCCGTCAGGTCCGGGAACGGACGCCTTGTGGAACTTATTGTCGCTGGTGTTCCAGTTGCGAATCGTCTCCGAAAGATTGCCGTCTCGATCACCGACCATGAGCGCATCTTGGGCTTCTTGTTGTAGTTGTGCCTGTACAGAGCGATCGGACAGTCCGCCCGACGTTGGCGTGATCACGACCGACTGCAGCGCGAACAGCACGGCCATCAACACGACCATCGCACTGACGAACCCCTCGAGGGTGTAGGCCTGCCCACGATCATCGTTCGGCGAGTTTTTATCAGACATCGTATCACCAGACCTTCACGATTAGTCTGCAGGCAGGGTCACATTGGTCGCTGCCCTCGATTGTGACGATCCGTGCTGAACTGGCTGCTGACTGATTATTGTAACTGTCACCCGCGGACAGCACATTCTCTTTACTACTGATATTCTTTACAGTCACATTTACCTGATCGATTGCATTATCGTTGCTTGATCGAAGTCCGAGCTCTTCGACCAATCCGCTTTGATATTTGGTGTTGAAGTCACCTTTATCGAGCTCGTTCGGCGTCCCCGTCGACGTATCGTTCACAATCCGATCCGCGATCCGATCGGCCTGTGCCGTCTCAGCGCCGCCGACCGAGGAGTCATACGGCGTCACGAGCGCCGGGAAAAACGAGAAGACGAAGGCGATCGCCAGCAGGAAGACGCCGATCCCCACGACGAAGTCCTGGGTGGTCTGGCCTCGCTCGAGCCACGCCGTCGAAATCGTTCGTGGCCGGCGGGCTCGAGTGCGGTCCTGGTCACGTTGTGATGCCTGTTTCCCACTCATATTAGGCCACCAGCGTCCAGCCAATGAGTGCGACCGACGACAGTCCGATGACGTATTTCAGGCCACTCAGCAGGTCGGCATCCCGCATGTAGCCACAGATAAAGCCCGACATGATCGCCTGAAGCGTCACTGCGTGGAAGAACAACACCGACAGCATATCGACGTCGATGTTCTCGCTCAGGTTCGCCCCGCTCATCGCGCCACCACCGGCACCGCCGGCACTGCTCGCTCCGGAGCCACTCCCCGCACTCAGCCCGGCCATCGTGTCGATGAACTGTGTCTTGAGGATCGCGATCACCGCAAGCACCGTCATGAAGGTCATGATGATGATCACGATCTGCATGCGCGTGCGTGATTTGCGCTCGCGTTCGATGTCGTCGTGGTTCTCGCTTGCGCGGGCGGCCGTCCGGAGCACTGCCGAAATCTGGTTTGACGCCTCCTGTGCTTCGGTAATCAGGCGTGTCGTCCGGGCGAGTCGCGGAATGTGGTATTTGTTGTTGAACTCGATGAGTGCCTCTTTCAGACTCATCCCGAAGTTGACCTTCGTGTGCATCATCTCGAATTCGCGGGCTAACTTGCCGCTCGTGGTGTCGGAGACTGCCTTGAGCGACTCGAGAAGCGTGAGCCCGGTGTCGTTCGAACTCGAGAGTTTGCGAAGGTCCTCGGAGAGTTGATTGAGGACGGCGTTTCTGTGGCGGACGTTCCACTCGCGGAAGATCGCAAGCGGGATAGTGGTGATATACAGCGGCAAGTAGAGGTAGATAACCGTCCCCCAGATCGGCTTTGCCAAGAGCTGTCCCCACGACGTGGGTGCCGACCCGGTTACGATCGCCGTCACGACGATAAGCAAGGCGATCGGAAGGGTCACGACGAGCGTCATCAGCGGATGATCCCGGAAGAAGAGATGGGGGTTTCGCAGCACTTCGATCGTCTCGTGGGTCCCTTCGCGGTTTTTGATCCGATCGAATACGCTGTATTCGCCGGTAAACTGCTCGACGAGGCCGAGACTCAACAGCCCGTCGTTTTGCCCGGTTTCGGTTCGCTGCTCGGTCGATCCCATCGAGAGGTAGCCGTCGCCGGGCTCGTCGTGTTTGACCGTCGAGACGAGGACGAGAAAGCCAGCGCCGATCATCGGAATCAGTGCATAGACGACCATATAGAGCATCTGATCAGTCACGCTGGCGTTTGGAATCATCTTCATCACGACCATGATGATGATGAGCAACAGCGGGAACAGCGACAGCGTCATGTACATCTCGCCGAACAACTCGAGCGTCTCGAGGGTGAGTTCCTGTTCCTGCTTTGCCGTGCGCATGTGCTTTTCTTTCTTGTCCTCGAGGAAGCTCTGCATGTCACCGCCGCTGTTGACGATCGAGAGCATGTCGGTCAGAAACTGTGAGAGATCGTCGCTTGGCGTCTCGAGGGCCTGCTTGCGGATCGCCGTCCGGTAGTCGATATCGAAGTACTCGGTCTCTTTGACGATGCTCTGGAACTCCTTTGCGACCTCGCCGTAGGTGTCGTCTGCCTGGGCCATCGCCTCGATGATCTCGAGTTGGTTCAGGCCGCCGACAGACAGCGCGTACATAAACGAGACGGAGTCGGTCAGCAGCATGTTGATCTCGCGTTTGCGCGATGAGGCACGCGAGTAGGGGATCGCGACCATCGAGCCGAACCCGACCGCGAAGCCGATCGAGCCAAAGAGCAGTCCGCTGAAGAAGACGATGGCCGGCATGCGAAGCATCTCGATGATCGTCAGCACCAGGCCGTTGCCGACCGGCATCCCGATGATTGGCTCGTTCGAGAGGATGCCGATCGCGAAGAGGCCGTATCCAAGAAGCAGCCCGATCAGCCAGAGGCTCAACCCACTGATTGCGCCGATGCCAAGCGACCGCGAGAGGTAGAGTTCGACTGTATCGGTCATCCGCGCCTGGGCGAGTTTCGTCTCCACGTCAGCGACGAACTCGCTGTCGTCGCCGAACAGTCGATCGTACAGCGGATAGAAGCGATCGCCCAGTGCGTCGGAACTGGCCGACATCCCCGAGCCGCCACTGCTGTCGGTTTTCAGGCTCATGCGTCTCCGTCCTCGTCGTTGTCGTCGTCCTCGTTCGTCTCGATCTCGGCCTCGAAGATGCCGGTATTGCTGTCGGCCAGCGCATCACCACTGTCGGTGCTGTCGTCTTTGAAGATCGATCCGTCAGCGCTCGGCTCACTGCTCGAGAGCAGTGAGCCGTCGTCATCGTCATCGCCGGGCGTGTCCGCTCCGTCGTCGCTGAAGACCGAATCATCGTCGTCGTCGAATATCGACGCGTCAGCGTCGGTAGTGTCGTCCGTGTCGATAGCAGTATCAACGGACGCCGGCGCGTCGGCTGACCGATCAGTCTCATCTGCTGCCGTCGATTCGGTCGCGTCGTCCGGGTCATCCGGCGGCTCCGACGTGTCGCCACCGAGATCGATCGTCGGGGGCTCCGGCTTGCCCTCATCGCCTGTCTCGTCTTCTTCCGTCGTTGATCCGCTGTCGATCTCGATCGTCGGCGGCTCCGGTTCAGACTCGTCGCTCGTCTCACTTGCGGTATCCGTTGCTGTCGTCTCGGTGGCAGGCGCCTGTTCACTGGCCGGCGCTGCATCCGCGGCCGATTCGCCGTCGCGTTGTGCGCCGGTGTCACTACTTGAACTGCCGGACGATTCCGGATCGAAGATCGAATCGAGGTCGTCGTCCGGGAACATCGAATCGAATCCGGAATCGTTCTGTTGACCGGCCGCCCCCTCGCTGTCGGTCGCCGGATCGGTGCTCGGCTCGTCGAGTTCGTCGATCGTCTCGCCCATGTCATCGAACAGTCCAACTAGATCCTCGTCGTCTGCGTCGTCAGTGTCGTTGCCGGCACCGTCGCTTTCGGCCGCCCCGTCGTCCGATTCCGCGGACTGACCCGAGTCACTTGAGGCGTCGACTGTCGCCGCTCGGCTCTCGTCTGTCGGCGATTCGGTCCCGGCGTCACGGGCGCTGTCGGTCGACGCGCCATCTGTCTCCGACGATATGGGTAACTCGCTGCTGGAGTCGACAGCGGTATCGGCCGCGTCAGCCGCGTCGGCTGTAGGGGCCGGCTCGAGTGCGCTCGGACTCTCGTCGGCATCGGCTCCAGTATCGACACCGGTCGTCGCAGCGCCAGATTCCGCCTCGGCTGCCGCTGTCTCTTCGTCGGACTCGATGTCGAATCCGGCATCGTTGCTGAGCCACGCCGGCTCGTCGCCGATGTCGTCCCCGGTGGCAAACGCCGTCGAGTCGTCGCCGAGTTCCCACTCGCCTTCGTCGATGTCCTCGTCGACGGCACCGGCGAAGTCGAACTCGTCGGTGTCAGCACGGTCGACATCGATCGGATCCTCCGCTTCGACATCACCGAGTGCGCTTGCGAGGCCACTCGGGACCTGTCCGCGGTACTCCTCGAACACCGACTCCTCGGCCCGCTCTAGGATGTCCATCGAGAGGTTGTACGTCTCGTTTGTCGCCTCGGGCCGTGGCACAAGTTCTTCTTTCTCCTGATCGACGTCGATCAGGACGCTCTCCATCTCACGGAGGTCCTCGAGACTGTCCTCGAGTTGGCCGTTTGCGATCAGTGTGAGGATGGTATCGGGATCGTTGATAAAGGCCTGCACCGTCGCAGCGACCTGTGCGTACGTGTTCAGGCCGTTCTTGATGAGATAGGCGAGGATGACCTCGCGTTTGAACAGCTCCTCCTCGAGTTTCTCTTTGCTCCAGCCGCGGTCGAACTGGATCTCTTCTAAGGTGTTCGAGTCCCCCATCTTGAGGAACTCGTCGGTTTCGGCCTGCCACTGGTAGACGTCCTGAACGTTGATCTCGTCGTGTTCGGCGTCGTAGTGGTTGATCTCGGTCAGCGACTTATTCCGGCGGACCTTCCGGCCTTGCACTCGCGTCTGGGTCTGAATCGAGACCAGATCCAGCGCGGTGAACATCGTCTTCGAGACGTTAATCGGGTCCGTGGTGAACCGTTTGAGGACCTCGTCGACGGAGTCAGCGTGGAACGTCGTATAGGTGGTGTGACCCGTCGACATGACCTGGAACAGCGTCCGGCCTTCCTCACCACGGATCTCACCCATGACGATGTAGTCGGGACGCTGTCGCAGTGCGGCTTCCAGCAGGTCGAACTCGTCGACGTCACCCTGCTCGTCGTCGGCAAACGACGGCCGGGTGACGCTTGCGATCCAGTTGCGCTGGGGGAGTTCGACCTCGCGGGTGTCCTCGATCGAGACGATCTTCGCGCTCGAGGGGATAAACAGCGAGACTGCGTTCAGCGAAGTCGTCTTCCCGGACGCAGTACCACCGGCGAAGATCAGGCTCTTGTGGTTCTCGATGGCGAGCCAGAGAAACGCCATCTCGTCCAAGCTGAAGGTGTTCCAGTTGATGAGGTCGATCGGCGTGAAGGGGACGTCCTTGAACTGCCGGATGGTGTAGTTGGTCCCGTGGTCGGAGACTTCCTTGCCGAGCGTGAGCTGGGCACGCGAGCCGTCCGGCAGGGTCGCGTCGACCTGCGGGAGCCGTTTGCTGATCCCCTTGCCCGACCGCTGGGCGAGTTTGACGACGAAATCGTCGAGTTCGTCCTCGCCGTGATAGATGTTCGAGATGATCTGTTCGTACTCGGAATGGTAGACGAACACCGGCGAGTTGTAGCCGTCACAGGAGATGTCCTCGACGTTGATGTCGTGTTTGATGCCGTCGATGCGCTCGTAGCCGATGAAGTCGCGTTTGAGCAAGTAAAGTAACTTCTCGACCTGATACTCGCTTAGCGTATCCGGATCGTCGTCGAGGACCGCCGGCTCGGGGCGGACCTCCATGCCCTCGAGTTGACTCGGGCCGTCATCGTCGCCGTCGGCCTCGCTGTCCTCGTCGTCGAGGAGTCCCTGGAGCGTCTCGAGAACCCCTTTCGACGTGTCGTCTGCAGTCGCCTCGAAGAGATCGTACCGCTTGAGGAGCCGCCGGGCCTCGTCCTCGATGACTGTCCGACGGCCGTCCTCTGTGGCCTTCTCCTTGATCCCCTCTTCGGCGTACTTGATGGCCGTCCGGAGCTTGCCCGAGAGGAACTCCTGGAGTTCCGCCTCGATCTCGTTCTGGTACGGCTCGATCATGTAGTACTTCTTTTCGTTTTCCTTCTCCGAATGGAAGATGATGACGAAGGCGTAGGGTTTGTTCACCCAGTATCGCTCGACCTCGCGGAAGTGGGTCTTCTTCTCCAGCGAGACGGCCTTCTCGAGGTCGTAGCGGTTGGTGACGGTGGTGTTGCCCGCGGCCGTCGAGAAGAACTCGTCTTCCTCGAGGTCCTCTTGGACGTTGACGGTCCGCTCCTCGACGACGTCGTCGAGTTCCAGCGCGACGTCGTTTGCGGCTGCAAGTCGTTGTTCGATCGTGTCTGGATCGAACCCGAGAGCTCCTTCCGTATCGTGGGGGACGATCTCGCCGTTGCTATCGCGTGGCCGACTGCCGTCATCTTCGTAGTAATATTCCCACTTGTAGTGTTCCCAGGACCAGGTGTCTTTGACGACCGGCGTCGTCTCGGGGTCGACGTACTCGAGGAAGCGTTCCTGAAGCGTCCCCGCGTTGTCGCCGGCGACCGGCACCAGCTGCTCCTCGAGATCGTCGGGATGATAGCCCAGATACGCTTCGGGATCGAACTCGACCTGATCCCAGTCGTCCCCGCTGGGAACGGTCGTCCCGGCACCCGCATCCGTATCGAGGCCGAGTTGTTCGTCCCCGCCGGTGGGGTCGTCCGGATAGAGGTCGGATACCTCGTTGCCGTACCCATACTCGGTCATAAACTCCTCCCACGTGTACTCCCCAACACGGACAGCCGAGTTCGTGCTCGGCTCTGATTCGTGGGATTGCGCTTCTTCCGACGCAGACTCGGACGCCTCCCCCTCAGAAAAGCCCCCGGCATCCGGCTGGTCGGCTTCGTCAATAGCCATTACATTCATACTGAAAGTCATCCCTCAAAAAATTCATCCGCCCATTACCAGTTCTGATAATTTTCTTCGGCCGTTTTCGACTGATCACCACCCACTTGCTGGCGATCTGTTCAATTCATACAGTTGATGTTTCGACACATCACGGGATCGATGCTCGCGGCTGACGGCTGGATGGGACAGTCGCTCACCCAGCCACTCACTACTCGACCAACGGCTCACGAACTAGCGTGGTGCCAACAGTGGAACAGCCCAGTTGGGAGTCGCCCACGTTGGAACGATCGTCTAGCGACAGGGTTCGCTTCGAACCGACGGAATCGAGATGGGTCACAGCTCGAGAAGCAACTGTGATAGTAAGGTTGCTGAGAAAATTCCGGCGTGGCGGGATTCGAACCACGCCCACTTCGCTCACTTCGTTCGGTCATGGTCTATCTCGAATCCCGTTCCGGTTCGTTCGACGGTTCGCGATACTCCCCGCCTCACTGCACGGGCGTGGCGGGATTCGAACCACGGTCGCAGCGAAGCTGCTCCCTGATTCGAACCCCGTGCCCGTTCGCTCCTCGCGTCCGCTCGTCGCAGAACGGGCGTGGCGGGATTCGAACCCACGATCAGAAGGTTAGGAACCTCCTGCCCTCTCCGCTAGGCCACACGCCCCGGCGTGAAAAGAACGTTAGTTGGTTTCCGTTTCGACGTCCGTCTCGTCTTCGTTGGTAACTGGCTCCGTGTCGACGAACTCGTCGTCACCGCCAGCACTGTCGTCGTAGTCCCCGGATTCGCGCATTTCCTCGAGCTCCGATTCGACCTTTTCGCGCCCCTTCTGGAACTCACCCATGGCTTCGCCGGTCGACCGTGCCAGCTTCGGAATCTTGTTGGCCCCGAAGAGCAAGATGGCAAGGAGCAGGATGACGCCTAGCTCCATCGGTCCGAATCCGCCGGGGATGAACAGCGGTGTTAGTTCGGCTTGCATTTCTACGCACAGCTTGTCCACTGGCAATTATAACCTTTTTGGACCACTCAGGTAATCAAGCGGCCACGACAGTCCGTCTACGAACGAGATTCGCCGAAAAATGAAGCGACACAGTTCGACTAACGCTCGTCCCTTCTCTGTTTCCGTCGACTGCCATCCGTCGAAACCCTTCCGCGAACGAAACTGTCTTTCCCGCGTGGACGCAACGGACTGACGATGGTAACGACCGGAGACGCCGCACCCGATTTCACCGCACCGCTTGCGAACGGCGACATCGAGGAATTCACCCTCTCGGAACGGCTGGAAGAGGACGAACCGATCGTTCTGGCCTTCTTCCCCGGCGCGTTCACGAGCGTCTGTACGACTGAAATGTGTACGTTCCAGGACCGACTGGCCACGTTCAACGACCTCGATGCCACCGTCTACGGTGTCAGCCGGGACTCGCCGTTTACGCTCAACGAATTCCGCGCGCAGAACGACCTCGAGTTCGGCCTGCTCAGCGACTACAACAAAGAGCTCATCGACGACTACGACATCGAGATGGATTTCGCCGATCTGGGCGTCTACGGTGTCGCCAAGCGGTCGGTGTTCGTCATCGACGGTGACGGCGACGTTGCCTACTCGTGGGTCAGCGACGACCCCGGTGTCGAACCCGACTACGACGAGGTCGAGGCCGCAGTCGAGGACCTCTCCTAACGACTCCCTGCAGACCAGCCCGACAACCGTCGCAGAATTTTTTTAGTCTGCAGCCGATGGGTCAGTATGAGCGATTCTGCCGCCGAGGATCCCCGCCGTGTTTACTCCCCCGACGACGACCACGCGTTCCCCGACGAGAAGCTAAACCGGGTCCTCGAGTACATCGAGAACGACGACGAGATTGCGGCCTATCTCGAGGCACAAAACATCAACGCGGTCGACCGGATGCGATACAACGATCACGGGACGAAACACATCGAGATCGTCCGTAATCGGGCACTGTGTCTGTACGACCTGCTTAAGACCGGTAACGTCGATTTCAACGGGGCTCGCCAGCAGGGACTGGCCGAGGAAGACGAGTCTGTCATTATCGCCCTTGCGGCGACGCTCCACGACGTCGGCCACGTCGTTCACCGCGATCGTCACGCCTACTACTCGATCCCGCTGGCGGCAGACATCCTTGATCGAGTCCTCCCCGAATTCTACGACATCGCGGAGACCGTCCGAATGAAAGGCGAGGTCCTCCACGCGATTCTCTGTCACCACACCGCCGAGACGCCGCTGACGACTGAAGCCGGCGTCATCCGTGTCGCCGACGCTCTCGATATGGAACACGGCCGCTCCCGGATCCCCTACGAGTCCGGCGGTCGAGGCATCAACACCCTCTCGAGTCAGGCGATCAGCCGCGTCTCGCTCCAGCAGGGCGATACGACGCCAGTCATGGTCGAAATCGAGATGACCAACGCTGCCGGCGTCTATCAGGTCGACAACCTGCTGAAAGCCAAGCTGAGAGACTCCGGCCTCGCAGACCAGATCCGGATCGTCGCCGTCAACACGAACGAAAATCGCGAGCAGCTGGTCGAACGGATCGAGCTGTAACGGACGCGGGGTCGACTCGACGAACCGCTACACTGACTTACAGCCAGTCGTATAGGACACGCAATGTCGACGCAGCTTGCTGTTTTGGCGCTTCTGACCGGGTTAGTGACCGGCGCGCTGTTCCGGTTTCTCAACATTCCGATCCCTGCACCGCCGGAACTCCCCGGCCTCATGGGAATCGTGGGGATCTACCTCGGGTACAAGCTAATCGACTACCTTGGCGTCGGCGTCAATCTCCTCGAGACGATCGGCCTGTAGCGTCAGGTCCCTTCGCCTTATGCTGACCGGATGCCGACCGAGAGCCGCATCGCTGCCCAGATCAACAACAGAATCGCCGCAGGTGCGAATACGGTGGCGACGAACGGGAACAAAGACGATGGGAGGGTGCTGTAGAGGAGGACACCGATACCGACGAGAAGCAAGACGAGAACTACAGGAGCCCGCTGACCGGTTCGATCGTCGTCCATGTGTTGACATGGAACGTCGGAGGTATAAACGGTTCTACTCGAGGCGTCGATCGGGCTGAAAATCGGACCCCAAGTTGCGAGGTTAGTAGCTGCGCTCTTTGGGCTCGTAGGTCTTGTTCTCTCCCTCGAGAATGACCGGGCGATAGAAGATCGAGGGTTTGCCGTCGTCCCAGGAAACGAGCGTGTGTTTGAGCCACTCCTCGTCTTTACGTTCTTGGTGTTCCTTGCGCCAGTGAGCGCCACGGAACTCGTCACGGACGAGCGCGCCGAGCGCGATCGTCTCGGCGACGTCGATCAGGTTCCGCGTTTCGATGGTCTGCTGGAGGTCGGTGTTGAACGTCCGCGACGGGTCGTCGACGTAGACATCCTGATACTCCTGGCGGCACTCGCGGATGATCTCCAGGGCCTTCTTGACGCCGTCCTCGGTCCGGAAGACGTTCACGTAGTCGGTCATCGCCTGCTGGAGTTTCGCGCGAATCTCGGAGTGCTGGACGCCGTCGTTTTTGTCCAACAGCCCGTCGACGCGTTCGCGAGCCGTCTCGACGTGTCGCTCGAGGACGCCTTCGGCGTCGGCCGTGACGCCACCGTCGGCAGCGACGCCGCCGCTCGTCTCGAGTCCGGCTGCGCCAGGGGCGACTGGGAACTCGGTGTCGGTTTCGTCCTCGACGTCGTCGCCGTAGCCGGTCCGGATCTCGGCTTCGCCGAGGTCCCCGCCGGCAGCGTGGTAGCCGGCGCGTCGGCCGAAGACGATCAGTTCCGGCAGGGCGTTGCCGCCCAGTCGGTTGCCGCCGTGGACGGAGACACAGGCACACTCGCCGGCTGCGTAGAGGCCGTCGATGCAGGTCTGGCCGTTCTCGTTGACCTCGATGCCACCCATCGCGTAGTGCTGGCCAGGTTTGACCGGCATCGGTTCGACGAGGCCGTCGACGCCCTCGAAGTCCTCCGCGAGGTGCAGAATGTTCTCGAGGCGGTCCATGATGCGCTCTTCGCCGAGGTGGCGCATGTCGAGGTGGACGTACTCGTCGTCGACGCCACGGCCTTCGTTGACCTCCGTGAGCTCTGCTCGAGCGACGACGTCGCGGCTGGCGAGTTCGCCGGAGTTGTTCGCGTAGCCGTGCTCGAACATGAAGCGTTCACCCTCGTTGTTGTAGAGGATGCCACCTTCACCACGGACACCCTCGGAGATGAGGACACCCGTCGACGGCAGCGACGTCGGGTGGAACTGGATGAACTCCATGTCCTCGAGGGGGACGCCCGCTCGGTAGGCCATGGCCTGTCCGTCGCCGGTACAGGAGACGGCGTTGGTCGTGTGGTCGAACGCCTGGCCGGGGCCGCCGGTCGCGAGGACGACGCCCTCGTTGGCCTTGAAGCCTTCAATCTGGCCGGACTGGACGTCGTAGGCGACGACACCGTGACACTCGCGGTCGTTGGGGTCGTCTTCGTCGGTCGTCGCGAGGTCCATGACGTACCACTCGTCGTAGACCTGAATGCCGCGTTTGACGACCTGTTCGTACATCGTGTGCAGCAGGTGATGGCCGGTCTCGGCACCCGCGTAGGTCGTCCGTGGGTACGAGAGACCACCGAACGGTCGCTGCGAGACGGTACCGTCTTCCTCGCGGGAGAACGGCATCCCCCAGTGCTCGAGATTGATCGTCTCTTCGGGGGCGTCCTGGGCGAGGGTCTCGACCGCCGGCGCGTCGCCGAGGTAGTCCGACCCCTTCATCGTGTCGTAGGCGTGGAGTTCCCAGTCGTCGCCTTCCTGTAAGGCGGCGTTGATGCCACCTTCCGCCGCGCCAGTGTGGCTGCGGACGGGGTGGAGCTTCGTGACCATCGCCACGTCGGCTCCCGCTTCGTGCGCTGCGACCGCGGCTCGGAGGCCGGCACCGCCGGCGCCGACCACGATAACGTCGTGTTCGTACATGGTTACCAGAAC
Source organism: Natrinema hispanicum (assembly GCF_004217335.1). Taxonomy (GTDB): domain Archaea; phylum Halobacteriota; class Halobacteria; order Halobacteriales; family Natrialbaceae; genus Natrinema; species Natrinema hispanicum. The sequence goes on from NZ_SHMP01000006.1 coordinate 74,419, forward strand.
TTCAGGTTTTTCTTGACTGCTTCCCGCTTGAGCTCCTGAATGTGCTCGGTGAGCGGAATGTCTTTCGGACACACTTCGGTACAGGAGAACTGGGTCTGGCACCGCCAGACGCCGTGTTCCTGTTCTAAGATGCGGAGTCGGTGCTCTTTGATGTCTTCTTCCTCGCGGTCGTCCATCGCGAACTTGTAGGCCTTGTTGATCGCCGCAGGGCCGAGATACTCGTTATCGCCGGCTGCGATGTTACACGAGGACATACAGGATGCACACCAGATACAGCGCGTAGACATCTTGACCTTCTCGCGGTTTTCACGCGACTGGCGCTGTTCTTCGAGCTTGCTCGCGTCGGGCGTGTCTTCGCTCTTGAAGTACGGTTCGACGGCGTGCATCTGGTCGTAGAAGTGGTCCATATCGACGACCAGGTCCTTGACGACCTCCTGGTGTGGCAGCGGTTCGATGCGGATCGGCTGCTCGAGATCGGAGATCTGTGTCTTACAGCCAAGTCGTTGCTTGCCGTTGACGAAGAAGGCGTCGGAGCCACAGACCGCCTGCCGACAGGAGTGGCGGAAGGTGAGCGACGAATCGTACTCGTCGCGGGCGTACATGACCGAGTCGAGGACGGTCATCCCCTTCTCGAAGGGGACGTGGAAGTCGTCGAACCGAGGTTCCTGCTTTTCTGCGACCTCGGGGTCGTAGCGGAACACCTTGATGTGGACCGTCTCTCCATCGAACTCGGCCTGACTTTCGTCACGCTCGTCGACCATGCCGCCGCCTTTTTGTTTCTCGGCTGCCGGCGATTCCGCGCCTTTCATCGCCGGGTCGTCCGGTGCTTCTTGCGTGTCGGGTTCGGCTTGTTGCGTGCTCATGTTAGATCATTCCCCCCATGACGAGTGCGACGTAGGTCCCCTGTGCGACGAGTGCAACGCCGGCGAGGGTAAGCACCGCCAGGATGACCTTCTTCTGGGTGCCCTTGAGACCCTGATTGACCAGCGCGTTGTAGACGCCGTTGACGCCGTGGAACGCGGCAGTGACCAGGAACAGGACCATCGTCAGGAGGTAGCCGATATTCTCCATTCGGGCCTGCGTTCCCAAGAAGGTTACCTCGTACGCGTGGTTGACGAAGTGCAGAAGGAAGAAGTGGAAGGCGAGAACGACGACGAGAAACGCCGCCGTAATTCGCTGGAAGAACCAGCCGGTCCCGCCAGGCGTAAACGAGGAGTATCGTTCTGCCATTAGATACTCACCCCCGTCAGGAAGGTCGGAACGCTGGCGACGGTGATCGCACCCGTCAGGATCAGCGAGGCGTAGAAACTCTTGTCCTGTGCCTCGAGTCCGACACCCAGATCGACCATCAGCAGGCGGAGGCCGTTTAAGATGTGGAAGACGGCCACCGCAAGCAGGCCGATCTCGAGCAGTCGGATGAGGAACAGACTCTCGAGTCCCTGTAGCGTCGTGGTGTAGACGTCCGTTTCGCTCATGATTGCCGCTTCGTTACCGGCTGCGCCGAGAGAAGTGCTCAGCACGGAAATGTGGGTAAACAGGTAGCCGATCAGGATCCATCCGGTGAACTTGTGGAAGATCCATGCCCACATCCCGGCCGAGAACTCCTTCCAGCGCCCGAAGTCCTCGACGAGACCGCGATTGTAAGACTGACTCATACGCTCATATGGTCCGTTAGACCGCGGGGGTATAGAAGTTACTTTTATCTCGTCACCGTCGCTTTCAGTCCACCCAATATATGATGGGACGATAACAGCTTTCGCCGAGCGCCGAACCCGTTCGGGCCAGTGCGGTCGACTCGCTGCTGGCGCTGTGTGGGATCGCCAACCACAGCGGCCAGCCGTGGTCTCATACGGTCTGCTGTCCCGATGTCCCGGTGGGCCCGCAGTGCGGGTCGCGGGTGCACCGAAACTGACTGACAGGAGTCCGTATCAGAGTTCCGATCGCGAACTTTCAGTCGTCCGCTCGCGCGAGAGCGCGGTGAGCGTATCTGGCGAGAGCCCAACCAGATGGCAAAGCGGGTTCCCCGGGTAGACGACGGGGTTCTCGAGGACGCCGACGATGAGACCGGTAAACGGCGCTTCGACGGTGACGATGTCCTCCTCTTCTTTGAACGGGTTGGTAATGGCACAGATCACTTCGCCTTCCTCGACGAGCGCACCCCGGCCGCGTTTCATGTCGACGATGCCACCGGCGTCGGCACGGAGCCAGGTCTTCTCGTCGTCGGTATCGATGACGGTGCGCCAGCCGGGCCAGTGGACTGACGACTCTCGGTGGAGGCCGAACTCGGCGAACACGCTTGCGACGCCGGTGAGCGCACGATCGATCAGCCGGCGCTGGAAGCGGTGGGCTTCGCCCATCTCGACGGTGATCGTGGGAATGCCGGCTTCGCTGGCTTCGCGGCGCAGCGTTCCGGATGGGCCTTCGCCCGCGATGATAACGTTCGAACTGAACGCGTTGGCGAGTCTGGCGACGTCCGGTCGCTCCATGTTGGCCCGAACGTGGAGCATGTTCGTCCGCCCGCGGGTCGACGTATGGAAGTCGACGCCGAGATCACAGGGTTCGATGAAGTTCGTGAAGATCTGGTGGGCCATCCGTCTGGCGCTGGTCGACCCCTCGCGCCCGGGGAACGACCGGTTCAGGTCCCGGTCGTAAATTGGCAGATACCGTTCCTGTGCGATGAAGCCGGGGACGTTCATCACGGGCAGACAAACCAGCGTCCCATGCAGGATGGAGTGGTCCCAGTCGTGGGCGACCTCCCGGACGACCTCGATCCCGTTGAGTTCGTCGCCGTGGGCCGCCGCCGAGAGAAAGACCGTCGGCCCCGGGTGTTCACCGTTGATCACCGTGACGGGGATCCTGACAGGGTCCCCGAGATACGTTTCGCTGATACCGTACCGAATGTTCGCCGACTCGCCGGGATCGACGCGCCCGCCGTTGTACGTAAACGGCTCGTTCAGCTCGTCGGTTTCGCGTCCGTCGTCGGGCGGTTCGGTCGCCGTGTCGTCGCTCATAGGAGGTTCTCCGGGGGCATCACCGTGAATCTTCCCCCTTCCCTGTCGCTCGAGATGACTGTTCATCGACCCAGAACATCGTCGTTGACCGGTACTCGAGCCGTTTCGTGTCACTTTCGCGGTGAACGCCAGGTTCGTTCGAACAACGGATAGCAGAATCTGGAGTTGTGGGCATACGTTTTGTACCAGGCCATGCTATGGGCACCCATGGAAATTCGAGAGGCGACAGCATCGGATGCTGAGGCGATTCGCACCATCGCACACGACTCACTCAACTCCACGTACACGTCGTTCCTCGCCGAGGAGACGATCGACGATGCGATCGAACAGTGGTACGGTGACTCGTTCATCGACGACCTCGAGGACGACCGTGTGGTCTTTCTGGTCGTCGAGGACGACGGTGAGCTCGTCGCGTTCTCCCAGAGCGAACTGGTCGGCCAACAGATCAACGCCGGCCACCTCCTCTGGTTGCACGTGCATCCCGACCACCGCGACGGCGGCACCGGCGTCCGCCTCCTCGTTCGGACCCGCGAAACGCTGCTCGAGAAGGGAGCCGACGAGATCCAGTGTTTCGTGCTCGAAGACAACGAGGTCGGCAACGAGTTCTACCGGGCCCACGGTTTCGAACAGGCCGACCAGCGCGAGATCGAGATCGGGGCGGAGACGTTCACGGAAAACGTCTACGTCGAAAGTGATCTCGAGGACGACGGCGAGTGGGGCGCGATCGACGTGGTTACGGTCGACGGTGAGACGGTCTACGTGAGCTACGGCGAAGCGGCTCGTGGTTCGAAGGCTCCGTTTTACACCGCCTACCGAACCGAAGATCGGGCGGAACGCTACGCCTGGCTCTGTGGGAACTGTGATTCGATCGATAACGCGATGGATGCGATGGGGCGGATCGAGTGTAACAACTGCGGGAACCGGCGAAAAGCGACCCGGTGGGACTCCGCGCACCTCTAGGCGACTTCAAATTCGTTTTCACCCGTGTGTTGTCCGGTCGGTCACACCGGTCGCGAGCCACTGTAACGAGTGTCTATTCGATGTGTACGGTTGTCTTTCAGCTGTTTGCACCCCGTTACCAGCGGCCACGTTCCCGGGCAGGTCGGAACGCGATCTGCGGCGGATCCCGTGCTGGAAAACCGAGTATCACTGTTCTCGTAACGACTGTGCTCCGTCTGTTGTCTCCGCATTACAATTGGTCGAGCCGTCGCTGCGAGAAGTACGTGGGTCGCTCTCAGCTGCACCGTCGGATGACTGCGGATGTCTCATCGGGGTGAGTACGTCGAATGAACAGGGAAGATCACATCGTTCACGGCTTCAAGGCAACGCTCGTTGCGCGCGCGATCTACATGCTTTCGAGCGCGCTGCTAATGTTCGTGCTGGCGCGGTACCTGCTCGAGCCGAATGAATACGGCACCCTGTACTGGGCGATTGGGGTACTGGCCATTATCCAACTCTTTGCCGATCTCGGCCTTTCGCGGTCCGTCGCCCGGTATCTCTCCGAGTATCGTGAGACGGATCCGGGACAGGTGCCGTATCTCCTCAAGACGACGGTCGCGGCCAAGCTCGTTTTGATCTCGTTTATCGCGTACGTGCTGTTGCTCTATCACGAGTGGATCGCGACCGTCCTCGGTGAACCGGAAGCAGTCCCCTTTCTCGCGGCGGGCGTCCTCTATCTCGTCGCTTTTTCGTTTAGTACCTTCTCGCAGGTGGCGTTTCAGGGATTCAACCACCTCGGCTACAGCGCCATCGTGCAGGCGATCAGCGGCGCGGGGCGGCTGCTATTCGCTGTCGTGTTCGTCCTCGCCGGCCTCGGCGCACTCGGTGCGTTCTTCGGGTACATCGTCGGCTACGCACTCGCCGGCGTCATCGGCATAGGAATCCTCTACTATGGATTCTACAGACGGTACGATGCGGCCGACGAGTACGAAGATGGTCTCTCACGGCGGCTCCTCGAGTACAGCGTGCCGCTGACGGCGACACAAAGCGCGAACGTGATCGACAAGCAGATCGACATCGTCCTGGTCGGCCTCTTCCTCAATCCTGCCGCGGTCGCGTTCTACACCCTCTCAAAACAGATTTCGGATTTCGTCCTCGCACCCGCCGCGTCGCTTGGCTTTACCATCTCACCGAACTTCGGCGAACAGAAGGCCGCAGGCGAACTCGAGAAGGCCAGACGGATCTACGAGACCTCGCTGACGAACGTGCTGTTGCTCTACATTCCGGCTGCAGTCGGCCTCGCGATCGTCGCAGGGCCGTTCCTGACGATGGTCTTCGGGAGCGACTATGCGGCGGCGGTACCGGTGTTGCAGGTGCTTGCGGGGTTCGTCGTGTTACAAGCGATTACGAATCTGACCAGCGACAGTTTGGACTATCTCGGTCGTGCTCGAGCGCGTGCCATCGCCAAAGGCGCAACGGCAATCTCCAATCTCGGGCTGAACATCCTGTTGATTCCGTGGATCGGCGTCGTCGGTGCGGCGATCGCGACGGTCGCGACGCACACGGTGTACGTGGCGGTGAACCTCTACGTCGTCCACACCGAACTCGACCTGAACGTCGTGCGGCTCGCTCGCACGACGGGACTGATTTGTGCGATTACGGGCGTAATGGCGGTCACCGTCTTGCTCGTGACGCCGCTGGTCTCGAGTCTGTTCATGCTGGGTGGTGCGATCGCACTCGGTGCCATCACCTGGGCGCTGCTCGCAGTCGTAAGCGGGCTTGTCGATCCGGGTCAGGTTCGGTCGGTGATCAGTTAACAGTCATGTCTGCCACGATGGCGCGTGGCCCTGTGTGAGTCGCCTGAACTGCCAATACTTATCCGACGGGTGGGTGTCTAGTCCGTATGGCCGGTGCAGATCCCGTGACCGTCGGGGTATTGAGTCTTCATACGAGCAAGGAAACGAAAGCAATTCTCAACGCTGTCGAGGATCTCGGGCACGATACCGAGTGGCTTCGCGCGGAAAATACGTCGATCAGCGTCACCGACGGCACTCCCGTCCTCGAGCCCGAGGTTGACGTGATCGCAAACCGGATGTTGCTCTCGAACACCGAACAGCCCGCCGAGGAACTGGGTCTCGCCAACACGTTCTCTCAGTTGGTTCCGACCCTCAACGAACCGGATTCCGTGTTGACCGCGATCCACAAACTCTCGACGGCGACCGCGCTCGCGGGGAACGACGTCCGGACACCCGATGTCACACTTGCGCTAAGCGGCGATCAATTGAATGCCGCACGGAGTCGGTACGGCGAGGAGGCGGTCTACAAGACGGCGATTGGCACCCACGGCGGCGGGACGTGGAAGGTCGGCCCCGACGATCCGATCAACGCCAAGGTCGGCAACCGGTATGCGTTCCTGCAGGAACTCGTCGATCAGGAAGACGTCCGCCATCGTGACCTGCGCGTCTACGTCGTCGGCGGCGAGGTCGTCGCCGCGATGTATCGCTATGCGCCGGACAACGACTGGCGAACGAACGTCGCCCTCGGCGGCTCCGTCGAAAACGCGACCGACGACCTCCCCGAGGAGGCTGCCGAGATGGCCCGCCGTGCGTCTGACATCGTCGATCTCGATTACGCCGGCGTCGATCTCGTCGAGGGCGACGACGGCTGGTTCGTCCTCGAGGTCAACCCGACGGCTGGCTTCAAGGGACTCTACGAGGCGACACAGGTCAGCCCCGCACCCTACATCGCCAAACTGGCGATCGAGCGTGCCGGCGGCGAGGTCGACGACGACCGCGTGCACGATCTCTCGAACGTTCTCGACGACTCCCGGCCGACGGCCCAGCCGACGGAAGCGATCGCACAGGACACCGAACCGGCTGTGATCGGCTACACCGAGGAGGTCGTCCTCTCTGGCACGAGCGGTTCGAAATCGGTACTGGCCAAATCCGACACCGGCGCGACGCGGACGAGCATCGACACGAGCCTCGCCGCAGATATCGGTGCCGGGCCGATCAAATCCATCACCCGAATTCGATCCGGAAGCAGCAAACAGGCCAAGAGCCGGCCCGTCGTCGACGTCGTCGTCGGCGTCGGCGGCAACCAACACACCGTCACGGCGAGCGTCGAGGACCGCGGTCACATGGACTATCCCGTCCTGCTCGGTCGAGATATCCTCGAGAACTATCAGGTCGACGTCAGCCGCCGGATCGACAGTGACGTTGCCGACACACCCGAAGAAGAGGAATAGCAGTCCGTTCGGTTTTGATTTCTCCTGGTCTTCGACTGGAGTCACGGATTCGATGTCATCAGGCTCATTCCCATGTGTCAGTGATGACAGCTCAACACACGAACGCGAAGACAGGGTACCGTCCACCACCGGGCTCGAGGAGAACGGAGAGGGGCTAACAACCAACGCCGGTAATCTCCAGTTGACGACCCAGAACACCCGTATACCGCCGGAGCAGTTGCCGGTGAGCGACGACTGTGCCCTCGAGAAGGGAGCCCAATGGGATTCGGTGAACAGCTCATTCAGCGACGGTCATTACAGTTATACTAGAGACTCGGTCTGCGTCCGGCAGTGATAAGAATTCACGGTTCGATAAGATCTCTTTTCATCTAACGAAGGTCTCGTTACTGAAGTAGAAAATCTTAATATGCAAAAGTAGTAATCGGGTTATGATGGCTGGATCTGACCACGAGTGGTGGCCGAATACGGTGAACCTGGACATTCTCGATCAGAACGCTCAGGACCTCGAGCCGTACGGCGAGGAGTTCGACTACGGCGAGGAGTTCGAGAAGCTCGACTTCGAGGCCGTAAAGGAAGACATCGAAGCGGTAATGACGACCTCGCAGGAGTGGTGGCCGGCGGACTACGGCCATTATGGCCCGCTTTTCATTCGGATGGCGTGGCACAGCGCCGGCACGTATCGCACTACCGACGGTCGCGGCGGTGCGTCCGGCGGTCGCCAGCGCCTCGCGCCGCTCAACAGCTGGCCCGACAACGCGAACTTAGACAAGGCACGCCGACTGCTCTGGCCGGTCAAGCAGAAGTACGGCTGCAAACTCTCGTGGGCCGACCTGATCGTCCTTGCCGGCAACGTCGCCCTCGAGTCGATGGGCTTCGAGACGTTCGGCTTCGCCGGCGGCCGCGAGGACGACTTCGCGCCCGACGCGGCCGTCGATTGGGGCCCCGAAGACGAGATGGAAGCCTCCGAGCGCTTCGACGACGAGGGTGAACTCGAGGATCCCCTCGGCGCGACCGTGATGGGACTGATCTACGTGAACCCGGAGGGGCCGGACGGCGAGCCGGACCCCGAAGCGTCGGCCGAGAACATCCGAGAGTCGTTTGCCCGGATGGCGATGAACGACGAAGAAACGGTCGCGCTCATCGCTGGCGGCCACACGTTCGGGAAAGTTCACGGTGCCGACGACCCCGACGACCACGTCGGCCCCGAGCCCGAAGCAGCTCCGATCGAAGAGCAGGGACTGGGCTGGGCGAACGAGCACGGCTCTGGGAAGGGAGCCGACACGATCACCAGCGGGATCGAGGGCCCGTGGAACACCACGCCAACGCAGTGGGACATGGGGTACATCACCAACCTCCTCGAGTACAACTGGTGGCCCGAAAAGGGTCCCGGCGGTGCCTGGCAGTGGACCACGCAGAACGGCGAGCTCGACGAGGCCGCACCCGGCGTCGAGGACCCGTCGGAGAAAGAAGACGTGATGATGCTCACGACGGACGTCGCACTGAAACGGGATCCGGACTACCGCGAAATCCTCGAACGGTTCCAGGAGAACCCACGGGAGTTCCAGCAGACCTTCGCGAAGGCGTGGTACAAGCTGATCCACCGCGACATGGGCCCGGCAGAGCGGTTCCTCGGGCCGGAGGTCCCCGACGAAACGATGATCTGGCAGGACCCGCTCCCCGACGCGGACTACGAGTTGATCGGCGAAGACGAGATCGCCGACCTCAAAGCGGAACTCCTCGAGTCGGACCTGTCGATCACCCAGCTGGTCAAAACCGCCTGGGCAGCGGCGTCGACCTACCGCGACAGCGACAAGCGCGGCGGCGCAAACGGGGCCCGGATTCGCCTCGAACCCCAGCGGAGCTGGGAGGTCAACGAGCCTGACGAGCTCGAGACGGTGCTGGAAACCCTCGAAGGGATTCAAGCGGCGTTCAACGACTCACGAGCCGACGGGACGCGGGTCTCGCTCGCCGACCTGATCGTGCTGGGCGGCAACGCAGCGATCGAGCAGGCGGCGGCAGATGCCGGCTACGACGTGGAGATTCCGTTCGAGCCGGGCCGGACCGACGCCACGCAGGAACAGACCGACGTCGAGTCCTTCGAGGCGCTCAAGCCGAAGGCCGACGGGTTCCGGAACTACTGCAGTGACGAGGCCGACCGCAAGGCCGAAGAGTTGCTGGTGGACAAGGCAGATCTGCTGAATCTCTCGGCTGACGAGATGACAGTCCTGCTCGGTGGCATGCGCACGCTTGGTGTAACCTACCAGAACTCGGACCTCGGTGTCTTCACTGACCAGCCGGAGGCGCTGACCAACGACTTCTTCGAGACCGTCCTCGGCATGGACTACGAGTGGGAACCGGTCTCGGACGACAGGGAGGTCTTCGAGCTGCGCGACCGCGAAACGGGCGAGGTCGAATGGAAGGGGTCGCGCGTCGACCTCATCTTCGGGTCGAACTCCCGACTTCGCGCTATTTCGGAGGCCTACGGCGCTGAAGACGGCGAGGAGAAGTTCGTGCAGGACTTCGTGGACACGTGGAGCAAGGTCATGAAGCTCGACCGCTTCGACCTCGAGTAATCGGCCGCTCGCGATAGCACCGACACACGGACCGCACATCGCTTTTCCTGGGTGCACGCGTCACTCGGTCGGCACTCCCGACCGCAAGCGAGCACCGCGTTTTTCATTACTCGGTGCTACCTATCGGCGACGATGGCCGAGCCTGACCCCGAACCCGTCCTTCGTGAAGATCCCGTGCTGGCTGCTGTCATCGATCGCCGCGACCCCCATCCGCTCGAGCCGGTCGAAAACGAGTTCGAACGCCTCTGTGTCTCGATAATCAATCAGCAGCTCTCGACAGCCAGCGCCGCAGCCGTCCGTGAACGCGTCTTCGACATTCTCGACGGGGTCGTCACCCCGAAGTCGGTGCTCGACGCGTCTCGAGACGCACTCCGCGAGGCCGGCCTCTCGCGGACGAAAGTCGACTACGTCGAAAACGCCGCCCGCGCGTTTCGAGAGCGCGATCTTACACGTGGCGGACTCGCCGAGCACACCAACGAGGACGTGATCGCCGAACTCACCGAGATTACGGGGATCGGCGAGTGGACTGCCAACATGTATCTCATTTTCGTCCTCAAGCGGCCGGACGTGCTCCCGCTTGGCGATCTCGCGGTTCGGCGAGGGATCGAGCAGTTGTATAACGACGGCGACGAGCTACCGCGATCCGAAATGCGCGAGATCGCCGAGCCGTGGCGGCCCCACCGGAGTACCGCGACGCGGTACATCTGGGCCGAGTACGAGGCCTGATTCCGTCCGGACTGTTCGTCTCGAGTCGGTCACTCGAGGTGGTGATAGTCGAGTTCGTACCCTTCCGCGAGGGCCTCACGGACTGGCTCGCTCGGTTCGGCGACGCCCCGGCGTTGAAGCGAGAGCCCGCCCTCGTCGGCGGCGACGATGAGGTTCTGTCGCCAGTCCGGATCCGTTTTGGGGTAATCCGTCCGGTAGTGTGCGCCGCGGGACTCGGTTCGCTCGAGAGCCGTCCGGAGCAACACCTCGGCGACGATGAGGCTCATCGAGAGATCGACGGCGTACTCGAACGACCGGGAGGTGCGGTCGCCGTCGACCCGGAGATCGGCCGTTCGGGCGCGCAGGTCCTCGAGTCGGTCCAGTCCCTCGCGCAGGCCCGCCTCGTCGCGGAGGATGCCGGCGTGATTCCACAGCAACTCACCGAGATCCTCGAGCAGCGTCTCGGGCGTGACGTCGCCATCCGAAGCGGCCAGGTCCGCGAGCGCGGCAAACTCGCGTTCGGCCAGCGCTCGCTGGCCGTCGGCGATCGAGGGGGCGCGGTCGTCCGCAGTGACCTGCTCGCTGACGTGCTCGCCCACGAGTTTGCCGATTGCGACGGTTTCGGCCAGCGAGTTGCCGCCGAGGCGGTTTGCCCCGTGGACGCCCGCGACGGCCTCGCCGACGGCGTACAGTCCCTCGACGCCGGTCTCACCCGTTTGGAAGTCGATGTCGACACCACCCATCGTGTAGTGGGCCGTCGGCCCGATCTCCATCGGTGCTTCCGTGATATCGACGCCGAGGTCCCCGAACCGTTCGACCATCGTCGGCAGTCGCTCGCGGATGTACTCGGGATCACGATGGGAGATGTCGAGATAGACACCGCCGTGGTCGGTCCCCCGCCCCTCGCGAACCTCCTGGGCGATCGCTCGTGCGACCACGTCTCGGGCGTCGAGTTCCATCTGGTCCGGCGAGTACCGTTCCATGAAGCGCTCGCCATCGTTGTTGTAGAGTCGGCCACCCTCCCCGCGGACGGCCTCCGTCACGAGGCGACCGTCCCACTCGTCGCCGTAGCGTTCCCCGACCATTCCGGTGGGGTGGAACTGGACGAACTCGGTGTCGAGGAGTCGGGCGCCCGCCTCGAGCGCCAGCGCCTGGGCGTCGCCGTTGTTCTCGTCGTCCCGCGAGGAGTGGCGTCGATAGGCCGCCGAGAAGCCACCCGCCGCTAGCACGACGTGATTCGTCCGGAACAGCAACCCGTCGCCGGTCTCCATATCGAACCCGACTGCGCCGTCGACACGGGTGCCATCCGAGAGCAGTCGCGTGATCATCACGTTCTCGCGGTAGGGGATCTCGAGGGCCTGTGCTCGGTCGATCAGCGTCTCGAGCATGACCTCGCCCGTTCGATCGCCGACGAAACAGGTCCGGCGGTACGACTGCGCGCCGAAGTAGCGCTGGTTGATCTTTCCGTCGTCGGTTCGGGCGAACGACATCCCCCACTCGTCGAGTTCCCGGATCCGGTCTGGCATGTGTTTGGCCGTCAACTCGACAGCTTCGGGATCGTTCAGGTGGTGCCCTTCGTTCAACGTGTCCGCTGCGTGGATCGGCCAGTCGTCCTCGGGATCGAGCGAGCCGAGCGCGGCGTTGATCCCGCCGGCCGCCCACGTCGTGTGAGCGTCGCCGTAGTCTCGTTTGCCGACCACGAGCGGCTCGAGCCCCGATTCGGCCAGTTCGATGGCGACTCGAGCCCCGGCAGCGCCCGCCCCGATGACGAGCACCGGCGTCGTGACGACGTCGTATGTGACCTCGTGGTCACGATCGTCGGCTTCGTCCCCGCCCTGAGTCGGCAGCCGTCCGTCGACGCCACCGGCATCGCCGGCCGTCGATACACTGTGGTCCGCAGGCGGTATTTTTGTCATCAAGATTATGTAAGGGCTGGCCGAACATAGCTCGCTCACCAAACTATGCAAACTGCCGAAAACGAAGGAATCAGGCCACTAATCTCGCGTTTGGGTTTTTGTCCGGGTCAAGACGTACCGGGCGAATGCGGCTAGTCAGATGGTGCCATGGGTCGACGAATCACCGGGCGGTAACGGCTCACTCCTCGAAATGGGGGCGACTGACGTCTTCGGGAAGGTCCGGTTCGACGTTCGCGAGTCGCATCGCGTTGCCGGTCACGCCCAGACTCATCCCCATGTCACCGATGACGACCGCGTGGATCACCGTCACGAGGCCAATAGGCGCGCCAGCGGCCAGCACCGCCTTCACGGCCAGACTCGCCCAGATGTTCTGGCGGATGACGCCGTTTGCCGTCCGTGAGAGCCGGTAGAGATACGGTAGTCGCGTCAGATCGTCGCCCATCAGTGCCACGTCGGCCGTCTCGAGGGCCGTATCCGTCCCTGCCGCCCCCATCGCGATGCCGACGCCAGCAGTCGCGAGCGCGGGCGCGTCGTTGATCCCGTCGCCAATCATGGCGACGTTGCTGCTTGTGTCGTCGTCATTTCCTTCTCCCTCGAGCCGGCGGATCCACTCGAGTTTCTCGTCGGGGAGCAACTCGGCGTGGTACTCATCGATGCCGACTGCTTCGGCGATCGCGCGGGCAGTGCCCTCGTTGTCGCCGGTAAGCATCACGACGCGGACGCCCTGGTCTTGGAGCTGTGAGACGGCCCACGTTGCCTCCGGACGGACGCGGTCCGCAATACCAACGACGCCCAGCGGGCCGTCTTCGGTGCCGACGACCACGACGGTCTTGCCCTCGGCCTCGAGTCGCGGGACGACCTCGCTCAGCACGTCGAGACAGCCCTCGCGATCGCAGTCGGGCCGCGAGTCGACCGCGAGCGCCGTCCCGCCGTCGGTCGTGACGTGGGCGTGCTCCAGATCAGCCAGCCCCTCGAACAGGTCGGGTTTGCCGACGTAGTGCGTTTCCCCGTCGATGTCGGCGCGGATTCCCTTTCCGGTCAGCGCTTCGAATCCCGAGACGGCCGGCTCGTCGGGATCGATCCCTTGCTCGTTTGCGTAGCCGACGATCGCCCGCGCGAGTGGGTGTTCGCTGCGGCGTTCGGCCGCGCTCGCCCGCCGAAGCACGTCTGCCTCGTCGGCCCCCTCGAGCGGGACCACATCCGTTACCGACAGGTCGCCGGTGGTGAGCGTCCCCGTTTTGTCGACCGCGAGCACGTCGCTTTCGGCGACCGACTCGAGGTATCGGCCGCCCTTGATCAGGACGCCGTTGCGCGCGGCGCTGGTGATCCCCGAGACGACGCTGACCGGCGTCGAGATGACGAACGCACAGGGACAGGCGATGACCAGCAGCGTCAGCCCGCGCAGGAACCAGGTGTGCCACGACGCGCCGACGACCAGCGGCGGGCCGACGGCGACCGCGATCGCGAGTGTGACGACGATCGGCGTATAGACGCTCGCGAAACGGTCGACGAACTGCTCGCGTTTGGTCTGTTCGCGTTCGGCGTCCTCGACGAGCCGGACGATCCGAGCGATCGTCGAGTCGCTCGCCGCGTGCTCGACGTCGACCTCGAGGTAGCCCGATTCCGCGATGGTGCCGGCGAAGACTTCGTCGCCTGCCGTCTTGTCTGCAGGGACGCTCTCGCCTGTGATCGGGGACTCGTCGACGGCGCTCTCGCCCTCGAGTACGGTGCCGTCGGCGGGAATCTTCTCGCCTGGTCGGACGACGACGCGATCGCCGACCGCGAGGTCGTCGGCTGGAATCGTCTCCTCGGAGCCGTCCTCGCGTTTGACGGTCGCAGTATCGGGCGAGAGATCCATCAGCTCCCGCAGCGAGTCGCGTGCACGGTCCATCGAGTACGTCTCGAGCAACTCGGCGATGTTGAACAGAACGGCGAGCATGGCCCCCTCGAAGGGGTGATGGGCCGCGACGGCGGCGATGATGCCGACGGTCATCAGGAAGTCGATGTCGAGACTCCGATTGCGTGCGGAGTAGTAGCCGTTCCGGAAGATCGGCGCGCCGGCGACGGCCGCGGTCATAATAAAGAGCAGCGTCGAGAGCTGGTAGCTCCGGCCGGCGACTGCGACCAGGGTCGGATCGAGTCCGGAGAGGACGAACTCGAGGGCCATCCCGACGGCCACGACGATGGCACCAAGACCCGTGATAGCGGCCCGGCGGCTCTTCCAGACGGGCTCGGCGTCGGCCATCGGCTCGCCGTCGCTGTCGAGCGGCGTCGCGTCGTAGCCAGCGGACTCGATCGCGTCGGTGATCGACTTGGGATCGGTCCCCTCGTCGACTCCGACGGTCACGCGACCCGACGTGGGCCGGGTCTCGATCTCGTCGACGCCGTCGGCTCCCTCGAGGGCGGTCTCGACTTTGCTCGCACACGAGGCACAGTCCATGTCGGGAACCGACACGGTCACTTCGTCAGCGCCGCGGCTGCCATCGCCGACGATCTCGTAGCCGGCCGCCCGGACCCGCTCGCGGATCTCGCTATCGCTTGTCTCCGTCGGATCGTATTCGACGACGAGTCGGCCGCTGGTTACGCGTGCATCCAGTTCGTCGATCCCGTCGAGCCGGTCGACGCTGTTGGTCACTTTGCCAGCACACGACGAACAGTCCATCTCCGGGACGCGGAGTTCGAGGGTGCGGGTCGCGTCCGGCCCCTCACCCGCGTCCGGCGGCGAAACGTCACTCATTACTCGCGTCTACTCGCTCGCCACCCATACGGGTTATTCGGCGTGCGCCAACTCGGCACCGGAGGCGGTGGCGTAGCCGCTGTCGCGTGCCCTGTCGTTAGGAATACGGCTCTTTATGCGATGCGTCTGATTAGCGACGGGCACTCATGTTTGCGAATATCGACCTTGGGCCGCAGTGTCCCGTTTGTGAGTCTGCAATGTGGGAGTTCACGACTGCGACGGACTTTATGGGGGCCGACAACGAGCAACTGGCAGCGGATGTGACTGCCGAGGCGGAATGCTTCGATTGTAACTCGTTATTTGCAGTTTCGGTCGTAGTCGACGAAGAGGGCTGTCTACGGACATCCGACGACGAGTCAGTGAGCCCACCACAGGGATTTGGGTGGGGAACCGCTCGGTCGCAGATCGTCGCCACACACGTCCTCCACGTGTGGGGCGATACCAACGATCGCTTCGGCGACCAGTATTGCCAACCGTACGACTTTCAGGACATCCGGATCATCGAAGACAAGTCCTGACCCGCTCGAGGCGCGTTTCTCACGACTGCGCATTTGGTTTGATTCGAAGCGATCACCGACCGACTGCGAGCGTCTCGTCGTACTCGAGCGAGTCGTCGGCGACGAACGCGGTCGCAAGGGTCGCTTCAGCCCGCCGGAGCCGGTAAGAGAGCGTCGAGCGTGGGACGTCCAGTTTCTCGGCGAGTTCCGAGAGGTCGGTCCGCCGTGGAGTCTCGTAGTAGCCGTATTCGACGGCGGCCTGGAGTGCCGCCCGCTGTTCGGCCGGCAGCGATTTGTCCGCGTCGTCGTCTTCGCGATCCGGGTCGAGATCGGTCAGCCGGAGTATCTCCATGCCGGCACACTCCCCGACCTCGTCGCCGAGCGCATCGAAGAAGTCACCGACCGGCGCGTCGCGCCCGAGAACGATCCGCCAGCGGTAGCGCCGACCCTCTCGGTAGGTTTCAAAGAGCAGTCCTTCGCCGAGATACTCGAGTGCGAGGTGGGGGACCGAGGTACAGACATCCGTCCGATCCCAGTAGGTGTAGACGACGAGTTCGTCGCTCGAGCGATCGAGCAGTTGCGTCTCACAGTCGGCCCCGCAGTCGTCTCGGACCAGACAGTCCGCACAGTAGGTCGGCTCGCGGTAGGCCGACTCCAGCGCTTCGATCCCCGCCTGCGAGCCGGTCGCGTGATCGACCCGCCAGAGGCTCTCCGATGTGACGTGACACGCGAGCGACCGCACCGTCGTCTCCGGGTTGGCCTCGAGCACGTCCGCGACCGGGTTCGTGCCTGGATCGTACTCGAGGGCGAAGACGAACTCTCTCATTACGCGACGGTAGGCGGCGACGCGACAAAGGGCTGCTGGCGACGGTCGCTCGAGACGCGTCGAGCACCGATTGGGGCGTGACCGAGAGCGCGACTCGAGCGACGTGGGGCCGGTCCGATTTTAGTCGAGTAGCTCCCGTGCGATGATGTTCTTCTGGATTTCGGTCGTGCCCTCGTAGATCTGGGTGATCTTCGAGTCGCGGTAGAACCGCTCGACGGGGAAGTCGTTGACGTAGCCGGCCCCGCCATGGATCTGGACGGCCTCGTCGGCAACGTCGACGGCGACGCGGGAGGCGTACTCCTTGGCCATCGAGGCGAGCTTGGTGATGTCGTTGCTCTGGTCGACGTTCCAGGCAGCCTTGTAGGTCAGGTTGCGCGCAGCCTCGGTCTTCGTGGCCATGTCGGCGAGTTTGTGCTGGATGGCCTGGAACTCCGAGATCGACTTGCCGAACTGCTCGCGTTCCTGGGCGTACTCGAGGGCGGCCTCGAGCGCGCCCTTCGCAATGCCAAGTCCCTGTGCGGCGACACCGGTACGGGTCTCGTCGAAGAAGTACATCTGTTGCATGAACGCGGCGTCGCGGGTGCCGATGAGGTTTGCCTCGGGGACACGGACATCGTCGAGGACGAGTTCGGCGGTATCGGAGGCCCGGATGCCCATCTTGCCGGTGATCTTGTCGGCAGAAAAGCCGTCACGGTCAGCCTCGACGACGAGCTGGCTGAAACCGTTATAGCGTCCCTCGGCGTCGGGATCGGTCTCACAGAGAACGACGAAGAAGTCACCGACAGAGCCGTTCGTGATCCACATCTTGGTGCCGTTGATCACCCACTCGTCGCCGTCTTTTTCAGCGCGGGTCGACACTGAGGAGACGTCCGAGCCGGTGTCGGGTTCCGAAATCGCCGCGCCGGAGATCTTCTCGCCGGCCGCGACCGGCTCCAAAAAGCGTTCCTTCTGATCTTCGGTCCCGAACTCGCGGATTGCTTCGGTCCCAAACGAACAGGCCATGATCGAGAGCGCGATGCCCGGATCGTGCGAGAACAGTTCCTCGGCGATGATGACCGACTCGAGCGTCGAGTAGCCGGCCCCGCCGTAGTCGATGGGAATCGAGGCACCAACCAGCCCCATCTCGGCGGCCTCGTCGACGATGTCGTGTGGAAACGTCTCCGAAGTGTCGTACTCCTCGGCGTTAGGAACAATCTCGTTTTCGGCGAACCGGCGGACTTCGTCGCGGATCTGCTGGTGTTCCTCAGTGAGCCCGAATTCCATGGGATACTGTTACATGCCACCCGATAAAGGGTTTTGTAACCCGAAGTAAACTGAATAAGAGTTTCTAATTCTGACGGGGGAAACGTTGAAACGACTTCACATAGGACTACTGATCATGGAGCTCGAGGATATCAACACCATCGCAGTTCTGGGAGCAGGCAACATGGGTCACGGCATCGCGGAGGTCGCCGCCATCGCGGGCTACGACGTACGGATGCGCGATATCAAAGACGAGTTCGTCCAGAACGGCTACGAGCAGATCGAGTGGTCGCTGGGCAAGTTCGCCGAAAACGACCAACTCACCGACGAAGCGGCCGACGCAGCCTTAGAACGCGTCACGCCGCTGGTCGACATGGAGGAAGCTGTCGCCGATGCCGACGTCGTCATCGAGGCCGTCCCCGAACAGATGGAGATCAAAAAAGAGGTCTACACCGACCTCGAGGCGGTCGCTCCTGACCGGGCGATCTTCGCGACCAATACCTCGAGTCTCTCGATTACGGATCTCTCGGAGGTTACCGACCGGCCCGAACGGTTCTGTGGGATGCACTTTTTCAACCCGCCGATCCGGATGGACCTCGTCGAGGTCATCTCCGGGGCACACACCGCAGACGAGACGCTCGATGTCGTCGAGGACTTCGCAGACGACCTCGGAAAGACGCCGGTACGCGTCCGCAAGGACGTCCCCGGATTCATCGCCAACCGCATCCTCGTTCCGCTGATGAACGAGGCCGCGTGGCTCGTCGAGGACGACATCGCCACGATCGAGGAGGTCGACGCGACGACGAAATTCGATATCGGGCTGCCGATGGGAAGTTTCGAACTCGCGGACTACGTCGGCATCGACGTCGGCTACCACGTCCTCGAGTACATGCACGAGGTCGCGGGCGAGCGCTACGAGCCGTGCCCGCTGCTGGAATCCAAGGTCGAAAGCGAGGAGTTCGGCCAGAAGTCCGGGAAAGGCTTCTACGACTACGAGGACGGCGACGGTGCGGACATCTCGATGGACGAGGAGCTGTTCAGCGAGACCGTCAAGGAGCGCCTGCTCGCCGTGGTCGCGAACGAAGTCGCCTACCTCGTCGGTGATGACGTCGCATCGCCCACAGAGATCGACACCGCGGTCAAACTCGGCGGCCGCTGGCCGAACGGACCCGCGAAGTTCGCCGACGAGTACGGCGTCGACGCGCTCGCCGACGCACTCGAGGACGCCTACGCGGAAACAGACCATCCCCGGTACGAGCCGTTCGACTATCTCGCCACCGTCGCCGAAGAAGGTGGCTTCTACGACGACGCAAGCGCGGGCGAAACGGACGGAATGCCGGAGTTCGAGACGATCGGGCTGACCTACCCCAGAGACGGGGTTGCACAGATCGAACTCGACCGGCCCCAGCAGATGAACTCCATCAGCATCACGCTCGTCGAGGAACTCGGAACCGCACTCGACCGTGTCGATGACGACGACAGCGTTCGCGCACTCCTGCTGACAGGGGCCGGCTCGAAGGCGTTCTCCGCGGGTGCAGACTTCATGAGTATCGCCGGCAGCGGTGCCGACCCCTACGAGGCGATCGAACTCTCGAAGGACGGCCAGGAGACGTTTGGCCGCCTCGAGGAACTCGAGTTGCCGGTCGTCGCCGCCATCGACGGCTACTGTCTCGGCGGCGGAATGGAGCTCGCGATGTGTGCCGACATCCGGCTCGCGACCACGCGCTCGGAGTTCGGGCAACCCGAGTTCGATCTCGGCTTGCTCCCGGGCTGGGGTGGCACCCAGCGTCTGCAGCGCATCGTCGGCATGGGCCGTGCAAAGGAAATCATCTTCACCGCAGAGCGGTTCCCTGCCGAGGAAATGGCCGAGTTCGGCTTTGTCAACGAGGTCGTCGAACCCGACGAGTTCGAGACGGCCGCACACGACTACGCCGAGAAACTTGCCGGTGGCCCGCCACTTGCGATGCGCTATACGAAACGGGCGATGCACAAAGGCTGGGACAACCACGAAGCCGGACTCGAGATCGAATCGCTGGGCTTTGGCCACGTCGTCAACTCCGAGGACGTTCACGAGGGCATCAACGCCTTCTTCGGTGACGACGAACCCGAGTTCGAAGGACGATAATCTCGGCCTCGCTGCCGGCTGCGAGTCGACCAACACCGGTGACACCCGCCGTAGATCAGCGTGGCTATCGAGGAAGCGGTCGGACTGTCCGCTCGGCAGTGAAATGGTCGCGAGATTTATCACCCAGAGGTACCATTGGTGACGCGTGGCTGTAACCGATGATGAGAACGGAGGGGTTACTTCATGACTGACGGGATCGAGGTGCTCGTCGTCGACGATGAGGCCCGGCTCGCCGACCTGTTTGCTGCCTGGCTCCAGAGCGACTGGACGGTCGAGACGGCCTACGATGGCGAGGAAGCGCTCGCAGCGATGACCGACTCCGTCGAGGTCGTCCTGCTCGACCGGCGGATGCCAGGACTCTCCGGCGACGACGTCCTCGAGCGAATCCGCGAGCAGGGATACGATTCGCGGGTCGTCATGGTAACGGCGGTCGACCCGGACTTCGATATCATCGAGTTGGGCTTCGACGACTACCTCGTCAAGCCGGTCGCAAAGGACGACCTCCTCGAGATGGTCGACGACGTCGTCGCCCGCTCGGAGTACGAGGCGGATATTCAGGAGTACTACGCACTCGTGTCGAAGAAAGCGCTGCTGGAGGCGGAGAAAACCGACCGCGAACTCGCGACCAACGAGGAGTACCAAGACCTCCGTGACCGCGTCGACGAACTCGAGGCGCGCGTCGACGAAACGGTCGCCGAGATGACCACACACGACGAGTTCGTCGGTGCGTTTCAGGACCTGCCGTCCGATGAATAGCCGTCAATTTCGAACTCGAACGGGCCCCTCCATCCTCGCGTTCTGCTGCGGTGCCTGCTGCTCTCTCTTCCGGTAGCGACGTCGGTGATCGGAGCGGACGAAGACGGCTTCGCTATGGCCGCGGACGGACAGACATCAAGGTGCCTGCCGATAGATCAGATTGCGCTGGATTTCGTTTGCGCCCTCGTAGATGACCGGGACCCGCGCGTCGCGGTAGACGCGGGCGATCCGGCGTTCGTCCAGGATGGATCGCCCGCCGTGGAACTGCATAGCCTGCTCGGCGATGTCGACGGCTGTTTCGGTCGCTTTCGTCTTCGCCATTGCTGCCCAGTAGCCCGCGCGGTCCCGGTTTGCGACGTGCTCGCAGGCACGCCATGTGAGCGTCCGGGCGCTCTCGAACTCGAGGAGCATCTCCGCGAGGCCGTGCTGGACCGACTGGAAGTCGCTGATCGTCCGGCCGAACTCCTCGCGGTCGCGAGTAAACTCCCAGGCTTCCTCGATGGCGGCCGCAGCGAGACCGAGACCGTGGCCGGCGACGGCGATGCGGCCGTGATTGAAAAAGTCCGCGAGCAGCATGAAGCCGGCCCCCTCCGCGCCGATCAGGTTCGCTGCGGGAATCCGGCAGTCGTCGAACTCGATGTGGGCCTGCTTGGAGGCACGCATCGCCATCTTTTCGGGAATGTGCTCGGCGTCGTAACCATCCGTGTCGGTCGGGACGATGAACAGCGAGTGGTTCCCGTAGGGATTGTCCTCATCATCGCCGGTACGGGCATAGACGGTAATCCAGTCTGCTTCGACGCCGTTGCCGACCCAGTACTTCTCGCCGTTGATGACGTACTCGTCGCCGTCCCGTTCAGCCCGGGTCTGCATCCCTGCGAGATCACTCCCGGTGTCGGGCTCCGAGACCGCAAGTCCGGAGCGCTGTTCACCCTCCGCGACCGGTCGAAGGTACGTCTCGCATTGCTCGTCAGTGCCGTGCTCGGCGGTGATCTCACAGCCGAAACTCGCCAACTGTAACGTCAGCGCGATTCCCGCGTCGGCCCGGTAGAACTCCTCCGTGAGTGCGAGCAACTGCGCGAGATCGAATCCGCGCCCGCCCCACTCCTCGGGAATGTCCTGTGCCACGAGACCGGCGTCCCGCCCCGCCTCGAGGATCTCCTCGGGATACTCGCCGGCCTGGAAGTACTCCCGGGCGTTCGGTTCGATGTGGTCGCGTGCGAACGCGCGGGCTTCGGCTTTGATCTCGCGTGCGTGGTCCGGAACGAGCTGCTCGTCGAGTAGGTCCATGCCATGTTGAACGCCCCCATGGTGAAAATAACCAAGGGCGAACAGTGCAATTCGTACTGGGGACCGTCGGGAGCGCTAGCCGGCGAATCCGGACAGCAACCACTCGTTGTCGTCACCTTCCTCGTCCACGATACTCGGGGCGCTGACGAGCACGAACGCGCTCTCGTCGTCACCGTTGCGGATCTGGCGCGTCGATTCGGGCGGGATCCAGAGTGCGTCGCCAGCCTCCATGTCGACCGGCTCGTCGTCGACGACGACCGTCGCCTCCCCCTCGATAAGCACGTAGACTTCTTCGTGGTCGTTGGCCGTGTGATCGTGGGGTTTGCTCTTCCAGTCCGGATCACAGCGAGCGATCGTTACCCCGACCTGCTCGGTCTCGAGTGGATCGCTGAGAAAATGCATCGCACTCGAGACCTGCTCGACGTCCTCGTAGTTGACCTTCCGGTATGTCATATTTCCTCATTCGCGGGGGTGACAGTAAAACTATACTGTTGGCCACCACGGCTCACACACAGATCGCACTCGAGTCGGGATCAGGTGTTCACGGGCTGGTGGCCAACAGTATACGCGTTCATTGCGCGGCGCTAGTCCTGTGCGATCGGATCGAAGCTGTCGACCGGGATGACCGAGTAGTCGACGGTCAGCGCGTCTTTGGTCGCCCGGATCTTCCCGACGAACGTCGAAATATCCTCGAGTTCACCTTCGAGAACGAACAGTTCCATGCAGTAGTGATCGCCGACGTGGCTGTGGAAATTCGACGCGACGAGGTCTTCGTGTTCGTGACGCAGGTGCATCATCCGTTCTTCGACCTTCGTCGTTTCGTAATCGAACAAGACCGTAACGATGCCCATCAGATCGCGTTCCTCGAGTCGGGTGTCCTCGAACTCGCCCAGCAGGTTCCGCGAGGCTTCCCTGACGACTTCGCTCCGGCCGGTGTAGCCGTGCTCGTCGGCGAACTGATCGAGTCGCTCCAAGAGTTCGTCCGGCATCGAGACGCTGACGACTGCCATATAATAAACCAACCGCTATGAACTATTAAGGATTATCATCACAACTCGAGCCGACGATCGGCCTACACGTGATCTGCAGGGAGCAGATCATCGAACGCCTGTTCTGCAAGCCACTCACAGAGCTGTACGAGCTGGTCGCTGGCTGCCTCGAACAGCTGAGCGCCTTTTTCGGCCGTCGCGTCCGTTTGGTCGCCGAACACGCCGTTGTCGCTGTTGTCGATCGCGTCGTAGTACGTTCGCGAGCCGTGTTTGACCGTTCCGGCATCCTCAACGGTTGGGATACCGGTATCCCGGGCCTCCTCGAGACGCTCGTCGTGGACCAGCTCCGGCTCGAGGTACTTGATCATCGCCGTCTCTTTCGGCCCGCCGTGTGGTCCGTTCTGAGCGAAGAGATCGTCGACCAGTTCCGGAATCGACTCGTCCCACATCCATTCGATCGCGTAGGCGACTTCCGCTTGCCGAAGACGGGCACCGACTTCCCGGAGATGCTGGACGTTGCCGCCGTGGGCGTTGACGTAGATCACGCGGTCGATCCCGTGGGCGGTCAGATTCCGCGTCAGCGACTCCATGTACTGGCGAAACGCCGGCGGCTCGACCCACATCGTTCCGTGGAACTGTCGATGATGGCCGCTGACGCCGACGTTGATCGTCGGCGTACAGAGATAGCCGGTCCGGTCGGCGGCTTCCCGAGCTAACGCCTCCGCGATCAGGTGGTCGGTCGCCTCCGGCAAGTGCGGGCCGTGCTGTTCCGTCGAGCCGAGTGGCACAAGCGCGAGCGATTCCGAGTCGAAGTAGGTCTCGAGGTCCGGCCATGCTTCGTCGGCGAGGTACATACGTACTCTCTCGTGTGGATCATCAATAGCGTAGTGGGAAACCCCGGCACACGAATGTCCACCGTCCGGAGACGAGAACGCGTGCCAACGCGACATCGAGACGATCGCTGGTCGGTCTGGTCGGCCACGAAGGAGTCACACGTAGAACAGTGCTACTGATGGGCTGCCGTCGGAAAACACGGCAGCGACCCGACGCTGTCCACTGCCGGTCTGATCTCTCGTGCGTGGTCGACTCGTATGAGTGTAGTCAGCCAACAGCTATATATTCCGGCACCGACTCAACCCGGCAAAGCGGTGCACGACGTGATTCCGACACTACCCGATTCGGATCGAACCCTGCTCGCCGCCTCGCTCACCTGTTTCGCCATCACCGGCGTCGCGAACGCCGCCGTCGACGGGGTCGAATTAACGCTCGGAGCGACCGCGCTCGCCATCATCGGCGTCTACGGCGTCGCTCGCTATGCCCAGTCGGTCACACGGCGTACGCTCGCGCAGACGGCGCTTGGCCTGTGGCTGTCGTTTCTCGGAGTCGCCAGCACGCACGCTGTCGGCCTCGAGACGGTCGGTGCCGCCGTGCCGGGGCCCGCTGCGGTGACGGTCGTCGCCCTCACTGCAATCACGTGGGCAACGCTGCTTGCAGCCGCCGGCGCGACGCTCTTTCTCGGCTTCCGCGAGTACGGCTCGCCGGCCCCGGCTGACGAACAGGTCATCGACGGCGAGACCTCCGATTACTCGACGCGGTAACTCACCGCGATTCCTTCGCCAAGCGGGAGCACTCCCGTCTCGAAGGCCGGGTCGGCACGGACCGTCTCGAGGTAGTCGATGATTCCTTGCGTGTGGTCGTTCGTCTCGTCCACCGGGCTGTCCTCGGCCCACGCGAGGAGGTCGTCGAAGTCGATGATGCCGGCCGTGATCGCGTTGTCGGCGATGACGACGCCGCCGACAGGGATCTTCGAGCGGACAGCCTCGAACGCGTCCGCGTACCGATCCTTTTCGTGATCGATCAGGACGACGTCGAACGGCCCATCGTAGCGGTCGATCGTCGCCATCGCGTCACCGTGTTCGTATCGTGCGATCCCGTCGTAGCCACCCGCAGCCATGTACTCGCGGGCGAGCTCGAGTTCGTCTTCGTCGACTTCGGTGAGGACGATCTCGCCGTCGTCTGGGAGGGCATCCGCGAACCAGTAGGCGGAGTAGCCATACCCCGAGCCGAACTCGAAGATCCGTTCAGCGCCGTTCAATCGGGCGACGAACCGGAGAAACGCGCCGACCTCGGGGCCAACGTGGGGAAACCCCTCCGCGGTGGCGTACTCGTCCATCTCGAGCAGCGTCTCGTCGGGGTCCGGACCGACCGCACGCACGAAGCGGGCGATGTCGTCGGTAAGAACGTCGGTCATACGAGGGCATACGGTCGCGAACACAAATACTGTCGGCCATCGCTGAGCGGCTCCGGCACGGACTATCCGGCGGGCCGCCACACTGTTTGCCAGCCTGCCCGGCGCTCGCACCCACGCGAGCGACAGTATCCTTTTTGCCACTCGGAACCATCCTTTCGACCGACATGTCTGCTGATCACACCCTCGCTGAGTACGTCGATAATCTGGTGTACGAACCCGTACAGGTCCACGAGCACGGCATCGACCTGACGGTCGCCGCTGTCTACGAGGTCGCCGCCCCCGGCAGCATCGACTTCGGCGGCGACGAACTCGCAGACGCCAACCTCGAGCCGGTGCCGACCGAACTCGAAGCACCCGACGACGAGTACGGCTGGTGGCACCTCGAGGGCGGCCAGTACGTGATCCAGCACAACGAGTTCCTGACCGGCCTCGAGAACGCAGCACAGCTTCAGCCGCGCAACGAACTGCTGGCCCGTGGCGGCTCACATCCCTCGATGCTGGTGCGCGATCATCTGCCGTTGATGCCGCTTTCTGTCGCCGACGGCGGCCTCCGGCTCAAGGAAAACGCGCGGGTATCGACGATTACAGCGTTCGGTGACGGTTAGCCGCCGAATATCGCCGTCCAACAGTGTATTTACCGTCTGGCTCCCTAGCCCCGCGGTAGTGATGTATCAGCACATCCTCGTTCCGACGGACGGGAGTGACGGGACCCGTCAGTCGCTCACGCACGGACTCACACTCGCGGAGCGATTCGACGCGACGATCCACGCGCTGTCGGTTGTCCCCGAGGGACCACTGGGGACGCTCCAGTCCGACGAGGGACACCCCGCTGCGGAGCGAGCAGTCGAGCGCGTCGAGGTCGAAGCGACGCGTGAAGGCGTCGACGTCGTGACGGCGGTCGAACAGGGCGTCCCACACGAGGAAATCATCGCGTATGCCGACGACCATGACATCGACATGATCGTCATGGGAACACAGGGTCGAACCGGCCTCGACCGAGTGCTCGTTGGCAGCGTCACCGAACGGATCGTCCGGATGGCCGACATTCCAGTCGTCACCGTCCGTCTGAACGACGAGATTCGGATCGAAGATGCCGACGAGGCCGCCCGAATCGCGCGTAAAGCCGCCGATGCGGAGGGGTACGACGACATCACTGTCAGCGATGATCCACACCGAACCAGCGCTTCCTGGATCGTCCCCCTCGAGACGGGATCAGGGCCGCTCCACGTCCACGTCGACGCCGTGACGAGCGAGGCTCGAGTCGCGAAAGGACCGAAGCAGTAGCGTCTATAGCAGACTGCAGCGAACGCTTCGAGCGGGCTCAGTCCTGGATGAACTCGCCGTCGCAGCGGTATTCCTGTAGCTTGGTGCTGTCTACTGGTTCGGTTTCATTGTACGGTTCCGAAGGCTGTGCCATGTAGTAGAGGTCGACCTGCTCAATGTCGGTCTCGTGATTGCCGTTCCAACGTTCACAGAGGTGGTTCGCCAGATACGACCGGTGGTTTTCGTTGTCGCCTCCCCAGACGTTCGCGAGGTACTTCCGCCAACGAGAGGTTGGATACACGTCCTCGTGGCTCGATGGTGGGTCCCAGCTGACCTCGGACCGATGGAGCGCATCGATCTCGGAGCCGTTCTCGAGTTCGGCTGGTGCGATGAACCAGCCATCGGTTCCGAGTGGTTCTGGTGCAAACATCTGCCAGTTTTGATCGGTTTCGGTCGCCTCAAGTGCTTCTTCACCGGGTTCGGGAACCTGGGTGTAGCCGACCGCTTGCGCATTCGAGAGGATCACGAGGACGAGAAAGAGCCAGGGAAGCACCGTCGAAAACAGCGTGCGCCCGTGAGCGACCCCAGCGGTGAGAAGTCGCTGTGGCGCTGGCAGAGTGGTCGGGAGACCGCTGATCGTCGGCCCCCTGGGAAGAGTAGCACGGAGTCGAGACATCGCGGCGCACAGCGGTCTTGCGAGGCCGGCGCGGGTAGCCAGCACGACCAGACCGTCCCAGACGAACGGCGGGTAAAACGGGACGAGCGCCGTGACGACGACCAGCGGGAAAATCCCAATCCGCATCGTCACGAGCATTCCGAGGTGCATGCCGGCAAACGCCGTTGCAAGCACCGCTCGCGGACGGCCGGTGAGCAAGAGTAATAACGGCGAACTGAGCAGTAGCCCAGTCCACAGGTATGTCATCATACGCAGCAACTCGGGATACTCAGCGAGGACATCGCCGAGCAAAAACGTGAATTTATAATCCAGGCTGAAGACGTAGACGACCGCCTCGCCGTTGAACCACATCTCACCCCGACTCTTGTGGATCGCGTTCACGACGTACATGGACGTGACCTGAAGCAACAGCGCCATCGTCGCCACGTTCGAGACGGTTGCTCGAGGCTCGTCAGTACGGCGAGCATCGACGGCCCACCGCTTGCCCAACGGCAAGAACATCGCCCAGAACAGCAAGATCCGAAGAAACGTGTCCCCACCGTTGAGGACCATCGGGTTCCGGGCGTGCAGTGAGAGTAGCAATAGCCACGAGCAGACCGTTGCCAGCCGGGTTCGGTACCCAATAGTCATCGCGACGGCGAAGACGGCGGCGACGACGAACAACAGCCCAATCGCCCACGGCTCACCCGACATTGCGTGTAGTGAGTAGACGTTCGAATAGTCCGAGAACAGGGCCGCTCGTGGGAGAACGCCAGCGTCTGTGTAAAACGCTTCGAGGTCCCGCGAGCGGAGTGCGAGATCAGTAAGCAACAGGAGGCCGAGCGCGATCCGGAACGCGGCTAGCGCTCGCGTATCGATCGCAAACCGGTTCGCGATCCCGGCCGAGAGCCGATCAGCGACAGCCGAAAGACGGTGGCGTCCATCAGTAGAGGTGTGTCGTTCTTGCATCGTCTGAACTAGATATCCGGGTATCCCGAGCAGACCAGCATAAGCTTGGTGTATAGTGAAACACATTTTTGAACTACCCAGCCGTCTTCGCGCTGCTGGGTGGCGATTGGAACCCTGAACGACAATCACTCCGGACAGGACGCCGGTCGATGAGTCCCGAGATCCCGGACGAGAAACCGATCGTCCTCTTCGATGGGGTCTGTAACCGCTGTAACGGCTTCCTCCAGTTTATCCTGCCCCGAGATACGGACGGAAAGATCCAGTTCGCATCCCTCCAGTCCGACATCGGCCAAGAACTGCTCGAGGCACACGACCTCCCGACGGACACCCTCGAGTCGATCGTGCTGATCGAAGGCGATGACTGCTACGGCAAGTCAGGTGCTGTGGCACGGATCGCCGCGCACTTGGGCGGGGGATCTGCGCACGCGCCATCGTTCCGATACCTTCCGCGACCAGTTCGCGACCGTGCGTATGACTTCGTCGCCGGTCGCTATCGGTGGTTCGAGCAGCAAGACCCGTGTCTGATGTCAACTGGTGACGTTCGATCCCGGGTTCTCGAGTAAGTCTGGGCCGATTTCGCCGTTCTGACAGTGGTGTTCCGACGGTCTCGAGTTTGGGTACCAACCGTCCGCGCGAAGAAAAGCCAGGGCGGGGATTTGAACCCCGGAAGTCTCGATTACAAGTCGAGTGCATGAACCGCCCATGCTCCCCTGGCGCTGGCTGTTGATTAGCCGTCCTCCTTTGAATGTGTATCGTTTTCGTCCCGGTTTTCGAGCGACCGTGACATCGTCACCCGGAACTCGTCGTACCCCTCGCGCTGATAAAAGCGACGGGCGGCTTCGTTGTCGGCCATCACTTCGAGCAACACCTCGTCGGCACCGCGCTCGGCGGCTGCCTCCTCGGCGGCTGTGAGCAACGCAGCCCCGATCCCGCGGTCGCGGAAGGCTGGTTCGACGTAGATATTCGAGAGCAGGCCGCGGGTGCTGTCGAGTTCGAGGGAGCCGCGTTCGATCGTGACCGAGGCGAAGCCGACGATCTCACCCGCGAGCCGGGCAACGAGGAGGCCGTCGGCGACCTGATAGGCCGCGAGCGTCTCGCGAATTGTCTCGCGGTTCGGGTCGGCACGGACAGCTGAGTCATGCTGGCGCTGATCGCGCGCGAGGCGCACCCACAGGTCGGTGACCGTCTCGAGGTCGTCCCGCGTAGCGGGCTCAATCGTCGGCTGCGGGTTGTTCGGGGGCATTCTCGAGTGCGGTCACGGCGGGCAGCGGTTCGGCGGTGAGCATCCGGAGGGCAGCGCCGCCGCCGGTGCTGACGTGGGAAAAGCCCTCGACGCCGAGTTGCCGCAGTGCGGAGGCGGTGTCGCCGCCGCCGACGATACTCATGGGCCGTTCCGTGGCGGCACCGAACAGCTGTCTGGTTCCCGTCTCGA
Organism: Natrinema hispanicum; assembly: GCF_004217335.1. Lineage (GTDB taxonomy): Archaea > Halobacteriota > Halobacteria > Halobacteriales > Natrialbaceae > Natrinema > Natrinema hispanicum. The sequence continues at coordinate 103,839 of NZ_SHMP01000006.1, forward strand.
AGCACTCGTCCTCGAAGACGCCGGCAGGGCCGTTGAGGATCACCGTCTCCGCGTCCGCGAGGATGCGCTTGTAGTACTCGAGCGTCGACGAGCCGATGTCCATGGCGGCCTCGCCGTCGCCTGGCGGTAAGGCGTTAATGCCGAGTTCGTGGCGGTCGCCGTCGCGGGCGACCGCGACGTCGCGTGGAAGCGCGATTCGATCGCCGTAGGCATCGAGTAGATCGGCGGCGCGGTCGATCTCGTCCCAGTAGCCCTGGTCGTAGATGAAATCCGAACTGGCGTCGCCCAGATCGACGCCGTCGGCGATGAGGAAGACGTTGCCGACGACGCCCGCAGTGAGAACGTGATCGGCCAGTCCCTTCTCGAGGATGGACCAGGCGACATCGATCGAATCGGGGACTTTCGCCCCGCCGAGGACGTAGACGCGGGGTTCGGGAGTTTCCTCGATCGACCCGAGCACGTCGAGTTCGGACTCCATGACGCGGCCGGCATAGCCCGGGAGAACGGTCGGGAGGCCGACCAACGAGGGTTGTGAACGGTGGGCCGCGGCGAAGGCGTCGTTGACGTAAGCGTCGAGGACTGGCTCGAGACCCTGCACGAGGTGTGTCTGGGCGGCCCGTTCGGGCTCGAATTCCATGTACTCCTCGCTGTAGAAACGGGTGTTCTCGAGGACAATACAGTCGCCATCGTCGAGGTTCCTGACGGCCTCGCGAGCGGCGTCAGTAAACGTTGCATCCACGTAGTCGACGGGCTGGCCGAGCAGTTCCGAGAGGCGATCGGCGTGGGGCTCGAGCGTGACGAACTCGTCGCCGCCGGGTCGACCCTGATGGGCGAGAACGGCGACCCGACCGCCACGTGCGACGAGTTCCGAGAGCGTATCGACGTGAGCGCGCAGTCGAGCGTCGTCTGCGAGCGTGCCATCGTCGTCGATCGGACTATTGACGTCGACGCGAACACCGACGGTAGTCCCTTCGACGTCCAGGTCGTCGAGGGTCGCGATCATTATCGACCCCTCCACCGCGGCCACCGAAAGGTCTTTCTATCGGAGAGATTGGGGCGATATATGCTGGCACTACACACGACACGATCGGAGCGCCGCCAGCCTCACACCGATCGACAGTCCGCACAGACCAGCTGCCCGTTGGCGTCCCACAGCGACTCTGCGAGCGAGCCACAGACCTCGCAGACACCCTGGGTGGTGTACTCGTCGCCACCGTTGGGGAGCAACTGGGTTTCGCCCTCCGCGGTCGGCGACGTCGCAGCAGGTGCAGCCGACTGCCGGTCGCGGTCGATCGGCGGCTGGCTCGAGCGCGGGGGCGTCATCGTCGCCTGGAACGAACTCGCGGCGGCGATGACGTCGCGCTGGGTGACGACCCCGGCGACCCCGTCGTCGCCCTCGACGACGACGTTGCGGATGTTCTGGCGAGCCATCGTCGTCGCAACGTCGGTGAGCGATCGGTCGAGTCCCACCGTAATGACTGGCGTCGTCATCGCGTCTTCGACGGTTTGTTCGGCTGGATCGTGCTCGTCCGCGACGAACTCGAGGACGTCCCACTCGGTCACGATGCCGACCGGCTCCGGACCGCGAACGACTAGCGCGCAACTCGTCTGCTCGTCGCGCATGAGCCCCACGACATCGAGGACGGTGTCGGACTCACTGACGCCGACGTAGTCGGTCGTCAGCACGTCTCTGACGGACAGTTCCGATTCCATATGCGAATAATTCGCACGAACGGGCTAAAAGCTACCTCCGGCACACTTAAGCAACACGGCACCGAAGTTCGGTAATTCCGGTTCTCAGGCCGTCTGCCACTCGAGTTCGACCCGGGTCCCGTCTGCCCGACACGTCTCGAGGGCGTGTTTCGCGGCGAAGCCAGCCTCGTGGGCACTTTTGCCGCGGCCGACGCCGACCTGCATCTCGACGTCGACGGCCTCCTCGACGTGGGCAAGGGCCTCCTCGTAGTCAGCGGCCTCGAGGTCGGGACAGACGACAATGACGTTGTCGCCGCCGACGAAAAACGAGAGACTGTCGTGGGCATACCGCATGTGACGCATGAGTTCGGCATACCCCTGCTCGATTTCGATGAAGGTATCGAAGGCGTTGAGCTCGTCCGTGTAGTTGCCGGTGGCGTTGATCACGTCGAAGTGAGCGATCTGGATGTCGTCGTCGGCCCGGTATGGCTCGTCGATGACCCGCCCCTCGAGACACTCACGGCGGTGTTTGTCCTGTGCGCTGCCGGCCTCCTGGAGGCGTGCAGTCGCGTCGGCCAGCGCTTGGACGGGGTTCGTGCCGGTCGCGACGCCGAGACTGAGCGTCACGGGATAGCGATTGCCGACCGACTCCTGTAAGAGCGCGTGATCCTCAAGATCGAGGCCGTTCGTGACGGCGATCATGTTGTCGAAGCGAGTGAAAAAGGTGTAGCCGCCGCGGTTGCCGACGAACTGGGAGATGTCCGCGTACAGCCGGGACTGCATAGTCTGGAGGTCGGCCTCCCGGCGCGGTTCAGGGGTCACCGTCCACGGCCCGTAGTTGTCGATCTGGACGAGCGTTACCTGCGTGTTAGTCACTGTAGGCAATTCTTTCGAACGGCGTCGTATAAGTGATACGCAATCCAGTTCCGTGATGCGATACGAGAAACGGCGTTATGCAGGAACCTTTTCGGGGTCTTTGCCCTGCGGGTGGTACTTCCAGAAATTGCCGGCGCGCATGGCCTTGCCGACGGCTTTGTGCATGTCGAGGATCGTCTCGAACTCGGTCACGTCGTCGTCGATGTAATCGAAAATCTCGCTCATCGCGACGATCGTCTCGTGGTTGACCCGGATCGGGTAGTCGCCGTACTCGCCGACGAACTCGTCGCGGTCGAGCGGGAAGTCCTCCTGCTCGTCGACTTTGTCCGCGATGACCCGCATGTCGAACTTGCGCATCCCCTCGCTGCCTTCCTCTCCGTCGGGATCGACTGGCCAATCGTTGCTCATACCCGGACGTGTGCAGGGGACCCGCAAAAGGATTACTCCTTGGCGCTGTCATCTCGTCGGTGGTGGACACGCTCGAGCGCGGCCAGTTCGAACCGGATGCCGCCATCGATGCCATCCCCGACGCCGTTTCCCGTCGGTATCGGCTGGCATCGCGTGGGCTCGAGTGTGTCATTTTCACGTCGATAACCGTAGATATAAGTTACAATAGGTCAACAGTTAGTACGGAAGTCGAACTCGAGAATCAGGGGCGTATCGAAATGTCCCGGGTGCTGGTACCACCCGAGATGTGGCTTCCAAATCCCACGCCGAGATTCAGTTGCCATGATTGCGTTGCTTCTACCGGGATATAAACAGCCCGCACGACGGCAGAATCGCAGGATGGAAGCAGGATCGACCCAGTCGCGACAGACCGGAGGTCGCGATGGATAGCGAGCAGACCGCAAGCGGCGACAGCTCGGCGCTGCCCGACTGTCCCCGTTGTGGCAAGCCGGTCGCGTTCTCGGCGGCCACCGGTCCCTACACCGGTTCAGTCAGTCCCTGTGGCTGTTCGGTCCCGCCGGATCTGCTTGCAGACCTCTGGGACTGATCGGCTCGAGGGCTCGAGCCCTGTCGATCAGCCGGCCGATCGGAGATGGAAGTCGAACCGATCACTGTGACACAGCACCATCTCGTTGACAGCCGACTCCAGTCGGTCGGCTCGGAATCAGGGTCCGAATGCCCACTCTGCACACTCTTGCTGGTCACAACGTGGTGCGTTACCAGAAATGGGGACAACAAATATCAGCCAGTCCCGTGTGTCAGTCTCGTCTTACGACTCGGTCGAGTACAGATACACCGCACCGATGGCGACGATTGCTTCGGTGACTTTCGTGATGACGGCCATCGGGTTAAGACTCCCTTGCATGTAGAACGCGTCGATGCTGAACCCTTGGAAGACGAACAGGGCGATGATCGTGGCGATCGAATAGGCCGCCGCGACGAGATAGAGCGTCTGGTTCCAGTAGGGAGTCAGATAGAGGACGACGCCACCAAGGAAGCCAAGCCCGTTCAAGATGAACAGGATTCCCATCATCTGATTGAATCCCATGGCCCGGGGGGCGAGTACCAGATGAAGGATTCCGGTCACGACGGCTGCGAGTATGACCAGATACCCAACCGGGTTCGATGGGGTACTGATCAGCGAGTCGGTCCGTCCTGTCGTCGTTGATTGCGCAGACATTGTCCGACTTATGAGGCCAGCACTTGATGGGTCGTACTTCGATTCCAATATTGTGGGAACGATAGCTATCTTCTATACGGATTTCATTCTATCGGCGGTATTGGTGGACAGGACGAACGCTTTCGGATAAATACCGGCAGTATTGTTACAGAGTGTGTGTTCCATGACTGTGTATTCGACCGATAAACGCACACTCGGCGAGCTGATTCGACACGAAACAGGAGAAAACGACGGCAAACCAACGGGGCATCGTCCCACCGGGTATCATCACCGACGACACACCCGCGAGCCTTTCTCGGTGTGGCGAGACGCAGGCCCAACCAGTTACTAGTCGTCGGCCGTTTCTGTGTCCGCTTTCTCACCCAGCACTTCCTCGCGGTGTTCGTCGAGCAGCGGCGCACGACCACGGGGCTTGGGGTTCGTCTCGGTCATCTTGATCGGGTTGCCCGCGATTTCGACGTCCGTGTCGGCACCGGGCTGTTCGACCGGCACGAGCATGTCCCGCGTGTGGACGTGCGGGTCGTCGAAGATCTCCTCGGTGGTCTGGACCGGCGCGGCTGGCACACGCCCCTCGAGTTTGTCGACGAGCTCGTCGTTGGTCTGTGCGCGGGTCCACTCGGCGATTTCCTCGCGCAGCGCGTCGCGGTGCTCGAGACGCTCGGGCGTCGTGGGGTAGTCCTCGGCGAGATCTTCGCGGTCCATCACGTCGCACAGTTCCGCCCAGTGGTTGTTGTTGAACGCGGCGATGACGGCGTAGCCGTCGTCGGTCTCGAAGGCGTTGTAGGGGAACAGCGTCGGGTGGGAGTTGCCCCGGCGGGTGGGGGCGTCGCCGGTGTAGGACTGCTGGTAGATGGCGCGCTCGGTGAAGCTGATCATCGAGTCGTACATGCCGGTGTCGACGTACTGGCCCTCACCGGTCTGTTCGCGGTGGTTGACCGCAGCCAGAATGCCGATACAGTTCAGCGTGGCGGTAAAGAGGTCGCCGACGCCGGGGCCGGTCTTCGTCGGCGGGCCGTCGGGCTGGCCGGTGGTCTCCATGACGCCACCGAGTGCCTGCGCGATGAGGTCGAAGGAGGGTTGGCCCTGTCGGTCAGTTTCGCCCGTGCGCGGGTCGCCAAAGCCACGGATCGAGGAGTAGATGATGTCCTCGTTGTACTCTGTGAGCGTTTCGTAGCCCAGCCCGTACTTCTCCATCGTGCCCGAGCGGTAGTTCTCGACGACGATGTCGGCTTCCTCGACGAGCGAGAGGAAATCTTCGCGGTCTTCTTCCTCGCGGAAGTTCAGCTCGATGCTCTTCTTGCCGCGGTTAACACTCTGGAAGTAGCCACCGTAGGCTTCCTCCTCGGGATCGTCGACGAACGGCGGGTTCGACCGGATCATATCACCGCCCGGCCGCTCGATCTTGACGACGTCCGCACCGAGGTCCGCGAGTAACATCGTGCAGTACGGCCCAGCCAGCACCTGGGTCAGATCTAGCACGCGAAGGTTGGAAAGTGCTCCCATATCTGTACGCCTTCCTTACGAAACCATCCCCAAAACCCTTACCATCGATCATGAAGTTGGTCCGCTGTACCGCGGTTAGTGGGAACACTCACCATTTGGACACTCATAGGATGTTTAAAGAATATTATCATGGAAGATCATTAAGTTTATACCCACGTTCCTCATGGTTCTGCATACGATGTCCCAAACGGTCGTCCTCGGCGTGATTGGCTCCGATGCCCACGTCGTTGGCATCACAATCTTAGAGCAAGCCTTCAGTGCAGCCGGCTTCGATGTCGTGAACCTCGGCGTCCAAACCTCCCAAGAGGAGTTCGCCGAAGCCGCGGTAGCCCACGACGCACAGGCTGTACTGGTCTCCTCGCTCTACGGCCACGCCGAGCAGGACTGCCAGGGATTCCATGACGTCCTCGAAGCGGCGGGTGTCGACGCCGTCAGCTACATCGGCGGCAACCTCGCTGTCGGACAGGACGACTTCGAGCAAACTCGGAAGACGTTCCGGGAGCTCGGCTTCGATCGCGTCTTCGACTCTGAAACCGACCCCGAAGACGCGATCGCTGCGCTGCGTGAAGACCTCGAGATCACTCCGACCGAGTCGGAACGCGCAACTATTAGTTCTTAGATGTCTAGATGATACGAGACGAACGCATACCATCCGACGAGCTACAGCGTATCGACGAAGAGATCCGGTCGAACTGGCCGACGGGAGCCGATGTCGACTTCGAAGAAGCGATCGAGTACCACGAATCGCTGCCCGAACACAAGCGATTCGCCGACGTGCTCGAGTCGGCGGACAAACCGCTGCTCCAGCCACGAGCCGGTGTGCCTCGGCTCGACGACCAGATCGAACTGCTGGAGTATCTCCACCAGGAGGGGCAGGCCGATCTGCTGCCGACCACCATCGACTCGTACACGCGTGACAACGAGTACGAAAAGGCCCAGCAGGGCTTAGAGAAGGCCCGCGAGACCGGCGACGACACCCTGAACGGCTTCCCGGCCGTCAACCACGGTGTCGAGGGCTGCCGGAAACTGATCGACGCGATCGACGCGCCGATCGAGGTCCGTCACGGCACGCCGGACGCCCGGCTGCTGGCGGCGATCACCTTCGCCGGCGGCTTCCAGAGCTTCGAGGGTGGCCCGATCTCCTACAACATTCCGTACACCAAACGCCACGGCCTCGAGGAGACGATCAAGCGCTGGCAGTTCGTCGACCGGCTGGCCGGTGCCTACACCGAACGCGGCATTCGGATCAACCGCGAGCCGTTCGGCCCACTGACCGGCACGCTGGTGCCGCCATCGATCGCGATCGCGATCATGCTGGTCGAGGGCAAGCTGGCCGCGACCCAGGGCGTGCGGTCGCTCACGCTGGGCTACGGACAGGTCGGCAACGTCGTCCAAGACGTCGCCGCCCTGAACGCGCTCAAGAAGCTCGGCAACGAGTACCTGCCCGATGATGTCGTCGTCACCACTGTCTTCCACGAGTGGATGGGCGGGTTCCCGCCGGACGAGGCCCGTGCCAACGGCGTCATCAGCCTCGGCGGCATGACCGCTGCCATCGCTCAGCCGGACAAGGTCATCACCAAGTCGCCCCAGGAGTTCCAGGGGGTTCCGACCAAGGAGGCAAACGCCTCGGGCCTGCGCACGACGCGTCAGGTCATCGACATGGCCATCGAACAGAAGATCGACATCGACGGCATCGCGGAGGAACAGGATCTCATCGAGCGCGAGACCCGCTGTCTGATGGATACGATCTTCGAACACGGCGACGGCGACGTCGTTCAGGGCACGCTCAAGGCCTTCGACTCCGGTGCGCTCGACGTGCCGTTTGCACCCAGTGACAGCGCGAAGGGGGCTGTCCTCCCAGCGCGGGACGACGACGGTCGCGTCCGCATCTTCGAGTGGGCCGACCTCGCGATGGACGACGATATCAAGGAGATTCACAAGGCTCGACTCTCGCAACGCGCCACGACCGAGGGCCGCGACCAGTCGTTCCGGATGGTCGCGGACGACGTCGACGCGATTAGTGACGGAAAGCTCATCGGCCGCCCACAGGGGGACGTCTAACAATGGAAATTACAGGAATTTACGCCACGCCCGGCTACTCCGGGTTCTTCTTCGACGACCAGCGCGCGATCAAGCAGGGAGCAGAACACGACGGCTTCACCTACGAGGGTGAACCGGTCACCGACGGCTTCGACGAGATTCGCCAGGCCGGCGAGTCGATCGTCGTCGACGTCGAACTCGCAGACGGGACCGTCGCCCGCGGCGACTGTGCCGCGGTCCAGTACTCCGGTGCCGGCGGGCGTGACCCGCTCTTTAAAGCCGAGGAGTACGCCCCCGTCATCGAGGGTCCCGTTGCCGACGAACTCGAGGGCCGTGACGCCACCGACTTCCTCGACAACGCCGAGTTGCTCGAGGAAATGGAAGTCGACGGCGACCGCCTGCACACGGCGATCCGCTACGGCGTCTCACAGGCGCTACTCGGCGCGGCAGCCGAAGCCGAGAACACGACGAAGACGGACGTCATGGCCGACGCGCTGGGTACCGAACCCGCGACGGAGCCGGTCCCCGTCTTCGGCCAGTCCGGCGACGACCGCTATACCAACACCGAGAAGATGTTCATCAAGGGTGTGCCGGTCCTGCCCCACGCGCTCATCAATAGCGTCGAGAAGATCGGCGAGAACGGCGAGACCTTACTCGAGTACGTCGAGTGGCTCGTCGAGCGCTCGCAGGAGCTCGGTCCCAAGGACTACGATCCGCGCTTCCACATCGACGTCTACGGAATGATCGGCGAGATCTTCGGCGCGCCGTACGACCGCGACGAAGTGGTGGACTACTTCGCCGCGCTCGAGGAAGCCGCCGCACCGTACCCGATTCAGATCGAGGGGCCGATGGACGTCGGCAACCGCGAAGACCAGATCGCGGCGATGGTCGAGCTCCGCGAAGGGCTTGCCGAGGCCGATGTCGACGTCGACATCGTCGCCGACGAGTGGTGTAACACCTTCGAGGACGTGCAGGCGTTCGTCGACGCTGGCGCGGCCGACCTCGTGCAGGTGAAGACGCCCGACCTCGGTGGCATCCACCGCAGCGGACAGGCGGTTCGCTACTGTGAGGGCACCGACACGCGGGCCTACCTCGGTGGGACCTGCAACGAGACGGAAACCTCCGCGCGTGCCTGCGCTCACGTCGCACTCGCGACCAACGCCGCGCAGGTGCTCGCAAAGCCCGGCATGGGCTTCGACGAGGGGTACATGATCGTCGAAAACGAGATGCGACGAACGATCGCGCGACGAGCACGCAACCAGCCACAACAGACTGACGAGGTGACTGCAGATGACTGATTGGACAGATCCCGATACGTTCGCACAGGCACTCGAGCAAGTCGAAACCAAAGAGAAGGGGAACTGCTTCGAGGACTTCGAAGAGGGGGACATCATCGAGCACGATCCCGGCCTGACGCTCACCCAGTTCGGCAACGAACAGTGGATGGGCCAGACGCTCAACCACGATCCTGCCTACTGGCGCACCGACGCCGCCGAAGCACGGGGCTTCGAGGAGCCGCCGGTCCACCCCGACTATCTGACCGCCGCGACGCTTGGCATCACCGTCGAAGACCTGAGTGAGAAGGGTGGGTACTTTCTCGGTCGCACCGACGTTCGCTTCCCTGGCACGCCGGTCTATACGGGCACCGAACTCCACGTCGAAAGCGAGGTCGTCAACCGCGCTACCTCGAGTTCCCGACCCGAGTACGGCATCGTTTCGTGGCGCACCCGCGGGAAAGACGCCGAAACCGGCGAGGTGCTGTGTTCCTACGAGCGCACCAACATGATCCCGCGTCGCGAGCCCGTTGCGACCGACGGGAGTGGAGCCGCCGCTGCCGAGGAGGAAGACGACGGACCCGACCTCCCCGACGAGTTCATCGCCCCCGAAGGCGGCTACTTCGAGGACTTCGTTGCGGCGCTCGAGGAAGCCGACGACCAAAACGCTGCCGTCGCCTACCGCCACGAACGCGGTCGCACGCAGGACGACGTGACCGTCGCCTCCCTGCCGCTGGCGACGCTCAACACGGCCAAACAACACCACAACGTCGACGTGATGTCCGACTCTCCCTCCGGTGACATCGTCACCTACGGTGACGTGACCCGCTCGACGGCGCTCGGTCACGCTCGCTCGGACGAGCAGACCTGGCGCGAAGTCGGCTTCGACGACGAATCGTTCCACACATTCGTCGCCGTCGGCGACACCGTCTACGCCTTTACGCGCGTCCTCGAGGCCGAAGACGACGCCTCGAGCGACAAAGCCGGTACCGTCACCTTCGAACACATCGCGTTCAACCAGGACGACGAACCTGTCTACTCGGGAACGCGAACCGCGGAGATTCGAAAGCGTTCTAACTAACACGATCGATCGTTACAAACGACCGCAGACGACTACCAATTCAAATCATGACTGACGACATTCGACTCTGCCGTACGTTCCAGACTGCACCGGCCGCCGTTCCAAAAGACGACTCCGCGAAGTACCTGCGCTCGGGCCTTGAGGCCGAGGGCTTCCAGGCTCCCGACTGGCTCGTCCCCGACATGGAAGACGGCACCGCGCCGAACATGAAAGACGAGGGCCTCGAGAACACGATCGACCTCATCCCGGACTACGACTTCCCCGGCGAGATCTGGCCCCGCGTCGAATGGAGCTACGAGGACGCCTCGTTCCGTGACCGCGGTCGCGAACAGATCGACCAGCTCGTGAGCGAGATCGGCGACCACATCGACGGCGTCGTCGTGCCGAAGGTCGGCCGCGTCGAAGACGTCAAGCGCGCCGCCGAGGCTGTCGCCGAAGCCGAGTCCGAACACGGGTACGAGGACGGCTCGATCAAGCTCTCGGTCATCGTCGAAACCGGCCGTGCTCGCTCGGATCTGCGCGACATCGCCAAGTTCGGTGCAGACTCTCGGCTGACCGCACTCGTCTTCGGCCCCGTTGACTACGCGGCCGAACTCGGCGCGCGTGACCTCGGTGACGGCCGCCCGCGCTGGGACGGTCTCCTCGAGCGCCTCTCGAACGAAGCCAGCGCTGCTGACCTGCTCTGTATCGGTGGTCCCTTCGACGACCTGTTCAAAGAGCGCGCCGGCCTGACCTACTACAACGCCGACGCCTACGCCGACCAGGTCGAACACGAAGCCCACCTCGGCCTCGACGGCTCCTGGTCGCTGTACCCAAAGCAGACGATTCAGGCAAACACCGTCCACATGCCCACGCCCGAGGAACTCGAGCGTGACGTGAGCAAGATCGAACGCTTCAACGAGGCCAAGGCCGAGGGCACCGGCGCGGTCACGCTCGACGGCCAGATGGTCGACGAAGCGACGTTCAAGGTCTTCCGCAACACGGTCCAGCAGGTCCGTGCGATCGACGAGACCCGCCCCGCACAGACCGAAGAATACTACGACGAAGACCTGCTCGAGCGCGCTCGCGACCTCGAGCTGTCGTACACGTAACGCGCACAATCGGCGGCTGATTGCGATTTCACTCGCGGTTTCGTTTTTTTACAGTCGGTGTGATGCGGAGACGCGTCTGTTGGACCCAGCGTTATGGAGCGACCAGCGTTGCGTCCGCGGCCGCTGCCGCGGCGCGCTCGAGTAAGTCGCCGGGCTCGGCTGCGAGCAGCGGCTCGAGGCGGGCGTTGGTCTCGACGCGGCCAGGTGTGACACGGTTGCAGCCGGCATCGATCGTCGAATCAGTAAACGTCCCGATCTCGCGGGCTTTCGCGACGATGTCTGCTTTGTCCCACGTCAGCAGTGGCCGGTGGATCGGGAGCCGTGTCGCACGGCTGGTTACCCCGAGATTGCGGACGGTCTGGCTGGATTTCTGGCCGGCTGCCTCACCGGTGACGATACCGTTGGCGTTGACGCGGTCGGCCAGCGTTTCGGCGGCGCGGTAGAAAAAGCGACGCAGCGAAAGCATCCGGCCCTGTTCCATCTCATTGACCAGCAGCTCAACCGTCTCACCGCCCGGAATCCGGTAGACGTGCATGTCGAAGTTCGGTGCGTACGTCGAGAGGATCCGGACAGTCTCCATCGCACGTGCTTCGTGGTCGATGCCGCCGTAATCACCGAGATCGACGTAGGCCGGGACGACCGGGCTGCCACGGCGCATCATCTCGTAGGCCGCGACCGGCGAGTCGATGCCGCCGCTGACCAGCGCGATGACCGGCTCCTGTGAGCCAAGCGGGAGTCCACCCGGTCCAGGGACCGTCTCGAGATAGATGAAGGTCAGATCCTGGCGGACTTCGACGCCAAAAGTCAGGTCGGGATCGTCGAGGTCGACTTCGGGCTCGAAGTCGTCTTCAACGGCCTCCCAGATGGCAGTCCCGCCCTCGCGAGCTATGTCCTCGCTATCGTAGGGCAGGGTCTTGTCGGCGCGGCGAGCGTCGACGGCGAACGTCCCACCGTTGTAGCACGCGCGGGCGGTCTCCTCGAGGGCTTCGATGATCCGTGCTTTCTCGGTGCTGACGACCAGGGCGGGACTCGCGGAGACGACGCCGAAGGCGTCCGTGACGGCGTCGGTCGCGTCCTCGATGGCGTCTTCGCGCGTGTGAATCAACGGCCGATTCCACCGGCGTTCGACCTCGCCGGGAATCGAGCGGTCAGCGAGGAGGGCCTCGATGTTTTCGACGAGGAGCCCCTCCATGTACCGCTTGACGGTGTTGCTCTTGGTGTTGACGTCCCCATGACGGACGAGGACGGTGTCGGCTCCCGGGGGATGCATGGGCTGTGATAGATGGTTGCGACTATAAGGGGATTACGAGGTGCGTATCGGTCTCGAGCGGTCGAGGACAGGCCCACCGTCTCAGACGGCCGACTCGTCGACCGTCGGACTCAGACTCCCAGTATAGGTGTAGATCCCGACGACGAGTACGATACCGGCCAGTAGCGGAATGACGGCACTGAGCGCATAGAGCACGTCGAAGCCGATCGCGTCCGCGAAGGGTAGTGAGATCAATGGGCCGAGCGCACCGCCGACGTCACCGAAGACGTTGTTGGTCCCCATCGCCCGCCCCATACGGTCCTCGGGTGTAAGGTCCGCCAGCAGAGCAGTCAGGGGGCCGCCGACGCCGCCCTGTCCCGCGCCGATCAGCGTACAGCCGGCGACGACGATTGCAAGCGAGTGTGCAACCGTCAGGACCGCGAACCCGGCACAGCTCGTCACGAGAAAGGCGAGGAGAACCGGAACCCGAGCGCCGACGCTGTCGCTGATTTTGCCACCGGAGATCGTGAAAACGGCTCCCGAAAGCGCCGAGACAGCCATCAGCAGGCCGGACGTGCCCTGTTCGCCGTAGTCGATGCCGATTCTCGCGAGCTCGACGGCGAGCGTCATCGATTCGGCCTCGAGATACAACACGAGCGTCGAGAACAGCACGCCGAAGTACGCGAAGTAGAGCCCGAAGTTGACGAGCCCGATGGTGAGCGCAGGCAGGGTGGTCTCGACGTCCCACGGTCTGACCGACGAGTCGGGGCTGTCGACGTGGGTTTCGGGGACGATGGCGTACGCAATGACGCTCGCGAGCCCGGCAAACGAGGCTGCGAGGACGAACGCAGCGACGTTGCTGTAGACTTCGCTGACGATCCCACCGAGGACCATGCCGGCGGGGAAGCCGAACGTGATTCCGGCGCGGACGATGCCCATGCTCGTCCCGCGTGAGTCTGCCTCGCTGATGTCGGCGGTAATCGTATACGCCGTCGCGAACACGAGGGCGCTGCCGACGCCCCACAGGATCCGCGCGAGGACGAACCAGAACTCGGGCATCGCAGACGTAATCGCGACCACGTAGCCGGCGGTCGCAGCACCCTCGATGGCAAGCCCCGCAACGAACGGCTTTCGGGTACCGATCCGATCGACGAGCACGCCGGCGGGCGCGTTCGCAAACAGCCGCGTCCAGCGATTCGCCGAGAGGATAACGCCGACCATGAACGCCGAAATCCCGAGCACCTCACCGAGATTCGGCAGGATCGGAAAGACGACACCACCGCCGAAACCGACGAAGAAGGTACTCGCAACGACGGCGTAGACGACCGAGCGGGCGTCGTCTCGACTCGAGTTAGACACGAGTAGTCACGATGGGTTTGGAGCGCACACTGGATTCCGACGAGTTTCGATTCGGATGGCGATACGTGTGAGCAGTGGTTATGTATTCCGACACATCGTCCAGCCCAGTTCGGGCGTGGGCCGACGCGTCGACGTGGATCGAAAAGCCCAGTCGAACGATGATGTCGGACCTCGATACGGTCTGGTATCACTGTATCCCGGCACACCCGCAACGGGTCGCGGGTGTGTCGGAACTGACTGGTCGGTGCTCCTACGTGAGTGTGACCGAGCTGCGACTCGAGACGACCGGGGTTAGAACGTCGTGAGTTCGCCCTCGATCACGCTGCGAGTGATCTCGGTGACGGTAGCGAGTTCACGGTCGACGATCGCTTCGACGTCAGCGTCGACGTCGGAGACCGCAACGCCGTCGTCGGTGACGAGCTGGACGTCGGCGACGTGGGGCTGGTCGATCGGACGGCCGATCTGGGAGAGCAGTCGGACGCGAAGGTCACGGATGCCGTCGACCTCGCTGACGACGCTCTCGGCGATTTCCGTCGAGAGAAGGTTGTAGATCTTCCCGATGTGGTTGACCGGGTTTTTCCCGCTGGTCGCTTCCATCGACATCGAGCGGTTGGGCGTAATGAGCCCGTTCGCACGGTTTCCCCGACCGACGGAGCCGTCGTCACCCTGTTCGGCGGACGTTCCGGTGACGGTCAGGAAGATCGAGCCCTCCTCGTAGTCGTCGGCCGTGTTGACGTGGACAGCGACCTCGCGGTCAGTGTGTTCGCGAGCGACGCCATCGACGAACTCTCGGACGGACTCGACGGCTTCGATGTAGTCGTCGAGATCGGCGATGTATTCGTCGATCATCGCTGCGGCGACGGTGACGTCGATCGTGTCGCCCTCGCGTTTGCCCATGATCTTTACGTCCGGGCCGACTTCGGGGTTTTCGGCCGCGTACTCGCCGTTCAGCCGGCGCTCGGCATCGAGAACGATCTGCTCGGTCTCGGTCAGCGGCGCGTGGCCGACGCCGAAACTCGTGTCGTTTGCCATTGGGACGCTCACTTCGTCTTCGCCGAAGACTTCCTGCAGATCGCCGCTGCCCTCACCGAGTTTGACGTCGACGACGATGTCCTCACCGACGGTCAGGTGGGGAATCTCGGACTCGAGGTACTCGCGGGCGGCCCGCAGCGCGATGGTCTCGGCGGGGATGGCCTGACCGTCGTAGTGTTTGGTCGCGCGGCCGACGATCAGCAGATAGATGGGGTCGACGACCTCGCCGCCGCCGAAGGCGGGTGCGGCTTCGCCCGCGACGAGTTGGGTCTCGTCGGTGTTGAAGTGGAGGACTTCACCGACACGGTCGATGTACTCGCGGGCGAGCGCTCCGGCGACGCTCTCGGCGATTCCGTCACAGATAGAGTCGGGGTGACCGATCCCCTTTCGTTCGACGATCTCGACCTCCTGATCCTCGACCGCTTGCCGGTCGATAGATTCGACTCGAATGTTCCGCTCGCTCATTGACGGCACTTGAGCGAGCGTGGTCGTATAACTTGCGGAAACAGATATGGGTCAGAAAATGCTTGCTGGTTATTCGGAAGTCGATCAGGACTCGAGCAGCAGGCCTAGATACGACGTCCGCAACTGATCGTCGGGGTCGAGTCCCAGCCGCTCGAGGACGTCGTAGGCACCCTCTCGAGCGGTCTCGAGGTCGGCTTCGGCTGCGACTTCGGTCTCGACTTCGACGTACTCGCCGACGTCATCGACCGAATCGAGGGTGACCGTGTACCCATCGAGCGAAAACCGTTCGCGGTCCTTGCGGACGGTCGCAGTGGGCTCGAAACCGAGACTCGTCAGGATCGCGTCGGTCGTCTCAGCATCTTCGATCCCGGTTTCGAACTCCTCGCGGGTCTTCGTCTCCTCGTCGACGAGCGGGCCCTTGTAGGTGACGCGGGTTTTTTCGGCACCGTCGGCGGGGCGTTCCGAGCGAATCCGCAACGCCTCGTCGGTCTCGGCGAAATCGCGATGTGGCGCGTTGTAGTAGGTGTCTGCCTGGACGACCGAGCCCAGCCGTGTCGCCCCACGTGTTTCGAGGCGGTCACGAACAGCCTCGAGATCGGCGGGTACCTTCACTTCGACCTCGTACATGCTCGTGGAGACGGACGACGGTCGTAAGTATCGGTCGCTCTCGCCCGAAAACGTCGTACTTAAATGTAGACGGGCGGACGTACAACGTATGACTGAGGATCAAGAGGCCGAGCTCGACGAGCAGGCCGATGACGTCGACGAAGAAGTAGCTGAGGAAGCCGCCGCCGAAGCCGAGGGGCTTCAGGAAGGCGACTTCGTCGAACTCGACTACACCGCCTACACCGTCGAGGACGAACAACTGGTCGACACGACCGACCCCGAAGTCGCCGAAGAAGAGGGCGTCGACGATCAGGGCCAGGAGTTCAAGCCGCGAACGATCGTTCTGGGCGAGGGCCACATTTTCGAGGGCGTCGAGGACGCACTCGTCGGCTCCGAACCCGGCGACTCCGGCAGCGTGACGATCCCCGCCGAGGACGCCTTCGGCGAGTACGACCCGGACAACGTCCAGACCGTCAGCGCCGAGAAGATCGACGAGGACGACCGCTACCCCGGTGCAAACGTACAGATCGACGGCCAGCAGGGCTATATCAGTACGATCATCGGCGGCCGCGCCCGCGTCGACTTCAACCACCCGCTGGCTGGTGACGACGTCGAGTACGAGTACGAGGTCCTCGACGTCGTCGACGACCGCGAACAGCAGGCCGCTGGTCTCTTCGAGATGTACCTCGGGATGGAGCCCGAACTCTGGATCGAGACGGACGAAGTCGAGGAAGAGGTTCCCGTCGAACCCGACGAGGACGACGAGGACGCCGAACCCGAATTCGAGACCGAAACCGTCGAGAAGGAGACGCTCTACCTCGAGTCCACGCCCCAGATGACGATGAACCAGCAGTGGATGATGGGCAAACAGCAGATCGGTCAGGACATCATCGAGAAGGTCGGTGTCGACCGCGTCATCGTCCAGGAAGTCATCGACGGCATGGGTGGCATGGGCATGGGCGGTATGATGGGCGGCATGGGCGGTATGGGCGGCGGCGACATCGAGGAAGCCCTCGAGGACGCCGACGTCGATGCCGACGAGATCGTCGACGAGCTCGAAGGCGCAGAGGAGTAACGCGACCCGCCAAATTCTGTTGTTTTTCGAAACCGATACTGACGAGTTCGAACGCGCGTTGGTTCCAGTTTTCACCGCGGGCAAATAGCGGTGCATCGATGGAGTCCGGACAGCCGTCGCTGATTCCTGCAGGGACTGAGAGAGGTATCCGGACGACTGTCACAGTTCCGGCCGGCCGCGCCAATCTGCGGTCCCACCGGGACAGCGGGACAGCAGCCCGTCTCAGTCGAAGCGGTTGTCGACGCGTTACGCGATGTCGCGGCTCGTGTCGATCGCTACTTCCTCGGTCAACTCGAGTTTGATCGCCTCGGTCGGCTGGCTGCCACCGCGGAACTTTGGGATCGTCAGGTGGTTCTCGAGTTCGGTGCCGGCGATCTCGGTCCGGAGATCGAAGACGGCATCAACGGCGTGGAAGGTCCGCGTTCGGTTCGCGGGCTCGTTGCGGCCTTTCAGGCAGTGGAGCATGGCGATGCTGCCAGTCTCGAGCATCGTGGACTTGAGTTCGTTGAGGAAGTCGACGTAATCGTCCGTGTCGGCCCGTTCTAAGACGTCCAGCGTGTCGATGATGAGGTTGGCACCGTCGGGGAGCGCGCCGATGAGTTGTGTCGCTTCCTCGAGGGGCGTGTCACTGGCGACGTGTCTGACCGTGGGGCTGCCGACCGAGGACGGAGAAGTCTCGATGGCGTGGCGGACGGCGTCGTCGGTGCGTTCGGTCGAGAGGTATAGCGTTCCGCGTGCGGCCGTAAGTTCGTAGAGGAGGAGTTCGGACTGGCTGGCCGGCTCGGCAGCGAACGCGACGAGACACCCCGGCGGCAGTCCACCGTCGAGTTTGCGATCGAGCACGCTGATTCCGGTATCCAGCCGACCGACCATACAATTGTAACCAATTGCTGCAGTGCCTGTATAACTCTTTGCCTTAGTATCATGGTTTCTGTCAATACGGAACATGATATGTCGCGTGCTCGGTTTGCATCTCGTGGCGACTGGCTCGCCGGGTCGAATGGAGAGATTCAAGGGGCACGCCACAGCCTACACGAACGAATGCGCCACGATCACCTCATCACGAGCAAACAATTCTCGCGGGCGGACATCGAGACCGTCCTCGATTACGCGGCCGAGATCGACGCCGACCCGTCGGCCGTCGCCGACCGTCATGCCGAGACGTTGCTCGGACTGCTCTTTTTCGAGCCGAGCACGCGGACGAAGATGAGCTTCGAGACCGCGATGAAACGCCTCGGCGGCGACGTCGTCGATATGGGCTCGATCGAGTCCTCGAGCGTCAAGAAAGGGGAAACGCTCGCAGATACCGTCCGCGTCATCGAGGGATACGCCGACGCGTTGGTCTTGCGCCATCCCAAGGAGGGGGCAGCGACGATGGCCAGCGAGTTCGTCGACGTCCCGCTGGTCAACGCGGGTGACGGTGCGGGCCAGCACCCGACACAGACGATGCTCGATCTCTACACGATCCGGGAGAACGCCGGCTTAGACGACCTGACGATCGGCATCATGGGCGATCTGAAGTACGGTCGGACCGTCCACTCGCTGGCCTACGCGCTGACGAACTTCGACGCCCACCAGCACTTCATCAGCCCGGAGAGCCTGCAGTTGCCCCGTGAGGTCGTCTACGACCTCCACCAGCAGGATGCGCCGGGGATCCGCGAACACGACTCCTTAGAGGAGGTCCTGCCGTCGCTGGACGTCCTCTATGTCACGCGGATCCAGCGCGAGCGGTTCCCCGACGAAAACGAGTACCAGAAAGTCGCCGGTGAGTACCAGATCGATGCCGACACGCTCGAGGCCGCAAGCGACGACCTGACGATCATGCATCCGCTGCCCCGTGTCGACGAGATCGCCCCGGAGATCGACGAGACCGAGCACGCGGCGTACTTCGAGCAGGCACACAACGGCGTGCCGGTTCGGATGGCGCTGCTGGATCTCCTGTTGAGCGGCGACAAGGCGATCGGAGGTGAGGGAGATGAGTGACGATCACGACCACCACGACGGCAACGACGAGCACGAACTACGGGTCAGCAAGATCCGCGACGGAACCGTCATCGATCACGTCCGCGGCGGGCAGGCACTGAACGTGCTCGCGATCTTGGGCATCGACGGCAGCGACGGCGAGGAGGTCTCGGTCGGGATGAACGTTCCCTCCGATCGGCTCGCGCGCAAGGACATCGTCAAGGTCGAAGGCCGCGAGCTGAGCCAGGACGAAGTCGATGTCCTCTCACTGATCGCGCCCGATGCGACCATCAACATCGTCCGTGACTTCGACGTCGTCGAGAAACACCGCGTCGAACGGCCCGACGTCGTCGAAGGTGTGCTCTCCTGTCCCAACGCCGGCTGTATCACGACGAGCGGTGAACCCGTCACTTCTCGATTTGCGGTTCTGGAAGACGGTGTCCGCTGTGCCTACTGCGGAACGATCGTCCGCGAAGAGATCGCGTCGCTGATCGACACGTAAGCGGCTGTCGACTGTCCTTGGTTTCTCGCTGAGACGATCATCCAGAATACCTAAGTATTTGCCACCCAATCTCCACCTGTACATGTCACGTACTGTCAAGATCGTACTCGCCCTGTTCGTTGTCGCCGTCCTCTATAAAGTCACGTTCGGCGGCTCCGACGACGTCGAAGTCGACTACGACCCGGCCGAATAGGCGACTGCTGGACGACCCGATTGCGACTGATCGCACACCTGCTGCGATCGGATGGAGAGACAGGAGAGCACTCTATTCCGAACGGCTTACGGTGACGGCGGCGTACCCTGAATTATGTACGGCGTCGTCACCCGTAACGCCGAAGAAGTACGATGGCCGGAGTTCGAGCGCGGCTTCTACGAGGTCAAAGACGTGACCGGTCGGTCTTCCGACCCGATCGCCGACGGGGTCAATATGGTCTCGTGTTTCGGCGATAACGCTGCTGCCGACGCCGATCCGTCACTGATGCCCGTCGACGATATGGGTCGGCCAGCCGACCGCCAACAGCCCTACTTCGACTGGGCCTACATCTGTCCGTCCCGCGAGGACTACCGAGAGGGCCTGTTCGAGGTTATCGACGACTGTGTCGCCGAAAACGAGGAC
Organism: Natrinema hispanicum; assembly: GCF_004217335.1. Lineage (GTDB taxonomy): Archaea > Halobacteriota > Halobacteria > Halobacteriales > Natrialbaceae > Natrinema > Natrinema hispanicum. The sequence goes on from NZ_SHMP01000006.1 coordinate 123,889, forward strand.
GTGCGTCTCGACGATATCGGCTTCCCACGCGCTGAATACTGCCACTGTGGCGTCTGCGAGCAGGCGTTCGAGGCAAGCGAATTCGACGACCGCATGGAATGGCGCGCCAGTGTCATCACCGAATTCGTCGAGGAAGCCGTCGACCGGATTCCCGGAACCGTCTATATGACCCTCTACCCCGATCCCTATCCCGGACATCTCTACGAGCGCGCCGGAATCGACCTCGAGGCCATCGAAGAATACGTCGACGAGTTCGTCGTCCCGCTGTACGATACGAACTACGGGACGACCTACTGGCTCGAGACGATCGCCAAAGGGTTCGAAAGCGCACTCGAGACGCCGTTTAACATCGAGTTGTACGCGGTCAACGTCGACATCGACAACCTCATCCACGCCAGCGAAGTCGCCCAGGAGTACGCCAAGGGCGTCTTCTTCGGCTACGATGCAGGCAGCGGCCGCGCGGCCCTGCGCCGGATGCAGGCCGACGAGCGCGAGGGGGTCACCCACGGCGAACCGGCTTCGGAATCGGATTCCTGATACTGACAGCTAGCAGTACGAAAGCGGCCACCGTGTGCAGCGTCGCTTTCTGACACGGACCCCCGTTAGTGGGGTCCGGTGTACCCGCGACTCCCCTGCGGTGTGCCGGGGAACTCGGTCGGAAACCGTTTCAGCTGTTACTATAGCCCGGCCCAGTCAGACCGCCTGAACGGGGATTTCCGTCTGACGCATGACTTGTTCGGTGACGCTGCCAAGCGAGGTTCGGCGGTCGTCGGTCACACCGCGCCGTCCCATCACGATCAGATCGGCATCCTCGCGTTCAGCGAAGGTGACGATCTCGTCCCAGGGGTTGCCACGTCGACATTCGTGTTCGACGTCGACGCCGAGGGTGCGGCCACGTTCTTCGATCTCTTTGAGCAGTTCCATGGCCTCGTCTTCGTGTTTCTCGTGGTCGACCTCGACAGTGCCGAGCGCTGGCGGTCTGCCGTATCGACGCTCGTCGACGACGTAGAGACACACCACTGTTGCATCGTATTGCGCCGCGAGGTCGAGTCCGTGGTCGATACCACGATCGGCTTGTTCGCTCCCGTCGGTTGGAATCAGGATCGTATCGTACATTATTCAGACGATGATTGGACCCGCCCCGTGGAAAAACTACCACCGTTTCTCAAAACCTGTTCGCCCGTTTCGACAGTCAGCGCGAGCACTTACTGGACACGTCGCTACCGGTCCGGATCGGACGAGCCGTTCGGGTCTGGGTTCGCTGTGGTCTCAGTCGCTGCCTGTATCGTGTCGTACTCCGAATCGCTGTAGGCGATTAGACGAACGTCCTCGAGCGTGTCCGGGTCGTAGTCGGCGATCACGTCGCCGATGATTGCTGCCCCCTCCTCGAGATCGAAGCCGGCGACGCCACAGCCAAGCGCCGGAATCACGAGCGACTGACAGCCGAGTTCGTCGGCTTTTGCGAGACTCTGATGGGTCGCGTTCCGAATGCTTTCGGCGGTCGCCTGACCGTCACCGTAGTGGGGCATCGCGGCCGCGTGAATGACGTACTCGGCGTCGAGGTCGTAGGCGTCAGTGACTGCGACGTCGCCGAGATCGACCGGTCCCTTTGCCATCGCGTCCTCGTTGATTGCTTCGCCCGCGCCGCGTCGGAGCGCCCCGGCGACGCCGGAGCCCATCCGGAGGCTCGTGCCGGCGGCGTTGACGAGCGCGTCGGCTGACTGTGCGGCGATGTCACCCTGAACGACGTCGTACTCCATGTGCGGTCTTCCGCACCAAGCCCAATGAAGCTACTCGTGAGACCGATCCGTGGAACCCGCTTCGACGCTGCTCATGCCGTCCGAACCCAGTCGGTGGCGATCAGATCGGGCTCGACGTCGGCGCGTGCAATCCCGTAAAACTTCTCGCGACCGACTGGAGTCCGCAGCCGGAGCACGCACGTGTAGTCGGTCACCTCGAACGCAGTCACGGAACGGGTAGACCGCTGGTGATCGAATCGAAAGCGCTGGTCTGCATCCGTCTCGGTGGTAATTCGGTTGCCAAGCGACCAGCTCAGAGATTCGATGCGTTCGATATCGACGTCGAACAGGTGGGCGACCAAGCTCCGACCGCGCCGTTCCATTGGCCCCTGTGACCTGTTCTCGTGTGAACTCATATGACGACGAAATCGCTCCGGTACGAAAAAAGGTACTATCTCCGTGTGGTATCCATCAACGACTGATGCGGACTGCTCTCAGACGGTCTGCTGTCGGTCAGTTCCGGCACACCCGCGACCCGTCATGCGGGTACGCCGAGAACAGAGGTAGTAGACCGTCTGAACCAACCGAACGGGAGACCGGTCGCTGGCCGCCGTTGTCCAGCACCACGTCTTAGGCCGACCAAAACCTTTTTAGATTTAGGCTCGCCTAACTCATCGTGATGGACGTGCCCGCTCGCAGGGAAGACACAGACGCAGCCGACACCCCAGAGTTCGAGGAGCCAGCGGTAGCCGTGACGAGTCACGAAACCCGCCCCGGAAAAGTCGTTTTCACCGAACAAAACAACAGCGACGGCTGGATCGCGACGGATCTGATCGTCGACCTCGAGCCCTAATCTCGCTGCCGTTCGAGACCACAAGCGTCTCGCTCGTAGCCACTGCCAGTCAGTGCACATTCGATCGCGGGGCCGTCGTGCGATCGGTGTGACTCGGTGGCGGTGCTGTACGTGTCTCGATCAGTAACCGACACGTCGCTTCTGCTCGGACTCGATCAAAAAGCCGTCGCTGCTGGTCGGCCCTCCGCTCCGACAGCCGTCGACACGCCGTCGGACCGTGTGTCTGCGTCAGTCGCTGTGAGGGTCGTGCTTAGTGCGTCGCGTCTTTGCTGACCAGCGTGTCGTCTTCGAGGTAGTGTTCGAAGTGGTGCCCGTCTTCCTCGAGGTCGACGAGGATCTCACGCAGGATCTCGCCGGTCGCCGGGTCGCCTAAGTTCTCGGCGAGTTCGATGCTGTCGCGCATCGATTCGATGATGTCGCCGTACAGCTCGAGGTCGTGTTCGAACATCGTACGGACGTCGTAGACGTCTTCGCCCTCGAACTCGACGGTGGCGCGGTCTTCTTGGGCTGTCGGGCCAGAGACGGGGACGCCACCGAGTGCCTGTGCCCGCTCGGCGATCTCGTCTGCGCCGTCCTCGACGTGTTCGTACGCCTCTTCGAGGAACTCGTGGTGTGCGAGGAAGTTGCCTCCCTCGACCACCCAGTGGTGCTTTTTCAGCTGGTGGTAGAGGACGTAGGCGTTGGCCAACTCCGTGTTTAGCGCGTCGACGATCTGTTCGGCCTTGTCCTGCTCGAGGCGAAGGCTGTTCTCCTCGACGCTGTCAGCCGACTGGCGGACGGTCTTTTGAGTGCTCATCCGATCTATGGATACACTCGCACTCACTTAAAACCAGCCTATCAGTAAAGATTTCTTTGGTATACCTAAAGATCTGTTCTCGAGATACTGTCTCGAGTTAGTTTCTATTTGAGGAGACCTGTTATCGAATGACACTGCTAGTATACTCTTTATTTTTTCGGGGTTGAGTAAACATTTTCAACATAGGGGTCCAAGGGAGGAGTATGGCAACCAGAATTGCACAGCGGCGAGAGCGGCTCTACGTCGATGGCGAGTGGCTCGAGACCGAAGATGTGCTCTCGGTTTCGGATCTCGCTGAAGGTGGAGCGTTCGCACAGGTCGCCGCTGCGGGACCGGCGGAGGCGCGAGCGGCGCTCGCGGCCGCTCACGAAATCAAGCCGACGCTTCGGGAGACGACTGTCGTCGAGCGCGCGACGTGGTGTGAGTCGATCGCTGAGAGACTCCGTGAGCGCGAGGAGGAACTCACGGAGGTCATCGTCCGCGAGGCCGGCAAACCGATCTCGTCGGCTCGCGGCGAGGTCGAGCAGGCGGCCGAGCGGTTCGACCGGGCGGCCGAGGAGGCACGCACCATCGTCAGCAACGGCGAATACCGCGAGGGGTCGACGGCGGGCCACGAGGGCTGGCAGGCGATCGTCAAGCACGAGCCGATCGGTGCCGTCCTCTGTATCACGCCGTACAACTATCCGCTCGCGACGACGGCACTGCAGGTCGCGCCCGCGATCGCGGCCGGCAACAGCGTTTTGCTCAAGCCCGCGAGCAAGACGCCGATTTCGTCGGCGATCCTCGCCGACATCATCGCCGACGTCGACGGGATTCCGGACGGCGCGTTCAACTTCGTTCCGGGCGAAGCGGGCGAGATCGGTGACGTCCTCGCCGGCGACGACCGTATCAACGCGATCGCTATGACCGGCTCCTCGGGCGCGGGCAAACACGTCGCCCGCGAGAGCGGCATGGTCAACTTACATATGGAACTGGGTGGGAACGCCCCGGCGGTGGTCTTCGACGACGCCGACCTCACGGACGTCGCGGGCAACTGTGCCAAAGGCTCATTCAAGTACGCCGGCCAGCGCTGCTCGGCCATCTCGCGTGTGCTCGCCCACGAGTCGGTTCACGACGACCTCGTCGACATACTCGAGGGCCAGATGGACGCCTGGCAGGCTGGCGATCTCTTCGACGAGAACACCGCATTCGGCCCGCTCATCAGCGAAGACCAAGCGGATTGGGTTGCAGAACTCGTCGACGACGCCGTCGACAAGGGCGCGGAGATCGTCCGCGGCGGCCAGCGGCGTGCTCCCGAGGGCGTCCCGGACGAACTCGCCGACCAGTTCTTCGAACCCACGCTGCTCGCGAACGTTCCACACGACGCACGTCTCGTCGACGAAGAGCAGTTCGGCCCCATCGCAGCGATCACGACGTTCGAGGACGAGGAGGAAGCCCTCGAGCTCGCCAACGGTTCGGATCTCGCACTCGACGCCGCAGTCTTCACGAGCGATTACAAGCGTGCAATGCGGATGGCAGAGCGCATCGACGCCGGTGCGGTCCGGATCAACGGCGCGCCAAGCCACGGCCTCGGCGACATCCCCTTCGGCGGCAACAAGGACTCGGGCATCGGCCGCGAGGGTCTCGACGCCTCGATCCATGCGATGATGCGCAAGAAGAGTATCGTGCTGTAGGCGGACATTGCTGTCGACGCTTTTCGACAAAGCCCCGTCGCACGGTGCGCTCGAGACGAGATGTCTGTCTCAAAATGAGATCGATTTCTCGGCGACGACCGCCTCAGTTTCGCCGCGGACAGCGACGATAGTGATTGTTCCTGACGCACCTCTACCGTACTCGAGTGTTGCGGCTTGGCCGACTTCGGTCAGTTCGTCGCGCAGGCCGGTCCAGTCGCGTATCTCGAGTCGGTCCGTACCGCCGCTTGAAATGTAGGTCACCGTTACCGTCCGTGCCGAGGAATCGACGTCAATGGTCACGCCCGCTTGCGGTTGTGTCGGTTGGCTTCCGCGTTCGGCGAACATGTCCCGATACTCGTAGTCCGCGGTCGGCAGGGTCCTCGTCGCGACGCTGACGTTGCCGTCGACCTCGACTGTCACGTCGTCGAACCGGTCTGCCATCGTGTCCTCGAATTCGTCCATCCGCTGGGCGTCAGCAGAGACCGCGACCATCGACTGGGTCGTCGTCTCCGATCCGAGCGCCCACGAGAACGCAGCCCCGTTGCCGTTCTCGTTTCCGTCGTATTCGCCCCAGACGAACGTACTCCCGTCGAGTCGGTCGACCAACTGCCCAAAGCCGTCGTTCGTCTCGGCACGACGATCGGTGCCCTCGATGCCGGCCGCGAGGATGGCCTCGAGGGCCGCGCCGTCGGACGGGCTCACGACCAGCGTCTCCGACGAGACGGCCACCGAGATGCCGTCGCGTTCGAAGCGGTCGAAATCGCCGGTCGCCGGCTCGAGCGCTACGTCAACCGCGTCGGGATCGAACGAGCCAGAAACGACGACGTTGCCGGCGACGCCTTTGGACCCGAACCGGCAAATCGAGTCCACTGCCGGCTCACCGTCTGCCAACTGCTCGACGAACGCGCTGCTATCCCCATCGGGTACCGTCGGGATGGACTCGGTTACACTCGGTTGCAGCGTGTCCTCGTGCTGGCGAACCGTCGCGAGGTCCCGATAGTGAAAGAGCAGCTCCGTGCTCCCAGTGGCGGGGACCCACTGTTCGAGCGGTGTCAGATCGGTCGGCTCGTCGTCCGTCTCGCCGGTCGTGTCGGCTCCGTTGCCGTCGTCGGTTCCGAGCCCGCGTCCGCTGAGGCACCCCGCGCCGGATGCGAGACCCGCACCTGCTCCCGTGGCTGCGAGTAGTCTGCGCCGCGAAACCTCTTTCATAGTGATACGACACACTCGAAACTGAATTGCCATATAGGTATCTAGTTTCGGCAACTCGGCACTTCGAGTCAGATTTCGGTTCCGGGTATCGCCGAAGGATCTACCCCCCTCGGCGGTGGAGCATCGGCCATGATTCACGACGTGCTCGTCGCCGGCGAAGCCCTGATCGACTTCATCCCCGAACGCGCCGGCCCGCTCGAGGATGTCGCCGGCTTCGAGCGTCGTCCCGGCGGTGCGCCCGCGAACGTCGCCGTCGCGCTCGCCCGACTCGACGACCCGCCACTGTTCTGGACCCGCGTCGGCGACGATCCGTTCGGTCGCTACCTCGAGCGGACGCTCGCCGATTATGGCCTCCCCACCCGATTCATCGAACGCGATGGTGAGGCGAAGACGACGGTCGCGTTCGTCACCCACGACGAGACCGGCGACCGCGAGTTCACGTTCTACCGCGACGACACGGCTGACACGCGCCTCGAGCCCGGCCAGATCGACGACCAAACGCTCGCCGACTGTGAGTGGGTCCACGCCGGCGGCGTGACCCTCTCGAGCGGCTCTGCGCGTACGGCAACGCTGGAGTTGCTCGAGCGGGCCGCCGCCGCAGACTGTACGATCTCGTTTGATCCGAACTGGCGGCCGGAACTGTGGCCAGACGAGGAGGCGTTTGCGAGTGCGGTCGGCGACGCACTCGTCCACGTCGACGTCTGTTTTGCGACGAGTGCCGAACTCGAGGCGCTGGGCGCGTCGGGCGAGTCACCGACCGAAATCGCTCGCGCGGCGATCGACGGCGGCGCGGTCCACACGGTCTTTGTGACACGCGGGAGCGAGGGGGCGGCCGCCGTCGCGAGCGATGACGCGGCGTGGCCCACAGCCACAGTTGCGCATCGGGGATTTGCTGTCGATGCCGTCGATACGACGGGAGCCGGCGATGCATTCGTCGCTGGTGCAATCGCCGCGTTGCGAGACGGTCGCGATCTCGCGGCGGCAGTGGCGTTTGCGAACGCGGTCGCGGCGACGGCGACCACCGCTCGTGGCGCGATGGCAGCGCTCCCGACTCGCGACGCGGTGGATCAGTTGCTCGAGGAATAGCGGTCGAACGCGGTCATGGCCGCCCCAAACGGCCCGTGGCTGCAAGCCAGATCGCTATCCGCCCCTGTGGCGGATGGCTGGTATGGATCGCAACGTTCGCCGAGCGGTTCCGTTTGCGAAGTCAGTCGTGACCGGGATTCAAGAAAAGAACGTGACGTTTATGGCCGCTAGTATCGCCTATCAGGCGTTCGTCTCGCTGATTCCGTTGCTCGTGTTGCTGTTCTTCCTGGTGTCGTTCGTCGGTAACGAGGGGCTCGCAACGCAGGTGTCGTCGATGACCGAGGGATTCCTGCCCGAGAGCGGTCAGGTCATGCTCGAGCAAGGGATCGAAGGCTCGACCGGCAGCGTCGGCACCTCCATCATCGGGCTGGTCGCGCTCGTCTGGGGGTCGCTGAAGATCTTCCGCGGGCTGGACACCGCATTTTCGGAGATTTATACGCCGACCGCGGAGAACTCACTGGTCGATCAGGTGCGCGATGGAGCCGTCGTCTTCGGGGCGATTATCGTCGCGCTGATCGCCGCCGCAGCGACCACCGTCGTCTTCGCGTTCTTCCCGGACAGTCTATTCATCGGGCTCTTGAACCCGCTGTTGCTCGTGGTCGGGTTGACGATCGCCTTCCTGCCGATGTTCTACTTCTTCCCAGACATCGATCTCTCGGTTCGCGAGGTACTGCCGGGTGTCATCGTCGCCGCCGTCGGCTGGGCGGCTCTCCAGTCGTTGTTTCAGGTCTACGTTGCAATTTCGAGTAGCTCCGACTCGGCGGGACCGATCGGCGCAATCATTCTCTTGTTGACCTGGCTGTACTTCGGCGGCCTGATACTACTCGTCGGAGCCGTGGTCAATGCCACACACTCGGGCCACATCGAAATCGAATCCGACGACGCGGCTCCCGACACCACGTCGCTCGAGGGGATTCCAGCGGATGACGACCGCACCTCGTTTGTCGATTCCGCCGACCGCGACCGCGAGCGACTCGAGCGGGAACTGGCCGCGCTCCGGCGCGAACGTGATCAGCTGCGAAACGATTGTTCGGCACAGCGCAGCCGTCGGTATCGGCTCGAGGATCAGGTCGACACGCTCGAAGCGGCAAATCGTGATCTCGAGATCGAAAACGAACGGCTCCGGCGCGAGCGTTCGGCCCGGCGAGGATCGTCGTGGCGACAGCGGCTTCGCGGCGTCCTAGCGCGCGTTCGGACGCTGAACATCGGCGTCATCAAAACCCAGCGTGAATAGCTCGACGGTTCGACTCGAGTCGTGACGCCTTAGTACGTGCCCGTTCCACCGGAATTCATGTCCCACCCAGTCCGTGACGCGCGGCGTCGGATCCGGACGGACCACGCGTCGATCGTCGATGGGATCGACGCCTGTGCCGACGCGGTCGCTGCCCCCTGGGATACCGCGCGAACGACCGACAGGAAGACGGTCGCGGATGGGCTCCACCGGACGCTCGCAGACGCCGGGGTTCTCGAGGCCCTGCCGAGAGTGCTCGCAGACACGGTCGACGCAACTGGGTACGAACTTCGGGCGACTCCCGTCCCCGCACCGCCCTACGTCGTCGTGACCAGCCGGGGCCCTCTGCTTCGCGCGACGATCGATCCGGGCCGGCTCGTGATCCGGTTCGACACGTTCGAGGTGGTTCGCGACCCAGTCCCGGATCGACCACCGGCTTACCGGCGGCTCGATGGAACCCGACTCGAGGTCTCCCTCGAGTAGCGCCACCGCGCTCGCTTCGTTGCGTCCTCGTTCCCTCGCCAAGCCGGCTCGCCGCTGAGTGCCGATCCGATAGCATAATAACTCAGTTCGCTATACGGGCAGTAGTTATTAACAGAGATCGCATCCAATGGCGAGAATTAATAAAAAGCAAGTGCCAGATAATAATACTTATACTCGGCTAGCACTAGCCTCGAGTATGAAGCTGACACGACGGACGCTGCTGCAGACGGCTGCCGGCACAGCCGCCGCGAGTACCGTCGCCGGCTGTCTCGATGATATCAGCTCGGCGGATGCGAACCTCGACGCCGGCTACGCCGCCTTCTTTACCCTCTGGGACTGGGCTGAGCAGGTCAGCGGCGACGCGATCGACTTCGAGAACCCGGTCGGGACCGGACAGGCCGGTCACGGCTGGTCGCCAAGCGGCGACCTCACCCGGGACATCGCCGACGCCGGCGTCTTTGTCTACTTCGATACGCCCGCGTTCTCGTGGGCACAGGACGTCGCAGCCACGCTCGAATCCGACTACGACACCGTCGTCGTAATCGATGGACTCGAGGGACTGGACGACCAGCTGTTGGGCTGGGATCACGAAACCGACAGCAACGACCACGGGAGCGAGGACAATCATAGCACCGAGACCCACGATGGCCACGACCACGAGAACGAGGGCGATCATGATACCGAGACCAACGACGGTCACGATCACGGCGAAGCGTCGATCGATCCACACGTCTGGCTCGACCCCGTGCTTGCAGGGGAGATCGTCGAGACGATCGCGTCGGGACTGGCCGACGCCGATCCGGACAACGCCGAGACCTACGAGGAGAACGCCGCATCGTATACGACCGATCTCGAGTCTATAGACCAGCAGTTCACGGACCTGCTCGAGACGGCAGACCGACACGTCGCCGTCTTCGCCGGCCACGACTCGTTTACCTATCTGCAGGACCGCTACGGGTTCGATATTCATACGCCGGTCGGCGTCTCCCCACAGGAAGAGCCGAGTGCCAACGACATCTCCGAGACGATCGAACTCGTCGATTCGGAGGGCATCGAGACGATCCTCTACGATCCCTTCGAGGATCCCGATGGCGCGTACCCACTCGTCGAGACGATCCTCGCGGAGAGCGACGCGACCGACGCGATGCCGATTACGCACCTCTCGGGGACGCTTTCGACGTGGCAGGACGAGGGCTGGGGGTACCTCGAGCAAATGGAAGAGATAAACATCCCCGCGTTCAGAGAGGTACTAGACGCACAGTGACCGTCGTCGCACTCGAGAACGTAACGTTTGCCTACGGCGAACAGCCAGCGGTCAAGGACGTCACGCTGCGGGTCGATGAGGGGGACTTTCTGGGCTTGATCGGTCCCAACGGCTCGGGCAAGACCACACTCTTGCATCTCATGCTCGGATTGCGCACGCCCGACAGCGGGACGATCGAGCTGTTCGGTGAACCCGTCTCCGCGTTCGACGACGGCGAGCGCATCGGGTACGTCTCCCAGCAGGCCACCAGTGGCGGCGGCTCGATGCCGGTCACCGTCCGCGAAGCGGTGACGATGGGCCGGTTCGCCCACGCGGGCCACGGCCGGCTGACCGCCGACGATGACGCGATCGTCGACGACGCACTCGAGACCGTCGGCATTACCGATCTCGCGGATCGACAGGTTAACCAGCTCTCGGGCGGCCAGCGCCAGCGGGCCTACATCGCCCGTGCGCTGGCCTCCGAAGCCGACCTGCTAGCACTCGACGAGCCGACCGTCGGCGTCGACGCCGAATCCCGGGACGCGTTCTACCAGTTGCTCGAGTCGCTCAACGACGACGGGATCACGATCATCCTGATCGAACACGACATCGGCGTCGTCACGGATCGGGCGAACCGAATCGCCTGTATTAACACGGAGCTGTACCACCACGGTGATACCGAATCGTTCGTCGAAAGCGATGCCCTGACCGAGGCCTACGGCGCGACGGGCCAGGTCGTCCATCATCATCACTGAACCGATGACGCAGCGACATTCCCTCCGGCGACGGCTCGAGCACGTCGGGGTCGCCGTGACCGCTGTCCTCGCGGTCGCGATGGTTGGGCTGTTAACGATCGACGCGTTGCGCAGTGTTCCCGGTATCGGCGTTCTCTACGAGCAAGCCCGCATCGCGGGCTGGTGGGCCGATCACTACCTCGGGACGAACGTCTTCTATCATCCGTTCATGTGGCGTTCGATCGCGACGGGGATCCTGATCGGCGTCGTCGCGCCGCTGGTCGGCACCTATCTCGTCCACCGCGAGATGGCCCTGATCGGCGAGACGTTGGCGCATACGGCCTTTGCCGGGGTCGCAGTCGGCCTACTGGTGAGTTCGATCACCGGCTGGGACGGCTCGCTCATGGTCGTCGCGCTCGTCGTTGGGGTGCTGGGCGCACTCGCGGTCCAGTGGCTCGCCGAGCGAACCGACACCTACGGCGACGTGCCGATCGCGATCATGTTGACCGGGAGCTTCGCCGTTGGGACGCTGGTCATCAGCTACGGTCGCGGGATGTCCGGCATCAACGTCCAGGACTTCATTTTCGGCAGCATCTCGGTCGTCACGCCCTCGGGTGCGCGGCTGATGGCTGTCATTAGCGTGGTCGTCGTCGCCGTCACCGTCGCGACCTACAAACAGCTGCTGTTCATTACGTTCGACGAGCAGGCCGCCCGCGTCGCACGGCTCAACGTCACGTGGTACAACACCCTGTTGATCGTGATGACGGCCGTCGTCGTCGTCGGCGCGATGCAGATCCTCGGCGTCATCCTCGTCGCCGCGATGCTGGTCGTTCCCGTCGCCGCTGGGACCCACCTCGCTCAGAGCTTCCGAGAGACGATCTATCTCTCGATCCTCTTCGGGCAGGTAGCCGTCATCGGCGGCTTCGTCCTCTCGATCTCACAGAGCCTGCCCACTGGTGGCTCGATCGTCGTCGTCGCCATCGCCTGCTATCTGCTCGCAGTCTTCGCCTCGAGCCGGTCATCCCCGGCGATCTCGATGCACTGAGACGGCCGATTGGACGTCAGTTCCAGCGCAGTCACCACACCATGTGGCCGCATTGGGACACAGTTACACCAGACCGTCCGACGGCCGGTTACGTTCTGGCTCGAGTGTGCACGTGCTCGGCGAGATGGAGAGCGAGACCGAGCGCGGTAGAGCCGATCCCGACCGGGACGAGCACGAGTCCGATCCCGAGGGCGTTGCCAACCGGGACGAGCCGATCGAGCAGGGTTGCGACGAGTCGGCTTACAAGGAGGGGACCGACCAGCAGAACGACGGCAAGTCCGCCAGCGGCGGCCCCGCCCATGAGCAGCCGACGCGGCCACTCGGCCGGCTCCCACACCCGCGTTACGAGACCCAACACTCCCGCTTCCACGAGTGCAAGCAGTCCCACGACTGCGTATAGTAACACGAAAATACCGGTAAGGCCGGCCGCGAACCCGGTTCCGGGCGGGTTTTCAGGAATCGTCGGCAACAACACCACTGCAGTCAGCAGACTGACCGCACCCAGTAGTGCGGTGCCGAGGGCGACGGCGCGGGGAGGGACGTTGACCATCACCCGATTGGTTCCTACACTAACATATATGTCTTCCACGTTGGCCGTGCTGGCGCAGTTGGGAACCGGCACCGATCTGCCGACTGCTCGAGACGACACCCCGTCCGCCACGATCTCCCCGATGGCTGGAACACGCCATACGCTTAACTCGCTACTTAGCGAACGCTCGATCGATGGGACGGTTATCCGCACTCTTCGATCCCGAGACCGTCGCCGTGGTCGGCGCGACCGACCGCGAGGGCGCGGTCGGACGGGCGATCCTCGAGAACCTGCGTGATGGGTTCGACGGTGAGGTCGTTCCGATCAATCCCTCGCGCGAGACGGTCCTCGGGCTCGAGTGTTATCCGGACGCGAAGAGCGCCCCGCCGATCGAGCTGGCGGTGGTCGTCGTACCGCCCGACATCGTCATCGAATCGATTCGGGAACTCGCCGAGACAGGCACCGAGAATATCGTCGTCATCACCGCTGGGTTCGCCGAGACCGGCAGTGAGGGTGCAAAGCGCGAACGCCGACTCCGCGAACTCGCCGCCGAAAACGACCTCAACGTCGTCGGTCCCAACAGTCTCGGCATCATGGCGACGCCGAACGGGCTGAACGGTTCCTTTGCCCCGCAAACCCCGCTCGAGGGATCAATTTCCTTTCTGAGCCAATCAGGTGCGTTCATCACCGCCGTGCTCGACTGGGCGACCGACGAAGGGATCGGCTTTCAGGACGTCGTCTCGCTTGGAAACAAGGCCGTCCTCGATGAGACTGATTTCATCCGCGAGTGGGACGACGATCCGGCAACTGACGTCATCATCGGCTATCTCGAGGACATCGACGACGGGCAGACGTTCCTCGAGGACGCACGTGAGGTGACCGACGAGACACCGATCGTCCTCGTCAAATCCGGTCGGACGGACGCTGGCGCGAAGGCGGCCTCCTCGCACACCGGTGCGATCGCCGGCAGCGAGCGGGCCTACGAAGCTGGTCTCGAGCAAGCTGGCGTCCTGCGAGCCCACTCAGTCCAAGAGTTGTTCGACTACGCGCGGGCACTCGCAGGGCTGCCCGAACCCGACACTGACGGCGTTGCCGTCGTGACGAACGCGGGCGGGCCTGGCGTGTTAACGACCGACGCGGTCGGCGATTCGCGCCTCGAGATCGCCGACTTCACTGACGAGACGGTCGCAGCGTTGACTGAGGCACTGCCCGACGAAGCCAACGTCTACAACCCGATCGACGCGATCGGCGACGCCGACGTCGACCGCTTCGGCGAGGCCTTAGAGATCGCACTCGCAGACCCCAACGTCGGCAGCGCGGTCGTCGTTGCCGCGCCGACGGCGGTCCTGTCCTACGACGACCTCGCCGAGACGGTGATCGAGATCCGCGAGACACACGAGACGCCGGTCGTGACCTGCCTGATGGGCGGGAAACGCGCTCGAGACGCCGAAGCAACGTTGCGCGAGGCGGGAATTCCGAACTACTTCGATCCTTCACGGGCGGTGTCGGGACTCGACGCGCTCGCTCGGTTTCGCGATATTCACGAGCAACCGACCGACGAACCCGAGACGTTCGACGTCGACCGAGAGCGTGCCCGCGAGATACTCTCGCGAGCGACGCGGCGCGACAACAACCGGCTCGGCGTCGAGTCGATGGACCTACTCGAGGCCTACGGGATTTCGACGCCGGCCGGCGAGATCGTTGACGATCCCGAGCGCGCCCGCGAGGTGGCCAAGTCGATCGAGGGCGACGTCGTCATGAAGATCGTCAGTCCCGAGATCTCACACAAATCCGACATCGGTGGCGTCAAAGTCGGCGTCGCGACCGATGACGTCTACGACGCCTACGAGGACATCGTCGCCCGGGCACGCAACTACCAGCCCGACGCGACGATCGTTGGCGTCCAAATCCAGGAACTGGTCGACCTCGAGACTGCGACCGAGACGATCGTCGGGATGAACCGCGATCCACAGTTCGGCCCGCTGTTGTTGTTCGGACTCGGCGGCATCTTCGTCGAAATCATCGAAGATACGTCGGTTCGTATCGCGCCGATCGGCGAGCGCGAGGCCCGCGAGATGATCGACGAGATTCAGGCCGCACCGCTGTTGCGCGGCGCTCGCGGCCGCGAGCCCGCAGACGTCGAGGGAATCGTCGAGACGATCCAGCGGCTCTCACAGCTCGTGACGGACTTCCCGTCCATTCTCGAACTCGACATCAACCCGCTCGTGGCGGGCCCCGACGGCGTCCAAGCGATCGATCTCCGACTGACCGTCGACACCGACGAACTCGAGACGGAGGAACCATGACCGACATCGATTCAGACCCCGAATCCACGGAGACCGACAGTGACACAGACACGACGACCACCGAGACCGTCCCTGGCGACACCGACACGCTCCTCGTCAGTTCGCTCGCGGAGAGCACCGGCAAGACGGCCATCACGCTGGCGCTTGCCCGCCTCGCACGAAGTGCAGGCGACAGCGTCGGCTACATGAAACCCAAGGGCACCCGCCTCCAGAGCAACGTCGGCAAAACGTTGGACGAGGACCCGCTGCTCGCCCGCGAACTGCTCGAGTTGGAGGCGGAGATCCACGATCTCGAGCCGGTCGTCTACTCGCCAACGTTCATCGAGCAGGTGATCCGCGGCCGCGAGGACCCGGACGACCTCCGCGAGCGCGTCCGGGAGGCATTCGAGACGCTCGCGGCGGACCACGATCGACTGTTCGTCGAGGGTGGCGGCAGATACGACATCGGCCAAATCGTCGATCTCACCGATGCCGACATCGCGGCCCTGTTCGACGCTCGTGTCCTGCTGGTCGCCTCGTACGAAATCCCGGCGGACATCGACGACGTGCTCGCCGCAGCCGATCAGTTCGGCGACCGGCTCGCAGGCGTCGTCTTCAACGACGTCCCCGATGCGGCCTACGACCAACTCGAGACGGACGTGGTGCCGTTTCTCGAAGGACAGGGGATGCCAGTCCACGGCGTTCTCCCGAGCGAACGGGAACTCTCGGGCGTGACGGTCGCCAACCTCGCCGACGAACTCGGCGCGACGATGCTCGTCGACGAGGGACAGGACAGCTACGTCGAGCGGTTCTCAGTCGGGGCGATGGGTGCCGACAGCGCCCTGCGACGCTTCCGCCGGACGAAAGACGCCGCCGTCATCACCGGCGGTGACCGGGCAGAAATCCATACTGCCGCGCTCGAGGCACCCGGTATCCGCTGTCTCATCCTGACCGGTGGGCACCGCCCACCGGGAACGATCCTCGGGCAGGCAAGCGAGAAAGGCGTCCCGATCCTCTCCGTGCAGACGGACACGCTCGCGACCGTCGAGCGTGCAGAGGACGTGATTCGGAGCGGGCGGACGCGAGATGCGGAGACGGTCGACCGGATGGAACAACTTCTGTCCGATCACGCGGCCGTCGACGAGATCCTGTGATAAACCGTCAGACACACCGTTATCGCGGTTTGGTGTTGCCCTCCGCTGGCGGCCACCACGGGTTCCACCGATCGCATTGCAGCGCTCGCCGCTGCAGCGACGGCTGTCCGTATGCGATCGCCCTTCATCGACTGGTGTCCAACAGTCTGACTGTCACGTCTAACCAAAAGTTAAGAGTCCACCACGCATGAACCCAGACATGGACGACACACCCCAAGAGATCACCTCTCTCGTCGGCCGCGAGGTCTATTCGAACAACGGCGTCTTCGTGGGCGAAGTCGAGGATCTCAGACTGAACATCGACGGCCAGGTCGTCTCCGGTCTCGCACTCGCGAAGTTAAACAGCGAACTGTTCGCCGAAGAAGCCCGCAGCGGCCAGGGCATCATCGTTCCCTACCGCTGGGTCCGGTCTGTCGGCGACATCATCCTGATCAACGACGTCGTCGAGCGCGTCCGCGACCCCGACGAAGAAGAAGACGAACTCGTCGTGTAGGCCCTTCCACGCGTCGACAGCGGGTCGAACCGGCAGCTGCGAGTTCGACCCATAATTCTGGCGTGGAACGCCACTAGCTACCGTTCGAGCCTTCGCTGCTTCCCTCGACGCCCATCGCGTCGAACAGCGTCCGTTTGACCGCTTCTTCGGTCAACTCGAGTAACGTGTCCCGCGTGCCATCCGATATTTCGATGCCGGTGAAAATGCCCAGCGGAATCTCCGCGCTGGCCTGCGTGGAGTGGCCGGCCGTCTCGCCAATCTCACCGTAGGCGTCGTCTAACACCTTGCCGATGTTGATGCGGATGTCCTTCGAGCGACCGGCGAGGAAGATCGTCTCGTCGGCGATGCCGAAGACCGCCGTCGTGGTGACGCCCTCGAGATTTAAGAGGTGGCTGGCGGCCTGGGTCAGTGCCTCGCGGTCGCGGACGATGCCGGCGTTGGAGATGAGATGACTGCCCTGGACGTCGCGATTGGTGATCGCCTCCGCGAGGACGTCCAGCGTCTCGGGGGACATCGATGGCGACTCGACCTGCTCTAAGGTGTCGTGATTTGCGAAGGGGTACAGATAGGCAGCGGCCGTCAGATCGGCGGGGGTCGTGTCGCGTTTGAAATCCAGGGTCTCCGCGCGGATGCCATAGAGTAAGGCTGTCGCGACCTCCTCGGAGACGTTCATGTCGAACTCCTGGATGTACTTCGTCATGATCGTCGATGTCGAGGACATATTCGGCCGGATGTCGACGAACTCGGGTTCGACACCCTCCTCGGTCTCCGCCTCATGGTGATCGATGACGATGTCAACGGGGAGTTCCATCTCGCCTGCGGTCCCGTGATCGACCAGCGCGACGGTGTCGTAGATCGAGTGGTCTTCGATCTCGTCCCACTGAACGAGGTCGATCCCCAGCAGATTGACGAACGCACGGTTCTCCTGATGGCCGACGTCACCCAGATAGATGATGTCGGAGTCGACGTCGAGGTGGCCGGCGATCGCCTGCAACGCCGCCGCACTGGCGATCGAGTCCGGATCGGGACTATCCTGGGTGACGATCGCCAGTTGCGTCCCAGTCTCCTCGACGATCCCGGCGAGTTGGCTTGCGTTGTACTCGAGTTCGCCGGACTCGAGCGCTCGCATCGCAGACTCAGCGATGACCGAGGACGGGTTGATCACGATGTCGGCTCCGAGCTCGGAGAGTTCGTCGCCGGAGACGGGGTCGCTCGCACGGGCGACGACGAACTGGTCGTCGTTTGCCTCACGGATGTGCTCGAGGGCCTGCTTGTTCGATTCGACGTCCGACGCGAGGATGAGGACGACATCGCGGTCGGCGACGAGATCGGCGATCTCGGCGTCACGGATGTCGGCCGCACGGGCATCCAGATCTTGATCGCGAAGCGATTCGACCCGGCTCTCGTCGCGATCGATGATGGAAACGTCCTTGCCCTGTTCGACGAGTTCCTCCGCGACGGCATACCCGACGCTGCCACAGCCCAAGATAGCGTAGTCAGAAATCGACGAAATCGTAACCCCCGTACTCATTGCCCGTGTGGTCGGACCCACCGCACTTAATGGTCCCGAAGCGTGGCATCGACTGACTTTCGTGCCGGTGGCTCGAGAGCAATCGCGCGTGGATGGCTGTCACAGCGCCTCCCAAGGGAAACGTATTTGAACGACCGAGCGAAAGTCGGAGGTACAGGGCCGGTAGCTCAGTCCGGCAGAGCGTCTGACTCTTAATCAGACGGTCGCGTGTTCAAATCGCGCCCGGCCCGCTTTTGCGACGAACACTTTCGTGCGGAGCGAAGCGGCCAGCATGATTTGAACGCAGGGAGGTCGCGCACAACACAGTGAGCACGTCCGACCGTGTGTTCAAATCGCGTCCGGTCCGCGTCTACTCCGGACGACATCTCGAGCGAACGACCGACCTATAAGACGACCCGTTCCGTACCCTCGAGCCACCATGTCCGTTGATTACGAGGGCCTGACGTTCGAACGGCTCGGTCACGCGAGTAAGCGTCTCGAGACCGCGGATGGCACGATTATCTATATCGATCCGTGGAGCGAAGTGATCGAGGGCGAACCGGGCGACGGCGACGTGATTTTCGTCACGCACGACGATTTCGACCACTACGATCCGGCGGCGATCGCGGCCGTTGCAGGGCCGGACGTCACTGTTGCGGCCTACGAGGCGATCGACACCAGCGAGCTCGCGGGCGACGTGATCGACCTCCCCTACGAGGGCGAGACGACTGTCGACGGGATCGACGTGCGGACGGTCCCCGCCTACAACGACCCCGACGGGGATCACGTCGACGAGGACGGCGAGCCCTACCATGCCGACGGCGAAGTGATCGGCGTCGTGCTCATGCTCGAGGAAACGACCGTTCTGGTCCCCGCTGATACGGATTTCCTCCCGCACCACGAGTCGCTCTCGGTCGACGTGCTTGTCCCGCCGATCGGCGGCCACTTCACGATGAATCGTGCCGAGGCTGCCGACTTCGCCCGGAGCGTCGACGCTGACCTGGTCTTGCCCGAACACTACGACACGTTCGAGCCGATCGAGACCGACGCCGAGGCGTTCGCGGCCGACCTCGAGGCCGACGGAATCCGCGTCGAACTCTTCTAACCGACGACCGCGCCTTGCTGACGCGGAACTTTAAGTTCGGATCGTCAACGGACGCGCATGGCAGCGGACACAAGACTGCGGGCTGTCTGCGTAGCCGGCCCGAGCGATGCTGGGAAGACGACGCTCGTCGAGCGGCTGGTGCCCCGGCTGGCCGAGGACGGCCGCGTCGCGACGATCAAGTCGATCCACCACGATATCGAGGTCGATACGCCGGGAACCGACACCCATCGCCATCGAACCGCGGGCGCGGAGACCGTCGTTGGAATCACACCAACGACGACGTTCGAGGTGACGACACACGGGAAAGACGCGCCGCCGGCCGCCGACGGCGATACCTTCCTCGAGGCCGACGATCCCGAAATTCAGGCACTCTCACGGACCCTCGAGCGACTCGCACGTCGTGGATACGACACCGTTCTCGTCGAGGGGTTCTCGCAGTCGCCGCTGCCGACGGTTCTGGTCGGCGACCGGGACCCAGCTACGGTCGGCGGTCCCGTCGTCGGCCGCGGCAACGACGAAATCGACGATCTCGTCGACACGATCCGAACACTCGAGGGCGTCAGGCGATCTGACGGGCTGGATTCGTGAGTCGTTCCGGAAGGTCCCCGGTCACGTCGGTCGTGTCGCCGCTTTTGATGCACTCGAGCGATGCGAGAACCAGTCAAGAGACTCGTCATTCACTCAGATCGTCTCTAAGTGGTTTGGAAGTGCGGTTATGGACATCGTCGCTGTATCCCAGGGTGAGATTTATGACATCCATTGCAGACATCGAGATTCAGGCCGACGGCACCGGAACCGGCGAGCTATTCGAAGCCGTTCCGTCGCTGACCTGCGAGATGGAGCGGGTGATCGCCTCGAGCGGCCACGGACTCTGGCTCTCGGGGCCGTCCCAGTCGGACGTCGAGGACGCGCTTGAGGAGGCGACCGCGATCGGAACGTACACGCAGATCAGCAGCGACGAGGACCGCTGGCTGTACGACATCGAGTTCGAACCGGACACCATCGACCCCTTCGAGCTCGTCCTCGAGGAGGGCGGGACGGTGCTGAGTGCGTCGGCTTCGAACGGGACGTGGCTGCTCAGCGTCCGCGTTGTCGACCGCGAAAGCGTCAGTTCGTTGTACGACCGCTTCGACGACGCCGACGTCACGCCGACGATCGTCCGGCTGTTCGACCTGGCAGCGGAGACACACTCCCAGTGCGGGCTGACGGCCCGCCAGTACGAGACGCTGGTTGCAGCGATCGATCACGGCTACTTCGAGATTCCGCGCGAAGTCTCGATGCAGGAACTCTCCGAAGAGCTGGACATCTCCCACCAGGCGCTCTCCGAGCGCCTGCGCCGAGCCTATCGTGCACTCGTCACGTCTGAACTCAACGTGACCGAAGAGGAGACCGTCGCACCGCCGATCCCGACGAGCTGACCGCTACCCGCCCGAAGCCACAGTCCCGATCGACGACCATCTCGGTGCTTTTCGCGACCGCTCGACCCGTCGAGTGCCCTCTCCTGGACGAAAACAGGATCGAGACCCGCGTTTAATAGCCAGGCGCACAACAGTCGTGGCATGAAAACTCATCACGATGACGGTGTGGTGCGATTGACGTTCGATCGACCGGACGCGCGCAACGCGCTCACGACCGAGACGGCCAGCGATCTGGCCGACGCTATCGACGCCGCCACGCCCGAAGAGAACGACGCGATCGTCATCACCGGTGCGGGCGACGCCTTCAGTGCCGGTGGCGATCTCGAGGCGCTCGCCGAGATTCCCGATTCGTCACAGGCAGCCTATGAACAGGTCACTGAGACGTTCGGCCGCGTCGTCGAGGCGATGCTCGCGTCTCCCGTCCCGATCGTCGCGAAGGTAAACGGCGACGCCATCGGCGCGGGGCTGTCGATCGTCGCGCTCGCGGATATCGCGGTTGCCGCTGCCGACGCCCGCTTTTCGTGTGCGTTCGTCAGGCTCGGGCTACTTCCCGATACCGGCGGCACCGTCATGCTCCCCCACATCATCGGACTCCGCGCCGCCAAGCGGCTCGCGTTTACTGGCGAGTTCATCGACGCAGACCGCGCGGCCGACCTCGAGTTAGTCAACGAGACAGTCCCTGCCGACGAACTCGACGACCAGGTCGCAGCCATCGTCGCACAGCTCGCGGCCGGTCCGACGGCTACGATCGGACTGATGAAACAAGCCATGCACGAGAACCTGGGTCGATCGTGGAACGACGGACTGGACTACGAGAACCTGCTGCAGGCACAGGCCCGCACGTCAGCGGCCCACGAAGAGGGCGTTACCGCGTTTCTCGAGGACAGAGACCCGGCGTTCGAGTGATCGACGACGACTTGCGTCAGCTCGATGTTAGCCGGTCGCAAGCGCAGGCAAGCACCACGGCCTTGCACGACTCGCTCCATCCTTCGAGTGCAATGTCTCCACAGTTTACCGACGACGACATCGGCAAGCGCGTCGTCAACGCCGACGGTGACGAAGTCGGAATGGTCGCAGCTGTCGAACACGGCACCGCTCACGTCGAACCGGATCCCGGAATCACGGACTCGATCAAGGCGAGACTCGGCTGGAGCGGGAGCGGCGAAGACACGTATCCACTGCAGGAGGAAGCGGTCAGCCGGGTGACCGACGACGAAATTCGCCTCAATCAGGACCTGTCCAGTGGGACATAAGGCGGGACAGCGACCGATACCGAATCGACCGGCCGCGACGACCGAACCCGATAGCAACGTTCTCCCCGCTGTCTCGAGTCCCATCACGGTCTCGAGTTCGGAGCCTGCGGTCGGTCACATGCGTTCCGTTCGCGTGATTCTCGTCGTTTCGAAACGGCTCATACGGTCAGCTGTCTCGAGTTCCCTGGTGGCCCGCAAGGCGGTCGCGGGTGCCGGGTGCACCGGACCCCGCTGACAGGAGTCCGTATTAGGACAGCGAGAGGCCGCGAATCTCGACCGACTTGCCGTCTTCGACGTGGCCGATGAGCTGCCCGTCGGTTTCAGCGACGAGTTCGGCGGCACGATCCTCGGGGAGCGCGACAACGAAGCCGGTCCCCATGTTGAACGTCCGGTGCATCTCCGTGTCGGTGACGTTGCCTTCCTCCTGGATGAACTCGAAGATCGGCTGCGCAGGCAGTGGGTCGTCGATTACATACTCGTGGTCGCCCATTCGCAGCAGGTTCGTCCAGCCACCGCCCGTGACGTGGGCTGCCGCGCGGACGCCGTACTCGCGCATCGGCTCGAGCAACTCAGTATAAATCCGAGTCGGTCGTAGCAGTTCCTCACCGATCGTTCGCTCGGGGTCCAGCGGGAACGTGTCAGTGTACTCGTGGTTGCGAGTCACTGCTTTGCGGGCTAGGGTTAGCCCGTTCGAGTGGATGCCGTTCGAGGGGAAGCCGACGAGCGCGTCGCCCACTTCGGCCTCGCCCGCGAAGATTTCGTCTTTGCCGGCGAGACCGGCACAGGTCCCCGCGAGGTCGAAGCCCTTGATGACGTCGGGCATGACGGCCGTCTCGCCACCGAGCAGGGTCATGCCGGATTCTTCGAGGCCGACGGCAAGCCCTTCACCGATCTCGTTGGTGAGGTCGTCATCGGGTTCGTCGATCGCGAGATAGTCGACGAACGCGACGGGTTCGACGCCCGCCGCGACGAGATCGTTGACGTTCATCGCGATACAGTCGATCCCGATCGTCGAGAAGTCCTCGATCGCTTCTGCGACCATGAGCTTCGTGCCGACGCCGTCGGTCGCCAGCGCCAGATACCGGTCGCCGATGTCGATCAAGCCGGCGTACTCGGTCGTCAGATCGCTGCCGAAGGCCTCGAGCAGTGCTGCAGTCGCGTCTTCGCTTGCCTCGATGTCGACGCCGGTCTCGGCGTAGGTAAGTCGGTCCGCGTCGTCCGTGTCGGTCATACTCGAAGGACCTCTCGGGGCGAGCAAAAGGTCACCGGTCCGGCGGAGCCACCGCGGTCGGCGCGGGAGTGTCGTGGGAGCTCAAAAGAGCCCGACGAAGAAGAGAACGTAGCCAGCAAGCACGACGCTCGGCACGAACACCAGCGCGAAGACGCCCTTGTGCCACTTGAGGACGGATTTCCCGTCCAGCGGGCCGAAGGGGATCATGTTGAACGCGGCCAGAAAGAGGTTGATCCCGACCCCCATTTGCCCGATCGCTGTAAGCAGGCTCGGCAGGAAGCCGGGCGTCGCAGCGAACATCAGCAACGGGACGAAGAGTGCGGCGAGCAGGAGATTCGTCACTGGGCCGGCGACGGCGATTAGTCCGTTCTCTCGCGTCGTGATCTGGCCCCGATGGTAGACAGCGCCGGGTGCAGCAAAGAGAAACCCCGCGACTGCACCGACCAGTGCCAGAAAGAGCATCTGGTAGTCTGCGCGGAACTCTGCTATCTGGCCGTGTTCGATCGCGACGACCTTGTGTGCGAGTTCGTGCAGCAGGAAGCCGACGCCGACGGTCAGGAAGCTGATGCCGACCGAGATCGTGAACATCTCGAAGCTGGCAAGCCCGCGATGAAACGGCGCACGGACCAGCGCAAAGGCCACGCTGAGCGCGACCCAGGCCACAGCGAGATCACGCAGTTCCCTGTCGCTGAACGTCAGCTCGTGCTCTTGGGCGTGCGTCGTGCGATGGCTCATTAGAGGAGTCCCCGAAGTAGCTCGAGGCTGTTTTTCGCCCCTTGGAGGAGCTGCCCCATCAACGCATCGACACCGCCGATCTCAGGGGCCAGCCACGGCAGTACCACGAACGGGAACAGGAACGTCGCGATCATGCTCCCGATGTTCGTCAGCGCGACGATCATGATCAGCCGAAACAGCGGGACGTCGAACATCGCGGAAAGGGCCTCGTCGATCGGACGGTCGGTGTCGTCGACGATCTCGTTTAACGTCTGGATGTCCCGAACGTTGACCGGACGGTGTCTGAGCTCGACGTACCCGGCGAACCAGCCCGGCGCGAGCAATGGATTGATGCTCGTCAGCCAGGCGATCGCACCGCCGACACCCGCGCTGGTCCAGCGCGCGCCAGCCAGCCGCGCCAGCCCAAAGGCGAAGACGCCGTTGAACAGGAACCAGGCGGCGAACAGCTTCAGCAGGAACGTGTTCCTGACTCCCGCCATGATCAGCAGGAAGAAGAAGGCCAGAAAGCCCACCATGATCAGGTAGCCACCGATCTTCAGCGGCGAAAATCGGCTGCTCGAGGCGGTGCCCGAGATCGACTCGAGCGACGGCAACGCGTCGGGATTTCGCAGGTAGTGTTCGATGCCGGCTTTGTGGCCAGCACCGACGACGGCGAGGACATCGTAGCCCTGTTCACGGAGGTCATAGAGGTTGTGTGCGATGTAGGCGTCGCGTTCGTCGATCAGGGCGTTTGCGCCGCCCGGACTGAACTGACGAAACTCCTCCATCATCGCGTCGACGACATCGCCGTCGGTCATCTCCTCGATGGCGATCTCGTCGACGTCCTCGACGTCAGCGCCGAGCGCGTCGAAGATGAATCCCAAGACGAGCCCGATCGTTACGCCGACACCGAGGCCGGCGAGGGTCCCGGTCGTACCGCGGACCGCGTAGAGACCGACGCTCTCGAGGGTCACAGCCGAGAACGGACCAACGAACGTGCCGGTTGCGACCAGCGTGAGCCCGCCAGCGATGCCGAGGACGACCCCGGCGAGAATCCGTATCGTGAATCCCGAGAGATAGCCGCCGGCGTATCGGCCTGCGGACTCGAGAGAGGGGAGCGCTGCGAGGCCGACGAACGCACCGATGAGCGCGCCGACCGCGCCGCCGCCGGCATACTGCAGCAGTGTGGGATCGGACAAGCCGACCAATAGCAGGTCACCGATACCGAGCAGTGGGGCGAGAAACGCGCCGATGACGAATCCAGCGAGCGCACCGCCAACCGCACCGAACGTGAACCCGAGCGTTCGCGGTTCGGTGATCCCGAGTGCGAGCCCGCCGACCATCTTCAGCTTCTCGACACCGGACAGCCGGCTCCAGAACCGCTGGATCGTCACCTGAATGTCGCGGTCGACCAGTGCGACGCCGCTGCCGTTTGCCTCGGCGGCTTCGATACCGGCTCGCATGTCGGCACCGGGCTCGATGTCGAACTGATCGCCCAGCCGTGACTGGACGTACGAGAGCATCCAGTAGGCCAGAAATTGGAAGACGGTGTTGCCCGACAGGAGGTCTTCGGCTTCGATGTCGTCCGGCGTGCCGCCTTGCATCTGGCGGTACCGTCCTTCGTCGAGTTCGACGGCGACGACATCGGGATCCTCCCGGTCGATCGTTTCGCGCACTTCGTCGACACTCGCTTGCGAGACGTGTGCTGTCCCGAGGACTTCGACGGAGCCGCTGTCGCCATCGGGTGGTGCTGGCGGCTCCGGCACGTCGGCCTCGCCTGCATCGCTCATTACAGGCTCAACTCGGCGGCGACTTTTACCAGTATCGGACATGGAGTCGAACCAATCAGTGACTGTCAAACGGACTGTTAGCAATCGATCGCTGGCAGTGCTGGCGTCCCCACAACCCGCCGCGTGGACGCGTCGGGTGGCATACGGACTCCTGTCAGTCAGCGCCGTCGCACCCGCGACTCGTCATGCGGGCCCGCCGGGACATCGGGACAGCAGCCCGTGTCAGTGATGGAGCCCGTCTCGGTCGTGGCGTGAGCCGGGAACCACACTTATGAAAATGGGCGTACAACTCTCCTGTATGCCTCACGATCAAGACGTCGAAGGTGCGAACGATCCGGACTCCGCGTCGACATACGAATGTCTCCAGTGTGGGACTGTCGTCAAAGCCACGACCAATCCGGGGACATGTGAGTGTGGTGGCGAATTCCACAATCGAGCAAAATCGCTCGAGTAACCGCGCGATCGACCGTTACTCCGTGTCGGCCGTTTTAGACCGCGGATCGTACTCCTCGACGGTCTCGAGCAGGTCCTCGATGGTTCCACGGGTGTCGGCAGCGGTTGCGCCGACGAGGCCGCCGATCGCACCGCCAGTACTCGCGGCGTTCCGGCTGAAGACGCTGCCGATCGCCGCACCGATCGCTGCACCGATCGCCGCGTATCGCGCACGCAGCAACACTTCGCTGAGACGTTCTCTCATGTGTCGTACGTTGTGACTGTCGGTGATAAATATATCTCTCGAGTGCGCGCACTGTCGAGGTAACTGGGTCAACGAGCAGCATCGGCAGAGAGACCTACAGGAGCGTGTCGACTGCGGCGAGCGACTCGAGGACGTGGTCAGGTTCGATCGACGAACCGGCGAGCGCCGCCCGGTCGGTGACGCCGGTGAGTACCAGGGCCGTCTCCATGCCAGCCCGATTCCCAAGTGCGATATCGGTGTTGAGCCGGTCCCCGACAACGAGCGTGTTCGCGGGATCGGCGTCCAGCCGGTCTATCGCTGCTGTGGCCGCGACCGAGGACGGTTTCCCCAGGATCGCATCCGGTTTGCGGCCGGCGACGGCTTCCATCGCGGCGAGAATCGCTCCCGTCCCCGGAATCTCGCCCTCGTCGATCGGGATCGTCGCGTCGGGATCGGTGCCGTAGAAGGGAATTGCACCCTCGAGCGCTCGGAGCGACTCCCAGAGCGTTTCAAACGAGAACTCCCTGTCGAACGATCCCAAGACGACCTCAGCCGCGTCGGGATCGCTCGTCAACTCGACGGCTGCGTCCTCGAGCATCGACTCGAGTCGCCCGTCGCCGACGAGAAAGACGCGTTCGTCGGGGTGGGTCGCTGCAAGATACTCCGCCGAGACGGTCGCAGAGGTGAGGACAGCCTCCGGATCGATGTCAATCCCGTGAGTGATGAGCTTCTCCTGGTAGTGGGCGGGCCCACGCGTTGGATTGTTCGAGAACAGTAGTCGCGAGCAGCCTGCCGCCTCGAGTGCTCGCAGGCCGTCGATCACATTGGGGAGTAACTCCTCGCCCCGGACGATCGTTCCGTCGACATCGAGGACCACTGCCTCGTACGCTGTCATTGCTCGACAGTAGGAGTGGCTGCCGATTGAGTGTTTGGTTGCGAGACGGCCGCCGACAGGACACGGCGGGACAGCACACTCAACTCGGCCTGCCGTTACGACCGGTGGGAATTCTTATCCGATGACCCGACCTACGGCCGCGTATGACACTCGAGGTCGAACCCCCCGAGCCACCGACGCTGGAGTTCGTCGATCCAAACGAGTACGAGGACGCGACGATTAGCGCCGACGGGACCGACGAGATCGACTACCGTCGCGAGGAACTGCAGGCGTTTCTCGAGGAGGGAGCGTGGACCGAAGCGTTCGACGAGTGGCGCGCGGACACCGATCTCACGGAGCGTGAGTACGAAATCGCCCGCGACCTCGAGCTTTTCGGCGGGTTCGATTTCTTTTGGGACGACTTCGCCGACCGCGTCGGCTATCACGCGCCGGGGATTCCCGAGGACTGGCAAGCACGGGAATATCACCCCGACCTCGACACCTGGGGGACGGTCTCGGCGATCAATGCCGAACTGACGGAGTTCGGGCAGATCGTCTCGGTGACTCTCAAAGAGGAGTACGTCGACTGGGAAGCCGAGTACGAACCACCCGAAGACCTGCCCGATTTCGACTGAGACGGACACCTGTCAGCACAGCAGGGGCCGGCATATCCGCGACCGTCCGACGGGCCTACCGGGACATCGGGACAGCAGGCCGTATGCGAGTTCGCCAGACAGGGTAGGTCCGTTATCCGGTCCACTCGCCCGCGAGGTCACCGGCGATATTCGCTCGCCAGTGTTCGAATCCCTCCTCACAGTCGGCGTTGTCGTCGATGTGATCGACGAACCCAGCACCGGGCGATGTGAGCTCGGCTCCGCAGAACGGACAGGCGACTGGATCACTCCAATCTGTGGTCGTGTTGGTTGCCATTCGTACGATAGTCTATCAGGAACCTTCATATAAACTCACCCTGTTAAGGACTATTACAATATTATGGTATTTAATGGCAACATATGTTGTCGAGAGCGTCTTCGCGCAGCTTGTTGGCGATGCCGACAGAAGCGACTCGGGCACCGGTCGAAGTCACAGACGTGAACTGAAGTCGACGGATTCGCAGACTGGCGTGGCTCAATGGCTGTCATCACGGCCGGTGCGATCGTCGAGCCACAGTACTTGGCTGTCTGCTCTGAACTTCGATCCGAACCTCGATCATTGACTGGCGGCTACTGCACTGATCGCACTTGGCAGCTCAATCGTCGCCCCCAGCAGTGATTTACCACAGTAAGAGTTAATAGATACTATGTGGGGTGTTATTGTATGGCACAAAAGAGGGAGCGAGAGTACGTCTGCGTTCGGTGTAGCCATCAAGAGACTGTCGGTGATGCACTTCTCAGTACCTGCCAACGGTGTGGGGCCGAAATGCGAAACGTCGATCCGATTCGCGGATAATCGAGTTCGGCGTTCGCCTCTTCATACGACCGGACAACACGACTTACACATCGCTCGTCTCTCACGGTCGACTGATATTCCAGCTGTAATGCGGCCGGACGGCACGGAGGAGACGCGAGGCACGATCGCTGACGGCAAGAGATGTCGAGGCGTGAGCGGACGGTCATAGACAGCTATCGAACAGCACGCGATTCAGAAATCCGGCGGTGTGTCGACCAGAATTATCTCGTATCTGAATACTTGTGGAGGGGTGTCATGGCGGCTGTCTCACAGTGGCGTGGCAATCAGAGTATTGCCGGCTACTCAGGGTCTACGCACCGTACGTCACCTCGTCACTGGGTACGCTATGCCACACAAAGAGCGAAATCCTCACGTTTATCTATCAGGCTGGTGGTGGTTTATGTGTATGTCTGAAACCGGGACGGAGTCTCGTCCGCTGGTCCGGCAGCTTCCCGATCCAGCGGCAGCGTCGAACGTCCGGTACAACCCGTCGCTCGAGGAGCTGCGCGAACTTGCCAAACCCGACGAGACGACGACCGAGTTCGGGTCGCCGTCGTACGTCAGCGAGTTTCGCTCACGGAGTTCCGATCGGACGAAAAACGCCGTCGATGACGAATTCACCGATCACGATCAGGAACTGATCGACGATGCCGTCGATCTGGCTTCCGACGTTGAACTGGTCTGTGTCGACCGGCTGATGGGCCGTCATCCGGACGCCTCGTTCTGCTGTCGCCTGTTCGTTCCCGTCGAACACGCTCGGATCGCCTACGCGTGGGCGAACCTCTTCGAGCCCGCCGACGGGGAAGACCCCGACCTCTACACCGTCCAACTCCCCGACTACGACGAGACTGCGATTCGTGTCCTGCCCGACACCGGCTTTACCGCCGTCCTGGGCAGCGACTACACCGGTGAGGCCAAAAAGTCGTTCCTGCGACTGTTCATGTACCGGATCAAACAGCAGGGCGGCCTCGGTCTCCACGCGGGCAGCAAACGCGTCCGCGTCCGCAATGACGAGGATGACCTCCAGACCGTCGGGCAGGTGTTCATGGGCCTGTCCGCGACCGGCAAGTCTACGCTCACCTCCCACGGCTGCTGGCTCGAGGACCCCGAAGACGCGTCCATGCTACAAGACGACGTCTGTGGGCTGCTCTCGGACGGCTCCGTCGCTGGCAGCGAAGGACAGGGGCTGTTCATCAAGACAATCGGTCTCGGCGAGGACGAACAGCCCGAACTCTACGAGGCTGCGACCGACGAGTCGGCCATTCTCGAGAACGTCGCCGTCGACGACGACGGCACCGTCCACTTCGACGAGGACCGCTATACCTCGAACTCCCGGGCGATCATCCAGCGTGACGAACTCGAGAGCGCCGACGAAGAGATCGACCTCGGCAGCATGGATCAGGTTTTCTTCATTACGCGCAATCCCCTGATGCCGCCGGTCGCCAAACTCAACGAGGAGCAGGCTGCCGTTGCCTTCATGCTCGGTGAGTCGATCGAGACCAGTGCTGGCGATCCGTCGCGTGCCGGCGAGTCGATCCGTGTCGTCGGGACCAACCCCTTCATCATCGGCTCCGAAGGTGAAGAGGGCAACATCTTCCACGAACTGATCGACATCCTCGATGTCGACTGTTACGTGATCAACACGGGCTATCTCGGCCAGAAGTCCCAGGACATCGGTGTCACCGAGTCCGTGACGATTCTCACCGAAACCGCTCGCGGCACCATCGAGTGGACCGACGACGAGGAGATGGGACTGACGATTCCCGAAACCGTTCCAGGCATCGACATCGAGGAGTTCTACGTGCCGGACCACGTCGACGACTACGACGAGGCGCTTGCGGACCTGCGTGCCGAACGCCGGGAGTATCTCGATCAGTTCGAGCAGCTCCGCGACGAGATCAAAGACGCCGTTTACTGAACTGCTGGGCACTCGGTTGTCCGAGCGGCGATGCGTTGCGTACCGTCGTCCGACCTGCGTGATCGCATGGACTTTGATTTCTGGTGGGATTACCGACCCGCAAGCGACGGCTCTGTGCTTGCCGCACACGAATACTGTTATATGTGTCGAGTTCCCACGGGTGGGTAATGAGCGCACAGGTACGAACACCGACCGCACGAGTCTGCGAAATCTGCGGCCGCAGCGAAGTATGGGACGACGACCTGGAAGCGTGGCAACTTGCCCGCGAAGACGGCGACAAACAGGTTGGCAATCCACACTGCCTCCACGAGTGGGATATCAACGGCACGTTCAATCCGGTCGACGACTCCGATAACTAACGGTCGACCACCCACACGACGGCGATAGCCGCGCGACGACAGTGCGTTTTTCTCCGGCTCGAGCGTAGCCCCTGCTATGCCGACCGTCTACATTACGGCCCCACCCGAAGCGGCCGACGACATCGCCAAACAGCTCGTCGACGCGCGACTTGCCGCCTGCGTCAACCAGTTCGAGACGACCTCGACGTACCGCTGGGAGGGCGACGTTCATCGCGACGAGGAAGTAATCTTGCTGGCGAAGACGACTGACGACGCCTACGACGACCTCGTCACACGCGTTCAGGAGCTGCATCCGTACGACGTCCCCTGCATCGAGCGATTCGACGAGAGCGACGTCCTCGAGTCGTTTGCGGCGTGGCGAGCAGACAGCGTCGAGTAGTCACGCGGGTGCGACAGACGGTCACAGACGATGATTGGCTGAATTAGCAACCCTTAAAACT
This sequence comes from Natrinema hispanicum, assembly GCF_004217335.1. Classification (GTDB taxonomy): domain Archaea; phylum Halobacteriota; class Halobacteria; order Halobacteriales; family Natrialbaceae; genus Natrinema; species Natrinema hispanicum. Next base: position 155,179 of record NZ_SHMP01000006.1, read on the forward strand.
CGCGCACGGGTTGTGATGGGTATGGCTGGAACCATCGAAGTGCTCGTTCCGGGTGGCCAGGCCAACCCTGGCCCACCGCTCGGTCCCGAGCTCGGACCGACCCCCGTCGACGTGCAGGCTGTCGTACAGGAGATCAACGATCAGACCGAGGCGTTTGACGGGACCGAAGTCCCCGTCACAGTCGACTACGACGACGACGGTTCCTTCGAGATCGACGTCGGTGTCCCACCGACGGCGGCGCTTGTCAAGGACGAGGCCGGTTTCGAGACCGGCAGCGGCGAGCCCCAGGAGGACTTCGTCGCTGACCTCTCCGTCGATCAGGTCAAGAAGATCGCCGAGCAGAAACACCCCGACCTGCTCGCCTACGATACGATCAACGCCGCGAAGGAGGTCGTCGGTACCTGTGCCTCGATGGGCGTCACCATCGAGGGCAACGACGCTCGCGAATTCAAAGAGCGCGTCGACAGCGGCGAGTACGACGACGTGCTTGCAGCAGACGCCTAATCACGGTCCCGTTCGGCACGCGGGTGCCTGCGTCTCTTGTAGTACCCGCACAGTCGACCTACCATCGACGGTGGATACCTCGCACGTCGCAGCGTTTTCGCACGTGCGGCCACGTCACGTTGACCACGACTCTCGAGTTCACGACGCATTTGCACAGTGCTCGACAACCGAGCGTGTCGACTGTAGAGCCCACCGCGATGGTGGGCGGTTCGGTTTGTGTCGTGGCTACGTCCGGCTGCCAGGGACTCAATCGTCACGTTCGTGTTGCTAGGACGTGAACTGGCAACGAAGGATACCTCCGAGTGTCGCTGACCGAAGCATTTCTTCGATTAAAAACCAACCGTCGCTAGTGGCTGGGTCGAAACGTTCCCACTGTCAGCAATCCATTGACTACTCGAGCGGCGTTCCCTCGCTTCCTCTAGCGCCTCTCGAAACGAGAGCTGTAACAGTCCCCACGGTTCTGGGTCAGTCCGCCTGATTTGACCTGCTAGAAATTTGACTCGGTGGCTGCTGTTTCGGGAGGAGACGGTGACGAATCTATCCCTGTTGTCTCTCGACGTGAAGGTCCTGTTCGACGACAGCGCGAACGCTCGGCCCTTCGAGACCGATCGTGACGGTATCAGTGACGACACCAGGTTCCGCGTCAGTGAGCGTGACCGCCACCGAGACTGGCTCCTCGAGCGAAATTGGCGGAGCCGGATCAAATGCGAACGCGTCGGCGTCGAGTGACGTCACTGTCATGTCCTCGAGTTGGGAATCCATCGTCACCGTCGCCTCCGATTCGGCAACCGGCTCCTGCAGGGCGGCACCCTCAAGCGAGAGGTACGATTCGCTCTCAGACGTGTCGATGCTGGCCGTGTGGCCGGCACCGACACGGGAGACGCTGCTGGTCCCGACGAGAAGTGGAATCGATGACCCGGCCGCAAGCGCAGCGAACAGCCGCCGTCGTGTTAGGTTCATCGTTCTGAAGTGAGCCGTTTCGTCTACTATGATCGTTGTGGTCCAATTGTCGAACAATCATTCGGGGAACCAGATATTTTCACAATAAGATCCACTCATTCGATAAATACACCACAAATTGTTAATCAATATGGGCTGAACCGCTCAACCACAGCATGGCGACAAACGACAGTCAACGGGCGATCCAGGCTCGACCGACGGAACACTGCGGACGATCGACCGGGGGGATCTAGCATGAAACGACGTCTGTTCCTGTTTGGGTCGGCGACTGGTGGTGCCGGACTGCTGTTCGGCACGAGTGCGTTCAGTGCGTCCGGTGTCGGCCACACCGTTTCGATCGGGACCGGAAACGGTCACTTTCACGTCGAACTAAACGACGACTATGCGGGAGACGCAAGCGAGTACGTCGTGGACACCAATCCAATCAGGTTGATCCTCGACGATCTTCACAAGCACGGTTGGATTCGATTCGACGACCTGCTTCGGGTGACGAACACGGAAACGCAGGCTATCAACGTCCACGTCAAGGACCAGGACTGGCTCGGCGACGATACGGACGCTGTTCTCGATTATCGGTACGACGGCAGCTCGATCGTTGGCAAGGAAAACAGTGTCCCGCTCGAAGGTGTCTCGGGCGACAACAGCATGCCGATCACTGTTCGCGCCGATACGACCGATCACGACAATCTTCAACAGGCCTTACCTGACGCTGAAGCCGACGATGGGGATCGAACTGTAATGTTCGTTGCCTCGCCCGGTGACGCTAACGGAGGAACTGGAGACGAGAGCGATGAAGAGGAGGTTACCAAAGGTGGCGAGAATCTCTCTGTCAGCGCGCCCGGACAAGTCACCGTCGGCTCGGATAATCACTTCACCGCCACGGCGACTGTCTCCGACGGCGACTACAGCGGCGAGGCGACCGTGACCCTCAATGTGGAAGACGAGCTTGTCGACGAACAGACCGTTACGGTACCCAAAGACGAACCAGCGGAAGCGACATTCGATGTCCCGACAGTCTATAACGATCTGGAGGAGGGGAACATCGTGACCGGCCGCCACGGTCCACTGCGCTTCGACGGAACCGACTGGTCGGCTGGGGTCGAATACGGCGAGTCGACGGCGGAGGCCAGCGGGACTCTGGAAGTTGAGGACGCGCCAATCACGTTCGGCAACGCAAAGTGTGCCGTCTGCGGAATGGATACGAAATCTGGGATACTGCCCACGCGCAACTAACCCACGTGAACGGCGACCGGATGGAGTTTTGTTCCACCGGGTGTCTGGTTACCTACGCCGTCGATCCCATGAAGTACGACGGCAACCATGTTGATGTCCCCGATGAACCAATTGAAGGGGCTTGGGTCGTCGACTACACCGACCTTGACAGCAGTGGCGAGCGCGCCGGCGACGGGACTGATCTCATCAACGCACACGAGGCGTACTTCGTCCTCGACTATGACACCTCATACGGGGCGATGGGCGGAAATCCACGTGCGTTTACTACCAACGACGACGCCGTCGGCTACGTCAACAGCGACGATGACCTCACGGTGAGGAAGCTATAATCACGTTCGACAACTTCGACGCCGGCATCGCTGAAAAATATCGCCCTAGATTCAACTAAGCATACCTGCTCCAGCACCGCGAGCCGCGCCAACCGCCGCTCGTCGGCGGCTGGCCGCTCTCGTAGACCGACACACCATGATACTCCGAACTACCACACGGCTGCTCAAGATAATCTTGATTCTCGCAGTTGCGGCGCTCCTTGTCGGCCAGTTACTCGGCCAGCCGATCCTGCTCGGCTACGTCACCAGCGACAGTATGGAGCCAACAATCGACGCCAACGACGGCTTTGTCGCTGTTCCGGCCGCCGTCACAGAGGACCCGAGTTCGGGTGATGTCATCGTCTATGAGGCGACCGATGGTGAACTGGTAACTCATCGCGTTGTCAACGAGACCGCAGCCGGCTACGTAACGCGTGGCGATGCGAACCCAGTGACCGATCAAGACCAAGGTGATCCACCCGTCACCGAGGATCGAATCGTCGCGAGAGCCATGCAACTCGGCGGGACGGTCCTCACGATCCCAGCATTAGGAGCGGGAGCGGCCAACCTGGATGCGGCTGTGATTACCGCACAGCAATGGGTGTGGGATCTGACCGGCATCCGGCTCAATGGCATCAACGGCGTCGCCACTGCGCTCCTCGTGATCTCGCTTGTCGGGTACGCCGTCGAAACCGTCCGCGACAGGGATCAGTCGGCACTTGACACGCGAGAGCGAATCGACGACCTGGATCTCAGTTTCCATCAACTAGTTATCGCGTTCACACTCGTTATGATGGTCGGTGCGGCGGCGGCGATGCTGGTTCCCGCAGGAGCGCAATCGATGACACTCGTCAGCTCACAGCCGGCACCCGACGGCAATCTGATTGTTGAGCCCGGGGGGACTACCGAGACGACGTATCGAATCTCGAATACCGGATTCACGCCGATCGTCGTCTACCTCGAGTCGAGCGAGGGAGTCGCCCTCGAACGAGAGACAGTGGTAGTGTCAGGAAAGGACAGCGCAGCCGTTGAGGCGACGCTCGAGGCACCTGAAGAAACGGGCCACTTCGAGCGATCGATCTACGAGCGGCGGTATATCCACGTGTTGCCTCGATCCGTGATCGGCTGGCTCTATGGCGTTCACCCATGGCTGCCATACGGGATGATCGTCGCCTCGCTTGGCGGTGGCGCATACGTCTCCGGTCGTCTCCTCGTCATTGAGCAGATCCGTGATCGCGACTGAACCACTCTTACCAGATTCAAAACTCATCTGAGAACCCAATACGAGGCTTAGAAAGGGTACCAAAGCAACAGCAACGGAGTACGTCAGTGCTGCCTTCACTAGCGCCCTATATTTTGTTCGCGGGCGGGACAGTTCGCTCGTCAGGTCGTGCCGTCCCAGCACCGCTGAACAGCACGCGAATGCTTGCACCGAGCCCGAGCGCGCCGGCGAGACCAGCAACCGCGATGGTCGCCGGTAGTGCCAGCCCGGCGAGCCCGCTTACGAGCGAGCCGACGACGATGCCAACCCACAGCCGGTCAGTGCCGAGCCGCGAGGCGATCGTCCGGCCGATCGCGGCGAGCCCGATCGCAAGTACCACCGGAATGACCGCCGCTCCGAGAATGACCAGCGGGATGCCGAAGAACACCCCGATACTGGTGTCGACGATAAGATAGCCCGTCCCCGCGAGACCGCTGACAACGAGCAGACTCGGGCCACCGATCCCGATCGAGATTACGGGGCTCTGTCGCGATTTCCGGACCGCTTTGCTCCCGTACCGATGGAGCAACCCGAGCACGATCGTCGTGACGAGCACAGCGACGACGAACTGGATTCCAACCCGAACGAACGGCTCGAGCGATCGATACGCTGCGATCGTGCCATCCGCGCCGGACAGCGAGACGGCCGACCCCAGCCCTGGGCGCCCACCGATAGTATATAAGTCTAATGGCCACATCGACGTATATTACACGGGAGCTTATAATAGAACTTTTGATTGTAAGGATGACATTCCGTTTGACAGCGAGACAGTCGTCCGTATCGGTCCGGCCTGCATTTGAAGGATGATCGTGATGAGACGCGGTCACACCCGAGCACGCGGGTAGTTCGACGGGTTTAAGTCTGCGATGACACTTGGTTCAACGGAGACAGGCATCGCCTGTTTCACTGACCCGTAGGAGCACTCCTGCGTACTACGGAGGTGAACGATGGCAGATTCGGATATTGAAACAGCAGTAGCCCGCGCACTCGAGGATTCGCCCGATCGGAACTTTACCGAGACGGTCGACCTCGCGATTAATCTGCGCGACCTAGACCTGAACGAACCGTCGAACCGCGTTGACGAGTCGATCGTCCTTCCGTCCGGAACCGGACAGGAAACTCGCATCGTCGTCATCGCCGAGGGAGAAACCGCAGTCCGTGCCGAAGAGGCAGCGGACGAGGTCCTCTCGGGAGACGACGTGGCCGATCTGGACGACGACGAGGCCAAGGACATGGCCGACGAGACGGACTTCTTCATCGCCGAAGAGGCGATGATGCAAGACATCGCCCGGCACCTGGGTACCATTCTTGGTCCCCGCGGTAAGATGCCGGACCCGCTCGCACCCGACGACGACGTCGTCGAAACCGTCAACCGGCTCAAAAACACCGTGCAGCTTCGCTCCGGTGACCGACGAACCTTCCACACCCTCGTCGGTGCCGAAGACATGGATGCCGAAGCGATCGCCGACAACATCGACGTCATCCTGCGTCGCCTGCACGCCGACCTCGAGAAGGGGCCCCAGAACATCGACGCCGTCTACGTGAAGACGACGATGGGGCCGTCCGTGGAGGTGGCCTAGAATGAGCGCACAGGCTGAACGCAAAACCGAGAACCTTCCCCAGTGGAAGAAAGAGGAAGTCGACGAGCTTGCCGAGATCATCGGCGAGTACGAGAGCGTCGGCATCGTCGGCATCGCCGGCATTCCTTCGAAGCAGCTTCAGGACATGCGCCGCGACCTGCACGGCACCGCCGAGTTGCGCGTCAGCCGCAACACGCTGCAGGTCCGTGCGCTTGAGGACGCCGGCCTCGACGACCTCGTCGAACACATCGAGGGACAGGTCGGAATCATCGGCACGAACGAGAACCCGTTCTCGCTGTACAAGGAGCTCGAGGCGTCGAAGACGCCCGCTCCGATCAACGAGGGCGAGGTCGCACCCAACGACATCGTGATCCCCGAAGGGGACACCGGTGTCGACCCGGGGCCGTTTGTCGGCGAACTCCAGAGCATCGGCGCGAACGCACGCATCGAAGAGGGTTCGATCCAGGTCATGGAGGACTCGACGGTCTTAGAGGCCGGCGAGGAAGTCTCTGCAGATCTGTCGAACGTCCTCAACGAGTTGGGTATCGAACCCAAGGAAGTCGGGCTCGACCTGCGCGCCGTCATCGCTGACGGTGTCCTGTTCGACCCCGCGGACCTCGACATCGACGTCGAAGCCTACCAGAGCGACGTGTCGACGGCCGCTGCTCGCGCCCAGAACCTCTCGATCAACGCGAGCTTCCCGACCGCGGCGACCGCACCGACGCTCATCGCCAAGGCCACGGGCGAGGCCAAGAGCCTCGGCCTGCAGGCCGCGATCGAGGACGAAGCCCTCATGCCCGACCTCGTCAGCAAGGCCGACGCACAGCTGCGTGCGCTCGCGACCCAGATCGACGACGAGGAGGCACTCCCTGAGGAGCTTCAGGACGTCGAGGCGGCCGCTCCGGCGGCAGCCGACGACGAGGACGAATCGGCAGACGACCAGACCGAAGACGAGACTGAGACCGAGGACGCCGACGCCGACGATGACGACGACGAAGACGGCGGCGACGGCGCAGCCGGTCTCGGCGAAATGTTCGGATAACGACTCACGGAGGATACACCAATGGAATACGTATACGCTGCACTCATCCTGAACGAATCGGGCGAAGAGATCAACGAAGACAACCTCACGAACGTGCTCGACGCTGCCGGCGTCGACGTCGAAGAGTCCCGCGTCAAGGCGCTCGTCGCCGCGCTCGAGGACGTCGACATCGACGAGGCCGTCGAGGAAGCCGCTGCCGTCCCCGCTGGCGGAGCCGCCGCAGGCGGTGCCGCAGCCGCGGAAGGTGGCGACGACGACGGCGACGAGGCTGAAGAGACCAGCGACGTGCCGGACACGGCGGACGAAGACGAAGAAGAAGAGGACGAAGAGGCCAGCGGCGAGGGCCTCGGCGAACTCTTCGGATAACGTCTCCGTCGACCCGGTTTCGACGAGTTGCACACACCGATTTTTTCTTGGGCTCGCGGATGAGTGGCGACACCCGCGGCTGTAGGCACTGACCCGCGGCTCCGCGTGGCCGAGTGCTTATACGTGAAGGCGCGGCCAGAGTCAGCGATGCCTGCCCCGGTCGAGGTCGTCGTCAAGCCGGCGCTGACACTGCAGTTGTTTGCGTGGGTGCTCGCCGGATCGCTGTGTGGGACCTGTAGCGGACTCGTTCCGGGACTGCATGCCAACAACTTTGCACTCCTGCTGGCGGGAATCGCACCGTCAGTCCCCGGCCCACCGCTGTTCGTCGGCTGTGCGATGCTCTCCGCCGGTGTCGTCCACACCTTCCTGAACGCCGTGCCGGCGATGGCACTCGGCGTTCCCGATGCGGAGATGGCCGTCACTGCGCTGCCGGGTCATCGGCTGGTCCTCGAGGGACGAGGCTACGAAGCGATCAGGCTCTCTGCGCTCGGCAGTCTGCTCGCTGTCCTCGCCGCGGTGCCGCTTGCCGTTCCCGTAACCCGGGTCATAACGGCCGTCTACCCGACGATACGGGCACAGCTGTCACTGATACTCGCGATGATCGTGACCGCGCTGGTCGCATCGGAACCGACGTGGCGACGCCGCCTTGGCGGCCTGCTTTCGTTCGGGCTGGCGACCGGGCTCGGCGCGCTCACGCTGGATCTGTCACCGGCGGCCCCGCTCGAGGCTGGCGGCACCCTCGCGCCGCTGTTTGCTGGCCTCTTCGGGGCACCGGTGTTGATCGACGCGGTTCGTGGGAGTGGTCTTCCGAGTCAGGACGGCTCCGGGATCACAATGTCGCGCGGGCTCGTCGGGCTAACGGCGCTTGCCGGGACGCTCGCGGGTGCCGCAGTCGGCTATCTCCCCGGTATCACGGCGGCGATCGCGGCCGTTGCGGTGCTCGTCGTCGTCCCGGACGGAGCCACCGATCGAGGATATATCGTCGCGACCAGCGGCGTCGACACCGCAAACACGATCTTCGCTCTCTTTGCGCTGGTTGCCATCGGCCAGCCCCGGACCGGCGTGCTGGTCGCCGTCGACAGTCTGGGCGTACCACTCGAGCTCCCGATCCTGCTTGCGGCCGTCGTGCTCGCGGGTCTCGCCGGCTTCGCGCTCGTACTCGTCGTTGGAGATGCCTATCTCGAGTTCGTCGGTCGACTTCCCTACTGGCAGCTGTCGGGAGCCGCTCTCGCGCTGTTGCTCGTCCTTTCGTATCTGTTTACCGGCGTAGTGGGAATCGCGATCTTCCTCGCTGCGGCCACAGTCGGGATGGTGCCGGTTCAACTGGGGGCCCGCCGTGTTCATCTGATGGGTGTCCTGATCGGCCCGCTACTGCTCGGGCTCTGAGTTCCGAGCTGCAGCGACGAGGTCCGCGACGCGCTCGCTGGCGACCGGTGCGGTCGTCTTTCCGCCCGCTTTGAGCGCGGTCCCCACGATGACGCCGTCCGCGCCCGCCGCGAGACAGTCGCCGACCGTTTCACTCGTCACACCGCTGCCGACGAACACCGGGACCCGATCGTGACCGTGCGCTGCGAGCGTGTCGGCGACGGACTCGACGTCCGCGAGCGGTGTTTCGACGCCCGTACCTGGTCCGGAGACGATCACGCCGTCTGCCTTGCCGCGGTCGACCGTCTCGAGCGCTGCCCGATCGATCGGTTGCTCGCCGACTGGCGTCGCGTGTTTGACGTGGACATCCGCAAGGATCGCGACGTTGGTTGCGAGCCGATCATGGAGCCGAAGCGTTTCGTGGGCGCGGCCCTCGAGGACCCCTTGGTCCGTCGCGGCGGTACCGACGTGGACGTTGACACGGACGAACGCGGCATCAACGGCTGCGGCGATCGACAGCGCTGCCTCAGCGTCGTTGCGAAGCACGTTGATACCGACCGGCACGTCGACGGCGTCGGTCAGGTCCGTCGCGATCGCCGTCATTTCGGCGACGACGTGTTTCGGCACGTCATCCGGATAGAACGGTGCATCGCCGAAGTTCTCGAGGATGAGCCCGTTGATTCCGCTATCTGCGAGTCGGCGTGCGTCCTCGAGCGCACGGGCTCGGACGGCATCGCGGTCGCCGTCGAACCCCGGTGCGCCGGGCAGCGCCGGCAGGTGAACCATGCCGACGACGGGCTGGTCGGTATCGAAGCGCTCGAGCAGTGCTGTCCGCGTGGTCATACCAGTGCTGAGAGCGCGAACGGGATAACGTGCTGTGGTAGCGAGAACGATGGGCTCGAGCCGGCAATCTCCTCCCCCATCACGGCTGTTTTCTCTCCGCCGTGGCTATCTCTCTCCGATGGCCGACTTGCTCTCCACGTTGTCGCTGCGCGAAACGGAGATTCCGAATCGCATCGCTGTCTCTCCGATGTGTCAGTACTCCTGTGAGCCCGACGGGCTGGCGACCGACTGGCACCAGGTTCATCTCGGGAGCCGCGCTGTCGGTGGTGCAGGCATCGTCATGACCGAGGCAACTGCAGTCGAACCACGCGGTCGCATCACGCCCTCCGACCTCGGGATCTGGAGCGACGAGCACGCGGCAGCGCTCGAGCCGATCACCGAGTTCATCCGCGATCAGGGGTCCGTGCCGGGGATCCAACTCGCCCACGCAGGTCACAAGGCGAGCAAAAGCGCGGCCGTGGGAGGGTAACGTGCCGAAACAGCCCGATGAGGGTGGCTGGGAAGTGCTCTCTCCGTCGCCGAGTGCCTACCCACCGTTCGACGGCGACCGGCCGGCACTGTGCAAGGCCGACACGGACGACATTCAGGACGTGATCGACGCCTACCGCGCCGCGGCCGAGCGCTCGCTCGAGGCTGGCTTCGAGATCGCCGAGGTGCATGCAGCCCACGGCTATCTGCTCCACGAGTTCCTCTCGCCGGTCACGAACCGCCGGACGGACAACTACGGCGGCAGCTTCGAGAACCGAACCCGACTGCTCCGCGAAGTCGTCACCGCAGTCCGTGAGGTCTGGCCGACCGAGAAGCCGCTTTTCGTCCGCATTTCCGGCACCGACTGGCTCGAGGTCCGCGAGTCGTGGAATATCGAACAGTCCATGCGGCTGGCCGACGATCTCGCCCGCCTCGGCGTCGATCTGATCGACGTTAGCTCGGGCGGACTCCACCCTGAACAGGAGGCCCCTGGCGGTCCAAACTTCCAGGTGCCACTGGCTGAACGCGTCCGCAGGGGGACCGACGTCGCCGTCGGCGCGGTCGGCGGCATCACCGAACCCCAACAGGCCGACGCGCTGGTTCGCAACGGCCGCACCGACATCGTGCTCGTCGGACGGGAGTTCCTGCGCGATCCGTACTTTGGGCTCCGTGCTGTCGGCGATCTCGAGCGCGACCCGGACGACATCGCAGAACAGTGGCCGGTTCAGTACCGGCGGGCCGTCGACAAATAGCTCGGGACTCGCTTGCCGTCGGCTAACGCTACAACGGTCTTCCCGGCAGGGCAGCTGTCGAGATGGTCAGTGACTGAGACGGGCTGCTGTCCCGCTGTCCCGGTGGAACCACACTGCTGGTCGTGGCCGGCCGGCACTGACTGACAGGAGTCCGTCTGCTGTCCTCTAGTCGTCTTTCCACTTGATCGAACAGCCCTGTGACGGCTGCCACTCGAGATCGACTTCCTCGCCGGCCAGTACGGCATCGATTGCCTCCCGAATGTGGAACCTGGTTGGCTCGTCGTCGGGGTTCAGCGCGTCATCGAGACGGCCATGATAGACCAGCCGGAACTCGCCGTCCGACCGGGCAAAGAGGAATGGATCCGGCGTGCAGACCGCACCGTACGCTCGGGCGACATCCTGACGCTCGTCACGGAGATAGGCGTCGTAGTCGATTGTTCCGTCGTCGACGTACGTTTGCATCGCCTCGAACGAGTCGTCGGGATATTCCTCGGCATCGTTGGGGTTGATTCCGACGACCGCAACGTCGTCATACTCCGCCGAGAGGTCGTTCAGCAGGTCGAACTTCGCCTGTGCGTACGGACAGTGATTACACGTAAAGACGACCAACAGTGCCTCGTTGTCGACAAACGACTCGAGCGAGTAGGGGTTCCCGTCAACACCCTCGAGTTCGAAGTCTGGCGCGGCGTCGCCAGCCTCGAGTTCGGAGTCGGATTCCATCAGTACCATGCCAGATCGTTCGGGTCGTTCGTCCTTAACGCTCCCGCTCAGCTTGGCTGGCTCGAGCAACTAGTCGGTGACGGAGACATGTGACTGGCTGCTCACTGATCGGGGCCGTCGTCTGGTTGGTAGCCAGATCGACAGCCTGTGCTGACTGTCAGGCTCGTCGTGACAACCTCTTTTCTTCGCTCGGATCGTCAACCGGGATATGCAAGGGTTGCGCTGGCTCCAGATGAGCGACGACGAGATCGCTGACTTCCTCGGTCGTGGTGGGACAGGCGTGCTTTCGTTTGCCCCCGGGTCAGACGAGCCGCCGGTTTCGATACCGGTGTCCTACGGCTACAACGCGGATGAGAAACGGTTGTACTATCAGCTGTCGACGCCCGAAGACAGCCGGAAGAGCGATCTCATCGACCAGCCCGTCTCCTTTGTCGTCTACGGCAGATCCGACGGCAAGTGGGAAAGCGTCATCGCGACGGGCACGCTCGACGATATCGAGGAGAAACCGTACGAATCCAGTGCGGTACAGGGGATGTGGGCGATTCAAATCCCGCACGTCGACATCTTCGAACGGCCGCGAGACGAGGTCACGTTCCACTTTTTCAGCCTCGATCCCGACACGCTGACGGGACGGAAAGAGGTTCCATCTCGGTCCTGATCGGTCCGTGACAGCTCCCCACCCGTAACTGGACGCAGTAACCGACAAATCGGCAGATCGGTGCTAGCCGAACAGTTCAGCGATCGAGAGCAGGACGCTTGGAACGACGAGCAAGGCGATCCCACCGACGATCAGGACGAGCGGCAAGACGAGTATCCCCATGTCGGTCAGCAGCCAGAGTCCAAGGCCGGCTACCACCGCAACCAATCCGACCAGCCGAAGCAGCCAGACGAATACGCCTTCGAGCTCCGAATCGGCGACGAGATCGACGAGTTCGAGCACATCGTCCATAGCCGACTAAATCTGTCAACTCACATCACTTGAATCCAGTGCTCGACCATTCTGGGGCCGTGTCAACGCAGCTATCGTCTCGAGACCGATCTACTGCTGCTGAATCACGGGGTGCGACGACTTACATATTTGTACCTTCAGGATCATCGACGGGGTATGAAGACACTTGAGGTCACCGACGAACAGTACGCCTGCATTCAGCATCTCCGTGAGGAGATCTCCGAATCCGTCGTTGGCAAGTACGGCTTCGTCCGCGAACGCGATGCCGTCCAGTTCCTGATCGACAATCTCGACGGCGAGATCGAACTCGACGCCGACGAGTTCGACTCCTCGGCGACCGACGACGTCGCGGCCTCCGTCGGCGCTGCCATCGACGGCGACGACGATCCCTACGAACTCGAGGAAGTCTCCTACAGCGAAGACGAGGCAACGACGGGCGACAAGCGACTGGACGACGACGCCGACCGCGAACCCGAGGTGACTGACCTGGCGGCGACCGACGACGAATCCGCAGAGAGCGGCTCGGAGACGGACGACGGGAACGACGAATCCGGTCTTGGGACGGACGCAGCCGACAGAATCGAGACGGATGTCGACGAAGGCACGACGACGGACAGCACTGATGGCACTGATGCGATCGGCTCGACCAACGATGGCAGCGACGGGGATGGATCGGCCGACGATGACGATATGTTAAACGAGATGATGAGCCTGCTCGAGACCCACGACGACAAGTGGCAGGAATCGAGTTCGGCGGACTACCGGTATGCCGTCGACCTCCCCGACGGCTCGACCGAACAGGTCCAGACGAAAGACGACGTGCGGGCGTTGCTGTTCAAGAATTACCGCTGAACCTCGACGACGAGTACGGCACGGTCTTTGCCTCATCCGGGCAGTCACGCGGGAACGCAGCCTGTCGTCGGTGCGCCGAACGCGACAAGAACGTTAGACCTTTACTCGCGCTCGCGCTTCGAAGGGATATGAGCGAACGCGAGGTGCTCGAGTTGCTTCGTGAGAACGCGCGATACTCGGCGGCCGATATTGCGCGAATGACCGACCTCGAGGAAGCCGAGGTCGAGGCAGCCATCGAGGAACTCGAGGCAGCAGGTCTGGTACGTGGCTACCAGGCGGTCGTCGACTGGGATCGGCTCGAGGACGAGCGCGTCCGCGCCGAGGTCGAGTTGAACGTCCGTCTCGACCGCGAGACGGGCTACGACGACATCGCAGAGCGCCTCGCACGGTTCCCGCAGGTCACGGCCTTGCGGCTGGTCAGCGGCGATTACGACTTCGATATGGAAGTCGAAGGCGACTCCATCCGCGAGGTTTCCCAATTCATCAGCGAGAAGGTCGCGCCCGTCCCCGAGATCACCCAGACGGTCACCCATTACGTGATGACCTCCTACAAGGAAAACGGGATCGAACTCGGTGATGGCGAGGACGACGACCGCCTCTCCTATTCACCCTGACAATGACGTTCGAACTGTCAGACCGCGTGCAGGCGGTCCCACCGTCGGGCATCCGTCGGTTTTTCGAAATCGCCGAGGAACGCGACGATGTCATCTCGCTTGGCGTCGGCGAACCCGACTTCGCGACGCCATGGGCGGCCCGCGACGCCGCAATCACGTCCTTAGAGCAGGGCAAAACCTCGTATACGGCAAACCGCGGCAAGCGCGAGCTCCGCGAGGCGATCGCCGACTACGTCGCCGACCGGTTCGAGCTGGGCTACGACCCCGACGAGGAGATCATCGTCACCGCCGGCGCGAGCGAGGCCGTCGATCTGGCCTTCCGGGCGTTCGTCAACCCCGGCGACACGGTCGCGATCGCCCAGCCGGCGTACATCTCCTACGAGCCCGGCGTGATCTTCGCCGGCGGCGAGATGTTGCCGGTCCCAACCAAGGAGGAAGACGACTTCCGGCTTACCGTCGAGGGCCTCGAGGAGGCCGGTGCGGACGACGCCGACGTACTCGTCCTCTGTTATCCCAACAATCCAACGGGGGCGATCATGCCCGAAGGGGACTTAGAGCCGATCGCCGAGTTCGCCCGGGAGCATGACCTGACGGTCTTCTCCGACGAGATCTACGCCGAGCTCACCTACGACGGTGAGCACACCTCGATCGCGAGCCTCGAGGGGATGCGCGAGCGGACCATCGTCTTCAACGGCTTCTCGAAGGCCCACGCGATGACCGGTCTCCGACTCGGCTACGCGCTCGGGCCCGCAGACGCCATCGGTGCGATGAACAAGATCCACCAGTACACGATGCTCTCGGCTCCGACGACGGCCCAGTACGCCGCGCTCGAGGCGCTCGACTCCTGTGACAACGACGTCGCGGAGATGGTCGAGGAATACGACCGCCGGCGGCGGTTCGTTCTCTCGCGGTTCCGTGAGATCGGGATGGACGTCTTCGAGGCCAAGGGGGCGTTCTACTGCTTCCCCGAGGTACCCGAGGGCTTTACCGCCGAGGAGTTCGCCGAGGAAGTCCTGCGCGAACAGGGCGTCGCGGTCGTCCCCGGCGACGTCTTCGGTGACGTCGGCGAGGGCCACCTGCGCGTCTCCTATGCGACCGGCCTCGAAGACCTCCGGAAAGCGCTAAACCGGATCGAAGCGTTCGTCGCGGACCACACCTGACTCGCGCTCGAGCGTCGGTCCCTGGTATTGAACGAGAGCGTCCCGATCGGCGACGTTGATGGAGTTGCAACCCGAGTGACAGACACTGTTGGACACTCCCCACAGCGCCGCTCAGTCACGGCACTCAAATAGGGGTTTCACAAACAATGGGCTGACTGTCCGTCGATGATGGGAGCGATTGCGAGTGGTGTGTGCCTCGAGCGCACGAGTGAGACGAGCCGATCGGCCTGTGGAGGGACAGCGTCGTGATGACGCGCTCCATCCCGATCGTCGATCGCGTCACCGACGCCTTCTTCGCGCTCGACACTGGCTTTCGGTTCACCTACCTCAACGAGCGGGCCGAGACACTGCTGAAACGCTCCCGCGAGGAGCTGATCGGCCGGGTCATGTGGGACGAGTTCCCCCAGACCGTCGAGACGCAGTTCCCCGACGGGTTCCACCGCGCGATGGACGAGCAGGTACCAGTCTCCTTCGAGATCTATCACACACACCTCGAGACATGGTTCGAGGCCCGCGCCTATCCCTCCGAGACGGGGCTCTCGGTCTACATGCGCGACGTCAGCGAGCGTAAGGCCCAGGAGACGACACTGGCCCAACACGCCGCGGTCGTCGAGGCGATCCGCGACGCCGTCGTCACGTTGGATCGCAACCGCGAGATCGTCACCGTCAACGGCGCGACCGAGTCGGTCATCGGCGCGGATCGGTCGCAACTCGTCGGCGAACACGTCGAGACGCTGACCGAGCTGGCGGGCATCGACGACGACGATACCGTCGAGATCGGGCGGGCGATCACCGACATCGACATCGGCACCGCCGAGCGTCGCCAACTCGACCTTCCGTATATCGGCCCGGACGGCGACGACCGGATGGGCGAGTTCCGATTCGTCCCCATCGAGGACCACGCGGCGACTGTCGCCGCCATCATCCGAGATATTACCGATCAACACGAGTACGATCGCGTCGTCACGTCGCTTCACGAGGTGACCCGGTGGCTCCTCGGGTCCGACGACCCCGAAGAGATCTGTGCGATCGCCGTCCACTCGGGCAGCGACTTGCTCGATTTACCCATCAGCGGCATTTGGTTGCTCGATCAAGAACACGGCTATCTCGAGCCAGTCGCCGGCACTGCCGGTGCCCACGACGAGTTCGGCGGCCTGCCGCGGTTCAACCCCGGCGAGGGCCTCGTCTGGGACGTCTTCGAGGGCGGCGACGTCGAACTATTCGACGACCTCTCGGAGACTGACGACCTCTACAATCCCGAGACACCGCTTCGCTCGGAGATCATTGCGCCTATCGGTACCCACGGCGTGCTCATGACCGGCTCGTTCGATCCTCACCGCTTCGACGAGACCGACGTCGACCTCGTCTCGACGCTCGTCGAGAACACGCGCGCCGCGCTCGACCGGGCCGACAGAGAACGAGTCCTCAGAGACCGAACCGCCGAACTCGAGCGCCAGACCGAGCGTCTCGAAGCCGTCGCGGACATCCTCTCGAACGACTTGCAGCGCCAACTCGAAGCGGTCGCCGACGCACTCGAAGACGACGATATCGATGAGTGGGAGTTCCCGCTGGCAGAAAATACCGTCGAGACCACGCTCGACCGGGCCGAACGCCTCGTCGACGACGTCCGCGAGTTCGCCCGGAACGCCACGGCCGTCGGCACCCGGAGCCGCCTCCGTCTCGAATCGGCGATCGGCGATGCTGTCACCGACTCTCAGATCGACGAGGACGCACTCGTCGTCGACGCGACGGCCACGCTCCGGGCCGATCCCGACCGATTCGTTCGCCTCCTCGAGACGGCCTTCGACAGCGCCGCCGCGCGAGCCGACGACGACGTGACGATTCAGATCGGACTCGTCGGGTTCGACGACGACGGAACGCGCGGCTTTTTCATGTGCGACGATGCTGCTGAAATCCCGCCAACTGCACACGATCGGGTACTCGATCCGACCGCCGACGATGAGACTGCGATCGACGGACTCGGCCTCGCGCTCGTCCGTGCCATCGCCGAAGCCCACGACTGGACGTGTACCGTCACCAGTGGCGAAAACGGCGGCACGCGAGTCGAAATTCGAGATATCACGACCCTCGAGCGACGGCTCTCGTAGGCCTCCGCGTCGACGAGAGAATCGTGGTCGACGTCGGACTCGTCATCGAGCGCTCTCCGGTACTGATCGTTCGGTGGTCGAATCGATCCAATAAATACCAATATAAATACCGCCAGCGGAATCGATCCGTCGATCCGGCCGTTACTCGAGTTCGCGTTCGATCGTCGCGCGTCGCTTGGCGATTTCGCTCGCGTCGGTCTCGATCGTTCGATCGCCGACGTCGATCGTAAGCTGACCGTCGTCGGTCGCGGAGCCGAGTTCGATGACCGGTGCGACGCCGTCGAACGCCTCGCGAACCGCCTCGACCGACTCGGTCTGGATCAGTGCGCGACCGGGCTGTTCGTGGAAGAGCTCGCCAGCGGGATCGTCGCCGGGAAGCGATACCTCGAGTCCGGCGTCGTCAGTGACCATCTCGGCGAGTGCGACCGCGAGGCCACCGTGGCTGATGTCGTGGACGGCGAGTGTCGACTCGTCATTTGCGATTGCCGCCAGCGTTTCGACGACGGCAGCCGGCTCGTTGGGCAGTTCGGGGAACCGGTCGCTGCCATCGAACTGCGCGAGATACTCGGAGCCGCCCAGCCGAACGTCGCCGGCCTCGAGTCCGAGGTCACCGACGAGTACCAGCTTGCCGTCGGTTTCGACCGACAGCGGCGGCGCGTCGTAGCCGTCTTTGGCACCGACCATCGCCAGCGTCGGCGTCGGCGGGATCGGCCCTGCGACGGAGTCGTTATAGAGCGAGACGTTCCCGCCGACGACCGGCGTCGACAGCGTCTCACACATCTCGGCGAGACCGTCGACGATACCGGTGAAGCCGCCGTAGACGTCGTCTTTCTCCGGGTTGCCACCGTTGAGACAGTCGACTGCAGCCAGCGGCGTCGCGCCCTTGGCCGCGATGTTCGTCGCGTTCTCGAGCGCAACCGCGCGGGCTCCCTCGTAAGGGGCGACGTCGGTCCAGTTGGGTGCCGCACCCGAGGAGATGGCCAGTCCCTGTTCGGCTTCCCGAACTGCGATAATAGCCGCGTCGTCGCCCGGGCCGACGCTCGTGCGGACACCGACCTCGTGGTCGTACTGGCGGTAGACCCACCGCTTCGAGGCCGTGTTCGGACTCGCAACGACGGCGTCGAACGCCGACTCGAGATCGGCATCGGGCAGGTCGGTTTCGGGCTGTTCGGGCTCCTCGGTCGGAAGATCGTTCATCGGCGCGCCTTCGCCGAGGAAGTAGGCGTCGACGTCGACGACCGTCTCGCCGTCGAACGTACAGACGTAGTTGCCGTCGGTAACCTCGCCGATGACCGAACAGCCGAGATCGAAGCGCTCGACGATCTCGCGCACGCGGTCGACGTTGTCGGGCTCGACCTCGTAGCACATCCGCTCTTGGGATTCGGCGAGCAGGATCTCCATGGCGTTCATATTCGGCTCGCGCTGGTGGACGCGGTCGAGTTCGATCTGTGCGCCGAGATCGGCTTTGGCGACCATCTCGCTCGAGGCACCGCCGAGGCCGGCGGCACCGAGGTCGCGGGCCGATTCGATCAGGTTCTCGTCGACGAGCGCCTCGTTGGCCTCGATGAGCAGCTTCTCGGCGTAGGGGTCGCCGACCTGCACTGCGGGGCGGTCTTCGGTTTCGGCGTCTTCGGCGAGGTCCTCGCTGGCGAAGCTCGCGCCGCCGAGTCCGTCACGGCCGGTGGCGTTGCCCACGAGGACGAGCTTGTTGCCTGGCTCCTGGGCCTCGGCGGTGACGAGTCGCTCCTCGTTGGTCAGGCCGACACAGGCGACGTTGACCAGCGGGTTGCCCTCGTATTTGGGGTGGAAGTCGACGCTGCCGGCGACCGTGGGGACGCCGATACAGTTCCCGTAGTGGCTGATCCCCTCGACGACGCCCTCGAAGAGATACTTCGAGTGGTCGTCGTCGAACTCGCCGAAGTACAGCGAGTCCGCGAGCGCGATCGGGTACGCACCCATCGAGAGCGTGTCCCGGACGATGCCGCCGACGCCGGTTGCTGCGCCGTCGAACGGGTCGACGTAGGAGGGGTGGTTGTGGCTCTCGATTCCCATCGTGATGTACGTGTCACTGGTCCCGTCTCCGTCGCCGCTGTCGGGGAGTGCAACGACTGCCGCGTCGTCGCCCGGTCCGATGACGACCTGGTCACCCTCGCTGTCGAACGCCGACAGCAGCGGTCGCGAGGAGCGGTACGCACAGTGCTCGCTCCAGAGGTTCTCGAACAGCGCCGCCTCCGCCCGGGTGGGCTCTCGGTCTAACTCGGAGACGACGAGTTCGCGGTCCGAATCGGCAAGACTCATTCATCTAGGTGATGAAAGTCGGCCGGTAAAGGGGTTTCCATATGCACGTTCGTGGATATTGGTTTCGGTCGCTCGAGCGGGTGGCTCGCGGTCGAGCGATCAACAGCAGGAAAACGAAGCAGGAGTTGACGGTCCTCGACGGCTACGCGCGTCGTGACGTCCTTATTCGAAATCGAGATCGAAATCGAGGGATACCTGATTCGTCACGTTATCGTACAGCGGTGATGTCTCGAGGACTTCCTCGTGTAACGCCTCGAGTTCCTCATCCGACGCGTCGGCGTCGATGTGGGTCGTGGCACGAATCTCTTCGTACCCTGCCCGAACGTCGTCGCTCAACCCGAGGAAGCCCCGTAGGTCGATGTCACCCTCGAATTCGAAGTGCATATCGTCGATCTCGATGCCCTTCGCAGCGGCGTGTCCCGCGTAGGTCACGCTGAGACACGAGCCGATGGCAGCCAGGAGGTGTTCGACCGCGTTCGGGCCGTCCCGTTCGCCGAGCAACGCCGCTGGCTCGTCGCCGGTCACGGTGAACTCCGGCGACTCGATCGTTGTCCCGTCCTGTTCGAAGTCGCTAATGCGTGTCTCGCTTGCGAAGCCACCCGTCCACTCCGTCTCGGCACGGAACGTGAACGACGCTTGCGCTGGCTCTGCAGCGACTCCTTCGATAAGCGACTCGAGGTCGTCGACGTCGAGTCCGTTTACACTGGTCATGAGTAAATTGTGCAATACTCAGTTGTCTGCGGACTACGATAACCCTTTCGAAGTAGTCACAATATATGGTGTCGGATTAGGAAGAACTAGCAATATTCATATCTACTTAACACCGACTATTTTGCGTTCCTGGGTCGGGTCGCGATCGGCACTCGTTATTGAACCCTCTTGAACGAACAGTACTGGCCGTAGTACGTCTGCTTTCGAGACTACCATGCTCAGCGACACGCCTCAGAACGAGCTGTACGTCGAGTATAGTTATCTCATCCCATTCGGAAATAATGTCTATTTCCGCCGGGTTTACAACCGGTCCAGCGCTACCTGGTATTGGATAGTATCTGCATGACTCTGAAGAACGGAATCGATATGGAGAAGTTTGAACAGCTCACCGCCGCTGCCGAGGACGATCCGGAAAACGCGGCATTCCGGTTTTTCGCAGAAACGGAGTGGACGGGCGACACGACGTGTGAAACAACCGTCAGTGAGATCGAGAAAGGGGGCACGCTCGTCGACTCGCCCGAGTTCACCATGGAAGGTGCGTTGTTCGGCCATCGTGACGCACCGAACGCACTCGAGCAGTTGCTGTCTTCGCTCGGAACCTGTCTGACGATTACCTACGCCGCCCACGGCGCAAAGCGAGATATCGAGATTTCCGAGATTCGACTCGAGTTCGAAGGCCGTGCCGACATGCGCGGCCTCCTTGGGCTCGCCGACGATATCCGCCCTGGCTTCGATCACATCGAGTGTACCGCACACATCGAGTCGCCCGCATCGACAGCCGAACTCGAAGCGGTACAGGAGGCGGCACACGCGAGTTCGCCCATCCTTGACAATCTCGAGAACGAAGTGACGGTCGACATTCACCACGCGACAGCGGAGTAACGCGGCGTCGCGTTCGATCCGTGCATACTCACTCTGGCCTCGACGTCGACTGATCGAACGCTCGCGTTCCGCTGTCGCTTCCGAGCCGCCTCAAGTTCACTCGTTTTCCGTCTCGACGCGTGCCGTAATCGCGACGCGAGTCGCACGGCTAATCGAGGCGCTTTTGGTCAGGCCGTCTAAACGTACGTTCGTGCTGTCGGTCGAACTCCACACGCACTCGGCGCTGTCTTACGACGGCCGGGATCCGGTCGAACTCATCTTGGAGCAGGCCGAGGCGATCGGTCTCGATGCGATCGCAGTGACCGATCACGACGAGATCGACGCGAGTCTCGAGGCCGTCGAACGCGCCCCCGACTACGGCCTCGTCGGGATTCCAGGCATGGAGATCTCGAGCCAAGCGGGCCACGTGTTGGGGCTGGGCCTCGAGGAAGCGGTGCCACCCGGCTTGTCCTTCGAGTCGACGCTCGAGGCGATTCACGACCAGGACGGGCTGGCAGTCATCCCACATCCCTTTCAGGAGGCGCGCCACGGCGTCATGGCCCGGATCTCTCGCGAGCAACTCGCAGCAGGCGATGCCATCGAGGTCTATAATTCGCGGCTGTTTACAGGCCGGGCGAATCGACAGGCTGAACGCTACGCGCGATCGCGGAACCTGCCGATGACCGCCGGCAGCGACGCCCACATCAGCGAAATGGTCGGGCAAGCGGTCACCCGCGTCGACGCCGACGAGCGCTCCACCGAGGCGATCCTTGCAGCGATTGCGGACGGGCGGACGACCGTCGAAGGAAAGCGCACGCCGTGGCGGATCAGCGTCCAGCAGTTCGCCGGCGGCGTCACGAGACGAGTCGGCCGTGTTTTGAACCTCCTCAGATGACCGAACCAACGATCCGCGGTGCCGATCCAGCGACCGTTCGCGACGCACTCGCCGACGCCGAGTCACTCCCGGGAACGACCGGCTTCGCCGGCGAGCTCGACGGCCAACTCGTTCGTGACGTGCTCGGGCGGGTACCCCTGTACGTCGAAACCGACCCCGACCTCGACCCCGATGCCGAAAGCCAGACTGCGGCATGGGCATTCGAACCAAGCGCACTCGAGGATCCGACGCTTTTCCCGGCCGGCGCGGCCGCACCTGTCGGTGAGTCGCTGCCCGAGCCGGAATCACATTGGACACTGCCCGATCTGACTCCCGAGACGGACCACGCAGCCGCTATCGACGCCCTCGAGCGCGCCGTTCGGACGGCCAGCGAGGCCGTCAACCAGGACGACCGAGATATCGCCGTCGCCTTCTCGGGCGGCGTTGACTCGGCGCTGGTTGCCGAACTACTCGACGCGCCGCTGTACGTTGTCGGCTTTCCCGACAGCCACGACGTCGAGGCAGCGCGGACGGCCGCCGACGCGATGGGCCGCAACCTCACGGTCGTCGATCTCGAGCCGGCCGATCTCGAACGGGCCGTCCCCGAGGTCGCACGGGCGATCGGACGGACGAACGCGATGGACGTCCAGATCGCCCTGCCGCTGTATCTGGTGGGCGAACGCGTCGCCGCCGACGGATTTGACGCGCTCGCGGTCGGGCAGGGAGCTGACGAACTGTTTGGCGGCTACGAGAAGGTCGTCCACCTCGACCATCGGGTCGATGCCGAAACAGTCCGCGGAGCCGTCCGTGAGGGAATTCGGAGCCTTCCCGACCAACTGCCGCGGGACGTGCTGACAATCGAGGCGACAGGGCTGGAACCAGTCGCGCCGCTGCTTCACGACGCCGTCGTCGAGGCGGCACTTCGGCTCCCGGACGACTTACTGGCCGATGAAGACGAACGAAAACGTGGCTTCCGACGCGTGGCGGCCCGTTATCTGCCCGCCGAGGTCGCCAACAGAGATAAAAAGGCCGTCCAGTACGGCAGCCTCGTCGCCCGCGAACTCGACCGCCTCGCCCGGCAGGCCGGCTACAAACGCCGGATGGACGATCACGTCACGAAATACGTCGCGTCGCTGCTCGAGGATGGGGAGACGACGGCCGAGTAAGGACGTGCCTCGTCTCAGGACGGCATCGGACAGAGACTCGCGGTAAAGACGACCGTCTCGTCGGTTTCGTTTCTCGCACCGTGGATGACGCCCCGGTCGTGGTGGACGATCCCGGGCGCACCGATTTCGTCGTGCTCGTCGCCCTGGATGACTGTTACCGTCCCCTCGAGGACGTGAAAGACGTTCGTACTGTCTCCGTGTTCGTGTGCCTCGAGTTCCGCGCCCGGCCCGAGCGCGAACGCTTTCACGAGCACGTCGTCGCTGACGACCAGTTCCGTACTTTCGACAGCGCCGTCGGCCGGCTCGAGGTCGGCGATCGCGTTGGCGTATTCGTCGCGCATATCGAGTTGGTTCGACGGGCGAGCCTATAACGGCAGGGGAGAACTGCAGGTCAGAACGAGCTGTATGCGCTCATACGGGCTGCTATCGCTGTGTCCCGGCGCACCTGCGACACCTCATCCGGGTGTACCGGAACTGACTGGGAGGCGTCCGTCTCAGTCTTCCGTCTCAGTCGGCAGCTTGTTCGCCGGTTCTTGCGTGACGTTTTCCGAGACCGTCCGGCGGTTGGCCTCGCCGACGCGGTCGGCGACTTCGCCGACGACGTCCTCGAGATGACTCTGGACTTCGCTGTCATCGCTTTTGACGAGTGCGCCCTGGCTGCCGTCGGCCCCGAAGTCGGGATGGATCGGGATCCGGCCCAGCAATGGCACGTCGTACTTGTCGACGATGGTGTCTGCCCCGCCGGTGCCGAACAGGCCGTGCTGGTCGCCACAGGACGGGCAGATGAAGGAACTCATGTTCTCGACGACGCCCAGGACGGGGGTGTCGTGTTTGTTGAACATCTGGATCCCCTTGCGGGTGTCGTCGAGTGCCATCTCCTGGGGCGTCGTGACGACGACGGCACCGGTAACGGGCATCGACTGCAGCAGGTTCAGCGTCGCGTCACCGGTTCCCGGCGGCAGGTCGACGATCAGGTAGTCGAGTCGGCCCCACTCGACGCCCTCTAAGAACTTCATCATGAACTTGTTGACCATCGGGCCGCGGAGGATCGCGGGGTCGTCCTCGTTTTCCATCATCATGCCCATGCTGATGATGCGGACGCCGTCCGAGCGCGGCGGCACGATTTCCTCGTTGGGCGTGACGCCTGGGTCGCTCTCGGCCGGGAGGATCTGGGGAACGTTTGGCCCGTGAATGTCGGCGTCGAGAAGCCCGACCATCGCACCGCGTTTCTCGAGCCCGGCCGCGAGGTTGGCTGCAACCGTCGTCTTGCCGACCCCACCTTTCCCGGAGGAGACGGCGATGACGTTGCGAACGCGGGGGAGAACCTCGTCGTCGAAGCCGTGTTCCTCGTCGACGTGTGCTCGCAGGTCGGCCTCGAGACCGGCGTCTTCGATGACGTCGCGGATCTGGTTGCCAATCTCCATCTCGGAGGGCGCGTATGGCGCGTTAAACGCAAGCGAGATGCGAGCCGTCTCGTCGTCGATTGTGACGTCGTTGACCAGCCCAAGCGAGACGATGTCCTCGCCGATGTCCGGATCCTCGACCTCCTCGAGTTTGATTTCGAGCTCGTGTGCAGTGATGGTCATAGTGTCGATGTGCTAGCCGTACGAAGGGCCCGGAACGGGATACGTGTGATGGTTCGAGCGTGGAGAACGATATACGGAGTGGGGACTAGGAGCCACTAAAAGTCAGTGGCTACCTGATCGCACGACAGCTGTGCGGATAGTATAGAAGTTGTTTCAGGTGTTACTAGAGCGGTCGCAATCGGGGCTCTGACTGTAATCGCAAAAAACGAAATCGCTATTCAGAATTCGATACTGACGTCGGTTACGGTGGGCCGACGCTGCTGATCGGCTCCGGCGGACCGCCGTAGAAGACGACGCCGATCAGGACGGTCAGGATGAACATCCCGACCCACATCGAGGTCGTCAGGCCGACGAGATAGCCAACGCCGAGCAGTCCGGTCGACGTGTCTCGCGGCTTTCCAAGGAACCATGCTGCGAGCATGATGTAGACCGGAACCAGGATGATCGCGAAGATGACCCAGGTCCCCTCATTGGGGAAGCCGGTGAAGCCGCCGGTGCCGTCGTAGCCGTGATACAGGAGTTCCGATGCGAATGTTGTCAGTGCTGGACTCATGCTTCCACCTCGGGTTCGGTCGCCTCGTCACCGTGTGCGTGGTCGCCACGCATGTGCTCGACCGCGTGGAGCTCGACCACTGGGACGAGCTTCGAGAGGTTGAGGAATAAAAGTGCCACCAGTCCCGCCGTCCCAGCGAGCGACGCCCACTCGATCAGGCTCGGGAAGTAGGTCCCGGGCGTGTTGGCGTAGATGTCGAACACTGGGTGCTTGAATCCTTCGACGACGAACAGGACCTTCTCGGTCAGCGTGCCCGTGAGGATGATCCCGCTGGCGAGGAGCGCTCGCTTCTTGCTGAACAGCGACGGACGGATCGTCTGCAGGAAGATGTACACGAGCGTACTGAAGATCAGGAACATCGCAGCCTGATAGAGCGGATGGGCGAGCTTCGCTTCCGCCGAGACCGCTTTCGCGTTTGGTCCAAGGAAGACACCGTTGAGGACGAACTGGAGCTGGAACCAGAGGAACAGCAGGGTGAAGAACCCGAGCCACAGGAGCAGCCCGCGGAAGATGTCGTCAGTGATGATGTGGTCCCAGTCGTAGGCGCGACGGAACGCATACGAGATGATGGTCACACCGCCGATTGCCGACATCAGCGCGATGCTCAGGAACATCGGGCCCTGAATGCCGCCAGTCCAGGCAGGCATCGCCGGGAGCAGCGCGAACAGCCACGGGATAACGCCACCGTGGAGCAGGAGCGGGGCCATAATGATGACTGCGGCTGCGAGCCACCAGACCATCCGCTCGATGATCTCGTCTTCTTGCTTGGTGTAGCCAAGCGTCATGATCTTGTAGATCGGCTCGAAGCGGTCAGGGAGCTGGTCGCGCAGTCGGCTGACGTCGTATCGGAGCGTGAGCCCAAGATAGGTCGCCGACAGCACGAAGTAGGCCGTAATGACCGTCACGTCCCACACCAGCGGCGAGTTGTTGACCGTAATGTGGTAGTGACCGATGACGCTCGTGACCATCCGGTCCGGCCGGCCCATGTGGACCAGAATGTAGAAACCGGCAGCCGAGAGGCCACCGATGGTCGTCATCTCTGCGAGTCGGGCGATCGGCATGTACCGATCCATCCCGAGCAGCCGGACAGCCGCCGAGAGGATGATACCGCCGTGAGCGACACCGACCCACCAGATGAACGCGCCGATGTACAGTCCCCACGTCGAACCGCCACCGGAGCCCCAGTCACCGAGCCCGGTGACGACCAGCCCTTCCTGGAGCTGGTAGGCCCAGCCCGCGAGGAAGACCAGAAGGGCAAGCGTCGCGACACCGTACAGGACGAAGTACTTCTTCGTGAGCGTGTTGATCGGACGAAGGATGTCCGCTTCGGTTGGCTCCTTCGTGCTCATAGCGACACCCCGTCAATGTGACCGACGGTCTCGTTATCGAGTTTTTCCTGCCGCTTGTCGAGGAGCCCGGCGTCTTCGTACTTGGTCGGGCCGTCGACCTGATAGGCGTCCGATCCAGGCTCCGCACCGAGGTACGTGACGTTCGGGTTCGTCCCGATGTGGTCGAGCAGGTTGAACGAGCTCGGATTGCCCACGTACTGCTGGAGCTGGAACCGTGCGTTCTCTTCGCTGCCGTCGTCAAGGTTCAGCGTATCGAGGGCTTCCTCGCTTTCGAGGTCGACGTACCCTTCGATGGCGTCGAGGGACTCGAGAATGGTCCGTTCGTTCTGGATCATGGTGGTGTTCTTGTTGTCACCAGGCTCGAGTCGCTCGCTGACGATGTCGATCGCTTTCATCATCGACAGCACCTCCTCGTCGAAGGTCCGGCTCTCGTTGGCGGCGTCGAGCGCCGCGATCGCGGACTCGATGTCGTCGCTCTCGCTGAGCGTTTCGTTGACCGTCTCCGGACCGGGAACGTACCGATTGCTGCTGATGTGGTCGCCGCTCAGGTGGGCGACAGCTCGGCTCTTGACCGGGTGCTCGCGGTGCTGGTACGAGTCGCTCTTCTCGTCGTTGACGTCACCGAACTGGATCGCGTTCGGCGGACAGGCCGATTCACAGGCGGTCGTCCCGACCTGCTCGTCGCCCTGTTTGCCGTCCTGCATGGTCGGACAGAACGTACACTTGCTCATGACGCCACGTGGCGCACGACTGTCGACCCACCGCGTGCCGTGTTCGTACTCGGCGTGCGTGATCTCGTCGGGGTCTTCAGGGTTCTCGAGGCCGTCGATGTCCTCGTATTCGACGCTGGGATCTTCCCACTGGAAGTAGTTGACACCGTACGGGCAGGCGACCTGACAGTATCGGCAGCCAATACAGACGTCGTAGTCAGTCAACACGATCCCGTCCTTGTCGCGGGTGTGACGGGCCGTCGTCGGACAGACCTTCTCACAGGGAGCGTCCGTGCAGTGCTGGCACGGTCGCACGAGCATGTTGAAGTCACTCCCCATGTTGAAGTCGGTGTAAGCACCGGAGTCGACCAGTCCTTGCCCACCATCGGGAGAGGAGTGATTGCGGTCTTCCCAGGCCATGACGTACATCCAGTTGACGCCCGCGTCGAGGTCGTTTTCCTGCTGGCAGGCCGTCATGCAGGTCAGACAGCCGTCACAGCGTTCCAGGTCGATCGTCATGCCCCACTGGGTATCGGGGTGCTCGTGAGTCTCGGTGCCCCCACCGTGGCCACCTTCGGCGACGCTAGCCTCGGGACCGTCGTCGACGGTGCCCCACGCACCGACGCCGACGGCTGCCGCGCCGACACCCATCTTCTTCATCGCTTCACGACGGGTCTGCTCGCCGTCACCGTCGAACTTGTCGACCATCCGCGAGAACGTGCCCTTGGCCTCTTCCTGGGCCTTCTCGTAGGCCTCTTTCGTCGGGCGCTCGTCCTCACCGAACTCCTCCATCACGTCGTCGTGATATTTCTCGTGGAATTCGGCCTCGGAAAGTTCGCCTTCGGTGACCCGCATCGCGTCACGGGCCATGTCCATACCGAGTTGGCTATCGTACTCGGTATCATCGAGCATCGACTCGAGTTCGCCTTCCCACTCGTTTCCGAGTGGATGGAATGATTCGTCATCCGTACTCATCAGATCAGAACACCTCTGAATATGACACTGATGTCATGCCGAGAGTACTCGACGGCATGCACTTCAAATCGTTCATTTGTGGATCCTCATCCCTCGCTCACAACCCAAATCGGATGAAGTATAGAGCCGATTTCCAGCACGTGAGAATCGGGCCGACTATGTTCGTATATATAAGTCAACGACTGTCAACGTGGACCAGTGAGCGGGTTCGAGCGCGGCTGATATGTTTCGTTCAACGGTCGTGGGTCGCTCTCAACGCGTCGGCTCGACACCCGAGAAACGACAGTTCGGCACCAGATCGCCCGGAACACGGGTCAGCGTAACACTTCGATGAATGTTCTTCCCGGCGACAACTCTCGCAATGGGATCGATGTGTCTCGACGCAGTGGCCGACGATACAGAGACTGTCTCATGCGCTCGTCGGTCGATCCTCGAGCTCTACATGCTCGGCAACACCCGGAAGCGCTGCAACGAACTGCTTGATAATCGCTTCCTCGGCTCGGTGAAGCGTCTCGCTACACGTCGATTTGGCGATGTCGAGGTGAGCCGCGAGCTCGGTCAGCGAACAGCGCCGTGGGGTGTCGTAGTAGCCCGCGTCGATAGCAGCGACCACGACTTCGAGTTGTCGCTCCGAGAGAAGTTGCCGTTCCTGAAGTCGCTCGCGGACGTCGTCGATCCGGTACTGGAACCCAAACCGCTCGAGTTGGTCGGCGAGTTCCGCCAGCCGCTCTCTGGAGCCGGTGACCTCGACGGTTGCCTCGCCATCGACGATTTCGATCGGGAGTTCGATCGGCACACCAGACTCTCGTGAGGACACCAACAGCAGTGGCGTCGTTGCCTCGAAGTGAACCGTCGCCTCGTGAATATCCTGTTGGGCGACCGTAAGTTCCGTGAGCTGTGGATGCTCGGCCATCGCCTCAATCACTGCCGAGACCGTCGGACCAGTGATCCGAACGAGGGCAAACCCGGATTCAGGCCCGGGAACGGCCGCGAGTACCCGAAAGGTCGATTCGGGGTAGGCCGTCGATAGCTCATGAATCCAGACCTCCTCGGGCATCGTGATCGTGAGTGTCGCGTGGGCCATACGAGCGCGTTCAGTGTTCCCTCTGTCCTGTGGCTACGAATATGTTCGCAATCTTTTCAACCGTGATGAGCTGCTATGATCAAGCGTTGCCACCGCTCCGACCGGTTAAAGATGGGGACAGACCTATTCCCCTTCGAGGTGTTCGGTGAGGTGGTCACAGAGTCGGTCGGGCGCTTCGTGGGGTACCCAGTGACTCGTCGCCGGCAGGAGCTCGAGGCGACTCGTCGCACAGAACCCCACGCTATCGACCGCCAGCGAGGGGACGAGCGCCGCGTCGTCCTCGCCCCAGACGACGAGCGTCGGTGCGTCGATCCGGTCGGTCGGAAGCCGTGGCGGATCCCGCAGCGCCGCCCGATACCAATTCAACATCCCGGTGAGCGCACCGTCTCGGTCCCAGGCCTGCCGGTAGCGGGCCAGTTCACCGTCGGTGAACGTTCCCGGCGCGGCCGTCCCCCGAAGTGCTCGCTCGAGGAGACGATAGTTGTCGGACCGACAGGCGAGTTCAGGAAGCCATGGGAGCTGAACGCAGACGGCATACCAGCTCCGGCGCAGTTGCTCGGGATTTGAGAGTAGCTGCCGCCGGTAGGCGGTCGGATGGGGCGCGTTGACGATGGCGAGCCGATCGACGACCTCGGGGAACCGACAGGCAAGCTCCCAGGCGACGACGCCACCCCAGTCGTGGCCGACGACGTGGGCTGTGTCGCACGCTTCAGTTGCGATCAAGCCGACGATGTCCCGTGTGAGTTCGTCCGTTCGGTATGCTGGCACGCCGTCGGGTTTCTCGCTCCGGTTGTATCCCCGCTGGTCCGGAACGAGGACGCGATAGCCGGCATCGACGAGCGGGCCGATCACCTCCCGCCAGCCATACCAGTACTCGGGAAACCCATGGAGCAAGACGACCACCGGATCCGCTGGATCGCCAGCAGTGATGACGTGTAACTCGACGCCATTGACTGTTCTGCGGGTCGACATCGCGTCGACAGCCGGTGGCAGCACAGCCTCGAGTTGCGCCGCCGACGCCGTCGACCTCGAGTCCGTCCCCATTTGAGGACACCTGCACCGCGGATCGGGATATCGGTTGGGATATTATCGCCGCGGGTGAGGGTTGCATCCGGCGTGGGCCGAACCGCAGGCGGGTCATCACGTCCAGACGCGAAGACAGTCAGTCGAACAAAAGTGGAGATCGATGCGCTCCTCGCCGTCGGATTCGACGTAGGTTGTCAGTGTGTATGCAACCTCGTCGGACTCGCAGTTATCACAGTCCATAGTCCTCCTCGCGGGACAACACCCTTGAGTATGAACCTATTAGCCGATCACTTTCACAGTTAGTGATGTATTAGATCTAGATAATATCGTGTTGAACAGGTATTTTGATACGTTGATACTCTCAGATAAGTTATGAGTCCGCAGGAACAATCGAAGGAGACAGCGTCGCGACAGCAGTATCGAAACCCTTACTCTCCGGAAGCCGGTGCGAACACGTATGAGCGACGACGCCGTCAGTCCCGAGGAGGTCCGCCACGTCGCGGATCTGGCCCGCGTCGACCTCGACGACGATGAGGTCGACCGGTTCGCCGGACAGTTCGCGGACATCCTCGAGTATTTCGAGACCCTAGACGAGGTGCCGGAGGTCGACCGCGAAGCCGATCTCGCGAACGTGATGCGGCCGGACGAGGAACGGCCCTCCCTCGACAGCGAGGACGCGCTCCGGAACGCACCGGAAACGGAAGACGGCTACTTCAAAGGGCCGAACGTCTCGTAATCATGTCTGAGGATATTTTCATCACCGAAGAACGGATCGAGGGAGCCGACGACGGCCCGCTGGCCGGCAAAACGGTCGCGGTCAAGGACAACATCTCCACCGAGGGCGTCCGAACGACCTGCGGCTCGAAGATGCTCGATGAGTACGTTCCGCCCTACGACGCGACGGTCGTCTCCCGGCTCAAAGAAGCCGGCGCGACCATCGTCGGCAAGGCCAACATGGACGAGTTCGGGATGGGGACGACCACCGAGACCTCCTACTTCGGGGAGACGGACAACCCCGCCGCGCCCGGCCATGTTCCTGGTGGCTCCTCCGGTGGCTCGGCGGCCGCCGTCGCTGCCGGCGAGGCCGATCTCGCGCTGGGCTCCGACACCGGCGGCTCGGTCCGCTGTCCAGCCGCCTTCTGTGGCGTCGTTGGCATCAAGCCCACCTACGGGCTGGTCTCGCGGTACGGCCTCGTCGCCTACGGCAACAGCTTAGAGCAGATCGGTCCCTTCGGCGAAACCGTCGAAGACGCTGCCGCGTTGCTCGACGTGATTGCCGGCAGCGACGAGCGCGACGCGACCACCCGGGAGGCTGGTGACGACGCGAACTACGCCGACGCTGCGACCGGCGATGTCGACGGGCTCCAGATCGGGATTCCGACCGAGTTGCTCGAGGGTGCCGACGAGGGCGTCGTCGAGACGTTCTGGGACGCTATCGATGACCTCGAGGACAAGGGTGCGTCGTATCACGAAGTCAGCCTCCCATCGGTCGAACACGCCGTCGAGGCCTACTACGTGATCGCGATGTCGGAAGCCTCGTCGAACCTCGCGCGGTTCGACGGCGTCCGCTACGGGCATTCGGGGGGCTACGACGGCAACTGGAACGAGACGTTCGCGAAAGCCCGCGAGGAAGGGTTCGGCGACGAAGTCAAGCGTCGCATCCTGCTTGGCACCTACGCGCTCTCGGCGGGCTACCACGACAAGTACTACAAGAAAGCCCAGGACGCTCGCGCGTGGGTCAAACAAGACTTCGACGAGGCGCTTTCGGAGGCCGACGTGCTCGCCAGTCCGACGATGCCAGTGCCGCCGTTCGAACTCGGCGAGAGCCTCGACGACCCGCTCAAGTTGTATCTCGCCGACGCGAACACCGTGCCGGTGAACCTCGCGGACCTCCCCGCGATTTCGGTTCCGGCAGGCGAAACCGACGGACTCCCTGTCGGTCTCCAACTCGTCGGGCCAGCCTTCGGCGAGGAACGGTTGATCCGGGCCGCAAGCGCGCTCGCCTGAGAGACATCGGTCGCTCGTCGTCGTTGACCGGCCCCATCACGGCGTATTCAAGTCCGCTCCTTATTTATCAGCGATCAGTACGATGGGCGTGTCCGTCGCTCCGAATCCCACCGAAATATTCGACCGCGCCGTCGACGAAGGCGAACGGCGACTCACGCAGTCGACGCTCGAGCTCGCGGCGACCAGCTTCATTGCGGGGTTCACGGTCGTCTTCGGTATCGCTGCGCTGGGGGTCGTCGACGGACTGGTTCAACCGCGGTTCGGGGACATCGCGCATATTGCGGGTGCGCTTGCCTTTGGCGTCGGCGTTGTGTTCCTGGTCATCGGTCGAACGGAGCTCTTCAACGAGAACTTCGTTGCTCCGGCCGCCAAGGCGGTCGATCAGGACGGCTCGTGGATGCTTCGATCGCTCGGCCGCCTCTGGACTGTGACCCTTGTTTTCAATCTCATCGGTGGATTCCTCTTCGCGTTCGTCTTCGCCGTCGACGGCGTCCTTCCGTCAGGATCGGCGCATGCGTTGGCGCAGACCGCCGAGGGGATCGTTCATCGACCCACAACAGGGATGTTCGCGAGTGCGATCGTCGGGGGTGCACTCGTGAGCCTCCTGTCGTACCTCCTCGAGGCAGTCAACAGCGTCCGAAGCCGCATCACGCTGGCCTACATCGTCGGCTTCCTGCTCGCGCTCGGGCCGTTCGATCACGTCATTGTCACTGCGGTCCACGTCTTCTTTGGCTTCCTCTTCGATGCTGCGATCGGCTATGGCGCGCTGTTCGAGACGGTCGTCGTCGCTACTGCAGGGAACATCGTCGGGGGGCTTGGGTTAGTGACGTTCACCCACGTTGCGCAGGTTCGAGGTGCGAGAAAATCGGAGTAGTTCGCCCCGGACGGTCTGTCAGAGCAACTTGACGGGGCCGAAAACGGAGTTTCGATCTCGAGCGGCGATCGCGCCGATTATTCCTCGTATGCGAGGTTCATGATCCACTGCGAGAAGGCGTCGCTGTTGGGATCGACCTCTTCCTCGCCGATAAACGGCGAGAGCATGTCGCCGGCCATCAGCAGTCTGAAATCGAGGTCTCGTGCGGTCGGCGAGATGTAGTAGGTGTTGTGACCCTCGTAGACGGTTTCTTCGCGATCGACCAGGTCCTTTTCGACGAGCGATTCGACGATCCGGCTGCCCTTGCGCGAGGAAACGTCCAGTTCCTTCCAGAAGTCGCTCTGGTGGATGCCGCCGGACTCGCGGACGAGTTCGAGGCCGGCACGCTCGTCCTCGGTGAGTTCGGCTTCGGCCGTGGAAACGCTCACGGTGACCACCTCGCCGTGCGCGTCGCTACAGGCAGGAGTGCGTCCATACTACATCCAAGCGAGGGCGAGCCGCTTAAATGTGCCTTTCGTCGTCGACTGTCGATTCGATCGCGGTGCCCTGCCCCTCGAGCCCATCGCCGATCGTGAGGTCGACCTCGTCGTAGCTCGTTCGACATGGCGGCCCCGGCGCGAAGGCGTGATATTCCAGTTCGGGGCCGATCGCGAGCAGTGACGACGACTGGGTGCCGTATCCGTTCTCGTGAACGCAGGCCCCGTATTCGTGGTCGCCAAGGATCTCGCTTGCCCGCTCGAGCCAGTCCATCGCCGTCTCGTCTGGGTGAGCCGTCAGCACCTCGCGAAGCGCGTGCGCGTCGGCTGCCTGCTCGTGTCCGATCTCGGCCCGGCGCTCGGGAATGTCGACGTCGTCGTCGACGGCGACGTTGACGACGACATGGACGCCCGGCTCGAACGCGGTCAGCGAGCGCGTGCCGTCCCACTGATAACAGAACGCGTCCGTCGCGTCGGCGGCGACAAGGTAGAAGCCGCTGTACTCGTCTGCGTCGGTCGCCGCGTCGACGATCGCTTTCGCGTCCGCGGCGGAGCGAGCCTCAAGAACGTCCGCGACGAGCAGGCCACGCGAGCGCTCGCCGGCCAACTCGGCGTCAGTCCACTTGTTCGTGAGACCAACGAAGACGCCGAACTCGTTGTAGCCGATCCACGTGCCGCCTGCTTCGGCGTCCTGTGGCGCGATGGCCAGCGGTTCGTCGTTGTAGACGGCAGGTGGAAGCGACTCCCGGTCGACCATTTCGTCACGGTTGGCTGCGACTGCGACCGGCGCGTCATCAAAGACCTGCCAGGCGAGCGTGAGCGTACACACGCGTCTGGTTATGAACGCCATCGGCTTAACTTCGCGTCCGGCGGCAATCCGGTTCGGTCGACTGGTCTGGCAGTCTACAGCGAGGGCCGCGAGTCGTCCGACCCATCACTAGCCGATCGCGTGCCGGGTGCAGACTGCTCGATTGCGGTGTGGTAGCAGTACTATATCGGGTCCCGAGACAAAGAGCACTTGAGTAGCTAGTGGTGGGATCAGAGACACATCCGATGGTGACTCACAGATCCGTGAGTAGCAACGGCACGCGGTCGAACGACTGGGATCGAAACGACGCTCTCGGTCGGTACGAACGATGAACGGTGCGAAACTCTTCGGCCTCGAGGAAGCCTCGTGGGCGGAACGAGGGCTCTTCGTCGTGACGATGAGCGTGATGCTTGCACTCGGCGGAGTCGGATTGGCGCGTCCGTCGCTGCTGAGTCGCGCGCTCACCGGCGCGAAGGGGTGGATCCTTACCTACTTCGGCTGGTGGTTCATCCTGCTTGGATTCGTCTTGCTCGCGGCCGTGTTCGCCTTCACGGCCTCCCAATACGGACGGCTCCGAATCGGCGGGCCCGACGCCGAACCGGAGTTCGACCTGTTCTCGTGGCTGGCGATGGTGTTTACCGTCGGGTTCGGTGCCTCAGTGCTCATCTGGGGCGTCGCCGAACCGATCTCGATCGTCCAGCATCCGCCGCCGGAGCCGGCTCCCGTCCAGGGGGCATCCCTCGAGTCGATGGCACTGGCGTTTATGTTTATTCACGAGGTGTTCCCGGGGCTGGCGATGTGGTATCTCCCCGTCGCGATCGCCTTTGGGATCGTGGTCTACACCGACGGCGTCGGCGACTACAAGATCAGTTCGATGCTCGCCGGCGTCGTCGACGAGGATCGGATTCCTGGCCTCTACTGGCTTGTCGATCTGGCGGCGCTGATCGCGACGATCGGCGGCATTTCGACCACGCTCGGCTTCAGCGCACAGACGATGTCGGCGATCCTCGGCCGAGTGTTCGGGCTCGACGCGGCGCTTCTGACCTACGTCGTGTTCGCGCTCATCGGGATCGTGTTCCTCGGCGACGTCTGGCTCGGGTTGCGAAAGGGCATTCGCAACGCGGCCCGCGCGACGGTGATCCTCATCGGCGTCGCGATGGCCGTGCTCGTGGTCGTCGGTCCAAGCCTCTACATGCTCGAGTTGAGTCTGGACGCGACGGGCGTCTGGCTCAGCGAGATGTTTCGCCTGACGCTGTACACGGCCCCGAACGCCGACAGCAACTGGGCGGCCAACTGGACCGGCTTCTGGTGGGCCTGGTGGGCCGCCTGGAGCATTTTCGTCGGGAGCTTCGTCGCCCGCGTTTCGAAAGGGCGGACCATCCGGGAGATGTTCGCCGTCCTCGTCGTGGTCCCGACGGTCTTCACCTGGATCCAACACGGCCTTATCGGTGGCTGGGTGCTCGCACCGGACTATCAGGGACCGGTCGCCGAGGCGATGGCGTCGGCGGGCAATCCCGCAGCGATCGCGAAAGCCCTCCAGATCACGCCCTTTGGCACGGTGCTTGCAGTGTTGTTCGTCTTCATCATCGCCGGCTACATCATCACCTCACTCGACTCGGCGGTCTTTATGATCTCGGCGATCACGCTCGGTGACGAGAACCCGAACCCGCGAAACCGTGCGTGGTGGGGTGGGCTGCTTGCTGTCTTCGGGATGATGTCGCTCCGACTCGAGGAGTTCAGCGCCATCGAGTCGCTCTCGGTGACCATGGCGCTTCCGTTCTCGCTGTTCCTGTTGCTCGTCCTCTATGGCAGTTACGTCGTTGCCCGCGACTCCGTCCGCGACGACGAGACTGCCAACTCGGAGTCCCAGCAACCCAGTCAACAGCCAGCGGCCCAGAGCGCAGCCGACGACTGATCGACGCGTCGGCACAGAAATTCTGAACGCTGAGCGACGAAAAACACCCATCGCCGCGGCGCTCAAGACGGTTCCGTGGACGGAACGACGCCGATTAACTCATATCGATCCCAACTTCGAGCAGCCGCTCCCGAACCGCCTCGCGATCGACAGTCCCCGACGCCGTCCGGGGGAGCGCGTCGACGATCCCGACCGTCTTCGGCTGTTTGAATCCAGCAAGCTGGTCGTCGCAGTGGGCGAGGAGCGCTCGCGGCTCGATCTGACTGTCAGCTGCGCTCGAGTCCGTGGCTGGAACGACGAGTGCTGCAACCCGCTCGCCCCACTCCTCGTCTGCGAGCCCGACGACGGCAGCGTCCTCGACGCGAGGATGGTCACGAAGGGCTGCGACCACCTCACCGGGGTCGACGTTCTCGCCGCCGGTGACGATGCGGTCGCTGCGGCGGTTGAGGATCCAGAGCCGCCCGTCCGCGTCACGGTACCCGACATCGCCGGTGTGCAAGCCACGGTCGCCGAACGCCGCGTCGGTGTGTGCGTCGTCGAGATAGCCCGGCGTCACTGTCGGCCCCGAAACGACGAGTTCGCCCTGTTCGCCCGCCTCGACCGCCGCGCCGGTCTCGTCGACGACAGTGACGTCTGTGAACATGAGCGGCTGTCCGACGGTCCCCTCGTGGGTGGCAGCCGCCTCGGGCAGCGCCGTCGCGATCTGAGAGGCCGTCTCGGTCATGCCGTAGGTCGGACAGACCGGCACGTCACGCTCCCGGCAGCGCTCGAGCAACTCGCTCGAGGCCGGCGCGCCACCGAGCAAGACGAACCGAAGGGCGTCGGTCGGTTCCCAGCCGGCATCGAGCAGACGCTTGCACATCGTCGGGACGAGCGAGACGCCGGTTATACTGTAGTCTTCGAGCACGCGCGCGGTCGCAGTCGGGTCGAATGCGCGCTGGATCACGACGGGCGTGCCGTACAGCGCCGACCGAACGACGGGTGCCAGCCCGCCCATGTGATACATCGGGAGACAACACAGCCACCGGTCGTCGCGGTCGACGCCAAGCCGGAACGCGGAGGCGGTCGCGCTCGCGACGAGGTTGCCGACCGTCAACCGGACGGCCTTCGGCTCGCCAGAGGTGCCGGAGGTGAACATGATGAGCTGTGTCTCGTCGCGTGCGAGCGTGGCCGACTCGACTGACTGCGCGTCTCGCTCGGGGACCGACTCGAGCGTCGCGTTCGTTGCCGGCCGCGCCAGTGCCCGTGTCCGATCGCGCTGTGGGTCGTCGACCGAGTACACGTCGATCGAGTCGGCTTCAGACGCGACTGCAAGCGCAGCCGTCTCGGTCTCGCGTTCGCAGACGATGGCAGTGAGGTCAGTCCGTGCGGCTTTCGCAGCGAGTTCGCCGGTCGTTTCGCGGATGTTCAACGCGACCACGGTCGTGCCGGTCCGCATCGCGGCGAAAAAGAGCGTCGCGAACGCGGGGCGCGTGTCCATGAGGACGCCGAGCCGCTCGCCGGCGAGGCCCGCCGACTCGAGCGCCGCCGCAACGCGGTCGATCCGGCGGTCGTACTCGCGGAACGTCCAGTCCGTCTCCGTTGCGACGTCGATCAGTGCCGTCCGCTGAGGTGTCGCCGCAACGCGGTGGGCGACCGGATCGCGCGTCGGCCAGTCGATCGGGGCAGTCATCACTCGGTCCACACGTCGGCGACGCCGAGCCCTTTCGCTTGCGGAACGACTGCCGATCCCTTCTCGAGCAAGACGGGATCACGACCGAGGTCCTCCGCGAGGAGGTTCCCAGTCGCGAGCCCGCAGGCCGGGACGTCGGGGATCGCCGCCGCCAGGTGGACCGCACCGGTCCGCGCGACGACGCCGTCGATCGTCGTCGTGACCAGCGGCATCACCTCGAGTTCGGCCAGCCAGGCCGCAACCTTGCGTGCCACGTCGATCCCGCCCAGCGCCATCGGTTTCAGGACGACGACGTCTGCCGCGTCGGCGTCACAGATCGTGTCGACGCCATGCTCGAGGAGGCCCTCATCGAGTGCGATCGAAACGCCCGTGTTCTGAGCCCGCAGATCGGCGTGGCCCTCGAGTGCGCCTGCGGGCAGCGGTTGCTCGAGGATCGAGACGTCAAGGTCCGCAAAGGCCTCGAGTGCCGACTGGGCCTGTTCGTAGGTCCAGGCCTCGTTTGCATCGGCCCGGAGTTCCACGTCGGGGCCGACGGTCTCGCGCACGCGGCGAACGCGTTCGACGTCTTCCGCGACGCTTCGGAGCCCCACCTTCAG
The DNA here is from genome assembly GCF_004217335.1 of Natrinema hispanicum. Lineage (GTDB taxonomy): Archaea > Halobacteriota > Halobacteria > Halobacteriales > Natrialbaceae > Natrinema > Natrinema hispanicum. The sequence goes on from NZ_SHMP01000006.1 coordinate 193,805, forward strand.
CTTGCAGGTGTCGAATCCACGGTCGACGGCTGCACGGACGTCACGTGCGGTGTCGGCCAGCGAGCCGTCGCCGATCGTCGCATTGACCGGCACCCGACCGACCATCGGTCCCTGGCCGAGATAGCGATACAGCGGCGTCGCCTCGCAGGTCGCCTGCAGATCGGCAAGCGCAAGCGAGACCGCGTGGCGGGCAGCGACCTGTTGATCGACGACCTCGAGAGCCTCGCTCGGACCGCCCGTTCGGAGTGCGTTCTGGGCGCGCTCGAGTGCCTGTTCACAATCCGCGAGCGACTCCGTCCAGCCCGGCAGCGGCGTCGCCTCGCCGTAGCCGACGACGGAATCGTCGCCGGCCTCGTCGACGAGTCGTACGAGAAACCCCTCGCGGGAGGTGATCGCGCCGTCGGCCGTCTCGAGTGGCTCCGCGAGCGCAAGCGAGAACGGGCGATACGCGAGCGAGAGGTCGGCGTCGGTCATAGCACCACCAGCCCACCGGCGAAGCAGACGGCATAGAGCGCGAGCAATTTCCCCGTCTGCTCGAGTGCGGGATTGAGCGCCTCGCCGTCGGTTCGCGTCAGGACGGTTCGGGCGACCATCGCGGCGTAGGGGAGCGTGACCAGCGCCAGTAACACGCCAGGGCCGTAGTCGGTTCCGAGCCAGAACCAGACGGGGACGACGTAGGCCAGTGCGAGCATGGCGAAGTACTCGAGGCGGCTCCACCGGTAGCCGAGTCGCACTGCCAGGGTTCGCTTGCCGGTCTCGGCGTCAGTTTCCAGGTCACGGATGTTGTTCACGACGATGATCGCCGTCGAGATCGCGGCGATCGGCAGGCTCGCGACGACGGCAGCAGTCGTGATCGTTCCTGCGGGGAGCGTCGTCGTCAGCGGCTCGGCGAGGACGGCTGCGGCCTGCACGTAGTAAGTCCCCGTCACGGCGACGAGCCCGAAGAAGACGAACACGAAGAGATCACCCAGACCGTGATACCCGAGCGGGTAGGGGCCGCCGGTGTAGGCCCATCCGCAGACGACACTTACGAGCCCGATGACGAGGATCGGCAGTCCGCCGACGTAGACGAGATAGGTTCCCGAGAGGATCGCTAGCCCGAAGGTCACGATGGTCGCGAGCTTGACCTGTGCGGGCGAAATCAGCCCCGACTGGGTAACCCGGGTAAATCCCTCGCGGTCCTCGGTGTCGGCACCGTTGATCGCGTCGTAGTAATCGTTCGCGAAATTCGTCCCGATCTGGATCAGCGCTGCCCCAACGAACGCAAACAGCGCCGGCAACGGCGCAACGACCCCGTCGGCGACTGCCAGCCCCGTCCCCACGATCACTGGAGCCGCAGCCGCGGGCAAGGTCTGGGGACGGGCTGCCATCAGCCACGCCTTCGTCCGTGAAATGTCGACCTCGGCCGAACTCATTACTCGTCTATCCGACTCGAAAGAGTGTCAACGTTGGCATTGTGAGCCGACACGACCGCGCGGTCACGCCGTGGGGACTACACACTCGAGGGGCTCCATCTCGAAAAACGCCGTTTCGTACCCCTGATGGCGGACCAGTTGCGGCGGGGACTCGACTGTGATCGTCACCGAATCGCCCGGCTGGATATCCGTGAGTGAGTGCCCGTAATGGAAGCCGAGTTCACCGTCGAGCGTCCCGACGTGGCGCTGTCGGTCGACGACCGTCGAGCCGTCGCGGTCGACAGTGGCCTGCAACGACATGTTCGAAAGTGGCACCCGGTTGTACGGTGTCCGCGGCGAGACGAGCAGATACCTGTCGTCGCCGTCGGCCAGTCGCGAGCCCGACTCGAGCAGCGAGACCACGAACACCGCGTCGCCGCTTCGTGGCAGGCCATCCCGTTGTTCGGGGTCGGCCTCACGTAACAGGGTGCCGGGATACGCATCGGCAGATGGAAGTACGGAGTACGGTATCTCGGAGTGCCTCCCACTATCTCCGTCACCACCGTGTGTCATCGGCTCGAGCGCGCCGCGTTCGCCCCACCGTTCCCGTTCGAGCAGTTCGATCCCGTCGACGACGGCTTCTCGGAACGCCGAGTCGTACGTAAACTCGAACGTTGCGGTCGCGCCGTCGTCGAACCGTCCCGCGAGCGCGCCGGTTCGCCGCGTCGTAACCGGTGGCAGATCGACACGCACGGTGTAGGTGCCGTCGGCCGGCAGCGTGACGTTGTCGCCAAAGTGGAGTCCCATCTCCTGGGAGAGCATCGGCCACAGCGACAGGCGTCGCTGCCAACCGTCGTCGCCCTCGAGCGTGGCCTGCGGACTGATATCGACCGGAAGCACATGTCCCGTCACGGCGTCCCAGACGACGAGCATCAGGTGGACGCCGCGACCGGCTTCCGGTTCGACGAGCTGGCGCTCGGTTCCAGTGACGAGCCAGAACGGATGCGGGTACGTGACCATCGGTGCCAGTCTGTAGTCACCGGCGGCGACTGGCTCGAGCATCCGCATCGATTTCCGGTGCCCGGGGAGATACACGGCGTCCGGCGGGTCCTCGAGCATCGGGATCGGCGCGGTTCCCGTAACGTTCCCGCCGCTTCCGGCCCCACTATCGCTTTCACTTTCGTTCCGATCGTCGGTACCATCCTCCGGAGCCCCACAGCCTGCGAGGGAAATTGCAGCCGGAAGCGGGGCCGTCCGATGGAGGAACTTCCGTCGGTTCATCAGTGGTGGACTCGAGTCGTGTCGCCGTCGACGTCCCGGTTCATACTGCTGGACAGAACGACGTGAAGCCGGTCGCACGTATGCGGCCGTCACCTATGGGGACGGCCGCGAATTCCCGACCGGCTTCGTATTGACTTCTGTCCAGTAGTATCAGTAGTGCCACGGGAACTCGTCGAACTCCGGCTCGCGCCCCTCGACGAACGCGTCGCGGCCTTCCTTTGCCTCGTCGGTCATGTAGCCCAGCCGCGTCGCCTCGCCGGCGAAGACCTGCTGGCCGATCATCCCGTCGTCGGTCATGTTGAAGGCGTACTTGAGCATCCGCATCGCCGTCGGGCTCTTCGAATTGATCCGGCGGCCCCACTCGAGGGCGGTCTCCTCTAATTCCTCGTGGGGGACGACCTCGTTGACCATCCCCATCTCTTCGGCTTCGTCGGCGGAGTAGGTCTTCCCGAGGAAGAACACCTCGCGGGCCTTCTTTTGGCCGATCTGTTTGGCGAGATACGCCGACCCGAAGCCGGCGTCGTAGCTGGCCACGTCGGGGTCGGTCTGGAGGAACTTCGCGTGCTCTTCGCTTGCGAGGGTCAGATCACAGACGACGTGCAGCGAGTGACCGCCGCCGACGGCCCAGCCCGGCACCACGCAGACGACGACCTTCGGAATGTGACGGATCAGGCGTTGAACCTCGAGGATGTGCAGTCGACCCTGCTCCGAGGCCCGTTCCTCGTCGCCGTCGTACTGGTAGCCGTCCTCGCCGCGGATCGTCTGGTCGCCGCCCGAACAGAAGGCCCAGCCGCCGTCCTTCGATGAGGGGCCGTTCCCGGTCAGCAACACACAGCCGACGTCTGTCTGGCGTTTCGCGTGATCCAAGGCGTCGTAGAGCTCGTCGACCGTTCCGGGGCGAAAGGCGTTGCGAACGTCGGGCCGGTCGAACGCGATCCGTACCGTCCCGGAGTCGACCGCGCGGTGGTAGGTAATGTCTCTGAACTCGTCGTTCAGGTCCGTCGGCTCCCACTGCTCGGGATCGAAGAGGTCCGAAACCATTTGCTCGAGTGTCATCGGCGACGCGTGAAATAGGTTCGCGTCCACGTTTCTGGGATGTAGAGCGTCTACAAACGAGCTTCGGAGGAACCAAATAAAATCCGAGTAGATATCTCTCGAATCCTATGTCGCAATCCTTGGTTCGCTAAGCAAGATGTGCTGAGCAGCGTTCAACACACGATTTAGGAGATAGAACGCGAGTCCTGCGGCTTGCCGCAGGCGAGCGACACCGAGTGCTTTCCGCTTAGCCACCTTGTCGGAGAGATTGACTGACCGCCCGGACGAATGTCCTGGCGGTCACGACCGGCGGCGACCTGATCTCGCGGTCTGTTCCGAGCTTCACCAAGTAATCGGTAAGCCTCCAGAGATTGTACAACAATGCTGCGAACGTGAAGCTGAACAACCGAACACGGTAGTCCTTCGAGGACGTCCTGGGAAGAAACGCTTTCACCGACTTGTACTGATTTTCGATATCCCAGCGTCGGCTGTAGCTGTTGGTGACGTGCATGATCTCCTTGGGAGCAACGTGATCACGGTTGGTCACGAACACGGCATAGCTTCCGTCAGCTTCCTCATCAGTCGCTGGTACGTACAGGAACTCTGCGGTGTGGTGGAGTTCGCCATTAATGGCGAACGGAACATCGTTCTTGACAGCGGCGTCAACTCCTTCTTTGCTCTTGATTTTCCCGATTGCCTCATAATCGTCTTCATACTTCGGCACTGGCGTCAGGTACACAAGCCCGCGGTCGTGAATCGTTGCGTACACCTCGTTACTGTAGAATCCCCGGTCTAGGAGCACTTCGTCGAGATCGACGTACTGCTGGGCTGTGTCCAGCAGTACGTCAACCACATCCGCCTTCGAATCGGCTGGCGCATCTTCTGGTTCCCACGCAGAGCGTTCCTTGACTGGCTCGATACCCAGGATGATTGGGACATCGTTCCCGACGATCGTGATCGTCGCGAACGTATACCCGTGCTTGATTTCACCGTCTTCTTTGTACCCGCTGACCATCGGCGGATACTCTGCTTTCGGGATTTTCTCGTCCTTGTCGATCCACGGCCAGACGTGGTAGGGAACGTGTGTGAAGTCGACGGCCGCCACGACGTGGCGGTCGTCGAAGGGATCCTCGTGACGAATCGTCTTGAGGATATTTTCGGTCGCCGCGTTGAACGAGGCCATCACAGCCTCTCGATACAGCTCAGTGAACGCGACGATATCCTCAATCTGCAACTCCTGAACGGAGCGCGTTACTTCCTCGTCGGATGGCGTCGCAAACTGCTTGATTACTCGGAGAAACGTCGAGTCGTCACAGATCTCGTTCTCTTCAAGGAACCACCCAGCTTCTCCCTCTGAATGAGCGCTCCCCTGCGTGAGGCACGCGTTGGAGAACAGATCAAGGATCTGTTCGTCCTCATAGACCCTGTTGTCGGCTCTATCGGAGTCGAACTCGGCGAAGCCGTGTCGGCGAGCGAGTTCGACGACCTTACTCCCGTGCTCGCGCACGTGTGCGCGAGACACTGTCGAATCGGATTTATCGTCGTTCGCTTCCTTTTCATCCAGGTTAATTGGAATGAGTGCCTCCGAAATAACGTCGTGATCACGGGCTTCACGAGCTATTCCCTTCGCAGCGGCCTCAAGCGTGGTCTTTGTCTGCTCGCTGAATTGGTTCCAAGCGTATGAGAGATTCTGCTGAGTCGGCACCCTGTTCAAACCTAGCTGTTTCAGCAGTGCTGGACGGTTCTCAAGCCGATCTGCGACCTCGCTTTGGGCGAGGTCGTAGATCGTCTGGTAGATGTAGACTCGTGCCATTGACTCGGTTCCGAACGAGACTTTGTGCTGTTGTCGAGTGTCTGTTAGTCCATCCACGGGAATCGAGACGTCTCCAAGTACACGCCAAAGATGATCAGCTGTTTCACAGACTTTCTTGGCGTGGATGACGATCGCCCCCGCCAAAGCGGGGGCATCGTCATCAACTGCAGGAGTGATGTTAGATGCCATTAACAGTCAGTCCAGATACTGAAACCGAAGGAGAGACTCCCCATTAGGGCACCTCATTTGGACCTACGCCGAACGGTTATTTACGCGCCAAGAGCTACTTGGAGTATGGCTCAAGATGGATCCCTTGTTGAATCGCTTCCAGACCGCCCACTCAAGGATACTGAGCGTGACTCACTCGAACGACACGAGAGCATCCAGTCAATAATGCCTCAGACGACGAAATTTGATCCGGAACACGGGATGGTTATGGACACCGCGATGTTCATTGGCTACGACTGGGTGACAGCCGTGACCTACGAAGCAGGTCACGGCTGGAGGATTATCTACGAGAGCGGTATGGAAGATAACATCCTCTCAGATGGGTTTCTGCGAAGCGAAGAACTCTACGAAGAGCATCCGATTCAGCAAGGAATGGACGCTATGAGCGCTGTTGCCTCGGAAGACGAAGAATAGTTTCTTTTTCAAACAGCTTCTCTGAGGACGATCGTAACGGGTGTCAGCTGTATGGTGGTTTGTAGAATTTGAGATCCCGAAGTTGTGTCGCGTCGCGACCCTCCGAATTTTGTATCGCATATATTGGTTCATCTGTTAGAAGCAGACCAAGTCAGGTGCTACCATATATCGTGGCAAGGACACACCAATCGCAGATGTGAGCAACGAGAGCCGACTCGAGCGATCGACAGACGATTGCAGGACTGCGGAGAAATCTTCGCGTTCAGTTCGACCCGTCGACGATGTTCTCGACGGCGCTCGTCACGCGTTCGTCGAGCGCTTCGCGCCGTCGATGGCTCGCTTCGGACTCGAACTCGACAGCGAGAACCTGCGTCCCCGGTGTCTCGAGTGAGTCGTGATAGGCAGCCGAGAAGTCAACGGGCGCGACGCGTTCGAACTCGAGCCCATACATATCGCCAAGCGCCTCGAACTCGAGGCCGTGGGGCGTCTTGAACTGGTCCGTAAACGGCGGTTCGAACTCCTCGATGGGCAGCTTGTGGAAGATACCGCCACCGTCGTTGTCCAGTAACACGATCGTCGCGTCCACGTCACAGCGCTCGACCGCGAGCAGCCCGTTCGAGTCGTGGTAGAAGGCCAGGTCGCCGGTCACCAACACCAGCGGATCGTCGGTCGCGCTGCCGGCTCCGAGTGCCGTGCTCGCGATACCGTCGATGCCGCTCGCACCGCGGTTCGCGAGCACCGTCAAGTCGGCCGCCCGCGGCCGACCAAAGCGGTCCGCGTCCCGGATCGGCATACTGTTCGAAACGAACACCGTGGCCGGGTCCGGCGCGTTCGCGATCGCCGATGCGAGGATTGCGCCCTCGAAGGGCTCAGACTCGAGCGCGGCCGCGGCCAGCGCATCGTCGCGGATGTCCCAGTGGCGGCGTTCAGCCGCGTCGAACCGGGCGCGCCACGCGTCGTCAGCCGAGCCGGGTGTGGCCGGCTCGGCGGGCTCGCGCTCGTCGAGTGCTTCGAGCACTCCCTCGACCACAGTCCCGGGCTCGGCAGCTAAGAGATCGGTCGCAGTGAACGTCGCTTCACGCCACGCGCCCGCGGGATCGATCAAGAACTGTCGTGCATCGGCGCCCCGAAGCCAGTGGCGAAGCCGTTTCGACGTCGGAGACGCGCCAAACCGGAGGACGACATCCGGTGCTGGCAGTGCATCGATGTAGGCATCATAGCCACCGTAGATCGTCTGCAGTGCATCGCTGTCTCTATCCGGTCGTTCGACGTGTGGGCCGTATCGCAGTCCCGAGAGTGGATCCGCAAGGAGCGGCGCGCTGAGCAGGTCTGCGAGGTCAGTGACCGCACCGGGATCGAGAGAGCTGAGAGCGGTCGGATCGGCAGGCCCCGCGACGAGCAGCGGCCGGTCGGCCGCCTCGAGCGCCTGTAGCAGCTTCTGATATTTGTCGTTCGTGAGCGTCTGCGTCCCGTCCGTCGTCTCGACGAACGGGCCGTCTCGTCCCACTGCTGCCAGCGTGTCGGCGAACGAGTCGGGGACGTCGCCGGGAACGTCGATCGGCTCGAGAGGCTTGCGGAACGGGCAATTGCAATGAACGGGGCCAGGCGAGACACCGGTCGTCTCCGCAAGCGCACGCGCGGCGGTCGTCCGGAGGCTCCGAACTTTCCGCTCGTCGGCTTCGGGTTCGGGCAACTCGGTGTACCACCGAACCGCATCGCCGTAGAGTTTGACCTGATCGACGGTCTGATTCGCGCCGCTGTCGCGCAACTCAGGCGGGCGGTCGGCAGTGAGCACGAGCAGCGGAACGCGGGCCTGATCGGCCTCCATCACGGCGGGATGGAAGTTCGCGGCTGCCGTCCCGGAGGTACAGACCAGTGCCGTCGGCTCGCCAGTGCGGCGAGCGCGACCGAGCGCGAAATAGGCCGCCGAGCGCTCGTCTAAGTGCGAGTAGACGTGGATATCCGGGTGGTCAGCGAACGCGACCGTCAGCGGCGTCGACCGGCTGCCGGGGGCGATACAGACGGCCTCGAGGCCGCCCTTGGCGAGTTCGTCGGCGAGGACGCGACCCCAGAGGGTCGCACGGTTCGGTGCAGTCATTGGATACTACCGCAGTTCGTCGAGAATCGGGCGGAACTTCAGCTGGACTTCGTCCCACTCCTCGTCGGGGTCGCTGTCGGCGACGATTCCGTTGCCCGCAAACAGCGTCACCGTCTCGTCGGCCGCGACGCCCGACCGGAGCCCGACCGCGAACTCGCCATCACCGGCGGCGTCGAACCAGCCAACCGGCGCGGCATACCAGCCACGGTCGAACGGTTCCGTGTCGCGGATCGTCTCCCAAGCTGCATCGGGTGGGACGCCGCCGACTGCGGGCGTCGGATGCAACGCCTCGACGAGTTCGAGAACGTGGTGCTCGCCCTCGAGCGTGGCCTCGATCGGCGTCCGCAGATGCTGAATGGTCGCCAGCCGGCGGATCGTCTGTTCGCTAACGGTGAGGTCGCGTGCGAGCGGCGCGAGTTGCTCGCGGATCGCGTCGACGACGAGGCCGTGTTCGCGTTGGAACTTCGGATCGTCGCGCATCCGGTCGACGTGTGCCTCGTCTTCGGCCGGCGTTTCGCCGCGGGGAACCGACCCGGCAAGCGCTTCCGTCTCGACGCACGCGCCGCGTTTCGAGACCAGTCGCTCCGGTGGCGCGCCGAAAAACGTGCCACCGATATCGTGGTCGACCAGGAAGCCATAACAGTTCGGATACCGACGGCGCAGCCGCTCGAGCGTCGCCGGGACATCGATCGGTTCCTCGAGATCGACCGACAGCGACTGTGCGAGGACGACTTTCATCAGCTGACCGTCAGCAATTCGCTCGAGGGCGGTGTCGACCTGTTCGGTCCAGGCCGTCTGCGAGGTCGTCCGCCGCGTCGCAGCGACGCCGGGCGTCGCGTCGGCTGGTCGCGTCGCCGGCTGGTTCATCAAGCGATCGTGCCAGCGCTCGAGGCGGTCGTCGACCGTCTCATCGTGTTCTCCAACGGCGGTCAGCCACGTCCCGTCGTCAGTTCGGGTTACGAACAACTGTGGAACGACGAACGAGGCCGCGTCGAAGCCGGTCCAGGGCGGGCCGGCCTCGTGGCCGTCGTGAAAGGAAAAGCCGCCGAACGCCCGCGGTCGCGCGTGTTCGGGGCCATCGTGTGCGAGTCCGTCGAAGGCACGGCTCGCCTGTGTTCGAATCCGATCGAATCGGTCGGTGCCGGTAGCGGTAAAGCGGGCGGCAACGCCACGACCGACGATTTCGAGTCCGTCAGGTGTGGCCCACTGAATTCTCGACGCGGTTTCATCCTCGAGCACCGCACCGAACGCGGCGGTCTCGAGTTCGCGACTCCGGCTGACGAGGTCGACGGCGTTGTCAACCGACTCGGCCTCCCCCGTTAGTCGACCTTCACCCGACGATCGGTCCATCGACACAACCTCAGGACCGGCCCGCCTTCAGCCTAACTATTCGCTGACCTGGTGTATACGTCTAGCTGTACCGTTCTTCCTGCCACGGATCTGCGGTCCGCGAGTAGCCGCGTCGCTCCCAGTAGCCACGCTCCGGTTCGGTGAGGAACTCGATACCGTCGACCCATTTCGCGCCCTTGTAGGCGTACTTGTGCGGTGTCACTACCCGAAGTGGGCCACCGTGGTCTGCGGGTAGTTCGTCGCCGTCGAACGCCCACGTAAACAGGACCTCCTCACGCATGCAGTCCTCGAGGGGCAGATCCGTGGTGTAGTTGTCCAGCGCGGAAAACAGCACGTGGACGGTATCGTCGTGAACGCCGGCCCGTTCGGCGATCTCGGGAAACGGAACGCCGGTAAACTCGCAGTCGAACTTGCTCCAGCCGGTCACGCAGTGAAAGTCCTGGCGCTGAGTTACGCTCGGCAGCGATCGGAACTCCTCCCACGAGAAAGACAGTTCCTCCTCGACCGCCCCGGTGACGGTAAACTCCCACGTCTCGGGGTCCCAGTCGGGCGTCGCGCTCTTCGAGAGAACGGGGAACGCGTCCGTCTCACGCTGTCCCGGCGGCAGTCGCTCGTCGCCAAACTCTCGATACAAGTCCGTTACGTCCGTCGCATCCATACACGTGGCTTCGTGCCGATCGACGTAGGTGTGACGCCATCGCCCGCCACCCTTCGAGAAACGCCGAATTTGGCAGCAAGCACAGGGGCAGAAACGAATTGAAACGGTCTCGAGACGACCACAAGCGGCAGTTTCCATTGAAACCCTCGCTACGCCTTAGTATGATCTCCCCGAGGCTATCGATGCATGGCGAGCAGACAACAACTCACGGAGCAGGACGTCACCGAGAAGCAACCGGAAGCGATCAGTGACGAGGCGATGGGCCCCGCAGTCCTCGCATCGGCGGCGTCGGTCGGACTCTCGCTGTACTACTACTTCATTCGCGGCGATCGCCAGCTCGGGACGTTCGTCGGTCTCTGGCCGCCGACGATCCTCGCGTTCGCGAGTTACTTCAACCAGCGAAAGATGCGCCGCCAACTCGAGACGCTGACCCAGCCGGGGACGAAGCTGCGAGAGGCGTTCGACTCGATGATGGGCAACCGATAAGCCAGCTCCGTCCTCGAGTCACGACCACCGATCAGGTCGTCAGTGAGCCAGCGGCGCTCGCACACCAACTGTCGTTTCGGCTGCCTGAATTTTTCTTTCCACTCCGTGTAGATTCCCCGTCAAACCTAAATACCCCCTCGCCGAAAGCCGAATCAGATGCCGAAAGTAGAGATCACTATCCCGGAGCACCTCGAGATGCAGATCGCGCAGATGGTCGAACGCGGTGAGTTCGTCAACCGCGAGGAAGCGATCGAGGACCTCCTGTCGACGGGTATCAAGGCCTACAAGACGAGTGGACCGATGGACGAAGATGAGGGCGCGACCGGCGGCACTGGCCTCGAAGACGACGGCATGATGGGCCACGACGACGAATACGTCTTCTAACGTCTGGTTTTTCGGCAGTTCGTTCGAGCGTCCGGCAGCGCATCGACCCGTCCCGCCGTCGATGACCGATTCGGCCTGCCGGACGACGATCAGTGCCGACTCGAGTATCGTGCGTCGCGGCTCGGCACCGTCACCTCCGCCGATCGCACGCGACCGGCGTCTAAATCGTGTTGACCGCCGGTTTACACGCCGACCGTGAGCAGCGGGATCCCGAAGGCAACTGCCACACCGACGAGCATGACGACGAAGCCGATTGCAACGTCCCGTGCTGAGTAGGGACTCATCGGTGCAGTCGTTCGCTCGGCCTCGAGGTCGTGACCGACGTCGGCTGCCGAGTCGTGATCAGTCTCCGTCGCGTGCTCACTATCGTCTGCCATGCCCGGGCGTTGGTCCCTCTTCGTCTTAAAGACACCTACGTGATGCTTGGAGGAATCGGTGAGACGTATCACCTAAGTATATTTATCAGGAGGATAACCTATCCCACGATGCCCTCCAGTCTCGGACCGTGCTCTCGCCGGCAACTTCTCGCCGGTGCGAGCGGTCTTACAGTCGCACTCGCCGGCTGTACCGGCACAGAGGAATCGACGAGCTCGAGCAGACGCGATCACACGACGCGTCAGTACGAGTCAACTACCGAGTACGAACCGTTGTTCGTCCGCTTCGAGAACGACGACCGCTTCGTCTATCGGAACGAGGACGAGGCCACGGCGGCGGAAAACGGCAAGGCCGCAGTGGGCAGCCGCTCGCCGCTGTTCGTCTGCTCTGAGAATGACGTTGCGGAACTCTGGATCGATCCTGCCCTCGCGGACGGCAAGACGCGCGAGTTCCGTGACTTCCTCGAGGCGACTGACTTCGGGAGCCAGTCGATCGTCGTCCTCCAGTGGCCGATCGAAGACTGTTACGAGCGGCACGTAATGGGCGTCCGAGCGCTCGACGACGATTTCAAGACATCGTTCTGTCGGTCCCTGAAAGCGCCAACGACGCCCTGTGAGACAGACCGGGAACTGATGGAAGCGATTATCCTCCGAATCGACCGGGCGTACGCGGAGCGTCCTTTGAGCAGCGGCGGTTCCGAGAGCGCCTCGTGTCGTGGTCCAATTATCGTTGCAAAGAGTAGCCCCGGCAGAACCGAGAACGCGAGTGCAGACGCGGCGCTGAACGCGACTGTGAAGATGGAGGGAGACGAATGATCGGAAACGACCGGCAGACACGCCGTCGGTTCCTTGCCGGTCTCGGTGCGGTCGCTAGCGTTGCTGTCGCCGGCTGCAGCACCCTCCCCTGGGGGGACGCCGGGACGGCCACGTCACTCCGGATGTCGCCGGCCGAGGCCGGGAGCGTCCTCACGGACAACGAGCCGACGATCGAGTGGCCGGCTCCGGTCCGGCCCGCCAAGAGCGCACTCGAGACCGAACTCGAGCGTGTCGACGCGTTGCTAGCCGACGTTCCCGACCCGTTGAGACCTGATGACGTGCCAAACGGCGTCGTTCGCGAGACGATCGTCGAGAAGCGTGACGAGGCGATGACCATTCGAGCGGACGGTGCCGACGCAACGGGAGCGGCGCAGTATCACGCGTTTCGGGAGACGAGAGACGCACGTGAGGCGGCCCGACACGCCGTAACGACGTGGCACGCTATCGACGCGGATAGAAAGTCGCTCGCCGCCGATCTCCACGACGAGCGAGACGCAGTCGATACCGCAGTGACGGACCGACACGAGGCGCTCGAGTATCGCGGCACCGACACGGCCGACGGGCGACTCCGTGCGTGTCTGTACTACTACCAACACGAGACCGACCTCACCAATGCGGCCCGGAGTCTCGACCGCTGGAGCGTTGCCGAGGCTGACGACGTTCTAGAACTCGGCGAGTCCGCCGGCACTCTCGAGTTCGCGACGGCGACGACGACCGTCTGGGAGCACCTCGATGCCCAATGGCTCGCGGACGACGAACCCGTCGCCCTCGAGTCGACTTTCGAGACCGTCCTCGAGCGCTCCATCGAGGCGGCCGACGAAGCCGGGTTCTCTGCCCAAGACGACGACTGGTTCGAAGCGATCGGGCTCGGCGATCTGGACGACCAGTACCTCGAGTTCGTCCTCTGGCGGGCCGGACAGCCGGTCGAGGACGCCCAGAATGGCATGAAAGAGGCGTTGCGAGAGGGCGACCTGGCGACTGGACTCTCCAACGCCCTCGAGTTCGAGGTGGCGTATCGGGGGTTCCAGACGGTTCGCGACCGGATCACCGACGGCGACGTTCGTGATCTCTCGGTCGAGGACGTTCGCGCCGAGCGCCGGGAAGCGCTCGCTGCTGCCCAGCAGGCGCGCGAAGCAGAACTCGAGGGCGGATCGCTCACCGAGCCGTCACTCGGTGCGTACATCCTCGCGGAGACGCTCCGGTCGCTCGCATGGGTTGACGACAGCGTGCGACGCGCTGCCGATCGGGAACCCGAGACGACCGTCTCGCTGACCAGCCAGTACCGCGACTACGTCCGATACCGGAGCCACCTCGAAGCACTGCCGGCCGCCGTCGAGGCGTTTCGCGCTCGGCTGCTCGAGTAGCCGGTTGTCCGATCCAGACCCCTTTACTACCCTCGGTGCGAACGATCCGCTAAGAACACATGGCACTGACCAAGCGAATCATTCCCTGTATCGACGTGGATCTCGACGAGGATGGGAATCCGGCGGTCTACACCGGCGTCAACTTCGAGGACCTGAAATACACCGGCGACCCCGTCGAGATGGCCAAAGCGTACAACGAGTCGGGAGCGGACGAGTTCGTCTTTCTCGATATCACCGCTTCCGCGGAGGGCCGCGAGACGATGCTCGATGTCGTCGAGCGCGTCGCCGACGAGGTCTTCATTCCGCTGACGGTCGGCGGCGGCATCCGCACCACCGACGACATCAAAGAGACCCTGCGGGCTGGCGCGGACAAGGTCTCGATCACCACCGGCGCGCTCGAGCGACCCGAACTGATCAACGAGGGCGCACAGGCCTTCGGCAACCAGTGTATCGTCATCAGCGTCGACGCCAGACGGCGCTTCGACGAACAGGGCGAACACTACGTCGAGATCGACGGCGAGTCCTGCTGGTTCGAGTGTACGAAGAAAGGTGGCCGCGAGGGCACCGGGATCGACGTCCTCGAGTGGGCCGCCGAAGCCGAGTCTCGCGGTGCGGGCGAACTCTTCGTCAACTCGATCGACAAGGACGGCACGAAAGACGGCTACGACCTGCCGCTGACGAACGCCGTCACTGACACCGTCGACACGCCGGTAATCGCCTCCTCGGGCTGTGGCAGTCCCGAAGACATGTACGACGTGTTCACCGAAGCCGATGCCGACGCCGGCCTCGCGGCCTCGATCTTCCACTTCGACGAATACTCGATCGAGGAGACGAAAGCCTACCTCGACGAGCACGGCGTGCCGGTTCGCCGCTAGACGAGACGGCCGGCCCGGACGACACCCACACGTTTATTTTCTCGGAGTCCCCCGTCTCAAGTAGTGAAATGGCGGTGTACGTGGTGTGGGAAACCGCACGCGGAGAACGACCCTCCCTGTGACAACTGCGGGCACAACACCTTCGAGAAGGCAGTCGTCCGAGCGGACGAGACCCGCGAGGGCCAGGGCGCGGCCGCCGGCGACGATGCCGACGGCGAACCGATACCGTCCGGAACCGTCGACACCGGCCCCGACTACGTCTGGGCCTGCACGAACTGTGGTCGCGAGCACGTCCGCAACTCCCCGCCGTGTTCTCGCTGTGGCAACCCCGACCTCGAGAAAGTCGAGCAGACCTACGAGGGACTCGAGCGCGACCTCGAGACGTCGAGCTGGCTTGCGGTCGCGAAACCCTACCTCCCGATCCTCGCCGTCGTCGGGATCGTCATCGCGCTGTTCGCGACGGGGATCATCCCACCCTCGATACTGCCTGGAATCGGCGCGCCGTCGCCGCCGGACGCGCCCGGCGAAGGGTCCGAAGCGGCAGGGATCGACCTCGAGGCGACCGAACGGGCGGTCCACGATCGGCTCGAGGCTGACCGAAATCAGTCCGAGTCACGAACGTACGACGCCGGGCTCGCGGACTACGCCGAATACATGAATCGTGCGTTCGTGGTGATCGAGTACGAGGAGTCGAGACCCGAGCCGGTCCAAGCGAGTGACTTCGGCACCAACTGCCAGCGTGAGCCATACGCCGGACGGCTCCCGGGGACGCTGTCGATCGCCGACTACGACGACGAGGCGGCACTCGCCGACGACGTCGCCACAGCCCTCAGCGAGGAGACCGGCGACAGCGATTTCGACAGGGAAGGGCTCGACCTCCACGTCGTTGACGGCTCTGTTTACGTGTTCTACGCGGCGTGTAGCAGTTCGAACTGATCGATCGATTACAGCTGGACCTCGGTCGTACTACACTACCGAAAGAGAACGATCGGGTCGAACCCGAGACGACAGTGCTTACGCAGCCGCTTCGAACGCGTCGCGGAACGACGTCGCCTTCTCGCGGACGTCGACCGCGGACTCCTCGAGCGCCTGCAGTGGGTCCGCGCCCTCGGTCTTGATCGTCAGGATGGGCTCGGTCTGGCCGCCCGACTGTTCGGGGTTGACGTCGTAGGTCGCTGCACTCACGTCGTCGTGCTCGAGCAGCGCGCCCTTGAGCACGTTCATGAACGTGTGGTCCTCGCCGGCGATTTCGATCGAGAGTTCGTCCTCGGTGCTCTCGGTGACCCGCAGTTCCATGTCAGTCAGTGCGGCCGTCGGCCGCTTGTACCTTTCGAAGCCGGCCCTCGGCACGGCTCACGTCACGCTCGCCGTCGCTTGCCGCGACAGCGGGGTCGACTGATCCGACAACGAGCGAGTTTCGCTGAAGGCAAACCACTATACGGCCCCGTTCGAACCACGGCATATGCGCACCCTCGCGGCCCTGCTTGCGGTCCTCGTCGCCGCGTCGCTGATCGGGTCGATCGCGGTCGTTAGATGGATCCACCGGCCGGGACAGCGCTGGCGCGACGTCGCTCGAGCGCGGCTCGTCTACGGGATTCCGTGGGGATCGCTGGTCGTGATCGCGTTCGTCCTCGCTGTCTATCTGTTCGTCCAGAGCGGACTGGCGGACTTTGACGATCCCGTGACGATTCCCTTCCGCACATGGTCGTATTTCTACCCGCTCGGGATGGCGACGGCGTCGTTTTCTCACGCCGGCCCCGGCCATCTCATCGGAAATCTCGCCGGGACCGCCGTCGTCGCCCCGATCGCCGAGTACGCCTGGGGCCACTATCCGGACGAGCGCGATCCGGTCCGAACCGACTCGTGGGCCGCCGATCCGCGCGTCCGGGCGGTCGTCGTCTTTCCGCTTGTCGTCATCGGCGTCGGACTCGTGATGAGCCTGTTCGCGCTCGGCCCCGTCATCGGCTTTTCCGGTGTCGTCTTCGCCCTCGCAGGCTTTGCACTCGTCCAGTATCCGATCCTGACGATTATTGCCACGCTCGGCGTCCAAGACGTCGTCTTGCGGCTCTACTACGCGCTCCAAGAACCCATCCGTGTCTATACCGCTGCGCCCCGCCCGCCGTCGGCACCCTCCTGGGCCGGTATCGCCATTCAGGGCCACGCACTCGGGCTCTTCGTCGGCTTCGTTCTCGGGGTCGCCCTCCTCAAACGCCGCCACAGCCGCCCCGATCCGCTACGGCTCTGGCTTGCCGTCCTGTTGTTTGGCTTCTCGAGGGAGCTGTGGGCGATCTATTGGTTCGGTGCCGAAAACACGTTCATCCTCTACCAGGGGCCGGGCGTCGCCATCGTCTCGATACTCGCACTCGTGGTCACGCTCTCGATGACCGCCCCCGACACGCCTCTACTCCCGCCGCCGCTCCGGCGACTGGTCGCACAGCCGGTCGACGACGAGTCGTCGCCGGTCACCAGGCCGCTAGAGCTCGCTGGCAGCGCTCGCGACCGCGTCGTCACTGCTCGTCTCGAGCGCGTGCGCGAAATCATCGGTGCGGGACAGGATCGCGAGCCGGGCCTGCTGGCGACGCTGACTCGCAGACGAGCCGCGTTTCTGGCGGTCCTTGGCGTGCTCGCAATCCTCGCTGGCATCGCCGTCCCCGCGAACTTCCTTGCCGTCGACGACGCGACAGCAGCATCGGATTCGCCACTCCAGATTCGAGACTACACGGTCGAGTACGTCGAGGGGGTCCCCAACGAATACGTCTCCGGGATCGGTATCGAGGCCATCGAGAGCGACGACGGCCTCGAGTCGAGCGGGGTGATCGTCGCCAGCGAGCAACGTGAGATCTGGCTCGAGGCGGTCAGCACCCAACGACTGGCCTTCACGGGCGAGGAGACGATTACCGTCGGCGGCCCCGGCTGGCGCGAGACGGTTCACGTCGACCGCAGCGGCTGGGAGCCGGTCGGCAACGACACCGTCTATCAGGTCTGGCTGTGGGAGGACGGCACCGATCGCCAGCTCGCGTACGAATCCAACGATTCGCGGGCCGATGTGCGGATCGCCGGCCGAAACGTGACCATCGGCACCGACGACGGCACGTTCGATCTCGCGGTCAACGCGAGCGAGGATACCGCCACCGCGACGACAGCGATCCCAGCCGAAAACGAGACGACGACGGCTGGCGGGCTGACCTTCGAGCGAGACGGAGAGACGATCTACGCGGCCGCAGACGGGACGCGGGTCGCGATCGCGAGCAAAGAGACGTACAACGGCTTCTGAACTATTCCGACGCTCGAGTCGGCCACTCGATACGGAAAACCTCGGCCTCGAGCGTCGCTTCTGCTTCGGTATGGAAGTCGAACTGCTTTGGCAGCGGGAACGCCGCCCGAAACGCGTGCGTTACCTCCCCGCCCTCGTCGGCGGCGAACGACTCGACGAACTCCTGGCTGCCCTCGTTGTGGATCGTATAGGAGACCGCCCCGATCTCGCGTGCCGTCTCGAGGAAGTCCCGATCCGCGTGGCGATTCCCACGCTGTGCGCCGAAGGGTGGATTCGAGAGCACGGTCGCATTAGTGACCGAAAACGGATGATGGGTGACGTCGCCGCGAAGCCAGTCGATAGCGCGACCGCGGTCATCATCAGCCACGACTGCCTGTTCGTTCCGTTGGGCGACTGCGAGCGCGTCAGCGTCGACATCGATCGCCGCAACGCGGTCGCCACCGGCCAGTGTGGCCGCGATCGCGAGCATCCCGGTTCCAGTACCGAGGTCGACGACCTGCCCCTCGAGATCGCCCTGCAATCCTGCCAGATGGCAGAGATGCGCGGCTAACTCCGGCGGGGTGAGATACTGCTCGAGGGCTGGTGACGGCTCCGAAAAGTCCTCGAGAGACTCGAGTCGGCGGGCAAGCGTGCGCCGAGAGGGACGGGACATGGTCAGGTGTCGGTACTCGAGTGTAATGGATCTCTCGAGGTCGCGGGCACGTTGCCGGTCGTGTGAGCGTATACGTTCCGCTTTCGTGATATATTCGAATAGAGTTAAGGAGAGTCCGTGGAAGTGATAGATATGGACGAGTGTCCACGGTGTGGGGGATCGATCAACGAACTCTCGCTTGGCGATGTGTCGACAGTCATGTGTTCACGCTGTGGCTTTGCCGACATCCCCGTCGAACACCAGCCGACCAGCGAGGAGGTCGAGTCCTGGCGGGACGCGCTCAACCGGTTTTACGAGCAGTCGGCCGATCGCTGAGGCCTCCGTTCGCTCGCTGCGCTGACTGACCGCAATAAACGCGAAAAAGAAACCCCACTGCGTCGACGGCTTACTCGTTTGCAGGCGCTGCTTCTGCCTCGTCCGCTTCTTCCTCGTGATCGACGTCCTCGTCGGAGCGAGCTGCGACGAGCCCACCGCGAGCGACGCTGTACAGCGGTTCGTTCGCGTGCGAGACACCGCTGATCGAGAACGGAATGTTCGCCTCCTCTAAGTGGTCGCGGAACAGCGCCTCGAAGCCGTTGGGGCTCGAGGTGCCGCCGGTGACGACGACGGGAATGTCGAGTCCTTCTTCGACGTCTTCCTCGTCGACTTCCTGGACGATGTTCTCGATGACGTAGTCGAGTAAGTTCTCGTAGTAGATCGACAGCGCACCCTCGACGCCGCCGACGTCGGTCGTGAAGTCGAGTTCGAAGTCGTCTTCCTTGATCGAGGTGACCTTGTCGACGGGCGTGCCGGTTGCGCGGGCGGCCTGTTCGTCGACCCAGTCGCCACCGCGGGCGACGGAGAACTTCATGACGGGCACGGCGTAGTAGGCCAGACAGACGTTGGTCATGCCGGCACCGAACGAGATCCCGAGGCCGGTGAAGTTGTTGTCCGCGAGTTCAGAGTAAATGACGGACATCCCTTCGTTGATCGGCTCGGCGTCGTAGCCCATGTCGTCGAGGAAGGATTCGATCGTCTTCTGGTGGTACAGCGTCGAGAGTTCGGAGTCGATCGGGTCCGCTGGTGTCGAGAAATAGAGCTTCTCGTCGGGATAGGCGGGCTCGCCGACGACCTGCTCGATGATGAGTTTCATCATCGGGATCGCACTCTGCTCGTCGTTCGAGAGGATCCCGTGTTTCATCGGCCGTCGAGTCTCCTTGTTGAAGATGTTCGCGAAATTGAGTGCGTCGTCGCCGACGACGTAGACCTTGTCGTCTTTGCGGATGTGGAGCACTTCGCTTCGCGAGAGCATCTGCTCGGCCATATCCGAGTACTCGATCTCGACGAATGAGTTACGCTGTTGCACGAATACCGTGTCGGTTCCATCCTGCTGTGCAGACAGGATGTTCATCGTCCCGACGTCTAGGCCTTTGGCCATGTGTGGGGAAGGAAACCGACGGATTATAAATCTATGTACGCCACTTACAGATCTGATACTATGAAGAACGATGCTATTTCTTTCCGCCGCCCTGCGTTAATTTCGTCGTGTCAGATCCCGGATCCGATCGAGTAGCTTTGCGATCGGTGACGTCACCGTCTCGACCGTACTCTTCTCGTCGGCCGTCGCCAGTTCCTCGGCCCGCTGTTGTTCGCGAAGCTCTTTGAGTTTCGCCGTCTGATCGTCGACCGTCGAACTCGAGGTGGTCTGCTTTGTCTCGCCGCCTTTGAGGCCTTTGAGACCGGCGACCTGTGCGTCGACACCCGACGAGCGGGTCGTCGTGGTCCCGACGTTGGTTTCGACGTCGACATCGTCGAAATCGTCCTCGGAGAAGCTCAGTCGTTTGTGCTCGGTCTTCTCGACGCCACCCCACGAAAGTTCGACGCCGTCCATCGCGTCGTCGATGTCCTGTTGGACTTCTGCGTCGGTTACGTCGGGGTCGTCGTCCTCGTCGTCGGTTGCCACTACGTCGGCCTGCTGTGCCATATCGAGATAGTGGGCGATCAGTGCCGCACCCGTTGAAGCGGTGATACCAGCGAGCCCGACGGCGTATACTGCGACCACCTGAACGGTATAGTCGTTGTTGTAGCCGTTCCAATGGCGTGGATAGGCGAAAAGGAAGCCAGCGACCGCAGCGACGGTGATCGCCGCGCCGCCGATCGACGTATACAGCATCCGCCGTTCCGACGGGAGGAGCGTAACGATCCCGAGCATCACGACGGGAAGCGACACCATCGCAAGTGCGTATGCGGGACCGACCCACGCGAAGTAGCCGGCGGACCGGGCTTCGTGCGTGTTGCCCCACAGAAAGAGCACCAGCGCGACGACGGCCAGCCCGATCCCGCCCAGAAACAGACCGAAGCCGACGTAGACGTCGGTCCGATCCTCCGGTTCACCGATGTATCGACGATAGAGGTCGAAGAGATACCCGTCAGGGGCCTGTTCCGCTGCCATTGACCCCCCGTTTACACTCCAGTACTATGACTGTTGGGACGAGAAACGAACTCGATACCCGCCCGCCTCGCTCCGCGAACGGCACACTTGGTGCCGACGCGACACGACGTGTAAGTCACAGTGAACGACACCATAGTTTGATGATGGCTTGGCCGAAAGCTACTTCTATCTCGAATAATGGTTGGTAATGCAAACACCGTCCTCGTCGCGGACGACGATCCCGCCGTCGTCGATCAACTCCGGTCGTGGCTCGACGACTATCGAGTTGAGGCGACGACGGATGGCGACGAGACGATCGCATGCCTTGAGACCGCCGACGCAGTAGTGGTTGATCACGACCTTCTGCCAGTATCCGGAGCCGTCGCAGCCGAGCTCGAACACCGTGCGACGACACAGACGCTGGCATTCCTCTGTGAGCAGACGGATGCCCATCATCATCCGTTTTCGATCGGCAACACGCTCGTCAAGCCCGTCGAAAAGGACACAGTGGTCGAGACCGTCGACAGGCTCCTCCGTCGCGCCCGATACGACGAGCTGATCGCGGAATGTACGACGCTTGCAACGAAACGAGGGGCACTCGAGGCCGGTGGCGACACTGCATCCGACGCACGATCTGAGACGCTGCAGCGGGATCTCGACGAGCTGTTTACGGAACTCGATGACCTGGTGGGAACGTTCGACAGCGATGACTTCCGGGCCGCGTTCGCGACGTGTGAGTTCGGGACGGCCATCCAGCCACGGCGTGCAAGCGAGTACTCCTGACGGTACCGAGCGTGAGCACCATCGATATTCTCCGCTCTCGACAGCGTGCAGTATATACGTTCGTGGCAGCAAGGGCTGTCAATGAGTCAGGAGCCGGAGTACAGCGAGGGCGACCTCCGAAACACCGGGATGAGTCTCAAACACGACCGTGAGTGGGACTACGAACTCGAGCAGATCGTCGAGGCGATCGAGGAACGAGACGCAACGAAAGTCGGGCTACAGTTCCCCGAAGGGCTGAAGCGACGCGGTCCAGCCGTCGCCGACGACCTACGAGAACTGACCGGCGGCGACGTGACGTTCATGCTCTCGGGCCAGCCCTGCTATGGGGCCTGTGATCTTGACACCTATCTGATGAAACGCACCGATGTGTTCGTTCACTTCGGTCACTCGCCGATGAAGAACACGGACAAGGTCATCTACGTGCC
Organism: Natrinema hispanicum; assembly: GCF_004217335.1. Classification (GTDB taxonomy): domain Archaea; phylum Halobacteriota; class Halobacteria; order Halobacteriales; family Natrialbaceae; genus Natrinema; species Natrinema hispanicum. The sequence continues at coordinate 215,919 of NZ_SHMP01000006.1, forward strand.
GCTGTTCTCGAACGTCGAGGTGACGCCGATCATGGAGGAAGCACTCGAGACGCTCGAGCCGCCCGAGGAGACGGAGGGTGTCGGGCTCGTCACGACGGCCCAGCACATGAACCGCTACGAGGAGATGACGGAGTTCTTAGAGGAGCGTGGCTACGAGGTCCACAGCCGTCGCGGCGACGAGCGACTGACCCACGAGGGGCAGGTGCTCGGCTGTAACTACGCGAGTGCGGACGTCCCCGCCGATCAGGTGCTGTACGTCGGCGGCGGTAAGTTCCACCCGCTCGGACTGGCGATGGAACACCCCGACAAGCACGTCGTCATCGCGGACCCGGTCAACAACGTCGTCACCGTCGCGGACACGGAGAAGTTCATGAAACAGCGCTACGGCGCGATCCACCGCGCGATGGACGCCGAGAAGTGGGGCGTCATCTTCTGTACCAAGATCGGACAGGGGCGCTGGGAGCAGGCCCAGGAGATCTTGGACGACAACGATAATGCCTACCTCATCACGATGGACGAGGTGACCCCGGATAGGTTGCGCAACTTCGATATGGACGCGTTCGTCAACACCGGCTGTCCGCGGATCACGACCGACGACGGCCCGCAGTTCCACAAGCCGATGCTGACCCCCGGCGAGTACCGGATCGCCGTCGGCGACGAACCGCTCGACAGTCTCTCGTTCGACACCTTCCACGGCACCTGGTAACGCGCCCGACCGTCGGTGCTCGTTTTGACGCCGCCGTCACACCCCAGTTCCTGTGACCGGTTTCGTCCGTTGATGGGTTCGTAGAATGGGACATTCGCTGAACGCGACGCAACATAGTACTACCGTATCCACAGAATGAGAGTCTATCGTCGAATAGAGTGTGGTAATTCTGTACTCTCGTGCAGATTCCAAAGCAGTTTGGGGGAGTTCTTTTGCCCACTAGTCACCGACCAGTAGTCGATGAGTAACTCAGCTTCGAGCGGCTCGACGGCCGCTGTCCGTGATGAGTTCTTCGACGCCCTCGCCGACACCCGTCGCCGAACCGTTCTCCGGCTCGTCCACCGGCAGTCGCCCGACTGGATCGGGAAAGACGAGCTTGCGCGCCATCTCGCAGCAGTAACGATGGACAAACAGCCCGCCGAGGTGACTGACGACGACCACCGGCAGGCGCTCATCGCCCTCCATCATCGGCTGGTACCAGCGCTGACCGACGGCGGCCTCCTCGAGCAATCCGACGACGGGACGATCGCGCTCGGTGAACATCCAGCCTTCGACGAGCCTCACCTCGAAGCAGTCGTTTCGACGCGCCACGGCGCTGACGACGCGGTGTTCCGTGCGCTTGCCGACGACCGTCGGCGAACGATCCTGTCAGTACTGGCCGAGGAGGACCGTCCGCTCGAGACCGAAACGCTGGCCCGTCGCGTCGCGGCTCGCGAGGCTGGGACGGCCGAGCGCGAGGTCGCTCGAGAGCGTGTTGAAGAAGTGGAGGCCGCGTTCGTGCACGTTCACGGACCCATGCTGGCGGACGCCTCGCTCGCCGACTACGACACTGCGGCGGGGCGGGTCGCCGACGCAGATCACCCGGTTGTCGACCTCGAGTGGATCCAGTCCGGCGGCGCGGCAGCGACAGCGACCGGCGAGCCGGCAACCGTTGAACGACGTGTCGACGACGCCATGCCAGCGACACACCAACTGATCTACCGCGCCCAACCGCGTTCTCCGTGACGAATCAGGCAACGGCGAGGAGAGATGGGGCACCGTGAGCAGCGACACGATCGTAGTAGCCCCGTTCCCTACGTCGACTGCGCTTCGTCGCGCCGTCGGTGAGGAGACGACAACACTTACCCAGTCGGTCCCCACAGCCTCGAGTATGATCGAAAGCGACTGGGACGACTGGCTCGTCCGCGACATCGAAGACGCGACGCCGGCGGAGGTCGCGATCTGGTATCTCGGCTGTAACGGCTTCGTCCTGAAGGGGACCGAGGGAACGACGATCTACATCGATCCCTATCTCGGACTCGGCGACCCGCCGCGGACGGTCCGGATGATTCCCGTGCCGTTCGATCCAGACGATGTCGCGGAGGCCGACGCCGTCCTCGCAACTCACGAGCACACCGACCACGTCCACGGCCCGAGTCAGGCCCCGATCCTCGCGAACACGGGCGCGACCTTCTATGCACCCGACGATAGCGTCGCGAAAGCCCGCAACGAGGAGGCGTGGACCGACGAATGGGACGTCACCGACGAGCAGTTGACCGAAGTCACCGAAGGAGAGACCCTCGAGATCGGCGAGTTCACCGTCCACGTCGAGACGGCCAACGATCCCGACGCGACCCATCCCGTCAGCTACGTGTTCGAACACGACGCTGGCACCTTCTTCCACGGCGGCGATACGAAGCCGACCGACGAGTTCGAGCGGATCGGCGACGAGTACGACATCGATCTCGCGGTGTTTGCTTTCGGCACCGTTGGACAGATTCCCGACAAACAAACCCGCGAGCCAAAGCGAACCCGCTGGTATAACGACGAGAACCAGGTTATCGAATGTGCCGCCGCCCTCGAGTGTGACCGCCTCCTGCCGAGTCACTGGGATATGTGGAAGGGCCTGACCGCCGATCCGAAGGCGTTACACCACCACGCAGCGAGCTTCGAGTATCCACAGCGGCTCGAGGTCGCCGAGATCGGCGATCGGGTCGATTTGTAGCGATTTCCGAACTGTCCGCACGTTTTATAGTAATGGTATGGTAACGTTGGGCCCATATGACCAGCACCGCCGATACGGACGACGTAATCGAGGTCAGCGCCGACGGGATCGCCGTCAAGAAGACGTTCGAAGCAGACGAGTTTCCCGTACCGGCGATCCGATTCGAGCTCGAATCGGACCGTGACGAGCCGGTCACGGTGCAACTCTCCGAGGAGATTCCTGAATCGTTCCCGATGGACAAAGTCGGGTTCCACCCAGACTATCACAGCGACGACTGGACGGCCTACCAGGACAACCACGTCGAGTTCACGGCGACGCTCGAACCCGACAGCAAGCTCGAGACGGTCTATGGCATCCAGATCGACGACGACGACAGCCGAGCCACGGCGTTTCTGACGGAACCGACGATCGTCGAGCTCGCAGCCGACGACGACGGCTCGCGTGCCGACGAAGTCGACGACGCCGTTATCGGCAATATCGTCTCCGAGGACCGCAATCAGGCCGTCAAGGATATGATCGCGGGCGAATCGGACACCGTCCCCGGGCTCGAGGATGAGGACGAAGACGAGGCCGAAGCCGAGGACGGAACCGACGATGATGACGCAACTGACGACTCCTCGGGACTCGATCTCGATCTCGGTGATGTCGACACCGACCCCGATCCGGTCGATGACGAGGACGGCGATGACGAGACACCGGATATCGATCTCGGATTCGGGGACGAACAGCTACCGGACGACGAGCCCGCAGCCGCCGACGAGCCGGATATCGACCTCGGATTCGACGAGGACGAGGAGCTGGAAATCGGAGACGACGAGCCGGATATCGATCTCGGCTTCGACGAGGACGAGGAGCTGGAAATCGGAGACGACGACGAGTCGACTGCTGCGGAAGACACCGAATCGGCAGCCGAGAACGACGAACTGACCGCCGAGGTCGATGCCGAATCGATCACCGACGGCGAGACCGACTCGACTGGCGACGACGAGGCCGAACTGGCTCTCGAGGACGACTCGGTCGCTGCGGAAGACGATGAGTCGACTGTCGAAGCTGACGACGAACCGAGTGCTGAGGAGGGCGACGAATCGGCTATCGAAGCTGATGATGAACCGAGCGCCGAGGAGGATGACGAATCGGCTATCGAAGCTGATGATGAGCCGAGCGACGAGGAGGACGACGAATCGGCTGTCGAAGCTGACGATGAGCAGAGCACCGAGAAGGACGACGAATCGGCTATCGAAGCTGACGATGAACCGAGCGCCGAGGAAGACGACGAACCAGCTGTCGAGGACGACGAACCCGACGTAACGATCGAGACCGACGTGGACGAGACGGCTGCCGGAGACGAAGCGAGTGGGGCTGCCGAACCGGACGCTGATGACGAGGCGGACGAACACGATACGGCCCTCGAGACTGCCGACGACGCGGCTGAACCGGTCGAAGCGAGCGCCGATGAGTCCGAAACGCCAGAACCCGAGGCTGAGGCCGACACGGCCGACGACGCCGCCGAGTCACTCGAGCAATCTGGCGATCGTGACGAGACAGCCGATTCGGCAGTCGAGCAGCCGGACTCGGCCGACGCAGCTGACGCCGACGAACCGACGGCGGACGCCGACGACGCAGCTGACGAGTCGACTGTCGCCGAAACCGCGACCGTCGAATTTGAGGGGTCGGTTGCGGCCCGTCTCGCGACCGAGATCCGCGACGGGACTGTCGACGACGACGATCTCGAGACGATTCAGGCCGAACTCGACCTCGAGCCGTCGGGGCCGGAGATCGCGAAAGTCGAGCACCTCCAGTCCCGCGTCGAGGAAGTCACAGCCTACACTGACGCACTCGAGACGTTCCTCGAGGACAACGGCACGGGCGCACAGCTCATCGAGGACGTCCAGGACGATCTCGCGGCGCTCGAAGACGACCTCGCGTCGATGGACGACCGACTCGAGGGGACCGAATCGCACGTCGACGAACTCGACGCGGACGTGGCCGATCTCACCGACTGGAACGCCGATCTCGAGACGGACCTGAGCGACGTCAGCGACGACGTCGCCGAACTGGACGACACCGTCGCAGGGATCGACGACGATGTCGACGACCTCACGGATACCGTCAACGACGTGGAATCTGAGCTCGAAACCGTCGCGGACGACCTCGAAGCGGTCCGGGAGGACGTAACGGACATTCAGGACTGGCGTGACCAGCTCGGTTCGATGTTCGCTAACTGAGCAGCGCGATCGTCGGCTATCGGATTCAGACTGTACTGGAAACGCAACTCGTTTATCCGTCGCCGATTGAGAACTGGTCGATGGGCGAGACGATACCGATCGCTGTTCCACGAAAGGGGCGACCGCTCGAGTCTGTACTCGATCGGATCGCAGATCGCCTCGGCGTCCCCGACCTCGCCGACGACATTACATCGACGCTTCGTCACGAAAAGGCACTCACGAAGGGGTCCATCGAGCCCGACGAAGAGGACGTCTACCATCGTCTCGCAGACTACAGTACCGTCGCCGATCCAACCGCGCCCGAATATACGCTGTTGCGCGACGACCGCGCCGGCAAGCCACGACGGATCGTCTTCGACAGCGTCACGATTTCGCTATCGAATGTCGAAGGTGCACCCGACGACGCGGCGGTCCAGCTCGTGGGCCGCGAGGAGCCGTTTCGAGCGCTGCGAACCCACGAGTTCGCGCTCGGATTCGACAGCGCCGATCTGGTCCTCGAGGAGGTCGTCGAGCTCCGACCGGAGCCACTCGATCGGATCGCCGACGTGAACGCCCGCATTAATCCCGCCGACACCGACGTGCAAGTCGTCACCGGACTCGGCGACACTGTCTACCACACGCTACTAGCCACGCCCGAGGTCGCGCCGTCCGCCGAATCGATCGATCGGAACTTCCTCGAGCCCTACGAAGGACCGCTCTGTATCGAGCCCAGATACGAACGGCTCGTCCAGGCCGTGCTTGGCACGCGGCTTCTCGACGGTATCGACTTCCGGTATCCGGACGACGGCCGCGAGGAAGAGGCAGCGATCGCCGACGCAGGGCTGGGCGTCTATCTGACTGTGACTGGCTCGACCGCCCGCGAACACGGCCTCTTGCTCGGCGAACAGCTGTTCCCAAGCGAGACCGTCTTGCTCGAGAACACGGCAGAAACGACCGACACAGTTGACCACGTCCGCTCGCTGCTGAACGGCCCCGATCTCGAGACGGAGCTTGCGGTCGGCCAATAAGGTGTCCTCGCGAGTCTCTCCTACTCCCAGTTGTACAGCGAGTCGCGGAAGATTTCCGCGATATCAGCTTTCGTGACCGGCCGCGGATTACACCGCAGCAGCCGTTGCTGGGTGTCGACCGTCTGTTCGGCCAGCCAGTCGATCTCGTCGTCGGTGATGCCGGCGAGGTCGTGGAGTCCGCTCGGGAGGACGTTCAGATCACGCTGGAGTGCAACGAATTCCTCGCGTGCGCGATCGGCCGCCGCTCGCGTGCTCAGTCCGTCTGTATCCGCGCCGAGCAGCTCGGCGATGGTCGCGAAGCGTTCGGGATCGCTGGCGACGTTGTACCCCAACGTGCTCGCCGGCGTGAGCACGGCGATCGTTTCGCCGTGATAGGTGTGGTACTTGTTGCCGACTGGATACGCCATCGCGTGGCAGAGGCTTGCACCGGCCGTGAGACCGGCGATCGCGCCGTAGAGCGCTCCTTTCAACATTGCCTCACGCGCCTCGAGATCGTCACCGTTGTTGACCGCCCGTCGCACGTTGCTCGAGAGGAGGTCGATCGCCTTCTCACTGAACAGTTCGGTAAAGCCAGTTCGGCCGGCGTAGACCGGTCGGTCGGCAGGATCCTCGGGACGGAGCAGGGTGTCGTACCGATGTGTGGTATATCCCTCGATGGCATGGCCGAGTGCGTCCATCGCCGTTTTCGCGGTGAGATCAGGCGGGAGCGACGTCGTTAGCGTCGGATCGAGCACCGCGGCGTCGGCCCGCACGTTATTGCTCGAGATGCCCTCTTTGATTTCTTTCTCGGCGACGGAGAGGATCGCGACCGGCGAAATCTCCGAGCCGGTGCCGGCCGTCGTCGGGAGCAAGACGAGGGGTGGGCCCGACTCGGTGAGCGCCTCGCCGGAGCCGGTCGGTTCGGCGACGTAGTCGAGGATTCCGCCGCCGTTGGCGACGACCGCACGCGTCGTCTTCGCGGTGTCGAGACAGCTGCCGCCGCCAAGCCCGATATAGAAGTCGTAGCCGTCCGTACCCATCTCGTCCCGAACGAACGAGATACATTCTTCGACGGCCTCGATCGAGGGTTCGCGCTCCGAGCCGTCGTAGACGTCGACGTCGAATCCCGCGTCTTCGACGTGGTCGGCGACCCGGCCTGCATGGCCGAGCTCGGCGAGCGTCTCGTCGGTCACGATTAGCCCGCGTGCATCGTCTGCGACGCCTAAATCCTCGAGCTGAAAGCCGAGTTCGCTAACTGCGCCGCGGCCCACGCGGATCTGTGGCATCTGGACGTGCCAGACGGTCTCGGGTGTGAGTTCGTGCGGGCTAGCGGAGACGGACCGCTCGTAGCTCACAGCCCCCACCCCGGCTGCATAGCCTCGAACTGCTCGGGATCGTGTCCATAGACGACCTCGGCGTCGTGACGTCGCTCGAGTGCTTTGATGCGACGGAGGCTGTCGAACCACTCGGTTTTGCCCCAGAGGAGGTGTGCCCCGAGCGGAATCTCGTCCTCGAAGTTGTCGGCCATATAGACCTGATCGCCGGTAAACACGAGCGTCCCCTCGTCGTCAAGATGGATTACCGTCCCGGTGAGTCCGGGCGTGTGACCGGGGAAGCGGACGAACTCCATGTCCTCGAAGTGTTGCTCGCGATCCTGGTGTAACACGTGCCAGTTGAGGTCGTGGTCGAAGTCCTCGAGGATGTACGCGCCGCTGCCTTCGTCGGTCTTTGCGCTGTAGTAGGCGAACTGGATCTCGCGCTCGTGGACGAAAACCGGGACATCAGTTCCGTCGAAGAACTCCAGTCCGCCGGCGTGGTCGAGGTGCAGGTGGGTCTGGAAGACGTAGTCGATGTCGTCGATGCCGAATCCGGCCTCGTTTAGATCGTCGTCGAGCCGATGTTCGTGGGCCTCGTGCGGATAGAACGCCTGAAGTAACCCCTCGGGCCAGTGACCCTCGAGTGCGTCGTGATGTGACCCGGTATCCCAGAGGATCGTTCCCTCGGGATGGTCGATCACGAGGCTCCAGACCGGAATTTCGCCGTAATCGATGTCGGGGTTGGGCTCGTCGTGTGTGCCGAGCACGTGCCCTTCCATCATGTAGTTCATGTCGACCTCGAGCCCACCGCGATCGAGAACGTGTATGGTAGCACCAACCATGGTATGAAACCACAACTAGCCGACCAGAACCTGGCTAATAATCGTTCGGGAGAACGAATCTGTCGCCGGTTGCATGCTAGTCGACAACGAGAGCGCAGGCTCGCACGGGAGAACAACGTAACGCGTGAGACTACAGACGGAAACAACCTGGATGACAGCTGATTACGCGTCTGTAGTCACGAATGCCAAAGTTGCTGAACGAGATACTTAGATTACTAATCCCTGTGTTGTTTATTTGACTCTAACGCTATGCGATGGATTACTGAAAAGAACGCCCCGTTCGTCAAGCGGACACGCGTTGTGTTGCTCCTAATCGGAACGGTTGGTGTCGGGCTATGGATTGGCGTCAACCAATCAACGATGTATGGCCCGCTTGCTGAGATACCGCAGGTACTGGCAGTCACCTGCTTTCTTGGATTCATATCATTATATGTAACACGACTTATTGTAAAAAGCAGTATACGTCGGACAGACCCCACTCGGAACGAGAGAAAGTGGCTAACAGTAATCGAGAATATCGGGACAGTTCTGATTTTACTGCTTATCGGACTCTCGTTCGTCGCACTACTCAACGGTGTTGCCTATTTCGCACTTGGCAGGCAATGGTTTATTTCACCCGCACAAGCTGGCGGAGTTCAATTTTTCTTTCTCGCTGGAATCGTCCTTACCCCCATTGCTGTTGGAGTACTCTCCACTATTCTCATGGCTCATTGCTCTCATACTCAGTAACGACTTTGGCTGAATATTTACCGTAAGTGTAGCGGCGCGACAAACCTGAAGACAATTCCATTCAGCAAATCCCGCAAGCACGCACGCGCGAATTGATATAGCTGTATTTAGTTTACTAGACCGAGGAGAGACACAGATATTGAGTTCGAATATAGTAAGTATTATTTTGCTGTTCGTCATAGAGCCCAAATTTGTCGACGTGAGATGTTGACACCAACAGTCTCCCTGTTAAGAGTGTGGGAGTGCCAGAACACGCTACTGAAACTCGAGGGTGACTACCAGCCCGGCACTCAGCACCGAGTGACAGTGTAAATCGACTCGAGATAGGTCTCCCGGACACGATCACCCCAGTTGTGTGTGTAGGTATCGATCACGTCGCCGGCGACGTCACCCCGGAGATACTGGACGATCCCCCGATCCCCGGTTCGATCCCGCAGATGTGTCGTGAAGAAGTGCCGGAAGTAGTGTGGTGTGACGTTCTCCTGGGTCCCCCCACCGGTGCGATACCAGCCGTGATCGCGGGCGTGTTTCTCGACGATATAGCGGACGTCCGACGGCGTGAGCCGCTCGCCCCACGCGTCGCGGGTATCGAGAAAGAGCGGCCGTGCCGACGACACCGCGTCCGGGCGAATCGCCAGCCACTCACAGATCACCTGCCGGAGTTCGTCGTCGACGGGGACGACTGTATCCCGTTTCCGTTTGTTCGAGGCTGTCCGTTCCTCGCCGTTGACGGTCTCACCGCGGGCCGGCTCGGCCGAGACGAACACCGATTTGGGGCGTCGCTCGAGGCCGACGCGGGGCGTCCACGTGAGGTCGAGTGCCGGCGTCTCGAGGTGCAGGTCGCGCAGATCGAGGTTGCAGAGCTCGCCAACGCGCATCCCCGTTTTGAGGAGTGTGACGACGGCGGCTCGCTCGAGAGGGTGGGCGATTTCGGCGACGAACGACTGCATTTCCGGCACCGAGATATCGCGTCGCGTCGGGTTCGTCTCGATCGATTCGGACAGTTCCTCCATGACGAGTGCCATCGGGTTGTCGTCGAAGACGCCGACGCGGGTCATGTAGTCGTAGAACCGATTGAGATAGGACGCGTACGTCGCGATCGTGCTGTCTTCGAACTCGTCGCGCAGCGAATGGACCCAGGCCATACACTCCCGGCGTTGGGCCGTGCCGACCGCGTCGACGTCGAAGCGCTCGCGAAGGAAAGCCTCGAATCGCCGCAGCACTCGCTCGTAGGCTGCAAGCGTCCGTTCGCTCTTGCCGTGATAGCGCTGGTCATCGAGGAAGTATGCGATTGGATCCGTTACATCCGCCGGCGCGTTGCCGGTCGGTTCAGTCGCCATCGCCACCACCGTCGACGGTCGTGTATCCGCCATGGCGTCCGCTGTATCGAATCCGGTTGGTCGCCTGTAGCTCCTCGAGTGTCTCGTCCAGTCGTGACTCGATGTCATCTGAGACCGCCTCGAGTAGTTCGTCCCACGAATACGTGTCAGAAGAGAGTAATTCGAGGACCTGTCTTTCGAGGCCGTTACCCCCAGGGTCTGGGTCCGAGAAATAATATAATATTTATAACAAATTTTGACGCCGGTTATTCGTCTATAGAACTGAGTCGTACCAAAGATGTTCGAAATAATTATTTGGTATTTTGGTACTGTTTAGGAGTGGCTAGAGGACTACAGATACAAATAAGAAAAATAGATCACGGTGATTACGACACTACATCCACAAATAAACATCCTTATTTGTGAATGTAGGAAAGACTGAAGTGATAAGAGTTCGAATACTGAGAATATGGCTACTGACGACCGAACTACCGTGAAAACCTACGTTCCTCGGTATCAAAAAGAGAAATGGACCGAACACGCTGATAAACTCGAGATGAGCCAAAGCGAGTTCGTTCGAACGATGGTACAGGCCGGTCGCTGTGATTTCGATGTTCCTTCAATAGACAGTCGTGTTGTCGATGCTGATGAGTCGCCGGAGTCGAACGACGACGATTTTCGGGAACGAATTCTCGCTTTACTTGATCGAGAGGATGTTTTGGACTGGGATGAGCTCATTGAGCACCTTATTGACGACATAGAAGACGACGTTGATGCAGCATTAGGACAGCTCCAAGACGATAATCTCGTCCGATACAGTGGCCGTGAGGGAGGATACATCCGGACCAGCAATGAGTGACCGATCAGAGTCGATCGACTACTTTCTCGAGGATATCAAGCAGCACGGCCGTAATGAACGAACTGTTTCGGCATATCAGCGCGTCTTATCTAAATTCGAGGGCTTCCTCTCCGAACGGTTCGGGAAAACTCCGACAGAAGCCGGATATCGGGATTGTATGGCGTTCACACATGAACTTCGTTCGCAGTATGCAGAAAGTACAGTGGCAAGTTACGCTTCTTACTTGAATCGATTTTACGGATATCTCGTTCGTGTTGGACGACACAACGAAAACCCGATGGAACTTGTTTTAGAGGAAATGAACGAGTCGATCGAGTCGAATCCGTCCCGTCGTGATATTCAGCTTGCAGATATGCGTGACTTCGTTACAACCGTTCGGCATCCACTCCACCGGGCGGTCATATTAATATTATTGAAAACAGGGATTCGGTCTGGTGAGTTGTGTAATCTTGATTTGATTGATTTGAATCTCGCTCACGAAGCCGCCGACTGGCATCCTCGGGCCCAGATCAACGGTAAATCAAGTTCGATTTATATTTCACCAGAACATTCATATGGTAAAGAGTCCGGAGGAGCAGTGCGAACGGCTTCAAACAAGCGTAAGCGTGAGACGATCATCCCCGTCGATAGCGAACTTGAGGACGCACTCATTCGCTGGCTCGCCATTCGACCGAATTCGGCCTCTAAAACCGAACCGCTGTTCGTCGGAACTGTCGACCGATGGGGAAAGCGGATTACCATAGATTCGGTCCACCACATTGTGGAGCAATACGCAACAGAGCATGGTTGGTATCGAACCGGTGGAGGTGCAACAGAGAACGTCACACCACACTACTTCCGGCACTTCTTCACGACGCATCTACGGGATCGAACTGGTGACCGTGGCGTTGTAAAATACCTCCGTGGCGACGTTGCGAGCGATATCATCGATACGTATACACACAATTGGGGAGACCGTGTCCGAGAGACATATCTTGAGAATGTTTATTCACTCGTATGACAATTACCCGAAAATTTTTAATATGTTGTTCCTGTAATCATCTTCAAATGACGAAACGTCGATATCCGACCTCGTTCGTCGACCGAGGATGTACTCACGATGGGCTGGCCGGCCACCAAATCGCTCTTTGAAAAAATATCGTAAGGAAACCGGTGTCAGATTTTCCATCTCGTTATTTTCGGAATATAACCCATGATCTCGGCCTATTTTCTCAAACACGTATCGAACCGTGGATGGATCAATTCGTTCGCCCCATTTCTCTTTCGTTTTTACGAATAGCGAATCGGTGTCAGGATGATCCGGCCGAATTGCTAACCACCTCAATAAAACGTGTTCCAGTTCAGAATCAACTGGGATCACGGTGCTCTCACGTCTCTCACGACGATTATTATATGGAATGTCACCGCCGTATCGTATCTGTAGGCCGGGTCCAGACAGTTCTGGGAGAGTGTTACTACTATCATTTTTGAGAGTAACATCCTGAAGATCAAGGTTACAGATCTCACCGACTCCAATTCCAGTTTTTATAATAATAACAATGAGTGCAAGATGAAGCGGGTGATGAGTTGACCGGCAAACGGTCGAAATTGTACCTTCGGTGAAGATTTTTCGTGAAGGGAGTTCTGAAGATGATCCGTTCTCTATTCCCGATCGGTGATTATGTGCGGCTCGATGGCATTGTCGGCAAAGGGTAACCAGATTCGTCAGTTGATTCGTTCCGTGATTGCTGATAGGGACGATATGGTGAACGACTAAATTACTTTCTTCCGCACAGTTGCGACATTGCCAGTCATCACGTTCCATCACTTGTTCACGGATCTTGAACCATTCGTGTCCGCGAATTCGCTCACCCATACCAATATAGTATTACATGTTTAATTTAAAGGTGTCTGACAGGAATTGTCTGGTGTAAATCTCATTATGCTATATTAATTCTCGTAGTCTACGACAGAGGAACATTAAAAGTTTCCTCAATTATCATTCTCCCTCTTTTTCGATGGGCAAGAGTCCGACTTCTCACTTTCATCTTGACGCCAGCGACCACTTGCCCGCTGTTGCTTTCGCGCGTGAAGCTGCCTCTGCAGTCGCCCCTCGATGCCCGCCTGCAACTCTAGTCCGCGATCGGCATCGATATCGTGGGCCGTCGCAGCCCGACCGAAAAACGAGGCGGAACTGGCGGTGTCGGCAGTCACGCTGGCGAGGTGGCGACGGCGCTGAAAGATCGTCGCCTCGTGAAGGACGGCCTGCACCCGGTAGTAGGGAACGATCTTCGTCGTTCGCCGCCAGAACCCCGTCTGCGTGAAGAAGTATCGCTCACCGGTGTGAAACCCACGATTCGTCCATTTGAGGTGGGCAGCGACGGGGACGACTGCGACGAGAACCGCGGCGACGTACCACCGGTCAAGCGGCGTGTAGCGCGCGACGGCAAACGCACCGGCGACCGACGCAGCGACGACCAGCAGGTAGCGGACTGCGTACCGTTCTCGAGCGCGCCGGGGCGGCGACTCGAGGTCGATCGGGCCGAATGGTTCGATCGCACGCGCAAGCGCGACGACGCGGTCGGCATCGGCGAGGGGAATCGCGGATTCGGTCCCGCGAGAGTCGGACTGGCCGGGGGCGTAGCCGGCCGTCTCGACGCTCAACGCGGCGTAGCCGAACCAGCGGAAGGGAATCGCTTCCGAGATCGTCAGTGCCTGAACCTTCTCGAGGGGGATCGTCCCGCTGTAGCGCTGGAGGAGCCCCCGCTCGTAGTAGAGTTCGTCGCCGGCGCGGGTGAGCCGGAAGCCGTAATAGCGGGTGAATGTGAGGAGCGCACTGATAACCCAAGCGGCGAGCAGAAAGAGCAAGAGCCCCCATGCGAGCGCGAATATCCCGGTTGCTGGTCCGGGGAGGCCGCCGACACGATCGGCGGGGACCAGCGTGGCGGGATCGAATCCGCTGGCAAACGAGAGCGCGATCCCACCCAGCACGCTCGCACCCGGATCGATGGTGAAGACGCTCAAGATCGCGAGTTCGCGGGGCTGGATCTCGAAGAGGAGTTCTTCCTCCTCGACCGCCGCTGCTGGGGATTCGGCAGTGGCTTCCTCGCCCTCGAGTGATTCTTCGTCTTCGGCCTCGGTACGTGCCCCCTGTCGCAGTTGCTGTCTGAGGCGATGGGCTTCCGCCTCGGAGACGTATCGAAGGTTGACCTCGGTCTCGCCACCGCCAGCGGTTTCGATGTGGACGGCAGCGATGCCGAGGAGTCGATTGACTACGTTCTGTCTGATGTCGACGTTTTGGATCCGTCCCAGCGGGAGTTCGCGGGTGCGACGTGAAAGGACGCCGGAGGTGACGTCGAACGTGTCCGCGGTGAGTTCGTACCTGAATCGCTGGTAGTAGGCGAACTCGTAGACGATCCCCGTGATGATCCCGAGGACGACGAGGCCGACGATCGACAGCAGATCCATCCCGTTGCCGCCCGGCGAGACGACAACGCCGATAATAAAGAAGACGAAGCCGGTGTTGAGGCTGCGCGAGAGCGACCGAACGGCGACCGACGTTGGATGGAGTTTCTTCATACCGCGTCCTCACCCTCGCTCTCGATCGCGAGTCGGCGAAGCGACTCCTGAAGCGCCTCGGCGCGTGCCGGCGTCAGGCCAGGGATCGCGACGTCCGAACTCCGCGAGCCAGCAGTGTAGACGACGACCGTCGCAAGGCCGACCGCTCGCTCGAGCGGTGAGCGCCGGGAATCGACGTGCTGGACGCGAACGAAGGGAACGACCGTCTTGGTTCGCGTAAAGACACCCCGGCGGATGTAGAGATCGTCGTCTCGAAGCTCGAACCGCCAGACGCCGTAGCGTCGCCAGGCGATGAAGACGCGAATCACGGCGAGTGCAACTGCGATCACCGCGGCGGCAGGGACGATCGCAACCGGCACGGCGTCGCCGAGTTCGGTTCGCGAGAGGCCGATCGCCCCGCCGACGATGAATCCACCGATGATCGCGGCTCGAGCGAGCGCGAGTGCGAGCCAGACGATCCGAACGCGCGGCGTGAGCCGTTCCATACGTGTCGTGACGGAACTGACTCGATTAAAGGGTGGGAAAGCGGCGGTCGTTTGCACCGGGTGAGAGCGCCGATCGAGACATGGATTTCGTTCGAGTCGGAGTTCCACGACCCTCTACAGGTACGACCGAGAGTCGTCGACGTAGACTCCAGTAACTAGAAGACAGAAAAGAACTCCGGGATGAGACTGACTCCTATCAGTGAGTCGTCGTTCGAACGTCTTCGACGCGATAGAGGTCGTCCTGCAGGCCGTCGCCATCACAGTCTTCGTTCGGACACTCGTAGTGCCAGCCGTCTTGGGTCGCGTCTCCCTCTCGGAATCGGTCTCCACATACCTGACAGAAGAGTTGTCCCTTTTTGCACGTATCGCGGTGTAGCTCGAGGGCGAGCTCGGTCTGGAACGACTGGTTGCAGTTACGACAGGTGTGCATATTTCGTCTGACGTGAGCATCCGCCAAAACTGCTTGGGTTCTTTTATTCCGCTAGATTCGGGCGTGATTCGGCGTCACTGACCCGATTTGGGAACGATAGCCAGGCAAAAAAGAACGGTTGAAATTCGTGTTTACTCGACTTCGGGTTGTTCATTTGTTGGTAGATCGACCATCTCGTGTTCTGTGTGATAGCGTGTCATCACTGGGTGTCGAAATAGTGGTAGTTAGAGTCACGGGACTGGGTCAAACCGGCGATGGTCTCCCTGATTGATTTCTGTCTGGCGATATAACCGATCGGTAATGGACTCGCTCGTCATCGGCGGCCGGCTGTTCGCAGGAGTGTTGCTTATTCTGGCGAACGCCTTCTTCGTCGCGATCGAGTTCGCGTTGACTCGCGCTCGACAGTTCACCAAGGAGGAGTTCGTCGGAGACACGCCCGCACTCGAGCGGGCATGGAAGATGACCGACAACCTCGAGCTCTATCTCACCACGTGCCAGGTCGGGATTACGGCCTCGAGCATCGCCGTCGGGATCGTCGCGGAACCGGCGCTGGCCGCGATATTCGAGCCGCTGTTCGTGAACACAGCACTTGCTTCGATCGGCAGCGGGGCGATCATTGCCTTCCTCATCATCAACCTCGTCCATCTGACCCACGGGGAACAGACGCCGACGTATCTCGGCGTCGAGCGCTCACGGCTGGTCTGTCGGTACGGCGCGACACCACTGTACTGGTTTCACTGGATTATTTCACCGATCATCACCCTCGGCGACGGCATCGCGAAGCTGACTCTCAAGCTCTTCGGGATCGAGATGACTGGCGCGTGGCTCGAGACCGAAGAGGACGTCATCGAGTCCCGGGCCGACCTCCGGAACAAGCTCGGTTCGGTCCTCGAGAAGGGAGAACTTCCGGAGGAACGCCGCGAAGAGGTGATGAACGCATTTCAGATCGGCGAGCAGGCGATTCGTGAGGTGATGGTGGATGCCGAGGATATTATCGCGCTGTCGACAGAAGCGAGCCCCGAGGAGAACTTTCGAAAAATGGAAGACCGTCCGCAGACGCGGTATCCGCTGGTCGGCGACGACCTGACTGACTTTCGCGGGATCGTCTACACACCGATCCTCGTCAGATACCGCGAGGAACTGGCGAGCGGTGACATCGACTTCGCGGAACTGGCAGCGCCGCCGATGACGCTGTCCCCCGATACGGACGTCAGTGACGCGGTCGACCAGTTTCAGGCGGAAAACCAGGAACTCGCACTGGTGATCGAAGACAGCGAGGAACGGAGTTCCTCGAGCAGCCGGACGCAGTCCGGCGATGGCAATGTTATCGGCCTCGTCACTGTAACCGACTTGCTCGAGGCGGTGATGGGCGACATCGAGGACCCGCTCGATCAGCGGCAAGTCGAAGCGGCCGATCGGTAACGGGATCGAACCGACGACTCGATCTCGCCATCGAGAGCGGACTACGCGACTGCGCGCCGCCGGCTTTTCCGTGTCACGATGGAATGAACAGCCATGTATCACGACATTCTGGTACCGACCGACGGCAGCGACTCGAGTACGGCGGCGGTCGATGAAGCTGTCGCGATCGCCGACGGGGAGGGGGCGACGGTCCACTTTCTCCACGTCATCGACGAGGGAACGGAGATGTCCGCGGGCGCGTCGGGGATGATCGCACCGCAAGTCACGGAAACGCTCGAGGAGGAAGCGGAGTCGGCCCTCGACGATGCCGAACGACGGGCCGAGAATGCCGGCGTGACCCACGACCGGACGATCCGCGAGGGCGACCCCCACGAGGTGATCGCAGCCTACTGCGACGATGCGGACGTCGATCTCGTCGTCATGGGTGCAAGCGGCCGCTCGAGATTAAAAGAACACCTCCTCGGGAGCACGACCGATCGCGTCGTACGAACGGTCGAAACGTCGGTGCTGCTCGCACGGCCCTGAGCAGGTCGAATCGCAGAGGGAAAAAGCGCTGTCGACTCGGTTAGTCGTCCTGGCCGAGAATGCCGCGCTCGGTCATCTTCCGGGGGTCGAGGACCTCGTCGGCCTCGTCCTCATCGAGGTAGCCCTTCTCTAAGACGACCTCACGAACCGTCTTGTCCTCCTTGAGTGCGGTCTTTGCGACCTCGCTTGCTTTGTCGTAGCCGATGTGGACGTTGAGCGAGGTGGCCATTGCCATCGACTCCTCGACGCGGTCTGCACAGTACTCCTCGTTGGCCTCGAGTTTGCGGACGAACCGGTCGCCGAACACCTGGCTCGCGTTCGAGATGAGTTCGGCCGACTCGAGGAAATTGTGCGCAAGCACGGGCTTGTAGAGGTTGAGGTCGATCTGACCCTCGGCTGCGCCGGCGGAGACGGCGGCGTCGTTGCCGACGACCTGCTTGTGGACCTGGTTGACGGCCTCGGCGACGACCGGGTTGATCTTGCCGGGCATGATCGAGGAGCCGGGCTGGTTCTCAGGCTGTTCGATCTCACCGAGCCCGTTGCGCGGCCCGGAGGCGAGCAGGCGCAGGTCGTTGGCGATCTTGTTCAGCGAGCCGGCGACGGTTCGCAGCGCGCCGTGGGCCTCGCTCATGGCGTCGTGGGCGGCCTGGGCCTCGAAGTGGTTGTCGGCTTCGCGGAACTGGACGCCAGTCTCTTTTGTGATGTACTCGGCTGCGCGACCGGGGAACTCGGGGTGAGTGTTCAGGCCAGTGCCGGTCGCCGTCCCACCGAGGGCGAGTTCCGCGAGGTGGTCGCGGACGTTGTCGACGCGGGCCAGGCCCTTCTCGACCTGCGTGCGGTAGCCGCCGAACTCCTGGCCAAGCGTGACCGGCGTCGCGTCCTGGAGGTGCGTGCGGCCGGTCTTGACGACGTCATCGAACTCTTCTTCTTTCTCCTCGAGCGCCTCGCGGAGTGCGTCGAGTGCCGGAATGACGTCTTTCTCGACGGCCTCGAGGGAGGCGACGTGCATCGCGGTCGGGATGACGTCGTTGCTCGACTGGCCGTAGTTGACGTGGTCGTTGGGGTGGACGACGCGGTCGCCGATCTCGCTGCCCATGAGTTCGGCGGCGCGGTTGGCGATGACCTCGTTGGCGTTCATGTTCGAGGATGTGCCGGAGCCGGTCTGGAAGACGTCGACCGGGAACTGGTCGTCGTGGTCGCCGGCGATGACCTCGTCTGCAGCCTCGATGATCGCCTCGGCGACGTCCTCGTCGACGAGGCCGAGGTCGCGGTTGGCCTGTGCTGCGCCTTTCTTGACGACGCCGAGTGCGCGGACGAACCGACGGCTGAACGTAATTCCCGAGATGGGGAAGTTCTGGATCGCGCGCTGGGTCTGTGCGCCCCAGTAAGCGTCTGCGGGCACCTGCATCTCGCCGAGACTGTCCTCCTCGATTCGGTATTCGTCTTCGTCTCCCATACGCGAGAACTCTCAGTCAGTCAGGTAAAATCCACCGAAAGCCCAGTCTCGTCCGAGCGAGCGCGCTCACGGACGGCCGACTGGAGCCGTTCCCGGCCAATGCCGTGGATCTCGCGGGCCGTCTCGAGTTCGAGATCGGGAACTGTCGGCGTCCCCCAGGAAAACGTCCGTGAGCTAGCGGTATCGACGGCGAGTGACGCCAGTCCGAGCCGGCGCTGGAAGATCGACCGCCGCGTCGAGACCGTCTGAATCCGATAGTAGGGGATCACGATCGTTCTGCGGTTCCAGAACCCTGATCGGATCACGAGATGGTCGTCGCCGACGTGATAGCCCAGGTTGACGTACTTGAGATGGGCTGCAATGGGTACCGCGACGAAGACGGCCACGGAGAGATACCAGCGCTCGAGGCCTGTACCCTGTGCAAGTCCGAACGCGACGGCGACGACGACGGCTGCGATGAGCGAATAGCGGACGAGGTACCGCTGCCGAGCCAGCGTCGGCGGCCGCTGGAACCGTGGCGTTTCGACGCCGGTGAGGTTCTCGGCGAATCGATAGCTGCGGTCGGTCTCGGCAAGTGGGACAGCTGATTGGCTGCCACCGCTGCTTTCTGGCCCATAGCCTGCGGTTTCGACCCAGAGGCCGGCGTAGCCGACCAGTCGCTGGAGCGGGTTCTCGGTGATGGTCACCGACTGAACCTTGTCGACGGGGATCGAGCCGCTGTAGCGCTGGATCAGTCCCCGTTCGTAGACGAAGTCGGACCCTGCGCGCCCGAGACGGAACCCGTAGTAGTTCGCGACCGTGTAGATCGCACTCGCGACGTACGTTGCGACCGACCACTGGAGCGCAGTGACAGCGATCAAAACGAGCAGCGACCCCACCGCGGCACCGTCGAGCGACGCCGGCCCGCCGACGGGACGCGCGATCTCGAGGACGAACGCGGGAACCAACCCCGAGCCGGAGTCAGCGCTCGTAAGGAAGATCACCAGCGCGATCGGGAAGATCGCCGCGCCCCACCGGAACGATGTCAGAGCATACACCAACAGTTCCGTCGGCTCGAGTTCGAACAGCAGCGTCGGCCTGCGGTCAGGGTGTGAGCGCTCGTGGCGCGTCGGCTCATCGACGCCGCTGGTCGAGGCCGACCCACTCGCCGAGGCCGCGCGCTCGTCGCTGCTCGCGTCGTCGTCCGCTCGAGCGGTTTGCCGGCGGATTCCGGCGCGAAGCCGCTCGGCTTCGGCCTCGCTGACGAAGTTCAGCGTCGCCTCCGTCTCGCCGCCGCCGGCAGTCTCGAGGGAGACGACGGCAAGCCCGAAGATACGGTGCAAGACACTCTGAGAGACGTCGACGTTCTGGATACGGCGATACGGAATCTCGCGCGAGCGCCGGGAGAACACGCCCGAAGTAACGTCGAACGTCCGCGACGTGATCGCGTACGTGAACCGATAGTAGTACGCGATGCCGTAGCCGACCCCGCCGACGAACCCGATCGGGGCCAACATGAAGATCCAGTCGATGTCGATGCCGTCGAAGACAGTCGAGAGGACCATCACGACGAAAAACGGCATCGAGAGCCCAGTAAGACCGCGCTGGAGCGCCAGCGTCACCGCGCTCAGCGGATGCAATCGATTCACATCAGACGGCATCGTCAGCCTCGCTTTCGACGGCCAGTTCACGAAGCGTATTCTGCAGCGTTCGTGCGCGATCCGGCGTCAGCCCCGGAATGCGAACGTCCGCGTTTCGGGACCCAGCCGTGTAGACGACGACGCTCGAGAGGCCGAGAGCACGCTCGAGAGGACCGAACTGCGTGTCGACGTGCTGGACGCGGACGAACGGAACGGCAGTTTCGACGACCGTGACGACGCCACGCTCGAGGTAGAGGGCGTCGTCTTGCAGTTCGAACTGCCAGACCTGGTAGCGCCGGAGGGCATAGCCGACCCCGATGACGAGTCCGAGTGTAACGATGCCGCCGACCGCCGGGAACGGGACAGTGAACTGCCACTGATCGATGGCGGTGAGGACGACGCCGAGGACGACCGCAGCGAGCGCCCCACGGGCGATCCAAAGGAACCTGATGCGGGGATGGAGGGTCTCCATAGTAATGAAATGTCATTTCTAGTGGATAAAATTACGGTTCCACTCGACGTGCCGCTCGCGGTATTGACGTCCGCTCACGGCAGAACCGGCCAATGGCGGGCGTCCGTCGAAAATCCGTGATCGTCGTTCGCGGTTCGCTGATGGGTGATACCGATGGCGAGTCGTAGTGGGTAATGACATCATTTATCACCCCATCTAGTCAATCAGCTCACATGGCTTCCGAGACGTCCACGACCGAGCAGTTGGAAACCGTCGACTGCAGCCGTGACGATCACGTCGGCCGGATCACGCTTGCCCGCCCCGAGGCGATGAACACGTTTAGCACCGAACTCGCACAGGACCTCGACGCAGCGCTGCACGCACTCGACGAGGACGACGACGTGCGGGCGATCGTCGTCGACGGCGCAGGCAAATGCTTCTCGGCCGGCATCGACCTCTCCGAACACGGCGACCACGAGACCGAGTCGGAATACGAGGCGTGGGTTGCACGGATGGAAGAACCGTTTCACACCCTGACCGAGATGCGAACACCCGTGATCGCTGCGGCCCACGGCCACGCCGCCGCCAACGGGATCGGACTGGTCGCAGCCTGTGATCTCGCCGTCGCCGCCGAGGGAACGAAATTCGGCGCGACAGCCCCCAAGGTCGGCCTGTTCTGTATGGGGCCGGCCGTCCCGC
The DNA here is from genome assembly GCF_004217335.1 of Natrinema hispanicum. Taxonomy (GTDB): domain Archaea; phylum Halobacteriota; class Halobacteria; order Halobacteriales; family Natrialbaceae; genus Natrinema; species Natrinema hispanicum. The sequence goes on from NZ_SHMP01000006.1 coordinate 237,530, forward strand.
TGATGAAGGCACTCACCAGAAAGCGGTGTCTCGAACTCATCCTGACCGGCGAACTGATTGACGCCGAAACGGCCCTCGAGTGGGGACTGATCAATCGCGTTGCACCCGAGGGCGAGCAGCTGGACGCGGCGATGGAACTCGCCAAAACGATCGCACAGAAGAGTCCGATGGGTGTCCAAATGGGCAAGCGAGCGTTCTACGAGATGGTTGAACTGGACTACGACGAGGCACTCACGTACTCGAACGAGCAGTTCGCCACGCTCTGTACGACAGAAGACGCGAACCAAGGCATTGCGGCCTTCCTCGAGGGTGAGCCACTCGCCGCCGACGAGTGGCCCGGCGAGTAACGACTGCGCGGTTCGATGCGTGGTCGATTACTGGTCGGCCTCGAGTTCCTCGTATTCGTCGGGTGTGTACGTCGACAGTTCGAGGGCGTGGATATCGGTCGTCATGTGCTCGTCAAGTGCGTCGTAGACCTGCTGGTGTTGCTGAACCAGCGGCAGGCCCTCGAAGACCGGCGAGACGACCGTCGCGGCGAGGTGGTCCTCGTCGTGTTTGTCGCGGGCGTGGGTGACCGTCGCCTCGGCGTCCTCGAGATTCGATTCGATGAGTTCCTCGACGGTTGCTGGCTTCATACGGAAAGGATGTGTCGCTCGAGGCAAAAACGCCGCGGTCGCGGCCAGCGACACGGTTGCACGCTCAGAACGGGACGTCCGGCGGCACGTCCGGGCCCGACGATCCCTGCTCGCTCAGTCCGTCGAGGCCGGTCGTAACGGTGACGTGATCGATCGCGTCGATCTCGGCCGGAAGTCGCCGCTGGATCGCCTGGGTCGTCATCGAACTGACCCCACAGCCGCTGCACGCGCCATGCAAATTGATCCCGACGTGGCGCTCCTCGAGGTCGACCTCGGTGATCGAAGAGTCGCCGCCGTGGCCCTCGATCTGGGGGAAGTTGCGACGGAGGAACAGGGAGACGGCTTCGCGAACGGCGTCCTCGGGGGATTGGTCCGGCTCGGACTCGCTCATGACTGTGGCGAGGGGCTGGAGCGGTATATATGTCGGGCATCGGTCCGTGCGACCGCAATCAGAGCGGCAATGACGGCGACTTTATGCCGGCTCGAGACGCCGTCCCCGATATGTCACTGGCAGCCGAGACGCGCCGGGCAGTCGATCGTCGGCCGTTCCTCCGAACCGCGCTACGGGCCGGCGTCGTCAACTACACCGCCGCCGCTCGCTCTCTCGCGGTCGACGGCGAGACCGACGCGATCGCGACGGCGCTGCGCCGCTACGCCGAGGAGTTACCGGCCTACGAGACCGAGTCGCGAGACGTCCGTGTCCGGATGGAAAGCGGGATCGGCCCGCTCGAGGACGCAAGCGGCGATGCCGACGCACTCCTGACGGTCGGCGGGCAGGCCTTCGGTCCCGTCGACGGCGATCTGACCGCCATCGTCGCCGCCGGCGACGTCGATGCGGCCGCGCTCGCGGCCGTGCTTGCACGACTTCTCGCCGAGGGGCTGTCGCCGACTGCAGCCGGCGTCGCCGGAGACGTGATGGTAGTCGTGGCCGAGCGACTCGAGGGTGCGAACGCGCTGCGGGCGGTCGAGGACGCGCTCGAACGTGTGGGTGCACAATCCGGATGAGGGCACTCGATCGATGACGGCAGTCGCGGGGGGCTACTTCTGTTGGTTATGACTTTTTATACCCACACTTTCTGAGATGTTATATGGGGATTTCCCAGGGCGTGTCGTTACCGGCAGCGTTCGACGATCTCGAGATCGGCATCGTCTTACGCGACCCGGAAACCGGCGCAGCTCTCGACGTAAACGACCGGATCGAGGAGTTATACGGGTATTCTAGAGTGGACATCCTCGAGATGGAAATCGGAGAGTTCACAGCACCATCGACGACGTTTTCTCAGGACGAAGCGGTCGATCGACTGCACGCTGCTGCCGCCGGCGAGTCGCAAGTGTTCGAGTGGCAGATCGAACGGCCCACGGGTGAACTGGTCTGGATTCGCGTCCGGCTCAATCGGACGACGGTCGACGACACCACGTGTGTCATCGCCGAGGTTCGGGAGATCACTGAGTACAAGGCGCGGGAACGTCGATTGCGCCTCCTCAATCGTGTCGTTCGACACAACCTTCGAAACGAGACGAACGTACTCATGGGGTATGCCGACCGTCTCAAACAAGCCGTCGAAGAAGAGACGCTCGAGAAGGAAGTCGAGACGATCCGCGAGATCGCGTCGGAAATCGGGACGATGAGCGACTCGATTCGCCAGATCGAGGAGATCGCAACGCCCGACGCAACGCAGCGATCGCCCACGGATATCGGCGAATTGGTCGAAGAGATCGTCGCGGAGGCGCGAGCGGACGCGCCGGCGGCCGAGATAACCGTCGACATCCAGGACGATGTCTGTGTAAACGCCGATACGGGCCTTCGGCACGCGATCACCCACGCCATCGAAAACGCGATCGAGCACAACGATCGCGAAGTCCCGTCCGTCGAGGTGTCAGTCGCCATCGATTCGACCACTGGACAGGCCGAGATCGCTGTCAGCGACAACGGCCCACCGATCCCGGAGGTCGAAGTTGACGTTCTCAGAGAGGACGTCGAGTCGAGTGCGACCTACCACGGCTCCGGCATCGGGCTGTGGGTGATGCAGTGGTGTGTCGACTCGCTGGGCGGCGAACTCGTCTTCGAGGAGAACACTCCCCGTGGAAACGTCGTCCGGTTCTTACTGCCACGGGTCGATCGCGCCGAGCCGTAGCGACGGTCAGCAGTCTCGCTGCCGGGACTGGCCGGCCGTCGGGTCCGGAGGGCATCACACGCTTTAACTTTCGGCCGGGGGAAGAGAGGATAATGACCCTGCACGTGACGAACACGTTGACGGGCGAAAAAGAGCCGTTCGAGCCACAGGACCCCGAGAACGTCTTGCTCTACTACTGTGGCCTGACGGTCTCTGACCCGCCACATCTGGGCCACGCACGCTCGTGGGTCCACGTCGACGTCATGCACCGCTGGCTCGAGCACCTCGGTTACGACGTGCGTCACGTCGAGAACTTCACCGACGTCAACGAGAAGATCGTCGCCCGGATCGGCGAGGACGACCTCGGTGAGAGCGAAAGCGAGGTGGCCGAAACCTACATCCAGCGGACGATCGACGACATGCGCTCGCTGAACCTCCTGCGTGCGGAGGTGTATCCGCGGGTGTCCGAACACGTTCCAGAGATCGTCGATCTCGTCGAGACCCTGATCGAGAAGGACTACGCCTACGAGTCCAACGGCTCGGTCTACTTCGACGTGACCAGTTTCGAGGAGTACGGCAAACTCTCGAATCAGGAACTCGACGAGATCGAATCCCAGGGCGATCCCGACGAGCGCACCGAGAAGCGCCATCCGGCGGATTTTGCGCTCTGGAAGGCCGACGGCGTCGACCCCGATGCGATCGACGAACACAGCCACGAGGGCGTCGACCACGGAGACACTCCGCCCGAGGGCCTGACCTGGGACTCGCCGTGGGGCGAGGGGCGTCCCGGCTGGCACATCGAGTGCTCGGCGATGAGCATGACCCATCTGGGCGAGACGCTCGACATCCACGTCGGCGGGCGGGATCTGGTTTTCCCGCATCACGAAAACGAGATCGCTCAGTCCGAGGCCGCAACCGACCAGCAGTTCGCAAACTACTGGCTTCACTGCGAACTCTTCCAGATGGACGACGAGAAGATGTCCTCGAGTCTGGGCAACTTCGTCACCGTCGACGAGGCCATCGACCGCTGGGGGACGAACGTCATGCGGACGTTCCTGACCGCGGGGTCGTACAACAGCAAACAGCTGTACGCCGACGAGACGATCACCGAGGCCGAAGAACGCTGGGACCAACTCGAGCGGGCCTACGAGGCCGCCGTCGACGTGCTGGATTCTCCACAGGCGAGTGCGAAAGCAACGGACGAGTCGCTGCGCAACGAAATCGACAGTGCGCGCGAGGCGTTTGCGACCGCGATGAACGACGACTTCAACACCCGGGAGGCGCAGTCTGCACTGCTATCGGTCGCGACAGCGATCAACCGCCATCTCGAGGCGATCGGCGGTGATACCGACGGCGAGGGCGGCTCCGATTACCGTGGGCTTCGACGCGCCGTCGAGACGCTCGAGGAACTGGGTGGCGTCCTCGGGCTGTCCTTTACGGGCGAGACGACGGGCTCGGCCACACTCGCCGGTGACGTCGTAGAACTCGTCCTCGACGTGCGCGAGGCCGAACGCGACGTCGGCAACTACGAGCGTGCCGACGAGTTGCGCGACGAACTCGAGGCCCTCGGCATCGAAGTCCAAGATACCGACGAGGGGGCGACCTACCGGCTGCCATCGGGGGAGTGAGACTGTCTCGTCCGAGTTCGTGAAAGGATACGTACCTGTTACCTTATCGCTCAAGTAGGTGGCGCGTCTCTAGGCGATAATGACTGATTCTCGGTCGGTCGTCACCGCTGGGTTCGATGCCATGCCTGCACACGTGGCGATTCTCGACGAGATGGGGGAAATCGTCTACACCAACAGGGCATGGGACGCGTTCGGCGACGAACAGGGGTTGTCTGACGCGGCGGGCGGGGTCGGCACGAACTATCTCACGGTCTGTGAGGGAAGCAACGCCAACGAGGCGGCGGAGACGGAACGCGGGATTCGGGCGGTCGCAAACGGCGACCGCGAGGAGTTCAGCCTCGAGTACCCCTGTCACACGCCCGAGTGCAAGCGCTGGTTCATGATGCAGGCGACGCCGTACGACCACGCGGGCGAGCGGTTCGTCCTCGTCATGCACGTCGACATCACCGAACGTCGCCGCCTCGAGCAACGAACCCAGGCCCAGGCCGAGCGTATGGAGCGGTTCGCGAGGCTCCTCTCACACGATCTGCGAAACCCGCTGTCGGTCGCACTGGCAGAGGTACACACCCTCGAGCGCGACGACGATATCGATCTCAGATCCGACGACGGCGACCGCAGTTCGTTGCGGTCGTCGCTCGAGCGCATGGAGTCGATTACCGACGACGTGCTGGCGCTCGTGACGATCGACGAGGTCGCGGAGGCCGAGCGAGCGGCAATTCCGCTCGAGAGGGCAGTCGAGGACGCCTGGGCACACGTCCATACGGAGTCATCGACCGTCGAGGTCGTCGGGACCGTCGCGATCCGTGCGAACGAGTCGCTGGTGAGCCATCTCTTCGAGAACCTCTTTCGGAACGCGATCGAACACGCCGGCGACGACGTGACTGTCGAGGTCGGCCCGCTCGAGCACTCGAGGACGGATGCAGACGATACTGCGTTTACCGGGTTCTACGTCGAAGACGACGGTCCGGGGATTCCACCCGATCGCCGCGAACGGGTGTTCGAATCGGGGTATTCGGCAGCGTGCAGTGAGCCTGGAGCGGGAGCGACCATGGGTGGCTCTGGACTGGGGCTTGCGATCGTTCGGGAAGTCGCCGACGCACACGGCTGGTCGGTTTCGGTGACGACAGGCGAAGACGGCGGCGCTCGATTCGAGATTCAGGGCGTCTCGATGCTCGAGCAGTCGTCCTAGAACCCGAGTGCAGTAACGATCGAAAGCCCACTGGCGAGCGCGCCGAGCAGATAGCCGCCGATCGCGCCGCCGTTGAGCAGCGGCAACCCGGCGTGAGGTCGACCCTTGAGGACCATGTACATGAGTACGAGCAGCCCGGCGATCGTTCCAACCAGCGCGCCGAGTGCAGGCAGGTTCAGCGCGATCAGGGGCACTGAAATCGTCCCGGCCTCGAGGAAGTACGCCGCGCTGGCGACGAGAATCGACGGAATGACGGCGTCACCGAGGCCGATGAACAGCGCGTCGCGGTCGAGGGCTCCTGCATCGTCAGCAGCAGACCTATCGTCGGTGTCGGGGTCGATGCCGCCGTCGGCAGCGCTCGTGTCGGTCTCGCGGTCGTCCTCGAGCACGTCGTCGGTGCTGCCGTCGGCGAGGTAGGAATAGGACAGCGTCATCGGGACGACGAGGACGACGGGAATCTTGAGGTCCATGACGCCTTCGGCGAGGTCGAGCATGTGTTCGGTGCCGTAGACGCTGATGGCGTCGTAGACTGCCAGGACCGCGAGCAACAGCAGCGCCGGCAGCAGACCGAAGCTGATCCCGAACAGGGCGGCGGCACCGGCACCCATCACGACGCCCGTCGTATCGATGACGTACCACTCGGGGTACAATAGGAGCGCCGCGCCGACGGCAAGCGCGACGACGATCGCGAGCGCGTCGGCTACAGCCGCAGCGAGCGGCGGTGCGAGCAGTGCCGGCACGAGTTCGGCGAAGACGTACCACGAGATCATCACGCTGACGCCGACGATCAGCAGCCGGATGAGCCACTCGAGATCGTACTTGAAGGCCGCGAGCATCAGCCCGGTTGCGACGAGCATCACCCCGAAGTAGAGAACACTGTTCGTCGGATTCTGGGGATTCTCAACGGCTTGCCGACCCGATTCGTGGAAGGGCTCGACCAGCGCCAGCGCGCCGAGCTGGACGCCGAGAAAGAGCAGGACCGTCGTGCCTACGGCGACGAGGACCCGCGTCCGATCGTTCATGGCGCGGGGTTTGTACCCCGCTCGTATTGGCTTTTCCACTCCGTGGTCGCGTCTTTCGACCACGGGGACGGACTCAATGAGGCCGATACCCGCGAACCAGCGCTACCGCGCGTACAGCGTCGAACTCACCAGCGACGGCAGGTGCACGTCGTCGTCCGGCGTCACCGCCAGATACGGCTGCGAAACGGGCCCAAAGACGTCGACGACGCGGCCGACTTCCTCGAGGGAGTCGTCGAGGACGGTCGTGCCGATCTCGTCGCGGTACGCCTCGGCTGCCTCGTCGTCGACGGCGTCCGCGCGGAGTACCGCAAGTCCCTGTGCCGTACGGACGACTGCGCCGATCCGGCGCATCTCACTCGCGCATCGCGACGACGTACGCCGCGACGGCTTGCACGAGGTCGTTTTTCGTCGAGTCGTCGGCTCCGCGGACGACGACCCGGCCCCGGTCGAGCCAGTGCTCTCGGGAATACGACTTGTCCCGCTCGATCGTGGCATCGTACCCGATCTGCTGGACGGCCTTTGCGATCTCGTCGACCGTCGGTTCTTCGACTGCCAAGTCCTGGGACACGCGTCGTCCGTCGCTCCGCGAGAGGTCCGCATCGAGATAAGCGGGCCAGATGACGTTCTCGACCATGCGCCCCTCTGGGCGGTCCGGCGAGTAAACCCTTTTCAAAACGATACGTCGGCTGCCGTCGAGAAGACGACCGAAACGAATCAGAAGCGTGACTCTACTTGCCCGCGTTATCGTCGCCGTGCGACGAATCCGATGGCAGCAAGCAAGGCGACGAGGGTGGCAGGAACGCCGAATCCAGGAATGCTGTCGTTTTGCTGGTCGTCCGACGTGGTGTCGTCCTCGGGTGCGGCGTCGAGTTCCGCGCTCGCCTCTTCGTAGGCCTCCGGATGGACCGTTTTGACGATGTCAGTAATCGCGTAGACGACCCGTGGCGCGGGCTGGCTGATGTAGTTTGCGTTCACCGGGAGGATGTTGTCGTTCTGGTAGGCAGGCGTCGCCGTAACCGACTCGTGGATTGGGACCTGCTCTCGGTCGTTCGGATAGACGATCCAGGCGGGGCTCTCGTTGACGACTGTTTCGGGGTTGATCTGTTTGTATGACTGGACACCCGCCTCCGCTGCAATGTTCGTCATGCCGGCCGTCGTCAGGACCTCGTTGATGAACGTTCCCGACCCGGCGGTGTATCCATCACCCATCGCGTAGTACGCCGTCGGGCGGTCCACCTCCTCGAGCGTCCGTTCGACGATCTCGAGTTGCTCGTTCATCCATGTAATCGTCTCTTCAGCACCGTCACACTCGCCGGTGAGTTTACCAGCCGTCCGGACGTTTTCACGAACGTCGTCGAGCGATTTGGCGTCGCTGAACTGATAGACGGTAAGGCCCGCGTTCCGAAGCTGTTCGATGTCACCTTCCTTCGTCGCGTTCGCCGCTAGCACGATGTCGGGATCGAGATTGATCACCTGTTCGTGCTTGACCGTCCAGCCGTCACCGACGTTCACACGCTCTCCACGGTCGAAATCGCTGGTTGCATAGCTGTAGGGCATCCCCACGAGCCGGTCCTCGGCGCCGATTTCGTACACCGTCTGGGTGTCGCTGGCCTGCAGCGTGACGATCGAGTCGGGTCGCTCCTCGAGCGTGATGGTCGTGCCGGTCGCATCGGTCAGCTCGAGGGGGAACTCACACGAAACGTCGACGGTCGATTCAGTGTCGGCGTTCGACTGCCCAGCGGCGGTGGGCGCAACCGCGGAACCGACAATTAGCAGGGCAAACAGGACGGTTATGTGGCGTCGCATCGCTCCCACCTCAACCCTACTTCAACAAATATTTGCCTACTGCAAGGTTGGTTGTCGGGTATGTATCGATCGGGTCGGACAGCAGTGTGGTCGGCGGGGCTGTTCGTCCTGCTCGTCGCGGTCGTTCTCACCAGCGCCGCACTCGGACCAGTCAGGATCGATGTCGTGACCGTCGCGATGGCGATGTTGAACGCGGTCGTCGTCCCTGTCGGCGTGACGAGTAGCAGTGCGTCGCTTCCCGTCCTCGGCGTCTCCGTTCCGACTCCGGGACTCGAGTACGCGACCGTCTTTTCGTTCGACGTGCCGGTGACACACCAGATCATCGTCAAAGACATTCGACTGCCACGGATCACGCTCGCGGCGACGGTCGGACTCTCGCTCGGTGCCGCGGGAACGGTGATGCAGGGGTTCTTCCGGAACCCGTTGGCGGATCCGTCGATTATCGGTGTCTCTTCGGGTGCCGCAGCGGGTGCGGTCGCGGCGATCGTCTTTCCGGGGCTCATTCCCTTCGGAAGCCTCCACGTCTCGGCCTTTCTCGGCGCGCTCGCGACGGCGTTTCTCGTCTATGCTATCGCGACAGAGGGTGGCCGAACGCCAGTCGCGACGCTATTGCTCGCCGGCGTTGCGATTCAGACGTTTCTCGGCGCGATGATCTCGTATATGCTCGTCCATAGCGGTGACTCGCTTCGACAGGCCGTCTACTGGATGATGGGCCATCTCAACAACAGCCAGTGGGGAGACGTGGGATTTGCCCTCCCGGTCACGCTGGCGGGCGTGCTCGCGCTCTGTGCGTTCCGACAAGAGCTGAACGTTCTATTGCTCGGCGAGGAAGACGCACACCACCTCGGCGTGGAAGTCGAGCGGACCAAACTCCTCTTGCTCGTGCTTGCGAGCATCGTAACCGCCGCCGGCGTCGCAGTTGCAGGTGTCATCGGCTTCGTCGGCCTCGTCGTGCCACACATTATGCGGCTGATCGTGGGACCGGACCACCGGATCCTGTTGCCGACCAGCGCACTCGCCGGCGCATCGTTCCTGGTGGCGACCGATACCCTCGCTCGGACCGGTCCGGCCGTCGTTCCGGTCGGGATCATCACGGCGGCGCTTGGCGCACCCTTCTTCCTGTTCCTGCTCAGCCGCCGGGAGGTGCACTCGGTATGACCGAGCCCGGGTGGCCCACCGATACGGCTGATGCAGACCCCGAGAGCGACGAGCAGTCGCGTCCGGATCCAGCGACGATCTCCGTCGAGGGCTGCTCGCTGTCATTCGGCGACCTCTCGGTGCTCGAGGACGTCTCGCTCACCATCGAACCGGGCGAGTTCGTCGGTTTCGTCGGACCAAACGGGGCCGGAAAGACGACGCTGTTGCGGACGATCAGCGCCGCGCTCGAGCCAGATTCAGGCACTGTCGCGATCGACGGGGCCGACGTTCACGACCTTTCGTCGCGGGCCTCGAGTCGGCTCGTCTCGGTCGTGCCCCAGGACACCTCGATCTCGTTTTCGTTTCCCGTCCGTGATGTCGTCGAAATGGGGCGTCATCCACACCGCTCGCGGTTCTCGTCGGCGACACCTGATGACCATGCTGTCGTCGAGCGCGCCTTAGAGCGCACCCGGACGGCGGAGTTGGCCGACCGACCGATCGACGAGGTAAGCGGCGGCCAGCGCCAGCGGGTCGTCCTCGCGCGGGCGATTGCCCAGGCGACGCCAGTCATGCTGTTAGACGAGCCGACGGCGAGTCTCGACGTCAACCATCAGGTCGAGACACTCGAGCTCGTCCGCGAGCTGGTCGACGAGGGCCGAACCGTGATCGCAGCGATCCACGATCTCGATCTCGCGGCGCGGTACTGCGATCGACTGGTGTTGCTGTCGGACGGCACGGTCGCCAGAGACGGCCCACCAGCGACGGTGTTGACCGGCGACGCGCTGGCCGACTCCTTCGACGCGAACGCGGTCGTGACACAGAATCCGGTGACGGGAACCGAGACGGTGACGGCGCTGGCAGACACCCACGAGCCGGAGCCAGCGTCGCGTCCGGACCGGGTTCACGTCCTCGGGACAGGAGCCGCCGCAGCCGGCGTCGTCGCCAGACTCGCGGCCGCGGGGATCGATGTGACGCTCGGACCCGTCTCGAGCGGCGACGCTGCAGCCGAAACCGCTCGCTCGCTGGGCGTCGAGGCAATCGAGACCGAACCGTTTGCGCGCTTGGCCCCCGAGGACCGCGCCACCGCCGAGACGCTCGTTCGAGAGGCCGATGTCACGGTGCTTGCCGATCTCGTCCTCGGTGCTGGCACCCAGCCGCTCCTCGAGGCGCTCGAGACGAGCGACGGGCTGGTCGCCGTCGAGACGCGGCCGCTCTCCGAGCGTGATTTCGCGGCCACGGACGCTCGAGCGCGGTACAGCGCCTGTTGTGAGCGCGCAGTGGACGCGACGCTCGAGGGCGTCTGCGAGGCGGTCGCCGACGCGGCAGTGGGTGGTTCGTCCTCACGGCAGGTAGACTCGATCGACGTCGACGACTGAGACGGGATGCTATCACGGGTTTCCGGAACGTTCCACGGCGGTCGTGAGTGGGTTGGTACTGACTCCGCAGCCGATAGTAGCACGGTTTCCGTGTGCAGAAGCACTCGTGATTCCGGTAAGTACAGCCGGCCACCTGTTCGCTACCCTCTACACAAATAATATAAATAAGAATGTATTCGTCATTAAATGTGACTACAAAAAGCTCCTCAATTCTCATTCCCGGCGTTATCTGTATGGTTATTGGATTTTTCCTTTTCAACGTAGTTGGGGCCGGTTTGGGGCTGATACTGGGATTTGCGATGGGTGAACAATATTACAACCGTCGTGAGTTAGAAAAGCAGATAGACGAATTGAAAGGCAGTGACTAATACTATTTCTAACATTCGCACGATATAGATAGTTCGCATCTGTAGTTACCGAATCGGACGTTAAATTATGACCGGCGGTATGACACTGTCATCCCGCGAGCGGACTGGACGGTTTTTTACCCCTCCGCCTCCGAGTGGCCGCCAATGACCGAGTACGATTACGAGGCCCTCGGACTCGTCGCCGGGCTGGAGATCCACCAGCAACTCGACACGGCGACGAAGCTGTTCTGCCAGTGTCCGACCGACCTCCGCGAACCCGACGCGGCGACGCGGTCGTTCACGCGCTATCTCCACCCCACCCGGAGCGAACTGGGCGAACTCGACGACGCCGCCGTCGAGGAGAGCATGGTCGAACGCGAGTTCGAATACCTCGCCTACGACTCGACCTGTCTCGTCGAGGAAGACGACGAGCCACCTCACGAACTCGACGACGAAGCCCTCGAGACGGTGCTCGAGATCGCCCAGCTGATGGACATGAACCCGGTCGATCAGGCTCACGTCATGCGCAAGATCGTCGTCGACGGGTCGAACACGAGCGGCTTCCAGCGCTCGTCGCTGGTCGCCACCGACGGCGAAATCGAGACGAGCGACGGGGCCGTCGGCATTGAGGATCTCATGCTCGAGGAAGAAAGCGCCCAGCGCGTCGAAGAAACCGACGACGGGGTGCGCTACAGCCTTGACCGACTGGGGATCCCACTGGTCGAGATCGGCACCCGTCCGGACATTTCGACGCCCGAGCAGGCCCTCGAGGCTGCCGAACGGATTGGGATGCTGTTGCGCTCGACGGGGAAGGTCAAACGCGGCCTGGGGACGATCCGTCAGGACGTCAATGTCTCCATCGAGGAGGGTGCCCGCGTCGAGATCAAGGGTGTCCAAAGCTTAGACGACATCGACGATATCGTCCACAACGAGGTCGGCCGACAGGTCGAACTTGTCGCGATCCGTGACGAACTCGAGGAACGTGACGCGTCGGTCGGCGACACGCAGGACGTGACTGCGGTCTTCGAGGACACCGACAGCGGCGTCATTCAGGGCGCGCTGAATTCGGGTGGCTCCGTGATGGCGGTGCCGCTCTACGGCTTCGACGGCCTCGTCGGGCGTGAGATCGCACCCGACCGCCGCCTCGGCACCGAGTTCTCGGATCACGCCAAGCGCCACGGCGCGGGCGGGATCTTCCACACCGACGAACTCCCCGCCTACGGCGTCACCGACGAAGAGGTCACGGCCCTGCGCGATGCAGTCGGTGCCGATCCCGAGGACGCCGTCGCGATCGTCGCCGACGAGACCGACATCGCCGCAAACGCCATCGATGCCGTCGCCGACCGGGCCGCGACCGCGCTCGAGGGCGTGCCCGAAGAAACCCGCGGTGCGAACGACGACGGCACCACCCGCTACCTGCGGCCGCTGCCCGGCGCGGCGCGGATGTACCCCGAGACGGACGTCCCGCCGGTCGAACCCGATCCGAGCGAGGTGCCCGAACCCGAACTCCTCACCGCAAAGGTCGAGCGCTATCAGGACGAGTACGATCTCGGCGAAGGGCTGGCCGAGCAGGTCGCTTACGGGAAGTACATGCCGCTATTCGAAGACGTGGTCGCCGACGGAGTCGATCCGACGCTGGCTGCGACGACGCTCGAGTCGACGCTGACCGAACTCCGGCGCGACGACGTCCCCGTCGAGGCGCTCACCGAGGAACACATTACGAACGTGCTGGGCATGGTCGAGGACGGCGACTTGCCCAACGAAGGCGTGCCGGACCTGTTGACGGAACTGGCAGAGAAGCCAGACCAGACGGCCGAGGCGGCAGCCGAAGACGCCGGACTCGGCGGTGCCGACGAGGACGAGGTCCGCGAGGCCGTCGTCGAGGTCGTCGAGCGCAACGAGTCGCAAGTCGAAGACGAGGGCATGCAGGCGTTCTCCGGGCTCATGGGAGAGTGCATGGGCGCGCTTCGTGGCAAGGCAGACGGTGACCTAGTGAGCCAACTGCTGCGCGAAGAGATTCAAAAACGCGCCTAACAGGCGTCGATACCGCGACTCGTTTACTGCCGGTGTTCGCGACGCTCCGCTGCAGGGACGGCACGGGGAGCCAGCGTAGTGGGTGCAGTGAGTAACATCCAGTTTATACCCTCATCATGTCAAGAGAGTGCAGGCTAGTCGCGTCTTCGTATTATATGGAGCGCTGGTGTGTGACCCGTTGAGTCGCCCGCACGGCCGCTGTGGGGCGCTCGGAGAAACATGGGTATGTGCAACGAGACACAGCACACGAGGGACGAATCGGACTCCGAATGGATGCGAACGACGCGCCGAACCGCGCTTCGCGGGACTGGTCTCGCCGGCGCGCTCGCGCTTGGCGTCGGCAGCGCCAGCGCGAGCCAGAACTTCTCGGAGGCGACCGCTCGCCAAACCCGAACCGAGACAACCGACGACGAGTCCGTTCCAGTAACGTGGGAGAATTACACGCGCGCAGAGTCGGACACGTACTTCGCGAGCTACGCCGAGCTGGGCGGATTCGGCGAGTTCTATCACATCCGGGAGCCAGTCCCCATCGACCAGCAGGACGTCATCCAGATGAATCGTGATACGCTCTACTCGGCTGGCGTCTTCGATCTGACGGAGCCAGTCACCGTCACCCAACCGGACACTGGTGACCGCTACCAGTTGCTGATCGTCATCAATCAAGATCACTACGTGAAGGGGTCGTCCACGACTGCCGGCGAATACACGCTGACACAGGACGAAGTCGGGACACGGTACTGTCTGGTCCTGGTCCGCACGTTGGTCGACCCGAACGATCCGGACGACATAGAGGCCGTTCATGCCATCCAGGACGGGCTCACGGCGAGTCAACGATCGCCCGGAACGTTCGAGATTCCCAACTGGGATCAGGAGTCGCTCGAGGAAATCCGCAATGCGCTCATCACGGTTGGAGAGACGATGGAGGACTCCCGGGGCGTGTGGGGCGACGTCGACGAGGTCGATCCCATCAAGCACTACCTCGGCACCGCGGTCGGCTGGGGCGGCAGTCCGGAGACGGACGAGTTTGTCCTCTGGCGAACGCCCGAACGGAACGACGGCGACACGCCATACACGCTCACCGTCGAGGACGTCCCCGTCGACGGATACTGGTCGGTCACCGTCTATAACAGCGACTGGTACCTCGAGGAAAACGAGTACGACGCGTACGCGATCAACAACGTGACCGCAGAGCGAGCCGACGACGGCAGCGTCACGATTCACTTCGGCGGCGATCCCGACCAGCCGAACTTCCTCTATACGCCGGCGGGGTGGAACTACACGGTTCGGCTCTACGAGCCGCGCGCGGAGATCCTCGATGGGAGCTATCAGTTCCCCGAAGCAGAGCCGCTCGAATGAGAGATGCGACGCGTTTGGGATGGTTCACGCTGCTTGTCAGGTCTCGACTAGCTCCTCGAGCAGCGTCTCGAGACTGTAGCTCTGTAAGGCGTCCCGTTCTTCGACCGCCGAGATGACGAACGTCGAGACGGTTCGGTCGACGCCCTCGAGCTGTTCGAACTCGGCGATCAGCCGCTCGACCATCTCGCTGCCGCTCAGTCGCGCGATAACGATGAAATCCGTCTCGCCCATCGTGAAGTAGACGTTCGTGACGCCCTCGACGGTCAACAGCCGATCCGCGAACTCCTCGTAGGAGCCCTGATAGTCGGCGTGGATCTCGACCAGCACGGTGACGCCGAGGCCGAGTTCCTCGAGGTCGATTTCGTAGCGGTCGTTTGCGATGATCCCTTCTTCGCGGAGATTGTTGAGCCGATAGTGGATCGTCGAGACCGGGATACCAGTCGCCTCGTGGAGCTGTTCGGGGCTGCCAGTCTCGAGTTCAGCGATCGCCTTGAGCAGGCGCACGTCGCGGTCGTCCATACGACCGCGTCGGACGGCAGTCCGTATGTGTCTTCCGACCGATGTAATTGGAGAAATCTACAAGACTAATTCCTGCTATAGTTCATCCTTCGGATGACATTCGTATGTGTGATTTGTAATTCAGGAATTCGCGGTTGCTTGTAGAAGCATCTAAATAGAACAGTTGTTTCCGAACCGTGTATGACTACGATCGGTTCAGTGCCAGATGGGTACCGTGATGCGGTGCTCTTTTCGATACTCGCACTCTGCTGGGGCAGTTCATTCGTCGCAATCGAGATCGGCCTCGAGTACGTGCCGCCGCTTTTGTTTGCCGGGCTTCGCTATGCGCTCGCGGGCGTGATCGTTCTCGGATACGCGGTCGTCGTGGCCGATCGTACGCGACCACGAGGGAAGGCGGAGTGGCTTGCCGTCACGGTCGCCGGCGTCTTCGTCATCGCGCTCTATCACGGGCTGTTGTACCTCGGCGAACTGTACGTCTCGGGGGCTGTGGCAGCGACCGTTGTCAGCACAGCACCGATCCTGACGGCAGCGTTCGCTGGCGTCATCCTCCCGTCGGAACGGCTCGCACCCGCTGGCGTCGTCGGCTTCGTGCTCGGGCTCGCTGGCGTGATCGCGATCGTCCAGCCCTCACCCGACGCGCTCGCGGGTGAGGTCACTGTGGGTGCGACGCTCGTGTTTGCCTCCGCGGTCGCGTTCGCTCTCGGCAGCGTCCTCGTTCGGCCGATCGACGCGGCGGCGTTGCCACTCGAGACGCTCCAGGCGTGGGCGATGCTCATCGGCGCGGGTGTGTTGTTGGGGTGGTCGTCGCTGCGCGGCGAATCGGTCGCGGCGGTCGAGCTAACCGCCGAGATGCTGCTTTCGTTTGGCTACCTGACGATCGTCTCCGGCGTGTTCGCCTTCTTGCTCTACTTCGAACTGCTCGAGCGAAGCGGTGCGACACAGGTCATCCTCGTCAGCTACGCCGAGCCGGTCGTTGCGATGGGCGTCAGCTGGCTCGCGCTGGGACATGTCGTCGACTCACTGACGCTCGTCGGGCTGGTGACGATCCTCGCCGGCTTCGTCGTCATCAAACGCCGGGCGCTCCGGTCGTTGCTCCGCTCGATCCTCGAGGAGCGGTCGGCTACGACCTCGTGAAGACGTTCGGCGTGCGCCAGCGACGTCGCTCCGCAGCCGGCAGATCTGCTTCGGGCTCTGATGGACTGACTGTTCTGAGCGGCACCCGACATATCGCCCACAGGCCCGTGTGGATTGTTACCATTATACTATTTTGAAGCGTGAAACCTCGAATACCTGCACTGGCGGAAACATTTATCAGCACGCACGTTGGCCGATTGCATGACCAATGTCCGAGACGCGAGATTCCGAGACCACGGCGCTTACAGCGGTTTGTCACGTGCGCGCACCGTTATTGCTCGAGCCGATCGACGAGCAGATCGAGACACTGCAGGCTTGCGAGTCCGAGGGCGCGATCGACGAGTTGCTCCTGCGCAGTTGGCCCCAGGAAGTCGCACTCACCGATGAGAGTCCGTATCAGGAGGTCATCGACACCTATGACCGGTTCGCACAGTGGGCTGACGGCCGCGGCGTGAGCATCCGACCGCCGTTCCGGGAGCGGTCGACGACGTCACAGGTGACCGGCAAGACGCGAGACCGGCTGGTGACGCCGCTCCTGTGTCTCGAGGTGTACGCCGACGACGAACTGGTCGGTGTGTTCCCACACACGGACGAGCGAACCGAGGAGACGTACACGACCGACGAGGCGATCGCCACGCTCAGAACCGGCGAGGTGCCGGAACCGCTCGGCTCGGTCACACGCGAGGACACGCGCGCGTCTGCGACGAATACGTGTCCCGACTGTGGCGGAACGCTGGTCGACGGCCAAGGACTGTTCGCCTGCAGTGACTGTGGGTGGATCGGAACCATCACCGAAACCGGACGATACGAGCCACAGCCAGTTGAACTCACGAACGAGCGTGACCCGTCACCCGTCGCGACCCGGTAGTCAGCGCGTCAGGACGACCGCACGCAATCACTCGCGAGCGAACTCCCCGCCGTACTCGGCGTCGACCGTCACTGTCGTCTCGGCGCGGTTGACTGTGGCCGTGTTCGCTTCCGTTCCCAGCGAGGACTCGAGTTTTCCTTTATCGATCACCTCATCACTGCTGTAGCTGACGGTGGCGCGTGCGGTTGCGGTATCGCTACCGGTGACCGAAAGGTTCTGATGGACGCCGTATGCGCCCTCGAACGCACCGAATTCGAACTGTAATCCGTTCTCGGTGCTCGTCTGATCGTCCGAGAGCGTCCCCGACGCGAACGCGTCGTTCGCTGTGTAGAGACAGCAGGCGATACCACTGTTTTCGCCGGCACGAAGCAGTTGCTCGAAGTCACCGTCGGCCTCGTGTTTCGGTGTTCGGTCGCCGGCTGCTGTCGCGACTGTTCGCTCGACGGCGGCCGCCGGGTCGAACGACGAGTCGGCTGCGTTGGGATACGAATATGCGTAGACAGTCTCCGTGACACCGACGATCTCGTCGCTTCCGCTGTCAGCATAGACAGCGTATCCGTCGGACTCGGTCTCGAGGGTGTATCCAGCAGCCTCGAGATCGGTTGTAATGCCGTCGCGGTCGTACGAGCCCACGAGCGCGTACACGCCGTCGGCATAGACGAACTGTTCTTCTCCGTTGGCGGTCTCGTTGTTCTCGTTGTATGCGTTGAAACCGGCGGATGTGGCCAGCTTTTCGAGTCCGAACGAACTGAGGAGTGCGACGACGACAGGGTTACCGACGAGTGGGTCCGTCGGCTCTTTGCCCGCCTCGGCACCCTGGTCTTCGAGCAGGGTCGACATCGTCCCGACGTCGATCGCTCCGTAGAAGTACGCCGGTTGATCGGTCGTCGGTAGCATCGAAGCGTACGGCGGGAGCGTCCGCGCAGCCGCGTTCGTGTTCCCACTGTCGGCGGTATCTGTGCTACTGTCATTGGAATTTCCATTCCCGTTGCCGTTTCCGCCGGACGACGACGAGCAGCCGGCGAGAAGCGCCATTCCGCCAGCGAGCAATCCGAGCGCGTTTCGGCGACGAATGTCAGTCATCCTGTGGAGATGGTCACTGAATCCGTATTATTGTACTGACTTGCGAGATGTCGTATCACACACTGTCACTGTTCTCGGCCGGCCGTTCGGTTGCCCGACGGAGAATCCCAAGCAGTGTGTTTGCCTCGCGTTCGGTCACGTCGGCCCGACCGAATACCCGTCGGACCATCCGCATCGTCTTGTCGTGTTTCTCCGCGGGGTGGTTGAGTTCCTCGAGGAGGGCGCTCCATTGGTCGTAGAGCCGATCGACAGTCGGCTCGGGAGCGCGGACGCGCTCGACGTCGGGTAACTGCGTCTCGTCACCGAGGGTCAGCGACCGGAGTTCGTAGAGCGTGATCGTGGCAGCCTGTCCGAGGTTGAGGACGGGATAGTCGGCGTTTGCCGGGATCGAGCAGATTTCGTCGATCCGGGTCAGTTCCTCGTTCGTCAGGCCGACGCGTTCGCGGCCGAAAACGAGCGCGGTCGGTGCCTCGACGGTCGGGAGCCGGTCGGCGAGGTCGGCGGGCGTCGAATAGGGGAATCGAACGTGGCTGTTGTCGTCTTCGTTCGTCACCGCCGTACAGCCGATCGTATGATAATTCTCGACGAGGTGGTCGAAGCTGATCTCGTCGGCGTTCGGCAGCACGTCCTCGCGTGCGTGGCCGGCGAAGCCGTAGGCCTCGCCGTCGGGATCGAGTTCGGGTGGGTCGACGAGCAGGAGGTCCTCGAAGCCGAAGTTCTTCATCGCGCGGGCGATGGTGCCGACGTTGCCGGGCGACTGTGCGTCGACGACCGCAACCGCTGGCGGCGTTCGACTGGCAGGTGGCTCGGGTGATGGCGAATCGTCGGTCATTGGGACGAAGGTGAGACGAACTCGAGACGAGTCGGTGCAGTCAGGTCGCCAAACGAGTCGCTGGGAGACGGCGATCGTGACTGAAACGCTGTGGCCGTCGGATTCATAGCCGAGATTCGGAGTGGGACCGCAAAAAGAGACGCGTTCGCGGTTCGATGGTGAGATGACCGACGACGAGGTAGCGACGGCTGTCGAGAATCGACTTCTCTAGATGTTCTAGAGATATATTCCTAGAGAAGAGAGCTAGATAGACTAGTGCTAGATAGACTAGTATTATACTAGTACTATAATTATTAGCACTATAACTACACTAGTACTATACTAGTGTCAGAACACTCTATAGTAGCTGTTCTCGTCTTGCGTCGTAAAACGACGGGGGACACTAGCGAATGTATTTTCGACCGGAGAGCGCTCAGAACGGGGCAGAATTCGTGTATCGGCTCTGAAAGCGGAGTGTGAGAGGGACACACCCCCCTCGCGTTTGTAACTCCATATCCGTGTGTGGGTTCTGATTTGGAACACACCAGTATCGCGGATGTAAATTCGGCTCAAAACCGGTGTTTTCTTCCGGATATTCGACGATCAATCTCGACCACCCCAACCCTCACGGCGTTACAAACGCGAGGGGGGTGTGTCCCCGGTCGATAATCGATAAATCAGTCACTCGAGTCGCTCTCGAGTGAGATTTCGACGGTCGCTGCGGAATTCCGTCCGTGGCTGTCGGACGGGGCCGTGGAGCCGAAACCCAAGCCAACGTGTCGCTGACCGGGTCGAGCATCCGAGCCTTACACTCGCGATGGGGGTGGGGGTAGCCACCGCGAGCGGTTAGAAGCGCGAGGGCGGCGGTTCGAGCAACTCTCAGGTATACGGCTAGGAATGCCACGTTGCGACGCTCTGACGGCAGGTTTACACTCGCGAGCGATCTCCACAGCTTTATTTCAGTCCAGTTGAAAGGGGCGGAGTAACGCAATGTCCGCCAACGACGATCGAGACCCGCTCTTTCGGTACGACGATCCGGTCTTTGCCGACGAGCGTCTGCTCGAGATCACGCACCTGCCCGGTCCGGATCGGATCGTCGGGCGTGACGAGCAGATGCAACGGGTTGCGGACGCCCTGAACCCGGCGATTTTCGGGAGCGAACCCAACCACCTGTTCATCTTCGGCAAGACTGGGACCGGCAAGTCACTTATTTCACGGTCGGTCACCCAGCGCGTCATCACGGAAGCCGAACACGACGACGTCACCGTAAAGTACGCCTTCATCGACTGTGGCGAACAGAACACGGAAGCGTCGATCGTCAAGACAATCGCCCAACTCGTCAACGACCCCGACGAGAGCGGGATCACTGTTCCCGACCGCGGCCTGGGGACCGGCGATTACTACAAGCGTCTCTGGCAGGCCGTCGACCACTGCACTGATGTCACCATCGTCATTTTAGACGAGATCGACATGCTCGAGGACGACGAGGTCCTCCGCAAACTATCGCGAGCCGGGGAGAACCGCCGGATTTCGGACTCGAGCATCGGCATTATCGGCATCTCGAACAAGATCGACTTCCCGGATCACCTCTCCGAACGCGTCAAGTCGAGCCTCTCGCGTGACGAACTCGTCTTCTCACCGTACGATGCCAACCAGCTCGTCGAGATTCTCGAGAAACGCCGCGACGCCTTCCACGACGGCGTGCTCTCCGACGACGTGATTCCGCTAACGGCCGCCCTCGCGGCCCAGGAACACGGTGACGCGCGCAAGGCGATCGACATCCTCCGGAACGCCGGCCGGATCGCCAAGAAACGAAACGAGTCTCAGGTCACGGCCGACCACGTCCGCGACGCCAAAGAGAAGACCGAGGCCGACCGGTTCAACGAGTTGATCGAGGGCTCGCCCCAGCAGGCCAAGGCGATTCTCTACTCGCTGACGCTGCTGACCGAGAACAGCTCGGAAAAGGAGTTCCCGACGAAGATCATCTACAACCAGTACAAGGAAGTCGCCCGCCAGCTCGACTTCGATGTCCTCTCCGAACGCCGGGTCCAGGAGATCCTCCAGGAACAGAACTTCCTCAACGTCATCCAGTCCGAACGCGAAGGACGCGGGCGCGGCCGCGGCGCACACGCGAAACACCGCCTGCTCGAGAACCCCTCGATCGTCAAGAAAGTACTCTTGCGAGACTCACGGCTGGCCGTCTTGGAAGACGACGAGTAGCCTACCGGCTGCCAGGTTTTCGCTTTCCATCGTGTCGGTCTTGGCTCCCCGACTCAGCCGACGTGAGCGAGCACCGTTCGCCGGAACCACGATACCTTTTGGCGTCGCTTCCACAGACGGGATATGGACAGCGTCGACGCCGCCGGACTGGGGATCGGTGACGAGTATCCGCCCCGGATCATGGGTGTGTTGAACATCAGCGAAGAGTCGCCGTACGATCCGAGTGTCTACGACGACCCCGGCGAGGCGGCCCGGTATGTCGACGAGGAACTGATCGGTGAAGGGGCCGACATCGTCGATATCGGCCTCGAGTCGGCCAACAAACGCTTCGACGTGCTCTCGGCCGAGCAGGAACTCGAGCGGCTCCATCTCGCGCTCGAGACGATCGAGAGCGTCTCCGGGGATGCGATCTTCTCGATCGAGACCCGCTATGCAGCGGTCGCCGACGAGGCCCTCTCGCAGGGCTTTGACATGGTCAACGACATCTGTGGCTTCGCCGATCCGGAGCTGCCCACCGTCTGCGAGGACCACGACGCCGCGGTCGCGAAGATGGCGAGCCCACCGGATATAGAGCGGCCGGGTGCCGTCGAGGAGACCGACTGGGCCGCCCGGAAATCGCCTGCGTGGGCTGCAGATGCTGACTACGTCGATCAAGTCTACGAAGCACTGAAGCAGAACGGCCTGACCGACAAGACGATTATCGACCCTGCCTTTGGCGGCTGGAGCGAGTCCCAGACGCTCGCCGACGATCGTGAGACGTTCCGCCGACTGCGGGAGTTTCGCGCGCTCGAGCGACCGATGCTGGTCTCTATCAATCGAAAGAACTTCCTCGGCGAAATCGCGGGCCGCGAGACCGACGAGCGACTGCCGGTCAGCCTTGCGGCAACGTCGATGGCCGTCGAGCGCGGCGCACACGTGATCCGGACCCACGACGTGGCCGAGACGCGGGACGCGGCCCTGATCGGGAAGGCGTTTACCGAGCGCGCGAGCGCGACCGCAGACGGGATCACGATCTCACAACTGGACGTCCACTCCACCCGCGAGTTCCGGACGCAACTCCGCGAGCGCGGCGTCGATCCAGCGGTGGCCGACGACTGGCAGGGCCAACTCCTCGAGGTCGATGGGCTCGATCCTGATGCCAGCGACCGGCTGGCGGCCGTCGCGGCCGACCAGGGAGCGGCCGTCAGACGGACGGCTGACGGGACGTGCTTGCTCGTCGGATCAACAGCCGACGTTTCCGGCGTTGCTGGCGAGCTATCGGGTGGAAAAAGCAGTCTCGGGGATTTCGCTGAAAAGCTGTCAGGACTGCTGCGTTAAGAGAAAGCTTATGCCGGAGGGTTGAAAATGAGCGAGTGGACGCCGGGTAGCCTCCCGGGTAGGGGTACTTTGGAGGTGACCCCCGGCCCACAACACGGAATTATTGTGGTACTACGTTGCCCAGTGACGACTGGGTCCGTTCTTTGGTGTCGGTCGAGACCGAACACACAAACCCGTCCAGCGCCGAGCACGAGCCGACTATGGAGTTCGACGAGTGGGAACCGGTCTACGAGGCGATCTTGGACGATTTCGGCTACGACCGGGCCGGCGACGAGCGCGGGCGTGATCTCCTCGCGTCGCTGCTCGAGACGTCGTTCGACCCCGCCGATCTCTCGCGCATCCGTGACGCGACCGTCGCCGTCGCCGGTGCTGGCCCATCACTCGAGACCGAGCAGGCTCTCGAGCGAGCGCGCGCGGCCGACGCCGTCGTCGCCGCCTCGACCGCCGTCGACACCCTCGCGAGCCATGGGATCGCGGTCGACTGCATGGTGACCGACCTCGACAAGAATCCCGATACTGTCGTGGACCTCACCGAACGGGGCGTTCCGGTCGCGGTCCACGCCCACGGCGACAATCTCGACGCGACCCGTGCGGTTGTCCCCAATTGTGACGCTGCATACGTCATCCCGACAACGCAGGCCGCGCCTCGCGGCTTCGTCAGAAACTACGGTGGCTTCACCGACGGCGACCGCGCGGCGTTTCTGGCGGACCACGTCGGCGCTGCACGCCTCACGTTCGTTGGCTGGGATTTCGACGACCCCACAGTCGACGCGGCGAAAGCCCGCAAACTCGAGTGGGCCGAGCGACTACTCGTTTGGCTCGAGTCACGCCGCGGCGAGCGCTTTGCGGTACTCGACGGCAGGCGAGAGGAGATCGATACCGATGCCATCCCGATCTCGGAGTAATTACGCCGCTGCAGCGCCGATCACGGACATCACCGAATCCGATACTCGACAATGTCGTTGCTGCCACAGGCCGGACACGTCGACACGGACTCGAGCGTGGTCCCACAGCGTCGACACTCTTCGATGACCGTTCGGTCGTCCGTCCGGAACAGAACCGTCTCGAGCGCTTTCCGCACTGTCGACTGCGTCGTGGTACCGTCCTCTCGACTCCTCATGAGCGGTCAGTTGTGAATATCACAATTCGTTATTGTCTCGTTATACGAACTGACACGGGATTCGATACCGATGTGACGTGGTAATCGCCACCTACGACCCAAAATCCCGTTCGATCGGACCTCAGCGGACGATGTCGTACTGGACGGGGCCGTCGGCGACCCGTTCGACCAGGCCCTCGCGCTCGAGCGCTTGCAGGTGTGCCGTCGCTTCGCCGGCACCGAACTTGACGTGGATACCCTCGAGGTCGCCGAACAGTTGGCAGGCGACCTCCCACGGCGTTTTCGCGGCTGCCGTCGGCTCGCCGTCCTCGAGCGCTGCGAGTACCCGCTGGGACCGTTCCCGGTGGTGATCCAGAATCTCCGCGATGCGCCCCCGTTCGATTCCAGATCCGTGACCGGCCAACAGCCGATCTGAGCGATCGGCGAGTCGCTCGAGCGTCGCACGAAACGCCCCGAGCGGATCGCGTTCGATCCCCAATTCGGTGGCGTCGGTCGCGGACGCTACCGCTGACTCGCGTCCGCCGTTCCGGAGCGTCCGGGTATCGCTGCCCCCGACGTTCGGTGTAACGGTCGGCAACACGGCGTCGCCGACCAGCAGGAAGCCGTCGCCGGCGAAGGCCGTATGGCCGAGCGTGTGGCCGGGCGTCGCAACGGCCTCGAGCCCCGCGACTCGATCCCCGTCCGTGAGCCGTTCGACCGGCGTCTCGTCGGGTATCGGAGAGACCGAATCACCGTCGATCACGCTATCGACTGCTGCCGTCGGCACGCCACAGCGTCGCATCACTGCGGCGTCACGCTCGAGGCGGCGCTCGCGTTCACGTGCGTAGTCCGCCACTAGGGCCGCGTCGCCGGCACCCATTGCGAGCGTCGCGTCGGCTGTCTCGGCCAGTCGGGGCGCGAGCCCGGCGTGATCGGCGTGCCAATGGGTGACGAGGACGTACTCGAGGGATGTGGGAGTCACGCCGGCGCGTTTGAGGCCCGTATGCAGCTCTTGCCACGCCCGTTCGGTCGGCGGCCCGGGGTCGATGACGGCGCGATCGGCGACGAGATACGCGCTATTCCCTCCTTCGGGCCCGTCCCCGCCGACCTCGATTCGCGAAACAGAAGTAGCAGCCATTACGCGGGTATCCGTCTCGAGCTCCCTTAGTCGCCCTGTTCGACCCTGTGGACGAAATTGCCGGCTTCGAGAGGACGGCTCGCTCGAGGACGAGACGGATCGCACGTCTCGATTAAAACAGCGCGTCGAGTTCGCCGCCAGTGTCCATCAGCGACGCGAACTCCTCGTCGGCGCTGGCTTGGACGTCCGCGGTCGTCTCCTGTGTCTCGATCGCGACCTGCTGGAGCTGGTCGATTCGCGGGACGTCGGTCACACCCGACAGCAGGACGATCGCGCCGACCTCGTCGCGCTCGGGAATCGGGTAGTCGCCGCCGCGGATCTCCATGCTGCCGGTCTCGTCCTCGAGCCACTGGCGGCCGCGCTCGACGCCCTTCCGGTTGAGGTACGCTGGCGGCCCGCTGGCGACGACGAGGCCACGGTCGGCACTGGCAACGTCACAGGGCAGCGTCAGCCGACCGAGGGTTGCCTTGCGGACGAGACTGGTCAGCCGGTTGGTTGCCGCTCCGTCGTCCAACGTCTCGCTACCGCCGGTCAGCGAGGAGAGGAGTCCGTCGTTCGTCTCGACGGTCTCGCTCGCGTAGCCGATGGTCGAGACGCCGTTCGAGAGCGTGTTGATGATCTCCGAGGAGTCGACGACGCTCTCGGCGACGTGGTCGCCCTGCTGAACTTCGCCAGCAGCAAAGAGGAGGCCGAATCGCTCGACGATTTCGCGGTTGATGCGGTCGTAGCCGCTGCCGACGGATTCGCCGGCGCTGCGCCAGGCGTCGTTGTCGAAGACCAGGAGGTTGTCGACCTCGTCGACGAACGTCCGGAATGACCGGGCGGCGTTGAGCGTGTAGATGCTGCCCTCGTCCGTCCCGGGAAGGAGACCCAGCCCGTAGACCGGCTGGGTGTAGATCCGTTTCAACTGTCTCGCGAGAACCGGCGCGCCGCCGCTCCCGGTGCCACCGCCCATGCCGGCGACGACGAGGAACGCGTCGATCTCGTGGATCGGGATTCGATCGATCGCGGCCTGAATCTCGTCGCTGTCCGCTTTGGCGATCTCTGCACCGAGTTCGTTGTCCGCGCCGACGCCGTGGCCCTTAACGCGAGCCTGGCCGATGAGAACGCGGTTTTCCATCGGGACGTGCTCGAGCCCCTTGAGATCTGTCGTCGCGGAGTTAACCGCGATCGCCGATTCGACGAAGCCGCCACCGATCCGAGCATCGAACGCCAGGAACTCGTCGACGACCTTCCCGCCTGCCTGACCGAAGCCGATGAGTGCGAGTTTCATAGCTGTCTCTCGTGGCCGTCCCCGTGGGTGGCCGCGACCGATCGGCGAGGATCGGTGCGCCCCGATTACATGAGGACTGGTTCCACACCACACTTACCCGGAGACACTGACATTGTTATGGACAACATACAAACGAATAGAAAACTCTCTTTACTCCGTTAATGTCTCCAAACCACTAGTTTCACCAGTGAAAGACTATCCGTCATGCCATGCGAGCGCGGCCGTCGCTCACGGATCGCCGGTAACACGATATTTTCCCGCCTCGAGTCGTCAAGTCGAGTGTGATCGTACACTGGCACCGCCGGGATCTCCGCCCGAACGACAATCGCGGGCTCGCACGTGCCGCTGGTGATGGGCCGGTCGTCCCGCTGTTCGTCCTCGATCCGACCATCCTCGAGTACGCCTCACCGATCCGGGTCGCGTGTTTGCTCGAGGCCCTCGACGACCTGCGGGCGTGGTACCGCGAGCGCGGGAGCAACCTGCTCGTCGTCCGCGGCGAGGCGAGTGCGGTCGTCCCCGAGGTCGCAGCCGAATACGACGCGACGCGCGTCGTCTGGAACGAGGACTACAGCGGGCTCGCAGCGGAGCGCGATCGAGCAGTTCGGGCAGCGCTCGAGGACGACGGCGTCGCCTGTGAGTCAGTCCACGACGCGATCCACCACGAACCGGGGTCGATCACGCCGAATCAGGGTAAGCATTACTCGGTGTTTTCGTACTTCTGGAAGAAGTGGCGCGACCGCGAGAAACGGGACCCAGCCGACGAGCCCGACACGGACGACCTCGCGGACGTCTCGGACGACCCGATTCCGTCGCTTGCGGATCTGGGTTTCGACGAGCCGGCGGCGACACCACCGACGGTGACGACGGCCGCGGCTCGAGAGCGCGTCGCGGCGTTCTGTGCGGGGCCGATCTACGACTACGCAGCGCGACGCGATTACCCCGCCGAGAGCGGGACCTCGCGGCTCTCCCCACATCTCAAGTGGGGGACGATCGGCCCGCGGGAACTGTACGCCGCAACGGAGCGAGCCGCCGAGCGCGCGCCGACGGACGACGACCGCGAGAACGTCCGTGCGTTCCAACGCCAACTCGCCTGGCGGGAGTTTTACGCGCACGTGCTCGAGTTCAACCCCGAGACCGTCACCGAGAACTTCAGCGGCTACGAGAACGAGATCGAGTGGCAGAACGACCCGGCCGAACTCGAGGCCTGGAAAGCCGGCGAGACGGGGTATCCGATCGTCGACGCGGGGATGCGCCAGCTTCGTGCGGAAGGGTGGATGCACAACCGCGTGCGGATGCTCGTCGCCTCGTTTCTGACCAAGGACCTGCTGACCGACTGGCGGGCGGGCTACGACTGGTTCCGGGCGAAACTCGCGGATCACGACACCGCAAACGACGTCGGCGGCTGGCAGTGGGCGGGCTCGACCGGCACTGACGCCCAGCCGTACTTCCGGGTGTTCAATCCGATGAAACAGGGCCGCGAGTACGATCCCGACGGCGAGTACATCCGCGAGTACGTCCCCGAACTTGCCGATGCAACTGCCGCGGAGATCCACAGCTGGCATGAGTTAGCGCCGGCTGAACGAGAGCAGATTGCTCCCGAGTATCCAGCGCCGATCGTCGACCACGCCGACCGCCGGGAACAAGCGATCGGCCTGTTCGAACGGGCACGTGGTGAGTAATCGCCACAACGGCGATCTGACATCGACACTCGATTGGCTCCGCCCCAAAACACGAGCAGAAACGTTACTATCATCCACTCAACCACTGAATTAGCCAATATACTTATCAATATGTATCTCTACGGTGCTAGTATGTCCATGCCGGATGAAACGTCGGTGCCCGATGGGGGGAGATCGCCATCACAGGCGATCATCGCGGCCATCGCTTCCGAAGAGGGCATCGACGTGACTGATGTCGAGCCCCCGGAATACGACCCGCTGTTTACGGTCGTCAATCCGGAGGCACTCGACGATCTGTTCACCACCACCGGCGGTGGTGCCAGCAACGTGGTGGTCCACCTCGAGTACGAGGGCTACGAGATCGCCGTCCGTCCCGGGTGCGATGTCGAGGTCCGTGACCGCTCGTCGAGTGACTCGACCGGCCAGCCGATCGAGGAGTAGTCTCGCCGCTTACTCGGTCCAGTACGCTTCGCCGGGCTGAGTCTCGAAGCGCGCGCGCTGCAGTAGATCGATCGCTTTCTCGAGGCCCTCCCGGGAGCTGGTCAGGGAGTCCTCGTGTTCGATGCTCAACGCACCGTCATAGCCGACCATCCGCAGCGTGGAAACGATATCCTTCCAGTGGGCTTCGCCGTGGCCGTAGCCTACCGAGCGGAACAGCCACGATCGGTTGGGCTCGTCGTCGTACGGCGTCGTATCGAGTACGCCTTTCTCGCGGGCCTGTGCGTCGTAGATTTGGGTATCCTTTGCGTGGACGTGGTGGATCGCGTCGCGCTCGCCCAGATACCGGATCGCGTCGGTGATCGTGATCCCCTGCCAGTAGAGATGCGAGGGGTCGAAGTTTGCGCCGATTCGCTCGCCAGTTGCCTCGCGCAGCCGTGCCAGCCCGTGTGGCTCGTAGATCAACATATTCGGGTGCATCTCGATCGCGATGTCGACCTCGTGGTCGGCAGCGTACGCTGCGAGTTCACCCCAGTACTCGATTGCCTGTTCCCACTGGTACTCGAGTGCCTCGGCGTGTTGTGGCGGCCAGGGTGCGGTGATCCAGTTGGGCGTCTCGTCGCTCGGACTGCCCGCTGGCAGCCCCGAGAAGCAGGTGACTGCGTCGACCTCGAGCTGGGCGGCCAGCCGGATCGCTTCGCGGAGCTCGGTGTCGGCCTGTGTGGCGCGCTCATCGTCGGGGTGCAAGGGATTGTTATGCGTCGCAAGCGCGCTAATGTGCATGTCGTACTCCGCGAGTAGGTCGGCGAGTTCGGCCTGTGCGCGCTCGTCGTCGAGGTACGCCGAACGGGTGAGATGAGCTTGCCCCGGGTGACCGCCGACACCGGGCTCGATCGCGCCGACGCCGAGGTTGTCGAGATACGGCAGCGCTTCCTCGAGCGATTCGTCGGCCAGCGGCGGAGTGTGAACGCCGATCTCCATGGGGGCAGCGACCACACCTGGCGAGATAAAACGACGGCTGGCAGGCACTCGGGAGCGGCAGTAGGCGGTGACCGTCGACGCCACTTCCGGGAACTGACGGACGGTGATCTGGATCAGCCGCTGATCGTCAGAATCCCGTCGTTGACGGTCACATCGCTGGCATCCTCCGGGACATCGAACTCGAACTGCTCGTCGCCGACGACGACGATCGCCGTGTCATCGACGATGTCGACCGTCGGCGTCTCGCCGCCGGGGCCAAAATCGACGGCAATGATGCTCTCGTCTTCATATTCGCGGTTGGTGATCGTGATATCTGTCGTCTCGCCGGCTGCAGCTTCCAGTTCGGGTGGTGTTTCCATACCGTACGTTGGTGGCTCAGTATTGTAAACGTCGTGCCCGATATTGCTCGTCAGCCGCTCTCTGGTGTCGAGGTACTACCGTGACCAGAACGGCTGCTGTAACCCGTACCGCCTCATTCGGCGGTCTCAGTTCTCGAGCGAGACTGTCTCGCCTTTGTCGCTCGAGTCGTAGATTCCGTCGATGACTCGCTGGACTGCGAGTGCCTCCTCGACGGTGTTTTGGCGCGTTCCGTCGTTGATGATCCGGTCGAAAAAGGCCACCTGTTCGTCCGAGTGAGTGTCGTTCTGGCGTGTCTCGATCGACGTGTCCTCGAGGTGGTCGGGACCGACGCTGCTCGCCGAGTAGAGAGAGAGGTCGCCTTCGAGGAGATCGAACCGGGCAGCGGCGTCGGTGCCGCGAGTAATGAACTCGTGGGTCGCCGGCCGGTTGGTCGCCCACGCGACCTCGAGTGAGATCGTTCTGTTGCCCGCACACCGGATGAAGGCGCTGGCGGAGTCGTCGACGTCGAAGCCGTCGGGACCCGCATCGTCGGCCCACATGTCGAGGTAGGCATACTCCTCGCGAGAGCCGAACTCGCTGCGAGCAACGCCGCTGACCTCCTCGACCTCGGGGTATCCGAGCAGATACAACGCCAGATCGATGGCGTGGACACCCAGATCGATGAGTGCGCCACCGCCAGCGATCTGTCGGTGGGTGAACCACGTCCCCCGTCCCGGGATCCCGCGTCGACGGACGTAGTTGGCCTCGACGTGCGACACGTCGCCGAGTTCACCCCGGTTGATACGGTTTTTCACGATCTGAACCGCGTTCGCAAATCGGTTGTTAAACCCCACCATCGCGTAGCCGTCCGAGCCCGCTGCTGCCTCGGCGATCCGCTGTGCGCTCTCGAGGGAGTGAGCCAGTGGCTTCTCGAGTAACACGTGAATATCGCGCTCAAAGGCGTCGATCGCGTACTCTTCGTGGTACTTGTTCGGTGTCGTGATGATGACGGCGTCGACGGTATCGTACAAGTCGTGGTGATCGTCGTAGACGTCGACGTCGTACCGACGGGCAAAGCGCGTTCGCGCCTCGGTGGCGACGTCCATGCCACCGGCGAGTGTCACGCCGTGCTCGACGAGCCGTTCTGCGTGGTACTGGCCGATGTTGCCGAGCCCGACGATCCCGGCTTCGATATCGGATCGATCTCGTATCATTTCGAACGTAGTCTGCTGTCGGCGGTCGGTTCGTTTCAGCCTGATACACCGCTTCCCGCTATATCAAATCATTCGGCTCGAGTGACTTCTCTCCATCGCCAACTGGGGGCGTGGATCGAAGATCGCTTTCTCCGGCCGACACCGGAGACCGTTTCTATCGTCAGCGGAACTGACTTGTCTCTCGATCGCACACGATCGATCGTCGCCAGCGATGAGAGAGGCCGTGTGATGCACTCGAGGACGGTCGAGCCACGAGAGCACTAGCTATTCGGCTTCCGTCGGTGCTGTGCCTGACTCTGGGCCCTCGAGGCCGGTGATACCGTGGACTAGCGCCTCACCGGTGGCTGCATCGAAGAGGTGGATCTTCGAGCGGTCTAACACGACGTTGACGTCCTGATCCGCTTCGATTTCCGTGTCGGGGGTGACGCTCATTAGCAACTGGTTCGGCGACGTGGCGGGGTCTTCCTCCATCGATCCTGCCGCGCCCTCGGCCAGCAGCAGGTAGACGAACACCTCGTCGCCCATGGGCTCGAGCACGTCGGTCTTGGCGTCGATCGGCTCGGTCGGTGCGGCAAGCGAGTCCGCATACGCCGTCAGATGAACGTCTTCCGGCCGGACCCCCATCGTGACGGCGTCACCGACCGCGACCTTTGGCAGCCGCGCGGCATCCAGTTCGACGGTGAAGTTGGCCGTCTCGAGGCTGCCGTCGACGAGTTCGCCCTCGATGAAGTTCATCGAGGGTGACCCGATGAAGCCGGCGACGAACCGATTTGCGGGCTCGTTGTAGCAGGTCAGCGGCGGTGCGAGTTGCTGGAGTCGCCCCTCGTTGAGAACGGCGATCCGGTCGGACATCGTCATCGCCTCGGCCTGATCGTGGGTGACGTAGATGATCGTCGTCTCGAGTTCCCGGTGGAGCCGCTGGAGTTCAGTCCGCATGTGGACGCGCAGCTTTGCGTCTAAGTTCGCCAGCGGCTCGTCCATCAGGAAGACGTCCGGGTTGCGCACGATCGCGCGGGCGATCGCCACCCGCTGGCGCTGGCCACCGGACAGTTCGTCGGGCATGCGATCTAACATCCCCTCGAGTTGGACGATGTCGGCGGCCTGCTCGACGCGACGGTGGACCTCCTCGTCGTCGTACGTCCGAAGTCGCAGCCCAAAGGAGATGTTCTCGAAGACGTCCATGTGCGGGAACAGCGCGATGTTCTGGAAGACCATCGCGACACCCCGATCCTTGGGTGCAAGGTTCGTGACGTCGTCGTCGCCGATGTACACCTGCCCCTCGGTCGGCTGTGTGAGTCCAGCGACAGTCTCCATCGTCGTCGATTTCCCACAGCCTGACGGGCCGACGAAGGTGACGAACTCGCCGTCTTCGATCTCCATACTGACGTCGTCGACCGCGGTGACGTCGTCGTAGCGTTTCGTGATGTGTTCGAGTCGTACTCGTGCCATTGGGTTACTCCTTGAGTGCGCCCGCGGTGAGTCCGCTGACGATCTTTTCCTGTGCGATGACCACGAGAATCGCGACGGGGATCACCCCGAGGATGCTCGCAGCGGCCATGAGGTTGTACAACACCTGATACTGTCCCTGATAGGCGAGGATGCCGTCGAGGATCGGTGCCCAGTTTTCGGGCTGGCCGTCGGTCATCAGGAACGAGAAGAAGAACTCGTTGTAGACGGCGATGAAGGTCAACACGCCGGCAGTTGCGACGCCGGGTGCCGACAGCGGGATGATGACCCGAAAGAGCGCGCCGAGTCGGGTCGTCCCCTCGACGCGTGCTGCGTCCTCTAACCCGTCCGGGATCTGCGAGTAGAACGTCGTGAGGATAAAGATCGCCAGCGGCATGAAGATCGCCGACAGCGGCGTCACCAGCGCGAAGGGCGTGTTGTAGAGTGTCCCGTCGCCGGTGATCGGCCTGAGAATGGCAAACGAGGTGTTAAAAAGGTCGTTCAGCGGGATGAAGAAGGCCGCTGGCGGGAAAAACGAGATGACCAACACCAGCAACATGAGTGGCGTTCGACCGGGGAACTCGAGGCGGCCGAAGGCATACCCCGCGAGGCTGGCGATGACGAGGACGACGACCGTCGACGCCAGCGCGATCACGAAGCTATTGAACATGTAGATGTGGAAGGGGATGACCTGAAAGACTTCGACGAACGCGCCGGGATTGAAGCCGTTTGGCGTGAAGACGATGTCCTGAAGCTGTCCCTCCGGCGTCAGCGCGACCATGAGCAGCCAGTAGAAGGGAAACAGCGTGGTAAACAGGAAGAAGATCGCCGCGACGTAGAACATCGCCCGGTAGACCCGCTCGGGGTGTGAGATCGAGTCGGACACCCACTGCTGGAACGGGCCGCGGTCAAGCTCCGCGTCGCGGTCGTTCTCGAGGACCGCCCCGCCGTCGGGGCGGTGGAGCGTGGGATCACGCGGCTGGCCATCGCTGTCATCGTTGCTGGTGGTGGTGTCGCTCGAGTCGGTGTCGGTCGTCGGACCGGTGGAATCGGTTGGGTCAGTCATCAGTACATCCCTCCTTCGGTGTCGCGGAAGAGCAGTACGTACACGCCGATGATCAGGCCGATGACCAGCGCCGTCGAGAAGGCCACGGCGGCGGCCGTCGCGTAGATGCGCGTGCCGCCGAACATCGCCTCGACGACGAGACAGCTCAGCGACGGCACGGTCGTACAGCCGGCGGTCGACTCGATCAGGCCGTACACCCGCATCGCGTCCATCGTTCGGAACAACATTGCGACCAGCAGGGCCGGCATCACGAGCGGGAGCGTGATCAGTTTGAACCGCTGCCACGGCGAGGCTCCGGCGACGCGGGCGACATCGTACAGACTCCGGTCGACGCTCTGGAGCCCGGCGAGGATCAGCAGGGCCATGAACGCCGACGACTTCCAGATGTCGGCCACGAGGATAATGATGAACGCGTCCTGGCTGTTTGCCAGCGGCGTCCCGCTGAAGACCCCGAGACTCTGCATGAGATCGGAGCCGAATCCGACCGTCGGCTGGAACAGCAGGAAGAAGATCATCCCCTGAATGACGATCGGCACCGCCCACGGGAGGATGATCGCCACGCGAACCCAGCGCCGCCCCGTAAACTCCTGATCAAGCACGTAGGCCTGCCCGAACCCAATCACCGTCTCGACGACGACGCTGATGACCGCAAAGGCGAGCGTGACGAACAGCGCCTGTTGGAAGAGCGGCGTGCCAAGTTCGATAAATGGGAACGACGATGTCAACCCCACGTCAAGGAACTGTCTGGCAAGTCGCGCGTTCCCGGCGAGAATGTCGATGTAGTTCTCGAGGCCGACGAAGCCACCGAGCGGGTCCAACCCTCGCGTCTGGTTAGCGCGCAACGACATGACGAACGTCCGGATCATCGGATAGAACGCGATCAGCGTCAGCAACGCGAAGGCCGGCAGCAACAGCAGGTACGCGTAGGCCGCTTCGCTCAGGTTCTCCATCCAGTTGACGGCAGCGTTCCCGGTCCGCTCGTGTTCGTGGCTCGTTCCCCTCTCGCCGCCGGTTAGCGTTCCGCCGTCGGGCACGGGTTCGGTGTCGGTCCCCGTCCCGTCGTCGGTTTCAGTTGCCATTCATGACACCTCCGCTTCGCTCTGCTCGAGTTCGTTCGCGAGGTCGTTCATCGCCGCCTCGGGCGCTTGCGCGCCGCGGTAGGCCGCGTTGACCGCCTGATAGATCAGTGCGGACTGTTCCGGCCAGAGGTCGGTTGCCGGTCGTGGAATCGCGTTCTCGCTGGCCGATTTGACCACGTCGGCGTAGCGAGCGACGGGACCGACGTCGCTCGCATCGGCTTCCGCGACCAGGTCGAGGTTCGGCGGCAGAAATCCGCCAAGTCGGAAGACGCTGAGCATGACCTCCCTGTTGGCGAAGGCCTCGAGTACCTGCAGCGCCTCCTCCTCACGGTTCGAAAACGGGCTGACCGCGAGGTTCCAGCCGCCAAGTGCCGCAGCGGTCCCACCGACGTCCGAATACTGGGCCTCCTGTTGGGAGACCGCGTACGGCCTCGTCATTACGCCGAGATTCTCACCGAAGGCGTCCTCCGTACCTGTCTCCGCGATCGCGTACGACCAGTTGCGGTTCGAGACTGCTTCGCCGCCGGCAAACGGGTTGAGCGACTGCTGTTCCGTCCACTGAACGATCGCCGACGGGCAGATCTGGGGGTACCCATCGAGGGTGTTCTCCTCTTCGCCCTCGATGAACGAGCGCATCATCCGGATCGCGTCGATGACCTGCTGATCGTCGACTGGTGATCGGTCGATCACCGGCGGTAAACAGGTTGTCAACCCCGCCGTAGTACGCCCCGCCCCACGACGTCATCACCTCGTTGAACGTACAACAGGACAGCCCCTCGTAGGCGGCCGCCTGCGTCGTGTAGCCGTAGTCGAGGCCGGCCTGATCTCTCGCGTCACGAACCGCGGCCGAAAACTCCTCCCAGCGCGGTGGGTCCGTCGCCCAGCCGCCGGTATCGTAGCCAGCGTCCTCGATGAGATCCTGCCGATACAAGGTAAAGCCGAGGTCCGGAAACAGCGGTAAGGCATGGAGATCGCCGCCTTGGGGCGCGCGCGCCGTCTCGAGGCTCGCCTCGAGATAGTTGTCGTTGACGTACTGTAACGTCTCATCCGGGAGTTGTTCGGTCAGGTTGACCGTCTGATTCCGAAGGATGAACGGAACCGTCCAGCCACTGTCCATCATGTGGATGTCGGGTGGGGCACGGCCCGCCTCGAGTGCCGACTGGGTGGTCTGCATCCGTGCTGCGGAATCGCTGACGACGGTCTGGATCTCGACGCGGATGTCTTCGTCGAGACCGGCGTCCCAGAGAGCCTGCTGGATCGACGGCTGATCGCCGTCGCTGTGCATGATCCCCGCGACGTCCGAGGCGGCGGTCATCACCACCGTTCCCGGCTGGCGACCACGCCCGAGACAACCGGTGACGGCCATGGCCCCGGCCGCGGTCGACACTGATGCAGCCTTCAGAAACGACCGTCGCTCGAGGCGCGACCGGTCGCGTCGACCGGCAGTATCGCGTCCCATGACCAGTAGAACGCCGACGGCCCCGAACTTAGTTGTTAGTTATAAATACTGTACTAAACTGTGACTTTCGAGTCGTCGTGTTGGTTACACCGGTTCGGCCAACGTATGCGGCGGTGTTGGACGGGTACGTTCCCGTTCGATGGCGATATCGC
This sequence comes from Natrinema hispanicum, assembly GCF_004217335.1. Taxonomy (GTDB): domain Archaea; phylum Halobacteriota; class Halobacteria; order Halobacteriales; family Natrialbaceae; genus Natrinema; species Natrinema hispanicum. The sequence goes on from NZ_SHMP01000006.1 coordinate 273,489, forward strand.
CCCTTTCAATCACTGATTGTCGCTTGATGGTCGGCAGATGCCTGCAGACGACGGATATATCATTGGACCAAACAAGAACGGACCCGTCTCGGACACCAGTCTGTGCCCGCTCGAGTACGGTCTGCGACCAGTCGACGGTGGCCCGGTCCATGTCATCGGGACGGGGCCGTCGTTCGTTGTACTGTTATCATACTGGCCATTGTCAGTCAGCGCCGGCGCACCCACGACCCGTCATGCGGGTGCGCCGGGACATCGGTACAGCAGACCGTCTCAGGCGTCCTCGATCGCCGGGGGTTCGTCGCGGCCGATATGGATCTCGTGGGCCTCGACGTCCTCGAGGGCGGCGACGCGGCCGCCGACGGTGACTTCCTCGCCCTCCTCAGTCTCGATCGTGAGGCTGGCGACTTCCTCGCTGACCTCGAATGAGATATCGCGAACCTGCCCGCGGACGATCCGCTGGCCACCGATTTCGACGTCGCGGCCGTCGATAGTCGCGTAGAACTCGCCGCCTTCATCGAGCAGATCCTTCACACATCGGCGAATCGAGGCGTACGTTCGGGGGTACGACCGTGCAGTGTCGTCCTCGCCGAGCGTTCGATCGGCAGTTGTCCAGAGAACGGTTCCGAAGAACCCGGAGATGAGAAAGCCGAGTGCCGACCGGTTGAAGATGACGCCGTAGCGGTCCTGATCGTCACGCAGGGCATCCTGGGTTGCGTACATCGAGTAGTTGCCGTCGGCGACAGCGACCACCGGCGTCGTGATCCCGCGACGAGCACGAGCGGTCGATGCAACCGCACCGTAGTCGAACGCGTCCGGATCGGGTGCCTCGCTGGCTGGCGTCACGATCAGGTCGACGCTCACGCCGGCGTCGACCGCATCACGGAGATCAGCCTCGAATCTGGTCAGCAGGTCCGGTGTCAGCGACAGTGCGAGTTCGAACTCCGCGCTGTCGATGACCTCCTCTAAGTAGCGCAGGATCGTCGACCGCGATTTGACCAGCGAGACGGCCTCCGTGTCTCTGGCCGGTGCGGTATAGCGGGCCTCGAGGTCGGCGATCATCTGCTCGAAGGACGTCTGGACGTCGTCGAATGCTTCCGCAGGGTCGATCGCGACGACTTTCATCGGGCGGGACTCGCGCAGTTCGACCAGCCCGCGGTCGCTCAGGCTGCGGACGGTGTCGTACACCCGGGGCTGGGGAATCTCCGTTCGGTCCGCGATCTCGCTTGCGGTGAGCTGGCCTTGCTCTAAGACGGTGAGATAGGCGTCGATCTCGTACTCGCCGAGATTAAACCGGTCGCCGACGCGTTCGACCGTCGAGCGAAGTTCGTCTGGTGCCATATCTCACGCTACGGGTCCAATGACTAAATGATTTATTATACATCGAGTAGCACGCATTTTCGAAATCGGGTTGTTTCGAGATCGGTCGCTCGGAAAGAGGGTCAGAACGCTTAACCACAGTGAGCCAGAGTGTGTTGGCATGCGCGGGGTCCTTCAGGCTAACGAGGGTACCGCCGAGAACTCGGTAGCCGAGGCGATCCAAGAGCTGCTCCCGCGAACGGTCCCCCTGGACGTTATCGAGGTCGTCCTCGCACTCGTCGTGCTCGCCGTCGGCTGGTACCTCTCGAAAGTCGTCGTTCGTCTCGCCGGCCGGACGGTCGCCCGCCGGATCGAACGACCGAGCGTCACACGATCGGTTCTCAGCGGCGTCAGAGTCGCTGCCCTGCTCTGGACCGTCACCATCGCTGCCAGCATCCTCGGCGTTGGCAATACGCAGATCCTCCTCTCGGTGACCGTCATTTCGGCCGTGATCGCGGTCGTCCTCGCTCCCGTGGTCGGCAGTCTGATCAACGGGTTCTACGTGTTGGCCGACCGCCCCTACGAGATCGGCGACATGATCGAAGTAACCGACGCCGGTCACCGTGGGTTCGTCGAGGACATCACGATCCGATACACCAAGATCTTCACCCTCCAGAATACCTTCATCGTCATTCCGAATTCCGACATTCACGCGCGTGACGTGATCAACTATTCCGCGGAAGACGAGCGCACGCGGGTCTCACTGACCCTCGAGATTACCTACGACAGTGATCTCGAGGCGGCGCGTCGGGCCGCCGAACGGGCTGCCCGGTCCGTCGATGACGTCATCGCCGGGGGACCAGACATCCGAATCGGCAGTGCCCGGTACGCTGCGGCACCCAAATGCAACATCAAAACGTACGGCGATCACGGGATCGTCCTCGAGCTCTTCTTCTGGATGGAACACCCCTACAAACAGCCGATCATCCGGTCGGCGGTCCAGGAGGCAATCGGCGACCGATTCGCGGAACTCGATGTCGAGTTCGCCTACCCGCGCCGTCACCACGTCTTCGACGAGACCAGCGGCGTCGCCCGGTTGGCTGTCGACGAGTCGGGCTTCGAGCGACCGACGACCGACTCGCCTGTCGAGCCAAGCGAGAGTCCCGCGGATCCAGCGGATCGGTGACGGTTTCGTCCACGAGATGACCTGCCTGAATCGGTCGAGATGCTCCCAGCGACTCGTAGCGTGGGTGTAATTTATACTGGGGCCGGCCCAATTCGGAACCTGACCGAGAGATGTACGACGATATTCTGATTCCCACGGACGGAAGCGACACGATTTCCGAGACACTCACCCACGGGCTTTCGATCGCCGCCGACAACGACGCGACGGTGCATGCGCTGTACGTCGTCGACAGCCGGATCACCGCCGCCGCCGACGACGAGACCAGCACGGACCTCGAGCGCTCGCTCCAGGCCGAAGGACAGGCGGCTGTCGCCGACGTCGAAGAGCGAGCAGCCGACGAGGGCCTCGAGACGGTCAGTGACGTCCAACACGGGACGCCGTCGAAAACGATCCTCGAGTACGCCGACGAACAGGAAATCGACCTGATCGTCATCGGGACGCGGGGGAAGAGTCCACGCGAGAAGGTCACGTCACTGGGCAGCGTTTCGGAGCGGGTCGTCGACAACGCTTCGATCCCGGTGTTCGTCGTTCGGAACGCGGGAGCCCACGAGTAATCCGAGCCCGTCTGCTGGCACCGCTTAGGCGCGTGCGCTTTCGACCGTGATGACCTCACAGTCGAGGTGGCGTCGCAGATACTGTTCGATGTCCGGATTGTCGGTAAATCGCTGGAAGATCCGTCGGAGCCGACTCGCCTGTTTGGAGCCGATCACGACGACGTCGGCACCCTCGGCGGCGACCTCGTCGAGGATACTTTCTTCGACGAGAAAGCCGGTCCGGACGACATATCGAGCCCGTTCGATCCGACCGAACGCCTTCTCGACGGCATTTTTCAGATCGACCCGCGTCACTTTCTTCCCGTTCTGGTAGAGGTTCACGTGCAGCACCGTCAGCGCTGCATCTCGCGACCGGGCGATCTCGATTGCCCGCTCGAGCGTTCGCCGCGAGTGCTTCGACAACGGGTACCGAACGGGAACGACGACCAGCGACATTAGCCAACCGGACGATTTCCGCGCGGGTAAACCTTTCAGTACGGACTGTCATCCTTGTGAACCTGTCACGGGTGGGTAGTTATGACACGACTGCGGACCGCGGTCGTGGGAGCTGTTCGCCGCGTGTCGGCCTACCTATGCCGGACAGACAGTCATTTATCGGAAGCGACGTTATCGCTGGGCATGCAAGCTTGGTCGACCGACGACGGTGATACCGTCTACATCTCGGAGACGGAGGGCGACAAGGGATCGAAAGGGCCGTTTCTCGTCGTCTATGAGTCCAGCGACGCCGAGCGCCGCTATGGCTGGTTCTGTACGAACTGCGAGTCCCTCGATACCGCGATGGACGCGATGGGCCGGATCAAGTGCAACCGGTGTGGGAACTTCCGCAAACCGACCGAGTGGGACGCCGCCCACGAGTAACGGTATGCCCGCCGCTCTCGTGGGTATCGGTCGTGCTGCCAGCGTTTCGTCGTGGCCTCGCTGTTGGCAGCCGACCGCTCCTTGTTACTAGTCGCAATTCCCATTCACATAATACAGATGATCGAAACTATTGCAGGTTGCTTCGAAGACGCGCAGTGATACGGCGAATCTTTGTCACGTACTAACATTTATGAGGGATGGTCTCATAGATGGTATCGAATGGGTCCTGTTAACATGCGACTCGTCGAGCAGGCCAGGTCGATCTTCGCAGAGTTGGGTTACACCGTCGAAGGCAACGGCCCCGAATTCCGCGCTGAACGTGCGTGGAAAGTCGTTCACGTAAACACCGTTCTCGAGACGGGAGAGCTTCCGTCCGCGTCGTCGGGACAGTTCCACTGTTTCGTCGCCGAACCGGGGGACGCCGACGACCTCGAGACACGGCTCGAACGGACGAATCCGAGCTACGAGTGGGCCATTATCGTCGTCGACGGAGAAGACTATCAGGTCGAACGAGCGCCCCCAGGACCCCGAGCATCGGCATAGAAACGGCAGAATACCGCAGTCGACTCCCTATTCTTTCAGCGCGCGTCGCGTCGCAGTCACGGCTTCGCCCGGCTCGACGTCCGCGCCCATCGACTCCAAGACGTCACCCAGCGCCGTCACGACGTAGATGACGTTCTCGGGACGTGCGGAGTAGCCCATACAGCCGATCCGGAAGATCTCGCCGGCGAGATCGCCCAAGCCGCCGGCGATCTCGAGATCGTACTGCTCGAGTAAGGCGTCACAGACCGCGCCGTCGTCGATGCCGTCGGGGACGCGGACGGCGTTCAGACTCGGGAGCCAGTACTCGTCGGGGGCGTTCATCTCGAGGCCCATCGCCTCGACGCCGGCTTTGAGCGCGCCGGCGAGCCGTTCGTGGCGTGCCCAGCGATTTTCGATCCCCTCCTCGGCGACGAGCCGCAGGGCCTCCCGGATCGCGTAGACGTTCGTGATCGGCGCGGTGTGATGATAGGAGCGCTCGTCGCCCCAGTAGCCCTCGAGCAAGGAGAGATCGAGATACCACGAGCGGGGATCTTCCTCGCGCGAGAGGACTTTCTCCATCGCCTCGTCCGAGAGCGTCAGCGGGCTCGCACCCGGCGGACAGGAGAGACACTTCTGTGGACCAGAGTAGGCCACGTCGATGTCCCACTCGTCGACGCGCAGTTCGACGCCGCCAAGCGACGTGACGGTGTCGGCGATCACGAGCGCGTCGTGGTCGTGGGCTGCGGCCGTCAGCTCGGAGACATCTGGCTGAAGCACGCCCGTACTCGTCTCGGCGTGGACGAACCCGAAGATATCGGGGTCGTGTTCGGCCAGTGCGTCCGCGACCACGTCAGGCTCGAGGGGTTCGCCCCACGGCGCATCGACTTCGACGACCTCGCCGCCGGCCCGCTGGGCCATCGTGGCCATCCGGCCGCCGAAGTAGCCGTTGGTCGGGACGAGCATCGTATCGCCGGGTTCGACGACGTTGCCGATCGCGGCCTCCATCGCGGCCGAGCCGGTCCCCGAAACCGGAATCGTCCACTGGTTGTCCGTCCGGAAGGTATAGCGCAACAGTTCCTGGACCTCGTTCATAATCTCGATGAAGGAGGGATCGAGGTGTCCCACGAGCGGCGTGCTCATTGCCCGCAGCACACGTGGATTGACGTCGCTCGGTCCGGGCCCCATCAGGGTGCGATCCGGTGGTGTGAGTTCGCCAACGGATGGCGCGCGAGTCGCCTCGGTCGACGGTTGCTGAGCCATGGGCGTGTGCTCGCCGGCCACTTGCAAAGACCTACCGACAGCGGCGAACGACAGCCGGCGTTTGGATACGCCGCTTGCAGACGCTTCGCGGAACCTGTGGTGGGTGTTGACATAGCTACGAGGCGCTTAAGATGACCCGCCACATACCCGATATATCCATGTTCGTCGGGCACGCCCTGCTCGCGTTCGCCGTCGCGGCGCTGGTCGCGGACTGGCGGGGATGGGATCGTCGGCCGGCCCTGCTCGTCGGAGCCGTCGCAGGTACGTTCGCCGCGATTCCGGACATCGACGTCGCGTACGCGCTCGTCGGCCTGCTCGAGTGGCAAGCTCTCGGCGGCGATCTCGGGGCCCCAGCGGCGTTCTGGGGCGCAAGCCGGGCCGTCCATCGCTCGGTCACGCACTCGTTGGTCGTCGGGGCGGTCGCCGCGCCGGCGTTCGGGCTGCTCGCCGTCCGCGGGCGCTCGGCGCGCTCGCACGCCAGCCATCTCGCCGGGATCGCCATTCTCGTGGCGCTCGTCGCGGTCGCGCTGATCTGGGACGGCCCACTCGCTGCGTTCGTGATGGTACTGTTCGTGGCCAGTGGAATCCTCGTCTCCCGCGGGATCGCCCGGTTGTCGGCGCTGCCACCGACGACGGTCGCCCTCGCTGCACTTTGGGGGCTCTGGTCGCATCCGTGGGGCGATCTCGTGACTGGCTCGCCACCCGACTGGTTGTTCCCTGTTGGATCGCCACTTCTCGAGTCACGCGTCGTTCTTCATCCGGATCCGACGCTGCATTTACTCGGTGCGTTCGCGGTCGAACTCGCCACGATCGCGTTCGCGATCGCGGTCGTGTATCGGGTCTCTAATCGATCGATCCTCGCGTCCGTCGACCGCCGGGCCGCCGTCGGCGCTGTCTACGGCGTCGCCGCACTCGCCGTGACGCCGCCAACACTCGAGGTCTCCTATCACTTCGTCTTCTCCATCCTCGGCGTCGGCCTCCTCTGTGGCGTCGTCCAGGATCCCGACTGGCTGACGCCGTTCGACACGAGAGATCGGTGGCTTCCGTCTCGGGAGGCCATACTCGAGACGGCGCTCACGACGGTCGCAGCTGTGGCCATCGCATTGGCCGCGTACGCTACCGTCTACCTGCTTGTCGTGCCGGCGTGATACGTTCATGACGAGTCACTGCGCGACGACTACGTTTTTGTGAGAACGGTCAGTACGATCCAGTGTGTCGCAGGCTTCTCTCGAGGACCTGATCGCGGACGGCCGAACCAACGCAGCGATCGCGTGGGGATTGGTTAGTGCAATCGCGGCCGTCGGCATCGGCGCGCTGGTGACCGGGAGCATCCTCTGGACGACGTTTGCAGTGGCGCTCGTGGTCCTTGCACTGTTCCCGCCGCTTGCCCTCCAGTCGCCACAGGTCATGCTTCCGTGGGAAGTGTTGTTGCTGGCGGCGCTCCCGATCTTCGATGCTGGCCTCGACATCGAAATGACTGGGCACGTCACCTCGTATCTCTCCGTGGCGGCGATTGCACTCGTTCTCGCTGTCGAACTCCAGACGTTTACGTCCGTGCAGATGACGTCCAGTTTTGCTGTTATTTTCGTCGTCATCACGACGATGGCCGCTGCCGCTCTCTGGGCGCTCTTCCGGTGGAGTCTCGCCGGTATGCTCGGCGTCCCGTTTCTACCCGATCACGACGACATTATGTGGGAGTTCGTCTATTCGGCCATCGGCGGCTTCGGGGCTGGCGTCGTCTTCGAACTCTACTTCCGGCGACTCGGCCGGTCCGAACACTGCAGTCCACCGGACGACACACCCATCGCGAGAGGTGACGATGCGTAGCCTCTCCAGTGTGTTGCCATCCCGGGAGCGCCAGCGCCAACTGACGTATCTCATGGAACTCGGGTTAGTCGGAATGCTGTTCATCGGCATCGACAGGGGCAACGCTGGGATCGTCGTGAACACTGCAGTGGCGCTTGTCGTCACGCAACTCCCGCCGATTCTCGAGCGCGACTACGAGATTCCGATGGACCCGCGGCTCACACTCTGGATCACCACTGCCGTCTTCCTCCACGCGTTTGGCACCGTTGGCCTTCCGGGGACGACCAGAACGCTCTACACGCAGCTCGGGTGGTGGGACCATTTGACCCACGCGCTTTCGGCATCGATCGTCGCCGGTGTTGGCTATGCGACCGTCCGCGCGCTCCACGAGCACGCCAACGGTATTCATTTCCCCCGACGGTTCGTCGCCGTCTTCATCCTGTTGTTCGTCCTCGCGTTCGGCGTCCTCTGGGAAATCCTCGAGTTCGCGATCGCGCTGTCAGCCGACGCGTTCGGGATCGACGCCGTCCTCACGCAGTACGGGCTCTCGGATACGATGCTCGACCTCGTGTTTAATTCGATCGGCGGACTGATCGTCGCGCTATGGGGTGGTGCCTACCTCGCGGATGTCTCCGGCGCGATTCGTGACCGTCTCGAGGCCCGAACCGAGTAGGCGACATCACGCGTTCCCTTCCGACCCGAAAACGACGCGCAGTTTTACGTCGGGTTGTGGTGTAGTGACATGGGCGATGGTCTTCAAAAAAATCACGCTCATCGGAACCAGTCCTGACAGCTTCGATGCAGCAGCCGACGACGCAATCGACCGCGCAGAAGAGACACTTCAGAACGTTCACTGGATCGAAGTCGACGAACTCGGCGTCGAGGTCGCAAGTGTCGACAACCGGGAGTACCAAGCCGAAGTCACCGTCGCGTTCGAACTCGAGGAGTAACCCGACGGCCACCAAACCGGTAGGAAGTCGATCAGCCGCTCGTCGGTTGCCACTCCTTTTTCACAGCAGCCCTGGCTCGTGAGATGAACGGAGATCGGAGCCGTGACCGCTCAGAAACGAGAACGGGATCGATTACGTTCGGAACGATTCGCCACAGCCACACTCGCTGACGACGTTTGGATTGTCGACGTGGAATCCTTCGGCCTGCAGCCCGCTTTCGTAGTCGAGGACGCTTCCCTCGATGTACTTCAGGCTCGCTGGATCGACGAACACGCGCAGGTCGTGGTGTTCGTATACCGTATCGTCCTCGTCGGGTGCATCGTCAAAGCGCATCCCGTACGAGAGGCCGGCACAGCCTCCCTGCTGGACGAACAGCCGGAGGCCCGCCTCCGAGACGTCGAGGCCCTCTCCCTCGAGCAGCGAAATGGCCTGCTCGGCCGCGTCTTCGGTCACTTCGATCTTCGGACGCGTGTCAGCCTCCCCGCCGTCCATACTGTCCGTGCTCATACCATCCCATTCCGGCGCAACGATGTTAACTGTGACGCCCTCAGTAGACAGATGTACTAGCCTAATTCGGTTACGTCGCTGTCTCGCCCCGATGCCCGCTTCACACGGCTCACAGCTCTGTCGTTCGATCGGGCGTGCCGCGACGCGCAGTGGTTACCGACAACACCTCGAGCGTTACCGCAGCAACCGGTACCAGGCACCGAACTGCCGCCGATCGTTTCGCGACAGCTCGATATCGTGTTCTGCCAGCAGCTCGAGCATCCGTTCGAGTTCGCAGTCGTACCACATCGAGAGGAGCCGCACGTTCCGCTGTGCGTAATCGTAGTTGCGCTCGAGGACGCGCCCGTCCATCGGATCGACACGCGGTTCCATCTCACTGCTTACTCCGTGTTCCAGCTACGTAAAACCGATATGCGCTTCCGTAACCTATTTCCAGCCGCTCAATCGCGGATTACCACCCGTTAGCGGTCGGTCTCGTCGTCCAGCCGGAGCCGGACGCTCGCGGCGTGGGCCTCGAGCCCTTCCGCGTCGGCGAGAGTGGTGATCGTCTCACCGAGGTCGGCCAAGCCGTCCGCGGAGAGGCGCTGGACCGTCGTCGACCGAAGGAATGTCTCGACCGAGAGGCCGCCGGCTACGCGCGCCCCACCGTTGGTCGGCAGGACGTGGTTCGTGCCGCTGGCGTAGTCACCCGCTGCGACAGGCGTGTTTGGCCCGAGGAAGACGCTGCCTGCGCTGTCGATGCGCTCTAAGATCGACTCGTCGTCATCGGCGATGATCGAGAGGTGTTCGGGGGCGTACGCCTCCGTAAAGAGGATCGCCTCGCTCATCGAGCGTGCGTGGAGGACCCCACTCGCATCGTTCGCGAGCGCCTCCCGGATGATCTCTTCGCGCTCGCGGTCGCCGACCTGTTCGTCGACAGCCACAGCCACGGCGTCGGCGGTCGCCTCGTCGTCCGTGACGGCCACGACCGAGGCGTTCGGATCGTGTTCAGCCTGAGCGACCAGCTCCGCGGCGACGAGCGCTGGGTCTGCGCTCTCGTCTGCTACCACGACGACTTCGCTTGGGCCCGCAAGGAAGTCGATCTCGACGTCGCCCCGGACCTCGGCTTTGGCCGCGGTGACCCACTTATTGCCGGGTCCGACGATCTTCTGAACGTTGGTGATCGTCTCCGTTCCATAGGCTAGCCCCGCGATCGCCTGTGCGCCGCCGACGCTGTAGACCGCGTCCGCGCCCGCGATGTGGATCGCCGCCAACGTCACCGGGTTCAACTCGTCTGCCGGCGGCGTGACGACCGACACATGGTCGACGCCGGCGACGACCGCCGGGACGATCCCCATGATCGCACTCGAGGGATACGCTGCCGAGCCGCCGGGGACGTAGACGCCGACGCGCTCGAGCGAGCGAAAGCGCCGCCCGAGCGTCCGTCCCTCGCTGAACTCTCGTTGCCAGTCGTCGGGGAGTTGCGCCTCGTGGAACTCGCGGACGTTCGCCACGGCCGTCTCGATCGCATTGCGGATGCCGTCGTCGACCTCGTCAGCGGCCCGCTCGCACTCGTCGGTAATCTCTACGTTGCCGACTTCGATACCGTCGAACTCGCTCGTGAACTCGCGGACGGCGACGTCACCTTCGGTGCGGACCCGGTCGACGATGTCGCGAACGTCTCCCCTGACCGCCTCGATGCCAGCGTCGCGCTCGAAGAAGGCAGCGCGATCGTCCGGCCCGAGGTCAGAAATCGCCTGCACGTCGATTGTCATGCCTCTGGGTTCGGACGGCGGGCGAAAAACGGTTTCCTTCCGCTCATGTCTCTCCGCGTTCGATCGGCCAGAGGCCCACGAAGTCGAGGGTCGCCCTGACGAACAGATAGACGAGCAGCCCGAAGCCGACGATCGCTAGCGGTGCCTGGATGAGATCCGCAACCGCCACCTCGAGGACGATCCGGCTCAGCCCGCGGATGACGAAACTCACGATCACGAGCGCAAATCCGATAAGCGAGAGTTTGACGAATCCCGACTGATCCATGGCGAGCCGTACGCCTGGGATCGCTAAATGCTGTCGGTTGGGTCTACGGCGGCGAGCGCGGCAACAGCCGTCACTGAACGTCGGCGCTGGCAGCACGGCTGATCGCGTAGATCGCGACCGACCCGAACGCGAGCGCGAGCGCGACGAGGACGGCCAGCGCCGGCACGAGCGTCTCCCACATCCCCCCAAAGCGGGTGACTTCGATCACCGTCATCGTGTCCTCGCCGAGCATCACCGCACGGGTGGCGTCGACGCCGTACGTGATCGGATTGAACGTCGCGACCGTCTGGATCCACGTCGGGAGCGCCGCCAATGGGAGGAACGCGCTCGAGACGAACAGCAAGGGCAACTGGAGCAGGTTCGCTCCGATAATCGTCGACTCCTCGTCGCGGGTCACCACGGCGAGTACGTTCGAGAACGCGGTGAACCAGATCGAAAACAGGACGCAGATACCCGCGATCGCGACGGCCCCAACCAGCCCGGTCGCGATTTCGGCACCCAGTACCACGCCCAGACTGAGCACGATCGTCACCTGTGCGATGATACGGACGACCTCGGCCAGCGTCTTGCCGACGAAGACGGCGACACGGTTCATCGGACTCACCAGCGTCTTCTCGAACATGCCGTTCTCGATGTCGTTGACCAGCCCGATCCCCGACGTCGCCGCCGCTACCAGCGCGACCTGGATCACGATCGCCGGCACGAGATACGTCTCGTAGGTAACTCCCTCGAGTGCACTCGTCGCAACGCCGCCGAACACCTGCGTGAACAATACGAGGAAGATGATCGGCTGGACGAGTGAGACGACGAGGACGAACGGGTTCCGCACCGATTTGATCGTCCACCGGACGAACGTGGTCCACACGTCCCTCGCGAAGGTCCCGCCGTAGCGGTCGCCGGTCTGGACACTCATCGGCTTACCCCGTTTGCGTCCGCGGCGGCCCCCGTTTCGCCGTCGTCTGTCACCGTCGTTTCTCTCGCGTCACCGCCGTTACTGACTGCCTCGGCTTGCACATCGCTCCCGTCAGCTGCGGCCGCTTCGGTTCGCTCCCCAGTCACCGCGAGGAACACGTCGTCGAGCGTCGGCGCGCGAACGTCGAACCCGACCACGCCGATGTCGGCGTCCCGCAGCGCGACCAACAGATCTGTTCCGCGCGTTCGCGCGTCGCGCGCTGTCACCGCCAACCCCGATTCGGTCGGCTCGATCGTCGCCCCCTCTGCGAACAGCGATTCGTCGCGGGCGACCGCCACCGCGCGCTCGCTTTCGGCGGGCTCTGCTAGTTCGACAGCGAGGATCTCGCCCCCAACACGCCGTTTCAGCGTCTCGGGTGTCCCGTCCGCGACGACCGCGCCGTCCTGAATGACCGACAGCCGGTCGCACAGTTGGTCGGCCTCCTCGAGATACTGTGTCGTCAGAAAGACCGTCGTTCCCTCGTCGTTGATCCGCTGGAAGTACTCCCAGAGCCGATTTCGCGCTGCCGGATCGAGTCCGGTCGTTGGCTCGTCGAGGAACACGAGCGGCGGCCGGTGGACCAGCGCCGTCGCCGCGTCCAACCGCTTTTTCATCCCGCCGGAGAAATCGTCGGCGACCTTGTCCGCGACGTCGGTCAGCTCGACGAGTTCGAGTAACTCGTCGATCCGGTCGCCCCGCTTGGCCCGTGACACGCCGTAGGCGTCACACGCAAACCGGAGGTTTTCTCGAGCCGTCAACTCGGGGTCGATGCTCGTTTCCTGTGCCATGTACCCGACAGTCGCGCGCACGCTCTGGGGCTCTGCGACGGTGTCGAACCCGTTGACCGTCACCGTGCCATCGGTCGGGCGCAACAGCGTTACCAGCGTCTTGATCAGTGTCGTCTTCCCTGCGCCGTTGGGCCCCAGAAAGCCGAAGAACTCCCCAGTCTCTACGAGGAGATCGACACCGCGGACCGCTTCGGTCCCGTCCGCGTATGTCACCGCCACGTCGCGAGCCTCGATAGCGTACTCGGTCACAATCGTTCTAGGTCGACCACGGGGATATACCTGTGAGTTCGAAATCACTTATACTGGTGATCTTCGATAGCCCACCGCGTGGTAGCGACCGAACACCACGCTAGGAATACCGCATACTGGACGACGTTCACGCCATGATCGACGGTGAAAATTATTTTCTGATATTTATCCACGAACACCGATGGGCCGGACGTCGTCGGTCACCGTCCATCGCGGTGTCCGTGACCGGTAATACACTATTACCGCTCTCAACGCATCACAGATAGTGACGTGACTACTGCACTCCCGAGTGAACGACCCGTCACTTCGAGGCAAAAAAGCGCTGCATAACTATTCATCACCCACCACACCACCGTCCTATGTGGCCGTGGGAACACGCAATCGTCGCCTACCTCGCCTACTCGCTGTGCTGTCACATCGCCTTTCGGAAGTCACCGACTGGACTCGAGGCGTTCGCAGTCGTGTTCGCGTCAGTCCTCCCGGATCTGATCGACAAGCCACTCGCCTGGGAGTTCGGCGTGTTCGACAGCGGCTACGCCATTGGCCACTCGATCTTCTTTGCAGTGCCACTAGCGATACTCATCGGATCGATTGCACACGCGGCCACGCGCCCAGGCGTTGGACTCGCGTTCGGACTCGGCTATCTGTCCCATCTTCCCGCGGATATCATCGACTCCGTGTTCCGACAGGGCGTCTTCCAGGTCGAGCTCATGCTCTGGCCGATCGCACCAGTTGAGGGACAACCACCCGGGCCGGGCCTCCTCGAGGGGTTCTTCTACTTCTTCGACCGCTACTGGAGCGCTGTACTCGCCGGCGACCTCTCGACGTATCTGTTGTTCCAGTTCGGTCTCGCCGGCGTGGTGTTGCTGGTGTGGCTCGCCGACGGCGCGCCGGTCCTCCGTGAGAGCCTCCACGCTGGATTCCGCGTTACTCGAGCATTCCTCAGCCGCGTCCTCGGCCTCTCGCGTTCGAATCAGCCTGACCGCCGATAGTTTTCGTTTCCTGTCTCGTTTCGACTTGAGCGGCTCGAGGTATCGCATCTTGTGACTGTCCAACGTCGTTCAGTGATCCCTCGAGACGACGGCCTTATATATACACCCAGCACTCGATATGAATGCGAACGACGTGGCCCACGCGCCACGTCCCCTCCGGCCGTTTCCCGGCACGGAGGCAGGATTATACCCCCACTCTCGAGACGGTCGTTGATTCAGTTCGACGACTGTCACAGCTCGGGCATACCGGCTGTGTCACGATCGGTTTCCGATCGTGACGATCCGGTTGCCTTATATGTGGCAGGGCATTCAGTTGTGATCGCACACACCCACGCCGGCTATGATTTCCGGCGTGGACGCGATCCGACGCCCTTATATATCTCAGGGTGGTTGGGTGTAAACGCGAAGAACGCGTGATCGACGGGCCGTTCAATTCGGTCCGTCATCTCGTCTCGGACGGTTCAGGTCCGAAGGGGTTATGTACCCCCGATGGCTTATGAACACGTCCGAAGGAAATGAGGATCCTACCCCTGCGGTCCGCCGTATAGATGGGATCTGATGTTAGCCTTGGTAGTTCGGTGACGCCCGATCGGTCGTTCGATCGTGTCACCGAACGTGTGGACCCATGTGTGAGTGTATTTACATTCACCGCCAACTCCCCCAGTTTTGCTGGGGAAGAGCATTTCATTCCGGTTGATCCTGCCGGAGGTCATTGCTATTGGAGTCCGATTTAGCCATGCTAGTTGCACGAGTTTAGACTCGTAGCAGATAGCTCAGTAACACGTGGCCAAACTACCCTATGGATCCGGACAACCTCGGGAAACTGAGGCTAATCCGGAATACGGCTCTCAGCCTGGAAGTGGCGAGAGTCAGAAACGCTCCGGCGCCATAGGATGTGGCTGCGGCCGATTAGGTAGACGGTGGGGTAACGGCCCACCGTGCCCATAATCGGTACGGGTTGTGAGAGCAAGAGCCCGGAGACGGTATCTGAGACAAGATACCGGGCCCTACGGGGCGCAGCAGGCGCGAAACCTTTACACTGCACGAAAGTGCGATAAGGGGACTCCAAGTGCGAGGGCATATAGTCCTCGCTTTTCACTACCGTAAGGTGGTAGTAGAATAAGTGCTGGGCAAGACCGGTGCCAGCCGCCGCGGTAATACCGGCAGCACGAGTGATGACCGCTCTTATTGGGCCTAAAGCGTCCGTAGCTGGCCACGCAAGTCTATCGGGAAATCCGCGCGCTCAACGCGCGGGCGTCCGGTGGAAACTGTGTGGCTTGGGACCGGAAGATCCAGAGGGTACGTCTGGGGTAGGAGTGAAATCCCGTAATCCTGGACGGACCACCGGTGGCGAAAGCGCTCTGGAAAGACGGATCCGACGGTGAGGGACGAAAGCTCGGGTCACGAACCGGATTAGATACCCGGGTAGTCCGAGCTGTAAACGATGTCTGCTAGGTGTGCCACAGGCTACGAGCCTGTGGTGTGCCGTAGGGAAGCCGTGAAGCAGACCGCCTGGGAAGTACGTCCGCAAGGATGAAACTTAAAGGAATTGGCGGGGGAGCACTACAACCGGAGGAGCCTGCGGTTTAATTGGACTCAACGCCGGACATCTCACCAGCATCGACAATGTGCAGTGAAGGTCAGGTTGATGACCTTACTGGAGCCATTGAGAGGAGGTGCATGGCCGCCGTCAGCTCGTACCGTGAGGCGTCCTGTTAAGTCAGGCAACGAGCGAGACCCGCACTCCTAATTGCCAGCAATACCCTTGTGGTAGTTGGGTACATTAGGAGGACTGCCAGTGCCAAACTGGAGGAAGGAACGGGCAACGGTAGGTCAGTATGCCCCGAATGTGCTGGGCGACACGCGGGCTACAATGGCCGAGACAGTGGGATGCAACCCCGAAAGGGGACGCTAATCTCCGAAACTCGGTCGTAGTTCGGATTGAGGACTGAAACTCGTCCTCATGAAGCTGGATTCGGTAGTAATCGCGCCTCAGAAGGGCGCGGTGAATACGTCCCTGCTCCTTGCACACACCGCCCGTCAAAGCACCCGAGTGGGGTCCGGATGAGGCCTCGATTCCGAGGTCGAATCTGGGCTCCGCAAGGGGGCTTAAGTCGTAACAAGGTAGCCGTAGGGGAATCTGCGGCTGGATCACCTCCACAGACCGGGACTGGGGCGTTGCCCCAGCCCACCTTAGCGGTATTCCGCACGTTCGATCGCGCCGTTTGGCCGATCGGGCACCTTTGAACTACCAAGGCTAACACAATCTCTCTGTCCACCCTCTCTTAGGGGTGGACGTGGGCCCATAGCTCAGTGGGAGAGTGCCTCCTTTGCAAGGAGGATGCCCAGGGTTCGAATCCCTGTGGGTCCATGCTTCGTACTCGGTCGCCGAATCCGTGCCCTTAAGTGGGAGACGGGACTTCGATCGAGTACGACCGAACCGATGCACCAGCCCGCGTAAGTGTGGCTGGGAAGGGTTAATGCAGGCCAGCTGTCTACTGGCGTGCAGATGAGACCGTGTGTACGTGTAGTCCAGGCGTCCACTGGACCCGTTCCCGGGTCACTCAACGTTGCGACTCTGTCGCAACGCCGATCCGATGAACGTGGCTACTGTGCCAGCTGGTGGATCGCTCGGCTTGAGAGCTGAAGAAGGACGTGCCAAGCTGCGATAAGCCTAGGGGAGCCGCACGGAGGCAAAGAACCTAGGATCTCCGAATGGGAATCCCCACCGCAATTGCTTCGCGCAATGGGGAACGTCGAGAATTGAAACATCTTAGTATCGACAGGAAAAGAAAGCAAACGCGATGTCGTTAGTAATGGCGAATGAACGCGATACAGTCCAAACCGAAGCCTTCGGGCAATGTGGTGTTCGGACTGACTTTCACTTCTCGAAACGCGACACGAAGTCTCTTGGAACAGAGCACGAAACAGGGTGACAGTCCCGTAATGTCGTCGAGTACGGAACGCGTCAGTTCCAGAGTATCGGGGGTTGGATATCCCTCGTGAAGATCGCGGGCATCGACCGCGAAGACTAAACACTCCTCAAGACCGATAGCGAACAAGTAGCGTGAGCGAACGCTGAAAAGCACCCCAAGAAGGGAGGTGCAATAGGGCGTGAAATCAGTTGGCGATGGAGCGACAGAGCACACAAGGTCCCGGACAAAACGACCGCAGCGCGAGCTGCTAGTAGGAAGTTTGGGAAGCCGGTGTTCTGTCGTACGTTTTGAAAAACGAACCAGGGAGTGTGCCTGTTTGACGAGTCTAACTCGATTATCGAGGAAGGCGTAGGGAAACCGATATGGTCGCAGTGCTTTGCACCAGGACCACCGTGTTCAAGCGCGGGGAGTCAAACGGGCACGACCCGAAACCGGACGATCTAGGCGTGGACAAGGTGAAGCGTGCCGAAAGGCACGTGGAGGCCTGTTAGAGTTGGTGTCCTACAATACCCTCTCGTGATCTACGTCTAGGGGTGAAAGGCCCATCGAGTCCGGAAACAGCTGGTTCCAACCGAAAGATGTCGAAGCATCACCTCTGCCGAGATAGTTCGTGGGGTAGAGCGACGGATTGGGGGACCGCACTCCGAGAGGAGTGCGCCCCCCTGTCCAACTCCGAACCTACGAACGTCGTTTGACGCAGGGAGTCCGGTGCACGGGGTAAGCCTGTGTACCGTGAGGGAGACAACCCAGAGCTGGGTTAAGGTCCCCAAGTGTGGATTAAGTGCGATCGAAGGTGGTCTCAAGCCCTAGACAGCCGGGAGGTGAGCTTAGAAGCAGCTACCCTCTAAGAAAAGCGTAACAGCTTACCGGCCGAGGTTTGAGGCGCCCAAAATGATCGGGGCTCAAATCCACCACCGAGACCTAGCGGCACCTGTCACAAGGTGATCCCGTAGGTTGGCGTTCTGTTCGGGTGGAAGCACGGTCGAGAGATCGTGTGGACCGTTCAGTAACGAAAATCCTGGTCATAGTAGCAGCGTGAGTCGGGTGAGACCCCCGACGGCCGAACGAGTAAGGGTTCCTCAGCACTGCTGATCAGCTGAGGGTTAGCCGGTCCTAAGTCAGCCCGTAAGTCGAAGCTGACAACAGGGAAATAGGTTAATATTCCTATGCCAGTGTGCACTCAAAGCCGACGCTTTGGGGCCGCCTGAGCTGGGCTTTCGCCCAGTCGAACTGTCGAAGTTCGTGGAAGCCGTAATGGCACGAAGCGACCGAATGGCAGGATAGCGCAAGTCAGGTCAACCGAGAGCCCGTGAAAAGGTGAGCACACTGTCCGTACCGAGATCCGACACAGGTACTCGTGGCGGCGAAAGCCAAGGTCTGTCGGGAGCAACCGACGTTAGGGAATTCGGCAAGTTAGTCCCGTACGTTCGCAATAAGGGATGCCTGCCCTGTTAGGGGCAGGTCGCAGTGACTCGGGCGCTCCGACTGTCTAGTAACAACATAGGTGACCGCAAATCCGCAAGGACTCGTACGGTCACTGAATCCTGCCCAGTGCAGGTATCTGAACACCCCGTACAAGGGGACGAAGGACCTGTTAACGGCGGGGGTAACTATGACCCTCTTAAGGTAGCGTAGTACCTTGCCGCTTCAGTAGCGGCTTGCATGAATGGATCAACGAGAGCGCCACTGTCCCAACGTTGGGCCCGGTGAACTGTACGTTCCAGTGCGGAGTCTGGAGACCCCCAAGGGGAAGCGAAGACCCTATAGAGCTTTACTGCAGGCTGTCACTGAGACGTGGTCGCCATTGTGCAGCATAGGTAGGAGCCGGTACACAGGTACCCGCGCTAGCGGGCCACCGAGGCAGCATTGAAATACTACCCGATGGTGACTGCGACTCTCACTCCTGGCGGAGGACACTGGTAGCCGGGCAGTTTGACTGGGGCGGTACGCGCTTGAAAAGATATCGAGCGCGCCCCAAGATTTCCTCACCCGCGTCGGAGACGCGGGAAAGAGCGCAAGAGCATACGGAAGTCTGACAGTGTCCGGCACAACGACGGACGCTGACGCGAAAGCGTGGTCTAGCGAACCAATTAGGCTGCTTGATGCGGCCAATTGCTGACAGAAAAGCTACCTTAGGGATAACAGAGTCGTCACCCGCAAGAGCACATATCGACCGGGTGGCTTGCTACCTCGATGTCGGTTCCCTCCATCCTGCCCGTGCAGAAGCGGGCAAGGGTGAGGTTGTTCGCCTATTAAAGGAGGTCGTGAGCTGGGTTTAGACCGTCGTGAGACAGGTCGGCTGCTATCTATTGGGGGTGTTACGGTATCTGACGGGAACGTTCGTATAGTACGAGAGGAACTACGAATGGGTGCCACTGGTGTACCAGCTGTTCGAAAGAGCACGTGCTGGGCAGCCACGCACCACGGGGTAAGAGCTGAACGCATCTAAGCTCGAAACCCACCTGGAAAAGAGATACCACTGAGGCCACTCGTAGAAGACGAGATCGATAGACTCGGGATGTACGCACCAAGGCAACGAGGTGTTGAGTCCGCGAGCACTAACTGGCCAAGCCACACACTCATAACTACAACTATAACGCATTGGATCCGTGACGCGGTGAGCGGGTCCGGACGCAAACTGGACTACACGTACATGACGGTCTTAGACACACCACCGATTACGGTTTGACGACGGTTCGAGTCCGTCGGTCGGCATTACGGCGGCCACAGCGGCGAGGTGCCTCCCGTACCCATCCCGAACACGGAAGATAAGCTCGCCTGCGTTACGGTGAGTACTGGAGTGGGCGACCCTCTGGGAAACTCGTTTCGCCGCCTCCACTCATACTCAATACAGTAGCCCCACAGAGCAACCGCAAACGCGGTCGTTCTGTGGGGCTTTCTGCATTTAATACGCACCACTACTTACTACCAACACTGACTATCACACTACTCACCATTCATAGCAACAACCAAATGCCATATAGCGGCCGTACAGCCGGTGTGCAGCAACTTCCAATCGCTACTTCAGCAAGTTCGCGGCGTCCCCAAATTGACCAGTCTCGAGTGAGATCTCTCCGGAGAGGGAACGTGTACGCCCGGAACACTAACGTCCAGCCTCATCCCGTGGCGGCATGCCGTGTCAGCTGGCTAACCCTCGTGCCGGGCGGGAGAACGCAATGCGTTCTCCGAGTACTACTGTCGCGTGCCCGGGTTCGCCGTACTGTCATCGCACCCGAATGGGTCTGCTCGGACGGGGACTAAAGGCACGCAGTTTCTCTAGGGACGCGGCCCGTTTAACTCTTGCAGGCTCGAGCCGTCTGTTCCTGTCCTGGTGACCGTGTCGAACCACACGCAAATACAGTGAAACTGGTCGTGGCGTGGATGGCATCCCACGAGGGTGTCACTGCCACGAGGGTTTTTCATCGCTCGCTGTGGTAGAGAGGTCCCTCGAGGTGATGCTGTGGGTAACGACGACAAGCAACGCGCAGCGGCGACGTGCGATCGCTGTGGAGAGATCGGTATCGTTCAGATCTGGCCCGACGGCAGTTTCCAGCCGCTCGGTCAATCGACGTTCTGTGACTGTGAGTCGTCGGAACTTCGGGTGATCGAGACGGATCCGGATGAGCTGCCGTAATCCGTCGACCGACGTTCTCGAGGGCCTTGTGCGCTGTGGATGGTCGCACTGACAGTTATTAACAAGGCGATGGTGGCGGTCTAAGTGAGTCAAACAGCAGCGGCAACGAGTAGCGATCGGTTTCGGGCGATCGTGGTTGGTATGCTTTACAGCGATTCCCTCTCGACTCCCACGTCGTCCTCTGAATAGACCACTTCAAATCGTCGGAGGAACTGCAATGACAGCCCGGTTTGGAACTGCCACACGCTTGGCGTGGCAACGGAAGTCCCGACAGCCGGCAGTATCAGACGGTTACTGTACGTCAGTGCCAGTGGGACCGCGACTGCCCTGCGGTCCCATCGGGAAATCGGTACAGCAGACCGTATCAGTAGAGATAGTCTGCTTCCGATAGCTGGACGTAGCGGCCGTCGCGGTACCCGAACTTGCGTCGTTTGTACGCTGTGAGGAGTTTCACTGCGTCGAGTCCGGCAGTGTACCGGTTGCTGAGAAGGGCGTTATCACCGCTGACGCCTTGCATGTTGGTGATAGTATCGAATGCCCAGTCCCAGTCATCTGGATCGTAGTCGTTGACGATATCTGCGAAGGCCACGTTGCGCAGGATCTCGTCGCCAACTGCGCGTTTCCAGACATCGTTGTAGTTTTCGAGCGAGTTCGTCCCGGCCAGTCGACCGGCGATTTTGCCGGTGCGGACGGCGACGTGGTAGCCACCCTCGTGGAACGCTGAGGTGGTGCCCATCGCACCGCCAGCGACGGCGATGTTCGCGCCGACGGGCGACTCGATTGGTCGCGTCGACGAGATGGGGTAGGTTTCCGTCCCCTTGGACTTGCCGCGATCCTCGACGCGGGGAATGTCTTCCTCGATGTCGTACTCGTCGCCGTACTCCTGTTCGAGCAGGCGGCTGATATATTCCGCTCCCGACGGGAGTTTCTCGTCATCGGGCCGCAAGAGCTTGTAGCTTCCTGGGTTGTCGACGTCGTTGAGTTCCATCCCGATTGGCATCGTCAGCCCAACACGGGCGACTGTGCCGTCGTTCGGGAAGACCCACGGATAGGCAGTTTCGCCCGGCATGTATCCCCACCAGAACGTAAGGGTGTCCTCAAACTCCGCGAACAACTCCTTAGGGAACTCCCGGTACTCTTGGTACGCGATATGGTTCGCCTCCGGCGGCGAGAGGTAATCGGAGACGCTTCGGCCCGGTGCGGTAAACTGATCGAGCGCCTCGAGCGTGATCCGCCGTTGTGGGCCGTCCGCGAGGACGACGTACTGTGCCTCGAGTTCGTCGCCGTTCGAGAGCGAAAGCGTGTGGGTCGGCCCCTGCGGACTCGTCGCTCGGAGGTCGGTTTCGAGGGATTTGACGCCGACGCCGACACGCAGGTCGGCACCCGCCTCAGTCGCGCGGTCGTAGAGCCAGTCATCCATGCGCGCGCGGTTGAAGGTATAGCCGAACTTGGGATAGCTGGCGTCGATCCCGGTCGTCCGCAACTCGACGGCGCTGTTCGGGCCAATGAACTCCGTGGCCTCGAGTTCCTGCAGGATGACATCGTCGGGGATCTCACGGTAGTCGAATCCCATGATGTCGATCCAGTAGTCGAGCATCCCGGCGGCGTCGGTCGAATCCGGACCGAGCTCTTCTCGATCCTCGCGCGGGACCCCTTGCTCGAAGAGCACGGTCTCTGCGCCGTGGGCAGCGGCCTGTTCGGCCGCGGACGCGCCTGCGGGGCCACCGCCGACGATCGCAACGTCTACGCGTTCCATACGCCATTTGGACTCAGTGAGCCATTATAAAAACTGCGAGGGAGGTTTCGACAGACTGCGC
Source organism: Natrinema hispanicum (assembly GCF_004217335.1). Classification (GTDB taxonomy): domain Archaea; phylum Halobacteriota; class Halobacteria; order Halobacteriales; family Natrialbaceae; genus Natrinema; species Natrinema hispanicum. The sequence continues at coordinate 295,815 of NZ_SHMP01000006.1, forward strand.
CGGGTTCGATCGCTGGCTGTTTCGATACGGTGTTGACCGTCTCCGTTTCTCTCGAGTGCGAACGAGACGGTGCCGCGAGACGAACGCTTTTGAGCGCGCTGGGCGAGGGCATGACCATGAGCGATGCTGACGCGCCGGACGTACTCGTGCTTCGGAGGGGAACCCACGGGATTCCAATTGAACAGTACGCTGATACAATCCGCGACCGACTCCCGGACCACACCGTCGCGCTTGCGCGCACGCCGGCCGCCGAGCGAGAGGCGATCCGGGACGCGACGTTCGTCACCGGCATGACACTCGAGGAAGAACTCCTCGAGCGCGCCGACGATCTTTCGGTCTTCGCCTGCGCCTACGCAGGCACCGGCCATCTTCCCCTCGATGAACTCGCAGGACGTGACGTCACGGTGACCAATGCGTCGGGCGTCCACGGGCCGAATATCGGCGAGCACGTACTGGGATCGATTCTGTACTTCACTCGGCGGTTCCACGTCGGCGCGCGTCGCCAGCATCGCCGTGAGTGGCGACATTACAAGGCCCACGAGCTGCAGGGATCGACCGTCACCGTCGTCGGACTGGGTGCGATCGGACAGGCGGTCTGTGAGCGCCTCGAGCCGTTCGGCGTCGAGACGATCGGCGTCCGCTACACGCCAGCAAAGGGTGGGCCAACCGACGAGGTGATCGGTTTCGAGGGCGAGGCGTTCGATGACGCGCTCGCGCGGACCGACTATCTCGTGTTAGCGTGTCCACTGACGGAGACGACCCACGGGTTGCTCGACCGCGAGGCGTTCGTGACGATCGACCCCGATGCAGTGGTGGTCAACGTCGCTCGCGGTCCGGTCATCGAAACGGATGCGTTAGTCGAGGCACTGCGGTCGAATTGGATCCGCGGGGCTGCACTGGACGTCACTGATCCGGAACCGCTGCCCGAGGCGCATCCGCTGTGGACATTCGAGAACGTCCAGCTCACACCACATAACGCAGGCCACACGCCGCAGTACTACGATCGACTGGCCGATATCGTCGCCGAGAACGTCCGCCGGATTGATGCGGACGGCGCGGATGCCGACCTCGAGAATCAAGTACTCCCCTGATCAGCAGCCGTTCACTGGCTGATATGGGCTGCTGTCAGTCAGTGACGGCCGGCCGCGACTGTCCTGCGGTCCCACCGGGAACCAGTGACGGAAGCCGTATGAATCGGGGTAGGAACCGACCACGGTCATACGGTTCCTCACTAGATGACGCGCTCGAGTGCGGGACGCCAACGATTCAGCAAGCCGGCAGTGTCCCTAACAGGACCTCACGCGAACAGTGAAGGGTCTGTACCCGCAACTCATCGTCCTGTTTACGCTCGTCATTCGGTACACCTCGTATGCCCTCTCGCTGTTTTTCGGCTCGTGAGACGCTGGTGACTCGTTTGGCTGGTAACAGTGACACTGTCGCCGTGTCCGACGGCAGCAGTTTCGAGTACCCGTTACTGCCGTTCGGTAAGGACGACTCGTCCGGTCTGGTCGACTGAAACCCGATAGCCGGCGTAGGCGAACGTTACACAGCCGACGGTTTGGTTCGTCTCCCCGGCAGACTGAAACAGCGAATCGAGTGCAGTCGGATCGATCGCGTCGTACAGCGGGCCGAACTCGTCTGCGATCTCGAGGGCGTCCAGATCGGACTCTGCTGCGATCGCTTCGATCACAGCTTCGCTGAGCGGCTGGTCCGGCTGGGCCTGATAGGCATCGTATCCGTCCTGCGGACGTGATTTGCAGAGAGCGGTTTCGGTTTCCATACCACGCCCTATCGGATCAACCAACGAAGTGACTCCGATTGAACAGTCAACGTTTTAAAACGGGGCGGCTCTCGGCTCTCCTGTCAGTGATGAACGGTCACTCGAGCCGTTGAACGGAAAGTCGGCTGATTAGCTGTCGACGCTAGAGATAGCCGTTCTCGAGCAGCAGTTCGCCGTTGAGCACGCTCGCGCCGGCCGCGCCGCGCATCGTGTTGTGTGCGAGACAGTTGTACTGCAGGCCGAACGTCGATTCGCGAATGCCGCCGGCGGCGATCGACATGCCGTCGCCGAGGGTGCGGTCGAGACGTGGCTGTGGCCGCTCGGGATCCTCGAAGACCTCGATCAGCTGGTCCGGCGAGGAGGGCAGGTCGAGACTCGGATACTCGCGCATGGCCTCGGCGGCCTCGTCGGGGGTGAGGTCCTCGGCAGTCTCGACGAAGACGTTCTCTAAGTGGCCGTCGATCGTCGGGATGCGGTTACACGAGGCACCGACCTCGACGTCGTTGAGCGAGAGTTCCGCGCCGTCGAAGCTACCGAGCAGTTTCTTCGATTCGGTCTCGAGTTTGTCCTCTTCGCCGCCGATGTGGGGGATGGCGTTGTCGATGATCTCCATCGAGGTGACGCCGTCGTAGCCCGCGCCCGAGACGGCCTGCAGGGTCGCGACGTGGACCTTCTCGAGGCCGTACTCCTCGAGGGCGGCGAGCGTGGGGACGAAGGTGATCGTCGAGCAGTTGGGGTTTTTGACCATCGCGCCGTCCCAGCCGCGCTCGTCGCGCTGGACCTCGAGCAAGTCGAGGTGCTCGGCGTTGACTTCGGGGATTACGAGGGGGATATCCTCGTCCATCCGGCCGTTCGAGGAGTTCGAGGAGACGACGTAGCCGGCTTCACAGAAGCCGGGTTCGACGGCCTCGCCAACGCTCGAGGGGAGCGACGAGAACAGCAGGTCGACGTCGTTTGGAACGTCGTCGGGGTCGGTCGCTGTCACGGTCATGTCGGCGACGTCGTCCGGAATCGGGCTATCGACGCGCCACTTTACGGCCTGCCGATACGTCTTGCCGGCGCTTGCGTCGCTTGCGGTCAGTGCTGCGATCTCGAAATCAGGGTGCGGATCGAGCAGTTGGATAAGTCGCTGTCCAACAGCACCGGTCGCACCGAGTACGCCTACTCGTACTGCCATTTTCCGCCACTCCGAGTCGTGTCCGCAAAACCGTTTGGGTTTTCGGTAGCGCATGTCAGCCGACAGAGTTGCTCGAGTAAGTGGCTCTCCGATGCCAATCGAGCACGAGAGCGTGGCTGAGAGTGAGGACACGCCATCACAGGCGGTTCGCTAGTTCGGATAGAAGATATTAAGAAACGGGAGCAGTACCTAGAAACCGATGCACTACCGACAGGATCGACGCGAGGCCACTGGCCAGAGGTGGTTCCGATGACGAGTTCGACCGCGAGTACCCGCAACGGAGGACTGCTCGAGACGCCGTTTAGCATGGGTGCGACGGCTGTCGCGGCCGTCACTGCCCTGCTGTCCGTCTTTATCGCGTGGACGGGCTACAACGACGGCGTGTTCCCTGTGATCGGCTATCAGCTCGATATCTTGACCGGAGCCGTCGCGCTCGTGTTCGGGCTCACCCTCGCCCTCGTGGCGCTTACTGCCGCAGCCTACATGGAGCCCGGGTTCGGCGAATAGCTCGACTTTTGCGACGATTCGATATCGTTTCGCGAGCCCGATGAGGCCATCGCTCTTCGTTGCGCTCGGGTAGCTTCTCGGAGACAGACCACTGATACGGACTACTGTCAGTCATGTCTGGTGCAACCGCGACCCGCACTGCGGGCCCACCGGGACATCGGGACAGCAGACCGGATGAAACGAGTGACACGCCGATCGCTATCGCTGTCGTGCGATCGGGTGTGCAGTGACGTTCCGTCGCTAGTATAAGAAAACCGACTTACGCAGGCACTTGCGCGCCTTTCTTTCGGGTTACGTATCCCGCGATGCGGTTACGAACACCTTTGGAATCGACGTTGGTGAGTTTCTCGACGCTTTCTTTGTTCTGTTCGAAGTCGGTCGTGAACGCCTCCGGGTACTGCTCCAGGAGGAGGTTGCCGGTCTTCTTGACGTAGGCCGGTTTGATTGCCATACAGGGGTTTCCGTCTAGAGGCCCTTATAACGCACCATTTCCACCGATTGACGACCATGGGGAATGGGGGTCCGTTGCGTCGCGGTGCGCTGAAAGAGACCGGATTGAGACGAGCTAATCACCTACTCGTGACCCTTTGTGGCCTTCTCGAACGAGAGTCGCTGTGTGCGTCTGCCGTCTGTACCGGCCAGCGATACGTTGTCGTCCACGAGAGATGTCCCTCCCAACAGAACCCCCCTCTATTCCTCTACTTCAACGACGCCGAACGCGGCTGCGATCTGTCTCGCAAGGCCCGCCTCGACGACATCCGTGACGAGGATGATAAGGAAGACCGTTCCGAGGAGGATGTCCGCACCTGCGGGATCCGTCGGCGGTGTATTCGTCTCGAGGCGAATCGCAAATAGCGTTGCGACTGAGGCCGGAATGATCCCGCGCGGGCCGATGAAGCTGATAAACAGCCGTTCGCGGACTGGAAACGTCTCGCCGGCCGTCGAGATGAAGACCACCAGTGGGCGCAGCACCACCGTCACCACCCCCACGACCCCAAGCCCGGCGACCCCGAGCGCGCGGAGTTCGGAGAACTCGAGCAACGCCGCGAGCGTGATGAACACGAACGAGAGGACGAGCAATGTCACGTCCTGATTGAATCGCAGCATGCTCTCCCGGTGGGGCAACTCGAGGTTCCCGAGCGTAAAGCCTGCGGTGGCCGCGGCTGCGATGCCGGCTTCCGAAAACACCGAATCGGCGATCGCGAACGCAATAACGGCTCCGGCCAACGCGAGCAACCGGGCCGTCTGTGGCGCTGCTTGTTCCGGGAGGTCGACTCGCGTGAGGAGATACCAGACGACGCCTGCAATCACCAACCCCGTGATGATTCCCAGTCCGAGCCGCTCTATGAACAGGAAAATGAACCCTCTCGGTGCGAGTTCCTGCGCCGTCATCGTCTTGAAGATGACGACTGCGAGGATCGCGGCGGTGACATCGTTGATGATGCCTTCGGTCTCGAGGATCGTTGCGACCTCCTCGCGGACGGAAATCACCGCGAGAATCGGCGTGATGACCGTCGGTCCAGTCGCGACCAGTAACGCACCGACGAGAAACGCGACGTCCCAGTTCGCATCGAGGAAGAGCCGCACGGTCAGCGCGGTTCCGAGAAACGACAGCGCTGCACCGATCGTGATCAACCGCTTGGCCGCCTGCGGTGCGGTTCGGGCGGTCTCGAACGTGAGTCGAAACGATCCCTCGAAGACGATGATCGCGACGCTCACCCCGACGATCGTCGAGAGCGAATCGCCGAAGGTCTCGGTCGTGATGATGCCCAGTCCCTCGGGGCCGATCGTAATGCCCGCGACGATGAGAAACAACACGCTGGGAACGCGGTATTTCGCGGCGAGAAACTGGGCTGCGGTGCCGAACCCGACGATGGCCGCGACGAGGGCGATGAGCTCGAGGTCGACGTGGATCGACACCGGATCATCGACCTCCCGGACTGTGACGCTTCGTTTGAACAGTAACGGACGAACTGACGATCCACTCACGCTGGTCGGACATCGCGACCGGCATGCCACGTCCTATCACTCCGACCGACAAAATTCTCTGCCCCCTCGAAACCACCGTCAGCTGAGCGGTGCCACCACCGATCGATCGTCAGACGCACACCCAAATGGTGCGCTACCCGCGGCGGTTCACCACGATGAGTGCTCGCGCACGCGCTCGAGCGCCTCCCGCTCGCGCGGGCCGCCGGCACGGTCGACGACAGACTCGAAGTACGCCAACCGGTCCCGAAGCTCGGCCTCGTCGTACGCAGCGACCTCGAGCCGTGATGCCGCGACGGTCGCCTCGACGACGGCTCCGAACCCGCGGTCGATCGTCGGGACCGTTTCGCGTTCGACGCCCGACTCGGATGGTCGAAGCTCCCACTCCTCCCAGTCGGTGTCACCTTCGCTGCCGGCGTCGACCTGTTCGACGACCACGCGGGCCCAGGCACACGCCGACTCGAGAATCGGCTCCTCGAACTCCACGATCGAGAGGGCGGCGTCGGCGAAGACGACTGGGTCGTCGATAAACTGGACGTAGCCCTCGCCTTGCCGGTGGAAATTCCGGCGCGTGCGGGTGTTGCCCCACGTCCGCGCGGTGACGGGCTTGCCGGCGTGGAGGCCGAGCGGGGCGGCGTTCCACAGCCCGTTCGGTCCCAGCGTGGTCACGACCGATTCGGTCACTCCCGAGAGGGACACGGGCCACGTCGCCGTCGGCGTTCCCTCGTCGCTCATACAGTAATCGCCTCGTGCTCGAGGGCGATGAACAGCCCGGCCGCGGTGATATCGGCCGTCGTTCCGGGATTGACCCCGCGCTCGACAAGCTCGTCAGCGAAGGCCTCGACGGCGGCCGGCTCAGTCTCGAGGGCGTCGCCAGCGACGAGTTCTCCAGCCCGGTCGGTCACTTCCCGTGCGGTCGTCTCGTCGTGGCGCGTCGCGACGAGCGTATCGGGGCGTTCGGCGAGCAGGGAGAGAAAGACCGTCGCGGTTCGGTCGGTCACCGGGCCGTCGGCGTCGGCGAGTCGCCGGGCCGCCCCAAAGGTGCGGTCGAATCCCTGAACCCACTCGCGGGCGACGTCGTCACCCGGAACGCTTCGCTCCATGATCTCGTAAAGCGTCAGGCCGCGCTCTTCGATGGCCGACACCGCGTCCGAGCCGCGGCGGACGTCGAGATCGTCCATGTCCGCCGGGGGGTCGGCCACACCCACGTCGACGTGGTCGAACGCGCGGTAGAACGCCGCCGCATCCCCAACTGTCGTTTCGCGGACGACGGCTTCGGCGACGGGCTGGGAGAGGTCCTCGCGAGCAGCCCGAACGAGCGGCACGAGCAATAGGAGCGCGCCGAACTGCGTGTTGTCGCCCTCCTGTGTGGCCATCCCCGCGACGGCCCGCTCGAAAGCCGGCCCGACTGCGGCCCCATCGGCCGCCAACTCGAGGCCCTCACGGGCACCAACCGCACCGGCGAGGAAGTGTTCGAACCGTAGCTCCGCGAGGTCGCGCTGGCGGTCAACGTTGCCCGGTTTGGGGGTGCCCGCCACCTCGAGAAGCAACGCCAGTTCCGCGTTCGCCGCTGACGATCGCATACGTCCCGTTGTGTGCTGTGGTGGCTTATACTGTCGGACACTGTACGGACTACTGTAAGTCATCGCCGGTGCAACCGCGACCGTCCTGCGGTTGCACCGGTAAATCGTTACAGCAGACCGTATGGACCATGCGATCCAATCGCGTCGCGCCGTCTCTCGCCGATCCCAACGGCGGGCCGCGCCCCCGAAGTTAAGGCTCGAAACGAAGAGATCAAGGTATGGGATACGATATCGCAGCCAAGACCGATCCCGAGTCCGTCATCGACGATGAGTGGGGCGGCATGTGGTTTCTCAAAGCACCCCTCGAGACGGACGAACTCGGTATCACCGTCCTCGAACTCGAGCCGAATGGCAAGGGAATGGAACACGACGAGACCGAGTCCGGCCAAGAGGAGGTGTACTACGTCGTCAAGGGAACGGTCGATGTCGAGTTGCCCGACGCCGACGAGACGGTGACGCTCGAGGCCGACGAGGCGATTCGACTCGATTCCGGCGAAACGCGACAGATCCACAACCGCGGCGACGAGCGCGCGAAACTCGTGCTGGTGGGCGCGCCGCTGTAGGCCAGTCGCGTCGACCTGATTGTTATCAGTCGAGGTCGCGCTGTCGGCCCTTCGGCACCATCGAGCGCAGTTCGCCGTGGACGTAGAGACCGATACCAATCGGCTCCAACTCGCCGGCGACATCGTGGGCGGCGATGAGATACCCCCAGTCACCGTCCCACTCGAGTTCTTGGTCCTCGCCGGTTGCGAACCGGCGGGCCTGCTCGCGGTCGAGTTCGATCACGCAGTCGGTCGCTTCCCGGCCGAATCGCTGGACGAAGTCCGTCGTGGGCTTCCAGTGTTCCTGTCGGGTCCGCAGGCAGGTCATCCCGATCGCTTCGATCTCGATGGGCGTCGGCGCGTCGCCGCTGTAGATCCAGATCTTGCCCGCGCCTTTCTCCCAGAAGGTGTAGTCGTCGAAGGTCTCGGGCGGAATCCCAAACCGGTCTTCGAAATAGTCGACGACCGCCGCGCGCGTCGCGCGCCCCCCGACGGTCCGCTCGGCTTCGGTTGCGGGCAGGCGATCGAACCGCTGCCCGTCGTTCGCGTGCTCGTCGCTCATTACGCGGTCACCTCCAACTTCGCGACGAAGAAGCCGCCGGTGTCGTTCTGGTGGGGATAGATCCGGGCCGCCTTCTCGAGACTCGAGTCGTAGGTCTCGTCGTCCCATTCGGTTAGCCCAGGCGCGTGCTCGAGGCCGAGGTCGAAGTCGACGACGCGACAGGATTCGGTTTCGAGGGCGTGCTGGACGACGGCCTCGTTTTCCTCGGGGGCGAAGGTACACGTCGAGTAGACGACGGTGCCGCCCTCGCGGGTGGCCTGGATCGCCCGGCGGATAATCCCTTTCTGGATGCCCGCGACCGAGGAGAGATGACCTTCCGACCAGTTGTCGAGCGCGTCGGGGTTCTTCCGGATCGTTCCTTCACAGGAACAGGGCGCATCAACCAGCGTCCGATCGAACGCGTCGAAGTCGAAGCGGTTGAGCGAGTAGTTGCGCGCGTCCGCGTTGGTCACTGCGAGGCTGGTCGCGCCGAGTCGTTCGGCGTTGAATCGCAGCGCCGAGATGCGCCCGAGGTTGTTGTCGTTGGCGACGACCGTCCCGCGGTCGTCCATCAGCGCCGCGAGTTGGGTTGCTTTCCCACCCGGTGCGGCACAGCTGTCCCAGATCCGTTCACCGGGCTGCGGATCGAGGACGACTGCTGGTACCGCAGACACCTCCTCCTGGCCGTGTGTAAAGCCGTGAAACGAGGTCCACGTCGATCCCGGCGAGTCGGTCTCGAGGTCCAAGACGCGAGGGTTCCAGTCGGCCTGGTCGTAGCCGACACCCTCTCGGTCTAAGGCCGCGAGCGTTCGCTCGACTGAGGCCTTGATCGTATTCACGCGGACGGCGTTGCCGAGCGGCCGCTTACAGGCCGCGAGAAAGGCGTCGAAATCGTCGATAATCGACCGATACCGCTCGAGTGGCTCCATTGGCCGCGAGTTCGAGTGCCCGGCGTTTGTGGGTTTCGAAGCGGGCGGCAGCAGTCGAATCGCCGCTGCCTTCGTTCCACTCGAGTGCCAGTGCCAGTCTGGAACTAACGGCGCTGGTCGCCCGCTCTCCACCGGCGTGGGGCGACACGACGGCATTCGCCATCGATTTTATACGGCTGACACCCCTCGATTTACGCATGACTGGCATTCGCATTCATGGGCCGGAACCGGACCTCGAGAACCCGACGCTTGTCGAGGGATTCCCCGGCGTCGGCCTCGTCGGCAAGATCGCGACCGACCACCTCGTCGAGCAACTCCAGATGCGCTACTACGCGAGCGTCCACTGTGAGGGACTGCCTCGGATCGGTGTCTATCGGGGTGGCGATCGGACGGTACGCCCGCCGGTACGGCTCTACGTCAGCGAGGAACAGGATCTGGTCGCCCTTCAGAGCGACGCACCGATCAGCTCCAGAGCCGTCGAAACCGTCGCTACCTGTCTGACTAACTGGATCGTCGATCAGGCTGCGACGCCGATCTATCTCAGCGGTCTCCCCGCCGACCGTGACGAGGCGGACCAGCCCGATCTCTACGGGATTACGACCGGCGAGGGTGACGAGCGACTCGAGGCGACCGAGGTCCCGATCCCGCCCGAGGACGGCGTCATTACTGGGCCGACGGGGGCGCTCATCAACCGCGCCGCACAGGAGAACCACGACAGTATCGGCCTCGTCGTCGAGTGTGATCCGCAGTTCCCCGATCCCGAAGCCGCGAGCGTGCTGCTCGAGTACGGTGTCAGCCCGATCGCCGACATCGATGTCGACGTGCAGGATCTCGTTGACAGAGCCGCGGAGATCCGAGCGAAACGGGAGCGGCTGGCACAACAGATGCAGGCGATCGGACGAGAGGAGAGCTCTCAGGCCCAGCCGTTACGGATGTACCAGTGATCGCTGCTGTTTGCTCGCCGCTTACTGCTCAGTTGATCCGCGTTACCCGTTGAGCCGCCTCACCACTATCCTCCAGCGAGCGTATCGCGGTGTGAACGCTGGACGAGCGACGACTCAATCGAACTGTCCACGGGGATCACAATAACGTCTATCTCGCCCGCGTGCGGTTTTAGTCACATGGCACACGCCCCGGACCTCACTCGACTTTCTGCGACGGAACTCGCGGCCCGGATCCGAACCAACGACGTTACGGCGACTGCGGCAGTCGAGGCCCATCTCGAGCGAATCGACGCCCGCAACGACGAGATCAACGCATTCGTCACGGTCTGTCGAGACGGGGCGCTCGAGGAAGCCGCGGACGCCGACCGTGCGCTCGAGGAGCGCGATGAACAACGCACGTCGGTGAGTCGCACGGGGAGCGAAGTGTCCCACGAGACCGGCGAGGACGTGGAGCCGCTCTCCGGCGTGCCGGTAGCGCTCAAAGACCTCGGCGCACAGAAAGCGGGCGTCCGTCACACGTACGGGTTGGCGCTCTTTTCGGACCACGTCGCCGATCGGACGGCGGCGATCGTCGAACGGCTCGAGGATGCCGGTGCGATCGTGATCGGGAAGACGAACACTCCGGAACTGGGCCACAAGGGGACGACCGACAACGAACTGATCGGGGCGACAGCGTCGCCGATCGACACCGACCTGAACGCCGGTGGTTCTTCAGGTGGGTCGGCGGCAGCGGTCGCCGCCGGGATGACGCCGATCGCGACGGGCAGCGACGCGGGCGGGTCGGTGCGCATCCCGGCCGCCGCCTGCGGCGTCTACGGGTTCAAGCCGACCTTCGGGTTAGTGCCCGACGACCGCAGACCGAACGCCTTCGGTCGCGAGACCCAGCACACGACCGCGGGACCGATAACCCGAACCGTCGAAGACGCCGCAGTGGTCCTGTCGGTGATGGCCGGGCCGCATCCGGCCGATCCGAACGCCGTTCCTGTCGACATCGAGTATCGCGGCGCGCTCGAGTCCTCTATCGACGACTATCGCATCGCGTACAGTCCGAATCTCGACGTCTTCCCGGTGACCGAGGCCGTCGAGACGGTCATCGATGACGCAGTCGCCGCGCTCGCGGCTGCCGGTGCGACCGTCGAGCCGGTCGACATCGATCACGGCTACACCATGGCCGAACTCAGCGAGGCAGCAATGGCACCGTACGCGACCGGCGTCATAGAGAGCGCGACGCTGCTCGAGGAAACACATGGGATCGACCTCCGGGATCACCCCGACGAGGTCTCGGACAGTCTGCTCGCGATGCTCGATGTCGGCACGGCGTACGGACCGGACGATATCGCGCGGTCGGGTATCGTCCGCACGGACATGTACGATACTGTTCAGGCTGTCCTCGACGAGTACGACCTGCTCGTGACGCCGACGCTCTCGCGAGCGGACGTCGGCCTCCACGACGTCCTCGAGACCGACGCCTGGGAATGGCCGTTGACGTGGCCGTTCAACTGGACCGGCCACCCCGTCGCGTCCGCCCCCGCCGGACTGACCGACCGCGGCCATCCCGTCGGCCTCCAACTCGTCGGCCGGCGGTTCGCCGATGACGGTGTCCTCGCGGCCAGCGCAGCGCTCGAGCGCGAACGTCCCTGGGACCACCTGTACGAGTGACCGGCGGTGATCCAGGACTCCTCTCGCGCGAGTCAGCCGGGATGCTGTTCTCGAGACACATATCGAATTCTCGTCAATTTCGCTGTCGCATGGCGAACCGCTGACCGGTACCAAAACCTCTTTTCGCGTTCTGGCCCTTCGGTCGTACATGGTGACTTCCGACGAAGAGACGATTCCGCCAGAGACGTGTCCAACCACTGATAGCATGCCGATGCTCGGCCTCGGCACCTGGCAAAACGAGGACCCCGAGCAGTGTGCCGAGAGCGTTCGGACGGCGCTCGAGACGGGCTACCGACATATCGACACCGCCCAGATTTACGGCAACGAGGACGCCGTCGGTGACGGAATCGCGGCCGCGGACGTCGACCGCGAGGAGATCTTCCTCGCGACCAAGGTCTGGATCGACAACCTCGAACACGACGACGTCCTCGAGACGACCCGCGAGAGTCTCGACCGACTGGGCGTCGACTACGTTGACCTACTGTACGTCCACTGGCCGTCCCGGACCTACGACGCCGAGGAGACCCTCGGGGCCTTTTCCGAGCTCGTCGACGAGGGCCTGACCGAGCGCATCGGTGTCAGTAACTTCCAGCCCGAACAGCTCGAGGAAGCCGTCGACGTCTGTGACGTGCCGATCTTCGCAAATCAGGTCGAGTTGCATCCGCTGCTCCCACAGGCGGAGCTTCGGGAGGCCTGTGAGGCCCACGACGTCGAGGTCGTCGGCTACTCGCCGCTCGCCCGTGGGCAGGTCCTCGACCAGCCCGACATCCAGGAGATCGCCGACAAACACGACGCCAGCGAGGCACAAGTCAGCCTCGCCTGGGCACGCGAGAAGGGCGTGACGGCGATTCCGAAGGCGACTAGCGCAGATCACATTACGGACAACTGGGAATCGCTGGCGGTGGACCTCGACGACGAAGACATCGACGCGATCGACGCCATCGACGAGACGAGTCGCGAAGTCGATCCCGACTTCGCCCCCTGGAACTGATCGGCGCGCGGATAGCTAGTCCGTCGAGACTCCCCTTCTTGCGTTCGCTCGAGTGTTGGTTCTGCAAGTGTGGCAGTAAACCTATATATCGAGTGTAAAGAAAAAGCAGGAAAGTTTACGGTACGGCAGCTTTTTGGCTCGCGTATGTCTACCCGCTCACAACGTAGTGGCGGTGGTGGGCTTGTCGGCGCGGTCAGGACCGACATTCAGCGGTTACACGGGGCCTGGATGGAACTCGTCTTCCGCAGGCAACGTGGCCGCGGCCACTCCGTCATGGGCAAGTGGAAGCCCGAGACGCTGCCACAGAAGGTCGGCTATCACACCTGGAGCGCTTTGGGAGTCATCGGCTTGCTCGTCCTCTATCCGTTGACTGTCCTTGGTCTCGCAACCCGCTTTTACGCGGCGAAACTCGACTCGACGCGGACACGACTCGGCATCGTCGGCGTCACGGCCGTCGCACTCGTCGGCTGGGGGACGCTGTCGGTGGTCGCATACGTGCTGAATCGGGTTCCCTTTGACGCCTTCCTCGCGATCGCAGCCGCAAGCGCCGTCGCGATCGTCTCGACCACGCTTGCGGCTGTCACCTCGAAGTTCGGTGGCCGGGCGCTTTCGGTCTTGCTTGCCTATCCGTTCGCGATGACGGCGCTGTTCCTGCCGCCGGTCGTCGCCGCGCTCGTGACGCCGTCGCTCCATCCGTACGTCCTCGATCCCAGCTACGACTTCGCCGTCTGGGCGCTCGATAACGTGCTGGTCGTCGGCGGCATCAACGACTACCTGCGCAGCAACTTCAGCCTCGAGGGGCCGGCCTACGTCGCGATGTGGCTCGGGATCTCGTTCCCGCTGGGCTGGGTCCTCGGCGGTGCGGTGACGCTTGCGAATCTGGTTCGCCCCTCCGAGGAGTAGCCGCGATTCGTGTTCTCCTGTTTCGTTAGTATCGGACAAAAGTAGTGACTTTCATTCGATAACATGAACGGACTGCCGATTCCCGATACCATTAGGTGGCCGATTCCTAACCCCCGCATATGGAGTTCGATCTTCCGAAGACGGCAGCCGTGTTCATCGTGATAATCGCGATCGGCGTCGGCGGTCTGGCCGCGTCACCGATGATGGCTGCGGACACCGTCCTGATGATGGTCGCGCCGTCGATGATCGCCTTCGGCCTGATCATGCTCGCACTCGGCGTCAAACACGGCGAGTACCGCGCAGCAGGTCGCTAACGGCCGAGACGTAGCCCTTGCTTTGTATCGCTATCGGACCACCGATCCGTTCTCTCCAAGCCGTCGCTCGCGACACTCTCGAGCGGCGAAGCCGAGAAAAGAAGCAGTTAGCGAGTGACGCGACCGTCGACGGCGACCGGCCTACATGTAGCCGAGATCGCGCAGGCGCTCCATCAGGTCTTCTTTGTCCTGGGCGCGGCCAGCGCGTTCGGTCGTTCCCTCGAGGTCCTGGAGCCAGGCGGGCTCCTGGTCGCTCTTTTCGGTGCTGACTTCGCTTCCGAGCGAACGGAAGCCGGCGAAGTACTTCGGCGAGATCGGGATGTCGTCCTGTGCGACGCCTTCCGGCAGGTCGTCGTCGCTCTCGGGGACGTAGCCCTCCTCGGGGAAGTTCTCGACGGTGTCCGGCACCACGAAGTTCCAGAAGGCATCCCAGACGGCGGCCTCGTCGAACTGCAGGATGGGCTGAATGCGGTCGTGGGGCGGGTAGATGTCAGGATCGTGACGTGGCGAGAAGAACGTCTCATCGGCGCGGGCTTCCTGTTCGTCCCAGCGGACGCCGGAGATGACGCCGTCGATATCGTACTCCTCCAAGGCGTCGTTGAGTGCGACCGTCTTCAGCAGGTGGTTGCCGACGTAGGTGTCAAGCAGGAACGGGAACGTGTCCTCTTCATACTCGAGGATGTCACGGACGTGGTGCTGGTTGTGTTCGGAGAGCTCCGAGATGTCGATGTCGTCGCCCGGCTCGAGGTCGTGTTCGTCGACGTACGCGCCGACGTCCTCGTTGCGTGCATAGATGACTTCGAGGTCCCACTCGTCGGCCCAGTGGTCGACGAAGTCGTGGATCTCGTCGAAGTGCTGGTAGTGGTCGATAAAGACCGCTGGCGGTACCTCGAGGTCGAATCGGTCGGCGACCTCCTTGATGAAGTACAGGGTCAGCGTCGAGTCCTTGCCGCCGGTCCACATGACAGCGGGGTTCTCGTAGGACTCGAGGCCTTCACGGGTGACCTCGATCGCTTTTTCGATCTTGTCCTGAATGTGGGCGTAGTCCTCGGGATCTTCGCCTTCGCCGTCGGTATAGTCGACGTCGACGTAGTCGGGGAAGTTCTCGCTCATCTCGTAATTAGATATAATTAGGAGAGGTAAATTCTTTGGGTCGGCGGAAAGCTCTGTCGCCATTTCGGACCCGTCGGTGCCTGGTTCCCGTCGGCCGGCGCGGATAGCAGCGGTGATACCGGCGAATCGGTCGGTCTCGAGAGCTGAAACCCGACCATGTGCGATCGACACGAACGAGACGGGCAGGACTGCTGGGCCGAGCCGGCTCCGTCGCCGCCCCGTGTGCGAATGTTACCACTCGCGAAAAGTTCTTGTAGTAGCTCCCTGATGTGGATGTGTGGTTAGTTAGCAATCGGTAAGCGGCGGGCAAGTGATGGACAGTCGAGAGCGCTGGGGGACCACTGGTCCGCATGAGACGATGCCGCAATCCGGAGGACACTGTGTCAGCACATGAATCCGAGCCGACACGACGGAGCATCGAAGTCGAGTATTGGGTCATCGACGACGAGGGGCGGCTGGCCGAACCGGCGGAACTCGTCGAGGCGTCGGCGGGAGCCGAGCGCGAGTTCGTCGAGCCGTTGCTCGAGATCAAAACGACGCCGTGTGAGACGACAGCGGAGCTACGCGACGAACTGTTCGACCGACTCGAGAGCGTCCTCGACCGGGCCGACGAACTCGACAAGGGCCTCGTTCCGCTCGCGACACCGGTAAATCACGACGAGGTGCGGGATCGCCCGAGCGACAGGACGCGGATCCAAGATCAGGTCATCGGTGACGAGTTCGAGTACGTCCGCCACTGTGCGGGAACTCATATCTACGTTGAACAACAACCGGGACGCGAGATCGACCAGTTGAACGCGCTCATCGCGCTCGATCCGGCGCTGGCGTTAGTCAACTCCTCGCCGTACTTCCGGGGTCGGTATCTGGCCGGCGGGGCGCGATCGAAACTCTACCGCTGGATGGCATACGATGGTGTCCCCCATCAGGGTCGGCTGTGGCCCTATGCCGACGACGCAGACGAGTGGACCCGCCGACTCGAGCGCCGATACGAGGAGTTCGTGACGGCAGCCATCGAAGCGGGTGCCGATCGGGCGACTATCCAGTCGAGTTTCGACCCCGAAAGTGCCGTCTGGACGCCCGTACAGCTCCGAGAAACGTTTTCGACCGTGGAGTGGCGCTCGCCCGATACCGCCCTCCCGAGTCAGGTCGTCCGGCTGGCCGACAGGATCGCCGAGGTCACCGCTCACCTCGAGGACGCCGAGATACGCATCGAGGGGGAGTCCGGTGCCGTCACGACCGACGAAGTCGTCCTGCCGGAGTTCGACGCGGTGATCGAGTACGTCAACGCCGCGATCCGAGAAGGGCTGGCGTCGGATGCGGTTCGATCGTACCTCGAGCGTATGGGGTTCGACGTCGCAACCTACGACCCGATGTCACACGAGATCGATGGCCGGGGACCGGTCAGTCTCGAGGAGGCACGGCAGCTCCGACTCGAGTACGCCGAGCGCCTCGAGCGGGACGTTCGGCAGGCACGGACGGTCGTGGGCGACTAGTCTCTCCACAGCAGTGCTCGATGGCAGATCCCTCATACGGCCTGCTGTCACGATGTACCGGTGCAACCGCAGTGCGGTCATGGGTGCACCGGCACTGACTGACAGGAGTCCGTATCACGGGCTTCCGAGTTCTGTCATCCACTGCGGGATGATCCACCTATAACTGGTGTTGACAGCCGTGACAGTACGTCACATCAGCCTGATTTCGCGTTCCGCATACAGCACACCGAACGGACGACGAGTCACCGGTGTCGACGCCGTGCTCGTTCGTCAGCGCCGCGAAGAGGTCATCGTTGTCGGTCACGTCTCGTTCGTGGCCGTGTGTCCGCGCCCACTCGTTGATGAGATCGTCGTCTCGCAGTCGCTCGAGTCCGCGAACCAGCCCTAGAAAACACAGCGTCGGAGCAATCATGACGGCGGCTGCCACGGCGAGGCGGCCGACGAGCGCGTACTGTCCCGGATCGTCCATAAACGCCGTTTGCAAGTACCGGGGGAAACGTCTATCGTTGTCCGCGGGGCCTGCAGACGGTCCGAACCCCGCCGCTCCCCTCGAGTATACTGTGATACCCAGACACAAGCCCGACTACGTATCGGGAACGATGCGAAAGAGCCCGCCGGTATCTGCAGTGGTGCCGAGTGCATAGACGGCACCGTCGTCGTCACGGCCGAACGAGTACAGCTGCTCGAGAGACGTCTCGCCGGCGATCCCGATGGTAGTCGTTGGCCAGAGCTCGTCATTGTCGTCTGGGCGGATGGCGGCGAACAGCCGCCCGTTCGCCGCAAAATCGCCGAAGACGTACGCGCCTTCCAGCGCTGGCAGTGTGTCGCTCCGGGAAACGTAGCCGCCGATGACTGAGACGCCGCTGACGTTCTTCTCGGCCGGCGGGTGTGGATACTCGATGATGGGGTCCTGAAACCGGTCGCCGCCCAGACCGGGTCCGGATGCCTTGTCCGGACAGTCCTTCTCTCGGTAGCAGTGAGTGCCCTCTTTGACGTTCCACCCGTAGTTGCCGCCCTTCTCGATGCGGTTTACTTCCTCGTAGTCGTTCTCGCCGACGTCCGCGACGAAGCAGTCGCCGTCGTCGAACGACAGCCGCCAGGGATTCCGAAATCCCCACGCGTAGTATTCGTCGAGCCCCTTGCGACCAACCAGCGGGTTGTCGTCGGGGATGGTGTATTCCCCGGCGGCCGAGCCGCCGTCAACGTCGATTCGGATTACGCTCCCGAGCAGATCCGTCGTCACGTCCTGTCCGCCGCCACCACCGCCGCCGCCCGCACCGATGCCGGCATAGAGGTAACCGTCCGGTCCAAAGGCGAGGTCACCGCCGTTGTGAAAGTTCGCCGGCTGGGGAATCTCGAGGACGACGCGTTCGGAGTCCGACCGAACTCGCGTCCCCTTGTCGTTCGTTTCGAACGCTGCGATGATACCCGTATGGTCGAACCTCCGTGGCGTTCCGGGTTGCCGCGGTGCGCTGTAGTGGACGAACAGCCGGCGGTTCTCGGCGAAATCGGGATGGAGCGTCATGCCGAGCAGTCCCCGCTCACCGCCGGTGACGACCGTTTCACGCAGGTCGAGCAACGGTTTGCCACGGAGCCCATTGGGCTCGTGGACCCAGATGTTGCCGTCGCGTTCCGCAACGTACCGCCGGTTCGCATCCGGTGGGAATTCGACGGCCAGCGGAAACCCCAGCCCGTCGATCACCGTCTCGAGCCCGACTTCGTCCGGTATGTCCTCAATGTCGTCCGGTCCATTCGTGTCGGCGCTGGCGGCTGACGACCGCGATGCGGTGCCGACGAGCCCGGTCGCCGCACCGACAGCCGCTCCCGTCAGGAACCGTCGTCGGCTGGATGATCGGTTCATTTGGGAAGTCCATACCGCACCGAGACCCAAATACACCGTTCTGCCTTCAGTGAACGGTACGTCAATCCGATAGATTGCTGCCGTCCTCGTCAGTCGGGTCGCTGGCTCGAGTCCGACGGCCATCGCCCGTAACCGTGTCCAATGGATTCGGCTACCTGCAGCGCGTCACGACCGGCCGTCGAGGAAGCGTTCGGCGCGCCGCTGGCCTCGCTCTATCAACCGATCGATGAACGCTGGATCCCGGTCGACTTTCGACGGCGACGAGAGGTCGCTACCCAGGTCGATGAACTCGACGCCGATCGGCTTGTATTCCTGCGGGAGGCTCCCGCTTTTGATCAGGTCGTTGATCGTCTCGATGAAGTCCACTTCCTGATACAGCGAGAGGTTCCCTGCCAGTTCGTTGCGCCGGTCGGCGATGTCTTCCATCGACTTAGGGACGTCCTCGCGATGCTTGGGATTGATCTGGATGATCCAGATTTCGTCAGGTTTGTCGGCTGCCTTCTGTGGCACTGTCAGGAAGTCGCGAATCGGCGGGTTCTGCGAGAACAGCCCGTCCCAGTACCAGTGATTGTCGATCCCGACGGCTTCGAACAGCGTCGGAATCGCTGCCGATGCAAGGACCGTCTTTTCGGTGACTTCCTCGTTGCGAAAGGTTTTGAACTTCCCTTCGGTAACGTCCGCCGCGCCGAGGATCAGGTCCATCGACGTGTCGGCGGCGAGTGTCGGCACGCGGTCGAACTCGATGTGTGACTCGAGCGTCTCGAGAAACCGATCTCGCCCGAGTTCGGCAGCGGGGAGTTCGTACGGACTGAAAAGCGGCAATGGCCCGCCGCGTGCGGCGAACTCAGCCATCCAGACGAACCAGTCGTTGGCGATCCTTTCCGGCGGCGAGTGCGCTGCGAAGTCCCGCCAGATCGCATCGAGCGTCTCGACTGCACGGTCGGTCCCGCTCGTAGCGAGTCCGTACCAGGCGGCGGTCGCACAGACGGCACCGCCGGACGTCCCGCTCAATCCGACGAGCTCGTATGAACGCATCGCACATGCGCGAAGGAGTCGTTTGAGCACGCCCGCGGTGAACGCCGTGTGGCTCCCACCACCCTGACAGGCGATCGCGACTCGAGTAGCACTGCCGGTATCGACACCATCAGCCATGGGTGTCGGTGACAACAGGCTGTGGTTTAGTGGTGCGGGTGCGGAGTCGAGCGCGGAGAAGTCACTTGTCGGTTCGGTTTACGTGCGACTCGGCCGAAGAACGTGCCGCGTCGATTCAGTCGCTGATGAACTTGTTGTCTCGCCAGTTGACGCCGCCTTGCCCCGAATTGTGGTCGCGGGGGCCTTCGACGACTTCGATGTCGGCGGGTCGCGGTTCGCCGTCGACGATCCGGGTTGCCTCGAGGTCGCCACCGCGCTCGGAGATTGCCGTCAGGGTGCCTTTCTCGGCGGCTTCGGCGATGCCACAGAGAACGAGGAACATCTGATACTGCAACAGCGAGTTCTGCAGGACGGTCTCGCGGTCGCCTTTGAACGCGGCGAACTCGACGAGTTCGGATTCGATCTCCTCTTCTTCGTCCTCGTCCCAGCTAAAGGACTTCTGCCGGCGCTCGTCAGGATCCTCTTCGTAAACCCGGTTTTCCGTGACGCTGGCTTTGAGCTGGGCCGTCGGAGTGTACTTGCTGACGGACTGGTCCTCGGCGACGGCTTTGAGGATCAGCGTGTTGTTGCGCCGCGTGATCTCGACATCGTCGACTCCATCGGGGAACGTTGCATCGTCGATGTGGTCGTGAAGATCTTCGAGGGGCAGTTCGAGCGTCGAGTGCAGCCGATATACGTGTCTGGATTCCTCTGTTGACATAGTGGGAAGGTGTCTACGGCGACAGTCGTGGTCTGTTACTACGAGACCGCGACTTATATGACCTGCTATTAAATCCGTGAGATGCAACTCGTGACAAATCTGTGTTCACGGTCGGACGCCCTACGCCGCGTTGAGCGTCTCCGCGAGTTCACCGCGTTCGTCGAGTTCCTCTAAGATGTCGGAGCCGCCGACGAATTCGCCGTCGACGAACGTCTGCGGGATCGTCTCCCAGCCGCTTTGCTCGTTGAGCGCCACGCGATACTCGTCGAGCGACTCGAGGACGTCGACGGTCTCGAATTCCTCGCGGTGCTGGCTGATCAGCCCGAGGGCTTTGCGGGAGTAGCCACACTGGGGCATCAGTTCGGTCCCTTTCATGAAGAGGACGATTTCGTTTTCCGCGAGCGTTTCGGCGACCTGCTCGTTGACCTCCTCCTGGTCGAGACCCTGGTTCGGTGGAAACTCCATACGAACGTGTATGGCAGTGAGGGGGATATGCCTTGCGTCCTCGGGACTTGCGGGACTGGACTCCGTCAGTCAGCCGCCGGCGGTGACTCGAGGACGTCGAGTTTCTCGGCGGTGTACCCGAAGACGTTCTGGTAGCCGTTCGGTGACATGAGAACCGGGTAAAACGACTCGTCGGCGATCTGTTTTTCACCGTCGGCTGCAGCAAACGGCGCGCCGGCTTCGACCTCCGTGAAGTTCTCGACGAACACCTCGTAGGTGTCGGCCTGTTCCTTGTCGATGACGTCGGTGAGCCGATAGACGGGGAGATCACGGCGGACGGTATCGCCAGGCAACGCATCGACCGCAGTGAGAAACGCTCGCGTCAGCCGGTCGGCGTTTTCGGCAGCCGTCTCCGATCCCTGCAGGCCACACTCGACTTCGACGGTGTCGACCGTCGAGAAAAGCCGTCCCTCCGCGAAGTTGCTCGTTTCGACCATTGCCGTCACGGGCAACTGCGGGACGATCGATTTGGCCGTCTCACTGACGCCGTTGACGATGGCGAAGGGATCGGCGTGACTCTGCGTGGAGTGCATCGAGAAGGTGAGACAGCCCTCGAGCTCGTTGACGAGGGCGGCTGCGAGCTGGCCTTCGTGTGTCTTCGCGTTCGGAGCACCGGGGAACGTGCGATTGAGATCTTCGTCGATGAACCGCACCCGTCGCTCGAGCGCTTTCTCGTTGGCAACAATGAGCTTGACGGGGCGTTTGACGGTCGGGCGTTCGTCGAGCAATCGCTCGACGGCCCGGACGCCACAGGGTTCGTCGCCGTGGACGCCCGCGACGACTGCGATTTCCGGCGTTCCCGACCCGAGCTGTGCAACTCTCATTATTCAGTTGTTTGGCTGAAACGGGAAAGGCGATTCGGTCTTTCACAGCGCAGGGGTCGTGCTCATTGAGCTATGTAAACACCGCACCCGGACTCTTGATGGCGCGCCACGGCGGGCACCCCATCACTGCTACTCCTCGAGCGCGTCGGCGTACGCGTAGTCGTCGCTTTGCGCGATTGGCTGTGTGCCGTCGAGTGTGAGCTGCCAGCTGTCGATCTGCGTCGGGTCCTCGAGGGCGTTGGTCAGCGTGGTTCGAACCGCGAGCACGTCGACGCCGTAGTAGTCACGCGGGATGTCCTGTAAGTACCCCAGCGCCGTCTCGAAGAGGCTCCGCATGCCGTCGTCGTTCTCGAAGTCGACGCGTTTGTACACACCGGCAGCCACCTGAACCATCCCATGGCAGAACTTGCTCTCGGTGGTGCCGGCCCCGTAGTTGTACCACTCCGCCTCGAAGCAGTCGTGAGACTCGTGGAACGAACCGTCGTTGAACAACTGCACGCCGTGGACGGTCGCCCGGCGCAACGTCGCATGCTCCCAGCGACCCGCGGACTCGTTCCAGCCGGTCGGGGTTCCCGCCGGCGGGTCGACGGTCGGATCGCGGGTGTGGTCGTCCATGGTTGACTCGAGGTGCGACGGCCGGGTAATTCCGTCGGTTAGGCAGTCCGTAGCGAGTGTAAGCACGGTATTTATCCCGTTACGAGGTCCATATCGACGTAATGGCTCAGCCATACGGCCGCTGCCAGCACTGCGGGGAACGCCTGTACGCCCACATCGAAGGGGGGTACCAGTGTCTGAACTGCGATCGGCGGTACACGGAGGCGGACTTCGAGAGCCGAGCGACGTGAGACGGGCTGCTGTCTCGAGTTCCCGGTACATCCGCGATCCGTCCTGCGGATACACCGGACCCCACTGACCGGAGTCCGCCTGCGCGAGTCCGCTGTGTTACACGCGCCGAGAAGCTTCGTCGGTCCAGGAGCGACGTGTCTCGTCATCGAGCGTGGCTCACGCGACAATCGGACGATTTAACCCCTGCGAGCGTCTCTGCTCGAGATGCGTGCGAGGGTAGCCAAGCGGTCAACGGCGGCGGACTCAAGATCCGCTCTCGTAGGAGTTCGTGGGTTCGATCCCCTCCCCTCGCACTCACCATAGTGCGCGGCAAGACGGAGCGTCTTGCCCTCGCAAACTTCTGTGCCCGATACTAGCTATCCGAGATGCATCCCCACTCTCCCTCAGTTCAGCGCTCGAGCGACACATGGTACGAGCACGCTCGGCGCTGTCACAGCGACGGATCAGGCGCTCAACCGCTCGGCTAACTCGTCTGAGACGCCAGTGAGGTGTGCGGTCCCGAAGACGGCAGCGAGCAGCCCGCCGACCATGTCGTAGACGAGGTCGAGGATGGTATCGTCGATCCCGTACTGCGTGAGGATTCCCGGGATGCCGAGGAGTCGAGATGCGACGCTGACGTAGAACTCGAGGAGTTCCCAGATGACACCGAACGCCATCATAAAGAGGAGGAGGTACGCGAACATGAATTTCGGCGGAAAGGTGACGGCATCCGTGTGGACATCCAGCGCTCGTGCAGTGGCATACCCGACCCCGGCGACGAGTGAGGAGGAGAACAGGTGGGTCATGTGATCCCACCACCACACGGCTCTGTATGGTGTCATGAAATCGAGACCGGGCAACGGGAGCGTCCCGAGTGCGTGAAGGAGCATCGGAACCGTAATCCAGAGGACAAGCCCAGCGTCCATCGTGAACTGATAGCGGCGTTCAAAGAACGCGGGGAGCTGTGTCACGAGGAGGCCAATGGCAGCATTGATAGCCACGCCCAGACTCTTGAGCCAGAGGCCGGCCACGAGGATCGCGAGGATGACGAGTTGGAGAAGACGGACGAGCAGGACGGTCCGTTCGGGACCGAGTCGCAGCCGCTCGCGGATGGTCACGTCGATTCCACCCCCTGCGGTGGTGTGGCGTGTGCGCGGCGGAGTTGCCATCGGAAGTACTGCCAGAAGACGAGCCCCGCAGAGAGCCCTGCGATGAGCGCGACGCTGAACGTCCGCATGAGTTCATCGTTCGTCTCGACGAACGTACCGCCGAGGTACGCGGCAGCAAACGCCGATCCGACCGCCCAGAATCCGGCGACAGCGAGCGTGGCGATAACGACGAAGACCACGGCGAACCCGGGTGTCATCCGGAGCGGCGTCGTGAGCTGGAGTGCGCTGACGACGAGCATTCCGAGCGCTGCGACACCGATACTGACGACGAACTGGACGCGAAGCGTTGGCTGAAGCGGTGCGAGCACGAGTGGGAGCGATGCGATGGTGAGCAGGGGCCAGGGAAGGGTGTGGGTCCACGACCGGGCGATCAGCGGCGGGACGACGGCAACTGCCATCGCGACCGCCGCGAACGCTGCGCCGACGAAGTGGCCCGCGAAGAGATGCGTGACCACCGTGACGCTAAGAGCCCCAGTAAGCGCCCACGTGAGTACTGCATTCGCACGCGTGTCGGTGGCGAACCACTCCTCGGGTCGTTCCTGCCCCATAGTATCCTCACAGCGTCTTGACGGCTATCGAATAGTACGAGCCGTCGAGCACAGCCGCACAGGGATATCAATCATCTGGGACGGCATTAAGCGTTATTTTACGAGTGGTGAAAGACAGGCACGCGTTGATTGGATACGGACAGTGCCCCTCGCTGCGAGCAGTGTACCACCACACCAGCCCCGTGGGCTGGCGACAGCCGGACCCGACTCGAACTATAGTAGCCGCTAAAAGTCACTGCACACCCGATCGCACAACTGTCGTGCGATCGGGGCGTCAATCGGTTCATACGGACTCCTGTCAGTCATTTCCGGCGTATCCGCAGGACGAGTCACGGATACGCCGGTAAATCGTTACAGTAGACCGTATCAGTTGTTACTGTACTCACCACTCGTAGCCGACGTCCCATCTTTATACCCTCGAGTGTGGGAAATTGCCATGGTTATAAACTCCATGAACAGCGACAAGATTCCAGGCTACACCTACGGTACTGAGGAGATTCCCGATGCGCCGATCAGTATGGACGAGTTCGAACGACTCCAGCAGGCAGTGTTGTTCGACGAGGACGACGAGGAGTACCTGCAGCTGGCCGGCGATGTCCTCGAGGATCGGATCGATGACGTTCTTGACGTGTGGTACGGCTTCGTTGCCGATCACGACTTTCTGGTGTATTACTTCACGGACGGCGAGGGAAACCCCGATGAAGAGTACTTAGACCGAGTACGTGACCGGTTCGGCCAGTGGATTCACGATACCTGTGAGACGCCCTACGACGAGGACTGGTTGAACTATCAGTTCGAGATCGGCCGGCGACATACCCGTGAGAGGAAAAACGAAGCCGACGACGCCGACGCGGTCGACCACATCGATATGCGCTATCTCGTGGCCTTCATCTACCCGATCACGGCAACGATCAGGGAGTTTCTCGCCGACAGTGACCACTCCGACGAGGAAGTCGACGCGATGTACCACGCCTGGTTCAAGTCGGTCGTGTTGCAGGTAACCCTCTGGAGCTATCCGTACGTCCCAGATGAGAACTGGTGACGGGAACTGTCGGGTCGCATCACGGTTACTTTTCAGGGAGGGTCGCCGAGAGAGGGCATGAGCGACGCCGATAATGCCAGCCGTGCAACTGTCACCGTCCGCGCGGCACGTGCGGGGGCCGCGGTCGCGGCCGACTCCTTTCGGACGGACCTTGCCGTCGAGCACAAAGACGAGAAGACCGATGTCGTCACGCAGGCTGACCACGATGCCCAAGAGACCGTCATCGAAACCATCCGAGAGACGTTCCCGGACGATCCGATCGTCGGCGAGGAGGCCGACGCGTTAAAGCAGGTTCCCGAAACGGGGCCTGCGTGGATCGTCGACCCCATCGACGGGACCAACAACTACGTCGGCGGCATTCGCGCGTTCGGGACCGCCGTGGCAGCCGTCGTCGACGGCGAACCGGTCGGTGCCGCGTTCGACTGTCCCGCCCTCTCGGATCGCTACCGCGTCGGCCCCGACGGGGCGTTTCGCAACGACGAACCGCTCTCGGTCAGCGAGTGTGCCGAGCCCGAGGCAGCCACCGTCTGCCCGACGTTCTGGTGGGACTTCGACCAGCGCGACCAATATGCCGCGGCAAACCGCGCTCTCGTCGACCGCTTCGGCGACATGCGACGCTTCGGCTGTGCCCAACTCGAGCTCGCGATGGTCGCCGCAGGCGCACTCGAGGGGACGATGACCAACCTGCGGGCGAACCCGTGGGACACCGTCGCTGGCGTCCACCTCATTCGTGAGGCCGGGGGCGTCGTCACCGACCTCGAGGGTGAACGCTGGCGACACGACAGCGACGGATTGGTCGCGTCAAACGGCGCGATTCACGACGAGTTGCTCGCAGCGGCTCGCGAGATCGAGGCGTGAGCTGATCGGCGCTCAAGGCCGACTGACCCGACAGTCTCGCTCGTTGAAAACCGGAAACGGTAAGCGGCCCCCACTACCGGATTCGGGTATGGACGACTTCATCGACCGGTACGGGGCCGAGCGCGTCTGGGCCGCGACCGTCGCAAGTCTTGCCGCCATCGTGGTCCTCGTCGCGGTCCTATTCCCTCAGCGAGTGTACGTCGAGTTCATCTGGCAGTACTTCTGGGGGCCGGTCGTCGCCGACGCCCACAGCTGGTCCTGCGTCGCCTGGGCCGGCGGCGAACAGGTCCAGTGTAGCCCTACCACCACCGGCCCGACGGCCGAACCCGGCTACACGTTCGTCTCGTATGCCGGCTACATCCCGACCCTCGTCCTGTTGCTAATCGGGGTCATCTTCATTCTCCGCCGCCTCGAGATCGAACGCTTCCGCGCGGGCTTTTTCGCGCTGTTCCCGTTCATGCTCTTCGGCGGTGCCCTCCGTGTCGTCGAGGACGCCAACGCCGCATCCTTCGCGTACAACGGCGAGATGGCCATCCAGCTTCCCTGGTCCGGCTTCATCATCAGCCCACTGATCTACTTCACGGTCTTCTTCATCGCCCTCGCGGCGCTCGTGAGCTCCATCTGGCTCGATCGCAACGACTACGTGTCGCGCTATGAGTATCCGCTGGCAGGAATCGGGACGGCCCTGCTGACGGTTTCTATCGCCTATCTCGGCTACACGGCGGCGACGGAGCCGTACTCGGAGTTTTATCCGCTGATCCCGCTTGTCACCCTCGTCGGGGCGACGCTCGCCACCGCGATCACCTGGTTCGCAATTGAGCGGTTCGCGCCGGAATTGAACCGCGGCACCCGATATATGGGGCTCGTCGTCATCTGGGCGCACGCGGTCGACGGCGTCGCGAACGTCGTCGGTCTCGACTGGGCGACCACGCTGGGGCTGCCGGCGAACCTCGTCCCTAAACACCCCATCAACGCGGCGATCGACAGCACGACGGCCGACGTGTTGCCTGCCAGCGTCGTCTCCGCGACCGGCTCAGCGTGGCCGTTCCTCCTTGTAAAGCTCGCCGCCGCCGTCTTCGTCATCTGGATTTTCGACGAGACCGTCTTCGAGGACAACCCCCGCTATGCGATCTTGCTCATGATCACCGTCGTCGCCGTCGGGCTGGGGCCCGGAACCCGCGACATGCTGCGGGCGACGTTCGGGGTCTGATCGTCTCTTTCCGTTCTGGCCGCATTCGAGCCCGTCGAGGCCGCAGTCCGTTCTGACCACACACCGAGCGCCACGAACGGGGCCTTTAATCGCCCGCGGCGGAAACGGGCGTGCATGAATACGACGGACGGATGGTTCGCGGACGTCGACCGCGACGATCCCGATGGGATGGCGACTGCGGTTCGCGAGGGGCGTGCCGACAAGCCCCGCGACTGGCCGGCCCTCGCGCTCGAGGCCGGGTTCGCGGACGACGAGGACGACTACTACGACGCCGTCTGCGAGGCGACGACGGCAGCCACGCGGGCCGCGGTGACCGAGCGCGAACGGGCCGACGACCGCCAGCTCGTCCACGCGGTGCGCGCGATGGACGACTGTAATCGGACGGCGAACGAACTCGCGGAACGACTGGCCGAGTGGGCCGGCACGATCGATCCCGAGGCCGGAACCGGCGTCGCGTACGCTCGCAAACTGGCACGCGGTGAGACTGACGACGGCCTCGAGGAACCTGCAGTCCGCTCGCTCGCCGAACGCGTCGCCGACCTCGCCGACGAGGCAGACGACCTGCGAGCGTTCGTCGAACGGCAAACGCCTGCTGTCGCACCGAACCTCGCAGCCCTCGCCGATCCCGTGCTCGCAGCACGGCTAATTTCGCTTGCCGGTGGCCTCGAGGAACTCGCAAAGAAACCCAGCGGGACGATTCAGGTACTCGGCGCGGAAGACGCCCTGTTCGCCCATCTACGGGGCCACGCGCCCTCGCCCAAACACGGGATTATCTACACCCACGACGCGGTACGGGGCACCCATCCCGAAAACCGGGGCTCTGCAGCACGCGCGGTCGCCGGCAAACTCGCGATTGCTGCCCGCGTCGACCACTACTCGGGCGAGGTAAAGCCCGAACTCGAGGCCGAACTCGTAGATCGGATCGAGACGATTCAGGCGCGGACGGCGGGCAATGACGAGGCCGACGGAGGTGCCGACGATGAGTGACCTTCCGGCGGGTGTCACACGCCACAGCTTCGACGGTACCGAACGACTCGCAACCCGCGGCGAACCGGTCTACGGCGAGTCCACTGACGGAGCGTGGCGAGCCTGGAACCCGAACCGATCGAAACTCGGCGCGATGCTCGAACTCGAGATGGACACCGGTCTCACGGGCGGTGAGACTGTCCTCTATCTCGGCGCGGCAAGCGGGACGACGGTGAGCCACGTCGCCGACTTCGCCGGCCCGACCTATGCCGTCGAGTTCGCGGCGCGGCCGGCGCGGGACCTGCTCGAGGCCGCGGAGAGCCGCCCGCGGCTGTTTCCGCTACTGAAAGACGCCCGCAAGCCCGAGACCTACGCCCACGTCGTCGAGTCGGACGTCGACGTCATTGTCCAGGACGTGGCGACGCGCGGGCAAGCTCGCGTGGCGCTCGAGAATCGCCGTTTCCTGGCCGACGACGGCCGACTGCTGTTGGCGGTCAAGGCCCGCAGCGAAGACGTAACCCGCGAGCCGGCGGCCGTCTTCGCGGACGTCCGTGAGGAGCTATCCGAGGGGTGCGAGATTCTCGAGACGGAACGACTCGAGGCGTATCACGCGGATCATCTCGGAATCGTCGCGCGGCCGCGGTAACCCAGTCGGCAGCGATCTCCTCATTTCGTGCTCAGCAACTGATATAAGGCAGTTCGTGGTGCAGTTCCATGGTATGCCTGAACATCCCACAATTGGTGACACGCTCGAGGGAACGGTCGATCGCTATCCCGACCGCGATGCGATCGTCTACCCGCGCAAGGACCAGCGGTGGACCTACGCAGACTTTGACGAGCGGGTCAACCGGCTCGCGAACGCGCTGCTCGAGGCCGGCATCGAGAAAGGAGACAGGGTTGCGACGGTACTGTACAACGGCTCCGAAATGGCGCTGACTGTCTACGCGTGCTCGAAGATTGGGGCCGTCTTCACCCCACTGAACTTCCGTCTTCCCGCAGGTGAGATCGAATACATCGTCACTGATGCCGAAGCCGAGATGATCCTCTTCGAGTCCGCGACACAGGAAGCAGTCGAGGGCGCGCGCCCGAACCTCGAGAGCGTCGCGGAGTACGTGTTCATCGATGATGACCGCGAAGCGGTACCGAACTACGCAAATGGGTTCTACGAGTTGCTCGAGTCGGGGTCGGCCGACCGGCCCGGGGTATCCGTCATGGAAGACGACGTGTACGCCTTCATTTACACGTCAGGAACGACGGGCCGACCGAAGGGGGTCGTCCACGAACACCGGGACATGGTCGAGCACAACCTCCTCAATATCGTCGAGTTGAACCTCACCCGCGACGACGTCGGCCTGTCGGTGATGCCGCTGTATCACTGTGCCGAACTCCACTGTAGCCTGTTTTCGCGGATCCATCGCGGTGCAGCGAACGTGATCCACCACGAGTTCGACCCGGATGCCACACTCGAGGCGATCGAAGATCACGGCGTAACGGTCCTCTTTGCAGCACCGACGGCCTGGAACGCGCTGTCACGTTCCGCTGCTGAGTCTGACGTCGGTGTCTCATCGCTCCGAATCGGGCTCTATGGTGCGGCCCCGATGCCTGAACAGGTCCTCGAAAACTGCATGGAACACCTCTGTGAGGACTACGTGCAGGCGTACGGCATGACTGAGATCGGGCCCGCCGGTGTCTTCCAGTCGCCGGACGACCAACTGCCGAAACAGGGCTGTGCCGGCCTGCCTGCGCTCAACCACCGCTTGCGGATCGTCGAACCCGATGCGGATCCGGATCAAGCGGCCGACGAGGGCGAGATCGGCGAGATCCTGATTGCCGGCCCATGTACGATGCGCGAGTACTGGAATCGCCCCGAGGCGACCGCACGATCGCTGCGCGACGCCGACGGGACGACCTGGTACTACACCGGAGATCTGGGCTACCGTGACGAAGACGGCTACCTCTTTGTCGTCGATCGCAAAGACGACATGATCGTCTCCGGTGGCGAGAACATCTATCCCACCGAGATCGAGGATGTGTTGTTCGCACACGACGCCGTCGAAGAGGCGGCCGTCGTCGGCGAACCCGACGAGGAATGGGGCGAACTTGTCGTCGCGTACGTCGTCGCTGACGATGGCATCACTGCGGCTGACCTTGATTCGTTCACCCTCGAGAGTGACCGGCTCGCTGATTTCAAGCGGCCGCGGAAGTACTACTTCGTCGACGATCTCCCGAAGAATCCGAGCGGCAAGATCCAGAAGTTCAAGCTCCGCGAAGGCGAGACTGACATCGAGCGCGAGGCCGAAACCGTCCCGTCCTGACCGGCTGACGAGCACCAGACCGATCGTCCCGACTCCAAACCGTATTTACTGTCGGCGACGAAAGCACGACACGATGGAACGCGGGTCGCGAGACGCGTTTACGCGCATGGGAACGCTGGGGATCGAAGAGGAGTGTTTCGTCGTCGACGAGGACGGCCGGCCTACCAGCGGGACCGACGACCTCGTCTACGAGTACGACCCGCCCGAGATTCTCGAGGGACGGCTCGATCACGAACTGTTCAAGTTCGTCATCGAAACGCAGACGCCGCTGATCGAGGATCTCGGTGACGCCCGCGAGTCGCTGCTCGACATCCGCCAAGCGTTAGTCGACCACGCCGAGGCCCACGGCTACCGGATCGCCGCCGCCGGCCTCCACCCGCTTGCGAAGTGGCAGGAACTCGAGCACGCCGAAAAGCCTCGCTACCAGGCCCAACTCGACCGGATTCAGTATCCACAGCATCGGAACACGACCGCGGGCGTCCACGTCCACGTCGGCGTCGACGACGCCGACAAGGCGGTCTGGATCGCCAACGAACTGCGGTGGTACGTCCCGATCATGCTCGCACTCTCCGCGAACTCTCCCTACTGGAACGGCTTCGACACCGGCCTTCAGTCGGCGCGCGCGAAGATCTTCGAGGCGCTGCCGAACACGGGGATGCCGACCTACTTCGAAGACTTCGAGGCGTTCGATCGGTTCGAGCGGCTGATGCTCGAGACCGACTCGATCAACGATCGTGGCGAACTCTGGTACGACGTGCGCCCCCACACCGAACACGGCACGGTCGAACTGCGGACGCCGGACGGGCAGGCCGACCCCGATATCGTCATGGCGTTCGTCGAGTATGCCCACGCGCTCGTCGAGGCGCTGGCAGAGGAGTACGAAGATGGCACAAGCGGCTACCAGCATCGCCGAGAACTGCTCGACGAGAACAAGTGGCGGGCCATCCGCTATGGACAGGACGCGTCGTTTATTGACCGCGACCTTGAGGGAACGGTCGACCTCGGCGACCTCGTCGACCGTGAGTGCGAGCGGCTCGGGATCGATGGCATCAAACGGGTCTACGAGCGCGAAAGCGGCGCGGCTCGACAGCGACGGCTGTTCGAGGAGGACGGTCCAGACGCGCTGTGTGAGTCGCTCTTTTTGCAAACCGAATGACCGCCACAAAGGTTTAACTCCGCGCGAGGCCTCATCCTGTACGAGACGCCACATGAGTTCCGACGACGCAGACGACCATCCGGTCGACGACGCTGACGAGAGAGAAGAATCGCTCGCGGGACCGGACGACGTCGTCGAGACCGAGATCGGCCGTAGTCCGGCCGTCGAGGAACTCGACCAGCGGATCGTCGATCTGCTCTCGTGGATTCTGGATACGGAAACCCGTGCGAAGATCTACGTCTATCTGCTGGACAATCCGGGCAGTACCTCCGAGGAGGTCGCAAAGGGGACTGGACTCTATCCGAGTACGGTCCGCGAGGCACTCGCGGAACTCCACGAGGAAGCCCGCGTCAGCCGCGAAAAACGCGCCAGCGAAGGGGCCGGCAACAACCCATACGAGTACACCGCGATCCCGCCAAGCGACCTCGTCGGCGATGTCGTCGATCAGGTCCAACAGGAATTAAACACCATCTTCAGGCTCGATCGCGTCCTCGATCGCGAGCGCGAACCTGAGCCGGATACCCTCGCGGAGACCGAGCCGGTGACGATCACCGTCGATGACAGTACACCGCCGCTCGGCGACGACGAGGTTGAAGTCGAATCCGTCGACACTGAGAGCAACGAGGACGACACCGACGACAGCTAGCTGCTTGAATCGACCCGATGGACGCTACTCCTCGAGATCGAGAATCACGGGACGCTCGAGTTCGAGGTCTCGGTTGACCGCAGAGACGGTCGTCGTCGGCCAGCGATCCGTCGCTGTCAGGACCTCGACGTCGTCTGCCGTGACGAGTGCAGTGTCTTCGCTTTTTGCACCCTGTACCGTCGGATTCCACGCGTAGGCCATCGGCGCTTCGACCGGCGTGTCGTGGTCCGGCGTGGCGATCCACTCCCGGCCTGCGAAGCCGGCGGCTCCACCCTGATGGTGGTGTTCCCACTCGCCGTCGTAGCCCACCGCGTCGTAAGCGTCCTGGAGAGCAGCGAAGACGTCGCCAGCCGTGCCACTGGTATTTGCGGCTTCCTGCGTCGCTGCAAGTGCCGTCGTCTCCACGCGGGCTGTGGCCTCGTGGCGTTCCTCGAGCCACGCCGGCGGATCGAAGGCGACGGTTCGGGTACAGCTTGCATGGAGTCCGGCCCGTTCGGCAGTGACGGAGACGAGCGCGTACTCGCCGAGTTCGGCGTCGGTCGGCGTATAGTGGCGGTACTGCTGGGCCCGTGTTGCCCCGCCGACGAGGACAACGGGGGCCTCGATGTCACGGGCAGAGAGTGCGACTCGCAGGGCGGAGGCGACTTCGTGCTCTGTGTCCTCTGACTGGAGTTCGCGACAGACGGCTTCGACGGCGGCGGCCGTCTGCCTGCTGAGGTCACGATAGCGCTTCTGATCGCGGTCGGTCAGTGGCTGGCGCAACGGGGTCGGATCAACGCGCTCGAACCCA
The DNA here is from genome assembly GCF_004217335.1 of Natrinema hispanicum. Taxonomy (GTDB): domain Archaea; phylum Halobacteriota; class Halobacteria; order Halobacteriales; family Natrialbaceae; genus Natrinema; species Natrinema hispanicum. The sequence goes on from NZ_SHMP01000006.1 coordinate 328,843, forward strand.
GAGAGGTCGATATCGATCGCAGCCTGCTCGTCGTCGCCGACGTACTCGGCGACGGCTTCGTCCAGCGACGACGCGTGCCAGGGGAACGATTCAACTACGAGTCCGTCGGTGTCTAGATCTGGAATTTCCTCGTTTACGATGCGATCGGTTTCGATGTTGTTCGCCACGATGGTCACGTTGGTCCCGTCGTAGCCCACCGCGGCGACGCCGATATCGCCCTCGCGGTCGACGACGTTGTTCCCACCGGTCAGCCATGCAAACGAGTTCGGCCGCACGAACCAGACCGAATCGAGGTCGTGGGACTCGAGGTAGGCCTCGAGACGCTCGCGTTTGTCCATGTCGGGTGCTGGCGAGGGGAGTTCTTCATACTGTCGGACAGCAGTCAGTGCGACGGCACACTGCATTCCGGTTCCCGATCGCTGCTCGAGATCGGTTCGCTACGTCTCGAGTGCGTGGGCGAGCATCTCGACGGGATGGGTGGGCCGGTCGTAGCCCTCGAAGTCGCCAATTTGTGTCCGACAGGAGGTTCCGGGGGCGACGACCGTCGTCTCGGTGCCGTCGCGGCGCGTGTGATCCTCGAGTTGGTCTCGCAATATCGAACCGATCGCCCGCGAGAGGTCGTAGTGGTCGGCTTCGTAGCCGAAACTGCCGGCCATGCCACAGCAGCCCGAATCGACGGGCTCGACGGGATAGCCAGCCCGCCGGAGCACGCCGACCGCGTGGTGGTCCGCGCCGCGGGCCTTCTGGTGGCAGTGACCGTGAAACGTCAGCCGCGTGTCCGCGGTTGTGGCACCGTCGAACGACAGGGCTTCGTCCAGCCGGTGGTCATCGAGGTATTCACAGACACCGAACGCATTCGCAGCGAGCGTCTCGACGCGCTCGTCGTCGAGCAGCGAGCGATACTCGTCGACAACCATCGCTGCATCCGAGGGCTCGACGAACAGGACCGCCCAGCCGCGCTCGAGATACGGCTCGAGATCGTCGAGCAGCGCTCGGCCCTGGTCGGCGGCGGCCTCGAGCAGCCCCTGGGAGTAGGCCGCGCGCCCGGTCGGCCCCAGTTCGGGAACCGCGACGCGAACCCCCGCCGCCTCGAGGACCTCGACGGCTGCTTTCCCGACTGCCGGATTCGAGTAGTTGGTGTCCGTGTCCGGGTAGAGGACGACCCCCGCGGTCGCCGTGTCCGCATCGAGCTGGGGCCCCCGCGCTCCGTACCAGTCGACCAGCGTTTCCCGCTGGAACGTCGGCAGCGACCGCTCGGCAGCGATCCCGACCGTCTTCTCGAGGGCGGTCCGCGCACCCGGCACCTTCGTGGCACGATTCGCAAGCGGTGCGACCGTACTCCCCAGCGACGCCAGCCGATCGACGTTCGCGAACAACTGTTCCCGGAGACTCGTCCCTTTGCGGTCGTGGTACTGCTGTTTGACCTCGGCTTTGAGCTTCGCAAGGTCGACCCCGGTGGGACAGTCGCTCTGACAGCCCTTACAGCCGATACAGAGGTCGAGTACCTCCGACTGAAACTGCTCGCTGTAGAGTTCGTCGGGGTCGATCTCGCCGCTGATCGCCGCCCGAAGCAGGTTCGCACGGCCTCGCGTGGTCGTGAGCTCCTCCTCGGTCGCGCGATACGTCGGACACATCACGTCGCTACCGGTCTGTCGGCAGGTCCCACAGCCGTTACAGAGTTCCACGAGGTGGGAAAAGCCGCCCTCCTCGTCGAAGTCGAGCGTCGTCCGCGGCTCGAGCGAGGCATACTCCGGCCCGTATCGGAGGTGATCGCGGATGTCAGTCGAGTTTTCACCACGGTAGACAACGTTCCCAGGATTTAGCCGCCAGTCCGGGTCGAACGCCGATTTGAGCTCCTTGAACGCGTCCCAGAGTTGGGGGCCGTACAGCTTCGGGTTGAACTCCGTTCGCGCGAGGCCGTCACCGTGCTCGCCCGAAAAGGAGCCGTTGTGTTCGGCGACGAGGTCGGTGACGTCGTCGGCGATGGCACGCATTGTCTCGACGTCGTCGCCGTCTTTCAGATTGAGGACCGGCCGAATGTGAAGCGTCCCGACGCCCGCGTGTGCGAAGTACGCTGCCGTCGTGTCGTGGGTCTCGAGAATCTCCTGGAAGCCCGCGACGTACTCCGCGAGTTCTTCGGGCGGGACGGAGGCGTCCTCGACGAACGGGTAGGGCTTCGGATCGCCCTCCATGCTCATCAACAGCGGGATCGCGGCCTTCCGAAGCTTCCAGAGTCGATCCTGTTTCGCCGGCGAAAACGCCTCGAGCGATTCGAACGCCCTGCCCTCGTCTACGAGGTGGGTCGTTGCCGCCGCCACTGCGTCCGGGAGGTCGTCGACGACCTCCGAATCGAACTCGAGCATCAGCGCTGCTTCGGTTCCCTCGGGAATCGGCTCCGCGTACTCGGCGTACTCCGCCGAGTCGGCGGCCAGCCGAAACACCTCGTCGTCCATGAGTTCGACCGCGCTGGCCTCGAGGTCGAGTGCTTCGGGGACGGCGGCAAGCGCCTCGAGCAGATCGTCATAACAGCAGACTGCGAGCGCGGTCTCGTCGGGGCGGGTCACGAGCGAGAGCGTCGCCTCGACGACGACACCGAGCGTGCCTTCGGCACCGACGAGCAGTTTCGAGAGGTTGATGATCCGATTCCCTTCGCTATCCGTTCGGATCACTTTTTGCAGATTGTAGCCGCTGACGCTGCGTTTGAGGTCTGGATACCGAGCTTCGATCTCGTCGGCGTTGTCCTCGACCAGCGCTCGAACCGTCCGGTAGATCGCAGCCTCGCGGTCGTCTTTCGAGACGAGCCGGTCCCACTCTGGACTGTCAAGGACGACGTCCCGGGTGTGGATCAGCGAGCCGTCGGCGAGCACGACCGCACACTCCTCGACATAGGCGTCCGTGATACCGTATCGCACTGAGTGTGCGCCCGTCGAGTTGTTCCCGATCCCGCCGCCGATCGTCGCGCGGTTCGACGAGGCCGGATCCGGTGCGAAACGAAGGCCGTGGGACTCGAGTGCGGCGTCGAGATCGTCCTGAACCACGCCCGGCTGGACGACAGCGGTTTGCTCGTCCGGATCGATCGCCTGAATCTCATCCATGTGTCGCGACAAATCGAGGACGACACAGCCCGGCCCGACGGTCTGACCGGCAAGCGAGGTGCCAGCGCCCCGCGGCACCACCGGCGCGTTGTGGTCGGCTGCGACGCGGACCGCTGCACGAACGTCCTCGACGTCCCGCGGGAAGACGACGCCGGCAGGCTGTGCGCTGTAGATGCTGCCGTCGGTCGCATAGAGCACGCGCGTGTACTCGTCGAAGCGCACGGCTCCGTCGCAGGCTGCCTGAAGGGCAGCCGCGAGCGATCCACTCGGCTCGACCGGTTCGGTTTCGGGGGATGGCTGGTATCGCTCCCGGTCTCGATCCTCGACAATCGTGTCGACGCTGTCCTCGGCGGCCATGTGGGGTGAGACATCATTCCACATATAGTTAAACCATGGTAGTCACAACCAATCAAGCGTCGTTACCCACCGATCTGACGGCGCGTCGACATCACCCGAACGCTACTGCGTCCGCTGTCGGGTGTCTGCGGGCGATAAAAATAGGGAGTTGACAACTCGTCGCTTACTCGAAGTGGTCGAGACACTTCTGGTACTCTTCTTCGGCCTTCTCCCAGTTGACGACGTCGAAGAAGGCGTCGATGAAGCTCCCGCGGTCCGGACCGTAGTCATAGTAGTAAGAGTGTTCCCAGACGTCCAGCGCGAGGACCGGATGGGAGCCCCAGAGTGCGCCCTGGTCGTGCTTGTCGACTGCGACGTTGCGCAGTTGCTTCGCAACCGGGTCGTATACCAGCAGTGCCCAGCCACTGGCGGCACCGGCTGCGGCCTCGAACTCGCCTTTCCAGCCCTCGTAGGAGCCGAAGTCCTCCTCGATGCGATCGGCGAGGTCGCCCTCGGGCTCGCCGCCGCCGTTCGGAGACATGTTCTCCCAGAACAGCGTGTGGAGATAGTGTCCACAGCCGTTGTGGGTGACGTTACTAATTGCCCCGGGCGTCGTACTGAAGTCGCCCTCTTCGCGGTTCTCCGCGAGGGTCTCTTCGGCCGCGTTGAGGCCGTTGACGTAGCCCTGGTGGTGCGTGTCGTGATGCCAGGTCAGGACCTGTTCGGAAATCGATGGCTCGAGTGCGTCGTAATCATACGGAAGTGGTGGAAGTTCGTGATCAGTCATAGTGTTTGCTTCATGTTCTGTATCGGTTCCTCGCCTGTTAAGTTTTGAGGAGTGGGACGTTATCACCCCGAATAAACTCACAGCTATCCTGTCGTGCGATTTCCCGATACTCACGAGCATCCACCACAGACTCGCTATTAAAAGTTTCAGCGGTCGGTGAGTCCCCGTCTCGCATCCGCTGGTCGCCGCTGCCGATTGCCGTGAACTCGCCCGTGTTACGTGATCTCCTTGTGACGAGCGTGTTCGAGCCACTCCTCGACTGATGGCTGTCGCCAGTATCGCACCATCTCGCTGCGTCGGTCGTATTCGAGAAGGCCTGCGTCTTCGAGTTTCGGGAGGTGGGTGTGTGTGAGCGCCAGTCGAACGCTCGCATGCCGGTCCGTCGTGTGTTCTCCGTCGCTCGTACCTGTCTGTTGTTCAAAGGCGACGACGTTCTCGGTGAGCGTTTCAAGCGTCGCGACGCCGTCCGGTTGATCATTCAGATGGTACAGTGCATACCGTCGTCGACTGTTCGAGAGGAGTTCGAAAACGAGATCCAGCGACGGCGTCGCGTCCGTCATCAACGGGGTCACTTTCCCGTCCGTTTCACGCATTCACGGCCCACCTCCTGTGTGTTACCATTCGAAACCACCAACAGCCTCTACTCTAGCCGTGACATTAGATGTTACGTCTCTCTAGATGAATACGTGTATTCTACTCTAGAATATTTGGCGGTAGTATTATCGAGAGAACACCCGCAGCGGTGTTGCCTTTGTTACAGCACAGAACACGCTAACGGGACGTGTACGTCCAGAAAATCGGAAACAGATGTGGGCTCGAGATCGATTACTCGTAGAGCCACTCGGCGTCGTGCTGATCGTAGTCGATCAGCTCGTCCTCGTCGAAGTGGATCGCGATCTCGCGTTCGTTTGCGCCCTCGTCCTCGTGGTCGGCGGCGTGGACGACGTTCCGACCGAGATCGAGCGCGTAGTCGCCCCGGATCGTGCCGGGTGCGGCCTCGAGCGGGTCGGTCTCGCCGATCATCTGGCGGACCTGTCTGGTCGCGTCCTGGCCCTCCCAGACCATCGGCACGACTGGACCCGAGGTGATGAAGTCCACGAGGTCGTCGTAGAACGGTTTGTCCTCGTGTTCGCTGTAGTGTTCCTCTGCCCGTTCACGGGGCATGTTCTCGACTTTGATGCCGACGAGCTTGAGCCCGCGGTCCTCGAGTCGGGAGACGACCTCGCCGACGAGGCCACGCGCGAAGGCGTCGGGCTTGACCATCACGAAGGTGCGCTCGTGATCGCTCATGCTTCCTCAGCCTCGATGTCGTCGCTCTCGTCCTCGGTGGACGTCTCAGCTTCGGCTTCGTCGGCTGCAGGTGCCTCTTCTTGGGCTGGGCCTTTGGCGCGACGACCCTCTTCGGTCCACTCCAGATCTCGGGGTTCGCGCCCGAGCTTGTAGTTTTTCTCCGCTTTGGAGTCGACGAAGTGGAGCACGGTGCCGTCGGTTTTGACGTACATGATGCCCGTGCCGGGTTCGATCTCTTCGCCCGTGTAGTCGCAGGTTCGTTTCTCGACCATTATTGTCCTCCGATGGAGTCGGCCTCGCGGGCGGTCTCGCGAAGCTGGAGTACGTCCCCTTCGCGGACCGGCCCGAGGCAGTTACGGGTGATGATGCGTCCCTGGTTCTCGCCCTCCTTGATCCGGCATTTGACCTGCATGGCTTCGCCGTGCATGCCGGTCTTGCCGACGATCTCGATGACCTCGGCGGGCGTAGAGCCGCTTTCTTCCTCTTCAGCACTCATCTCTGATCACCTCAGTCGAGGTCCTCGACCTTGTCGGCGATGTCCTCGACGTCGCCGTCGGCCTCGCCGGCGTCGACGATCGCCGCAGCGGCCGAGCCGACCTCGAGGCCGGCGGCGTGGCCGACGTCGTCTTGGGTCTCGATGAAGACGACTGGGATGCCTTTCTCGTCTGCGAGCTCCGGCAGGTGCATGACGATCTCCTCGGGGGAGACGTCTTCGGCGACGTAGACGAGGTCGGCGTTGCCGCGCTCGATGGCCTTCGTCGTTTCGTTCGTTCCTTTCTTTACTCGTCCGGTGTCTCGTGCGACCTCGAGCGCCTCGAGGGCGTCGTCTGCGAGGTCGGCTGGGATGTCGGTGGTTACGTAGACTGACATTGGTTGTTCACCTCTCCTACACGTGGGCTCGCGCTCCCCTGCCATCCGGGCACTGGGTACCCGTGCCGGAACGACTCCGGCGGAAGTCCTGTAGGGCTAGGAGCATCATCAACCCCGTGTAGGGTGTACACCTGAGTAGCGCTGCCCTCCTTAAAAGCGTGTTCAAACGAGCGAGTGCGTGAGATCGCTCCGCACGGATCGTTCGGTCGTGTGGACCGTTCCATCCGCTCGCGGCGAGAGCACCTCGCGTGCAATCATACGGACTACTGTCAGTCAGTTCCGGCGTATTCGCAGGACGAGTCGCGGAGACGCCGATAAATCGGTACAGCAGACCGGACAGTGTGTCCGCGCGTTGTCCAGCAGTATATTACGCTCGAGACGCCAACGCCACCACACACATGGACGTCGACGCCGTCGGCCTCGCCGAGTCGCTTCGCGGGGAAGCCGAGCGAACCAACGAGCGCCGACTGCTCGTGCTCGCGGGCGCTCGTAAACGGGGGTACGATACCCTCGAGTCGGTCCTCGATACCCTCTCGGTTCCGATCACCGAGACGACGCTTGTCGGTCCCGACGACCGACTCCGCTGTGAACAGCTCCCGCAGTCAAACGCCGGCGAACTGTTGGGAACAACCAGAGACGTGATCGCCGTCGACGCCCACGACGACCTCCGGCCGAACGCGCTCGGCAAAGTCGTCGGCGCAGTCGACGGCGGCGGCCTGCTCGTCCTGTTGACCCCGCCGCTTGCGTCCTGGCCGGATCGCCGCGACGAGTTCGATGCCTCGCTTGCAGTGCCGCCGTTCGACATCGACGACGTCACCGGCCGGTTCAAACGCCGGCTCGTCGAGACGCTGCGAGTCCACCGTGGGATCGCGATCGTCGACCTCGAGACCGACAGCGTCGACGCCGACGGACTGACCGATCCGGCCCCGCAGATGCCGACGGAGCCGCCGACGCCGCCAGTCGACCACCGATTCCAGACTGCGATCTACGAGGCTTGCCTGACGGCCGATCAGGTCGACGCCGTCGCCGCGCTCGAGTCGCTTTCCGAGACCGAGCGGGCTGTCGTCCTCGAGGCCGACCGCGGCCGGGGCAAATCGAGCGCCGCGGGACTGGCCGCTGGTGCGTACGCCGTCGCCGGCGAGGACGTGCTCGTGACCGCGCCCGCCGCCCGGAATACGGCGGAACTGTTCGATCGTGCCAGCGACCTTGTCGAGCACCTCGAGTCCGACGCTGTCGTCGACTCCCGCCGGATCGAGACGACCGCGGGCGGCTCAGTTCGTTTTCGGAAACCCAACGCGGCCATCGATGCACTCGCGTCGGCCGACATCGTCATCGTTGACGAGGCTGCCGCCCTGCCAGTCGCGACGCTCGAGTCGCTGCTTGCAGCCGACCGCATCGCTTTCGCAACGACGATCCACGGCTACGAGGGTGCAGGACGTGGCTTCTCGGTCCGGTTTCGGGAACGACTCGCCGAAAGCGATCACGAGGTGATCGACTGCCAGCTCGCCGAGCCGATCAGGTACGCGGCGGGCGATCCCGTCGAAGTGTGGGCCTTCCGCGCCTTGCTACTCGACGCCCGCCCGCCGGTCGACGCGCTCGTGGCCGACGCGGTCCCTGAAACGGTCGACTACCGGCGGCTCGAGCCTGCCGACTTACTCGCGGACGAACCCCTGCTCCGGGAGGCCTTTGGCCTGCTCGTGCTCGCCCACTACCGAACCGAACCCAACGATCTCGCGCGGTTGCTCGACGCGCCCAATCTCGAGGCCCGCGCGCTCGTCCACGACGGCCACGTCGTCAGCGTGGCGCTGCTCGCTCGCGAGGGGAATCTCTCGCCGGCCACGCGAGCGATGATGTACGAGGGCGGCCGCGTCCGTGGCAACATGCTGCCGGACGTACTGACCAGCCAGTTGCGGGACGAGGCGGCAGCCGAGCCGGCTGGCCTGCGCGTCGTCCGTATCGCGACCCACCACGCTGCCCGCTCGCGGGGGCTTGGCTCGCGTCTGCTCGAGTGCGTTCGCGACGAATTCGGAACCACGGTCGACTGGCTCGGCACCGGCTTCGGCGCGACACCCGGCTTGCTGGCGTTCTGGCGTGAGAACGGCTATCGAGCGATCCACGTCTCGACGACACGCAACGACGCCAGCGGCGAGTACTCCGCGCTCATGCTCGCGCCGACGAGCGCCGATGGACAGGCATTACACGACCGCCATGCCGACTGGTTCGTCCGCCGATTCGACGCCCTCTGTTCCGACGCGCTCGACGACCTCGAGCCCGACGTCGCTCGTGCGCTGCTCCGTAGCGTCGCCGATGGGGCCGGGGCGTCACTTTCGTTGACCGATCATGAATGGCGTGTCGTCGCGGGAGCGGCCTACGGACCGGGGCTGTTCGATATCGATCCCGGGCCGTTTCGCGACCTCGTCGTCCGGTACTTCGTCGACGATCCAGCGGCCGTCGACCTGAGCGACCGCGAGGAACGGCTGTTCATCCTGCGTGTCCTCCAGAGTCGCGACTGGGACGTCGTCGCCGATCGCCTCGGATACCACTCGACGGGACAGTGTATGCGGGCGCTCGGCGACGCCGTCTGCCCGCTGGTCGACCAGTACGGGGGAGACACGGCGCTTGCGGTTCGGGATCGATTCGCCGAGCGCTGACCGCGAGGCTCCACGCGATACGCCCAGCAATAATTTTAACATTCTAACAACAACTGGGCGAATGGTACTGATGCCCTCCTTTCGATCCCTCCTCGAGCGACTGACCGACGACCGGTTACGAGCCGCAACCCTCGTCGGGCTCGCGTCGATTCCGATAACACTGGTCTTGGCGTTGGACGCCGTCCCGCGTGATGGTGTCGTCATCGGCGGTCTCAGTCCAGCAACACCGTTGCTCGCGGCTGGACTGTTCGTCGGCTATCACTACCATGACCGGTCGATAGCAAGTCGCCGCGCTGGCGTGCGAACCGGCCTCGTCGGGTCGGGTGGCGTCCTCGCGGAGTCCGTCGCCGATCTGGTCACGACGCTCGGCTCCGAGTCGCCGGCGATGACTGCCGTCACTGTCGTCTTGTTCCTCGTCGAGCTCGTTCTCGGTGTTGCGTTCGTAGCGCTGCTCACGATGGCCAGCGCGATCGTCGGCGCGTGGGTCGCCAGCAATGTCGCTCGGGTGCGCGATCCCACGGCACCGCGAGCCGAACGTGAACGGCCTGTCGACGACTCGCGGTGGTGGCTCCCAGTCGTCGTGTACGTGCTCGTTGCCCCGCTGGTGTTGCTCTTCGTGTTCTGGATTGTGTCCGACGGTGGCGGTGGTTCAGTGATTATTGGCGCGTTGTTGCTATTTTGTCTGGTTGTCACTGCGATCGCTGCAGTCGTCTCGCTCGTCAAAGATACAGAGACGCTCGTGGATGCGAGCGCGGCCTGGCAACCGCTTTCGGTAGTGTACGTGGCTGGTCCGGTGGGCGTGTACGCGCTCGTCTATCTGGTCGCCTCACTTCGCCAGTCGATACACCCACCCGGGGACGCCATGTATGGATTCGTCGTTGCACTCTGGGGGTCGTCGCTCGTGTATCTCATCAACAGACACCGGTACGTCGGCACGCCTTGACATCATCCAGCGTACCGCCTTCAGCCCGCGGAGAGGCGGCCACCATTATTTGACGTTCATGCTGGAAGGCTCCAAAACTGGATGGCTCAGTTGACGACGGGTGCGTTGCTGGTCTTTCTGATTATTGCCGTCGCGCTCGTGTCGCTCCCATCGACCACCGTCCAGAGCGGCGATGTCTACACGGTCCAGCTCACCGACGACGCGCTTCAGACGCTGCTCGAGGTCGACGGCGTCGACCTGGTGCCCGGCGTGACGGCCGAAACCGACCTCGAGACGCTCGCCCCGGAACAGACGCTCGTCGAGATCATCCTCACGGCAGGGTCGGACCTGATTGGCGAGACGATCGACTCGGCAGGCTTTTCAGTGAGCTTTTGGGGCGTGTCGTCGTGCTTCGGACGCTACGAACCGGCCGCCGACCGAGCCGACTCGAGGCAGCCGGCAGCATGGCTTTGGCGTTTGAGCCCCTCGAGTGACATATGGTCGACGCGGTAACGGTCCTCGCGATTGCCTTGCTCGTCGGTGCCATCGTCGGAGCGGCCGTGCCGATGGTTCCGAGTGGGCTCCTCTCGCTTGCCGGCCTCGGCGTCTACTGGTGGGGTGCCGGGTTCGCCGAGTTGAGCGCACTGGCCTTCGTCGTGCTCGCTGTCCTCGCCATCGTCACGGCACTCATCGAGTTCTTCGGCGGCTCGATCGCCGCCCGCGCAGGCGGTGCGTCGTGGCTGACGACCGCGGCTGCTGCTATCGTCGGGATCGTCCTCATGGTCGTCACCGGGCCGCTTGGCCTCCTCGTCGGCCTCTTTGGCACTGTCTTCGTCCTCGAGTTCGTTCGTGACGGCGAACTCGAGGGGAGCACCCGCTCAGCCGTTTACACGACGATCGGCGTTCTCGCGTCGACAGCGGTGCAAGTGCTGCTAACGGCGTCGATCCTCTTTGGGTTCGTCGTCGCCGTCTTCGTACTGTGATCGCGGGCAAACACTGAAGCTGTGGCTCTCGTTCACACGGACGAATGAAACCGGAGTGTTCCGAGCCTGACTGCGAGCGCCCCGCCACGGTCGAGTTGCACATCCCATGGGACGAGAACCGGCTCGTCTGTGCCGCCCACGCTCGCGTGTTGGGTCGGCAAGATGGTGTCGTCGCCGACCCGGATCCGGATCGTGCGGACGACTTACTCGAGTAACGTATCAGACGGCTCGCTGTCGGTCAGTTCCGGCGCACTCACGACCGCACTGTGGGTGTGCCGGGAACTCGGGACAGCACTCCGTCTCAGGGATGGGCGTAGTAGACGACCGTCTCGTCTTCGTCGTGGCGGTCGATCCGCGCGAAGCCGACGCGCTCGAACTGGACCATCTCGTCGGACTCGAGGGCGGCGACACCCGGCTCGGCGCGTCCGGAGACGTCGCCATCCATCGTTCGCATCCGGACGGGAACGCTCTCGCTGGCAGGCACCCAGTGGACGACGTCGACGTCTCCCTCGCGGACGACGTCGATGTCGTCGCCGGTATACTGGAGCGTGTCGCGGGTGTACTGGAAACAGCCCAGTCCCTTGAGCCAGATCCGTTCCTCGCGGCCGGGGAGGTCTCCTTCCTCGAGTAAGACGGCATCGCTGACCGGGATCTCTCGCACGCCGCGGTCCTCGTGGTTGGGGTGGAGCGGCGGGTTCGCTTCGTCCGGTGGGCTACCGCCGAGCGGGAGCTGGACGCCGTCACGGACCAAAAAGCGGCGGTCGGTTTCGTCGTCGATCAGGTCGCGGTTGTTCGCGTAGATCGAACTCATCGCGAGGTCGACGTCGGTGGTCGAGGTACCCAGCTGAGTCATCGCGTCGACGATAGCCTCGCCGCGGATGCCGCGCCGGCGCAGGCTCTTGAGCGTCGGCGCGCGCGGGTCGTCCCAGCCGTCGAGTTTGCCTTGCTCGATCAGTTCCGAGATGGTCGACGTGCTCATCTTGACGTCATAGTCGTCGAGTTGGACGTGACCCCAGTGGATCACTTCGGGGTAGTCCCAGTCGAAGTAGTCGTAGACGAACTGCTGGCGTTTCGCGGAGTCCTGTAGGTCGATCCCGCGGATAATGTGTGTGATCCCGATGAGGTGGTCGTCGACGCCCGACTGGAAGTCCAACATCGGCCAGCACCGGTACTCGCTGGCCTCCTCGCGCGGGTGTGGCGTGTCGATCATCCGGAAGGCGACCCAGTCGCGCAGCGCGGGGTTCTTGTGCTCGATGTCGGTTTTGACCCGCAGGACCATCTCGCCACTGTCGTACTCGCCGTCGATCATGGCCTCGAACTCGGAGCGCACGGTCTCAGTGTCCTTGTCGCGGTGGGGACACGGCTCGCCCGAGTTCTTCAGCTCCGAGAAGTCCTCGCCTGAACACGAGCAGGTGTAGGCCCCGCCCAGGTCGATCAGCTCGCGGGCGTGGTCGTAGTAGGTCTCGAGACGGTCGCTCGCCTTGTACGTCGCGTCGGGCTCGAAGCCGAGATAGTCGAGATCCTCGAGAATGTCGTCGTAGGCCGCGAGATCCGGCCGTTTGGTCTCGGGGTCGGTGTCGTCGAAGCGCACGCAGAACCAGCCGTCGTAGCGGTCGCGATAGGTGCCGATGACGGCGGGCATCCGGGCGTGGCCGACGTGCCACGGGCCGTTGGGGTTTGGCGCACATCGCATCCGGACCTCGTCGTACTCCTCGGCGTTCGGCAGGTCGGGGAGGTCGTGTTCGTCTTCTTCCTCTTCGGCTTCGATCTCGGCGAGTTCCTCGGGGGCGAGTTCCTCGAGGCGAGCGCGTTTTTCCTCGTAATCAAGATCGTTGACCCGTCCGACGACGCCGCCGGCGATGCCCGGAATCTCGTCGCCGTGCTCGCGGAACTCGGGGTTGTCGCCCATTAGCGGTCCCATGATCGCGCCGACGTCGGCGTCGCTTTCGTGTTTGACCGCGTTCAACAGCGCGTGCTTTTCGACCTCGCGCTCGACGCGCTCGCGTAACTCGTCGTTCATTACCGTGTGCTATCCGCGCCCGGTCAAAAACCCTCGCGATTCGCGGTGTTGCTCGATCTGTGCGGCGACTGATGTCAGACGGACTGCCGTCGTCGTGCCGGTACGACCGCGATCGTCCTGGGTCTCACCGGGAACGCGGTATAGCAGCCCGTCTCAGTAGCCGCGTTCGATCAGGTAATCCGCGAGTTCACAGAGGAGGTCACGCGCCTCGTTGTCCGGCAAGACCTCGAGTCGGTTCTTGCCGCGTTCGACCAGATCGCGGGCGGTCTGGTTCGCATAGGAGATCGAGCCAGCCGCCTCGAGTTCGGCGACTGCGTCGTCGATCTCGGCTTCGGTGACCGCGTCGACGTCGTCGGTGTCGACTAAGTTGTCGACGTCAACGCCCTGCTCGCGGGCGTGGACGGTGATCAGCGTCTGTTTGTTCTCGACGAGGTCGCTGCCCCGCTGTTTGCCGAGTTGCTCGCTGGGGACGGTCAGGTCGAGGACGTCGTCCTGAATCTGGAACGCACGGCCGACGTCGAGCCCGTAGCCGTAGAGTTCGTCGATCGTCTCGTCGTCCGCGCCGAGCAAGATCGCCGGCAAGCACGCCGATGCTGCGTAGAGGACGGCCGTCTTCTGTTCGACCATCTCGAGGTACTCGTCGGGCGAGACGTCGGTGCGTTCCTCGAAGGTGACGTCGAGCGACTGCCCTTCGCAGATGTCCGTACAGGTGGTCGCGAGGACCTCGAACGCGTCGACGACACGGTCCGACTCCGCGTTCGTCTCGAGCATGATCTCGAACGCTTTCGAGTAGAGCGTGTCGCCGGCCAGAATGGCCGTCTCGAGATCGTACTCCTTGTGGACGGCGGGGACGCCACGCCGGAGGTCGTCGTCGTCCATGATGTCGTCGTGGATCAGGGTAAACGACTGGATGACCTCGACGCTGACAGCACCAGCCATCACGTCCACTGGGCCGCTGTCGTCGAGTGAGGGAAACGACCGATACCCGGTTGAGAGCGCCTCGACGTCGGCCAGCGCCTCCGCTGTCGTCAGGAAGACGGTCGGCCGGAGCCGCTTGCCGCCTGCATCCAGCAGGTACCGAGAGGCTTCGTAGAGCCGCTCGGGTCGCTGGATGGGAAGCTCCTCGGGAATCGCGTCGTTGACGAGTTCACGACGCTTGCGCACCGCTTCGAGCACCGCCTGTTCGCGTGCCTCGGGACTCGTCATATCAGTCGACGAGCTGGATGAGGTTCCCGTTGCGCGTGACGTGGAGGTCCCGTCCGAGCTTGTAGCCCTCGTTCGAGGCGAGGTCGACGTAGCCCGAGAACCCTTTCATGTCCTGGTGGGCCGGAATGACGTGCTGGGGCTGGAGCGCGTCGAGCATCTCGTAGTGACCCTCCTGGTTCATGTGCCCGGAGACGTGGATGTCGTCGTAGATGCGCGCGCCCTGCATGCCCAGGAGCTTCTCGGCCTGGTAGCGCTGGCCCTCGTTGGTCGGCTCGGGGATGACCCGTGCCGAGAAGACGACCTTGTCGCCCTCGTCCAGTTCGTAGGGCGTTTCGCCGCGGGCCATCCGGGTAAGCATCGCGCGGGGCTCGCCCTGGTGGCCAGTGACGACTGGCAGGTAGTCGCCTTTCCCCTCGTTCATAATGCGCTTGAACGTGCGGTCGACGGACTTGCGGTGGCCGAACATCCCCAGATCAGTGGGGAAGTCGATAAAGTCGAGCCGTTCGGCGGTGCCCGAATACTTCTCCATCGAGCGACCCAACAGGACGGGCTGGCGACCGATATCGTCGGCGAACTCGACGAGCGACTTCACGCGGGCGATGTGACTCGAGAAGGTGGTGGCGACGATCCCGCCGTCGTAATCCTCGAGGCTATAGAGGACGTCCCGGAGGTGTTCGCGGGCGACGTTTTCGGAGGGCGTCCGGCCCTTCTTGTTGGCGTTGGTACAGTCCTCGATGTAACAGAGGACGCCCTCTCCCTCGCGACCGATCTCACGGAACCGCTCCATGTCGATCGGGTCGCCGATGACGGGCGTGTGGTCCATCCGTTTGTCCAGCCCGTAGACGATCGCGCCCTCGGGCGTGTGGAGGACGGGGTTGATCGCGTCGATGATCGAGTGGGTGACGTTGACGAACTCGAGGTCGATCTTTCCGGAGTCACCGATCGACATCATTTCGCCGGCGTCCATCTTGATCAGGTCGTTCTCGACGCCGAACTTCTGTTCGCCCTCGATCTGCTGTTTGACGAGCTCGATCGTAAACGGCGTTGCGACGATCGGCGCGTCGTATCGGTGCGCGAGCTTTGAGATCGCGCCGATGTGGTCAAGGTGACCGTGGGTCGGGACGATCGCCTGGACGTCGCCCTCCAAGTCGCTCATGACTCGGTCGTCGGGGATCGCGCCCATGTCGATCAGGTCGAGACTGTGCATCCGTTCGGTTTCGACGTTGTCGTGGATCAGCACCTTCGAGAGGTTCAGACCCATATCGAAGATGACGACGTCGTCACCGGCGCGGACGGCAGTCATCTGCCGTCCGACTTCTTCGTAGCCGCCAATCGTTGCGATTTCGATTTCCATGGTTCGTAGCACTGAAAGCCGCGTTGTGGACTCTCATCGAAACGGTCCGCGGACTCCTGGTTGTTCGGCCCCGGCGTCTTGCAGCGCGTCGGCCATCCCGCTATGCGCTCGCGGAGACAACCAGTCTCCGGCCGGCCTCCGACATCGGAAGCCCCGAACGCACTTGCCCGCGGGTTTCGCTATGTGCTCGTACACGCCCAGGTCTTAAAAACACAGTGGGTTAGCTCATCGGTTCGTATCCGCCTCGGTGATGGGGTCTCGCGTGTCCAACATCGCCGGCCTACCGCGCCGCTCAGCCCGTCTTCGCGCATCGTAATCCATTTCCCGGTCGCCCCGAAATACGGTTTCAGTACGCATGCTTTCGGAGGGATCGTCGTGTACGTAATCATCGTCGGTGCCGGTGAAGTCGGGCGGTCGATCGCCGCGAATCTCGAGGACACCCACGACGTCGTCGTCGTCGACCGCGACAGCGACGTGACCGAGGAACTCACCTACTCGCTGGACGTCCTTACCATCCGTGGCGACGGGACCGATCTCGAGGTGTTGCGTGAGGCCGGCCTCGAGCAAGCCGGGCTCGTCATCGCCTGTACCGACAACGACGAGACCAACGCGGTCGTCTGTGGCGCGGCGAAAGCCACGGCCGAGGTCTTCACGATCGCCCGTGTTCGCCGGCGGACGTTGCTCGAGACGTGGCAGGGCTCGCAGGGGGCGTTCGGTGTCGACTTCATGGTCTGTACCGACCTCCTGACTGCACAGACGATCTTCCGGATCTCCGGGTTGCCAAGCGCTCACGACGTCGATACGTTCGCTGGTGGGCTCGTACGCATGGCCGAGTTCGACATTCCAGAAGACAGCCCGATCGTCGACCGGACGGTCAGCGAGGCAGACTGCTATGACTCGCTGACCTTCGCGGCGATCTTCCGGGACGACGAGATGATCGTCACGCGGGGCGACACCGTCATCCGGGCGTGTGATCGGGTCGTCGTCATCGGCAGTCCGGACTCGATGCACGATTTCGCCGACGAGGTCGCGACGACGCCGGACGACACCGAGGAAGTCGTCATCGTCGGCGCGAGCGAGATCGGGTTTCAGGCCGCCCGCGAGTTCGAAGAACACGGCTTCCGGCCGCGATTGATTGAACAGGATCACGAGCGAGCCCGCGAGGTCGCCGAAGCGCTGCCGAATACGATGGTCATGGAAAGCGACGCGACCAACTCCGAGTTCCTCGCCCGCGAGCACGTCGGCGAGGCCGACGTCGTGGTCGCGGCCTTAGACAGCGACGAGAAGAACCTGCTCGTCTCACTACTGGCCGACAGACTCGGCGTCGATCGGACCGTCGCCATTATCGAAACACCCGAGTACGCCGATCTCTTCGAGACCGTCGGCGTCGACGTCGCGGTCAATCCACGCGAGGAGACCGCCGAGGAGATCATCCGGTTTACACGTACTGATCACACCGAGAAAATCGCGATGCTCGAGCACGCTCGTGCCGAAGTCATCGAGATCGAGGTCGGCCCCGACAGCATCCTCGTCGGGCAAGAGATTGCGAAGGCGGCCACCGACCTCCCACACGGCGTCGTCATCGGTGCGATCTCTCGCGGTGGCGAGCACATCACGCCGCGGGGCTCGACGACTGTCCGACCCGGCGATCACGTGATCGTGTTCGTCGACGCGGCCGTGCTCGACGAGGTCGTCGAACTGATCTGATTCTGATCGGCGTCACGCACCCTCGAGAATGCCCCGATAGAGAACGTAACCGACGAAACTCGAGAGATACGCGACCGCGATACCGGTCGTCAGTGCCGACCGTCCGAGGACGGCGATGAGCGCGACGATGACCGGGCCAAGTAACAAGAGCGAATCGAAGACCCGATCTTCGGCACCTTCCTCGAGCGGGTCGCCGACGTACGGCAGGTCGCCGATCCTCATTGGTAGATCCCTCCTCGGTCCAAGACCGTTCGCAAGGTCACCAGCACGGGAATGATCTCGAGGCGACCGATCCACATGTTGAACAGGAACATGACTTTCCCAAGTGTCGGCAGCGATTCTGGGCCGGTGATGCCCGCAGAGAGTCCGACGTTGCCCTGGGCGCTGGCGACCTCGAAGATGACGTTCTCGAGGGTGTACTCGCCCTGTGGGAGGATCACCAGCAGGCCGAAGGTACCGACCGCAAGGAAGACGAACCAGAGGAAGCTAATGATGGCCGCTTCTTCGAACTCTTGGCGGACCTCTCGTTCGTCAAGGCGGCGACCGTTGATTTTCAGCCGGCGAACAGCGGTTTCGGGATAGAAGACCTCCGCGACTCGAAAACGGATCCCCTTGAGAAGTGTGATCGACCGAATCAGCTTGATCCCGCCAGCCGTTGACCCGGCTGCGCCACCGACGATCATCCCAAAGGCCACGATGAGCTGGGCCTGTGCCGGCCACCGGCCAAGCGCCACGTTGGTCGTGTCGACTGCAGTCTGAAAGCCAGCACAGGTCGCCGCCGAGACGAACTGGAAGGAACTGTAGCGAAACGCGGTAAACAGGGTGTCGTACGTTTCGGTGACGGAGACGAGCGCAGTGAGCACGACCGTCCCGGCGCTCATGTAGATGAACACCCATCGGGTCTGGAGATCAGTATAGAAGTTTCGGAGATCTCCCTGCAGGATGAGATAGTGAACCGGGAACGCGATACTGCCAAGCAGCATGATCGGTATAAGTGCGAAGTCGATAGCAGCGCTATCGTAGGTGGCAATCGAGTTGTCGGTGATCGAGAATCCACCGGTCGAAAGCCCGGTCATGGCGTGGTTGATCGCCCCCCAGAGCGGCATGCCGACGACCCACAGTAGCAGGATCGAGACGAACGTAAAGAGGAGGAAGATCCACCAGATCGTCTGGACCGTCGAGACGATACTCGGATGTATCCGCTCGGAGCGGGCTTCGCTCTCATACAGGGTCAACGAGCCACTGCCGGGACGCGAGAGGATCGCTGTCGTGAGGACGATCACGCCGACACCGCCGACCCACTCGATGAATGACCGCCACCACTGGAGCGTTCGCGGCAAGACCTCCTCGTTGTCGGTCATCGTCAGCCCGGTACCAGTAAAGCCGCTCATGCTCTCGAAGACGGCGTTGAGCGGGTCGGTAAACGCTGCGAGCGTCGCCGTCTGAGACGGCGTCTCTATAATCGGGAGGCCGACCTCGAGCGTCCACGCGATGAACAGAAACGGCAGCGAGCCGAAAAGCGCGACGCAGAACCAGCCCGTCGCGGCGATGATCATCCCGTGTAACTTGCTCGGCTGGGCGGCCCCCTGAAACCGCGCTGTCAGAGCATAGCCGATGACGAACGGCACGAGTCCAGAGATGAACAATGCCGGCATCGCCCAGTACTCGCCCCAGACCAACGGAACGAGCAGCGAGACGAACAGGAGGCCGGCCAGCGCCTGAAAGATCCGCCCGAGGTCTCGGCCGATCGTTGCCGCCGCCTCGTTCATGTATCGCTCACTGCCCCGCCGCGGTTGATATACACGTCGAAACCGTGACGTGCTCGAGTCTCCTTTTACAATCGCTGTCGATCACTGCGAGTCTGTCGCCGTCTGGGTCGGTCATCATTTTACCCGGTCCTCGTAGTGGCCGAACACGTTCGTGAGTTCGGGGTCGGCACCGAACCCCGAGTAGACAGTCAGCAGATCGCCGGTCTGGATAGTCGTACTCCCCTGTGGCGTAAGCGGCGACTCCTGTCCTTCGCGTTCGATGGCGACGATCAGAACGTCGTCGGGAATGATTCCCTCGTTTGCGGCCTCAAGGATCGTCTTCCCGACGATCGGCGCGTTTTCACTGACACGGATCTCGAATACCTCCGCCTCCTCGCCGATTCGCATGTAGTCGACGATCGCCGGGCGCGCGACCGACCGATACAGATACTCGGCGATGAGTTCCTGGGGGTTCTCCATCGTGTTGACGCCGATCTGGCGGAACACGTTCATGTGATCGGGATCGTGGACGACCGACACGATCGCGGGAACGTTGTGTTCCTGTGCGAGCAGACAGACCATGATGTTGGTTGCGTCCCGGTCGGTCGTGCTGATCAGGGCGTCGGCCTTCCCGATTCCGGCGTCGATGAGCGCTTCGTGGGCCGTCGCGTCGTCGTTTAAAATCAGACAGTCGTACTCACCGGCGGCCCGATCCGCGCGTTCGGGGTCTTTCTCGATGACGACGACCTCGTTTCCCGATTGGGTCGCGATATCGATCAGCGGGATCCCGATATCACCCGCACCGACAACGATGATGTACATTACGTCGGGTTTCTTCCGTCTCCGATGAAAATATACCGCTTCCCACCAGTCCATCCCACGGCCTTGAGCGACAGTCGACTGACTTCGCTCGGCAGACGGCCGTCACCACCGTTACTGATTCCAAGGTGGTCGCTGCCGTCGTCGCTTCGACCGTTCCTCTGATTCGGCCAGGATTCGCTCGATCGCCCACCCAGCCCATAGAAAGACGATCGCCATGAACGCGGCCATCTCGATCCGGATGACCGACCCGTACCGAACCGTGAGGATGAGAGCCATGGTCGCCACTGCCGCAGCGACGACGCCGAACACGTCGTAAAACGAATGCGGATGGCGAACGCTTGGCATGCGTACGTTCATAGATCACTCTACGCACGGTTCGTATAAAGTACCTGTTCCCGCCTCATACGGACTCCTATCATACTACTGAACAGCAGTCAATACGAAGCCGGTCGGGAATTTGCGGCCGTCACCTATGGGGACGGCCGCATACGTGCGACCGGCTTCACGTCGTTCTGTCCAGCAGTATCAGTCAGTGCCGGCGCACCCGCGACCCGCACTGCGGTCCCACTGGGACATCGGGACAGCAGCCCGTCTCAGTCGGTTGTATGAGTCCAGGACCGGCGCTCGCGGTGGTGATCGGACACAACACACCCTGCCGTACGGAGCGAGCGGCTGCCGGAGCGACGATGCCGGGCAGCGCGTCAGTCACGATGGATTCATTACGACCTTAGCGAAATGCCGTTACAACCGTGTCCAGACGTGACTACGTGAGTGGGGTGTTCTATGCGGCTCCGAACTGAGTGGCGCGCCAGCTTCGCGCTCGTCGGGACCGTTCTCAAGTATCTCTCCGTTCCGTTAGTGATCCCGGTCGTCGTGGCGCTCATCTACGGTGACCCGGTGTTCCCGTTCGTCGCGACGATCGCGCTGACGATCGCCGTCGGCCATGGGCTCGAGCAACTCAGCCCCGAACCGGACCTGCAGATCCGGGAGGCGATGCTGTTCGTCGCGATTTCGTGGCTCGCCGTCGCCGCTGTCGGCGCGGTTCCGTACGTGCTCGCGGGCTGGGGAACCGAATCGACGCTCGCCGATCCCGTCAACGCGCTGTTCGAGTCGATGTCCGGCTTCACGACGACTGGGGCCACCGTCCTCGGGGAGATTTCGCTGGAACAACACTCCCATGCCGTGATGATGTGGCGACAGCTCACCCAGTGGCTCGGCGGGATGGGGATCATCGTGTTGATGGTCGCGATCCTGCCGGAGGTCGCTGTCAGCGGTGCCCAACTCATCGAATCGGAAGCCCCGGGCCCGGAGCTACAGAAACTGACGCCGCGGATCGCCGAGACGGCGCGGATCCTCTGGCTCGTCTACTTCGCCTTTACCGCCGTCTATATCGCGTTGCTCTATGGCTTTCATCTCGCGGGGATGGCCCCCAACATGGGGCTGTACAACGCTATCGCCCACGGGTTCACAACGCTCCCGACGGGCGGGTTCTCCCCAGAGGCCGACAGCGTCGCGGCCTTTTCCGCGATCGTCCAGTGGACGGCGGTCCCCTTCATGATCATCGCAGGGACGAACTTCGCCCTGTTCTGGCACGTCTTCAGCGGCGAGGGCCACCGCTTCGTTCGCAACTCCGAGTTCCGCGCCTACATCGCCGCGATCGCTGGGCTGACCGTTCTCCTCGCCGGGATGCTCTACTCTGGCACCGCACCGGCGCTTGCGGGCCTTGGCGGTGTAACCGAGGGCGTCCTCGAGAACTCGCTACGACAGAGCGCCTTCCAGATTGCGTCGCTGTTGACCTCGACCGGCTACGCGACCAGCGACTTCGTCGAGTGGTCCTCGACGGGAAAGATCGTCCTCCTCTTTGCCATGCTCGTCGGCGGTTCGGCTGGCTCGACCGGCGGTGGCGTCAAGGTCGTGCGATGGCTGATCGTCTTCAAGTTCCTCCGCCGGGAACTGTTCACCGCATCCCATCCCGAAGTCGTCCGGCCGATCCGCCTTGGCGGCAACGTCGTCGACGAGGACGCCATCCGCGGCGTCCTCGGATTCACGTTCATGTATCTGTTCATCTTCGCCGTCGCGTCGCTGTTCCTCGCACTCGATGCCAGTCGCATCGGCTACACACTGACGCCACTCGAGGCGTTCAGCGCCAGCCTCGCGACGATCGGCAACATCGGCCCCGGGTTCGGCTCGGTCGGCCCCTATGGGAACTATCTCGCGTTCCCGGACAGTTCGAAGCTCCTCATGGTCTTTCTCATGTGGATCGGCCGCCTCGAGATCATTCCCGTGCTCGTCTTGCTTACCGGCGGCTTCTGGACCCGCTGAAAACAGTCGTCTTGGCTTCGTTGGGCTGTCAGTCGATCGTCGTCCCTGGATTCTCGCCCTCGAGGAACGTAGCCAGCGCCTCGAGTCCGAAGATCGACGCTTCTGCCTCGAGTGCCAGCAACGTCCGCACTTTGCCGGCCATGCCGCCGGTCACGTCGGTAGCCTCGCTGGCCCCGAGAACGTCGGCGACAGCATCGAAGTCGTCGATCCGGTCGATAACGGCGTCTGCGTCGTCTAACACGCCGGGAACCGTCGAACAGAGCCCGATTCGATCGGCGTCGAGATCCGCAGCGAGTTCGGCCACGAGTTCGTCGCCGCTGACGATCGTCGCACCCGCGCCCGCGTGGGCGATCACGTCACCGTGGAGGACGGGGACGAATCCCTCGTCGAGCATCGTCTCGACCTGTCCGGTCGGGAGCTCGAGCGTCCCATCACGATCGCGGTGGCCCGCCGAGAACGGATGGACCGGCACTGCCTGCACATCGCGCTCGAGCAGTCGACGCAGCACGAACTGATTTAGCGTCTTCATCGCGCCGTGGATGGCGAGCGCTGCGTCCACGTCGTGGGTTCCCGCGGTCGTGCTGACGCCGTGTTCGCTGGCGTTGTGGTGGCCGAAGCTCCCGCCGCCGTGGACGATGACGAGATCCTCGAGTCCACCTTCGAGTGCCGCTGCGATCGCGTCGGCAGCCCGCTCGAGTGCGTCGCCGTCGAGCGTTTCCGGGCGGTCCTTCTCGGTGATGACGCTACCGCCGAGTTTCAGGACGATCATTCGAGTCGCTTCACCCCGTCCTCGGCGAGTTCGGCGCGGAAGGTGTCCTCACAGCCCGGCGTAAAGGACAGCGCCGTCTCGGTTTCGGGCGTCGGATCCAGCGCGACGATGCAGCCACCGCCGCCAGCACCAGTGAGCTTCGCGCCGTGTGCGCCCGCGTCGCGGGCCGCCCAGACCATCGTATCCAGCGACCGCGAAGAGACACCGAGCGCCGACAACAGGCCGTGATTGAAGTCCATGAGCCGGCCGAGTTCCGCGATGTCGCCGTCGGCCAGCGCCTGTTCACCGTTGCGGACGATGTCGCCGATCGCTTCGACCGTGTCTGCCGCAAAGTCGTACTCCTCGCGCAAGTCGCGAACGCCCGCGACCAGCTGGCCGGTATCGCCCGCGCCGCCGTCGAACCCGATCACGATTGGTAGGTCGGGTGCCTCGAGCGACCGACAGTCGTCGCCCTCGACGCGGACCGCGCCGCCGGTCGCCGAACAGAAGGTGTCTGCCCGGGAGGCCTGTCCGTCCTGCACCTGGTATTCGGTCTGGTAGGCCCGCTCGGCGAGTTCGTCGGGCTCGAGCGTGACGCCGAGTTCGCGTGCGGCAGCGTCGATAGCTGCGACGACGACCGCTGCCGAGGAGCCAAGGCCCGCACCCAGCGGAATGTCACTTTCGATCGTCACGTCGAAGCCGACGTCGTCCTCGCCGGTCACGTCGCGAACCTGCGCGATTGCCTCATCAACGTAGCCCATCGCAGCGCTGATCAGCGACTCCGAGACGTCGACATCCGGGCCGTTCCCCGGCGTGCCGTCGTACTCAACGGTAAAGCCGTTCAGACTGAGATCCTCAGCGTGGACGCGGAGCTTACCGTCGTCGCGTCGCTGTACTTCCACCCGCGCTCGCCGCTCGATCGCACACGGGACGGCGGGCTCGCCGTAGACGACCGCGTGCTCCCCGAACAAATACACCTTGCCGGGAGCGCTCGAGAGTGTCATGCCCGGCGATTCGCACGACGACGGTTAATACCTATCTTTGTCTTGGTGCTCGCAGTCGTCGCGGCACCGACGGAACGCAGGCGGAGTTATAACGCTGGGCCCGAACGACGGTCGTATGACACTCGTCTTGCCGAGCGAACTCGTCGTCGATCGGTTCCTGCCGACCGTGCGAGCGATGCTGGCGACGCGACTCGCTGACCGTGGGCTGACCCAGAAGGAAATCGCCGCCGAACTCGGCGTGACCCAGGCCGCGGTCAGCAAGTACGTCGGCGGCGAGGGTGGCGGCGACGACCGCTTTCGCGACGACCCCGAAACCGTCGCCACTGTCGACCGGATCGCCGATGGCCTCGCAAGCGGCGAACTAGACGGCTACGACGCGCTCGCCGAACTCCTCGCATTGATCCGCACCCTCGAGGATCGCGGCCCGATCTGTGAACTCCACGAGGAAGCGATGCCCGAGTTACAGGGACTGGGCTGTGATCTCTGCGTTCGGGGGCTCGATCCCGACGTGCGTGCCGAACGCGACGTGCTCTCGAACGTCCGCACCGCCGCGCGGACGCTCGCTGCGATCCCTGGCATGGCCGACTCGATCCCGAACGTCGGGACCAACGTCGGGATGAGCCTGCCCGATCCAGCCGACGAGACCGATGTCGCTGCGATCCCCGGCCGGATCTACGCCATGGGCGGCCGGATCGAGATCCCGGCCAATCCCGAGTTCAGTGCCTCGAAACACGTCGCGACGGCGATCATCGCCGCCAACACGGTCGACTCGAGTATCCGTGGCGCGACCAATGTCGCTACCGACGACGACCTGCTCGCGGCCGCCACGGAACTGGGTATCGAGCCACTCGAGTTCGACGCCGCCTACGAGGACCGCGGCGAACACCTCAGACGCCGCTTCGAAGAGCGTGGGTCGGTTCCCCGCGTCGCCTACCATCGCGGCGCGTTCGGGATCGAACCCGCGACCTACGTCTTCGGGACGACGGCCGTCGATGCCGCAGAGTTGGTTGCGGGGTTGCTCGAGGACAGTTCGTCGTGAGGTACCGGTATAGGAACACTCGAAACGATTCACACTGATCGCACAGCTGTCATGCGATCAGGTGTCAGTGACTGTCTGTGGCTACTATCGTCCACCGTCGGTCTTGGGTCTGGCTTACTCGTTGCCGCCGGATTTTGAATGGCCACCCGCTCGCTCCTGCTCGAGCGAGTCACAGCCGATGACCAGTCGGTCGGGAATCTCCGTGGCGTTCGCATGAAGGCTTTCGAGAACGACACTCACCTCTTCGAAATTAGGGCCGCGATACGCGCGTAATGGATCGGATTCCCAGTGGACGACACCCTCCGCTTCCAGCAGTGGGAGATGGTGGTGGCACAATCGGAGCCGCAATCGATCGGCCGCACTCGAGGCGCTCCCGTCTACCACCGCTTCCGGGAGTGGGATCGATTCGCCTGCAGAAACGTCGACGAGTTCGTCGACGATCTGCCGCCGCGGTTCGGCGGAGAGGACGGCGAACACTCGATCCCATCGGGAGGTCGCGTTCGCTTTCGTTCGCGACGGTAAACTGACCATGCTGTCGTTGATTCTCCCCCGCTATAGTAAACCTTGCGGGGGTGTGGGGGTTTACGCCACATGTATCATGAGAACAAGCAATATCACTCGTCGTTGTCGTCCGTTGTCCGATTGGAGCGCGGTCGCTATCGTATAGAACGCGCGGTACGGCGGCGAGAAAACGAACAGCGCCGATGTCGAACGTTAGACCGTGCTCTCGAAGTCCTCGAGCGAGTAGGACGGCTCTGCGCCGCGGCGGTCGAGGACCTCGTTTGCGAGCAGCCAGTAGACGACCGAGAGGGCCTTGCGACCCTTGTTGTTCGTCGGGACGACGAGGTCGACGTTGCTGAGCTGGTTGTTCGAGTCACACATCGCGATGACCGGGATGCCGACCGTGATGGCCTCTTTGACGGCCTGAGCGTCGCCGATCGGGTCCGTGACGACGAGCACGTCCGGCTCGATGTAGCCGTCGTACTTCGGGTTGGTCAGCGTGCCCGGGATGAAGCGGCCAGTGCGGGCGCGAGCGCCGACGGCCTCGGCGAACTTCTCGGCCGGGAAGCGACCGTACTGGCGCGAGGACGTGACCAGGATCTGTTCGGGGTCGTAGTTGGCGAGGAAGTCCGCGGCCGTGCGGATCCGGCCGTCGGTCTTCGAGACGTCCAGCACGTAGAGACCGTCGGTCCGGACGCGGTGGATGAACCGCTCCATGTCGGCGGTCTTCTGCTGGGTCCCGATGTGGACGCCAGCGCCGAGGTAGTCCTCGACGGGGATCAGCAGGTCCGCTTCCTCGTCGGACATGACGTCGTCGTCGAGGGTCGGACCGGCGTCCTCCTCGGCGGCGTCGTCGGCTTCTTCGGCCTCGGCCGCGGGGGCTCCCTCGGCGTCGGCGGGCTGTTCGGCTGCAGACTCGACGTCCTCCTCGGCGGCGGGGCCAGCCCCTTCGGCTGGCTCCTCGTCGGTTTCCTCCTCGGCGGCGTCGAGCCCTTCTTGGGTTGCGTCGTTGTCTGTCATGTCGCGTCGTCTGCGATTCGAATGAGCTCGTTTAGCTTTGCAGTTCGCTCGCCGCCGACGGCACCCGTCTTGATGTAGGGGGCGTCGGTCGCGACGGCGAGGTGTGCGATCGTCGCGTCTTCGGTCTCGCCCGACCGGTGAGAGACGACCGAGTCGTAGCCGTTCTCGGTTGCAAGTTCGATCGCGTCGAACGCGTCGGTCAGCGTTCCGATCTGGTTTGGCTTGATCAGGATGCTGTTGGCCGCGTCGCGATCGATGCCCTCGACGAGACGGTCGGTGTTCGTGACGAACAGGTCGTCACCGCAGATCAGCGTCTGATCGCCGACTTCGTCGGTGAGGTCTGCGAATGCGTCGTAATCGTCCTCGTCGAGCGGGTCCTCGACGTAGACGAGGTCGTACTCCTCGACTAACTCGGCGATGTACGCGATCTGCTCGTCGGTGTCGCGGCTCCCGTCGCTGTACTCGTAGGTACCGGAATCGGCGTCGTACAGCTCGGCACCGGCGACGTCGAGGCCGAATTTGATCTCGAAGCCGACCTCGTCTTCGACCATCGAAACCGCCTCGTCGACGATTTCGAACGCGTCGCCGTCGTCGATCGACGGTGCCCACGCGCCCTCGTCGCCCTTGCCACAGGGGACGCCGCGCTCGGACAGCAGGTCAGAGACGGCGGCGTGGACGGCCGCGTTGGCAAAGACGGCGTCTTCGACGCTCGGTGCGCCGACGGGTGCCGCCAAGAACTCCTGAATGTCGGTTGCGTCGGCAGCGTGTTCGCCACCGCCGACGACGTTACCGAGCGGAATCGGGAAGTTGTTGCCGCGGAACGTCCCACCGAGATGCTGGAACAGCGGGGCACCGAGCACGTCGGCACCGGCCTTCGCGGCGGCCATCGAGATGGCGACCGCGCTGTTGGCACCGATCTCCGAAAAGTCGTCGGTACCGTCGGCAGCGTGCAGTGCGGCGTCGACGTCACGCTGGTTGCCCGCATAGACCTCGCCGACGAGCCGCGGCACGGCGTGTTCTCGAGCCGCAGCGATCGCCTCGGACGGCGGCCGCTCGACGGCTTCGTACTCGCCAGTGCTGGCACCGCTCGGTGCTGCAGCACGGCCGAAGCCGCCGCTTTCGGTCACGACATCGGCTTCGACCGTCGGATTGCCTCGCGAGTCGAGGATGCGTCGCAGTCGGATATCTGTGATGAGTGTCATTTACGATCGTACCCCCGCTTGACGGTAAACGGCAACACGCCAGCGTCGTACTCCTCGGCGGCGATGAGGATCGGTTCCGTCTGCTCGGTTTCGATCAACACCGGCGCGCCATACGAGACCTGCAGCGCTCGCGCGCCGAGGATGCGTGCTTTCTCGTAGCGGTTGTGCTGTTGTTGTTGCATTGTTACTGGTACGGGGAGACGATGTCGACCAGGTCTTTGTGACTGACGAGCATCCGCCGACAGCAGTAGCGGTCGACGCCGAGCTCGTCGAGGACCTTTTCGGGGTCCTCGTCGCCCTCGTTGGCTCGTTCGTCGAACTCCTCCCAGTGTTCGCCGACGACGTTACCACAGGTGAAACACCGGACCGGTACCATCATGCGTTGATCACCTTAGCGGTAGGACTTCTGGTAGCGCGCCCGAGCGCCCGGGCCGCCCCATTTCTTGGGTTCGGACTGGCGAACGTCGTTGACCAGCAGCGACCGGTCGAACTCCATGAACGCGTCGCGGAGTTCGGCGTCGTTGGTGTGCTGGACGATGCCGCGTGCGATGGCGGTGCGGACGGCGTCTGCCTGACCGCTGATGCCGCCTCCCTCGACGCGGACGTCGATGTCCATCTCACTACGCAGGTCCTCGCCGACGATGCGGAACGGCTCGAGCATCTTGAGCCGGGACATCTCGGGTTCGACCAGTTCGACGGGCTGGGAGTTGATTCGAACGCGACCCTCGCCCTCGTGGACCGTCGCTCGCGCGACGGCCGTCTTTTTCTTGCCACTCGTGTTGGTTACCATGTGACGTTAGCACCTAACTGTTCGGACACTTCGTGTAGGTGGACGAAGCGGATGTTCGATAGGCGATCCAGCGACGTTCCCTCGAGCACTTCCGAGTCGCGCTCGTCGTCGTCCTCGTAGGGGTTGCCGACGTAGACGCGGACGCTGTCGAGCGCTTCGCGGCCGCGGGGTTTCTTGTACGGCAGCATGCCGCGGACGGACCGCTTGAAGATCGTGTCCGGTCGCCGCGGGTAGTATGGCCCGCTGTCGGAGCCAAGCTGTAGTCGCGTGCGGTACGTCTCGAAGATGTCTTCTTTGTCGCCGGTGATGACCGCGTCCTCGGCGTTGACGATCGCGACGCGCTCGCCGTCCAGCGCGCGCTGGGCGACTTCGCTGGCGACGCGACCGAGGATGCAGTCACTGGCGTCGACGACGGTATCGGCGTCGAACTCTGCGAGACTCATCGAATCACCCGGACGTCGGAGCCTTCTGGGTTCTCTTCGAGCGCTTGCTCGAGCGGTACCGGTTCGCCGACCTGTTCGATCTTCGTCTCTGCGGACGAAGAGAAGTTGACGGCGGCGACGGTGACGTTTTTCTGTAGTGCGCCGGAACCCAGCACTTTGCCGGGAACGACGACAGTCTCTTCTTCGCGTGCGTACCGCTCGATGCGGCCCAGGTTCACCTCAGCGTGGGTGCGCCGGGGCTTCTCGAGTCGATCCGCAACGTCTCGCCAGACGTCGGCGTCCTCTTCGCGGGACGTCGACTTCAGCTCGGCGATGAGATCGGTGAGCCTCGGATTAGTCTTGCTACTCATTGGTTTCCTCCAAATACTGCAACTGTTGGCACGTCGACGACACACGCGTGTGTCTCGTCGACGGTGGAATCGATTCGTGAGAAGTGATGCAGGGAGCAGGATTTGAACCTGCGGACTCCTACGAGACAGCGCCCTGAACGCTGCGCCGTTGGCCTGACTTGGCTATCCCTGCTCGCACTTCCACGTATCCGTCGCCCCTTCAAACCCCTTTCGATTCCAGTGGACGAGCGCTCGCCGATCTCGTCGCTCACGGCGTCGGCGAACGGCGCGTCCTGATCGGGTCGGGGGCGTCGGTTCATATCTATAGCTGTACTGCGTCTTCGAGTTCGGTCGCGCGCGCTGCGATCGTCTCTGCAGCTCGCGTGACCAGCTCTTCGACGGTAAAGGAGCCGTCCGTCTCCACGTGGAAGACGAAGGCGTTGGGCACGTCCTCGACCCGGACCTGCTTGTCCGGGTATCGGTTCGAGAGGTCGTGATCGAACTCGCTCGTGGGAACGAGTTCGCCGTCGTCTTCGATCACACCGCGGATGATCCGGCGTTCCTGTTCTTCGAACTCGGGGAGATCACCGTCGACCTCCACGCGCTGGAGGTGTCGGTAGCCGACCGCGACCCCGCCCTGATGTTTGGCGTGGTCTTTCCCGCGGTCTAAGACGGCGTCGGCCTCGGCCTCGAGGCGCTGGTCGTCTTTGAGTTCGATGATTGGGATGTTCTCATCCGCGGGCTGGACGAGCTCGTCGCTCGAGACGAGATCGCCGGAGTAGGCGGTGGCCGGCCCTTCGACGTCGATCGAGAGCGTGACGGTGTCGTCCTCGGCGAACTCGCCGACCGGTGGCGTCGTCAGTGGGACGAGCCCGAGCCGTAAGGCGAGTTGCTCGTCGAACATCACCGACGAGTTCTCGACGAACCGGACGGTGTCGATCGCCATCGTGGGGACGTCGGCGACCATTGCGCGACGAATGCCGTTTGCGAACGCGGGCGTCACGCCCCGAACGAGGAATCGTGCCTCACGATCCTCGCGTTCGACGAACTCGACGTCGTACTCCTCTGTCATGATCTAGTAGCCGCCCTTGCCTTTGGGTGCGCGCGATCCGTCGTGTGGGATCGGCGTGACGTCCTCGATGCGCCCGATTTCGATGCCCGAGCGCGCGAGCGCGCGGATCGTCGCCTGCGCACCGGGACCGGGGGACTTCTGGAGGTTGCCGCCGGGGCCACGCACGCGAACGTGCAGACCCGTGATGCCGGCCGCTTTGACCTCTTCGGCGATGGACTCGGCCATCTGCATGGCCGCGTACGGCGACGCCTCGTCGCGGTTCTGTTTGACCGCCGTCCCACCGGAGGACTTGGCGATCGTCTCCGCGCCCGTGAGGTCGGTCACGGTCATGACGGTGTTGTTAAACGATGCGTGCACGTGGGCAATGCCCCACTTGTCGTCGTCCTGGCTCATGGTTTACTGACCCTCCGCGCGTTCGGGGTGAAGTTCGTCCGCGAGCGGACTGTTCTCGTCGAAGGCCACCAGGTCCTCCTCGTCGATGTCGACGACGTAGGATGGGACGCTGTGGCGCTGGCCGTCGACCACGATGTGACCGTGGCTGATGAACTGCCGAGCCTGCTGGGTCGTGTTCGCCAGTCCGGATCGGTAGACGACCGTCTGCAGTCGGCGCTCTAAGACGTCCTCGATCTCGAGCGACAGGACGTCGCCGAGTTCGTCGGTCTCGTCGAGGATGCCGACGCGCTTGAGCCGACCGAGGAACTCCTCGGAGCGGCGGATGACGGTTTCGTCGCCTTGGGCCTGGCCGAGCAGGTCACGGGCCTCGCGCCGGTAGGAGCGAAGCTCGGACTGGGCACGCCAGAGTTCTTCTTTGTTCTTGAGGCCGTAGCGGTCGACAAGGGAGTGTTCGGAGGCGATGCGTTCACCCTGGTAGGGGTGATTCGGCGTCTCGTACTGCTTGGTGTCGGTGCCGAGTGGCATTATTCGCCCTCACCTTCTTCGCCGCCTTCAGCCTGTTCTTCGCGGATCTCTTCGACGTTGACTCCGATGGTGCCCTCCGTACGACCGGTGGACTTGGTGCGCTGTCCACGGACCTTCTGGCCGCGCTTGTGGCGAACGCCCTTGTAGGAGTCGATCATCTTCATCCGGTTGATGTCGTGCTGTCGAGTCAACTGAAGATCGTTGCCGATCTCGTGGGTCGTCTCGCCGGTGTAGAAGTCCGCCTGGCGGTTGTTGAGCCAGTCAGGTACTTCGTTGGCGTAGTTCTCGACGACCTCGACGACCTCGTCGATGACGTCGTCGTCGAGTCGGCCGAACGTCGCCGTTCGGTCGACGCCCGCTTCGTCAGCGATGAGTCGGGCGGTCCGGCGACCGATCCCGTTCATCTCCGTGAGCGAGCGCTCGACGGACTTCGTCCCATCGAGGTCGGTTTGCCCGATGCGGACGAAGTAGCGGAGATCTTCGTCGTCTTCTTGTTCTTGAGGTTCTTCCGCGCTCATGATGTCGTGTATCTGTCTCTAGTCTGCGTGCGGTGCAAATCGACTGGCGGGAAAACGCCAGTGAAGGATCCGACGTTGTGGCGGGGATTCGAACCCCGGAGGCTTGACGCCACATGGTTAGCAACCATGCGCCTTGGGCCGCTTGGCTACCACAACACGGTCGGTCTATCATCGCCCTCCCGGACTCGGGGATCGCTCCCCTACACGTATTGCACTCGCTCCTACCCCCGTCGAATACTTAAGGGCAACGAAAGACAGCGGCCGATTGTGTGACGCTCTTGCAGAATCTGTCGCGCTCGAGTCCCATCCTAGTGGCCCAAACGCCTCCAGCGCTGGAACTCGATGGTTAGGCCTCGGCGTACTCCTCGATGTACTTCTCGTTTAGCTCCCACTCACCCTCGTCGTTTCGAATCAGGTACTCACCGTAGTAGGGGACCCGGTTGGCGACGACGTCGCGGAACGCCTCGCGGATCTCGGAGGTGGTCATCTCGCCCATCGATTTGAGGTCGTCGTTGCGATTCAGACAGCCCTTCAAGTAGCCCTCGTGGGTGACCCGAACCCGATGGCAGTTCGCACAGAACGTCGGGTTCTCGACGGGGTCGACGATCTCGACCATTCCTCGACCCTCGCCGTCGTCGTTGCTCACCCAGTAGCGTTTCCGGTCGTGCATCTCCCGATGTTCGATCTCGTCGGCCTGCTCGGCCAGCCAGCCGTGGACCCGCTCGATCTCGATGTTCCACTCCGGCTTGCCAGTCAATTCGGGCATGTACTCGATCAACTGCAGTTGGAGCCCGTCGTTTTCGGCGACATGATCGACCATCTCCGGCACGTAGCCCGCCGTATGCTCGAAGACGACCATATTGAGTTTGACCGGGTCCAGCCCTGCGGAAAGCGCTGCCTCGACGCCTTCGATGACCTTCTCGTAGGCCCCGCTTTTCGTGATCTCGGCGAAGTCAGCCGGATCGAGCGCGTCCTGAGAGACGTTGACCCGTTCTAAGCCGGCGTCTGCGAGGCTCTCGGCGCGGCCGGGGAGAAAGGAGCCGTTCGTGGTCAGCGAGACTTCCATCTCGTCGGGCGTGCGTGCGATGATCTCCTCTAGGTCCTGTCGAAGCAGCGGTTCGCCGCCGGTGAACTTGACTGCCTCGACGTCGAACTCGGCAACGACCTCGAGAAAGCGGACGACATCGTCGGCGCTCATCTCGTTGTCCGCCGGCTCCATCGGCCCACGGGTGTCGCCCAGCCCTTCGTTGTGACAGTAGACACAGTCGAAATTACACCGATCGGTGAGGGAGACACGGACGCCGGTTACCTCCCGCCCGAATTCGTCGGTGAGCATGCTACTCGTTTGCATCCGAATCTGCTTAAGTGCGCCGGCATGTTCGGAGTCTCGTAACCGATTTCGGTTGCAGGGCAGCGTGTGCCGCGCCGGACGGTCGCAGAGCGTGCTCGACCCCACTCTCATGCCGCTCCGTGTGGTTCCCTCTCCCATGAGTACCATCGCGGAACTCGCCGTCCCTGCCGCCGAGGTTGCACTCGGTGACACGCTCGAGGCGGTGCCCGACGTCGACGTGGCGGTCGAACGCGTCGTCGCCGCCGATCCGGGACACGTCATGCCGTACGTCTGGTTTGCCACCGATTCATCGACGCTTGCAGCCGTCGACGACGCACTGGCAGCCGATCCGAGCGTCGACGACGCGACCCGCCTCGTCACTCGTGACGACACCGCACTGTACCGGATCGAGTGGATCGACGACGTCGCTGTTACGGTCGCTCTGTTGACCGACGCGCACGCGACGGTGCTCGACGTAACCGTCGAGAAGACGCGGTGGCAGTTCCGCATGCTTTTCGACGACCGGGCAGCACTCTCGCGTACCTACGAGTTCGCGACCGAGCAGGGACTTTCCATCGAGATCTTGCGTATCAACCGACTCGAGGAGCGTCGCCATGGCCGGTTCGGCCTCACCGACGCCCAGTACGAATCGCTGATCGCGGCCCTCGAGTACGGCTATTATGAGATTCCCCGCGAGATGGACATGGACGAACTCTCGGACGAACTCGACATCTCCCATCAGGCGCTCTCTGAGCGGCTTCGCCGCGCCCATCGGACGCTCGTCGAGGAACTCGTCACGCTCGACGAGCTGTCGTGACGGGCGACCCGGAGCCGAACCGGCAGAAAACCTACCTCGCCCACGCTCGAAGCCGACGTATGGACGAGGACATGCTCACAGACCAGCGTCGGCTCGTCGAGCTCATCGAAGCCGAGGGCTGGGAGGTCACCGATCTCGAGCTCTCGGCATACGACAGCCCGTGGGCCGACGAAGACGATCCCGAGGCGACGGTCACGATCACGGCGCGAAAACCCTACGAGGGAGAGTCGACTGGGGACGAAGACGACAGTGACGACGAGAACCCGTTCCGACTGAAATAGTCCAGCGGCATCGACCGCTGGGCGCTCGCTCGCGTTCACGCACGGCCGTCGATGGCGGTGTCCGATCTGATCGACCTTCAAATGGCCGCGTTATTCCAGCGTTCGGATAACTAACACAACCAGTATTGGCCGTGGGTGTCTATGTGACTCACGGCCAACCGAATGACTCTCTCGAACGATCCCGACCTCATCACGTTGCAGCCGGACCAATCGTTCTTCGAGACGCTATATACGGCGGCACCGCTGGTGATCGTCGGGACGCGTGACGAAGACGGCTCGGAGGATTTAGCGCCGAAACACATGGCGATCCCGCTGGGCTGGTCGGACCAGTTCGGGTTCATCTGTACGCCCGAGCACAAAACGTACCGGAACGTCGAGCGCACGGGAGCATTTACCGTCAGCTACCCTCGGCCCGACGACATCCTCGACGCCAGCCTCGCCGCGGCACCCCGAAGCGCCGAGGGCGACAAACCCTCACTGACGGAAATCGATACGGTCGACGCCGACGCCGTCGATGCGCCCGCCGTGGCTGATGCCTACGGCGTCCTCGAGTGCGAACTCGACCAGATCGTCGAGTTTGACGACGGCGAACTCATCGCCGGCACGGTCGTCGGTAAACACGTCCATACCGACGCCTACCGCAGCGACGACATCGAGCCCGAGACGCTGTTAGAGCAGGCCCCGGTGTTGGCACACCTCTACCCCGACCGGTTCGCTTCGATCAACGA
Source organism: Natrinema hispanicum (assembly GCF_004217335.1). GTDB lineage: Archaea > Halobacteriota > Halobacteria > Halobacteriales > Natrialbaceae > Natrinema > Natrinema hispanicum. The sequence goes on from NZ_SHMP01000006.1 coordinate 363,696, forward strand.
GAGCCAGGCGTTCCCGTTCCCGGAGGGCTTCAAGCGATGACCGCCTCGGAACCGGAGCCTGAATCCGCCGCCGAACAGCGGATTCAGGAATGGGCACACGCACATCGCGAGGACCTGTCGCAGTACCTCCTCGAGCTGGTCGAGCTTGAGACGCCCACGGAGAACCCCGAGACGTTCGACGACTTCTTCGAGCGGCTGGCGAGCGACCTCCGCGACAGCGGGCTGGAGACCGAGCGCGTTCCGGGCGACGAGACCGGCGGCCGGCTCGAGGCGTGGTCGCCGGGCCGAGACGATGCCGACGAGATCCAGCTCGTGATCGGGCATGCGGACACCGTCTGGCCGCTGGGCACCGCCGAGGAGGACCCACCCGAAGTTCGCGACGACGTCCTCGAGGGCCCGGGCGCACTCGACATGAAAGGCGGCCTAGCACAGGCCGTCTTCGCGCTCCGTGCCCTCGACGAGCTCTCGCTCGAGCCGTCGCTGCCGGTTCACGTCCTCGTCTCGAGCGACGAAGAGATCGGGAGCCCCGAATCCAAGTCCCGGATCATCGACCTCGCAAAGCGGGCGAACCGCGTGTTCGTCCTCGAGCCCGCCAGCGGCCCAGAAGGCAAGATCAAGACCGCACGGAAAGCGGTCGGCCACTTCACGGTCACGATCGAGGGCAAGGCTGCCCACGCCGGGCTCGAGCCCGAAGAAGGGGCCAGCGCGACGGAGGAACTCGGGACCGTCATCCATCGGCTCCACGAACTCACCGACATCGACTCGGGTATCACCGTCAACGTCGGCCAGGTGGAAGCGGGACTGCGATCGAACGTCGTCGCGCCGGAGGCACGGGCTGAAGTCGACGTCCGCGCACCCACCGACGAGGCAGCCGAGGCCGTCGCGGCGGAGATTCGCTCGCTCGAGGCGACGACGCCGGGGACCGAACTGTCGATCGACGGCGGATTCGGGCGGCCGCCGATGGAGCCGACGGCAGGCAATCGACGCCTCTGGGAACGCGTCCAGACGCTCGGAGACCGACTCGGACTCTCGCTCGAGGGGACGCGCTCGGGTGGGGCAAGCGACGGCAACGACGCCAGCCAGCACGCGCCCACGATCGACGGGTTCGGCGCGGTCGGCGACGGAGCCCACCAGACCTTCGAATACGTGGACCTCGAGGCACTCGTCGACCGGGTCGCGCTGCTTGCCGCCTGTTTGCACGACGAACCGCTTCCAACCGACTCACAACCCTGAATTTTAGACATGCACGCAGACGTTCATACGTCAGTCACACGAATCGCCGACCTCGAGCACCGTTCGTACGACATCGAATCCCAACCCACGTCGGAGTGGGAGACGGGAGATTACGTCTTCGCCCGCGTGACCAAACGCCCCAACCCCGGCGTCAGGGTCGAGAACCCACAGGGCCGACGCGTCGAACTGATGGAGGGTGAGACGATCGTCGGCGCGCTGGGGACCCGTCGCGCGACCCGTGAGCTGGTCGGCAGCTGGCGGGATGTCGGCGACGATGGCCTGTTGAATATCCTGACCGGGGGCGGCGTTCTCGGTCGCGTCACCTCGGCGTCGCCGTTCAGTAAGTCGCCGGTCGAAGTCGAATACGAGGGCCACGTCGTCGTCGACGACGACATCGCCCGGATGCGCGAGTACGGCCTGACGGCGACATCGACACCCTCTAACGTGCCGGTCGTCCTCGTCCTCGGCACGAGCATGTCAGCCGGCAAGACCATGACCGGCCGGGTGATCACCCGCGTACTCGTCGAAAACGGGTACGACGTCGCCGCCTGCAAACTGACGGGCGCGGGCACCTACGGCGACGTGTTGTCGATGGAGGTCGCGGGCGCAGACCCCATCTACGACTTCGTCGACGCGGGCCTGCCGACGACGGTCGTCCCAGAAGACACCTTCCGAGAGGCTGTCCGGCCTGTCTTCGATCGGCTGCAGGAGTCGGACGTTATCGTCGCAGAGGTCGGTGCCAGCCCGCTCGAGCCATACAACGGGGAAGCCGTCGTCGACATGCTCGAGGATCACGTCGCGTTCACAGTCCTCTGTGCGTCCGACCCCTACGCAGTCGTCGGGATCGAGGAGGCGTTCGGGCACTCGCCCGACCTCGTGGCGGGGATCACGACGAACACGACCGCTGGCGTCGACCTCGTCGAGGAACTCGTCGACTGTTCGGCACTCAATGTCCAGAACGAGGCGGCCAAGGAACCGCTCGAGGAGTTGCTCCTCGAGGCGCTGGCCGACGCTTAGCCTTTGATGTTACAGACGGGGAACGTCCGCGCGACCTTGTCGCCGATGCCCAGTTCGTCCGAGACGCGGACGACCTCGTCGACGTCCTTGTAGACGCCCGGCGCTTCCTCGGCGACCGTCGCGCCCGACTGGGCCTTGACGTAGATCTGCTCCTGTTCCTCGAGTTCCTGCTGGACGTCGCCGCCCCAGTACTCGTTTTTGGCCTGCGTGCGGCTCATCAGCCGGCCCGCGCCGTGGGCGGTCGACCCGAACGTGAGATCCATCGAGTTTGCGCCACCCCGAAGGACGTAGCTGCCCGCACCCATGCTTCCGGGGATGATGATGGGCTGGCCGACGTCCCGGTAGGCTTTCGGCACGTCGGGATGGCCGGCGGGGAACGCTCGCGTCGCGCCCTTGCGGTGGACGTAGAGTTCGCGCTCCTCGCCGTCGACCGTGTGGGTCTCCTTTTTGGCGATGTTGTGGGCCACGTCGTACAGCAGGTCCATCTCCATGTCCTCCCACGAGCGGTCGAAGACGCGCTCGAAGACCTGCCGCGTGCGGTGCATGATCAGCTGGCGGTTGACCCACGCGAAGTTGATCGCCGCGTTCATCGCGCCGTAGTAGTCCTCAGCCAGCTGTGAACCCGCGGGTGCGGCCGCGAGTTCCTTGTCTGGCAACTGGTTCAACAGCCCCTGGTGTTGCTGTTCGATCTTCCGCAGGTAGTCGTTACAGGTCTGATGGCCCAGCCCGCGCGAGCCACAGTGGATCAAGACGACGATCTGGTCTTCGGAAAGGCCGAACGCCTCGCCGACCTCGTCGTCGAAGACGTCGGTCACGCGCTGGACCTCGAGGAAGTGATTCCCCGATCCCAGCGAGCCGATCTGGTTCTTCCCGCGGTCTTTGGCCTTCTGGCTGATCTTCGAGGGATCAGCACCCTCGCGCATCCCTTCGTCCTCACAGTGGAGCAGGTCGTCCTCGACGGCGTAGTCGTGCTCGAGCGCCCAGTCGACGCCGCGGGCGAGGATCTCGTCGACGGTGTCGACGCCGGCCTCGACGACTCCGCCGCCGCCGAGTCCCGACGGAATGTTGGCAAAGAGAGAGTCGACGAGTTCCTCCTCGTGACCACGAAGGTCGTCGTAGGTCAGGTTCGTCCGCATCATCCGGACGCCGCAATTGATGTCGTAGCCGACCGCTCCCGGCGAAATACAACCGTTTTCGGCGTCGAGCGCACCCACTCCGCCGACCGGGAAGCCATAGCCCTGATGCCCGTCGGGCATACAGATCGCGTGGTTCGTGATGCCGGGCAGATGGGTCGTGTTTTTGATCTGCTCTAGGGTCTTGTCCTCCTTGATTTCCTCGAGGAGCGCTTCGCTCGCGAGCACCCGTGCGGGAGCGCGCATGCCGTCTTCCTGGGGAATCTCCCAGACGTACTCGCGCACCCGCTCGAGCGTGATGCCGTTTGCGTCGAAGGTGGTCATACGCGAACGTCCGTCCGCCGTCAAGAAAGATGTTCGTCTCTCGCATCGCCGATCGGCCGCTGGCCTGCGGTTCGGCGTTCCGGGTCGGCGTCTCGAGACGACCCGCCGACTCGATGGAACTGTCGCTTAGACGTCGAAGACGACGTACGCTTCCCAGCCGCCGTCGTCGGTGCGCTCGAGGGACATCTCGGAGTAGGTCACGGCCTTCACTTCGCGGGCGTCGATCTCAGCGAGGGGGACACCACGGGCACTGGCCTCGAGCGACCACTCCTCGGTGCCGTCGGCTGACTCGACGTCGATCGAGTCGACGCGGTGGGCGACGGGGAGTTCCGCTCGAACGTCGCGCAGGTAGATCAGTTCGTCGAGGTAGTCGAACAACAGCGCCTCGCGGCCTTCGGCGGTGACGGACAGCGAAAAGCGCTCACCGCTTTCGGTCGGGATTTCGTCACAGGAGGCGGCCGCGAGGCCGTCGGCCACCGCGCCGACTGTCGCCTCGAGTGAGTCGCCGGTTGCCGAGACCGCAACGTCGGCCGTGTGGTCGCGCAGTTCGAATCCCATGGCCCCGTTTCGTCGGCCGACTTTCTATGCCCATCGTTTCGACGTATCGTCAGCAGTGATCATTCGGACATGAGGTATGTGAACTGCCGCCTCTGGCAGGCTATCGCTGGCTCTGTCGGCCGTGTCTGACGACCCGCACACCGACTGCCGGTGGAATTATATTGACGACGCTGGTAGAGCATAATAGTGAGCGTCAACATCGACAGTCGGGTCGTCGCCCCGGGGAGCGACGATTTGGTCGACGAAGCCTGGCAGCTAAAGGAGGAGATCAATCGTCAGGAAGACGTGCTCAAGCAGCGGTATGATTTCTTTACTGACGCGTACCGCCGGTCGAAAGTCTACTGTTACGTACAGGACGAGGCCCTCATCGGGTTCGCCGCCGTTCGACGCGACGGCTACATTCTCTTTCTGGCAGTCTCCCCGGACCATCGCGGAGAAGGCATTGGGAAGCGACTCATCGCCCACGTCGCGGACGACCACGAGACGATTACGTGTCACGCCCGGACGAGCAACGAGAACGCGTTGCAGTTCTACGAACACCTCGGCTTCGAGATCAAACGCCGGATCGACAACTACTACGAAGACGGCGGCGACGCCTACTACCTGAAACTCGGCTCGGACGTCGGGCTCGCCGATCGCATCTCCGATCTCATCCGGCGCTGACACTGACGCGTCCGCCACGCTCCGTCTCGCAGGGACAGTCCAATACAGTTATACCCGACCCACGATGAGTAGGCGAAGCGTATGGAAGAGCGAACGAGGGCCTATCTTCGCGGGCGATTTCGCGACCACTACCGCCGGACGGAAATCACGCCGCCGCCCGCGGCCAACGAACGCGAGTGGGGCTATATTCCCTGGACGGACGGCCCGGACACGACGATGGTCCGCCACCGTTCGCTGCTCGAGTTAGGCGATCTCTCGGAGTTTCTCGTCCGCAAGCGCCCGCGCCACGTCTACTTCTCCGCGGGGCGCTTTCGCGACCCCGGCGCGAGTTCGATGCACGAAAAAGATTGGCAATCTGCGGATCTCGTCTTCGACTTGGACGCCGATCACCTGCCGTCGGTCACGCTCGGCGAGGACAGCTACGCCGAGATGCTCGCGAAATGTAAGGACGCCCTCGGTCGTCTCCTCGAGTTCCTCGAGGACGACTTCGCCTTCGAGAACCTCGAGATCGTCTTCTCGGGCGGGCGGGGCTATCACGTCCACGTCCGCGACGAGAACGTGTTGCACCTCGAGCGGGAACACCGTCGCGAGATCGTCGACTACGTCCGCGGCATCGGCCTCGAGTACGACGAACTGATCGAGACCGAGACCGTCGCCGGCCTCGGGCGAAAAACACCGACCGAGCGCCGTACCCTCCAGATCGAGGGTGGCTGGGGGGCTCGTATCCACGACCACTTCATGGCCTTCATCGACGAGTTGCTCGCAATGGAGGAAGACGCAGCCCTCGAGCGCCTCCAGTCGTTCGACGGTATCGGCGAGGGGAAAGCGACGGCGACGCTGAACGCGGCCCGAAACAACCGCGAGGGGCTCGAGGCGGGTAACGTCACCGTCCACACCGCGATCGCACAGTTAGCCGAGCGGTTCGCGAGCAAAGCCGTCGAGCGGGACAACGCGCCCATCGACGAACCCGTCACGACCGACACGAACCGACTCATCCGGTTGCCGGGCAGTCTCCACGGCGGGAGCGGGCTGAAAACGGTCCGCCTCGCACGCGACGAAATCGACGATTTCGACCCGCTCGTCGACGCCGTCCCCGAGACCTTTGTCGGCCATGAGATCACCGTCGACGTCACTGACGGCGGCGAGGTCGAACTTTGTGGAGATAGCTTTACAGTCGCGGAGGGAGACCAAACACTACCCGAGTACGTCGCCGTGTTCCTGATGGCACGCGGCCGCGCCGAGAAGGAGAAAGAATGAATTTAGACGAGTTGCGTTCGGTCCAGAGCAAGGAGCGAAAGAAAGACAGCCTTCAGAATCTGCGCCCCTCGTTCTATCAGGAGGTCGGCGAGTACATCGCCGACTTGGAGGACGAACGCGACCGCGTCGCCGAGCAGGCCGACGACCCCTTTTCCTCGCCCGAAGTCGGTCGGCTAACCGATGAGATCGAGACCGCCAAAGACGTCGTCGAGGCGATCTACGAGCGCCGCATGGGGAAACTCGTCAAGCAGGCCAGCCTCGCTGCGGCCGGCATGGCCGCCGACGACGAGGGGCTGACTGCTGAAGAAGCGGACCTCTTTGACGACCTCGTCGACCGCATCAGCGCGAACAAAAGTCGGGTGCTGGATGTCCTCGAGGGCGTCGAGGAATCGCCCACGGAAGCCGGAGGCGACACGACCGCGGCGGCTGACGAGTCGACACGCCTCGACTCGCACTCGCCCGAGCCAGCACCCGACCAGCCGTCTGCTGACGAGTCGACACGCCTCGACTCGCACTCGCCCGAGCCAGCACCCGACCAGCCGTCTGCTGACGACGCCCCACCCATCCCGCCAGAAGAACCACCGGCAGACAGTGATCCCGCCGCCGGCGAGGATCCAACAGGAGATGCCTCGAGCGGTGTCTCGCCTGCGGACGTCATGGGCGGGGACGGCCCGCCGATCGGTGGTGCGGACGGAGTCGATGGGGACGCGATGGCCGATTCGGCAGTGGCCAGTCCGTCGCAGTCAGCAGAACGTGAAGATGCTATCGACGGCGCTGCATCGAACGCTGACACTGCCGACTCGACAGCCGCGGAATCCGACGCTGAGTCGTCTGCTGACAGCGAGGCCGCCACCGTCGATCGGACGACCGTCAGGATTACCCGCGACATTGGCGAGATCCTCGGCGTCGACGACCGCGAGTACACGCTGACCAGCGACGACATCGTCACGCTGCCGGAGCAAAATGCCGCGCCGCTCGTCGAACGGGAGGCAGCCGAACGCCTCGAGTAACGAGTTGTGACCGCCGGCACTACTGTCGACCACCAGCCAGTGACGACGCGGTCGCGGTGTCTGGCTCGTTGCTGACAATAATCATGTACGTGTGTTGAATGGATGGCGCTGCTTGTCCAATAGTAGCCACCATATTTTCTTATAACGGGCCGTTTGACCAACTGTCACAGACATAGTTTCCGGTAGCGAACCATAACGCATACAATAGCCGTCGCTAACTCGGAGGCATGCTTGATGTCGGTGACGAGGCACCACCGTTCGAACTGCCAAACCAACACGGCGAGACGGTCAGCCACTCGGATTTCGAGGGCCAACGGCTCGTCGTCTACTTCTATCCCCGCGCCAATACGGACGGGTGTACCACCGAGGCCTGCGAGTTCAACGACGTGCTCTCGACGTTTGCAGCCCACGACGCTGCCGTTGTCGGCATCAGTGATGATCCCGTCGACGATCTCGCCGATTTCGCGGCCGACTACGACCTCGAGTTCGATCTCCTCTCGGACGAGCTCGGCGAAGTCGCGACGCTGTACGAGTCCTACGGCGAGAAACGAATGTTCGGCAAGACCTTCGATGGCGTCTTCCGCAACACCTACATCGTCGGTCCCGACGGCCACATCGAGGCCGTTTACGAGGACGTCTCGCCCGAGGGCCACGCAGACGAGGTGCTAGCGGAGCTCGAGCCGGTCGACGTCGCACACTGAGCGGACGCAACCGTGAACTGAGATATCGACCGCACTGCCGCTGGTCGGTCAGTCGAGCGCTGCCATTAAAAAACGCGAGCCGCGGACCGCGGCGACTGATACGGTCTGCTGTCCCGATGTCCCGGTGGGACCGCGGTGCGGGTCGCGGCCGGCCGGCACTGACTGACAGGAGTCCGTACGACCTTACTGGAAGGTCCGACCGAGCTGTTCGTCCTGGGTCGGTTCGGCCTGCTGGAACTCCTCTTCGAGTTCCTCGTAGCGCTCGCGCGTCTCGGGGCTCACGCTCGGGTTGACCTCCTCGAGTGCGTGCTCGAAGTGTTCTTTGCCGACACGGACGTTGCTGATCGTGTCGTCCATCTCGTCGGGGTCGACCGAGTTAATGAACTCGCGGCTGGCGGCCATCGACGCCTCACGGCAGACTGCTTCGATGTCGGCACCGACGTAGCCCTCCGTCTCGCTGGCGAGCCACTCGAGGTCGACCGCGTCGGCCAGCGGTTTGCCGCGGGTGTGAACCTCGAAGATCTTCTTGCGGCCATCCTCGTCGGGGACCGGCACGTGGACGTGACGGTCGAGTCGGCCGGGCCGGAGCAGGGCGCTGTCGATCAGGTCGGGTCGGTTGGTCGTCGCGATGACGACGACGTCCTCGAGTTCCTCGAGCCCGTCGAGTTCGGTCAGCAGTTGGGAGACGACGCGTTCGCCGACGCCGGAGTCACCCTGACGCTGGCCGCGTTCGCCCGCGATCGAGTCGATCTCGTCGAAGAAGATCACGGTCGGGGCGTTCGACCGCGCCTTCTCGAAGACCTCGCGGACGCCCTTCTCGGATTCGCCAACGTACTTGTTCAGCAGTTCGGGGCCCTTGATCGAGATGAAGTTCGACTGGGCCTCGTTGGCGACGGCCTTTGCGAGCAGGGTCTTCCCAGTGCCCGGCGGGCCGTACATGAGGACGCCCTTGGCGGCCTCCATGTCCATTTGCTCGAAGACCTCGGGGTAGTCGAGCGGCCACTGGATCGTCTCGCGCAGGCGCTCTTTGGTGTCTCCCAGGCCGCCCACGTCGTTCCAGGTGACGTCGGGGACTTCGACGAAGACCTCGCGCAGCGCCGAGGGCTGGATCCCTTTGAGCGCCTCTTTGACGTCGGCCTCGGTCACTTTCAGTGACTCGAGGACGTCGGCGTCGATCTCCTCGCTCTCGAGGTCGAGTTCGGGCCGGATGCGACGGAGCGCGTTCATCGCGCTTTCGCGGGCCAGACTCTCGAGGTCGGCACCCACGAAGCCGTGGGTGTTCTCGGCGTAGTGCTCGAGATCGATCGACTCCGAGAGGGGCATCCCGCGGGTGTGGACCTGCAGGATCTCCTTGCGGCCTTCCTTGTCCGGGACGCCGATCTCGATCTCGCGGTCGAAGCGCCCGCCACGGCGCAGCGCGGGGTCGAGTGCGTCGACGCGGTTGGTCGCGCCGATGACGGTGACGCGGCCCCGTTCCTCGAGGCCGTCCATCAGGCTGAGCAGCTGGGCGACGACGCGGCGTTCGACGTCACCGCCTGCCTCTTCGCGCTTGGCAGCGATCGAGTCGAGTTCGTCGATGAAGATGATCGCGGGGGCGTTCTCTTCTGCCTCCTCGAAGACCTCGCGCAGCTGCTCTTCGGACTCGCCGTAGTACTTCGACATGATCTCCGGCCCGGAGATCGTCTCGAAGTGGGCGTCGATCTCGTTGGCGACGGCTTTGGCCATCAGGGTCTTCCCGGTGCCCGGCGGGCCGTGCAGGAGGACGCCCTTCGGCGGCTCGATACCGAGCTGCTGGAACAGCTCGGGGTGGCGCATCGGCAGCTCGATCATCTCGCGGACCTGATCGAGTTCCTCGTCTAAGCCGCCGATGTCCTCGTAAGTGACGTTCGGGACGCCTTCGGCCGACGGGCCGCCGCCAGCGCTGACCTGTTCGGCTGGCGTCTCGGAGATCTCGATGCTCGTCGAGTCCGTGATGACGACGGTGCCCGACGGCGAGGTGCTCGCGATCTTCAGCGGCACCGACTGGCCGGAACTGGCCATCGGCCCGAACGACAGCGAGAACGGTACCGTCTGGCCCTCAGTGACGGCCTGGCCGCTTAACTTGTCACGGACGAGTGGCCCGATGTCTCCCCGAATGCGGAGGTTCTGGGGAAGTGCGACGGTGACCGATTTGGCGGGCTTGACGTCGGCGGGTTCGATGCTGACGGTGTCGTCGATGCCGACGTCGGCCTCCTGTCGGAGGCGGCCGTCGATCCGGACGATTCCGCGTCCCTCGTCCTCAGGGTAGCCGGGCCAGACGCGCGCGACGGCCTGTCCGTCACCGTTGCCCGAGATGACGATATAATCGCCGTTCTCGAGGCCGAGTTCGTTCATCGAGACGCGGTCGATCGCGGCCAGTCCACGGCCCGCGTCTTTCTGTTTGAGTGGTTTGACGGTGATTTTCATCGTTCGTCCTCCAGTTCGACAGTGAGCACGCCGTTTTTGATAAACGTGTGTGCGCGTTCCACGGTCTCGGGGAGATCGATCTCGTACTGGTCGTCAGCGATGACGATGATGACGGTATCGTCGACGACGTCGACTGAGGCCTCAGTCGCCTCGGTACCGAAGTCGACGGCCATCACCGTGGCATCGTCGTACTCGTACCGACGGGCTAACTGCCCCTCTTCGCGGGTGAATTGTTCGAGACTCATGCTTTAACTAACCCGAGGTAAGCTCTGGAGGTATATAAACATTCCGGCGACAATCGCAAGACGGGAGCGAACCGCCCGAAGAGAGCTCTGTTTGTGGTTCACAGCACGACGCGGCGGTTCCAGTCGACTCAACATAGCTATTGGTGAGACAAAACCTCACTGCTGGTGAACTCCAGTGAGCGTGGCTCGAGCCTTTATACTCGTTCCGCACGTGTCGTCGCCTATGGAAACGGTATTACACAACGGTCGGGAGACGGCGTACGAGGTCGTCGACCGGGACGGTGACGGACCGCCCATCTGTTTCGTTCACGGGAGCGGGGGGTCACACGCCGTCTGGAACGGCCAGCACGCACTCGCCGATCGCTATCCGATCGTCACACTTGATCTAAGCGGCCACGGTGACTCGGACGATGTCGATGCGAGCCCCGGCTATACGGCACTGTCGGCATACGCCGACGACGTCTTGGCCGTCGTCGACGATACTGATGCGTCGGTCCTCGTCGGGAACTCACTCGGCGGTGCGATCGTCTTACAGATCTTACTCGAGCGTGAGTTCGATCCCGCGGCGACCGTGCTGACAGGGACGGGAGCTCGTCTGGGCGTGCTCGAGGATCTGCTGACGTGGCTGAAATCCGACTTCGAACGGGCCGTCGCATTCCTCCACGGCCCGGATCGACTCTTTCACGATCCCGACCCGAAACTGCCCGAACGGTCGATGGAGCAGATGTACGACACCGGACAAGAGATTACAAACCGGGACTTCCTCACGAGCCACGAGTTCGACGTTCGCGGGCGACTCGACGAGATCGACATCCCATCGCTCGCCGTGTACGGTGAGTACGACCAGTTGACACCGCCATGGTTCCACGAGTACCTCGCCGACGAAATCGACGGGGGCGAACTCGCCGAGATCGACGACGCGGCACACTTGGCGATGGTCGAACGGCCGGCGGCGTTCAACGAGACCATCGACGAGTTCCTGACTGCGACTCTCGAGTAGGGCCGGCCGGACAGCACACGGCGGGCGAGCGACGTGGGACACGTGCCGGAGATGACCGTCGGAGACGTCGCCTGTGCCGTGGACTACCGCTGTTCTTCGAGGGAGGCGAACGAATCGGCCGTGGCGGTGATCCACTGCGTCGCGGCCGCGTTCTCATCAACATTCTGTGGGAACATCGTACACACCACTACGTCGTCCTGGTTGACGGTGATGTGCTGGAGCCGCGACGTGTGTTCGGTGGTCGATTCAGGCGTAACTCCCATCGGTGACTCGTGCATGGGTGCGATCCTCGCGTTGTAGCTGCACCTCCACCGTCCGAATATATAAACATCGGCCCTATATCGACACCATACCTATGTGGCATATTATTACATATTTATTGAGAGACGGCCCGAAGGTGCGCCACCAGCGATCCATTCACGGCTGACCGGACATAGACGCTCCGTGCGATCGAGTATACTCGCAGTCAACGATCGGCAGTCTCATACTGCTGGACAGAACGACGTGAAGCCGGTCGCACGTATGCGGCCGTCCCCATAGGTGACGGCCGCAAATTCGCGACCGGCTTCGTATTGACTTCTGTCCAGTAGTATCAGTAGAGGTCCTCGAGATCGGCCTCTTCGTGACTGTGTTCTTCGGCAGGGAACTCGCCGGACTCGACGGCCGAGACGTAGTCGTCGACGGCCGATTCCATCTCCGCGCGGACGTTCCCGAACTGTTTCGAAAACGAGGGAGCCCACTCGCTCAGGCCGACGACGTCGTCGACGACGAGTACCTGCCCGTCACAGTCCGGGCCGGCACCGATTCCGATCGTCGGAATCTCGAGTGCCTGTGTCACGTCGGCCGCGAGGTTCGCAGGGACGTGTTCTAAAACGAGCGAGAACGCACCGGCCTCTTCGTGGGCCTCGGCCAGTTCGAGAATGCGTTCGGCGGCTTCCTGGTCAGTTCCCTGTCGCGGATAGCCGCCGTACTGATTGACGTGTTGGGGTGTCAGTCCGAGGTGGGCCATCACGGGAATGCCAAGCTGGACCAGTTTCTCGGTCAACTCGACGGTGTGGGGGCCACACTCGAGTTTGACTGCCTGGGCGTCGGCCTCCTTCAACATTCGACCGGCGTTCTCGACGCTGTCGGACTCGTCGACACCGATCGAGAGAAACGGCATGTCGGCGACGACGAGGGCGTCGTCGGTTACACGCGAGACCGCTGCGGTGTGGCGCACCATGTCGTCGACAGTGACCGGCAGCGTCGTCTCGTAGCCAAGACTCGTGTTGCCGAGGCTGTCGCCGACGAGGATGATGTCGGTGCCGGCCTCGTCGACGATCGCCGCCGTCGGCGCGTCGTAGGCCGTCAACATCGTGATCGGCTCGTCGCCCGCCTTCGCTTTGAGATCCCGCACGGTAGGCATACGCATTGGTTGGTGGCCGGTGCTTAAACGTCGTTGTTCTCACGTCGACGCCGCTCGCGGCACACCCGCGGCGCTTAAGAGGACCGGGTTGCCATACTCGAGCGTGCCTGAACGCGTCGAAACGACCACTCCAGACGGCGTCGACTACGGCTGGGTCATGCAGATGACCTTCGTCATCACGATCCTGATCGGCGCGCCGATCGTCGCCGCACTGTCGACGACCGCGACCCTGCCGACATGGATGGACCGCGCCGAGTTCGCGATCCGGGTCGGGGCCCCCGTCTGGTTGGTCACGTCGCTCATCGTGTTTGCCTACGCGAAACGAAAGCAGACGTCGTCGACCTGAATACTCGACCCGCCTCTCATACGGGCTCCTGTCAGTGGATGCCGGTGGGACCGCAGGTCGATCGCGATCCAACCGGGAACTCGTGACAGCAGACCCCCTCACACGCCCGATGGCCCCGTACCGACGTATTCGAAGTCGACGCCCGCTCGTTCTGCGGTCCGCTGATCCCGCGCGGAGTCGCCGACGAAGAGCGCTCGGTCAGGATCGGCGTCGAGTCGGCGGACGGTCGCGAGCAACGGTTCCGGGTCCGGCTTCCACGTCTCGACCGTATCACGGCCGACCACGGCATCGACTGCCGGCGTGAGCGCGTGTTCCTCGAGTGCGATCCGACAGGCCTGCTCGCAGTTGAGCGAACAGACACCCGCCGGCAGCGACCGCTCGAGAAGCTCGTCTGCGTGGGCGAGTCGGGCCGACGTTCGCGCCCCGTCGTGTTCGTGGGCCGCAATGGCTGACTCGACGTCCGTTGCCAGTCCGACGTCGCTGGCCATCTCGAGCATTCCCCAGAGCCCGTCGCCCGGCGGCTCGATATCTGCACGGTGATAGATTTCGCGAACGTCGACGGCGACGGCGTTCCAGTCGACGTCGAGCTCGACGAGCGTCCCGTCAAGGTCGTAGACGACGGCGTCGTATCCAGTCACAGATGCCGGTACGGGCGGGAAGTGAATATACTGTTCGCCGACAGCCGACCTAGAGCCCAGCGAGGTCCAGTTCCTCGAGTTGCTCGCGCATCTCTCGTGCGGACTCGTCATCTTTGAGCCGGAGCGGGCTCCGCAGCGGGCCGGCGTCGAAATCGCGCATCCGGAGCGCGGTCTTGACGCCGGACATATACGCACCGCCGATCTTGAGTGCATCCCGTACCTGGAAGATCGTACTCTGGAGGTCACGCGCGCGATCCTCGTCGCCCGCGTCGTAGGCTTCGTAGCAGTCGACGACGAGTTCCGGAAAGACGTTCGCGACGGCGCTGACCGCGCCCGAACAGCCTACTTCGAGTCCAGTAAAGACCAGCGAGTCCGAGCCGGCGAGGAAGGTCAGATCGGGATTAGCGTCGACTGCCTGGGCGAGCCACGGCACGTCCTTGCTCGAGTCTTTGACGCCGGCGACGCCGTCGAGGTCCGCGAGGGCGGCGAGTGTCTCGAGCGAGAGTTCGTTGCCGGTCTTGCTCGGAATGTGGTAGATGTAGACCGGTACGGAGACGGCCTCGGCGACGCGGCGGTAATGCTCGAGGGCACCTTCGTGATCGATCGGATAGTAGTATGGCGTGACGACGACGATCCCGTCCGCGCCGACGGAGTCGGCGTGTTCGGCGTGGGCGACGGTCCGATAGGTACTCGGTGCGCCGACGCCGGCGATAACCGGGACTTCGTCGCCGACTTCATCGACGACGGCCTCGACGACCCGGTCGCGCTCGTTGCCCGAAAGCAGCGGGAACTCGCCGTTTGTCCCCAGCGGGAAGACGCCGTGAGCACCGCGGTCGACGACGAACCGGGCGTGGGCGGCAGTCCCCTCGTAGTCGACGGATTCGTCGGCGTCGAACGCGGTGACAGTCGGCGGCACGACGCCATGCAGCGACAGTGGATCGGCAGCGCCGGGATCGTGGTGTGACATACCACGTTCTCCGTCGAGCACGGCCAAAAAACGCCCGCCGGCTATTCCATTCGCCGTCAGTCCGGCGTCGCCATCTCGCTTGCCGATTCGTCTATCTGTTCGCCCGCGAGGACGCGGTTCGCCCGTCGCAGCCGCTCGGAGAGCGCCTGATGAGAAATATCGAGTTCGTTCGCGAGTTCCTCGAGCGAGATCTCACGCGGCACGTCGTAGTAGCCTTGCCGGTAGGCTTCGGCGATCGCTTCCTGTTGAGGTTCGGTCAGCGCCGCCGTCGTCTCGAACTGCTCGTCCTGCCCGGCTTCGACCATTCGTCTGACGTCGATACTGATGCCGTCGTCTTCGATCGCTGTGACGGCCGCTGCCAGCTCCTCACGATGGGGGAAGAGCAACCGGAGCGTCCACTGCTCGTCGCGGACGTGTGCGTCGAGGACCGTCCCGTCATGCCTGTAGACACGCCGACAGACCGACGCGGCGGTCTCGGCGTACTTGAGCCGGTAGAACAGGTCGCCATCGGCGGTGCGCTCGAGCAACTGCCGATACTCGGCGACGGTTGGGTCCGACTCGAGGGCCGACTCGAGGTCGTCGGGATCGACGTTCGAGAACCAGACGAGCGGGGCGGTCCGGGTCGGTCCCTCCGCGACGACGCTTTCGACGCGAAGCTCGAGGGTCGGTCGGTGGTCGACGGTCTGTGCGAGTGCGAACTCGGCCGTCGAAAGCGAGAGTTCTGCGATCGTCGTCATCAGTCACACACCTCTGGGCGGTGTCGAAGCGGTCGCCGAACGACGCCGTTGTTACGGTCGCGCTGGGACAATAGATGGCTCGAATCGAATTGATGGACGGGCCTTTGTGTGCCGGCAGTTTACAAACGCACGTCACGGTTCGTGATAGTCCGCAGACCGTTGTAAAACGGGGATGCGACGACCGCAAGCAGCGTCGTCGCTACCCGAGGCGAGCCAGTCGATTCAGTGCGTACACCGTCCGGAGCACGTCGACGCTTTTCCCGCGGTCGAAGACGAGTTCGTCCGTCTCGAGGACGTGCTGGAGGGTGTCCTGTGAAGCGTGTTCCGGGGCGGCTGCGATGCCGGCGTCGTTCTCCGCGACCCACTGCATCACGCGGAGATCGCTCTTGGAGTCGCCCATCACGAGCGCGAACGGGTCGTCGACCCCGAGGACGTCCAGTGCGCGCTCGACGCCGACGACCTTGTTCAACTCGAGACTGCCGATTTCGGCCGCGTCGGCCTCGTAGTAGGCCACGTCGATCCGCTCTAAGACGGCCGTGAGCGCGTCGGGCACCGCGTCGGCGTCGAGGTCGGGGTAGGAACCCTCGCTCTCGAGGACCGCCCTGAGCTCGGGGTCCTGTGCGGCATAGAAGGCGCGGGTCCAGTCGGTGATCGTCTCGTCGTCGAGCGCCGACTCACCGTCGCCGTTCTCGAGGGTGTCCCCGACGGCGTCGGCCAGCAGATCGATGAGATAGACCAGCGCCTCGTCGATGATCTCGCGGGCGTCCGCGGAGCCGGTCTCGTAGTTGGGCTTCATGGTGACGTTGAACTCGTTGCCCTGCAGGTGACAGCCCCGTCGCAGCTCCTCGGGGGCGTCCGGCAGCACGCGCGAGCGGACGTCGTCGAAGATGGTTCGGATTTCCTCCTCTAAGTCCTCGTAGAGCAGCTGTTTCGTGTCCGCGCCGTGGCCTGGCGTGAACACGCCCGTCCCCGCCTCGTAGACGATCGAGAGGTCTCCCGAGTGGACGATCTCGCTGCCCAGCCCCTGAATCGCGAATCCCTTGACGTTCTCTAAGGTCTGGCCCGTACAGATGACGATCGGGACGCCGGCCTCGTGGAACTCGGTTAACAGATGCAGCGTCTCACGGGGGATCTCGTTGTCGGTCCCGCCCGCAGAGCGCAGCGTCTCGTCGACGTCGAGGACGAGGACGTTGACCGCCCGGTCGTACTTCGCCTCGAGATCGAGCGCAGTGAAGGCCTGATCGCGGGTCGCGCGGGCGGCGATCTCCGCGAACGTCTCGCCGGCCGCAAACGACGAGCGGATCTCGTCTTTGCGCTCCTCGAGTTCCTCGGTCGCTCCCTGCCAGTGCTCGAGGGCGACTCGAGAGTCGACGGCCGGGAAGACGTCGACGAACTCCTGGAACTCCCGTAAGGTCTTCGTGTCGTACTCGTCGTAGAGCTGGTAGACGAGATCGTATCGCTCCATGGAGGCTACAGGCATGGGCAGTCGGATAATCGTTTCCGCTGGCGGTCGCGTTGGGAGGCTGAATCGGCGCTCGTCCATGCCTGACTGTCAGGATCGTCCATACTCCATCAATTAACTCGAGTGGGAATAAATATTTACCCTCACGGTTCCTACTGTGTGTGTATGAAAGCCATCGCAGTCCAGCCCGGAGCGGGCGTCCCCGACGTTGTCGAGCGGCCCGTTCCAGAACCAGCCCCCGGCGAGGCGCTCGTGCGAATCCACCGTGTGGGTGTCGACGGAACCGATTACGAGGTCATCGAGGGGAGCCACGGCGGGGCCCCCGAGGGCGACGACCGGCTCGTCCTCGGCCACGAGGCCGTCGGCGTCGTCGACGACCCGAACGACACCGAACTCGAGGCGGGCCAGTACGTCGTTCCGACGGTCCGCCGGCCGCCGCCGGGGACTGAGACCAACGAGTACTTCGAGCGCGGCGAGCCCGATATGGCTCCCGAGGGTGCGTACGTCGAACGTGGAATCGTCGGCGCACACGGGTTCATGGCCGAATATATCACGAGCCCGGCCGAGTTTCTGGTGCCGATCTCCGCCGACCTCGCCCCGTGGGGCTTTCTCGTCGAGCCGCTCAGCATCACCGAGAAGGCACTCGAGCACGCTCGCACGAGTCGTTCGGCCTTTGCCTGGCAGCCCGACGCCGCGCTCGTCCTCGGCACTGGCTCGCTGGGCCTGTTGACCGCTGCGATGTTTTCGGCAGCGGATGACTTCGAGCGGGTCTACTGTCTCGGCCGGAAAGACCGGCCACATCCGGTGATCGACATCATCGAGCGACTCGGCGCGACCTACATCGACTCCCGGGAGACGCCGGTCGCCGAGATTCCGGCCGCCTACGAGCCAATGGATCTCGTCTACGAGGCCACCGGCTACGCCAAACACGCCTTCGAGTCCATCGACGCGCTCGCCCCCAACGGCGTCGCCGCGCTGCTTGGTGTTCCCGGCGACTGGACGTTCGAGGTCGACGGCGGCCACCTGCATCGCGAACTGGTGCTTCACAACAAGGCCGTCGTCGGCACCGTCAACTCCAACCGCAGCCACTTCGAGGCCGCCATCGACACGCTCGCAGACCTTCCTGACTGGGTCCTCGAGGCAATCGTGACTGGGATCTATGGCCTCGAGGCAGCCGATCGGGCCTTCCCAAACGCGACGGCACACGCCGCGACTGCCGACGACGAGTCGGCAGGAACCCCGGATGACGACACGACTATAAAAACAGCGGTCGAATTCACGGCTATATGAAAAACGTCGACGACCTGATCGAGAGCGCGGCCGAGCTCGCGGCTCGGGGACTCTCGAAAGGCGAAATTGCGGACGAACTGAACGTCTCACGTGAGACCGCGAGCTGGCTCGTCGAGCGCAGCGGCACGACGCCCCAGCAGACCGAGGAAGCGGCCCAGCCGCCGGCCAACGGCGTAAGCGGCCCACAGGACATCCACGTCGATTGGTCTGCGATCGGCCGGGACAGCAAGCGAATGAACCACATCGCCTCGGCGATGGCCGACATGCTGGCCAAACACGGGGAGGATGTCGACCTGACGATCGGCATCGAAAAGGCCGGCGGCCCCATCGCGACGCTGGTCGCACGCGAACTCGAGACCGATCTCGGAACCTACACCCCGGCGAAACACCAGTGGGAAGAAGGCGATATCGAGGAACTCGGCGGCACGTTTAGCCGAAACTTCGCCGGTATCCGCGACCGCGAGTGCTACGTCGTCGACGACATCATCACCAGCGGGACCACCATGCGCGAGACGATCGAGGCCATCCGCGCCGAAGGCGGGAAGCCACTCGCCTGCGTCGTCCTCGCCGACAAACAGGGCGTCGAAGAGCTCGAGGGCGTCCCCGTCTACTCGCTGTTGCAGGTCATCAGCGTCGGCAAAGACGACTAGCCCGCCGGGTTCGACAATCGGCCACTGTGGTGGTGATCGACGGCGCGGCCGCTCCTCTCGGAGTGTTGTGATAAAATCGGAAGTGGAGACGACGCTCGGCTAGCCGTGAATACCCATCGCTTCGATCTGTTCTTGATACCGATTCCGGATCGTCACCTCGGTCACCTGTGCGACATCGGCGACCTCGCGCTGGGTCTTCTTCTCGTTGCACAGCAGCGACGCAGCGTAGATCGCAGCCGCGGCGTAGCCCGTTGGTGACTTGCCCGACAGCAACCCTTCCTCGGCCGTCTTCTCGATGATCTCGTTGGCCTTGGTCTGGACCTCTTCGGACAGTTCGAGTTCAGAACAGAAGCGAGGGACGTATTTTTTCGGGTCGACGGGACGCATCTCGAGGCCGAGTTCCTGCGAGATGTATCGATACGTGCGACCGATCTCTTTGCGTTCGACGCGGGAGACTTCCGAGATTTCCTCGAGGCTTCGCGGGATTCCTTCTTTGCGACAGGCAGCATACAGCGCCGATGTCGCGACACCTTCGATCGAGCGCCCGCGGATGAGGTCTTCTTTGAGCGCGCGTCGATAGATAACCGACGCGACCTCGCGGACCGAGCGTGGCACCCCCAGTGCGGAGGCCATCCGGTCGATTTCACTGAGCGCGAACTGGAGATTGCGCTCGCCGGCGTCTTTGGTTCGAATCCGTTCCTGCCATTTGCGCAGCCGGTGCATCTGGCTGCGCTTTTTCGAGGAGATCGAGCGGCCGTAGGCGTCCTTATCTTTCCAGTCGATGGTCGTCGTCAGCCCCTTGTCGTGCATCGTCTGGGTCGTCGGCGCGCCGACGCGGGACTTTTCCTGTCGTTCCTGGTGATTGAACGCCCGCCACTCCGGGCCGGGGTCGATCTGTTCCTCCTCCACGACGAGCCCACAGTCTTCACAGATGAGCTCTCCCCGGTCGGAGTCCTTGACGAGATTATCCGATTCACACTCGGGACAGGCACGTACCCCTTCCTGATCCTCGGTCTCGTCCGTCTCGCGCGTTCGCTCCCGCTGGCGGGTGGACCGTGTCATCGCACTTTTATAGTAGTATCACCACGATATATAAATGTTTGGTAAGGGTTTTCCTAGCCTGACCCGTACTGCCCGAAAACAGGCAGTACAAGCGTTTATGCCCAGGGTTTACGATTCGGAACCGGAAAACCTTTATCCCATTCTGGCCGATGCCGGACACGAATGCCGGTTATCGAATGTGACGTCGAGACGGCCCGCGAGCGACTCGAGGACGCAGGTGTTTCCGTCGAGTCTGGTAACACGGACCATGAGCGCTGGCGAGCCAGCCGGGGTGGAGCGACAGCCGTCGCCTACGACGACAAGATCGTGATTCAAGGATCGGATCCGCGAGACCTCGAGGCGCTGCTTCGCGAGAGCGGCGGGCGTGCCCACGTCTATTTCGATGGCGGCTCGCGAGGCAATCCCGGCCCCGCCGCGATCGGCTGGGTGATCGTCACGAGCGACGGCATCGTCGCCGAAGACGGCGAGACGATCGGGACGGCGACGAACAACCAGGCCGAGTACGAGGCCCTGATCGCCGGCCTCGAGGCCGCCCGCGACTACGGCTACGACGAGGTCCACGTCCGCGGCGACTCCGAACTCATCGTCAAGCAGGTCCGCGGTGAGTACGACACCAACAACCCCGAATTGCGCGAGAAGCGCGTGACCGTCCACGAACTGCTGGCCGCGTTCGACGAGTGGACCCTCGAGTACGTCCCGCGAGACGTCAACGAGCGCGCGGACGGGCTCGTCAACGAGGCGCTGGATCAGGCCTAACGCCGACACCACGCGGACCAGCACGTACGTCTGGATCGGCAAGCGGAAAACCGCTCGCGTGCGTACGTGCTCTCATGACCGATCCGAACGCGATCGGCGGCGATGAGGACAGTGACGAAGCTGCAAGCAACGAGACGGACCTTCCCCGGGATGTCGTCGACGAAGTCGAACGACTGACCCGGCTGACGCGCACTACTGTCGACGACAACGAAGCGACTGCCTACGAGGACCGGCGTGACGACCTCCTCGACGAACACGATTTCACCTCGCGCATCCGTGACGACGACGGCGACGACGTCCTCGTCCTCCATCCCGAGGAGTGGCACGAGGACGGTGTCATCCGGACCGACCGCATCGAAGACATCGACCGCGCGGTCGAAATCCCGCTCGAGGGGACGGGCGATCCGGACGAGTGGGACGACGTCGACGCCCATAACCGCGACCTCGTCGCGACGGTCAGGGACACCCACGGTGACGTTCACGGCGATAACGCGGCAATTCTGGCCGATTTCGCGGGCAACCACTACGCGAAGGCGGTCGAATCACTGACGGGTGACGAACTCACGGAATTCCGCACGGACTACTTCGTCAGGAACGCCTGGCCATCGGATGACCAACAGGACGTGATTGAGGAATCGATCGAACTGATCTTCGAGACTGCTGACGAGCGAGTCCCGAACTACCAGTTCTAGTAGCTGTTTTCGACGATGTCGCTGATCTCGTCGGCGCGGTCGTCGCCCGTGACGACCTTCGAGAGCGTCCACTCGATGCCGTCGAGGACGGCCTCGTAGCCGTCGTCGGTCAGCGAGTACTGGTTCGTTCGCTTGTCGAGTTCGCTCTTCTCGACCAGTCCCAGGTCGACGAGTTCGTCGAGGTTAGGGTAGAGCCGCCCGTGGTTTACTTCCGTCCCGTAGTAGTCCTCGAGTTCGCGCTTGATCGCGAGGCCGTACATCGGCTCCTTCGCGAGGATGACGAGGATATTGTTCTGGAAGGCGGTGAGTTCGCGTGCAATACTCTGTTCGCCGGTGATTGATTGTGCCTCTGACATACTTGTGCAATTGTCACCAGACTATTTAAGACTTGTCAACTATCACTTCGTATCAGCCGATCCGACACCCGGTGACCGACCGATACGAGGCCGAAGACGGGTGTAACGGGCCTTCGTGGTGTCTGTCGAGTTTCTGGCAACCGTCACTCGAATACTGACAGTCGATTACGAAAGTACTTTTTGATCGACTACGGATGTTCCGATACATGGTCAACCTCTGGGAAGACCTCGAAACTGGACCGAACGCGCCAGAAGAGATCTACGCCGTCGTGGAATGTCTCAAAGGCGAGCGAAACAAATACGAGTACGACAAGGACGTGCCGGGCGTCGTCCTCGATCGCGTGCTCCACAGCAACGTTCACTATCCAAGTGACTACGGCTTCATCCCGCAGTCCTATTACGACGACGAGGACCCCTTCGACGTGCTCGTCCTCGTCGAGGATCAGACGTTCCCCGGCTGTGTCATCGAAGCCCGTCCCGTCGCGCTGATGAAGATGGACGACGACGGCGAGCAGGACGACAAGGTCATCGCCGTCCCGAGTGAGGACCCACGGTACGATCACATTCAGGATCTCGACGACATCCCACAGCAGCAACTCGACGAGATCGACGAGTTCTTCGAGACCTACAAGAATCTCGAAGAGGGCAAGGAAGTCGAGACGCAGGGCTGGGAGGACAAGCAGGCTGCCTACGACGCGATCGAACACGCCCAGGACCTCTACGAAGAGAACTTCCAGTAACGACCACGAACGGTCGTTTTTCGTTTCTGTCGTCGACTCCACCGGTTGATTCCCCAGAGTAATCTCCGGCCGGTTGCCGGATGCGTTATGAGCATGGGTAATTTTATGCCCGTCTCGCCCGTCTGTCTCACTGTATGGCAGCATCCAACCCCACCCCACGCTCGGGATCGTCGGCCGACGACGCAGCCACGTCTGGCGTCGGTATGGCTCACCTCACGGTCGTCCCGACCAACTTCGAGCCAGCAGACTCGAGCGACCGGGACGAGTAACCTGCCGCGCCACGTCCGAGGCCGCAGACGACCCATCGGTCCCGCTCTCGCTTTCGTTACCGCCGGTGTGGTCTCGTCGGTCGGGTCGCGCGTTTACCGTTCACTGAGCATCTCCGTGCGGACGGTCCCATCCGGTCTCCAGTCGGCGGCCGTCGAACCGACGGCTTCCGTCGCAGGTATTCGCAAAACACTGTTCCGAAACGAACCTTCTTGTACCCGGTCGAACTACGTCCGGCCATGGGTCTGTTCGACCGATTACGGGGCGACGGTGACCCCCGAGTCGCGTTTATTGGGGTCGACGGCGTACCGTATAGTCTCCTCTCGGAGCACGAGGAACTGTTTCCCAACTTTGCAGCGCTCGCTGACGACGGCACGGCGGCGGAGATTTCGAGCATCGTCCCGCCGGAATCCAGCGCCTGCTGGCCGTCGCTGACGACCGGGAAAAACCCAGGCGAGACCGGCGTTTACGGCTTCCAGGACCGGGAAGTCGGCACCTACGATACCTACGTTCCGATGGGGCGTGACGTTCAAGCTGACCGCGTCTGGGACCGCGTTCAAGCGGCCGGTCGCGAGGCGACCGTGATGAACGTCCCCGTCACCTTCCCGCCACAGCGTGACATCCAGCGGATGGTCTCGGGCTTTCTCTCGCCCGACCTCGAGAAGGCTGCCTACCCCGACGATGTCGGGAGCTACCTCGAGACGCTCGACTACCGGATCGACGTCAACCCGAAACTCGGCCATCAGGACGACAAAGCAGAGTTCATCGAGGACGCCCACGCGACGGTCGACGCGCGCTTCGAGGCGTTCAAACACTACATCGAGGAAGATGACTGGGACCTCTTTTTCGGCGTCTTCATGACGACCGACCGGGTCAACCACTTCCTGTTCAAGGACTACGAGCGCGACGGCGAGTACAAAGACGACTTCCTCGAGTTCTACCAAAAGGTCGACGACTACATCGGCCGCCTCCGCGAGGCACTCCCCGACGACGCCACCATGATCGTCGCCTCCGACCACGGCTTTACCAGTCTCGACTACGAGGTCCACTTCAACGAGTGGCTTCGCGAGGAGGGCTGGCTCTCCTTCCAGACCGACGACCCCGAGGAACTGGGCGACATCTCGACTGATACGAAAGCCTACTCGTTCATCCCCGGGCGCTTCTACATCAATCTCGAGGGACGCGAACCCCGCGGCTCCGTCCCCGAATCCGAGTACGACGAGATCCGCGACCAGCTCAAAGCCGACCTCGAGGCGCTCGAAGGCCCCGACGGCAACAAGGTCGTCGACCGCGTCGTCGAGAAGGAAGCAGCCTTCCGTGGCGACCACGACGACATCGCGCCCGATCTGGTCGCGATCCCGAACAAAGGCTTCGACCTCAAGTCCGGCTTCAAAGGCGACGCCGATGTCTTTGATACGGGCCCGCGTAACGGGATGCACAGCTTCGACAACACGTCGCTCTATATCGACGATCCGGAGGCGACGATCGACGACGCCGACCTGTTCGACATCACGCCGACGATCCTCGAACTGATGGAGATCGACTACAGCCGCGGCGACTTCGACGGCGCGAGCCTCGTCTAAACGGCGCACGGACTCGCGGTCGGCCCGATCCGATTCCGTTTTCCGACCGGCACCGAACTCCGTTGCATGGAAGAAATCATCCGTGCTCGCGGTCACGAGCACGTCAGCGCCGAACACGCGAGCACCTTCGAAGTGACGACCGATGACTATCTCACTCCTGCGGGCGATTGCATTCTCGCGATCGAGGCCGACCGTTCCCCGGCTGATTTCGACCCCGAGTTCGTCGTGGCATGTCAGGACGCCGACGCAACGATCACGGTCACGCTCGAGGCCGACGGCTACACGGAATCGGTCTCGGGACGTGGCCACCCCGATCTCGAACTGACCAACGAGCGAAGCGCGGTCGGACGAACGAGCGACTACATCGACGACCGGACGATCATGGTTGGTGCAGAGTTCGCAGCCGAGGGGTTCGACCGCGACCTCGTCGACGCACTGGCTGACGGTGCCGACGTGACGGTGACGATTCGCGTCGAGTGACCGGTCGTCAGCGCCGCTCGAGCCACCGCTTCCGTCGCGGTTTTGTCCTGTCCGTTCTATCATCCCGATATGAGCGATGATCCGGAGCCAGCCGTCAACATCAGCGGTGGCACGGCAGGTGGCGGTGTGGCCGCCGAGTTCGATCCAGCGACAGCCGACACCCGCGCAGAGGCGGTCGTCGACCGACTGGGTGAGCTGTACTGGCAGAAGACCTACGGCGGGCAGGACGCCTTTACCTGTCTCGTCCGGACGATTCTGAGCCAGAACACGAGCGATAAGGCGAGCCAGCCGGCTCATGACGCACTGCTCGAGCGCTACGATGGGGACGACGTCGATCTGGCCGAATCGCTCGCCCATGCCGAGCAGTCAACGCTCGCCGAGACGATCAGCTCGGCGGGGCTGTACAACCAGAAGTCCGAAACCATCATCGATACCGCCGAGTGGGTACTCGAGGACTTCGGCTCTGCCGCCGCGTTCGATACGTTCGTCAAAGACGAGGCACCGGCAGCGGTTCGCGAGACGCTGCTCGAGGTTCGCGGCGTCGGCCCGAAGACCGCCGATTGTGTCCTGCTCTTTGCGGGCGGTCGCGGTGGCGTCTTCCCCGTTGACACGCACGTCCACCGGATCTACCGGCGGCTGGGAATCGCGCCGCCGGATGCCGATCACGAAACCGTTCGTGAGATCCTCGAGCGCGACGTCCCCGCGGCCAAGTGTGGCTTTGGCCACACGGCGACGATCCAGTTCGGCCGCGAGTACTGCACTGCGCGCAAGCCTGCCTGTCTGGACGATCCCGAGGCGTGCCCGATGGCCGATCTCTGTGAGCAGGTCGGCGTCTATCCTGCGACGGGCGAGGTCGTCGATCCGGCCGACGCTCCCGAGTGACCGGGCCGGCGACTCCTCTCGTCACTGTTGGCAGCCGGTCTCGGCTGTCCTCGCTCGAGTCCCCTCCCAGCGGCTAGTCACTGGATTTATACAATGTTGATTGCAGTTGTGAAACAATGGTTGCATTCACGGATGCGGAACGGGAGGCAGTGTACAAGACGATTTACGCCCGGCGCGACATCCGGCGGTTTCGTGACGATCCGATTCCCGAGGAGGTGCTCGAGCGACTGCTGCAGGCCGCCCATCACGCACCGAGCGTCGGGTTCTCGCAGCCGTGGGATCTCGTGGTTATCCGCAACGATGAGACCAAAGCCGAGATCGCGTCGATCGCAGAGCGCGCCATCGCGGCCGCCCGCGAGGGCTACGAGGAACCGCGCCGTAGCGAGTTCGCGGAGTTGAAACTCGAGGGCATTCGTGAGTCCCCGATCAACATCTGTGTGACCTGCGATCCGACCCGCGGCGCGCCCCACGTGCTGGGTCGCAATTCGATGAAGCGCACCGACGTCTACTCGACGTGTCTCGCGGTGCAGAACCTCTGGCTAGCGGCTCGCGCGGAAGGCGTCGGCGTCGGCTGGGTGAGCGTCCTCTATCCCTACGAGGTTCAGGGGGTGCTCGACATTCCGCCACACGTCAAGCCGATCGCGTATCTCTGTCTCGGCTATCCGGAAGACGGCTTCCCCGAAGAACCCGTGCTTCAGCAGGAAGGATGGCGTGAGCGACTCGATATGGAGACGCTCGTCCACGAAGAGCGCTGGGACGGAGACGAGTCGATAGCGGCCGATGGCGAAGCGGCCACCTCATCGAACAACAGTCGGTAACTCCCTGCTCGAGATTCTGAGCGACTTCGAACTCGATTGGTCATCCGCGTGGCCGACTCGAGCGCGCGCCTCGATCAAGTGGCGAGCGCTCGAGTCACGGGGGAGGGCAGGCCGACCGCACGGCGCGCGAACCTGCGCGCCGTGCCAATGTCGCCCTAGTGGCCTGCGGAAATCTTCGATTTCCGGG
Organism: Natrinema hispanicum; assembly: GCF_004217335.1. GTDB lineage: Archaea > Halobacteriota > Halobacteria > Halobacteriales > Natrialbaceae > Natrinema > Natrinema hispanicum. Next base: position 390,600 of record NZ_SHMP01000006.1, read on the forward strand.
CGACCGGAGCGCCTGGCGCTCCGGTAGACATTGAAAGGGCGAGTGAGGTCTGTCAAGACCGAACGAGGGCTTTCTTTAGAGGAAACGGAAGGTTTCCAGATTCTTCGGCGCGAAGGTGCGCATGTCGTAGTTGTGATAGAGCGCACTCGAGAGGTCCTGTGTGGAGCGTTCGTCGCCGTGGACACAGAGGACCTTCTCGGGACGTGGGTTCATCGTTTTGACGAAGTTCTCGAGGCCGGCGCGGTCGGCGTGGCCGGAGAAGCCATCGACGGTTTCGACGTCCATATTTAGCGAGAGGGTGCCGCGGCCGCCGCCGTTGCCCATGGCACCGACTTCGCTGGTCGGAATCTCGTCCCAACCGTTCTGAATGCGTCGGCCGAGGGTTCCCTGGGCCTGATAGCCGACGAAGACGAGCGTCGAGTCCGGGTCAGGGCCGATATGCGAGAGCCAGGACATGATCGGGCCGCCGGTGACCATCCCTGAAGTCGAGAGGATGATACAGGAGTCGCCGTCGGCGACGTCCTGGCGTTCTTCCTCGCCGCCGTCGATGTGGTTGAATTCCTCGGCGAGGAAGGGGTTTTCGTCCTCATGGAAGATGCGGTCGCGCAGGTCGTCACGGAGGTATTCGGGGTAGGTGGTGTGGATCGCCGTCGCCTCCCAGATCATGCCGTCTAAGTGGACCGGCATCGAGGGGATGTCGCCGTTGCGCATCGCCTCCTCTAAGACGAGCATGATTTCTTGGGAGCGGCCGACCGCGAACGCCGGAATGACGACCTTGCCACCCTGCTCGTAGGTCTCGTTGATGACTTCCTTGAGTCTCTCTTCGGAGTCCTGCTGGTCGGTCTGGTAGTCGTTGCGACCGCCGTAGGTCGACTCCATCACGAGCGTTTCGACCCGCGGGAAGTCGTTGGTCGCGCCGTTGAACAGGCGCGTGTCCTCGTAGTGAATGTCGCCGGAGAAGGCGACGTTGTAGAGGCCGTCACCGATGTGGAAGTGCGAGACGGCCGAGCCGAGGATGTGGCCGGCGTTGTGGAGGGTGAGTTTGACGTCCGGTGCGATGTCGGTGACGTCGCCATACTCGAGCGGGATGGTGTGTTTGATCGCTTCGCGGACCTGTTCGCTCTCGTAGGGTGGGCTGCGGCCTTCTTTGGCCGCGACGTCGAGATAGTCGAGGGTCAGCAGGCCCATCAGGTCCCGTGTGGGTTCGGTACAGTAGATCGGGCCGTCGTAGCCGTACTTGAACAGGAGCGGAATGAGCGCGGAGTGGTCGAGGTGGGCGTGGGTGAGGACGACGGCGTCGATGGTCTGGGGGCCAGCGCCGAGTGCCTCGGGTGCGTGGAGATAGGGCACTTCGCCTTCCGCGCCGGGTTTATCACCGCAGTCGATGAGGATGCGGGTTTCGGGCGTCGAGAGAATAAACGACGCGCGACCGACTTCACGACAGCAACCCAGTGTGGTGATGCGGACGTACTCGTCGTCGGACATCTCCTCGCGGTGGATCTGTCGGCCGACCTTCTCCAAGATGTCTCGGCGCTCGTCGCGTTCCTGTTTGAGAAAACTCCGGACGTTCGAGACGGTCGAAGATTCGATCGGCGGGGTACGGACGACTTCGGGCGTCCAGCCGACGTTTTTCGTGATTTCGCGGAGCGTCGAGCCGTGACGGCCGATCACCATGCCGGGCTTTTCGGCCTCGATGACGACTTCGCCGGTATCGGCGTGGAAATCGAGATCGGTCACCCCGGCTTCGTCGGGAATAACGCCCATGATCTCCTCGCGGGCCTGCTCGGGTCGCGAGAGAACGCTTGGGTCGGGCCGGACGGTGATCCGCTTGCGAAGCTTGCTCGCGAGCTGTCGGATGAGATCGCCCTGCTGGGCAAACTTTTTCGGATCGCGAGTGTAGACCACCAGTTCGGGGCCTTCGTATTTCACCGAGGAGACCGAGATATCGCTCGGTAACTCGCTCGTGATCTGTGCTTTGAGATCGTCGAGTTGCTGCTCTACAGTGCTCATAGGTCGCCAATGTGGCTTGCGTGAACTCGCCGTCCGGGATCGGGGACGCCGCCGGGCCGGGCGGAGGCGATCGGAGACAACTGACGGAACTCGGTGTCGTGACGACCGCTGACCGGCGGCCGCCGTGTCAACATCGGTGGTGAGTGTCGTCCGGACGGGACAACGTAGCTCACACTCCGTCTCGTCTCTTGGATCATCGTATCCTACTCCATGCCTGACGAAGACGCTCCCGGATCGGTTATCCTGGTTCGTGCGGGAAGATTCCAGGGAGAACCCGCTTACTCGAGGCTATTCTTTGCGGAGTATAAAAGCCTTCGCAAAACTGGGACCGGAGCGGCGCTCCTGTTGGCCAACAGGAGCGTTGAACGCGGTCTCTCGCCGGTGTAGGTGTGACGAATGCTACAGAGCTTTGGGAGATGCGACCGTCGTCGATAGCAATGCACGTCACGCCCACTCGCGTCAGCGAGGAACGAGACTGGATTGCAGCCCGTGCCGATCGCGTCGTCCCGATCATCAACGATGTCCGCGACGACCTCGGAGAGATCTTCGAGACCGATGTCGATGCGGTGACGACGACACAGTACCGTGCGGCGGTCGACGACGTCTTTGCTGACGGCGATCTGGCAGTCAACGTCGCTGCCTTGGTCGCCATCCTCAGAGACCTCGATGTCGAGGGCGACTATCCAGGGTTCATTGTCGATGAACTCCTCGGTCGCGAACTCGCCGGAACGATCGCCGGCGAGCAACCGCTTCGGACGCTCGGTGAGGCGACGTTCCACTACGCCGACGTCCACGTCCACGGCGACGCAGACGAAAACGCCGGCGTCGACGACTGCGAGGCCGCATTGGCCGCCGGCTTTCAGGAACGGCTGCCGGGGTGGAAGTGGACCGAGCGCGAGAGTCCGTTCAGCGTCGAATAATACTGCCGGACAGAACGACGTGAAGATCGGTCGCTCTGCTGCGGCCGTCACCGGTGGAGACGGCCGCGAATCCGCGACCGACTTCGTATTGACTTCTGTCCGACAGTATAAGCAGTTACGACTCGGTGCCGGTGGTCGACTCGTTCGTGTCGCCGCTCACATCGGTCGAGTTGTTCGTCGCTCCCTGCTGGTCGTCGGCTGCCGCCTGTTGTTGCTGGAGTTGGTCTCGTCGCTGCGCGAACTGTTCGTACCGGTCGGCGGCATAGATCGCGTTGATGTCGCCGCTTTGTAGCGCACCAACGATGGTCGCAGGGGGTGCATCGATGAGGAAGAAGCCGAACGACGGGGACGATTGTTCGATCGTCACGTCGTCGTTGGCGCTGGCCAGATCCTGGATCGCCGTTCCAGCCTCCTCGGTCAGCTCGCGCTGTTTGTCCTGGAACCGCTGACCAGCTTGTTGCTGAGTGATGCTACCGTTCTCGATGGATTGGCGGAGGTCCTGCTCGTAACTTGCCAGTTTCTCTTGATCCGGCATGACAGTCACGGTCAGCGGGCCATCGGCACTTCCCGAATCGCTCTGCGTGATCGACTCGAGTTGTGAACAGCCAGCGAGCGATGCGGCTG
>NZ_SHMP01000007.1 GCF_004217335.1 Natrinema hispanicum
GTAAAATTGGAACGAAGTCTGAATTCACGTTGAGGTCCGCTGAATGAGTCGCCGTTGGCGCTCATTCAGCACCGAGTTCGTACCCTTCTGCCCACATGCGTAGCTTCTGGAGGCCTTTCCACATCGTTTCCCATCCTGGAGGAGGATCTGATCCGCGGTCCAGATACCCGCCAAGCTTCGCTACACTCACAGCGTAGGCTTTCCCGTTCTGGTCTTGCAGTTCTGGAAATTTTGTTTCCAGAACTGCGCGCTCTGCTTCGCTCAACAAGACATCAGGTGCAGTCGAGGTCTCTCCCCGAGCAAGCTCTCGTAACTCCAGGACCTTCCAGGCAATCACCGAGTACAGACTTAGCAAGACTTCCATTCGTTCCCAAGTCTGGAGTTGCCGTTCTTCGATGTTACAGCCACTCTTCAGCACTTTGTGCCAGTCTTCGATTCGCCAGCGAAGACCATAATAGTCGATGACAGTCAGCGTCTCGTTAAACTCTTCGACCGATTCAGTGGTGAGTAACACCCACTGAATCGGGTCGTCAGTTTCACCGATCTCATCGACTCGTACGACATTTACTGCCACTGAACCGTCTTGATCAGGATTATTCCGCGGCGCACGCAACTCACAGGTTCCCGTTGCAATCGACAGCTCTGCTGTCCTGGCTTCTCGCCCACTTGCCTGTTGAATCTCGATCGTTTTGCGACCTTGCTCGGCAAGGTCGCTGCTCCAGTCAAAGAGTTTCCCAGATTCATCGTTTTCTGTCCAAATCCGTCGGTTTTGGTTGGCTCGAACGATGAATCCAGCGTTCTCTATCTCTTCGACAACGTCTGTATAGAACGCGAATGCATCTGCTCCTCGATCATGAACAAACAACGGGCGAACATCGTCGGCAAGCCAGTTTCTGGCTTGCCTGTCACCACGAGCCCACTTCTCCTGTTCACTCTCCAACGGAATTGGCTCTGATTTCCCGTTTGTCTCATACTTTTTGTCAGCCTGTTGGTCCTCGATCAGCGCCTGCTGATCGAGGACCCCTGTCATTCGATGTGTTTGTGGATGAATGCCGATCGTTGAGTGGACTTTGACGCCCTCAAGGTCCATCTCAGAGTTACCAATGTCGCCGAGTCCGTCCTTGGATGGATGTCTCGGAAAGACAAGTTCAGTGGTATCGGAGACGATCACGAGTTCGTCTAACTGACTCACTCGTGATCGTTGTGCTTGCTTGTGAGCGGAGAGGATCTCGTTCGGTTCCACATTCTCATTATCGCAAAATCGGTACGTAGCCTTTGTGGAGGCCCAGTCTTCGCAGGCAGTTGGGATGGACTCGGCAGGTGAACTGCCGAGTTCATCCCCAAGTTGCACCAGTCGATCGGTGAGGCGCTTGTCTCCGAGATTAGCTGAGCGAAACTCTGTTCGAATCCAACCTGATACATCCATGTCACACAACTCTCCGTCATCGTCTAAATCAGGCTGCCAACTCCGTGACCCCCGTCCCATTTTCCCGTCTCAATTCGTCAGCTACGGGGTTAGAACTTGTGGGTAAGAGACAGCCGTGAAGATCGAGGTTGCCATGCGAGCCCCAGTTGCGAGACTCGCCGTTCTCGTTATCACGGATCCCTTCGAGATCACCGACTACGATGGTCCCGACACCCCTCTCTACGCACTCCGAAACGATCTGTTTCGAGAGGGTATGGAGGAAGTGGGTTCGACGTTCGGTACGTTTCCGGTCCAACCGAAGGCGCTCGTTCGATCGGCTATCGTCACACTTCGCTTTCTGCTTCCCAAAGTAGTATTCGTCCTCTTTCAGTGCGTTACCGGGGAAGAGGATCGACTCACTCCCGAACGAAAGCGCGGCGATGTTTGAGATACCGAGATCGACCCCCGCAACACCGTCGCCCGGTGGGTCGGGGTCGATTGACTTTCGGCAGATGAACTGAAGCCGCCATTCTTCGTACGTGTAGACGGCCCGGACCTGCTGGATATCCCACTCGGTGAGGTCTACGTCGGGACGGAGCTCGTACTCGCACAGCACGAAGTCCGAACGGTGTTCCTTCAGGTTGCGGCCTTTCGAGAGGCGAACGCGAGTGAACTGTGCATCATGCTTGAAGCCAGCCGCCTTGAACGTCACAGTAGAACGTGGGTGCGAATCGCCGCGTTTGCGGTAGCCGGGCGGTCGGGCACGGCTATCGCCGTCCCGACGCTTTGCGAACCAACCAGTGAACGCTTCAGCGAGTTCTTCGAGAACGCGCTGACTGGATTGAGAATGAAGGTCCGTATAGCGTTCGTGGCCTTTGAGTTCAGCTTTGAGTTCCCCGTCATCGGGGATCTCGCCCGTGTCGTCCCACTGTTCTTGTGCGTAGTAGCGACTGACGTTCCAGAGTTTCGATGCGGCCCATCCGAGTTGATCGAGGTCATCACCAACCTGCTGTGGGTTGGCAATTGACGCCTCGAAGGTTCGGACGGTACGCATCTATTTCTGGCTTCATAACCAGTTATAGTCCCGGAGAAGATGATAGTACCGCTCCAGTAGAGAATATCCGGCCATGCAATAGGCGATGGATTGTTGCATCAAGTGACGGTGCGCATCCACGCCCTCAAGGACGCGGTATTGCGCCTGTTCAGCGTATAACGTGTTCTACAAGAGAGACTGGTTAAGTAGACCGGGAGCCCCATTTTCGAGTTGTAAATGGGGATGGGGAAGAGATTATATCAGATGGAAAATTAAAACTCATGAGTCTTCTCCCCCCGTTTTCGAGTTGTAAAATCCGGGTCGCCTCGGGGCCACACCCAGAGGCACGTTGCCTATCACTGTGAACCGCCTCAGGGTCAAGCCCCGAGGCACTTGCCTTGCTTATCTGTAGAGTCAAGATTAGCTATTGGAACGAAACTTCTTCATTCGTTCTCGAACAACAGAGCTGATAGTTGGGTCTTCGTGAGCTAAATCAGCGAATCGAGAGTCTTCACGGATCGTCTCCATGATCGTTTCCGGGTCTTCGGAAAGAGAGAAGTACATGTGTACTCCTCTGCCACGTCCCCTCCCTCGACGCTCGAAGTCTAACACACCGTACGTACTCTGTTCAGTAACGTGATTCACGAAGGTTTCACGGCTGTATTTCTCTGCATCCATCGTGTCGGCGATAAACTGATACGTCTTAAATGCGGGACCAGCTGGAATCCACTCCAAGTTTTCTTTCGTATAGTGGGCAGTAGCCGCCACGGCATATGTGGAGAGCTTCTTCTGTGTCGAAATCCCGCTAATGTGGCGGAGTTTTCGGTTCTCAGTGTATTTCTCCTGTGCCTTGCGAACATCGGATTCAGTGACTGTATCCGCCCCCCGCCGTTCAGCTAGTTCACCAGCCCATCTGAGAAGGTCAATTGCTTTCCGTGCGTCCCCATGCGTTTGGGAACCGAACGCAGCAACAAGTGGAATGACGTCATCTGAAAGAGACTCCGGCTTGAACGCGTCGCGACGGTATTTGAGGATGCTACGCAGTTGCGTCGCATCATAGTCGTCAAAGAAGATATCATCGGGGTTGTAAGAGCTTTGAGCTCGACTATTGAGATTCTTCATGAAATCTGCATAGTTAGTAATGGTTGTAAGTGAGATCGGACCATCAAAGTCGGCGAGCTTTCGGGCCCGTGAAAGCTGGTAGATGAGAGAATTGTACTCTGCCTCCTGATACGGTCCCTCGAGCAGATCGATCTCATCGAGAATGAATATGACTCCATCGTAATGCTCTCGCATTAGTTCGTACAGGCGTTCGAGTTTTTGATCGGTTGAGACGCCGGTCTGTGGAACACCGGGATCAACACCGAGATCATCAGCGGCGGCTTTGACTAACCGATATACAGCACGATCTGCGGTCTTTGGACCCTCGCAGTTGATCGAAAGAACACCGAACACCTTTCCTTGGGACTCACACAGTTCGACGATCTGTTTACAGACTGCATGAATAATAAGCGATTTTCCTGTTCCCGAGGGACCACTCAGAAGCATATCCGGGATGCCTTCGTCCTGGAGGACAGGTTTAAGATTGTCAACGACTCGAGCCAGCTGGTCATCACGACCGACAATACGGTCCTCGTCAATGATGGTGTCTGAGCGAACAAGATCTTTATTCGCGAAGACACCACCGGACGACTCAGTCTGAAGTCGCTCTCGGATTGAGATACCGCCGCTTTCATCGTTCATTTCACTTAGGGGCGGGTCAGTAGTATCTGAGTCGGCCTCGAAGGTTGTTTGAGTCGTTGAGCTAGAGTTTTCGGGGTCAGTGGAGAGAGATTCACGGGCCTTTTCAGCGGCATGATCATTCGAATCTTCTGTACGTCTCTCTCGTCCCATTATGCCTCCCCTCGGACTCTGGGTATAAAAAAGTAGACCATTGTGGAGTTGTAACCAGCCGGAAACAGGTCCACTACCGACTATAAGGGCGTATTTGTAGAGTTAGCCAAAGACCGTCTTCGAAATCTATCGCCTCCGTTGTCGATTTGTAAGGGACGTGTATTCATCAAAAGGCAAAACAAGTACTCTCGAAACAGTTGGCCATGAACTTCGAACGTAAACCCACCCCGTTTTCGAGTTGTAAGATCCCGTCAGAAGGTCGGTGTGCCTTCTGACCGACCCCATTTTCGAGTTGTAATAGGCGAATCTATTAGTTCATCAAGAAGTCATGAGTAAAACACAATCAGAATAACATGAGCTAATATCTATATTATAGATGTCACATCACACCCCCCGTTTTCGAGTTGTAAACTCCGTAATTGAGTCGGTAGAACAACTTACGCAAGAGATATTCATGATTGATACTAGTGATATCTTATTGATAGAACGGTGCTTGGCCAACGGATTTGTCTCAATCAATCTACCCACTCCCCCCTTTTTCGAGTTGTAAGTCGTTTCGAGAGAGGAGGGGATAAGTAGAGCAAAAGGATCTGATTTAGCAAATAGAAGGATTAGAGTGCCTGAGTTGCTAGTATTCTTAATCTCAAGAACACACAAACGATCCAAGGTTAGAATATCTAATTAATACATTTAGATAGGATCTAAGTCTAGTACGGATTTGGTTGAACAACATTTCACATAAAACTTTGCATTATTAAGAGTATACGAGAAAATTGGTCTCTTAGGAATGCTATCCGGTGAATACGGCAGAATCTCTCTTTCATAGGATATTCTTCGAGGTTTCTCTCCCCCTCTGTATTGAGTTTACAACTCGAAAAAGGGGGGAGAGGGTTTGTAAGTTCTATTTCATCTTCTGAACGGGTGACATGCCGGTTGGCGGATTCCAGCTGTAAGAGTACTTGACGCATATCACTGCGCGTGCTCGAGGACTTGTTAAACATCCACGGGGTGTCAGAGTCCGAGCTGACATCAACACGGCTGCAAACATCGCCGATCGCGTTGATCTCTGTGGAGGGAGTGTTTGTAAACCAGGACGTGATGACTCGCTACATGGTGAAGCACTCTTTGCGGAATTAAAGCCACCGCGAGTTGAGTGCTAGAACTACACCGACAACGCTCGTGGCGTTAGGGCTGAACTCTCTCCGGTCATAAGCCAACTTTCAGCACGTGTTTAAGATAATTGACTAGATAGTATGTTCGGTAATACTGTCTAGTATTACTGACTAGCATTACTATCTTGTCTGGCTACATATTCTACACACGTGAATCAAGGCGGAATTCTTGCGATTGAGATGGATCCGCAAGATGGCACTCTCACCAATCACTTCGGTCAGATTCCACGCGCTCAAGTAACGGCAATCTCGAGAACTCGAAGATCGGCGCAAGACAGCGGGCGTGATGGTCGTAGGATACTGGACGCAATGATGGTTGTTGTGTACTGTTCGGACGTTCTCGCACTTCTAGAGACACTGGACGTATTGGAGTGCGTGTTCTAGTTGATCGAGCAAACACGATATACGACAGAAACCTAGGGTGGGGCTACGGAAATGACGGAAGTAAGCTGCTACGTCTTGAAGGGCGTGGCATTCAGCGTGGACTTTTGTTTAACCGATAAGGGGATAGGCGAATACTCTCCATTTACTCGATTGACCACTTTCCCTGCCAGATTCGGCCAGAGAAGGAGTCCAGAGCGGCAGTAGCTGTGGGAGGATATCAGTTCGAAGCAAAGATATTGGTCGCGACCCAGACAAGGACCTCCTCGCCGTCCTGATTGTGTGCGACCGTCTTATTCCGAACATAGCCACGATCATCGCGGCTCTCCGATGGACGCGTTTCGAGAATCTCGTTCGAAACAGTAAGCGTATCGCCCGCCCGAACCGGGTTCTGCCACCGGAGCTCATCCAGGCCAAGCCCACCCATACTCGCAGCTTCATTGAGGAATTCGTCTGCGAGGAGCCGCATGCAGACGCTGGCAGTGTACCAACCGCTCGCGATTACCCCACCAAAGATGGAGTCCCGAGCAGCCTCCTCGTCAACGTGGATCGGCTGCGGATCATACCGTCGTGCGAACTCCATCATCTCATTCTCTGGGACAGTATAACTACCGAGTTCTCGTCGTTGACCTTTCTCCAGGTCCTCGAAATACAGATCTGCCATTTCCGCTGTACAGTTCTCTTTCCCAATAAAAACTTCTCCGTAATAGTGCCAGCATTCAGAAGCGGCTGATTAGTCTGACTAGTAACACTGGTCAGTATTACTGACCAGCAATACTGTCTTGTCTGGCTAGTATTTTTATATGGGGAGACCATCTGCTTAGCGTGTATGATTCCGTATACAGTCTGGTCCGAGGCGGGTGGCGTCGGAAAGACGACGCTTGCGGCTAACCTCATGCGTGCGCACGCGAATCAAGGAACGAAAGTTCTCGGGATCGATATGGATCCGCAGGATGGCGGCCTAACCAATCACTTCGGTCTCGATGATCTGAAAGCTGATAGCGAGGCTGACAATCTCGTGCTCCATATGGTCGACCGACCACGAGGCGATTTTCATGACCTCATCCAGTCGACTGAAGGCGTCGATCTCGTTCCAAGCCACAATAATCTCGGCAACCTTGCTGATCTCCTCGCGACGGCCAAGGAACTCGAGGACCAGACGAGTCTCGAGGGGGAGTTTGAGAAGGAAAAGCAGCTCCGACGGGTCCTCGTCGACGCTGGTGTCCCATCGGAATACGACGTTATCATCATTGACCCACCAGCGTCTGAGGGACAACACCTGTACAACGCGGTTTACGCAACGTCGAACCTTCTCATCCCCTTCGAACCATCTCCGAAAGGCGAACGGAGTGTTCAGGGCCTCCGTGATGTGGTGAGCGGCCTCGAGACTGAACTCGGAGATATCGACGTCGGTGTTCTCGGTGCCGTCCCGAACAAGGTCAAGGGGACGAACGTGAACCAGAAATATCTCAATGCACTCGAGGAGGAGTCGCTACCGATCGCCCCTGTGTCGATTGGCGAGCGTGGATCGATGCTTGGTGATGCGTGGGACAACCAAGTGTCGATCTACGAACTCGCGGAGAACGATGACTACCGCGATCTTCGCGATTACGAAGAACCGACGCTCGAGAAGTTTGACGAGCTAGCCGAATTCATTGCCGATCAATTTGCGACGACAGAGGTCACAGCATGAAATCTGGTGGCCAAAACCCGTTTGCTGACGAGACTGAGCAGAGTGACCAACCAGAGGAACAGGAAGAAGAAGTCAGTACTACTGGCCAGTCAGAGGAACAGGAAAAGGTAGTCAGTAACACTGGTAATACTGATCAGTCTGACCAAGCTGGTGGGCAAAAAGATACAGTCAGTAATACTGGACAGACTGACCAGGTCGATCTGGAAGAAAACCCGGCGCAGTCTGGAAGTAATACCAGTCAGTTTGACCGATCAGACTTACCACGAATAGTTGTTAGAGACTCAGTCAAAGAAGACCGTGATGGGGGTGTGCACCAACTGTTCGTCTACCAGGATACCGAGGATAAAGAGAAACAGGCACGCCGTGATCTTGAGGACCGATTTGACGATGATCTCTACAAGCTCGATGCTCGAGAAGCGATATACCTCGCCGGGATGCAAAATTTAGACGACGCCGAGGATATTCTCCGCGAGTGGGGTATGGACTTCTAACGCTTTCTTTTCCTTAGACCGGCCAATCCGAAAGCTGACTGTGATGTGACTTGAGCATACCGTCATCGTGTCGCAACACCGATGAGGATCCCCCTTGTCAGAAGTGGCGTATCGAAGTTGGCAATCCCGATTACAGCAAGGCAGAATGTGAGGACGCCAGCAGTATCGACTGGACTTGCAACTATTCCTCGAGAGGAAGAAGACCTGACGCCATCGGGAAGTAATACTGGCCAGTTAAACTGATCAGTATTACCCAAAACACTGTTAGGGTCTCTGTCAAAGAAGGCCGTGATGGGGCGTGCATCAACTGTTCGTCTACCAAGATACCGTGGACAAAGAGAAACGGACATGCCTCGATTTCGAGCAGCGATCGTGACTACTACTCCTCGTACGCGAGGTTCATGATCCATTGCGAGAAGGCGTCGCTGTTAGGATCAATCTCTTCCTCGCCGACAAACGGCGAGAGCATATCGCCGGCCATCAGCAGTCTGAAATCGAGGTCTCGTGCGGTCGGCGAGATGAAGTAGGTGTTGTGGCCCTTGTAAACGGTTTCCTCTCGATCGACCAGTTCCTTTTCAACGAGCGATTCGACGATCCGGCTGCCCTTGCGCGAGGAGAATTCCAGTTCCTTCCAGAAATCGCTCTGGTGGATGCCGCCGGACTCGCGGATGAGCTCGAGACCCGCTCGCTCGTCCTCGTTGAGTTCGGCTTCGGCCGTGGAACTGCTCATGATGGCCACCTCGCCGTGTGTACTGTTATAAGCAGGAGCGTATCCATACTACATTCAAGACAAGGTGGCCCGTTAAAAAGTGCCTTTCGTCGACTGTCGATTCGACCACGGTGCCGTCGTCCTCGAGTCCGCCGCCGTCTTGCTGGATGAAAGGGGTGTCATAGAAGTCTGCTCAGGCTGTTGATTCCTCCCAAGCATATGGTGAACTGGTTTTGAAGAATAGAGCGATCATTTCGAGCTATTCAAACTGGTCGCGGTCGTATCTCCTATATGGATAACGACGAGTCTCACGATCACGTCCTTCCAGGAAGTGATGAGGAACTCGACACGCCGGACGTTCGTGGCTACGACTTCCGTGGTGAGTTCGATTTTTACGAGATGCTCGACGCATACGCGACGACGGGTTTCCAAGCGACGCAACTCGCAGAAGCCATCGATATCGCGGAGCGTATGCAGGACGAAGACGCGACGATCTATCTCACGTTCACCTCGAATATCATCTCATCGGGGCTACGTGAGACCGTCGCGTATCTCGTCCGAGAAGGCTACGTCGATGTACTCATTACCACGTCTGGGTCGCTGACCGAGGACGTTATCAAGACGGCGAAACCGTTCAAGATGGGTGAATGGGACGCAGACGAGGAAGCGCTCCGGGAACGAGGAATTAATCGGCTAGGGAATATCTTTGTTCCGTCCGACCGATATGTCTGGTTAGAGGAATACCTGTACGACTTCTTCGACGACTTCTTCGCTGAGGAGAAGATCAGAACGCCCACAGAGTTTGCACGGGAACTGGGCGAGACGCTCGACGACGAAGACTCAGTGTTGAAACAAGCTGCGGACAACGATGTGCCGGTGTACTGTCCGGCGCTGACGGACGCTGAGGTGGGCAATTTCCTCTACTACTACCGTCAGGGTTATGATTCGGACGTCGGAATTGAGATCCTTGACGACTATGATTCACTCATCGAAGACGGATTACTGGCCGACAAAACGGGACTCATTGCAGTCGGTGGAGGCGTACCGAAGCATCACGCGATAATGACGAACCTCTTCCGAGGGGGTGCGGACTATGTGGTCTATATTTCGACAGGAATGGAAGGAGACGGATCACTATCGGGAGCGCCGCCAAATGAGGCCGTCTCTTGGGGTAAAATCAAGGAAGAACGAACGAATTACACACAGATTGAGGCGGAAGCAACTCTCGTCTTCCCGCTACTTGTCGCTAGCGCGTTTCAAAATTAATATCGGATTCGCAAAACCTAACCGAGTGTTCGGACGGTGAGCCTGTCTGGGTTGGTGGGTGCAGTAAACCGCCCATCCTCGTCCCGAAAAATCTCTTTGCGTGGAGTGCTATTGGCATAGGCTGAGGGAATTACGAAAACCGTGGGGCACCCGATCCGGGGTCGTTTACAGGCGGCCGAGGCGAATGCCCCGGGCTTGACCCCGAGGCGATTTATGTGAGTCCGATGCCCTCAGCAATCAGTTCGTGCGAACGGAGCGCATCGTTGTGGGTTGCATGGATGTGTTGGATCATCACCTCGTCAACGCCGACACGTTCCGTGAGTTGTTCAAGAAGTGATGAAATCGTCTCTGGGCTCCCGGAAATCGCTCGTGGCCATTCATCAACAGTGAGTGTTGCGGGCGTTGGCTCTGGAACTCCACCGAGTTCGTCGATAGCCTCTTCAATAGACGGTCTCGTGCCGACAACCCCGCGTTGCATACGCTGATATGACGCCTCCGCCACGGCTCGGAGCCGTGCGGCCTCCTCATCGGTCTCTGCACAGACTGCGTTCACAGCGATCATACCTTGTGGCTTGTCGATACTACCGGCAAGTGACGAAGACTGGAACTGTTCGCGGTACGTCTCGAACGAGTGGGTTACGAACTGTGGTCGAATGAACGCCGCAAAGCAGTATGGGAGCCCGAGTTCAGCTGCGATCGCAGCGCTTGATGGACTTGACCCGAGCACCCATGGCGTGGGGATATCCTCGTCCGAGTACGGTATCTGCAGGTCGCTATAGGGATGTCCGTCGGGGTAGTCGTCATAGAGATGATTGATGACGGCTTCAATCTTCTCTGCATGATCTTCATCGGGATTCTGGATGTGTCGGTCTGTTCCGAGAGCTTGATCTGCCGCAGGCGACCCATTAGCCCGGCCAAGGCCCGCGTCAATACGACCTGGTGCGAGTGAATTGAGTACGCCGAACTGTTCGGCGACTTTGAACGGGCTGTAGTGGTTGAGTAGCACTGCTCCTGATCCGAGTCGAATCGATTCTGTTTCAGCGGCGAGGTGTCCGAGCAGCACTTCGGGCGTCGTCCCAGCAATAGTGTCTGCCATGCCATGATGTTCGGCTACCCAGAACCGAGAGTATCCGAGCTTCTCAGCCTGTTGAGCGGCCTCAACGGTGTTTGCGTATGCGTCACTCGCGGTCCCGTCGTTCGGAACGGGAGACAAATCGACAACAGAGAGATCCATACCTTGATTCAGGGATTGCAGGAGTTAACGGTTTGGTTAGTGCTTATCTTTCTCGATGATAATATCGAAGCTGGTGTGGGGATTCTTTAGGCAGAAGTTTCCGAATGAGTCGCTTATACCTCGCTCTTGCGACCTCGATGAGAAGACTTTTGCACTAACTGAGTAATTAGCTTGTATGTCAGCGACACTCCTCATCCTGTTTGAAGAGCCACTAGCGAACAGGTATACTCGATTAAACATGGGGCACACAGATGCTCTGGCCGCGTCCACGTAGATAGCCTCGTCTCTATGAGTGACCGATCCCGACTTTCGCTTGTCGTCTGGAGCGTCCTCGTCTCGCAGGTGTTTCTCTATCCGGGGCTTGATGAAACGGTCTCGGCACTGGGTGGCAGTGAGAGCATTCTCGCCGGAACGTGGTTTCTAGTCGCTGAGTTCGGCGCATTTGTTTTGTGTGCCGTTTTGTGGGGTGTTGCCAGTGATTCTCTCGGGTCTCGAACACCGCTGGTCGTCCTGGGCGCGACGGGCGGTGCTGTAAGTTACCTGGCGGTTGCGCTCGCTCCGCATGTTAGCCTCGGATTCGGTGTTGTGTTGCTATTGCGAGTCGTCGGTGGTGCGTTTACCATTGGTGCGTTCTCGCTGTCGATCACAATGCTAATGGACCTCTCAGGTGGACACGGCCGAAACATGGGTGCAGCAGGGACGGCCATCGGACTCGGTGCGGCACTCGGCTCGGTCGTTGGTGGGCAACTCACCACGGTTGATCCGCTTGCGCCACTATACGGGGGTGCAATACTCCTCGGTGGTTCGGCTGCCCTCGCTGCGACGATTCCCGACGGGAGTGCCGGTGGTGGGCTCCCTGTCGATACAGTCGTCGATCGAGTCCGATCGTACCCGACCTTACTCGTGCCGTTCGCATTCGGATACATTGATCGCTTGACTGCGGGATTCTTTGCGTTAACCGGTGTTGCGTACTTCAGAGACACATTCGATATCGATGCTGCGACAGCAGGGTTCACGCTTGCGTTGTTCTTCGTTCCGTTTGCAGTGTTACAGTATCCAGTCGGATCGCTCTCGGATCGAATCGGGCGATTCCTGCCAGTCGTTGTCGGATCACTACTATATGGAGTGACGATCATCGCCGTCGTACTTTCGCCTACTTACGTGGCCGCAGCAATTCTGATGGTATTCGTCGGTGTCTGTGGGGCGCTTGTCTCACCAACGACAATGGCACTTGTCACTGATATCGTACCGGCGACGGAGCGTGGTGCAGCAATGGGCGGATTCAATGTGTTCGGTAGTCTCGGGATGTTGAGCGGATTTCTCATCGGTGGAACCGTTACAGAGCTGTACGGCTACCTACCGGCATTTCTCGTAGCTGGTGGACTAGAGGTCGCGATTGCAGCGCTCGCGTTTCAGCCCGTTCGGCGGATCACGGGTTCTGACACAAGACTGTCACATGGGCTGGGTGACAATTGAAGATGACTGGCGAATGCCGACAAGAGAAGGCTTATACTTACTAACCGATTAGTTAGAGACATGGCTCAGTCCACATCGCAGAAACGACCGTGGCTCGCGATGCTACTCGCGATGCTCGCTACCGGGCTCGGTCACCTTTACCTTCGGCGGTGGCGTCGCGCGCTCGGATGGCTCGCTGCCTCGTT
Source organism: Natrinema hispanicum (assembly GCF_004217335.1). GTDB lineage: Archaea > Halobacteriota > Halobacteria > Halobacteriales > Natrialbaceae > Natrinema > Natrinema hispanicum. The sequence continues at coordinate 12,939 of NZ_SHMP01000007.1, forward strand.
CGTCGTGACCGCACTGTTCGTCGATCCGACTGCGCTCGACGCGTTTGTGACCGGCAACAGTGGCCTCGAGGAGGCGTTGGTTGTCGCACCGCTGTTCCTCGTTATCGGCCTCAGCACCCTGGACGCGTACCTGCTCGCGCGCTCTCAGCGTGTTCCAAGCGCGGTCGATCCTGCCGCAGCGGAGTCAACTTCCTGTCCTCATTGCGGAAAGGAACTCGATTCCGCCCTCGAGTTCTGCCAGTGGTGTACGAAGCCGATCGAAGACGTCGATCAGGAGCGACTTGAGGAAAGAGACGGTCGATAACAATCATTCTACGGACTTCTGACTGGTACTCAGTCGTCAGCGACTAGAGCGGCGGTCACGTACTCTGCTGCGGTTTGTCTCGCTGTCTCGAGCGAATCTTCTTCGTCGAACACAACCGCTCGTGTCCGCGCGCCATCGACGATTATCATGAGTGCCTGGGCCACGTGGTCGGTGTCGACATCGTCGAACACGCCTGTCTTGATCCCTTGGTCGATCACCGTGCGGAGCAGGTACTGAACGTACTCGTCGTTTTGCTGAAACCGCTCGCGGAATTGGTCGTTGTACGGCACTTGACTCCGCATCTCTAGTATAGCGACGAGAAGGTCTTGATGGTCCCTGGGATCGACGAGCAGTTTGTCGAGTAGCAACTCGAGTCGCTGCTCGGGATCTGTCGTCTCGACCTCGTGAACCGTGTCCTTGAACTGATCGAGAATAAAATCCAAAAATGCTGTCAGCAGATCGTCCTTCGTGTCGTAGTGGTAGTGGATCGCAGCGGTTGACTTCCCGTATTCATCGGCGATACGCTTGATCGTGAGATCGGCGTATCCGTGCTCACGAAGTGCGCGGTACGTCGCGCGCATGATCTCTTCGTGTGGGTCGGGGTCGGCCTCTGTCGGCGTATCGGCCATCGTACGAGTACTGATGTGGGCCGCAAATAATAGTTTTGACCCACTCGTCAGATAGTATCGCTTCGTACGGGTGTCGATGTAGACGTCTACATGGATGAAAACCGGTGACCTCTCTTGAGAGCGTTGTGTTCCAAACCCTTTTGACTAATCGGTTAGTAAGTACATGTGCTTCCCGACATGGACGATGATACAGCTACTGAAATTCTCGAGGCGACGTCTCGGGCACTCTGCAAGCACGGATACGCCGATCTCACTCTCACAGATATCGCTGACGAGGCAGACCGGAGTAAAGCAGCCATCCACTACTACTACGACAGCAAAGAGAACCTCTTCCTCGAGTTTCTCGACTTTCTGTACGAACGATACACTGCGCAGCTTCCCGCAGTCGACGGTGGCACGCCGCGTGACCAACTCTATACGCTCCTCGAAACGGCTCTCACTGACGAAGAAGCTGCGCCTGCCCAAGAGTACCAAACCGCGCTACTCGAAGTGACAGCGCAAGCGCCGTACAACGACGCGATCCAGACGCGACTCGTCAGCTTCGATGATCTGCTCTTCGAACGGGCGCGGGAGATCATCACGGCTGGTGTTGAGATAGGCGAGTTCAATGAAACGGTTGAGCCAGCCGTCGCTGCCGAGTTCCTTATGACGGCTATCACGGGAGCACATACGCGGCGTGTAGCTATCGATCAACCATCCGAGCGATCCTATGAGGCGATCACACAGTACGCTGAGAGACACTTTCTCGCAGACGAGCTATCGGAGGCGACCCATTAATGGGAGTTCGAAGTCGCATTCGATCTTTGTTCAAGGGACCTGAGGAGTTCGATCTCACCGCGGGTAGCATCGGCAAGCCCCTCTTTTTCTTGTCGATGCCGATCGTCGTGACGAACCTCTTCCAGACCGCGTACAACCTCGCGGACACATTCTGGCTCGGCCAGTACAGCACGGATGCCCTGGCAGCGATCAGCTTCGCGTTCCCGATGGTCTTCCTGCTCATCTCACTCGGGATGGGAATCTCCGTCGCCGGCAGCGTCCTCGTCGCACAGTTTACCGGTGCAGACGAAGAACGCGAAGCTGAGTACGCCGCCTCGCAGACGGTGACGTTCGCCGCTATCGCCGCAGTCATCCTCGGCGGCGTCGGCTATGTCGGCGTCGACACCTTCCTCGGCCTGCTGGGCGCCTCGCAGGATGTGCTGCCGCTGGCGACCAACTACATGGAAGTCATCTCGCTCGGCCTGTTGTTTATGTTCGGATTCGCTGTATTCATCGCACTCATGCGGGGATACGGCGACACGATTACACCGATGCTCGTCATGTTCGGATCGGTAGTGCTCAACATTATCATCGATCCGTTCTTGATCTTTGGATGGACAATTGTCGAGAACGCCCCGCTCGTCGGCACGCTCTCCTTTCCAGAACTCGGCATTCAGGGCGCGGCTATCGCCACCGTGTTCTCGCGTGCACTCGCACTGGTCGTTGGTCTAGCAATCATGTTCCGCGGGGACCGCGGTGTCCAAATTAACCTCCATGATATGGTCCCTGATCTCTCGTATCTCCGCCGCCTCGTTCGCATCGGCTTGCCGGCATCCATCGAAGGGACTGGACGAGCGGTCTCGATGAACCTGCTGTTGGTCATCGTTGCGATGTTCCCGGATACAGTCGTGGCTGCGTACGGCATCGGGACGCGTGTCTTCTCGGTTGCCTTTCTCCCTGCTCTCGCCGTCGCCCGTGGCGTGGAAACGATGACCGGTCAGAATATAGGGGCTGATAAACCAGACCGAGCAGAACAAGCGGCAGGGCTGGCCGCGAAAGTACTCTTTGGGGTCCTTACGGTCGCAGGAATCGCCGCCTTCCTGTTCCCAGAACCTATCGTCTCGGCGTTCGTCGGTGCTGACCAAGCGAACGCCGCTCAGGTGGTCGATATCGGTGCAGAGTTCATCCGATACGTCGCGCTGACGTTCGGGTTCATGGGCATTATGCGGGCGTACACGGGTAGTTTCCGTGGTGCCGGAAAGACGCTCACTGCAGCGGCGATCTCGGTGCTGACGCTTGGTGTTGTTCGCTTTCCGATCGCGTGGCTCACTGCGGGCCCGCTCGGTGAAAGTGGTATCTGGCTGTCGTTCGCCATCTCGAACATTGCAGGAGCAACCATCGCCTACGCATGGTATCGACGTGGCACGTGGCGCGAAAGTAATCTAACCGAATCCAGAGTCGATATTGATGAAACAAGTGTCGAGGTGGCAGGCAATGACTGATCCAGTGCCACTCTCCTCGTCACAAATCGACCGTCAGTTAGAGTCAGTGCTCAGTGACACAGAAGAAGCCGGACTCCCACTTGTTCGTGAAGTTCTACAGGAACCCCGCGACAGATGGTACGGCCAATTGGTGGGACACGCATACGCCTCGCTGACGACACTCAAGATCCTGAAATCGTGTTACCAGCTGCAACAGGAGTCGAATTACTCCGCGGATACGTCCGCCTTCGGAATCGATTGTAAATATAGTTACAATTGATGATACAGTGTATTTAGAACGTTTGTCGTTCCAAACTCTCACAACTCTCCAATTGTTCCGAACATAAATGTACTATAGCGAACTGTTCGAGACGGTTGTCGCTACCGCAGAGAAATTCACCGGGGACTCAGATCAGTGACGCTTACCCCTGTTGCACAGGTTCGGGCGTGAGAAAAGCGGGACAGCTCGGCTTCGGACGGCCGGTCAGAGTGACTCAACGGGGCCAAAATGGGGTCCCGATCTCGAGCGGAGATCGTGACTACTACTCCTCGTACGCGAGGTTCATGATCCACTGCGAGAAGGCGTCGCTGTTGGGATCGACCTCTTCCTCGCCGACAAATGGCGAGAGCATATCTCCGGCCATTAGCAGTCTGAGATCGTCCACTGTCGAAGACGGGGTGATTCACACCCCAGTCACTCCGATACAATGGGTGTATTTATGGGATACCGATGACATTATTCGGGTGTGGATATCCAAAAATCACCGTCCATACGTCTCGTCCAGTGACTGTGGAGGTGCTCAGGTCCCGCCCAAACAGCCGATCCAACATCCGCCCTCGAGGCGTGAGACATCCGACGCAAACACTACCGATCGATGCCCTCCCGACTCCCACGACGCCAGTTCCTGTCGCACTCCGCGGCCGCCAGTGCCGGAACCGCTGTTGCGGCCAGCGGTTTCGTCGACAGTGTGGCAGCGACGACTCAGGAGACCAGTTTGGAAACGTTCGTCGATGATGCGGCCGACCGCGCGTTGACGGAGTACGACGCCGGCGGCCTGACGATCGCTGTCGTCGACGGTGACGACGTTCTCACGAGCGGCTACGGCCACGCGTTTCGGAGCGAAGACGTTCCGGTTCATGCGAACGAGACGCTTTTTCGCGTTGGTTCCGTGTCGAAGGTCGTCACGTGGACGGCCGCGATGCAAATCGTCGACCGTGATCGCGTCGAGCCGGACGCGCCCGTCGACGATCACCTCGAAGCCGTGGACCTCCCGGAGACGTTCGACGACCCCATCGCGCTCGAACACCTTGCCACTCACACGTCGGGGCTCGAGGTCCGAGGGCGTGGCGACTCGGTTCGAAACCCCGAGTACGTCCGCCCGCTGGCCGAGTCGGTGTCTACAGATGTGCCAACGCGTGTCCGCCCACCGGGTGAACTCCCCCAGTACACCAACTACGCCGCCGCGTTGACCGGTCAGTTGGTCGCAGATATCACGGGACAGCGATTCGGGTCATTTGTTGCAGAGAACGTTTTCGAGCCGCTGGGTATGTCGAACAGTACGTTCCAACCAGCCCCTCCAGAACTCGTTCCGGCTGAGGGGACTGCTGTTGAAGACGTCGTGAACTTTTATTCCGACGTTGCACCGGCGTCCGGTCTCCACACGACGGGCGCGGACATGGCACGACTGCTCCAGGTGCACCTGAATGGCGGCGTCGTCGACGGCGAGCGAATTCTCTCCGAGCGCGCGGTCGACGAGATGCATCGACAGTGGTACACGCCACACGAGCGGATGGATGGGATGGCGTTCGGACTCTTCGAGGAGTCTCGTGGCGACGCCCGACTGGTTCGTCACGGCGGTGGCGTCCCGCAGTTCGCCTGCGAGTTCGCACTGCTTCCCGAAGACAGTGTCGGCCTATTTGTCGTTGCCCACGGCGACGAGGCGTCTGACGCCAAGCAGGAGGTCGTGGACGCGCTACTCGAACGATTCGCTCCCGTCGATTCGAGCGGGGCACGACGCACACCCGACGGCACGCCCCAGCGCGCGGACGAACTCGGCGGCCGGTATCGGTCGGTGAACACGACCGACAATGCCACCGCCGAGAAGCCCATCTATGGTCTCTTCACGGGCCAGCCGATCGACGTCCGAGTCGCTGCCGACGGCCGGCTGATAACCGAGCAGGGAGAGAGCACAGACGAGTGGGTTGAAGTCGAACCGCTCGTCTTCGAGCACGTTGAGAAGGACGCGATGCTGCTGTTCCACGAGGAGAACGGCGAGGTGACGCACTTGCTGGACGGACTCGGTGCCTACGAGCGGATCGGCTACCTCGAGCAGTTATCAGTACAGGGGTGGCTAGCGGTCATCGCTGCGGTGACCGCGCTCACTGGGCTCCTGGGCTGGCCGGCGGCCGCCGGGTGGCGTCGGTATCGCGGCGGCGAGTCGCCGCCACCGTCTGCAACGCGCGCTCGGTGGGTCGCTGGCGTGGGCGTCGCCGGGCTTCCACTGTTCGTCCTCGTTCTCGGCGGCGTCGCAATTGCCATGGCGTCGATGGACGGGCCGACGCTGTTCAACCGCCCGCCCACGTGGTTTGAGGTCGTATTCGTCGTGCCGACGCTGGGAGCCCTCGCTACCGTCGGTGCAGTCGGATACGCCGGCCGAGCGTGGCTTCGTCACGACTGGACGCTCGCTACACGGGTCCACTACTCGGCGGTCGTTGTCGGAGCGATCGTCCTCTACTGGCTCCTGCAGTACTGGAACCTGCTATGGATCCGGACGGGCTAACGTCGTCCGCCGCTCGCTCAACACGCGTTCTCATGTCCGGGGCGATTCATACTATAGTGGCAACTGAAACTATTCATAACTGATTGCATAGCCCTCGTAGCATGTCATAGAACCAGTCACACGCCTATTGACTCGTAGGGAATGGTAAGTACAGGGCAAGCCCCATATCGCTTAGTGTAAATCCACTATCTTTTTACATAACCAATATTACATCATAGTATGGAGAATGACAACCAGGACACAGATGACATTCGTAAGGTGAGTACGGATGTGTTGAAAGAGTGTTTCAGGATAGCTATAACTGTTTTATTTTATATCGTTCTCTCTGTTCTCGGACTTCTGGTAGCCGCGTCGTCTTTCAATAGGACGAACATTCTATTGGTTATCTTAGGATTCTCGCTCGGCAGCAGCATAATTGTTCTTAGCGTCCGCGAAATTTATCGTGTATATCAATTCGATGAGCGTTAAGTTCGCACGTGTAGTAACCAGTAGTTTCGCTATTATAGGTATATAAAGAAGAAGAGTTCAACAGGGCTACAATTTGTAATCGGTCGGGTACCTATTTACCACTCGAGATTAATTCCTGAGACGACATGCATTATCTTGGTTCCCCTCTAGTCCGTCCGGTTCTCAATTATTCGAGGTGAAACCTGTCATGGTGTTGCTCCCAACTCGTGCCGGCCTTTTTGTCCGGACAGTCATCGCCGTTGTTAGCTGTCTGTTCCTCTCGAGTGGTGTCGTCGTCGCTGTCCTTTTGTTGATTGGCGTCCCGATCTACGCTGGGGCTCACTACGGTGTTGAGGTGGTTTCCTCACTAGCGATCCTCTCTGGTTCTGATTTCCGTCTCGCCGCCGAGCCGCTCGCTGTAGCGTTCGTGGTTGCGGTCGCGATGCCTTGTTTGGCGGCCGTCGAATTGTCGCTGCGGACCGTCCGTACCGCTCGCGAGCGCTCCGCACCGGCTGGTGCACTTGCCCAGGGAATTGTCGAACTCGCCTCGTACGTGCTGTTACTTTCGTCGTTACTGATTGTACTAAGTACTCTGCCGTTCCTTCGTTCAGTACTGCCTGTTCCGCTGTTCGGGCTCTTGGTCCTGCTTGGCTTCTTTTACTTGCTGATGGCTGGGTACCTCTGGGCTGCCCACGAATGGATCCGTTCGAAAGACGAGGTGAACGATGAGCGCACGACCGGCGGTAATTGGCTCGTCATCGGGATTTTTATCGTCGGCTACCTCAGTATGGCCTATTGGGTTGGGTTCGCACTGCTCGTTGTCGCTGCACTTGTTTGGCTTGTTTTCGGATCGATTATCGTTCCCAATCATGTCGATGGGGTGCGAAACGCCATCGAGCGCCGCGCCGCCGAAATCACCGAGGAGGAACCTGTCGACCCAGCAGCCGCCTACGGCATCACAGACGAGGTCAAATGGGTGCGTACCAGACTTGAGCAAACTACAGATCTGCGACCGACCATTCTAGTGACCGTCACAGGAATCGTTATAGTCGGAGCTAGTTACTGGGCAGCAACTCTCGTATCAGTCGAAACTGTTGTCGTCTCAGTGGCCGCCGTGAGTGCTGTCGCGTTCGTTGGTATCCAGGTCGGCGCTACAATCCGCACAGAGTTTACAGGCAACAACGCTGTTCTTCGAGATCTCGAGGACCGATTCGATCTCGAGGCGCTCACGGTCACGGACATCGAGTCGGTCGATCAGATTGCTGGTACAGCGGGATCTACCTCTGACTCTGACCGGAAAGTCGATGTGAATGCATCCCTCGAGTCGATTGTCACTCGACTCGCTGGTCAGGTCGACCTGCCGCCGCCCGAGATTCGAGTACTCGAGCACGGAACACCCGTCGCGCTGACAGTGGGCTATCGTCCCGCTGTCTCGACGCTTGTTCTCTCTAGGGGGTTGATCGAGACGCTTGAGTACCACGAACTCGAGGCTGCTATCGCTCACGAACTCGCCCACGCTGCCAACCGAGACGCCGCGGTGCTCACTGCGCTATCGGCACCCAGTGCTGTTGCACGGCTCGCTCGTAGTCGATACGGCTACAACCCTGTCGTCGAACCACTAGCAATGTTGGTTGGAACCATCAGCCGGTGGTACGTCGCTCTCGTCTCCCGTGGCCGAGAGTACGCTGCCGACGACGGCGCGGTCGCGATTACTGGCGACCCAACTGCACTCGCAAGCGCGCTTGAGTCGCTTGACGCTGACCTCGAGCGTCGCCCATCGACGGATCTCCGCGAGCGGGATACGGCTACTGCGTTCGCTATTGTCCCGCCACCGTGGGAGAAACATCCATTCTTCGATCGGACGCGACGATTTATTGCGCGTCGGGTCTTCGGTACGCATCCGCCAACCGAGAAGCGCATCGACCGGCTTCGCGCTCGAGTGTGACCAGCACTTGATAGAGATGCGAGCGCATACCCCCGTCTTCCCGTGAGTGACGAGTGTTCCGACACCCTGTTGGAACCGAAGAGCGAACAGGCGGGGGTTGAACGGGCAGCATAGTGTGACAGTCCACTGTTCTGTTGCAGTGCCGGATTTCCCACGGTTTCACTGTCACTTGACGAACAAACACGGCCTGGTTGGACGGTTGTGAGAGAGGGGTTAGGCAGGAGAGACGGGAAGCGTTCGCTGGTATCCGTAGAGACCGTCAGATGACGAACTGTTCGATAAGGACCCAAAGCGTTACTGCCAGCACGAAGACCGTCACACCAAGAAACGGAAGGTCATCGTCTCGTCGTACGAACGCACCGCCTTCGTGGCGGAACCAGTCGCGGACGATGAACCAGAGAAGCATCACCCCACTCAAAAGAAATATCCAGGCGTCCTCGAACCCTTCCTGCACGATATCCAACGTTGCCAGCGCCGTAATTACTAGCGCGATCCCCACCCAGATGACGAATAGTATCGTGGGGCGATTGAAACCCGCTGTTGGCTGCTCGCCGGTATGGGTCGCGTCTGTCACTGCACACTCATTTTCACAACCCATCTCCTTAAATATTAAAGGTGGTGTATACTCTGTTCGATATCCAACCGGTTCTGGGGTGTCGCCCCTTTTGAACAGAATCTCCACGAACTCAGTGAATGCCCCTGCTATTCTCCATCACCGTTGCTGGAACGGTTAATCGACGATGCTCAGAAGATACACCAGTAACTGCCGATACTCCAAGGAGGTTCGCTACCGCTACACGACCGAGGTCTGAGGCTTAATTAAAGACAAATAAGAAGTGAGATATGAAGATTCTCTGCATCCTATGGGGATATAATGCTATTCAGATACCGAAATGTAACTCACGCTCAACGACTGTGTATCCTTGCGCTGTGAGTGCATCATCGCGGTACTGTTCTGCGAAGTACTGCTGTGGGATACGCCGTAATCCGAAGCGCCGATCCGATGTATACTCGACATCGACGATTGTCTCACCGTTTGGGCGACTAAGCGTTGCTGTGTACGTCGCCCATGGCTGATTGTTCGCCATGATCTCCAACTCGGCTCGGTGAATTCCACTTGGTGTATCTTCCGTCTGTGTCTGGACAGTCACCACAGCAGATCGGAGGCCGAACAGGTACGAGGTGCGATATCGTATCGTGTCACCGTCGGTTAACACTTCGTCTGCAATTCCCCACTGGAACGCGAGCACCGGCGGTGTCGGGCTAGTAAACGCCTCGGCGACGGTCTCGAGATCAGCATCAGCTCGGAGTTGAACTGTCCCACGAGACTGCAGAATCGGAGCGCGGGCAACGACGAGTAACCCAGCTGCGACGATGACCGCTGGCAGCAGTGATGTTATCAAGTATGTTCCAAGGAACAGCGACACTGCGATCACGACAACAAGAGCACTCAGAGGGCGTTCACGGTCGAGGTATCGGTTTGCAACCGTGACTGCTTCCTGTGAGCGTTCAATGTCGTTTGTGGTGGAAATATAGAATTATCCACATGAGCGAGATTACCGACACAGTCAGTGAGAGTCTGTCCGTCAGTGGCGTCGCGACCGAACAGCACGACGAGACGACGTCGATGTACGTCGACGACATGGACGGATTGACACCGCCTTGACAACAAAGGCAGATCTCGAGCAGTTGAGCGTGGTCGGGCCCGAGACGACCGTCTACCAGTCCGGCGAGTGGGAAGACGACTTCCCACGACCCGATACTGACGCGATGAGTGAGTTTCTCGAGACTCAAGAAGGACGAGAGGTCGGAAGACGATACCACCGAGGACGATACATCCGATGGTGCTCCCGGCTTCGGGATCGGGGCTGGACTCGCGTCGATTGCGGGACTACTGACGGCGCTCGTGCACCGACGGCGAGCATAGGCCGATCTCATCGATCGCACGAACGGTAGTACCGCTCGAGAACGTGTTAACACACATACTATTTTAATTTCGGGTGAGAATTCCCTCTTGATGCCCTCCAGTATCAACGAAGTCGTGTTTAGTAAGCCGTCTGGCCGCCCTACGGCGTTAGTTCAGTTCGCTGGATCGCTGATCTTCCTGGGGCTTTACGTATACTCTTGGATTAAGGGCAACGCTGATTCAAGCAACTGGTTGCTTATTATGGTGGTCGGGTCGACGTTGGCTGGTATTGCCGAGTCCCTTCCAGAGAACCGGCGACAGACAGCCGGCGAATTACGTCTAGCAGCAATCCTCGTATTACTGTATCTCATTGCTGCTGTTATCTTCACTCCTGAGGCCATCATTGGATGACCGTCAAGACTTTCGCTTATCTCGATAGATCGTCTTCTCTGAGCGCGTCTCTTACCGAATGTTGGTACTTCCCTGCGTGAGATATGCTGAGGCGAATAAATTGAGGATCTGTTCGTCCTCGTAGACTCTGTTGTCGCTCTAATTGGAGGCGACTCTCCGAACCCATGCCGTTGGGCGAATTTGACGAACTGTTACGCACTCGCGAACGTGCGCGCAAAACACAAGTATAAGCGCGCTCGTGTGACTCTAGTGGTTGTAGAATTTGAGATCCCGAAGTTGTGGCACACAACCTCGGAGGATGATTCTGATGCGTGACTTATTTGCAGCATCGGTAAGGAAGAATCAGCTACTCAGTAGCGCCTGCGATTTGACCACCAAAACAGGTATAGTTGCTTGGTTGAACTATTTATGTATGCAACGTCCAACTCTCTATCATCTCTCAATGGGGACAGCAGGTCTATCTCTTGGATTAGTTGGGGCCAGAACGATTCTTATTGAAGGAACCACCCTCGGTGCGGGGTTAGTGGTTCTCGGTGGCGGTGGTATACTTCTTTCAAGTCTATTCGCTCTGTCAGGGCAAGGTTCGTCTGAGTTTGAACCGGGAAATTTCGTTTGGATTGCAGTCGTTGCAGCAATTTTCAGTGTCCTTGGAATGATACTCACATTCTTCCAGTAGACTTCTAATTGAAGTATACCTTCCCCATCCCGTGCCGTAGACAATCTGTACTTATCGAATTAGGATGCCCGCATAGTAGGTGTGAGGGCCGTTCTATGACACCCCAGCTAGCCGTCTCAATGCATACGGTTCTCGAACCGGTTCGTGGCCAATAGTGATTTCTTCTTCGGTGTTTTCGTAGCTTTCACTCCTAACACTCTTTACAGCGGATGACGTACCCCATTCAACGATGTCCATCGATCGAGACACCTTCGAGAACACGAGCGAAGATGAGCTCGAAGAACTCTCCGTGCCTGATCAAGTCCTCGGATTTCTCGCTACCAACCAAGACCGGGCGTTCAAGGCCCGCGAAATCGCCTCCCAGATCGGCGTCGACGAGGGCGCAGTCAGCACCGCGCTCTCACGGTTGAAGGACCGTGGTCTGGTCGAACACAAGGCGACGTACTGGGCGGTGACTGACGACGCTGAGCGCCTCGACGGATACAGCGGGTACGAACGAGCAACGGCTCTGTTCAACGACCAACTCGGTACAGAGGACAAGGAAGCGTGGCGCGAGCACGCACCGCAGGAACCCCACCCGAGCGTCGAGGACGAACAGTGACCGACGAAGAGACACCGATTTTCGAGCGGGGCGACGTCGTCTACGGTGATGATCCATTCAAAGGCGAGGAAGACGCTCGGCCCTGGCTGATCCTCTCGAACCACGAAGGCCGTCCGTTCCACGGCGACCAGTATATCGCGCTAACGTTGACGTCGAAATCCTGGATGGACGGCCTCATCGACATCCCTGAAGAGCGTTGGCTTCGTGGTGGGATGCCGGATGAAAGTCGGATCGTTCCGTGGGGCGTCCAATCGATAGATCACGAGGACATCGACTTCTGGCAGGGCCGCCTTGACAGTGATCTTGTTGACGAGGCGGTGACTGCGCTCGTCGAAGAGCTACAATAGCTTCTCCGATGGTTTGTTCGAGTCGCGACTTGGTGAAACAGCTGTAGGTAAGTCTACTTATGGACCAGAATTGAACGGGACCTCGCCTTCTCGATAATAGACGAACTAATACACAATAGGCCAACAGATAATGAGCGCCGCGATACTCAACGGGGTCGTTGAGAAATATCGTAACGGGTATCAGCTGTATGGTGGTTTGTAGAATTTGAGATCCCGAAGTTGTGACGCTCCAGCCGACCAGAAGTTGAGACCGTCCCTCTCAATGCATACAGCATTCTGGCGCAGTTCATAAATAGTATGAAGGCGTAGTATGGAATAGAACGATGCCACGAATAACCGGGTCGTATCCGGACGACCTCGACCTCCTCATTGAGGGTGCTGTCGAGGCTGGTGTATTTGGTGGCAAGAGCGATGCGCTGCGAGAGTTCGTGCGTGAATATTTCGAGGACCATGAAAACGAGCGTATTGCAGCTGCGGTCGCTCTCTACGAACGAGAGCGGATCACGCTCGGTGATGCTGCGAGACTCGCTGATGTCGACCGCTGGACAATGCGTGATATCCTCCGCGAGCACGGCGTCGCACTCCGGCTTGGGCCAGCTGATGAGGAAGATGCGGCCTATGAGGTAGAGGCAGCGAGCGAACTCGAATTCGGTGGTGAGGACTCGGACGACGAGGAGTCACGTGCGAATGACAGGTGACGATATCAATGTCCCGTATCGTACGATCTCGGAATATCGATGACGGGATTGCTCGGAGTTTGAAACGCCTGATGCCCGCTGGGAAGGCTGACTATCTTTCATCTACCATTTCGATCCATGAGTAATCGTGATCGATCTATGACTGGAGTTGCGTGACAGTCGAGGCGATTTCGCTTTTGGTCGGTTCGCCGGTAAACTCGACAACTCTATCGCCTACTCCGAAGGCGTATTTCTGGTAGGAGACGTCGACGTGAATCCAGCATTCGATGTCAGCGTCTGTCGAGTCATACTCGCCCTCACTTGCGTTCTCTCCTTGCTTCAGCACATCAAGTAGGTACTCTTCGATACGCGACGCGTTCGAGATTCGCAAGAGATGATCGGCAGCAATGTTGTCCAGCACCTCTGCTGGGGTTCCATATCCCTCGCCTACGAGATAGAACTCGCCATAGTACTCGTGTGACTCAATCTGAATACAGAGTGTATATGTTTCAGCCATATCTATAGTTGACAGAGGCCGTCTATCAGAATGCCTATTCATAAATCACTACCCAATAGTATCTGTACCGATGGCTCCGTTAGCAAGGTTTAGTCCAGATGCTGTACAACTACGTCATATGTCTTTTACTATCAGTTGGCACACGCTCTCTGATGAAATCGCAGACTTAGAACAGCGTATCGATGATCTCACCAGTTTCCACACAGGAACAGAGTTCCAAGGATGACTGCCTACCGCTTTCGCATCAAATTCGATCCGGATCCGACATCGCTGTGGCGGGATATCGTCGTCGGCGCAGACAGAACGATCACCGAGTTGCAGTCGGCGATCAACCCCGCAGTCGGACTTGATCAGGGCCATCTCTGGTTCGTTGGAGAGGATGAGGACTACTGGGACAGTGCTGTCAAATACCAGTGTCCGCAGGAATACGAGGAGTCACTCAGTGGCGACCCACTGTTGCGTACCGAGCGGATCGAGAACGCTGGAGACGTGACGATCGGCGAGATGACCCGCCAACTCGGGCTTGAACAGTACGATCGCATCTGCTATCTGTATGACTACGGCGATGAATGGCGGTTCTACGCCATTTTGAAAGAGGTCCTCAGCGACGAGCCGAGTGACAAAGAGCCGGCCATCGTGAAAGAGAAAGGCGATCCGATCAATGACCAGTACAATCCACCGGAAACCGGTGAGAGCGATCCTCCCCTTCCTGAACCACTCTATTCAGTTCTCCCCGAAACCGCTGTCCCTGTTGCGGATCTTCGTGAGCTGGAAGAGCGCGATCGTGTCGTCCACGTTATTCCACTACTCAGTCTCGAAACTGGGTTTGGGGCAGTCTGCGAGCGGTTCGCAATTCAGTTTGAGGACACAGGGTACGTCATCGAAAATTTTCAGCCGGGATGGCAGATCGTTGAGGAAGTTGATGGAGTAGACAAGACTGAGGAAGAACTTCTAGCAGCCCTTGCGGATGCAGTGCGTGAGTGGCACGCTGAAATCACGGAGATCTCTGGTGCAGTGACGGGACAGCATTTCGACGAGGAGACTGTCGAAGCGATGCATGTCGAACTGGAAGCAGAACTCGAACGCAAGGGGTATGGACATCTTTAAAACTCATTTCGTGTGAGAATTAGGTACGGAATCTGATTCTCCTCAGAGCTCGTACTCGCTCGCTCGTGCGCGCGAAACACGAAGTACTCGTGTGACTCTAGTGGTTTGTAGAATTTGAGATCTCGAAGTGGTGGAAGATGGCGGCCAGCACCAGCGTTGAGATGACGACCGCCGACGGGAGTTGCTCCTCCTCGAAGCGAAACAGCAGGTCTGCCGTACCCGCAACGGCGCGTTCGGTAGGTAATCCTTTCCCTGTGGATCGGGTTCGCGGCTGCTGCCCGAGCGAGGCGAGACGGGCATCGAAGCGGCGACCGGAACCGACGGTCGACGGTCACTCCACCCGTCTCACGGTGACGTTGACGGCGTCGACGACCGTACGGTTCTCGCGATGTTCCACTCTGATCTGCTGTTCCACGACGGTTTCGTCCCTGCCCGGTATGTCGAGGGTCACTCCCGTGGAGTCTGCATGTTGGTCGAAGCTGTAGTACGTTAATGGCTCGAACGTACCGTTCTCTCGGACGTACACGCCCAGTGAGTACGAGCTGATGTTGACGCGATCGGCTGTGTGGTGAACCGTCAGGCGAGCTCCCGTGATCGGAGTAACTTCGTTGATGGAAACGTTGTCGATGACCTCACCGGTCGTCGGGTCGCCGATAGTCGTCGTATAGTCTCCACTCCCGACGCACCCGGCGAACAGCAACGCGGTGCTCACGATGACGACCAGGAGAACGGGTCGCCACGACGAGTCGGATGACCGACGCCCCACGTTCAGTCACCCCCGTCGGTGGGTTGGTTCTGTTCAGTGTTCACGCTGAATCACCGCTTCTACGGAGTTCGGAGACGACAGAGCAGCCGACGCCGAGACCCGAAGACGCGATGCCGACCGGTGTGAGCCAGACGCCCACGCCGAAGGCGTACTCGGTCGCGGACGAACCGACCGAAACCGGTTCGCCGACGACGGCGCTCGCCAGCGACGGGAGCATCGACCCGACGAGCAGAATCGTTGCGATGGCACCGGTCGCCGCACCCAGACCCAGCAGTCGGACTGACCATTGCCCAGGTTCCCGATTCCGTGTGAAGACGTAGAGGGCGCCCGCCTCGGCCATCGCGATCACACCGACGAGCACGTAGATGAACGCGAACACGATACCCAGACCGGCCGCGAATCCATCACCGCCGGACGACGACAGCACCAGTCCGAAGACGAGTAGACCCGCTAAAATTCCAATAGCCCCGAGGCTGCCAGTTCCTATAGCAAGGGTCTGTTTCCTCATACAGTGTCAAAAAATAATGGAACCATCTATAAATTAACTTTTAAGTTAACACACAAAACGGGCGAAGCTGACGATTCAGCAGCTGAAAGTCTCGCTCTTAGTCGACACGAGAGCAAACGCGATCCTCGATCTCCACATCACAACGGCCCAAAACACGATACGCAGATCGCACCGTCACTCATCAACCGCAACGCAGCTAAAGAAGGGATTTCAACAGCGCCGACGACTCTGCTTCTACGTCAGCGTACTCGCGCGCGTGCGCGTAAGAACACAAGTAGCACGCTCGCGTGATTCTAGTGGTTTAGTGGAATTTAAGATCCCGAGATTGTGGTCGCCGCCGAAAAAATCTATACAGCTGTATTTGGTTTATGAAATGTGATTTTGCACGCTCGAGTACCGGAGACTACCGAAACCAACCGCGAGAGCCGTTTTCACTTTCACTTGGTTAAATACCAGTTTAACCAAGGGACTTTACGAGGGTCGACACTGTACCCCACATACGAATGTCTGGATCAACGGATCAACGGGATACACGCGGGGGCACAACCGTCCACGAGGCCATCGAGAGCTACCTGCGCTATAAGATCAACGCCGACGGTTCGAAGACGACCATGCGCTCACCACTGCGTGAGTTCGCTGACCACTGTCGAGACGAGCGTGACCTCGAGTTCGTCGACGACCTCACACCCCACGATGTCCGCAGTTACAGCGAGCACCTCTACGACCGCGTCGTAATCGACGAGAACCTGGCGGCTTCAACGGCTCACAACTACTTCGCCTACGTCCGAGCTTTTCTCTCCTGGTCGGTGCGAGAACAACACCTCGAGTCGAACCCGGCAAATACGAACACCGCGATGGACCCGCTGCCAGAGGACGACGGGAAACGTAAGCGCCAGTACTGGAGCGCCGAGGACCGCGAGACGTTGCTCGAGTATGCCACCAAGCGCGTAGACATGGCCCTGGAAGAAACCATCAGGACCGATGTAGAGGTGGCCTTCCGTGACCGGGCGATCGTCGTCATGCTCGATGGCACGGGGGCGCGTGGTGCTGAGTTGTTCGCCGATCCAAAAGACGACAAGCGCAACGGCCTCCAGTGGAAGGATGTCGATTTCGACGAACGGCTGATCGAAGTCTACGGCAAGTCCCGTGAGTACGAACAGGCTCCGTTTCCTGCGAGTGTCCACGACGTCCTCAAGCGATGGTACCGGGTGCAAGAGCCGATGACCGAAGCGTGGCCCGTCTTCCCGACCGGTCACTACGGCTCGAAAAAGCGCACACTCGAGGATGCACTCGGCGAGAAAAAAGTCTCTCGGGCGCTCGAGGGAAGGGGTGACGCCGGGAAGACCGAGGTGCTTGACTGTCTACACCGCGAGCACGAGGTTCCGCCGCCGTCGATCTCGAAAGAGGGCGTTCGCCGACTGCTGAAACGGCTCACCGACGAAGCCGGGATCGATCCGGACGGCGAGTACGACTATCTGACGCTGCATGGCGCTCGGCGGGCACTCGGGCGTGACCTCTATACCAGCGGGATGTCCGAAAAGGCTCAGGAAGCGTTACGACACAACTCAATCGAGACTACCCATGAGGCATATGCTGACGTCAAGATGAAGGATGTCTCCGATAGCATCGACGACGTACGTGGGTGGGAACAAACTTGAGCTATCCCCTACTCTTCGATTCTGGAATGCTCCGTGGTGTTTGTGGACGAACTACTCAAACGGTCAGCCAAAACAGCCCTCGTACTGCTGATGTTTGCTGGCTTATCAGATGCGAGCATAGACAACTTTAGACGATTTTACAACGCGACCAAAATATTGGTCACCTCGACTGTTCGCTTCTCAGTCGAGATAGACCCTGTGGAACTCCCCAGTGACAGCGTCAACAATGTACGTCAATCGCTGCGCCGCAGTGGTTGCACACGTCACGACGTGAAATGGACGATAGACACGACGATCTGCCACGACGGTCAGGTCCGGCGGCGAGCCCACGCGGAGTTCTTTCCGGGCCAGATCCACCAGATAGCGGCGTGCCGTCCGCTCTGGGTCAGTGAGATCGTCGGCTGGTGGGACAAGCGTATCTTCATCAACGACAGTTTCGGTGGTCTTAGGCGCCTCTTCGATGAACATCTCCTTATCGTTACAGAGATCGACCCCACAGTAGACGCGGTCACCAAACTCGTCAAGGAGCGCCTCCGCGTGGAGGTCGAATCCGAACACGCGATAAGGGTAATACACCAGCCTGTCGGCCGTCGCGTCGGCCATCTCCGTGTCTGTATCGACCAAGATCTTCTCCGCAGCTGCCGACGAGACGTCTGTCTCGAATATCGTGATCGTCGTATGCGGGGAGGTAGTGGCCATGGTTAATCGTCCGCCGGCTGTGCATTGACTTCCGGGTTCCCAGTGGCCGTCGGCGATGCGCCATCGTCGACGGCAAGGTAAGTGCCAATCGCGCGTGCCTCCGGTGCGAGCGATCGAGCTGACTGCTGGACGGTACCTCGGGGTGCTGTGTCAGCTCGCCGGGCACGCCGGACAATCGAGATAGCCTGACCAGTCGGCGGTTCCGTGATCAGGGTCACCACCACCATTAGCAGAGTTGACGCAATGAGCCCCGCAAAGAACGGATGAACCGCGGATACGTTCTGAAGGTCTTGCACTGTCCAGATTATGTTGGTCCCGGCCCCTCCGATCATTGCCGCGAGCGCGCCCTGCCAGTTGGCGCGATCCCAGTAGACACCAGCAACATTCGGGACTAGAAACGCCGTCCCGAGGCCGCCGAACGCGAACACAACTAGATCGAATATCCCTGGTGGTTGTACGGCGGCGACGACTACTCCGACAACACCGATCGTGAGTACGAGTAGCCGCGACCAGACAAACATCTGGTTGTCGGAGAGATCGTCGGCAGCGAACCGCTGGATGACATCACGAGCGAGAATCGATCCTGCCATAATAAGCAGCGAGTCAGCGGTGCTCATGACAGCTGCCATCAGCGCGGCAAGGATGACGGCCGCCAGAATGCCAGGTAGCAGCGACGTGGCGAGGCGTGGTATTGCCATCTCAGGATCCGAAAGATTGGGCAGAACAACGATCGCCACCAGACCGAGAATGTAGGGTTGATAGACAAAGAACGTGTTATAGAACACGTTCCAGATCGCTGCACCCTTCGCTGTGTCTGGATCTTTCATGCTCAGGTGTCGGACGACCGAGTGGGGCAGGCCCATGTATCCAATGGAGTAAATCAGGACTGCGCCTGCGACTACGCCCCACTCGCCAGCGTGGACGAGCCCCTTTCCCCAGATCGAGAGGTACGTGGGGTCTTTTGCGGCAAGCTCGTTGATGAGCGCACCAGGCCCACCGACTTCCAGTATTCCGGCGATCAGGATTATATTAATTCCGATAGCCATTACGATTGCCTGAAATGCGTCGGTCCAGGCGACCGCAAGATAGCCGCCAACGAACGTATACAAGACGATGATCCCAGCACCGATGGTGAGGCCGTAGAGAAATGGAAGACCACTGACCGATTCGATCGCCTTACCAGCTGCGATGAACTGTGCGAATACGTAGGCGGCGAGGAAGACAATCGCGATTGTAGCGCCAGCGATGCGGACGCTCACGTGCATATATCGATCTTCCAGCCATTCAATCGGTGTGAGCGAGCCGAGCGCTTCAGTGACTCGGCGCAAGTTCCGGCCGAGGACGGCGAGGTTCACGAGTCCGCCGCCAAAGTCACCTGCTGCGTACCAGAGCGCCCAGAGGCCCTGGTTAAATGCGAGGGCAGGTCCCCCCATGAACATAAAACCACTCATCGATGTGGCTTGCAGCGTGAGCGCAGTGACACCACTGCCGATCGTCCGGCCGCCAAGCAGATAGTCACTCAGATCATCGAGTTTCGTGCTAGCGACATAGCCGAAGCCGAGGAGACACAGCAGGTACCCAATGAATGGGAGGACGAGTGTCCAGTTCGTCATGCCATCTCCCCCTCCTGCGTCCGTTCGGCAGCGCGCTCGTCATTCTTTCGCATTCGATATAGAGTAATGAGAGCAACTACCCACCAGAATGGAATCCATCCAAAGATGATGAGCGCGGTGGTGAGATCGAGTCCGGCGTTCATCAGCGACCACCTCTTTCGACTAATTTCCCACTACTATTGGTTTTCTCCACACACTGTTCGCCAATTTTGGGATTAGATTGCATATTGTACTCTACCATGCTCATCTATACCACAGTGGATAAATCTTATGAATACAAATTCACACTTCCAGGGGCGGTCCAGGAGTGGGGCTGCATGGCAACCGAGATTCATAGTGATCAGCGGAGATATTCGGAGGTTCTCACGAGGAAAACAGTGTACTGGGGAAACCGCACGACGAGAGAAGCTATGAACTAGTCTACTGATCCCTATCAGGCGTCTGGCCAGCGCTCGATATAGACCGTTTTGTCCGTGTAGAAGTGGATCATGTCCTCTCCCTGAGCGTGTAGATCACCAAAGAACGAGTCTTTCCGGCCGCCGAAGTGGAAGAAGGCCATCGGGGCGGCCGTTCCCGCATTCACTCCCAGATTGCCAACGTCGGCTTCGAGGCGAACCTTACGTGCGTCGGCTCCACTTCCAGTGAACAGACTCGCAGCGTTCCCGAAGTCACTGCGGTTGAGTACGTCGATCGCCTCGTCAATGTCGGCGACAGACATAAGTCCGAGCACCGGGCCGAATATCTCTTCACGGGCGATCGTCATATCAGGGTCGATATCACTGCACACGGTTGGACCGAGGAAGTTGCCGCCTTCATATCCCTCGACCGTAATATCGCGCCCGTCGAGCAGCAGATCAGCACCCTCGTCGATCCCAGTTGCAATCATCTCGCGCACACGATCCTCATGCTCGGGCGTGATGAGCGCGCCGATATCCGCCCCATCATCGAGCCCGTATCCAACTGTTTGGTCGTCGGCCACCGTGACAACGCGGTCGACGAACTCGTCGTAGACACTCTCCTCGACAACCACGACATCGTTAGCGAGACACCGCTCCCCACCACAAGCGTACGCCGACGCCACTGTCTTCTCTGCAGCGAAGTCTAGGTCGGCCGTCTCAGTGACTATGATATGGTTCTTTGCTCCGCCCTGCGCTTGGACACGCTTGCCGTTCGCGGCTGCACGCTCATAGATCGTCTTCGCGACCGGCGTCGACCCGACAAACGACGCTCCCTCAATTCCATCGTGGTCAAGCAACGCGTTCACCGTGTCGACACCGCCGTTGACGAGTTGGACGATGCCGTCCGGGAAACCTGCCTCATCGATCAGTTCAAATAGGCGCTGTGCGACGACTGGATCCTGTTCACTAGGTTTGAGAATGAACGCGTTTCCGGTCGCGACGGCGTACGGCAGGAACCAAAGTGGGATCATTCCCGGGAAATTGAACGCCGTAATTGCAGTGAACACTCCCAGCGGTTTGCGGACCGCTGTCTCGTCGATCTCGGGGGCGGCGTTCGGCAAATGGCCCGCCTGCATCATTGACGGGATCCCGCAGGCGACTTCGACGTTCTCGATACCGCGGCGAAGTTCGCCGTTCGCCTCAGCGAGCGTCTTCCCGTGTTCCTGGACGAGCACCTCTGCAAGTTCGTCCTGGTGCTCCTCGAGCAATCGCTTGAGTTCGAAGAGCGGCTGAATTCGATCTTCGACGGGAGTTGTGCTCCAGTCCTCGAACGCCATCTGCCCGGCGCGCACGGCGTCGTCGACATCGGTCTCCGAACTGAAGCCGACATAGGAGACCGCCTCACCTGTTGCAGGGTTGATAACGTCCTGACCATCATCTGATGGCACACGCCAGTTCCCGTCGATATAGTTCTGTACGTCATCCCACGGTGGGGTGGTATCTAGTGACATTCGACATCTGAAACTCACCCCGACTGGCAATAAATCTTTCCTACAATATCCTCATCTCACGCCGAACTCAAGATACTGTTTGGCTAAAATAGCTATTGATAAAAATCTGTTCTAGAGAAATCCGATATAGCCAAAGATTAATCAATGATAAGGGAATATGTGACATACACAGATGGCAGAACAGGAGCCTGCAATTGACGCCGAGCTGAACGAGATCGAACGAACCGACAAGGAGTACGTCTTCGGAACGTGGTCGTACCAGAAGGAAGTCGAGCCGACGCAAGTCGTTGACGCGGATGGCGTCTCGTTTACCACGGCTGACGGAGACGAGTACATCGACTTCTCGAGCCAGCTGATGTGCTCGAACCTTGGCCACTCCGCCGATAGGGTCGCCGACGCAATTGATGAGCAAGTCCGCGAGGCGGCGTACGTCTCTCCCAGTTACACGACGGAAAACCGTGCAAAGCTGGGAAAGAAACTTGCTGAGGTCACCCCTGGTGATCTCTCAAAGACGTTCTTCTCGACTAGTGGAACAGAAGCCGTTGAGGCTGCGATCAAGATTGCACGGTTCTACACAGGTAAGCAAAAAATCATTTCACGGTACCGCTCGTACCACGGCGCCACCTACGGCTCGATTAGCGTGACCGGCGACCCCCGCCGGCTCAAATCCGAGCCTGGCATTCCCGGGACGATCAAGGCGCCCGACCCGTACGCCTACGGATCAACCCTCGATCCGATGGAGAGCGTCGAATACATCGACGAGATGCTCGAGCTTGAGGGAGATACGGTTGCAGCAATTCTAGTCGAACCAATCGTCGGCTCGAACGGCATCCTGGTGCCACCCGAAGAGTACCTCCCGCGGCTCAAGGAGATTGCCCACGACCACGGTGCACTGCTCATCTGCGACGAGGTGATGGCCGGCTTTGGTCGGACCGGCGAGTGGTTCGGCTGTGACGTCTTCGATGTTGCTCCTGATATCATGACGATGGCAAAGGGGCTAACCGGCGCGTACATGCCTCTTGGCGCAACAATTGTCTCCTCCGAGATTGCCGATCACTTCGCGGAGAACATGCTCTGTCACGGCCACACCTATGCGGGCCACCCCGCCGCCGTCGCCGCGGGACTTGCGACACTCGAGACCTACCAAGAAGAGAACCTCATTGAGCGCGCGAGTGAGATTGGCGAGTATCTCGGCAATCGTATCGACGACCTTGCCGAGAAGCATCCGAGTGTCGGCGATACTCGTGGGGTCGGACTGTTCCGTGGGATTGAACTAACGAAGCACCCCGATAAACGCGTCCCGTTCGGTAAGCGCGAGGACAAGATCAGCACCGGGAATACCGTCGTTGACGAGGTATCTGCGACTGCTGCCGAGCACGGCACCTACGTTGCGAACATGATTAACACGTTGATTATCGCACCGCCGTTGACAATCTCTGAAGCCGAAATCGACGAGGCGATCGCTGCGATCGACGCGGGCCTCAACGTAGCGGATGCAGCGATGGATCACTGACCACTGCACGACATAGTAGTCAAACATACTCTCTATGTATTTGTACATCCTATACTCAGAACAGGAAACGAGGTTTCTTGGCCCGGTCTGTCCAACGATAGGATATGAGTGACACATTCCGCATGGCTCTTAATCTGGATGAGACGGATCTTGCGATCCTCGAGCGCGTCGAAGACGATTTCGACGTCAGTCTTGAAACACTTGCGGACCAACTCGACCTCTCAAAGTCCGCTGTACACTACCGCCTGAACAAGCTCAAAGACAATGGTGTGATTCAGGGCGTCACTGCGGACGTCGATCCGCTCGCGCTTGGCCTGGAGATGGCCGCAGTTACTGACGTTATGGTCACGCACGAGAGCGGATACTCAGAGGATATCGGCGAACAACTGATCGAACTTGACGGCGTCGACCAGGTTTACTACACGATGGGCGACGTCGACTTCGTTGTTATCAGTCGAGTTCAGTCGCGTGATCAGTTGAACGAACTTATCGATCGCATTGTTGCCATCGATGGTGTCAACGAGACGTCTTCGAAGTTCGTGATGCAGGAGTTCGAGGCAAACGGTGGTGTGGCCGGGAATCTCACCGACGAGGCGCGGGAAGCAGTGCTTGATTGGACCGACAAGTAGGTGACGACAGTCGAATTAAAATGTCAGATACATTTAATATTTCCTTAGGGCTCTGTTGAATTGCTAAACGACGTCGGGGTGCCGGTAAATCAAAGGAATTTCTCGCGTTGAATCTCTGTCTCGTCGTTGCGATTACCAATTATGACTATGGAGACAATCCGGAGGAAGTACCGTGATCTCGGTGCGAGAAGACTTCTATAATTCCATCATAAGTCTACAGTAAAATTAGAAACTACTTAAATCAGAGTTTGCGTCATTGCGTGCCGTCCGCGATTTCCAGCGCCGTGTTGGCCAGCACGGTCGCCGCCTCATAACAGTCGTCCCAGCTGGTAAATTCCTCCGGAGAGTGGCTCTTGCCACCCTCACTCACCGCGAACACCATGCCAGTGTTGCATACTGACGCAACGTGGGTCGCATCATGGCCCGCACCGCTCAACAGTTCGAGGTGCTGACAGTCGCAGGCCTTGGCCGCCCGACGGATTGCGTCGACGGTTCGGTCTGGGAACAAGACAGCTGGCGCGCGCATTCGTTCTTCGATCTCGACATCCACTCCTTCTCGTTCGGCGGCATGTTCGGCCTCAGCGAGCACACGCCGGTACGCCCGCTCGACGACCGCGTCACTGGGGTCGCGGAATCCCCAAGTTACCGTCACTTCTCCGGGAATGACGTTGATCGAGTTCGGAGAAGCATCGACATAGCCGACGGTTCCGACGGTCCGCTCACCGAGCGTTCCGGGGATGCGCCGCACTGCAGCAATGAGGTCGGCGGCGGCAACAAGGGCATCGCTGCGGTGGTGCATCGGCGTCGGGCCAGAGTGGTCGGCCTCACCGTGGAAAGTAGCCGCCCCCCACGTGAATCCGACGATACCGGTGACGACTCCGACATCTGCGCCGGCTTCGGCGAGCAGCGGCCCCTGTTCGACGTGGAGCTCAAGATACTCCTCGTAATCTGTCATGGGTTTTGCCGGAACGTCTCCACTGTAGCCAATCTCGTGGAGAGCCTCACCGAGGGCGACGCCGTCGTCGTCGGTCTTCGCACGTTCAGTATCTATGTCGTGGACGCCGGCCCAAACACCACTACCTTGCATGGCCGGCTGGAACCGCGATCCTTCCTCATTGGTCCAGTTGACGACTTCGACAGGCCGTGTTGTTTCGATACCCTTGTCGTTCAGAGTGCGGATGAATTCTAAGGCTGCGACCACGCCGAGCGCCCCGTCGTAGATACCGCCGTTCGGCTGGGAGTCGAGATGCGACCCCAACAAGATGGGCGCAGCGTCGGGGTTAATTCCCTCTCGCCGACCGAAGATGTTACCGAACTCGTCGACGCGCACCGAGAGGCCCGCCTCCTTGAGTTGATCGACGAACCAGTCCCGAATCTCTCGGTCAGCTTTGGTGAGTGCGAGTCGGTGGAGGCCGCCGTCCTCGGTAGCGCCGTACTCCGCTTGCTCCTCCATCGTCGCGACGAGACGTTCACGGTCAAGGCGGAGCGTCACGCTGCACCCTCCATGAAACTCAACGTGTGCGTTTCAGAGTCAATCTCATCGCGAGTAATCTCGGTTTCGTATTGCGTTCTCGAAAGAACGACGTATGGACTTGAAGTCATTGTGAACGTAAGTCAGGTGAATTGGTTTCTATCAATCGCCAGCCATCGACCGGCCCTTCGGTTCGTTGCCTGAGAGGAGAAGATGGCCAATGAGGAGCACGAGGAGTGCCGATCCGACGCCGACGAACGTCGATGGGACGCCGAACAGGCCGCCCGCAAACTCCGTTCCGACTCCGAGTAGAGCGCCGGTGACAACCGATGCCAGGATGGCTCGGCCACTTAGCCCCCCCCAGTAGAGTCCCATGTAGACGGGAATGAGGAACGCGCTCGTCAGCAGGACCGCCCGGAAGTTGTAGAGTTCGATGATCGTACCCGGCGGATTGACCGCAGCCGCGGTCGCGGTGATGCCAAAGACGATGGTCGCAACCCGGGACACCTTTAGCTGTGCCTCGTCACTGGAGTCAGGGCGGAAGTAGCTGTAGATATCACGCGCCGTGGTGATGCCAGTCGAGTGCAGTCGCGTGTCCGTCGTCGAGAGGATGGCGCTCATCACCGC
Organism: Natrinema hispanicum; assembly: GCF_004217335.1. Classification (GTDB taxonomy): domain Archaea; phylum Halobacteriota; class Halobacteria; order Halobacteriales; family Natrialbaceae; genus Natrinema; species Natrinema hispanicum. The sequence goes on from NZ_SHMP01000007.1 coordinate 38,916, forward strand.
GAGGATGATGACGACCCCTATTCCTGAGGGGACGTAATCGGTGATGAGCGTGGGGAAGGCGGCGTCCTGCGTCTGGATGGCCATCTCGTTCGTCTCGAGCGCGACCGTTGTGGCGCCGCCCAGCACCACGAGCGCTGAGAAGAACACAGTCAGGATGAAGCCGGCCGCCGCGAGGTGGATCTTTGCTGCCCTGACATCCTTGGTCGCGGCGATGCGTACGATGTAGTTCTGCTCGGTGAATATCGTCCCGAAAAACGCGACGATCGTCGCGACGATGCCGATGACAGTATACGCTCCCCCGCCTGTGGGGAGGACGTACGAGGGATCGACCGAGGCGAGTTGCTGGTTGATGGTGGTAAACCCACCGAGATCGAACGCCATGTACGCGAGCGAGAACAGCACTGCGCCGACCATCAATGTCCCTTGTAGGAGGTCAGTCCACGCGACGCTGACTAGTCCGCCGAGTACGGTATAAGCGATGAATACAATGCCGATGACCCACACCATGTACCTGTACGGGACTCCGGTGATGGTGGTGACAAGGAGGCTCGCACCGACGAGTTGCATGATCAGATACAGCCACGCGTTGCCGAGCAGTACTGTTCCCGCGATCGGCCGAGCTACCTGGTACCCTGTGACGCTGGCGATGATTTCCGGGAGAGTGAGCAAGTTCAAATTCCGGATGCGGTCGACGACGAAGTAGAGCGCGCTGATCCCGAGCATCAGGCCGAAGATAGTGTGTGTCATCAGCGTGTAACCCTCGCCGTATACTGCGCCGATGAAACCGATGACGCTCACCGCGCTCACGAAGTTCGCGACGAACGACCACGTCGCAAGCCACGGACCCATCTCCTGTCCGAACGCCCAGAAATCCATGACGTCCGAGGTTTTGGTGTACCCCCAGATGCCGATCGCGAGCACGATCGCGAGGTAGACGATGAACGTCCCGAGGTAGAATGGATTGATCTCAGCCATCGGTACGCCCCCGGTCGGCTACGGCCTCGCTGCCGTCAATGGTTTGGTCAGTCGTGACGTCATTCACCGGTCTGCCTAAGAGCACGTGCACGACTACGTAATGTATAGCTCCGAGGCTTCCTGCAACAAGTGTCGCGACGAACACAATAAACATCGATACTGGCATGCCAATTACTGTCATGTGTTTCTATCTGCCACATTCCACGCAACACATTTTAAAGATAACGGTATATACAGGACTATGTACACTGAAATATTATTTAGAGTGGAAATTGTATAGCCGATATTGTGTATATTAGGATATTATTGTAAATACTGGTTGTATAGCTAAATTCCTCCGCCAAGTGTCTACTCCAGTTCGCCGGAGAGCACTTCTCTCGCCGCGCCGAGTAACGCATCGAAACCGTGGCGGGCACTCGACAAATCGACGTGCTCGTCGTAGGTGTGCGCCTGAGCAATATTTCCTGGCCCCCAAGTGATAGCCTCGATACCGGCGCCGTTAACGAAGTTCCGGACGTCAGTCGACGCAGTGATACCCCATGGATCGGGCGCTACGTCTGCAACCTTCGCCGAGTGACGCCGGAATACCTCCGCGAGCGAACTATCGACATCGATCGCCGCCGATTCATACGTCCGGGTGCGTTCCCACGACACTTCGATATCATGGTTTTTGGCGACCTCCGCGAGCACCTCATTTATTTCGGTGTCAATATCTTCGATGCTCTCTCCAGGGAGGAACCGACGGTCAACCGTGATAGTCGCCTGCCCGGGGACGACGTTCTCTTTCGTCCCTGCATTAAACATCGTCACGGTCGCATACGCACATCCGACAAGTTCGTCCTTGCGCGTCCGGACCTTCTGGTCGTAGTTAGCGAGCGCGTCTAGAACCGGCTGAGCGTACTGGATGGCGTTTTCGCCTTGGTGGGGACGACTCGCGTGAGAGGGATCGCCTGAGACGGTGATTTCGTACCATGCCAGCCCCTTCTCGCTGGTCGCAGTCCGCATCTCAGTCGGTTCGAGAACGACACCGTAGTCGCCGTCGTACCCCTGTTGCAGGAGAGATTTTGTACCGGGTTCGGCAGTTTCCTCGCCGATGGCAGCGTGGAACACCACTGATCCCTGGAGTTCGCCCGACTTGATCTCTTCGGCGAGTTCTGAGGTCACCAACATCCCGATCGCGATTCCGGTCTTCATGTCGACGCTCCCGCGCCCGTACAGTTTCTCGTCTTCAACGTGGTTGCCATAGGGGTCGTGGGTCCACTCGTCGGTGTCTCCCGCAGGTACCACGTCGATGTGTCCGTTCAACACAAGTGTGGGCTCACTCTCTCCAACGCGAACGCCAACCTGTGGTCGATCTGGGTATGGCTCCGACACCAGTTCGGCGTCGATACCACGCTCGCCGAACCATTCGACGATGAATTCCGAACAGGCTTCTTCGTTTCCAGGTGGATTCTCCGTCTCGATCTGTACGAGATTACCAATTAGTTCGGTGAGCTCCTCCGCAGATTCTGTGAGTGACATACACTGTCATATACAATTATCAGTGAAAACTGTTTTCACAAAGTAATATATAGTGCGGAATTGCTGGTTGAATATAGTATAGAATCCAGACACAATCAGATACAAGAGAACAGATTCCATTATAGTTGCTTCAAGAAGCAAATGCGTTCAATATTATATCCAGATGCAGTGTTGAACGCAAGACAGTGCCGTCACAGAAACTTTGACCTTCACTTTTCCATCGGCAGCTACTCTCTATCGGTAGATTTTGAGACCCGACGATTCGATTTCAGCCGACTTGTGCAGTATCAAAACATCAGTTTCACAAGATGCTGCACGAAGCGCTCGCTCGGCGAGAGTAGTCTGCGTCACTTCTGAATCGTGGCTACATCGGTACGCTATTCGAATCCGGCGATTTGAGCGAACGCTTCTGAAGCGAGTATTCAAACCAAACTCCGATCACTCATGCCGTGCGAGCGCTGGTCTGGTATCGCCAGTTCCGTGAAATTTTCCTCATGTTCTCCATCATTAACATAGAAAGCCACTGTGAAGCTCTCTAACCACCATTTAGCAGCTATTAAACAAGGCACAACAAAGCAGTATAGCGGAGTGTCGGATTCATCCTGACCCTACTGGATCAGGCGTCTCCTCGAACCGCTGTGATCACGGCCAGAGACCGCGGTTAGCATGGGCGTCAACCAACCGCGAGAGTGCAACAATGTATGCTGCATCTCGCCACGTCACATCTCTCTTTTCAACCTCTGCCCGAACGTCATTCCACGCAGACATCATTTCTTGGTCTAGTTCGTCCTGTACTTCCTCGAGCGACCACGATCGTCGGTTGATATCCTGGAGCCACTCGAAGTAGGAGACTGTGACTCCGCCGGCATTGGCGAGGATGTCCGGGACGACCGGAATATCGCGTTCGGCCAGGATCTCATCCGCCGCGAACGTCGTCGGTCCGTTTGCACCTTCGACAATGAGATGGGCTTGAATACTGTCGGCATTGGCTTCGGTAATCACGTCACCGATCGCTGCCGGAATGAGAAGATCGACGTCCAACGTGAGCAGTTCATCGTTTCCGATTATCTCGTCAGCGTAGTCGGTAACAGCCTCGGGTTCCTCGTCGTGTGACGGGATCTTATGTGGATCGAGCCCTGCTGGATCGTAGGCTGCTCCGTTGACGTTACTGACCGCGACGACGATTGCGCCCCACTCATCGAGCAGGCGGGCTGCGTTTGCCCCGACACTTCCGAACCCCTGGACGGCGACAGTTGTCTCCGTGGGAGAATAGTCGTAGTAGTTGCAAGCTTCGCGAGCAATAAGTGCGACGCTCCGTCCTGGCGCTTCTTCTCGGCCATAACTACCTCCGATGACAGGCGGTTTACCAGTCACAACACCCGGGAGCGTCTCTGCCTCTTGCATGCTGTAGGCATCCATGATCCACGACATCGTCTGAGAATCGGTCCCCATGTCGGGTGCAGGAATGTCTTTGTTTGGCCCGATGGTGTCTCGAATTTCGTCTGTGAATCGTCTAGTAAGGCGTTCTTTTTCTGACGTGCTCAGCTCTTTCGGATCAACGACGATACCGCCTTTTGCGCCACCGAACGGCAGGTCCATCACAGCACATTTCCATGTCATCCACATCGAGAGACCAATACACTCCTCGCGAGTGACCCCTGGGTGATATCGTAATCCGCCCTTGTATGGACCGCGAACGCTGTCGTGATGAGCACGATAGCCAGTGAAAACGTCAACCGTTCCATCATCGCGTTCAACTGGTACCGTTACCTCATGTACCGCTGCTGGATATTTGAGGCGTTCAATGATGTTGGAATCAATATCGAGGTGAGCTGCAGCGTGTTCAAGTTGGCGTCGCGCTGTTGCAACTGCTGACGTGACTTCCTCTTCGTCGCCGGGCTGCGACACTGTACTTTCGACTGTCGTTGGAGGTGTATTAGAGGACATCTCTTGTGGTATCGGAGATCGCACTTATTCGAGCGACAGAGCCCGATTTTGGAAGGTATTAGTTCGCCCACAACGATCACATTTCTCGGTCCGGATATCGGTGGAAACAATCTCACCACAGCTCAGACACTCGTATGTCGATGTGGTATCAGAACTACTCCTTATGTCGTACATTACATGCTACTGGCCATTTGGTGGGTGCATAAATATTAGGAATTAATGTAATATAAACACGTATAATCATACTAGGAGAGGATATCGGCCGGCTGGTATTCAATGCCCTGGATGATGTGGTTACGGTTGAACAACTTCTTGTACCGTGTTGAACGCAAGACAGCGGCACTGTCTAGATGAGTGTTTGAGGAACGAGCAGGTGGTGGCAAGAAGTGTCTATGCAACTCGCCAACCTGCTCAGTGTAGCTTCAAGCCTGAACCTGTAGATCTTCTTCAATCTCAATTGGGTAGAGCTGGCGTAGCTTGACCCGGGCGTCGTCAGTAGTAAACTGCCAATCAATGGGACGATTGGTCGTGTTTCGACGCCTTTGCCACGCAGCGACCTCCGCTCGGAGGGTCGCTGCGTGGTAGATCCGGCAATCAAGGCACTGCCGTTTGAGAACGCCTATCTCGATTTTGGCCATATTCAGCCAGCTTCCTCTCTTGGGAGTGTAGTGAAACTCGAAGCGATCAAGATACGCTTGGGCATAATCTGGCGGAAAGAACTGGTAGAAGGCAGCGGGCTTGTGTGTATTGAGCTGATCCATCACTACCCGGATGCGGTAATGATCAAGGAAACTTTTGAAAATCAAGGAACTTCTCACACCAGCTCTTTGCGAAACTGACTCGTTGTGTCACTTGATCAAATACGTCCTTGACGAGTTCGTGGAACTCGTCTTCGTTCTCAACGATGATCGGTGCCATCGTCCACTTGAGGTATTTCCAAACCTGTTCGATTGGGTTGAGATGTGGTGATCCTGAAGGAAGGAACACGAGATCGATGCCAAGTTGGTGCGCCCGCTTGCGCGTGTATTCACAGATGTGGGAGCCGTGCTTGTCCAAGACGAGCAGAATCCGCTTGCCGGGATTCTGCTCGCGTACCGCCTCTAACACCTTGCAGATCTGCTCTTTCTCTTCGGTTTCTTTCCACTGGACCACACTGGTGCCGTTCACTGCGTAGAACCCAACCGCCGAGTCTTCTGTCTTCACTAACGGCCGCTCAACGTGTGGATCATCGACGTACCAGACACGTCGTGAATTATCATACGGTTGTGGTTGTGATGCATCGAAAAACCCGAGAACAGTGCCACCATCTGTACAGATATCGTCGTTGACGATCCACCCTTCTTCATCATCTCCTTCACGTTTGTTGTGGGGTTGATCATCTTCGTCGAGCGCGTCGTCGACGCGCTCTTCGAGAATCTCCTCTGGATTCTCCGGTCGCCATGGACGTTTTGGGCGGGGTTTTGCATACGATAAGCCCAATTCACGGAGGAATTTCCCGAGATAGTCCGGGTGATATTCAACGTCGAACTCCTGTTTGAGAAGATGGCGAATCTCCTGTGATTTCCACGGCTGTCCTTCTCGAAGCATCTCAACCAACTGTTCCTGTTCGTCTTCGTCGAGTTTCGGGGGTCGACCGCCCCCGAAACTCGGCATCAATCCTTCGAGCCCACCTTCGTTCCAAGCATCCGCCCAGCGACCGCCGGTCGCTGCCGACCTGCCCTCACGGTCGGCAGCTTCCGCAATCGAATCGCCATAATAGAGGTTCTTCAGAAAACCCAACCGCTCTTTCCGGCGATCGTCTTTAGCCTCGCGGAGGAGTTCATCAATTTCCTCTTCTGAAAGATGATATTTGATCTCCTTCCGACGATCTTCACCCATCACCTGGTGAGCGAACGTGGCCAACAAAAGTTTTCACGATCATTACTGCATCCGGGTAGTGAACATCTGCGAGCTCGACCATTTGGTCGATCCATTCTGTTGTTCGCCTCTTCTCGGTAATTTCAACGTTCACCCAGCCAGTCAGCGGTTCTGTCGAGAGGTGTATTCGCTGTTTCCCGTTGGAGCGTGTCATGCAATGGTTCTCAACAGATATTATTCACGCCATATGTATTAAACAAAGTCAATGACTGGCGAAACTACAGGATCATACACGAATTGAGAGCTGTATAATCGTCAGGTAGAGGGTGTAAGTCGTATTCTATGACACGCTGCGTTGCGTTTGTAGCGGTGGTCGGAACGGGCGACCGCTCCCGGTCGGGCCGGGAGCGGGTCGCGTTCGTGTCCTCGTAGAGCCTTGCTAGATTCGTCAAAGCAGATGACTGGACGATTCTCGTCGTACGGTTCGTGGTAGAGGCTGAGAACATCTTCCATGTAGTAGACGAAGTCAGCGTTCTGTTCTGGTGGTATCTCCCAGTAGCTGGAGAGATGAGGTTTCAGGGCATTTTTTAGACGCTGTCGAACGGCCTCGTGAGAGATCGACTCGAAGTCGATCTCGTCGAGAGTGACGAGTTCGTCAGCAAGGAGGTGTAGTGTCCAGCGTGAATGGCCCTCTGGTGGTTCGCTGCAGGCGAGTTTGATGAGGTGGGCTTCAGCATTGCCGTCAAGCTTTCGTTCGTACTCACGGTCGGGCTTGCGGCGATAAATCGCCGCGAGCCCTCGTTCAGTGTAGTCTTTGCGCGTGTTGTGGACGGTTTGGGGATGACAGCCGACGTGCTCACTGATTGCCGCATCAGTGAGCCCGTCGTCAGCTTTCAGCAGGATACGTGCGCGTGTGTTGGCTTGCGCCCTCCGTTCACCGGTGGGGGTGAACCATTCGAGCGTCTTGCGATCTTCGTCGCTGAGTTCAACAATGTACTTTTTCGCTCCCATTCGGTAAGAGACGCGCTCAGAGAAGATACGTTAGACGTTCACTGTTGAAGCTACACTCAGTTCAACCTCAATCTAGCAGTGCCCAATGCGGCCAAATATTCTTCACTTGAAATTAGGAATGGCCGCTATGCGGTGTATCCTTCGGGTTTTGAGTTTTGAACGACGACAGTGATGCTGGACGGGTAGCTCACACCTTCGGTGCTGGGATCATTGCTGTCGTTATCGACCACCACACCAATATCTTGGATATTACCCCAGCTACTGGAACTATAGTCTATCTCTTTGGCGTTGCTAGAACCAACGATAGTTCCACTACTGCTGTCTTGAATATCCAGAAGCTTTCCCGAGCCCACATTGTCCTGTGATTGTATATACACGTAGTATGGTGCGGTGACTGTGTCTGAAGAATCGGGATCGGGTGCGCTCACTTCGATATCAAACAGTGAATTGAACGTACTCACCGCATCTTCGTTCAGGCTACCAAGTTGTAGTTTGAACTGATTACTGTTGGGGCCTGCACTTGTAGTCACGTACGTGCTATCTGTTTGGGTGAATTGAACATAGGCACTTCCATCGCCACTCGTACTCACATTCACCGACCGGTCTGCCTGCACTTGGCTGAACGCGCCTGTCGATAGTGCAGCTCCACCAGTTGCAACGATTCCCCCCAGTCCGACTAATACATTACGTCGATTCATTTTCATTGTTACAGTTACCTCCCGCGTGCCAGCACGATTTCGATAGGTGCCAGAACGCAGTTCCTACTCCATAGTAGGAATGCCACCCACTTTGTATTGATTGACCAGAAGCTCTGAAGCATAAGCAATACCCTATTCAAGAGTGTCTTGAAAGCGTATCGAGGATCAATTGAGCCTCAAATGTGCGATGAAATATCATGGTGCCCGGTAACATTCCCTCCGAATATACCCCTAGTCTTGAGTGAAAGAAACGCTGTGCTGATGTAACGCATAGTGAAAGACCCCAAGATTCGATGTCTCGGTAAGTGGGCGAAAAGGGGAGGCGAGGGGATTCGCACAATATGCGTGGTGGGCAATGTCTTGGTGAAGTCTTCCATAGCAGAAGATGTGTTACTATAGTCACAAAAATATGACGGGAGAACGCAGAAGTGAAAATCGAGAACATACCGGTCTCTCCGCCTTGAGTGTGGAGAAAAGCAGCGAAAAAGGTTCGATCGACGGCGGCACTAGTTAATGATCGCCCATCGACGGTTGGCTGCGACTGCTAGGAACAACAACCCCGCCGTTGCCGGGGGCGCAAGTGCCGCTGTCGTCGCAGGAGAGAGCTCACGGTTTTGCAGTGTTAATCCCGCTGGGTCCTGAACGGTTACTTCGCCTGCAGTGACGCCGCTGACTGCGATTTCGTAGGTGCCCGCTGATTCGAACTCTCGTTCGAATGTCACCGTCCGCTCGCTGTTTGCGGGGATCGAGACGGCCCGACTGTCGACGACGATGCCGTCGACCGCCACCTCGAGCGTCCGATCGACCCCCCTGTCGGTCGGATTCGTGACGGTTGCTCGAACGGTGGTCGAATCGCCCGTGGTGACCGTTGTGCTGTCGACGCTGGCGTTGACGACGTCGATCGGCGGCCCCCCGACGGTCACCGACTGACTACCTGCTCCCGAAACGCTGATCTCGTGTGTGCCAGGCCACTCCATCGTGCGCTCGAACGTGACCGTTCGTTCCTCGCCCGGTTCGAGGACGATCGTCCGCTGGTCGACAACGATGCCGTCGACGGTCAACTGTGCTGTCGTCTGGCCCGACGCGTCACCGTCGTTGCGGTAGGTCGCAGTCACCGTGACCGCCTCGCCGGCGTTGGCCGTCGTTGGCGAGACAGTGAGGTTCGTGCGTTCGATCGCTGGCGAACCCGACAAACTCGTGCCGCTTGCACCTCCTGCGGACTGTTCCGATCCGGTTTCGTTGTCGGTGTATTGTACCGTGATCGTGAAGTTCTCTGTCGTCTCTTGGACAGACCGAGTGTCAACAGTTACACCGACGGTCTTGGTGTCTCCGGCGGCGAGCTCGAGCCGCGAGTCGTTCGTGATCGCTGAGCCGTCGGCATAGAAGGCCACTCCCTCGAGATCATGGTCGATCCCCATGGCCTCTACATCGTCTGCATTATCACCCACCTCGATCGTGAACACTTCCGAAAAGGTTGTCTCCGCGCAGTCATTTAGCGCCTCGAATTCGAGGACAAGTTCGCCATCCTTGAGGGTCGCGTACTCGGCGTCGACCGGTTCGAGAGTGACGTCATCGCTTCCCGGACTCTCACCAATTGTGATCGCCGCAGTCGGGACTGCGAGTGCCAAGAGAAAACAGATCGCAGCGGCGGTAAGTGGGATTTTGGTAGATGACATTCGAAATACACTCAACACTGAGATTGACTGAGGCTCTTACCTGCGCCAATGAACATTACTAACATTGTATTTCATCTACTTTGTATTGACTACCCAGAGACTGTTCAAGCCGACCTTGAACACCCGATTTGGGGCGTCTTACGAATTTGGATGTCCCGTGTGCAACTCACCAGACGGTCACCGAGGAACATACAGACCTTCTCGACCGGTTCCGGACTGGCGAGTACTCGATACCCCACAGGTTCTCGATGAAGGTGTCGACCATCCGTCTTTAGCTAAGAGACGAACCGCATGACAGCGACGGCTTATCGGGGCTATTTTTCGAGAGGAATGAGGAGGAGAAGTCTGTGCACAACCCTACCTCCTCACCGCGAATTATGCGTCGGCTCACTACGCTTTTTCGATCTGAGTTCCTCGAAGAGCACGCCGAGGATAGTGATTAACGCAACTTTTGGATATACTCGCCGAGATGATTCTCGATCCACGAGCTCGCAAAGCTCAACCGTTCGGTCAGTTTCGTGAAGAACTCATCGAGGAGGGCGCGGTACTCATCCGCGCCCTCCACGATGAGTGGTGACGACTCCCATTTGAGACTCTTCCAGACGGATTCGATCGGATTGAGGTGTGGAGAACCGACCGGAAGAAAGATGAGATCTATTCCAAGTTCGTGAGCGCGTTTCCGCGTGTATTCACATGTGTGTGAGGGGAAATTATCCAAGACGAGCAGAATCCGCTTGCCGGGATTCTGCTCGCGGATCCGTCGAAAACACTCACAGATCTGCTCTTTTGTCTGATCCACGGGGAACTGGAGAACACTCTCGCCAGTAAGCGCATAGAACCCGGCCGCTGGTGTATCGATTTTCACCAGCGGCCGGGTGATCGTCGGCTCGCTGACGGTATAGAGCCGCTGAGAATTGTCCCATGGTTGCGGGTGAGAGATGTCAAAGAAGCCGATTGCTGTGCCTCCATCTGTACAAATATCGGCATCAATCTCCCAGTTTTCGCTACTGTCGGCGTTAGAGCGTTTGTTATGGGGCTTCTCAGGGCCCTCCTCGTCGAACGCGTCTGCAACGCGTTCGTCGAGGATCTTGTCAGCGTTGTCTGGTCGATCTGGCCGCTCTGTCCGCGGAATTGCGTACGAGAGCCCGAGGTCGGCCAGCATTCGTGGAAGATAATTCGGATGATACTCAATGTCGAATTCAGTGTTCAGGAAGTGCTGTATCTCCTGTTTTTTCCACGGTTCGCCTTCTCGAAGGAGTTTGACGAGGCGCTCTCGTTGGCCATCGCCGAGCTTCGGGGGCCTGCCGCCCCCGAAGTTCGGCATCAACTGACCAAGGCTACCTTCATTCCAAAGATCTGCCCAGCGACTTCCGGTTGACTGGGACATTCCGACATCATCGGCTGCATCTTCGAGCGTCGCACCCTTGTACAGCCGCTTGATGAAGGTGAGGCGCTTGCTCATCTTCTCATTATCTGTCTGCGTGAGCAAGCGGTCGAGATCGTCCTCACTCAGGTGACGGACGATCTCTTTTTCTTGACCAGCCATGACGTCACCGACTCAGAGTACACCCAAACCTTCTGTGAATCGAGCGTGTCATAGAATCCAACTCATAGCTTGAGTTTCTCACGTCCTGGATCGTGTCCTCGCTCGTAGTTGGTGATTGCAATGACGATCCGAAGACACAGCGCAACAAACACTTCTGTTCGTGCGTGGACGCGGCCTCGGGCGCGGACGTGCCCGAGGCCGCAGTCCTTGACTGCGTCGTTGGTTCGTTCGACTCCTGTCCGGTTGTTGTACGTCTCGTCCAAGATGGATTGTTTCAGCTGAACGTCCTCGCTGTGTTTCTCGATTCGGTCTTCGACTCTGTACTCGATGTCTTTCGGGTCGTCAGTGTTTCGCGGATTGTATGGAGCGATTGGCACGACTACCTGCTGGCCGCAGGAGTCGTGCCAATCGAGGATGTCGTAGGCGCTGTCCCCAAGCATCCAGATCGGTGTGTCGACGGCGAGCGCGTCACGTGTGACGCGCATCGCCGTTTCTTGGTCTGCTTGTTTGGCCTGTGTGAACTCTGCTGCTATCGGGATCTTTGCGCCGGTTGAGACGATCGTACAGCCGAAGCCGTAGTAGTACTCTTCGGCGGTTGGATCGTAGTTCCATGAGGCAGCGTCGTTGTACTGGATCGCCTCGATGTGCGTCGAATCGATGGAGTACGTCGAGTCGAGCAGGCCGCGGGCGGCGGCCTGCTCGACGAGTATCTCGAAGATATCGTCGACGACGTGTTCGAGGTCGGTAAGAAACCGGTCAATCGTGTCTCTGGATGGTGGTTTGTCGAGTCCGCAGTAGTACCAGACGAGGCCGTGCTGGAGTTCTCGTGTAACTGGACGTGTGCCGTAGATGTCCTTGTAGTAGCACCTATGGAAACGCTGCTGACCGGCCAAACCACCGCTGACGATAAAATGATTGGGTGTGCTGATGTCTGCCGTCCTTCACAGTCGGCAGGCGGTCGATATCTTTTGCTGTGCGGTCGGTGCGGTGCAGTTGCTATTGGAGATAGCAGTCGCTCACTGATGGCCTCGGCCGGCCTCTGAGGGCCGCCCGTAATCAGGAGTCCCGAACGACAGATTCTGTGCACGAGACGGGTGACTGACTCCGATTGCTTACCGACTGTAAAGGGATGTCTCAAACGACATCCGAGTTCTGCTCTGTTGAATAGATGCTGAGTCACGGTTACAGAGGCTCACACAGCGATTCTATATTGATGAGGGCGAACATCAGGACAATTTCACGGAACTGGCGATACCAGCCCAGCGCTCGCACGGCGTCGCCGAGCGAGCGCTTCGTTGTTGAGTACGAGGTTTCGGCCATCCAGCGCTGAGAGTATCCTTTTGCCCGAATGAGCGCGTTGTTCATGACTGCATTCGGTGATGAGCCGCGGTAGTGAACAAGGTACTCAATGTCAAGTGCGGAGATTTCGTACTCAGTGTGCCAGTCTTGGAACGCGTTGTCGGCAACCACGGACTGCAGGTCGTCCGCGTTTCGGCGGACGACCTGCGGTCCGGTCTTCGTATCGTGCTTCCACCGTGCTGTGATATGGACATCGAGAACAGCGAGCGACTCTATATCAGTTAATGTCGTCACTTTCAGCGTCTGCACGGTATTTCCTGACCGCTGGCGGAAGTACGACGACGAACGGCGGCGGTCAAAGAACGTGCTGTCGAGAGCAGCGTGGCCAGACTGCGGGTGTTGCTGCGCTGAAACGCGCAGCAACGCCCGCCACACCCACATTTTCAGCCGGTCGAACGACTTGTAGATCGTGCTGTAGTCGGGGAGGTTCTCTCGATCGAGACCGAGTACGTCACAAATCTCGGTCATGTACTTCAACCGATTCGGCGTTTCACGGTAGCTGTGACCTTCTTCGAGCCGAAAACAGTGTAGGACGACATGGACCCAGCGGGCGAACCCGCCGCTGGCGGGCTCGCCCGCGTGCTTCCCCAACGCTTGTTTGGCTATGTCACGACACTGCTCAACGAAGTCGAGGATATCGATTTCCATAGGACAGAATCGAATTCCTCGGCTTCATCCTTCTAAACCAGTGATATCGGCTGATTAGATCGCTGTTCAACAGAGCACCGAGTTCGAGTCTGCGATCAGCAGACTCGAACAACAGGCCGAGGAATTGATTCACAAAGACACGGACCTCCTGACCGTGGTCCGTGGGTTTGACTTCAGTGAGACTGCAGTCTACGAAGCTGGGAAAACCGAATGGAACGCTCGCTACGGCTACGAGCCGATGGTACGGGCGTTCTATTGCAAGGAGCTCTCCGGCTTCACGACGACAGAACTCCACGACTACCTCGCGACTGCCGAGCGTGCTAGCACGCTCGGCTTTGATCCCGACCAGTTCGCTGGGGACAAAACCGCACCGGGTCGGACCACACTCGGTCGCGCCTGGCGCGACCGGTTCCCGAACCGGCTTCAAGCCTTCATCCGAATATCTGCTGAATGTATCCTCGCGGTTGCCCACGAGATGGGCAACCCGCTCGGACTGCGCGCGCTTCACCCTGAGGACAAGAGCGACCTTTCCAACCGCTCAGAACAGCGCTACGTCACAGGCAAAGCAAAAGACGTCACGGAGGCCCTCTGTCAGATCGTGTTTCCGGCGATTGACCTCGATCGACCGGACGACGGAACGCGGTATGACGATACCGCGTTCCTCGATCTCCAGAGCTACCTCGGATTAACCGGGACTGCTGCCAACCAAGGAAGCCGGATCTTCGACGAGGAAACAACTCGCGAAAACGGCGGTCCTGACGGTGATACGCATCTCCACTACATCAAGCAACTCGAGGCGATGGAGATCGCCTCGATGGTCAACGGAGCGATTGGAACGATGATGTGGGCTGCTGAGCAATACTACTCGATCGATCGCCACGTCGATGTGGCGATCGATATCACCTATATCGCCTACTACGGTGATCGTGACGAGTTCCAGATGAGTACAGGTGCACCACCGAGCAAATCGTACTCGTGGTGCTACAAAATGGCGACCGTCTCGATCGTTGGGAAAGAAGTGAAGTTCACGCTCGGGATGCGGCCGCTACGCGGCTACATCCCTCGGCGAGTTCTCGTTGAGCAACTGCTCGAAATCGCGAGTGACCATGTTTCGATCGGGACGGTCTACGCCGACGCCGAATTCGACGGCGTCGGCGTGATCCACGCGGTCGAAGAGGCGGGCCTCTTCTATCTCATCCGAAAATCCTCGGATGACCCGGTCAAGCGGTTTGTACAGGACATGGATCACGACGTCGGCGTCAAACAGAATCACGAGATGGAAGGAACCATCGTGGGTGGCAGTGTAACGGTCACCCCGACGCTGGTCGGGGTTCCCTCAGATCGGAAGGAAGGTGCAACGGTGACGTTCGTGACGAACCTCTCGGTAAGTGATGCGACAAAGAAGGCGCGGGGGCGTACCCGCCGCGTGATGCGGCGGTACGCCCGCCGATGGGGAATAGAGAACAGCTACAAGTCGATCAAAGACTTCCTCGCGTGGACGACTTCTCGAAACACCGCCGTTCGAGTGTTCTACTTCGGCTTTGCGGTTATTCTCTACGATATGTGGTTGCTCGTTGACCTGCTGGTGCAGGTCAGCCTCGACATTGACCAGCGACTGAAACCACGCGTGCCTGCGCGGACATTCCTGAATATCGTCCGCAAGGAGGTTCCTGTGACGTAGGCGTTCCGCGGCGGCGGAACGCCGACTCATGAGAGATATCTCTGCTTAGCCATTCTATTTTCGAGCGAATCACACCAGGAATGAACGATGCCGATCTTCGAGCGCTAACTTGCACAGGCAGCTCTAATTTTTCACTTCACCCATCAGTGTAGCAAATTGACGCTCATCGCTCGCTGATGCACATTCCGAACACCTGATTACAGCGGCAGTCGAGCTGTAACGCCCATGACTCGGCTTCTTTCGCACACGGACCAGTCAGTGCAACGTGCTCGGGGCACACTACTACAGTCGGTCTCTTGCGTCCCATGCTTGCTTCACGTTCTCATGGCATAGCAGCGTTTCCATCGAGTCAGTGCAGAAAGCGAAAGAGGTCTGGTGGCTGGTGAACTCGTGTTCGCCCCCGCTTCGAGGGGGCGAACACGTCGTATTCCAGTAGAAACTCGAACTCAAGATGCTCGAATAGCGGTACTGTCTCGGTAGCCGCGACATTCAAGAAGTCGTCTACCGAAGCTACGTCTTGCAGGGTTGTTGTGTTGGACACACTTCGCGCACCCTGCTGCTTCGCACGTGACGCTTTCTATGACACGCTCTATGGATAGTGAATTTTGCCAAAAGCACTAACGAAACGACATATGATGCTACTATCTTGGGCACGTGTAGCCTCATCAAGCGACGAACTATACGGTACTTGTCCATCGTGTCAGGCGATCGTGGATGCGAAGTTCGCCATCCATCCAGTATACATATCCCAGCAAAAGGAGGCCACCAACAGCTGTTGCACCGACGTGGACGAACCCCTCTTCACCAATATATTGGGTCGGTCCGACAAGATTTAAGACGAGTAGTTCCGGCGTCTGCTGTGAAACACCAAGTCCAAACACTGCGCTCTGGGTGTAGTTGTAGAATATATGGAATCCCATAGACAGTGCAAGTTCACCGGTCAACACATAGACGCCACCGAGCACTAGCCCTGCCAATAGGTAGTATCCGTAATGGCTGAGATGTGTGACTTTCCCGCCATGCAAGAACGCGAAAACGATGCAGTTGATAGCAAGCGCAATACCGATCGCGATTTCATTCCGTACGTATCCGTTGACCCCTTCAGCGATGTTCTTCAACAGCACTCCTCGGAAGATGAACTCTTCCCACAGTCCCGCAACCATAATATAGCCGAAGACAATGACCATCGCTGGGAGAAACGAAATGACACCCGGTGTCTGTGCGATACCAGCGACAGTTACCCAGTCGGCACCAAGTCCCACTGCAACCGCACCGGCGTTAATAAGTGTCGCAGCTAACCCGCCAACGGCGAACATCTGCAACCACTGACGATCAAATGACAGACCGTACTCTGTGGCTGGGCGACGGTCAATCAGTCGACTACTGACGAGAACCGCACCGATGAGGACACCTGCTATCCCAATCATTTCGGCTGACTCTCTGACCGGATGCTTGAACTGTGATCTGACGATCGACTGAACGATAGCGATGGCGAGAAATGTAGTGATGACTGGAATAATCGCACGGAAAGGTGCGCGTAGGCGGTGGTGATCATGATTCCAGACTGGCCATATAACACATCGCCACAGTTGTCGAAGTCCAGTTGGGGCTGCCTGTTTTACTGATGACTGTGGTGACATACCCGAATCGAGAAGAGTGAGGATATTATTACCGGAGGGACGGCTTCTGTCCCGGAAGCTACGGTTGCCTTTTTACTACTGCCCGAGCACGAGTCGGTATATGGACGAGGATGAGGACGAAGTTCTCGCGTTGCTTGAAGACAAGTACGCGCGGGCCATCCTCGCCGAACTCACGACTGAACCTATGTCTGCTTCCGAACTTTGTGCGTCGTGTGACATGTCAGATCCGACAGCATATCGTCGTCTCGAGCGACTCGAGGCGGCTGATCTCGTGACCGACCAACAGGTGGTTGACTCGGATGGCAACCACTTCAAACGGTACGCCACGACGATCAAGGATGTGACCGTCTCGTTCGCTGATGGAGCGTACGACGTGACTATCACACGCTCGTCGACAGATCCGTCCGACCGGTTCACCGATCTGTTCGAGGGGTTGTCCTGACATGCTGGACGTGGTCTTACAATTGCGGGCGACTGGAACGAGTTCCCTAATCGCAGTGATAGTGGTTGCTATCTCGGTGCTCACGATCATCATGTCGGTTGCCATCGCCGTGGTTCTCCTGCGTGACTATCGTCGTGAACCGGGTCATATGGGGCAGTTGAAACTCGCAGTTGGGCTGCTCTTGCTGGCGAGCGTTCCAGAACTCCTCCGGATCGCTTTGCCCACTATGACGAGCGTTGGGGTTGTTGGTCGTTCGATCCTCGTGAGTGGTTGTGAACTGTCTGGTCTGGGAATCATCCTGCGGACCATCTTCGGAGGAGATTCATGACGCCCGCCGAGTTGTCGGTTCTGACGGTGGTGACACCCAGCGAAATTGCGTGGGGGTCGCGGGCACTGACCGCGCTCGTCGGCTTCTTGGTCGCTGCCCTCGCCTACCGTGGGTACTGGCGCAACGATGCACCAAAAATGCGCTCGCTTGCAATCGGCATCTTTCTCTTGACTACCGGTGTCTTCATTATAGTTGCCGTCGTCAGCAGGCTGGACGCTGGGATTGGACCGGTGCTACTCACACGCGGGCTTGTGACCGTCGTAGGACTCGGCTTCGTTTTGTATGCCCTTGTGTACCAGTAAGGGGGCAAAATGGTTCCCTCCCCAGGCGGACAACCCTGGAAGGGGTCTCGACTCGTTCTTGAAGCGGTTGAGTCCTCGCTCGTGAGCGACGCAGATGCCGTCGAAGACGAGAATCAACAGATAGTGTCGGATGATGGAGCGGCGAACCAACTCTCACTCGTCAGGCATGATTTCCTATACTATATGTAATGGTAATTAAGAAATTCTTCTATTGATAAGTCCATATGGCATGGAATCGGCGACAAACGCTTGCGGGCGCGGTCGGGATAAGTGCAGGCGCTTTGTCGGGCTGTCTCAATATCCTTAACGGCAATGAAAATCGCCCTCTCCCCCGAATCTCCAACGGGGACGTGGCTACAGTCGGCCCACGATGCCGGTAACACGGGCGCCTCGAATTTCACTCCTCCAGAACGTGGAACGCTGGCATGGAATGGGGGAAGTGCCGAAACGATCCCACCGCAGGTCCACGAGGAGACGGTGTATTCCGTCGGCGACGCACTGGTAGCGCTGGACGGCTAGACCGGCGAACAGCAGTGGCGGACCAACCTCGAAGTCGATTCCTCGGGCGCACCGCTGACACAATCGGCCGTCACCGGTGAGCACATTTTGCTCGGGTCCACGGGCCGGTTGATGTCGTTCGATCCGACCGACGGCAGCAAGCAATGGACGCGGACGATCGATGGGGTTCCAATCGGACCGATGACAGTCGCTCCCGATCTGTCGATCGGTGTTGTTCCCTTCGAACGCCCCCAACGGGACGACCCCGTTCTCGAACTCGTGGCGTTTTCCGTCGCCTCGGGTGAGACGGAGTGGACAGCCCCGCACCGGGCCTCCGTTCGCACGACGCTACCGGCGGTGTTCGACGATTGCGTTTACGCCAGCGGATACACAGAGGACGAAACGCCGATCCTCCGCTCCTTCGCAGCCGAAGACGGAGCCCTGATATGAACGCACTCTTGACGCTCCAACAACCCCACCGGTGGCCACTACGATGGCGTCTTCATCGGTGACGACGGCGCCGTTCTCGTTTATGACCCAAAAACGGGCGAACATCGCACTTCGGTCGCCGTCGCGGACCGAACGAACCGCGCGATTGCCGTCGCCGATGTAACGGTGTTCGTTCTGGGCGTTGACGGACCCGCTTCGGTTTCCGCTTCAGATGGCTCAGAGCGGTGGTTCACCGATGGGGACCCACAGGCGGACAGCCTCGCAGTCGACAGGACACTGTCGTTGCGCCGATCTCCGGCGATGCATTCGACCTCGAGACTCTTGACCGTGTATCGGAACTTTCAACCGAATGGATGGAACTACTCAATGGTATTACGCCGTTGCCGACACGTTCGACCCGACAATCAGTGCTCCCCCCGCATCGCCGATGGGGAAGTCTTTGCGATGAGCAATACGAACTCTGGGATCACTGCCCTCGGCGATCTTCCGCCGAACGAGGAGTGAACCAGACGCTCGTACAGTTGCGTGCGTCAAGGCTTTCCGATATTTGAGTCGAAACGACGATCGATCCACTCGGCAATCAGACTGAGTTTATTTTCGTGAAGCGTGGCAAGTCATGCGAGTGTAGATAACATTGAATATTATATAATTTATAATTAAACACTATTCGCTGCGTATAAATATGCAAAGGTTGAATAGTGGGGGAAATTAGCATTCGTTATTACAGAACAATTACACACGAGAAGTCACTGAAGCGGCTACACGAGACCGTATCGAGTGGAGATCCAATCATCGGTGCTGGTGCAGGAACGGGTATGTCGGCGAAGTTCGCCGAGCGCGGCGGTGTCGACCTCCTGACACTACTAGACAGGAGTCAGCGAGATGTCGCTCGCGAAAACCGGCCCGTCTCCGGCGGTGACGGCCGAGTCTGAGCGACCGATCTTCAGATAGTTCTGTTCGACAGTATTAGTCGTGTCGATGACTTGTGGGATGATCTACACGAGCATCGCCGTCTCGCTTTCGTCCCTGACGCGCTCGACGACCATTGCTGGAACTGCGATGTTCCGTGTTTTCCTGCTCTTTTACGTTGTATGGAACAGTCCCGGCGTTATATTTAGGCTGCTTGGTGAGCGAAAGTTCCTCTTTTTCGATACCGTAACGTATACGCAGGAGTTTCAGGGGCAAGAAATGATGGCAGAGCGGCGGCAAGACTGGACGTACTTCATCACGAATCTCGATCCTGGCCAGGCATACAACAGAGGTTTAACATTCCTCATCGACGTTGATCTGCTCGAGCAGGGATCGACCACCAGTGCACAGATGTTCGGCGGCGAGCTACCAATCTACCTCAATGATTGGTTCTCCTTCATGATTCTGCTGTTTTGGATCGTCGTGCCGCTCGGAATCGGACTCTATCGGTTCGATCGTGTCGACATCTGACTCTCCGTTTCTCGACTGTGGAGAAGGGCACCGGTAGCGTGGCACTGCCAGCAGTCTCTCGTGGAACGAAATGGGAACCCGTAACTCGCCCACCACAGCAAGCCGCTGTGTATGGGAAGTCGCGCCTTTCAGGAGGTGTGAATGTCACTGTATCTTAACTTTTATAACCACGCGGTTGAACGTCTATTCATATGTCATCAGTATTGAAATCGCTAGCGAAACTGCGATCGACGGACGGCTTCAGGGCGTTTCTGGCCGTGTGCATGGTCGCAGTCGTTGGCGTTGCAACGATCGGACTCCCGGTCGTCTTCGGCGGTGCGACGACGACTGCACAAGCGACTGAGCCCTCCCCGGAGTTCGAATCGCACGACTCGATCACACAGGTCGACTCACAGTCTGAGCCGGCCGATGATATCTATCTCGGCGACAACGGAAGCGCCGTCCTCCACTATGAGAACGACTCCGAGGACCTCGATAAGATCGACGTGGGTATGGACGTCAGTGAAGGTTTGGTTCACATGCTTGTCGTTGATGACGTCGAGAACCCAAACGAGGATGTAGAATCAGCGAGTTTCTCGACGATCCTCAACCAGCAGGGCCTCTCCGGAAACGGATCGATGGTCATGCAGCAGCCGGACGATCTCAAAGATCTCACTGTTGACGTCTCTGGAGAGGTCTCCGAAGACGCCAACGAGTTCAACGCGGAGATGTCTGGGTCGTTCAACGGCGAGAATACGAGTGCTGGGACAGTCAGTACGAGCGGCGAAATCGCCGCGACTGCGGATCGGTTCGAGACGAACGGTGAGGTGTTCGCAGAGACAGACACCATGGGTAGCGGGTCGAACATGTACGTCGATGCGGCCGTGACGGAGACGAAGAGCGGCTACACGGTCGACGTTACCCAAGAACGGAACCTGTCCCAGTGGACGGTGAGTCAGTGGGAGACACGAGACCAAGCCAAACAAACGCTTCAGGGCCAGTATGGGATGCTCGCTACGAGTCTCAACGGAACTAGCAAGATCGAGATCACGAACTACGACTTCCAGAACCAATCGAGCGGCCACTCCCAGCTCGAGATCGCGTACACCGTTACGTACACCGGCGTCGACAGCGGTATCGAAGAGCAGCTAACCGACCAACTGGTGTCCGATGAGTCGGCCGATCTGACCCGCTCGGAAGCACGAGAAATCGCGACCAGTGTCACTGAGGTTCATCTTGAGACGATCTCGTTCATGGTGGACGTGAACGAGGGCACGGTTGACGCCGACTGGGATATTGCGATCGCGAACTACGACGAACTGACCCTCTCGATGTTCGATCTGATGGAAGCAACCGATACGACTGGTCAGCTTCCTCAAGAGCAACTCGAGAATGCGCGAAAATCCATCGAGGCTCAGCAGGCGGCGAACCTCGAGTCGACATTTACCTGGGACGGGTCGGTCGAACAAGCATCGTCCGGTGATCTGTCGTTCAATGCGACGATGACGGGCGATACCAAAAACTGGAACGCCTACATCGACGAACTCGAGTCCCGCGACGTCGAGCCGCCGAACGATGTCACGTTCGATCTCACGGCCGAAACCGACGGTGACGAACTCTCGATGGACGGCGAATTCAAACTCGAGTCAAAAGATCTGGCTGGACAGACGATCAAGAGTTGGGCACAGTCGATCCAAAACAGTCAGTCGTCGACGACGATGTCCCCGAAAACAGAAGAGTTCGTGTCGGCGCTGAACGAATCCGAACTCAAGGTCGCTCGCATCGACGCCGGGCTCAAGGATGGCACGGTGCGCGTCGAAGCTGGCGCACAGTTCGAAAACATGAGCGAGATTACCGACACAGTCAGTGAGAGTCTGTCCGTCAGTGGCGTTGCGACCGAACAGCACAACGAGACGACATCGATGTACGTCTACGTCGACGACATGGACGGGATTGACACCGCCTCGGCAACAAAGGCAGATCTCGAGCAGTTGAGCGTGGTCGGGCCCGAGACGACAGTCCACCAGGCCGGTGAGTGGGAGGACGACTTCCCACGACCCGATACTGACGCGATGAGTGAATTCCTCGAGACTGAGACCGAAGACGCTGCTAAAGACGACGAGAACACGGATGGCACACCCGGCTTCGGGATCGGGGCTGGACTCGCATCGATTGCAGGACTACTGACGGCGCTCGTGCTCCGACGGCGAGTATAGGCCGATCTCATTTGACGTGGATTCGTTCGCCGCCGTCTTTGACAGCGATGATCTCGAAACCAGCCTCTTTCAAGTCTCTCTTTTGCTTTTTGATGTCAACTATAGGAAACACGTCTGGCTTATATTTATTAAATAGCTATCTACCTTTTTGATAAAAAAGTGCTACTCTCACATGTCGTCGTTCTCAGCGACCCACTGTAATGCAGCAACGAGGACCTGATTCGCTGTCTCGACGCTGCCCCGTTTCGAGAGGGCGTGTGGCCCGTCGATCGGCCCCTCGAAGATAGTCCACTCGTCGCCGTCGTGGGCTGCCATGAGCCGCTGTTGACGGTCGTGGTCGTCGACAGCGATCATGTCGTCGTCGAAGTCGAGTTCAAGGTCAGCCACGTAGTAGTATTCCGTTACGTCGGTGTTTAATCTATCGAGGACAGGCGGTTTTGAGTAGGATTGGGGTAGACAGTCTACATGAACTACTGACATGCGAAGGGGCACCCACTGATCCGCTAGTTTTTTTTGAATATCCCATGCATGATTATGTTATGTCGCCAACCACTCCGAGCCCCGCGCAAGCGTTCGACGAGACAGACGGCGAGATTTTCACGGCGCTGAAAAACGCCCGCCGCCGGTACGTCCTCGATGTGCTCGCCGATCACGGTCAGATTGACAAAGGCGAGTTGGTGACTCGAGTAACGGAATTAGAACACGGGGCACTGATCGACGGCTTAGACCGCTCGACGGACCGGCACAATGTCTATGTCGCGCTCCAGCAGACCCACCTCGACGTGCTCGAGGACACCAACGTGATTCGACGCGAGGGCAACACGATCATCAAAGGCGAGCGCTTCGAGAGAGCCTACCGACACTACCAGACGGCGTTGAAAGTGCGTCAGAACGATGAGAAAGAGTCACTTCTAACCCGTCTTAAGCGAGTGGTTCAAATCCTGCGAGAATAGCTACTCGGTTTCCTATGAACTAATCTACAGAGATACAGCGAGAGTGCCTCGGGGCTTGACCCCGAGGGTGAATCGCGTAATCTATATGATGGATACCACCGTATTGGAGAGTACAGTTGCGACATGGATTAAAGACCTTAATCCGAAGCAACTGCCGGCAGTTGCGAGGAATGCGACTCCTCTCAAAACCCGCGTCTTTGGCGTGGTGAGACGGGAGTTGTCGGGCCGTGGTGGAGCGGCCGACCCTCACGGACGCACCGAGCGTTCGGGTATTAATTCCAGACGACTCGTCATGGGAAGTCCGAGGGGAATTAAACTCGCCTGCGACCGCACGGCCCGTTTCGGGACGTGCGGTCAAAACGGTGAAGCCGCGGGGCTTGCCCCCGCGGTACTTCACTGACCCCTATCAGAATGGGGTGGTGGGCTCCCATCGGCTCAGACACTAATTGGTAGCCCTATAACATGGGAGATGTGACTCCCCTACTTCCGTCCACTACCACCCCAATCGATACTCGATCAGCCTGCTTCTGTTGGCTTGCATCTCCGTATTTAAACGAACACGCATCTCCCCTCCCTACTTATTCGTGGTTCGACAATCTTCGATTTTCGTTATCACGAAAGATTTCCTGTCTTTCGAACGACTTCCCTCATTCCTTGGGAATGGAGACTCCGCGCTACCGCTTCAGTTGAAAACCGCACGGGGACGGAAAAACTCTAGTCCCTACCCAAGAGATCACCCGTCCCTCGAGCGGTCCATGACAGGCATCCCTAATTGGGACGCACAGTGTGGTGTGGGTTTCCCCACAGGCGATAAAGTTGCAGAATTCTAATTAGTCTTTTGATACTGAAATTACTTCTAGCATACATGGGTTTGCTAGATCTGGTTTTAGAGGTCTAGAAGTGCGCACACGCTAGAAATAGATACCTCAATTCGAAATTATGTAAATACACAAGACTTATGGCCCAGCCAGAATGTAGTTCCGGGTACCCCTATCCCGGGAGGCTGCTCGGTGAAATGCAGTAGCAATATCGAACTGTGTTGTCGGCCGAATGCAGCCACCTCCATGATCGTGCGCAAACCAACCCAACCAAACACATAAAATAAATGACAAACGAAACCACCTATCGTGAGAAGGGACGTGCAGTGTTCCTGGCCGCGATGATGGTCCTCTCTGTCGTTGCGATGTCCGCAGCGTTTGTGGGCGGCGCAGCGGCGGCAGAGAACAATCGATATGAAGATGGTATTGTTGTAGAAGATGGAGACACAATCTACCAGGGCGAGGATGACCTTACCTTCGCTGACGGCTTCTCGACGACGCTGACCGGTGCCGAGAGTGGTGGCGCTGAGGGCCAGACCCTCGACACCAACCTCCGGATTCCGGAAGATCAGGAAACTGGTATCTACACGGGCAGCAACGACAAATCCGTGACGGTTACACAGCCACGAGTCGCGGATATCACCGTCTATAACCTGGACTCCGATGGTAACGTTATCTCGGATGATGTTGACGGCTCCAGCATTTCGACTGAAGATGCGGAGCACATGAGAATCAACGTCAAGTACAATTTCGAGCAGGCTGAGCCTGTCGAAATCGAGATTACGGACGAGAGCGGTTCGGATGTCACCGCCGAGGTCCTCGAAAGCGAGGATGCACTGATCGACACAAGCGGTAATGGCATCATGATTGACCTCTCCAGCTCGGACACCGGTGACTACACGATTACGGCAGAAGGGACGGAGAACCTTGACTTCGGTAGCGCTTCCGAGACCACGACGGTCACCCTGACTAACGACGAGGATCTCGGCATCGAACTGGCCAACGACTCCGCTGTCCGCGGTGACGACATCCAGTACACCGTCACCGGTGGGACTGACGGCCAGACCCACGTTGTGACAATCGACAGCTCCGACTTCCGTGACGGTATCACAGACGACGAGAAAGAGACCATCTTCCGAAACGTTGACGACACGGAAGAGGTCGGCTTCGACAGCGACAGCGGTGTTGCGTACGCTATCGTCGAGATGGACGGTACGACTGCTGTCGGCTCGATCGAAAGCCAGTACCTCGATGATTCCTCAGTCGACGTTGAGGTCTACAAAAACGGTGTGTCCGTTGCAGACATCGACAGTGAAGACTCGGAAGACGACACCACCCTCGACGTTGAGGAAGGCGACGTCACGATCGACAGCCCAGAAGGAACCTACGTTGTCGGTGAAGAAGTCGACATCAACGGGAGCGCAGCGGGTACCGACAAGGTTGCGGTCTACGCTCGCGATAACGGCGACTGGGAACGCGTCATGGACGGAATCGATGTTGAGTCCGACGACACCTTCGAAGAGGAAGACGTCGTTCTCTCCAACCGTGACACGGGTGGCTCGGACATTCTGAGTCTGCCCGGTACGTACCGTCTTGGTATCATCGCTCAGTCCGATGCGACGAGCGAGACTCTCACGACTACGGAGTTCAACCAGGGTACCAGCGCCACCGAGTCGATTTCTGTGGTCGCAGGCGACCTGACTGCTGACTTCGAAACCATCAACGGGGAGATTTCCCAAGACGTCGACAGTAACATCGACGTGAGCGGTACGGCAAGTGGTCAGGACCACGTTGTCCTCGTCTTCGTTGACGAACGTGGCAACACGATGGTCCAGGAAGTCTCCGTTGAGGATGACGGTACCTTCGAAGAAGAAGATGTGAGTCTCGCTGCCCTCTCGCAGGGTAAGGTCTCTGCACACGTCATCTCGAATGGCCGTGACGATATGTACGGCGACGGTACCTTCTCCGGCGACGATGACTTCGAAACCTGGGTCAACAACCTTGATGGTCTGACTGGCGAACAACTTCGTGAAAGCATCGCTAGTGAGACTGTCGACGAAACCGCCAGCGACGACCGCATGGTCATGGAGAACTTCCGCTACACCGACGCTTCGACCACGATTGAATCGATCTACCCCGAAGGCGAGGAAGCCGACGGAATCAATCCCGTCCCGTCCGACGGTACGGTCGTTGTCGAAGGTGAGACCAACCTCCAGCCTGAGGACAACACCATCACGGTTGAGGTCCTGAACGACGCAGATAACTCGCAGACGATCACCAGCACTGACGAGTGGGGCACTGACGGTCAGTGGACCCTTGAAGTCAGCACCGAGGATCTCGACGTCGGGAACTACACGATCGAGTCCGACGACGGCGAAACCACCGACCGAGCTGATCTCGAAATCGTCGAAGAAGTCGACGATGACGATGGCTCCGACGGCTCCGATGGTTCCGACGGCTCTGACGGCTCCGATGGTTCCGACGACACCGGTAGCTCCGACGACACCGGTAGCTCCGACGACACCGGTAGCTCCGACGACACCGGTAGCTCCGACGACACCGGTAGCTCCGATGACACCGGTAGCTCCGATGACACCGGTAGCTCCGATGACACCGGTAGCTCCGACGACGGCACGCCCGGCTTCGGTGTCGGCGTCGCCCTCGTCGCGCTCCTCGGCGCTGCACTGTTCGCGCTCCGCCGCGACAATTAAGACTAACTAACTACTGGGTACTCCGCCCAGACCTTGCAGAATTCCGTTTTCTTTCAACTGTAATTGAGATCGGTAAGCTCCCTTTCTGCCCGCTTCGCTCGCTGAGGAAGGGGATACACCGCTCCAACGAATTCCTTGCCTATAGTGGGCTTGACGAGGGTGTCATAGAAGTCTTCTCACACCGAGATCACGGTACTTCCTGGATTGTCTCCACGTTCATAATTGGTGATCGCAACGACGAGACGGAGACATAGAGCAAGAAACACCTGCGCTCGTGCATGGACGCGGCCTCGGGTTCGAACGTGCCCGAGGCCGCAGTCCTTGACTGCATTGTTGGTTCGTTCGACTCCTGTACGGCGGTTGTACGTCTCGTCTAACGTCGACTGCTTCAGCTGAACATCCTTACTGTGCTCGGTGATGCGGTCTTCGACCCTGTACTCGATGTCTTTCGGGTCGTCAGTGTTTCGTGCGTTGTACGGAGCGACTGGCACGACCCCTGCGGTCAGCAGGTGGTCGTGCCAGTCAAGCGTGTCGTAGGCACTATCACCGACCATCCAGATCGGCTGTTCGACGGCGAGCGCGTCACGCGTGACGCGCATCGCCGTCTCTTCTGGTGCTTGTTTGCTCTCGGTGAATTCCGCGGCGATAGGGATCTTTTGTCCGGTCGAGACGATCGTACAGCCGTAGCCGGAGTAGTATTCTTCGGCGGTTGGATCGTAGCATTTCGACGCATCTTGATCGGCTGGCATTGTTCTCACGTCAGTCGAATCGATGCAGTAGGTCAAGTCAAGCAGGCCGCGGCGGGCGGCCTGCTCGACGAGGTGGTCAAAGATTTCGTCAACGACGTGTTCGAGATCGGTGAGAAAGCGATCGACCGCGTCTCTCGACGGCGGTCGATCGAAGCCACAACTGAGCCAGACAACTGTATTCTGAAGCTCTCGTTCAACGGGACGAATGCCGTAGATGTCTTTGTAGTAGCAATGGAGGAAGCCACACATCAGCTCTGGTGGCTCGTGATCTCGTGTTCGCCCCGTCTCCGCCGGGGCGAACACGTCGAACTCTTCGAGAAACTCGAATGAGAGGTGCTCAAACAACGCGAGCGTCTCTGTCTCCACGACATTGAAGAACGTCTCTACCGAAGAATGCTCTTGCAGGGTCGCTGGGCTCATCCACCACAGCGTTCACCCTGCTCTTTGGTGCGCCACTCGTTCTATGACACCCTCTGTGGTAAATCCGGAGACAATGCAGCGAAATGAGGGCATAGTCGGCGAATCCGCCGCCACCAGTCGGGGCGGCGGATTCGCCTCGTTCACCCGTAACTCTTTGTGCAATCGAGACGCAACGCTCGGTGAAGCGGGAGATTTGCGTCATGGACAACCAAATTTTCCCGCTTCAACTCCTTCGATTTACTGACCTTCCCCGACGCCGTCTAGTGATTCAACGCAGCCGATTGTTGTGTAATCTTCTGGAAGCATGAACAACTAATCGAGTCTCTTTACGGTAAGATAGGCCGTTCACGCTTGAGGCTACACTTACTTCACGCTCCAGGTATTTCAGCGGGATTCTCATAGAGTCTCCCTCAGTCAAAGCCAACAAAACAGGTTTATCGAATGGAGAAAATACCACGCTAGATTTTTCTGAGTACAATCCCCCAGTTTATACTGGGGAGGTCGCCGCTTGACACACCACTAACCACCCAATCAGACGGTCCACCTCCCCCATATCGAAGTGCCGGATGGCCATCGCGGTGTTTTTGTAACCACAATATCCACATTCAACGGGAGGCGTCCGAATTGCCCTTTCAGGGCGGTTCACCAGTCACCGCCTCCTCTCTCCCTGGCTGAGACATCACCCACTCCTCTCCAGGGGGTTCTCCGTTCACTCGAAATTATAGAACCGCTTGAAATCTTGCTCTTGAGCGGTCGGTAACACTGCATTCCTCACCCCACCGCTAAGTACCGTCCCAAACGTCGAGTAACTAGTTCTCAGCCTCCTCAATAGTCGGATAGAGGGTAAAGCTTCGTTCGAGCATCCTCCGCTGTGAACTGCCAGTCAACGGTAACATCGGTACTTCCCGACTGGTGTGAGCTGGAGCTAAAGCGTTGATTTCATGAGGAAAATATCTAGTTGAGAGAACGTGTTCAATATCCCTCAGCCAGACGGTGTTCTTTCGGACTCGGACGTGAAAGATTTAGCGGAAGACGTCATCTGCCAACTCCCTTTGCCAGGGATCGAGGGCTCGCCCCTCGATCCCGGCGATATCTGGGCTGTTGTCATTCTTGCAGCAGTCAATCAGACGTCCATCTAGGAGACGTGCAAGGACAACGACAACGCTGTCTGTGACGATACTGTCATGGCCTGTACAACATACGCTCAACCGAGAGTGGCTTGAGCGGGTTGCTAACCGCCTTCTCAGGCAGGTAGCGATGACGATTTCGAACCTGATCGGTCGAGGATCATCTCCATTGACTTCGCCGATAACCCCTACCACCATCCGTGTTCGGTTAACGAGCGAACACGAATGACATGCGTCTTTAGCTAAGCCTCCATCCTCGGTTGTGTGGCGGTAGCGAGTGTCTCTTGCAGTACTGGTCGTTGTTGGTGGATCTTTTGTGCATCTTCAATCAGCCGCTCCAGCAGTGGTGGCGGTGAATAACCGAGGTACTCGGTCAGTTTGTTGAGAATGAGCTGGGCGTGCGACCGGAAGGTCGCCGCCCAGCGCCCCGGTGGAAAGACAGCTTCGTCTTCGGCGCACTCTGTAACCAGCGCCAGCAACTCACGACTCACTAACAGCGATAACAGCGCCGCATACACCAGAATCTTCACGATATGCTCTTTCGTAGTATCGAACTCATCTAGTTTATACTGCGTCTTGAGCTCCCGAAATAACCGTTCAACAGTCCATCGACACCGATAGATTGTCGCCAAATCCTTCGGAAAGAACTCTTTTCGCGTGAGATTTGTGATGTAAAGATGGTAGTCGTCGGTGTCCTCATTACGGACACCGACGACACGGAACTGCTTGGTGTCCTGTGAACGCGTTCCGTTGTACTTCCCTCGCTTGAACTCGACTTCGACCTCGACATCGATGTACTTCCGGTGGAGATCGTCAACGACATCATGGATCTGCTTCCCTTCCAAGGGAATGGTGTGGCCACACCATTCCCGTAATTCGTCCGTTATAACCGGATTTGCGTCGGGTTTCAACCGACTCACAAAGTAGCCATCGTTCTCATCGATCAACGCGAACCGCCGGTACTTGAAGTACGCCTGGTCGAACAGTACCAACCGCTGTTCTAGCCATGATCCGGTGTTGAACTCGGTGCTGTCGTGCGCTTTCTCATCGGTAATGCTGAACCGTTCTAGTGTCTGATCGCACGGGTTATGGAGCAGGTGGAGCCGTGCTCCAGCCTGCTCCTCTTTGCGCCCTTCGAACTCATCAGAGAGGAACTGGTGCAGTCGCAATACCGTCCCATCAGCAATCATCACGTCTCTGAACCGGTCGAACTTATCGGTCATAGTGTGCGGGACAGCGACCTCGTCGAGCCCATACTCGACGAGGTCGCGGAGATACTCGGCCAACAACGGCGTTAATCGCTGGTAGTAGCCTCCAGGGGACAACGATTCATCGGCTGTGGAGTTATAGCTCCGACGGAACGCTGCGAGCGTTCGGCTCTCGCCGGTGGCGAAGCCGAACGCAAACGACCAGACGAGCGGCGGAATCTGGAACTTTCCCTCCCGTTCGATCACGCCGACTGCCTCGGCGTGATCTTCCAGAGCACCAGAGGGAAAGAGGGTAGTGAGTCGACGTTCAATCTGACTTGAGGAGGGAGCTTGGTGCATACTTGCACCCTCCTCAATCCTCTCGAAAAGATGTCTCGATAAGCCGCTGCTGTCACGTGGTTTCTCGCTTAGCTAAAGACGCATGACACGAATGATGACTATTCAATAGTATCTCCCGTCCGTGAGACGTAGCCACTCGAGGAGCCCGGTTCTGTTAGCTTGAACTCCTGCCGAACGATAAAAGAGAGTCTGCCTCACCTAGGTTGACTTCTCGTATCGGTCTCCGACACTTCGATAAGAGGGAGTGTGGGCTGTCTGCCGAGTGGAGGTGTGTCAAACGGCAACTCCCTCGTCACAATATAGTTACTATAATTACACATTTCCACTGGCTAATATTTGAGGGCGTAGGCTTCGAGGACGGCCTGTCCAATTTTGAATTTCCGGCACGAGTCCCGGTTCACGAAACGATCCCCTGGACGTAGATGTGCGCGTATGCGCCTGCCCACACGATAGAGAGCAGTTCACCGACACTCGATGAGATCGCATCCAAAACAGGAGGCACCAGAGCCAATCCCGTACCTAGCTCAGGGAGAACTGTTGGTATATAAATGCTGAGTGCACTACCAATGGTGATTACGACGATGAGCAAGAATTTTCGTCGGTAGTTCGTCGTGAGGCGCCAGCTAACCCGTAGTGATTCGATAGGCCCGTACTGGCCGATAACGCAGGCTTCCGGTGCGAACCAGAGCTTGAACAAAAGGAGAAGAAACGGCACGGCAAAGACGATCCCAACGGTCGCCGCTGCGACGGGAAAGCCGACCATCTCTACTGGATTGCTTAGGATAACACCGACAAGAACGAGTAGTGGAAGAGATAAGAGGAATGGGATCGTCATGATAAAAAATATGAGTAGAAGGATAACGCCAACTAACGCTGGAATCCGAGCAATACATCGATGCAGCCCCTCACGTATCGTGACAGGGTTGCCAGTCAGTTCTCCGGCGACAATCGTTCCCACGTAGGCTCGAATCAAGAAGACGAACGCGAACGCCGTTAGAGTCTCAAGCACGCCGATTACGGGTAGCGGGAGCACGTTGATGCTGTCCGTCTCGAGAAGTCGGTTGACGAGGATGATCACGCTTGCGAAGGCAACGATCGACGGATAAGATCGAAACAAGCGAACGGACCAGACGAGCGCGTCGAGGACGGTCCGATTAGTGGTCTTCGTCTTAATGTTTCGACATTCGAGACAGCCACACTCATCCATATCGTTTCGAGATTTGATTGCCGGTGGCATGTCTCACGTGATTATGCCGTTGACGGTAGAAGTGCTTTGGATCGCTGAATCGGTGTGTTTGCTCATTCGCCAGTGACGAATTGAGAGATAGATTCGCCGACTGCAAGCAAAATCGATGGGGGGCCGAGTAGCGAGGCGAAAGACTTGAACGCGCGTTTGAGACTCGGCCGGTCATCCTCGGTGCCGAGGAAGAGCAGCGTTGGGTCTTCAGAGACAACGAACACGCTCATCTCACGGCCTTTTTCGGAATAGCAGGTATCGGTGACTTTGATCACTCCGGCCGATTCGAGGTTTGTCAGGTGATAATGTACGTTTTGCACGCTCTGGTCGAGTTGTTCCGCGATCCGTGCTGGCGTCGCTGGCGTCTCATTAAGCAACTGGAAGATTTCGTAGGCGGTCTCGGAAGACAACGCTTCGATCACGTTTCGCATCGCGTCGTCGTCGAGACTCAGGACGGCGGGATTATCACTTCGTTCAACGGCGGCGTCTGTTTGTGTCGGAAGGAGTCGTGACATAGTTGCTGTTGAGTGTTGTGGGGTGAGTCGTTGAGATCTATTCTGATCTGTGGCCGTTCGAAATCATCGTATGTAGTTACTGATAAATGGTTATTCTGATACCGTGGAGATAGGTGAATCAGCGATCAATCGTAGGTAGTACGCTGTGTACACTGTATAGATGTACGCGAAGCCAACTGCCGACAGGACAATTCCGATCGGGAGTAGGACAGCTATTGGAACACCGAGATCGATCGGTAATACGTCAGCAGGCCCGGTTTCCGTCAATGTCAACTGGAGCAGGTACTCGGGGATAGAGAAGGCGTTCAACAGGATGACCCACACAAGCGAGAATCCGGTGACGCTTTTGAGGTTCGAGCGAACGAGAGCGATACTTCTCCGGAAGGAATCAGTAACGCTCTGGTCTTCAATGACAATTGCGGCATCATAAAACTGTACGAACATAATGACGACGAGGACGGACAACAGCCAGACGAGCAGAGAACCGACGCCTGCAGCGAAGGCGGCCATCTCGTGTATCGCAGCGAGTGGTATTAATCCGATACCGAGAACGAATCCGATGAGTCCGAGTCCGATGGCAGTTCCGAGGACAATAAGCACGAACAACACAGTTCCGAGTAGAAGTCGGAAGTAATGTGTCCTCGCTGCAGTAACAAATTGTGTGGCTGACGTGTTTGTTCCTTCGATCGCAGCTCGGGCGGTTTCGATGAAGCCACCGAGAACGAACGGGAAGACAATCAACCACGCGAGCGGTGCACCTACGGAAAGCAACGGTGATTCGTTCAGGTGCTCAACGTACTGTAGTTGGCTTCCGGCCCCGACGAGGAGGCCGGCGACGAGCAGGATCGGATTCGTTCGAAGGGCAGCGAATCCATCTTTGAATGCAGAGACTAGTACCATCGTATCCACGATTTACTCCCATCGCGTATTAGGTCGAACGTAGTATCAAAATCAGATTTAACCGTTTGAACTGTCTGGATCCGCTACTTTAGTGGAAACCACTTTGATTTAAGTCATTGGTTCCATCTGTCTTTAGCTAATACTCACAGTACTTCTATTTAGCCGTGATCTGTGGTCGAATTTCGCTCGGACACCTCGACAAAACGCCGAAGACACCAATCTTAGCGTTTCTTATCGCCTGGTTTCACGATTAACAGCGTCTCACCGGCTGGAATTGTCCTCCCCAATACCTTTAGTTATAGTCTAAACTTTGAATATTACTATCAGTCTTAGCTAAAGACGAATGGTGACTGTACTGGATCGGTTGTAAGTGTTATCTCAATGGAATTAAGTTGAGAGGCTGACAGGTCTGGCCGGAATACGTACGGGGCAGAAATCAGGTATCCAGAGTATGACGGACGAGGACAGTACACGGGAAGCGGCTTACGCGGTGTTGACTGACGAGACCTGCGTTCGCATCCTCTTCGCGCTCGCGGACCGATACGACGAGGCATGGTCGTCTGAGTGGCCCACCTTCTCAGAGTTGCGCACGCAGGTCGGTGTGAACGACACGAGCCGCTTCAGTTATCACCTCACCGAACTCCAAGACGAGTTCGTCCGCAAAGTCGATGGGCGGTATCTGCCACGAGTGGCGGCTCTCGAAATCGTGGCCGCGATTCGGGCGGGCACATACGGCGAAGCTAGAGCTGGCGACGAGGAGAGCGACATCGAGCACCGAGAAATAAACTGTGAGTGCCTGCACTGTGATCAAGCGCTCGTCGCGACCTACCGGAACCACCAGCTGTACGTCGGCTGTCCTGAGCATGGTGCTGCGGTCGCGTATCCCACGCCTCCACGGGCGGTCCGGAGCCGGACTGATAGACGAAGTCATCGACTGCTCGCTACGGAAACACGCTTGCGACGTGCGACTGCTTCGGGAGGGTGTCTGTCCACACTGCTGGGGAACTGCCAATTTGTCGTTTCCTCGCGACTCCGTCCCGGACACGTACCTCCTCGATGATGTACCGTACGCGACTGCAGCATGTGACATTTGCTGGTTGTCGTATCCGATCCCGATCGCACACACGATTCTCGGTCACCCTGCCGTCGAGACGCTATACGCCAACTGTGGGCT
Source organism: Natrinema hispanicum (assembly GCF_004217335.1). Classification (GTDB taxonomy): domain Archaea; phylum Halobacteriota; class Halobacteria; order Halobacteriales; family Natrialbaceae; genus Natrinema; species Natrinema hispanicum. The sequence goes on from NZ_SHMP01000007.1 coordinate 73,281, forward strand.
CGGACCACGGGACGCTCAACTCGGGCCACACGATCTGGCGCGAGTGAGTGACGTGTCTCTTTCCGAAAGAGACTCACCGGCTGCTCGAATCGTCGTCGAACTCAGAGACAACCAAGTGGTCTTCGATCTTGACGAGACCTGCAGTGTCCTCGATCACCGACGTTGATAGCGCTCGAAGTCGACTGTTTGTCTAACATCCTCACTCTGGTCTCCCATCGTGGAGACGGCTACGCGGATATGTCGAGCCGCGCCAGAAAGCACGCTGCTGTTCCGGATGTATCGGTGCATCCGACGATGCTGCCAGAGACGCCAGTGAGTGTGGGTTGCGGTGATTAGCGAAAACTGAGGAAGATATCACGCTGGTGCAACATCGGGAGAGTGCTGGCCGATGGGAAGGTCGATATCGATCTCATCGTACCACACAACCGGACGCTTTGCGCGACCGTTTTGCTCGAGTTCGACGAGTCCGTAGTCGGCAAGCTCGGTCACGTTCTCAGTGACTTCTGGCGGATGACGGCCGACAATTCGCGCGAGTTCACGAATACTGTCTGGCTCATGATCAGCGATCGCCTCGAGGAGTTTGAGATTCGTCGACCGAAAGATTCGACCGAACGTCTCGAGGTCCTCTACCGAGAGCGTCGACGGCTTGGGGTCGACACTCTCGCCAGCATCGAGAGCAGCAAGCGTATCTTCGAGATCGCTACGGTCGGACGATGAGTTGATACGGACGTGAAGTGTTTGGGTCATGGGTGTGGGATCGGTGTATTACCAGCCGGTTCGTTTGGCGAACGGAAGTGCCGAACGCCAAGCACGATACAGCGTCTGTAGTCCCGGATAGTCGGTCTCGTAGACCTCCGAGTCAAGATGCAGTTCGTGAATTCCGTGGTGGTTATCGAATCGGATGATTGGATCATCAGCGCCGGCGATGCCGTAGTGGAAGGCGTACTTGATGCCGTCTGGAAACTTCTCGGACTCGGGCACCGAAAGTACGCGGACACGGGCGACAGTACCATCCGAATAGGCTTCAATCTCGTCACGAACAACTGTGACGTCATCACTCATCCCTGTTTGTTAGTATGAGTCCTAACACGATAAGCGTTAGGGTTCTCCCTAACATAGCCTGAGGAATATGCGACCACGATCATTTGGTCGCGTTGCAAAGCCGTCTCGAGTTTGCGCTGAGAGTCGCGGCGACACCTACTACAGACAGTGATACTGCGTTAGAATGGCGTGCACCGAGTGCACGTAGTTGAGAGAACGTTAGAGGTAGGCACTACTGACCGTCTACTCACCCACAACGCGAAACTCTAGACCACTTTGAGACGGCACAAAATAACTGCTCCAGCACTAGGTTTATACCGCTCGGCAGACTTCCTTCCAGTATGTGCCTCAAAGAGACAGTTGACTACCTCGCCGAGGAACTTGACCTCGAGCGAAGTGAACACGTCCGTGAGGTCGGTCAGTCGGTCGCAGAGCTTCGCGACTGATCAGAACATTTCCCTGAAGTCTCGCTCGACGAGTCCTTCCTCCAGATACGTGATAAACTCTTGTTTCGTTGGCCCTGGCTGATCGAGTAGATAATCCCGTTCAGCACGTTTGAGGACTGCCTGAGCGAATTCCGTACAGTGTGTTTCGTGCAGACTAGCGTACTCCGAGAGGGCCTCTCGCCAGTGCATATCCAGCTCGAATTCGGTTAGTCGGATTTGGATTCCGTCTTTCCGTTCGACGAGGTCAACGTCCAACTCTTCGAGTTTCTTGAATCGGAGATTATAGGTATTTGAGGTGGATCAGTAAAGCAGTCCTGTTTTCATCTGTCTTTAGCTAAACCTCAGCCCTCGGCTGTGTAGCGGTAGCGGGCCTCTCTTGGAGTATCGGTCGTTGTTGATGTCTTTTTGAGCGTCGTCGATCAGTTGATCCAGTAACTGTGACTCTCTCACTCGAAAAATAGGGTTTCTTCGGGTCGCCTACCGATCTTACGACTCCTCGTTCGGTTCCACCTCTTGATGTCAGGGTGAGTTGACTGATGCCTACAGAGACGATTTCTAGATGACGTTGAGACGGATGGTTAGTTGAATGAGTCTGAGTATGGGTCAAAATCATTATTGGAGTGCCATACGAGTAGTCAGAATGTCCATTCATGGTGCGGCCAACGCAGCAGCGCGAACGCGACCAGATGTCGGTAACGGAAGCCGACGAACATGAGAGTGAAGAGCAGACGTGTCCTGAATGCGATTCAGGCGCTCTCGTTGCTAGCAACGATAGTAACGAAATCATTTGTGAGGAGTGCGGCCTCGTTATCGAAGAGCAAAATATCGACCACGGTCCAGAATGGCGCGCGTTCAATCACGCCGAACGGCAGAACAAAAGCCGGGTTGGTGCACCCACAACCCAGACGATGCATGACAAAGGGTTGACCACCCAGATCGACTGGAAAAACAAGGACGCACACGGAAGATCGATCTCCTCAAAGAAGCGTAATCAGTTGCATCGACTGCGCAAGTGGCAAGAACGGATTCGAACCAAGGATGCAGGTGAACGAAACCTCCAGTTTGCGCTTTCGGAAATTGATCGCATGGCGTCGTCACTCGGTGTCCCCCGTTCTGTTCGAGAGGTCTCATCGGTGATCTACCGACAAGCGCTCAGCAATGACTTGATTCGTGGGCGGTCTATCGAGGGCGTCGCCACGAGTTGTCTCTACGCTGGCTGTCGCCAAGAGGGGATTCCGCGGAGTCTTGACGAAGTGACTGAGGTCTCTCGCGTTGGGAAGAAAGAAATCGGGCGTACATATCGCTATATTGCCAAGGAACTCTCCCTCGAAATGAAACCAGCCGACCCCAAAGAGTACGTCCCACGGTTTTGTTCTGACCTCGAGGTAAGTGAAGAAGTGAAGATGAAGGCGATCGAAATTATCGATGAGTCTGCTGAACAGGGTCTGCTTTCAGGGAAGTCGCCAACGGGATTTGCGGCAGCAGCCATTTATGCGGCATCACTCCTCTGTAACGAGAAGAAAACTCAAAAAGAAGTCGCTGAGGTTGCACAGGTGACTGAGGTGACCATCCGAAATCGGTATCAAGAACAGATCAAAGCGATGGGTCTCAACTTACACTGAGGCTGAGGAAGAAATACACCACTGCTACGAAACGACTGACTGCTGCCAGACCGGCTACTCGTTGGCCGCGAACTCGCCGAGAACACGGTCACCGAACACAAGCACGAGTACTGCGCCGACCAGATCAAAGACAATGTCGAAGAACGTGTCTTTTCGGCCGTACGTGACGAGTATCGGCTCGAGATCAAAGCGTTTCGCCGTTGCGTGAATAGCATACTCGATGGTTTCCCAGACAAGCCCGAAACTGATGACAGCGGCAACGACCCGTCGGCCAGGATCACGATCCTTCCGGCGGCTGGCTACATAGACGATCCCGGCAAGAATCGACGAGGAATGTGCGTGTGTAAGGTGATCCCACCACCAGACGTCGTCATAGGGACCGAGCATGCCGACAGCATGAGTAACCATTGCAGTGTTCACATAGGCTCGCTGCCACGGCTTGAGTTTAACACCATACGCACGCGTGACGAACGTGGGAAGGTATGTGCCGATCGCCGCAACGACAGCATTGACAACTGCGCCTAGATTCCGGCGTCGGAGTCCGACGAGGAATACGGTGAGCAGCGTATATCTAGCCTCACGACCCACTCCCTGTTCAGCTGTCGACATCTTCTGTATACGATAGACTGACTACGCGGGCCACATAGCAGTATCGCCCCGGAGACGGACCCAGACGCCTCGGACAGTCTCAGTGGCACTCGTCCATCGTTCTCAGAGACAGTCATAGTCATGGGCACTCGATGCATGTTGACGACGGTCTGGCACGGGTTTTATCAGGGATGATGCGTGAGTCTGCTTGCGATTACCGTAGTTCGATACTGAGGAAGAGCCGCTAGTGAGGACTCCTAGTTTTAAGTGATATCCATGACTATCAGTGAGGCAAGAAGATAGGAGAATATACCCGCCGCTCATCGGTTTGGGTTGCAGGAACGGGGGCGTCAATTCGCCCCCTGAGTTGGCTACTCAATCCTGCAACCCGGATCGATATAAAAGTTTGCCTCTCGAGGAGCTGTGGCTCTGTCCAGCACGGCGTCTCGTCTCCTTCGAGAGTTGTCTCTCTCCCCAGCAGCATCGCGCCTCGACCGACAACCAGCAGTACACGACTACAACGACCCTCCATGACAATTGGAAAAGATCCGGACGCAGTTGACGCAGAAACGCCCACTGATCACGACGTTGCCGCAGCTCTTGGCTTCGACAGCGTCGATACGCACACCAGCACTGATCCGACGGCCGACGACGGTGATGATGACCTCCCGAGTCGCGCAGAGATGTGGACCATCATCCAAGAGCAGTCACAGACGATCGACCGCCTCGAGGAGCGTGTCGACGAACTCCAGCAGGAACAAAACCGCGCCGATCGCAACCGCAAGGAGATCGCCAGTCAACTCCACGAGGTCACCGAGTCGGTTGCCGATACCGACGAGACAGCTGACCAAGCAAAGGAAATCGCAAAGACTGCGAACGCAAACGCTGAGCAGGCCAAGTCGATCGCTGAGACCGGTGAAACTGCGTTCGACCGCGAAGATCCAGAGGAACTGCCAGGTGGCATCGAGCCCTCAAGCAGTCCGTTGGACTTCCTTGCGAACTGCCGCCAGCACCGCGTCAAAACACACCTTGTCGATCAGGGGACACCGCGGAAGAACCGATTCCGGGCACTCCTTGTGATGAAGCGCTGGGACGAGTTCGCAACCAAGCGTACGAACGGGAGCGGCATTTTCTGGACTCGAGACGATGTCCGGGATGCGCTCACTGCAATCCTCGGAACGCGTCCCCACGCACAGACACTCAAACGCGTGTGGGACGAGATGGTCGCGCTCGGAAGTTCGGACATCGATGTCACCGAGCGTCGTGTTTCTGCGAAACAGACGCCGACGGAGATCATCGCGATGGACATCGAGACTGCTGAGGGACTGCTCGAGGCCCGCTATCACCATCTCGAATTGCTCGACTCGGATGGACAGGTCACTGGTGGCGTCACACCCGTTGTGACCCGAACCAGCATGGCGGGGGTGTGAGAGAACGGCTGAATCCATCCCGAGAGGGAGAATCTCTCTGACGAGCAAACGAACGGATTTGGTCGTCGTCTTCGTTCGACGACGTCGCCGCTATCGCTAGCTGCAGGTGTAGGAAAAGATCCTCCCTTTCAGAGACAGTGTTTGTCCCTCTAACGCTCATTCTGCAGTGATAGCTATGATCCCACTCACAACGGGTGTGATCATGACCGCTCAGTTGTGGTCTGCACGCGATCGTCCCTTCTCGGGGTGGATGTCAATGACCTCGTGGACTGGTATGATGATACCCAATTTAACAGACCACAATGAATTATTGTGTAGTATTGTGCCAAGTCATAAAGACTGATATAGCTGTGATACAGACAGTGACTTGGGCGTGAAGATGGGCGGTGGGGAGATAGCGCTCACGCTCAGTCAGAGGCACAACTCAGACACACGGACCGTGTCGAATACTCGTCTCCACACGAGTCGTCTGGGACAAACAGTACGACTTGAAGGGGAGTGGCGTTCGGTAACTTCGGCGGCACCCTGCCTTGAGAAGTGATTCCCGTCGATTGTGTTACTCAACGAGTTCTGACTTCTCTTTGACCGTGATTTCTGGATCGGTGCCGAATTTCACAATAACCGTATAGCCATTGTATTGGAACTCGATTCGGCCAGACTGAGTCGTCCCGTTCTGGCGTCCCGACGCAACGAGATCGTCGAGCGCATCTGGATTGACTGCATCATACAATGGGGGAAGTTCAAGTGGATCCGTGTGTTCCCTTTCAGCAATATAATCAACTATGTGCAAAGAAATATTACTTTTATCTCCAAGATCCCTTTCCATACTAAAGTGTATATCTCCCAGACACTAATATATGACGCCAAACATACAACTTTCTGTGCCCTCATAGGGAACTTATTACTGACTATGAGAATATCATAAAAAGACTCGCGAATAGCTTGTTTCAGATCCTTCTGATTGGGTCAGCCGGTAAATAGAGATGCGAACTGTCCGCTATGGGTTTTGCCACATACGGATGAGAGGTGGTACAAATGCGTACAAGCAAACGAGTATCGTTATTGTGAAGAATGGGAAACCCAATGGATCACCTTCGATAATAAGCCCCACTGTAATAACTGCGAGTGCTAAGCCGACGATGGCAGTACGAATCGCACGAAGATGTGCCATAAATATCGAATATTGTGCTCTGTTGAATAGATCCTGAATCACGGTTACAGAGGCTCACACAGCGATTCTATATTGATGAGGGCGAACATCAGGACAATTTCACGGAACTGGCGATACCAGCCCAGCGCTCGCACGGCGTCGCCGAGCGAGCGCTTCGTTGTTGAGTACGAGGTTTCGGCCATCCAGCGCTGAGAGTAACCTTTTGCCCGGATGAGCGCGTTGTTCACGACTGCATTCGGTGATGAGCCGCGGTAGTGAACAAGGTACTCAATGTCAAGTGCGGAGATTTCGTACTCAGTGTGCCAATCTTGGAACGCGTTGTCGGCAACCACGGACTGCAGGTCGTCCGCGTTTCGGCGGACGACCTGCGGTCCAGTCTTCGTATCGTGCTTCCACCGTGCTGTAATATGGACATCAAGAACAGCGAGCGACTCTATATCAGTTAATGTCGTCACTTTCAGCGTCTGCACGGTATTTCCCGACCGCTGGCGGAAGTACGACGACGAACGGCGGCGGTCAAAGAATGTGCTGTCGAGAGCAGCGTGGCCAGACTGCGGGTGTTGCTGCGCTGAAACGCGCAGCAACGCCCGCCACACCCACATTTTCAGCCGGTCGAACGACTTGTAGATCGTGCTGTAGTCGGGGAGGTTCTCTCGATCGAGACCGAGTACGTCACGAATCTCGGTCATGTACTTCAACCGATTCGGCGTTTCACGGTAGCTGTGACCTTCTTCGAGCCGAAAACAGTGCAGGACGACATGGACCCAGCGGGCGAACCCGCCGCTGGCGGGCTCGCCCGCGTGCTTCCCCAACGCTTGTTTGGCTAGGTCACGACACTGCTCAACGAAGTCGAGGATATCGATTTCCATAGGACAGAATCGAATTCCTCGGCTTCATCCTTCTAAGCCAGTGATACCGGCTGATTAGATCGCTGTTCAACAGAGCAGAATATTGTCCATCGTTCATACATGATACCGGAGTTCTCACTATATCGGTCTTTTTGTTTATTGGGTGATATATGTGGCCCCTGTCTTGAACGGCAACTACGTGTGCGAATACATCACTTGTCTGACTGCGCGTATCGGTCGTACATCCACCACGGAACATTAAGTACCAGAGCCAGTGCGACTGCTACTCCGAGTCCGACCAGTAACCCATCCGTGAGTCGAATTGCGAGGAAGACTGCGATACCGCTCACAGCAACCCTCACCACTCGATTCAGGTTCCAATCGAAAAGGGCAGATGGAAGCGCGGACATACTATTTAGTTAGGTATCCTGAATTATAACCATTCTGTAAACCAAGGCTCTGACGAGTGCCAACTGATACACGCACGTTCTGTACTTACCGTTCACTATGAATTTCAATAGCCGTATGACAATTCTATTATATTTCCCATGCGCCTTTCAGATTCGCCGCTATGGAATTCCGGAAGGCGGATATCAAGCTCGCTTTTGATTTGAAGCGAATCCAAGTCCTTTCCCACTTGGACTGGGAAATAGTGTCGGCGATGGGGATGGGGGTAGTGCCTCCGTTAACATCTGTCTCTTACCCACAAGTTCTAACCCCGTAGCTGACGAATTGAGACGGGAAAATGGGACGGGGGTCACGGAGTTGGCAGCCTGATTTAGACGATGACGGAGAGTTGTGTGACATGGATGTATCAGGTTGGATTCGAACAGAGTTTCGCTCAGCTAATCTCGGAGACAAGCGCCTCACCGATCGACTGGTGCAACTTGGGGATGAACTCGGCAGTTCACCTGCCGAGTCCATCCCAACTGCCTGCGAAGACTGGGCCTCCACAAAGGCTACGTACCGATTTTGCGATAATGAGAATGTGGAACCGAACGAGATCCTCTCCGCTCACAAGCAAGCACAACGATCACGAGTGAGTCAGTTAGACGAACTCGTGATCGTCTCCGATACCACTGAACTTGTCTTTCCGAGACATCCATCCAAGGACGGACTCGGCGACATTGGTAACTCTGAGATGGACCTTGAGGGCGTCAAAGTCCACTCAACGATCGGCATTCATCCACAAACACATCGAATGACAGGGGTCCTCGATCAGCAGGCGCTGATCGAGGACCAACAGGCTGACAAAAAGTATGAGACAAACGGGAAATCAGAGCCAATTCCGTTGGAGAGTGAACAGGAGAAGTGGGCTCGTGGTGACAGGCAAGCCAGAAACTGGCTTGCCGACGATGTTCGCCCGTTGTTTGTTCATGATCGAGGAGCAGATGCATTCGCGTTCTATACAGACGTTGTCGAAGAGATAGAGAACGCTGGATTCATCGTTCGAGCCAACCAAAACCGACGGATTTGGACAGAAAACGATGAATCTGGGAAACTCTTTGACTGGAGCAGCGACCTTGCCGAGCAAGGTCGCAAAACGATCGAGATTCAACAGGCAAGTGGGCGAGAAGCCAGGACAGCAGAGCTGTCGATTGCAACGGGAACCTGTGAGTTGCGTGCGCCGCGGAATAATCCTGATCAAGACGGTTCAGTGGCAGTAAATGTCGTACGAGTCGATGAGATCGGTGAAACTGACGACCCGATTCAGTGGGTGTTACTCACCACTGAATCGGTCGAAGAGTTTAACGAGACGCTGACTGTCATCGACTATTATGGTCTTCGCTGGCGAATCGAAGACTGGCACAAAGTGCTGAAGAGTGGCTGTAACATCGAAGAACGGCAACTCCAGACTTGGGAACGAATGGAAGTCTTGCTAAGTCTGTACTCGGTGATTGCCTGGAAGGTCCTGGAGTTACGAGAGCTTGCTCGGGGAGAGACCTCGACTGCACCTGATGTCTTGTTGAGCGAAGCAGAGCGCGCAGTTCTGGAAACAAAATTTCCAGAACTGCAAGACCAGAACGGGAAAGCCTACGCTGTGAGTGTAGCGAAGCTTGGCGGGTATCTGGACCGCGGATCAGATCCTCCTCCAGGATGGGAAACGATGTGGAAAGGCCTCCAGAAGCTACGCATGTGGGCAGAAGGGTACGAACTCGGTGCTGAATGAGCGCCAACGGCGACTCATTCAGCGGACCTCAACGTGAATTCAGACTTCGTTCCAATTTTACAGACTGACCACTCCTCAGAAACGGTGAGCCAGTCCAGATAATGAAAACATCCCGACTAATTCTTTGATTTCAGACGCATCTACTTGATTTTTCTCGCTGGTGCTGAGTTATGGGTAAGAGACAGCCGTTAACATGGGGGAGTTGGAGGCAATTGGTTGTTATTGGTGATCATTATTAACTATTTACATTCCGATCACTTATCCAACAGATTCATACGAGACATATCCTAAGAGCACACGTGGGGAGGGACAGTGTGGCTCTAATCGATCTCCAGACAGGGAATGCAGTCGATTCGAGACACACGGCTCCTCGCCGCAACTGGGATTGCTCCACCACTGTCTGGTGCCATCAGGATCTCAGATCACCTACCACTGACACACCACCTGGGACATGAGTGTGCCAACGTCGGCCTCTGGCCGGCGTTTCTGCAAGATTCGGAAGTTGATATCTGAAGCCACGGCTAATGGCGATGATAGCACTGACCGACCGACCGACTGACAAGGGGTTTCCCTGGTCGCAGTCGCATTGACCGAGTTCTCAGTTCCTACGAACAGGCTGATCTCGAGTTGTCGAACACGCTTAGCAACTGGCCGACGATCGTCACCTCACACATGATGTTGAGTCCGCCGAGATTGTCGACGTCCTTGAGAGTGGGAAGACAGCCCAGAAGACAGCAGGAGGCAAGTCGGCTATTCATATCTCTCGGAGAATATGTAGTCAACCGTCTTAGTACAGTTAGGGAACAAGTTGATAACTCTATGGGACATATGACGGGTTGGCGCGGACAAGGTGGGTCAACCTACACTCCTGTATCGTTGCCCCTTCCTCGATCACAAGTCAGGGGGAACACTTGTCCACGCCAGCCGAGATCGGCACGTCCCACAAGATCCACAACTGGTTTCGTCTCCGATCTCTGGCTTTTGAGTTCCATCCGAACTTTGAAAAACTCATGTTGGTCTCTGTCCAGTATTTTTGCAGGGTACAAGAACTGTATAGAAGGGTGTAATCAATATGCGTGCTGTTTGTGCGTTCCATAATAATACATAATAGAAACATTATTCTTGTTTCGGTACAGTAACTTGACACTCGGACTACAAGGCCTAGCGATTCAGAATTCGTATAAGGAAACGATAGCTATCCCGGAATATGGATCAACGCCAGATGAGGGAGCAGTCGCCGTTTCTCCTCATGGCGTTCGGGGCGATACTGTTTCTGATTGCAGGTGTTCACTATGCACATGAAATTCTTGTATTGAATACTCTAATCGGGCCACTGGTTGCGCTTTTGTTGGATGGGGTGCCTGCACTTGGACTCATCTATGCGGGATACTGTCTCTCTCAAATCGAGTTCACACTCAAAAGTCGATGGATCGTCGTTAGTTGGTCTCTCATAGGAGGCGTCGTGTTTCTGATCGCAATGGGAACAACAGTTCTTGTACGACTGTTCGAAGGACGTCCTATCGCCGAACCTGTCTTTCCACTTCTGATTGCAGTTGAGGCAGGAGCGATTGCAGGAATGATCGCCGGCTATTACAACGCTCGAGCACATGCCGACGCTCGGCGCGCTGAAAAGGTTAGTGATACACTGGTGTTTGTCAATGATCTCATCCGTCACGATCTCCGTAATGATCTAACTGTGATCCAAGGCTATACTGAACTCATCAGCCATCAGCAAACCCCTGCAACTGCTGAGACAGAAAGTGATAATCTCGAGGTGATTTCTGAGAAAACCGGGGAAGCGCTTACACGAATTGAAGCTACTCGTGCAATCATTGACTCACTAATCGGTGAAACCGATCTTGAGCCAGTTAATCTTGCTGCGGTTATTGCTGAACTGGCTTCTCAAGTTGAGACCTCGTCCAGTGCTGCTGTAACAACTCATCTTCCAGACCAAGCACTCGTCACTGCAAACGCCAGTCTTCGGTCGGTTGTAGACAACCTACTTGAGAACGCTGTCGAACACAACGATCGGGATGATTCTCTGATCGAAGTCATGGTGAAGGCTGACGTGGATACTGTCAGGATGACTGTCAGCGACAACGGGCCAGGTATTTCTGACAAACAGAAAGAAACACTGTTCAATACGAACGGAACGGAGACAGACAGGGGCGGAGGTCTCTCTTTGGTATGGACGCTAGTTGAATCGTATGGCGGTAATATTCGAGTTGAAGATAATGAGCCGTGTGGTTCAACATTCGTTGTGGAACTTCCACGCGCAGATGTACAGGAAGAAATATCGGAATGATAATTAATTCGAGACACGCGTCCTCTGGTTGAAACTGGGATTGTGACTCTACTGGCAAGTCCAGCTCAATCTTCGACCGACACTGCATGGGATATTCCAGATTAGAGATACTGATTTGGCAATTGACTATTTCTGAGTTGCACCAAGTTAGACGATAAATTGGTATGCGTAGTAACGTTCTCTGTAAAATATATTTGGGTAAACTATTATTATAGAAAATTACCTATGGCTAAGCATAATCTGATAATGGAAAACAAGAACCCATCTCTCCCGTCGATCGTTGACCGTCTGAATGCCGGAGTCACACTGCACGAACCAGAGACAGGTGTGATGCGAGAAGGACAAACAGGCTGCGAAAACCATCGAACAGCAACGTGGCCAGCAGGCCTTCCACGTGAACATTCGCGCGTGCTTGCTGCCTCGAGCGAGCAAGACGAGGCTGAGGCCCGTGCTCGTGGCGTCGCGGGGATGTTCAGGAAGTACTACAACGCGATCACTGAACAGGGCCTTGACGACAACCCTGTTTGGCATCGGCGAGAGCGCAAACATGCCACGCAGCTTCGACAGTTCGTTGAGCGAATGTGTGACCGCGAGTGGATCGACCGGCACATGATTATGACCGTCGACGAACTCGCCGGCGTCGCACACATCCCCAATGCAGAGATTGAGACGCCGAATATCGACTGGCGATATACCCGACGTGGTGATCGCGCCCCTGCCGATCTAGGCCAATACGAACAGTCCACCGGTAGCAGCGCTTCCACCGAACACAACGTTACTAACTCAGCTTTGCACGTTGAAGTAGGAGCGTGACGTAGGCGGTGGCAAAGACGGATGATGCCGATTACGGACTTCTTGTCGTGTACGCGTGCGTTCGACGAGTTCGAGTCGCTGTCTCCAGCACAACGTCATCACGCCAAAACCTACGCCACAGGTCTTGTTGCGGCCAGCAACAAGACCGTGGCGGGCATCGCACGCGAAGTCCTTCCAGCCAACAGCAAACGCGCTCTCAACAAGTTCCTCACCGAGTACGACTGGGACGAACAGCAGTTCAACCACGAACGCCTTGAAGAACTCCAGAAACACGGTGAAACACGCTGGTCAAAGGATGGCTACATCATCCTCGACGACACGATCACCGAGAAAGCCGGGGACGAAGTCCCCGGCGTCGGCCACTTCTACGATCACGCCGAAGGTGACACTGTCTGGGGGCAAGATCTCATCTACGCTTTCTACGCTGACGACAAAACCGCCTATCCGCTCACCTTTCGCCTCTACGAAAAGCAAGATGAGGACGACCAAGACCATGACACCAAGTACGATCTCGCCCGCGAGATCGTTACCGAACTCGAAGAAGAGGTAGGTGTACCTGCGGACACCTACCTCTTCGACTCGTGGTTTGCCCACGATTCTGGCCTTCCTGAACTTATCGAATCCTACGGCAAGGACTGGATCGGCCCGCTCCGGAGCAATCGACAGGTGACCTACGGTGGAGAAGAAATCCGCGTCGATGCGCTGGAAGAGCGCATCGACACGGTTGAGCGCAATATCGAGGACGAGACCTACCACATCTGGACAAAGAAGCTTCCCGTCTCCCAGCTGGGAGACGTGAAGCTGGTTATCGCCGAGAAAGAGACCGACGAAGACGAAGAGAATCCGGTCAAGTATCTCGCTACGAACAAGATCGACGCACCGACCGAACACGTGATTCGCTCCTACGGAATGCGGTGGCGCATCGAGACGTTCTTCGAGGACTCGAAGCAGGATCTCGGCTTGGGAGACTGCGAGATGCAGACCGACGAAGGTGCCAGTCGCCACTGGCACCTTCTCATGGCCGCCTACAGTCTCGTTCGTCTTGATCCCGATTCGAGCGCCTTGGGGACGGTTCGCTCGAAAGCGTCATCGCTTCGAGCGAACCTTGAACATTCTCTGAAAGAAGCCGTGTACAACCTTCTCTCGTGGGTTCGGGACAACGATGACCGAGGCGTTGATGTCCTCATGGAAGAGATCGACCATCTCTTCGTTCACTCAACAGCTGACGCTAACGTGCAAAGCTGAGGTTACTAACAGAGGACACGATGGTGTTTGATCGATTCTTTGACCGCAGCAACTCTGAAGAGGTAACAGAAGATATGGAGACCGAGCCAGCGACACAAGCCACTGGTGACGGTGACTCTCCGCTCGATTCACCACCGGCTCCCCAATCCCAACTCGGCGAGACATACGATATCGATGAACAGAAGACCAGTTCCATCGGAGGGAAGCAAGCTATCACCGAAACCGCTCAGGAGGGCACTGTTGCAGGACCATTTGTCCGCGAGATGTTCGAGGCAGGTGTCGAGACACCGTCTCCACCACTCTGGGTCGGCTACGATAAGGACCCACAGCGGGGCTTTCGCGAAGTTCCGCTCCGCTTTGACTCGCTTTTCCGCCATATCTGGATTACGGGCACCACTGGCTACGGGAAAACCACAGCGCTACTGAATATGATGGTCCAGTGGGCCTACTCCGGCTATGGCTTCACGTACTTCGATCCGAAAGGCCGAGACTCTCGAGAGCTCCTGCGCAAACTCCCTGAACATCGACTCGAGGACGTGGTCTGGATTGAGCCCGGTTCGACCACCCATGAGAAGACGATCGGGATGAACTTCCTTGAGGTGCCCGAGTGCGAGACGACCGAAGAACTCGAGAACGAGATCGAAAACCGAGTCGAGAACCTGAAAGCGGTCTTCGACACCTCCGACTACTGGGGCATCAACATGGAGGCGATCACCGAGTCAATGGCTCGGGCGATGATGAAATCGGAGAAACCGTTCTCGATCATCGATATGTACTTCACGTTGCTCAACGCCGAGCGGCGCGAAGACTTCGCCCTTGACGTTGAGGATCCCTACATCAGGGAGTTCTGCCTCGAGATTGCGAATATGGAGGAGGAGACGATCCGTCCCCTCCTGAAACGGATCAAGTCATGGGTCGAGAATTCGGTGATTCGTCGGATCATTGCCCATCGTGAGAGTACGATCGATTTCCGAGACATCATCGACAACGATCGGATCGTTATCGTTCGAACGCCCGTCGAGAATACAGATATCAAGAAGATGGTCACGCTCGGTGTGATGCGCAACCTCTGGAGTGCCATTCAGCACCGGTCGTACGAACGCGATACCGATCCAGACCCCTATTTTGTCCTGTGTGACGAGTTCGACGACATTGCTAGCGACAATCTTGATATCGAGTCGATGCTGGCCCGTGCTCGTTCGATGCGACTATCGGTGACGCTCGCTTCCCAGTACCCCTCGCAGTTCGATGAGGATACGCTGAAAGCGATGCAGAACAACTGTGATAACCTTCTTGCCTTCTCGATCAACGATGTCGACGACGCCCAACTGCTAATGAAGCGGTTTCAGGGTTACACGGCGGAGGATTTGATCTCAACTGATCAGTACAAGGCCTGGACGAAACTTCCGCTCGAGGGTGGGCGCTATTCTGAGCCGGTCCTCATCAACTCGTTCCCGCCGTATCCACCGCTTCGGTCAACCGAGACTGTCGACGATCTTATCGAACAGAGTTTAGAGCGCTACGGAACTGACCCGCTAACGGACGCAGAGATCCTCCAGAACCTCATCTACAGCGACGCCAATGAAGCCGCCAACCCGACGAAGATACTGGGTGAGACAATGGCAGAAGCTCTCCGCACAGTCCAAATTCGAGAGGGTGCACGAGAGGCAAATGGCTGGGTCGAGGTCACGGCTGTTGACGAGGAACTCGTGGCTCGCCTCGAGAAAACCGAGCCCGAGATTGACTATGCATACGAAGACCTGCCGGACGTGCGCGATGCCTCGCGGTTGATCGAGGTCGACCTGCAGAACGATGAGATCGTCGCTCGGCTCACCGACGAGGGTGAAGAGTTGGTCCGGCCCAAGACGGGCACTGTTGGCTCAGCTGGTGGAACCAGCCACGACGCAGTGCTTCTGGATACTGAGGTAGCGCTCACTGAACGCGGGTTCAGTGTCGAGATCCTCGAGCAAGATGGGAGCGAGCAACCTGACGCCGTTGCGACGCACCCAGATCACGATGTGGTGTTTAACATCGAGGCTGAGACAACGACGCCAGACCGACCGGCGAAGGTTCTGCAGAATCTCAAACGCGCTCACGAGGAAGACCGCATTCCGATCTTCGTTGTCCGTCCTGGTAAGTCTGAGACACAAGTGGCGTCACGAGTCGAGAGTATTCTCTCACCGCCGTTCCGAGAGCGAACGGACGGCACTGAACAGTTCTATAACTGCGACGAGGTTGTGACCTTCGGCGGTGGTGCGACGGCTCACGGCGGCGTCACTGCGGTTCGACCACGGACGACCGAGACAAATCAGACTGTCTGGACGCGCGACAACGGTGAGTACGTCCTTTCCGATGGGAACACAGAGTTTGCTCGCGTCCCTGATGACGGAGTACTCTCGAAGGACAGTGTTCCGGCCTATTACAGCCATGACCATGAAACTGGCCAGTATACTGTCTATCAGGCTGGAGAGACCCATGTATACGACTCCAAAGACGACTTTGAGCAGGACTGGACGCTGATCAAACGACCGTTCATTCCTGCTGTCGACCTGCCAGACGCAGACTATTCGCGTGACAGTTATGTCGTGTTGATTCTACCACCCGGTGGCGGCCCACTGGTTTTCCAGTCTGGTGAGACATATCGGCTCCCCGCAAACCCTGGTCGCGAGGAGTTGTGGCCTACTGGACCGACTGGTGAGTCAGCCCAATTTGACAACCCGGTCGCTGATACTGATCAGAACGGGCCGTCAGCATTACCAAGTTCTGATTCGTCAGCGATGGACGAGTCGATCGAGATCGATCCAACCGGAGATGGTGTGGAGGCGTTTGCAGCAATGTATGTCAGACAGATCGAGGGTGCTAGAGTATCACAGGATGATCTGTTTCAGGCGTACGATATCTGGACTGAGCAGCAGGATGTTAATGGGACAACCAAGGGCTGGTTCACTCGAAAGTTACAGGATGTTGTTGACTTTGACGTTGATCGCTCTAGAGTGGACGGGGAACGTATCCAGTTCTACACCGGCCTGACTCTGACTCAAGACGGGTACTCACTCCTTGATCAATGACTACTATCAGAACTATGAGGTACTGTAATCACGTCTCAGGAGAGTTCGTTAGCCGAGGGAATTCAATTTTCGACATTGGTCGCCATAGCTGCTTATACCGCCAAAATAGAGCATTTTCATCACTTGTCCACGCAGATCGGCTATCCACGGAAACTGCATGGACACCTATGTCCACGCAGAATCGCATGACGGGAATGCTGTCCACGCAAAAACACCACCCAAAACCAACTAGTATACACTGGGTTCCATCCGCAGAACGATGCGGGGACAGGGAGCTTAGACACCATACACAGAATCGGCACTTCTATCTACATTCTGATATAGTTTGTTCGAGGGACTCAGTAAGTGCCCCTCGGGGGTATTGCCAATGAGTTCTACACCATCATTCGATAGAACAGTACTCCCAGCAGACTTGCGAGATCGTGACCAGTGGGTGTGCTGGAAAGAAGAACTTCGGGATGGGAAGCCGACGAAGATACCAGTGACGCCAGGGAGTGGTGCGTTCGCGTCATCGACGGATCCCGAAACATGGGCGTCGTTCGAGACAGCCCTCGAGTACGCTGACACAGGGAACGCCGATGGCATCGGCTTCGTCTTTACCGACGACGATCCCATCGTCGGTGTGGATCTGGATGACTGTCGAGATCCCGCAAGCGACGACGTCGACGACATAGCGCTGGACATCATCGAGCGACTCGATTCCTATACGGAGATTTCTCCCTCGGGTACTGGGTTCCACGTACTCATCAAGGGAGAGCTCCCGGATGGACGGAACCGCCGTGGTAGCATCGAACTGTATGACACTGCTCGGTTTTTCACCGTGACTGGCGACTACCTCGAGGACACGCCGCCTCGCGTTGCACGCCGGCAGGACGCGCTGGTAGCGATCCATCGTGAATACGTCCAAGACTCTGACCCAGATCCAGAGCACGAATCTGGGAACCGTCGCAGTATCGGTACTTCCCGAGCGTCGCTTCGTGAGCTGTGCTGAGTCTCGGATGACCGGAGTGAACGCTGGTGTGGTAGCTGAGTGTAGGAGAAACAGAGTCCACAGATGGAGAGAACCGAACTGAGAAAGCTGAGATACGCCGTTTTAGACGAATGCTGTTGCTCGTCAGGTGCCTGCCCAAGGCCGCGGGCTGGCGTCAGCCCGCGGCCGATACATACGTTTCTGGCACACCGACGCCGTTCATCTTGATCTCCCAGCGCCGTTCTAGCTCTTCTTCCAATGCATGTCTAATCCAGTCAGAGAAGGTCTTGAACGTGAATTCCTGGGGAAGGTCGCGCCCGCCCCGACGTGGGCGGGCGACGACCGCCCACCGAAGCACGAGCCAGAGGTTCTCCAGCAAGAACCCGACCAAGACGAATGCAAAGCGGACGACTGGATCTTGTGTCGTCGTTACCACTCGTGCTTGGCGAAACACCCGGTAGCTTGTTTCAATCGCTGACCGTTTCCGGTACAGCTGTTCGACCTGCTTGGGCGTGCGATCAGCCAGATCGCACGCCACATACCCTCGCACAACCTCCCCGCTTTTCCCTCGATCTCCAGCGTGATAGGACACAGCGACCGCGAGCGGGAATTCTAGTTCCCGCTCGCGGTCTTTGTACATCCGATAGGTTGTCATGTACGAACGGTGCGTGTCCAACTTTTCCTTCATGCGTTCGCCCTTCTTTTGGACGGGAACGACAGTCGCAGCAATCTCCTGAGAACGACGCAGGATACGTTCGTTGTAGAAGCCGCGATCAGCCAACAGAAGCTCTATCTCGAAGGGATAGGCCTCGACGCGGTCGAGGACGCGCTCGACCGCGTCGGCCTCTTTCTCATCGCTACGGACGTACGTCATCGCCAACGTCACTGGCTTTCCGTTCGAGACGAGATACGCCGTGCAGTACCGGTGGCACGTCGTTGTTCCGTCTTTCGCGTGCATGCGGCAGAGTTCACCTTCTTCATTGGCGTACGTTCCGTGGTAGGGGTTATCGACGAAGTCAATGGAGACGATCCTCGACTGATCAGGGTCGAGGATCGTCATCGCTAACTCCCAGAGAAGGCGGTTAGCAACCCGCTCAAGCCACTCTTGGTTGAGCGTATGTAGCCAGTCCATGACAGTATCATCACAGGCAGCGTTGTCGTTGTCCTTGCACGTCTCCCAGATGGAGGTCTGATTGACTGCTGCAAGAATGACGACCGCCCAGATATCGCCGGGATCGAGGGGCGAGCCCTCGATCCCTGGCAAAGGGAGCTGGCAAATGACGTCTTCCGCTAGATGTTTTACGTCCGAGTCCGAAAGAACACCGTCTGGTTGAGGGGTTTTGAACACATTCACTTAACCAGACATCTTCCACATCAGATCAACGCTTTAGCTTCAGCTCTCATACCGGTTGGGAAGTACCGAGTATGGACGTGACGAAAACGACGGGCAGTGCAGCCCATACTGACGTTGATCTCGAGGACGAGGACCTGCTCGAGCGAGCACGGAACGCATCGAACGGTGAGAAGTTCGAGCGGTTGTGGCGTGGCTCGACTGCCGGTTACGAGAGTCAGTCAGAGGCGGACATGGCGCTGTGTTGTTTGCTGGCATTCTGGACTGGCGGTGACCTCCAGCAGATGGATCGGCTCTTCCGCCAATCGGGACTGCTCCGAAACAAGTGGGATGAAGTCCACTATGCTGACGGCTCTACGTACGGCGAGAAGACCATCGAACGAGCGGTTGCGAGTATCTCTGAGTTCTACGATCCGGACACTCGAGAGACGGCAACCGAATCTGCTCCCAGAACGAGCGAGCCGTCGACCACTGCTAGCCGTGACAAATCGGATCGGAAGCAGAATCGTGCGTATCTGATTGAGAAGAACCGACTGTTGACTGGCCGTGTCGACGAACTCGAGGCCACGCTCGAACAGAAAAATGAGCGCATCGATCTCCTCGAGGCAACGATCGAGGATCTCAAAACCGAACTTGCAGAGCGTAACCGAGAGATCAAGCAGACTCGAGAAGAACAAGTCGACACAGCGTCTGACTGTGACACCGCTTCAGAGACATCCTCTTTGTGGGGACGATTATTCGGCGAGAGCTCCAAGTAACAGTCGTTGCGAGGATCGTTTCTTCAATTCAGAGTAAGGCACTCAACTCGGTAAGTAAGTCTGCGAATCTATCGGCAGAATAGGTTCACGGTTAGCATTCGATGTCGGCGACCTGAGCCAACTGCGGTTGCTCGTCGCTTGGATGCGAGTACCAGAAATGGAATTGGAGACAGTAGTTCTCGTCGAGATCATCAACACCCAAGATATCGACGCTCCCTGCGAAATCCTCAACGACTCCGTGTAACGCGACCGGGGAGACGTCTTCATCCGGAGCCATTGTCACTATCTCGTCGACGCCCGCGTCGACACGGTGTGACCCCCAGTCTAGCATGCCAGCTTCGGTTTCGAGCGCGAGGTGGAACGTCCGCGCTCCATCGTCCGCATTCCGGAGTTCGACACTCACCTCTCTGAGGGATCCGCTAGACGTGAACGGGGCGATACAGCCGGAGAACCCGGACAACACGGCCGTCGCGGAGAGGAGGGCGTGGCGGCGTTGCACATATCCGACTACATTCGGCCGAAGTAAGTATGTTATTTGTACTGACCGCGAGTTTCGTGAGCCGTTCAGAATAAAGAAACAGACAACGGCCCACCGATACCCTCGTGACTGTGAGGTCGTGTTTTTCGTCCCTGGGAAGGGTGCGGGGCGATCGAACTGCCCCGAGATAGCGTATGACTTCTGAGCGACAGCACCCGCGAGACCGTGGTATTGATCGAGCACCAACCCACCGACAGCCCACTGAACCACCCTGGTCCGGCCTCGAGTTACGGGTTCCGAACGACCGGAGTCGAGAGTCACTCATTTCGTTCGTCGAGTGTGTTCTCGTTGAACTCACGCATGCAGACGTCGGTGCCGAGTATCGATCGTCGAACGTCTGGGGAGTCAAACGAACCCAGTACATCGCCGCCGAGACGACTGGCCATCTCTTCAGGAAGCGTCATTACGACGAACGGCTCGGCTGGCACGAACAGACGATGTCTCGGCAGGACGTGCGTGATGAACTGATCAACCGCCTCGCACGGCCCACGTCACTGGCGACGAATCAGAGTCATCCCCACCCTGTTGAAGAACCAGATACGTTCCAGGTGAAGCCAACGTGACAACTGCGAACAGGTCGACGGACCAGCAAGAGGTGAACTCGTTCTCAATGTCTCTGAATCTGGTTGGTCAAGCGGCTCATGCTCTTGCAAAGAAGCAAACCACACACCTATGTTATGAAGTCCATAGGTTTATGCCTATGGAGGTAATCACATAAGATGACGGATGGCGTCCTACACTACCATCGAAGATTGGCAGGATGTCGAAGATGGGTACGTCATCGATGTGACCATCCGGCAGACGGAGGATAAGA
This sequence comes from Natrinema hispanicum, assembly GCF_004217335.1. GTDB lineage: Archaea > Halobacteriota > Halobacteria > Halobacteriales > Natrialbaceae > Natrinema > Natrinema hispanicum. The sequence goes on from NZ_SHMP01000007.1 coordinate 94,459, forward strand.
AGTACCCGTGTGGATGGGACTACAGCCTACACCACGGGGAAGTCGGCGGCGACACCATCCTTCGATACGACAACGCCCATGAACTGACGAAAGGCCATGAGCGCCACACCCGAAACGATGTTGAAATCATCGAATTCCCCGGGATGTTGACGCTCTACGATCGCTTTCAACGCGAAACCGAGGAGATGTCGCCTGTCTCATGGAACTGGTCGGAGTAGGACGTCTCCAGGAGGTATACACCATGCCCACGCTCAAAGTCACCGTCGGTGAACGTGATCGCCTCAACCAGCGCACGCGTAGCCGCATCAAGGCTGCCCAAGAGGGTGAAGACCTTGACGATGCCCAGCCGGTGTTGAACTTCGGATCGTATACAGAGCTCAGTCGCCTTCTTAGCCCAAAGAATCTAGAGTTGTTGGAAGCAATCTCTAAACACCAGCCCGAGAGCATCCGCGAAGCCGCTGACCTGGTGGAGCGAGACTACAAACAGGTCCATCGGAACCTTTCCGAACTCGAAGACATCGGCGTCATTGAGTTTGAAAATGGCGGGCCTGGTCAGGCAAAGAAGCCGAAACTGGCCTACGACGGTCTTGAAATTGATATCCCGTTTGCAGGATCGAATGGGAGTGTCGGTGCAGCAGCACCCTGAAAGATCCTGTTCTTGGCCATCTAGAAACGACCCTTCGCTCTCTGTTCTCGCTACACGTGGTCGACGGACGTACGTGATGAACTGATCAACCGCCTCGCACAGCCTGCGTCACTGGCGACGAATCAGAGTCATACCCATCCTGTTGAGGAGCCAGATACGTTCAGGGTGAAGCCGACGTGGCAACTGCGAACAGGTCGCCGGACCAGCAAGAGGTAATCACCAGCCGTCAGTACTCCAGCCCGCTGTTGAATATCGATCACTGACTCCATACGCATCACGCAGTGTCTTCGACTTGACTGTACTTCCAGCATTGGAATACAAAATAATCCTGACCGACACTAAACTATTAGTTCGAAGAGGTCATAAAGAGAGCAATGAGCGACCGATCACAGGTGTGGCCAGAAGAGATGGACAGTGCAGACCGTGTCAGGCATGTCGCCTTGACGCGAACGACACCACGGAATGCTGGTTGGATCGCCGAAGAGGCGGATGTCTCGAGAGATACGGCTGTTAAATACCTTGATCGAATGGCTGATCAAGGAGAGCTCGAGGCCATTGAAACAGCTGACGGCACATGCTACAAGCCCGATGAGATTACGCACTTCCTCCGTGAAGTTCGTTCCCTTGCTGAAGAGCAGTCAGTAGACGAACTCACTAATGAACTGCGTGCGATTGGTGAGGAAATCGACTCGTGGAAGTCAACGTATAATGTTGAATCTCTCGAAAAACTTCGACAGAGCATTGGACGTGAGGATCTGTCGGCTGACGATCGACGCGAGCGCCTCGAAGTGATCGAAGAATGGGAATACAACATTCAGGTACGTGAAGCACTTCAGCTTGCGATCAGCCTTCAGAGTTCACTAACGCGACTTGATGCAGATCCGCGTCTCGCAAATCGTGGTTCAGATACGCTTCCCCAAGAGGGCTAGGGAAAGATGGTACTCTTTCTTGCTGGTGGCCGAGGATTCACTCGGCGCGAAGGACTTCGTCGCCTCAAAGAACGACTCGAAAAAGAACCGGGGTTTTCCGATGTTCGGTATCGACCATCTCGACTCCGGCCTCGATCTGTCGTTGCTGACGTCGAGACTGAGATATTCTTAGGCGAAGAATTCCCACGGCAGCAGGCCACCTTTGAGGTCACATGGCGGCCACGTGCCGACATTGATGTTCAGCGTGTTCAGTGGGCTGATGACGTAGTCAGCTTGGGATGGCACAAAGACGATGATCATGAAGACCTTGGGACAACCCATTTCCAGATCGAGACCGATAAGGAATTAACCCACGAACCAGGACATCTCGAAGCAGAAGCGCCGCTAAGCTTTCTGGAAACCTGTCTTCAGCGACTTCCTCCAAAACTCGAGGAGACGATTCCAGAGTGAACCCGGTTACTCCTAATTGAACGGTTGCTTGATCTCTGTATTCTCCTTCTGATACGGTCCCTCTGACCGTACTTCCAGCAGTGAATTTTTGGCGCCATGAGGCACGAGGCGCGCTCAACAGTGAGCCGTCATGGAATTTCCAATGACTGATCCAAATCCGATTGACGACACTGCAGACGATTACAGCCGGTTCGAGGCCAGACTCGTTGCCCGTGATCAGGATGCAACTCGCGTTGTAACAGCAGATCTCGGCGAGACAACCGCCCGACAGCTCGTTACGGAACTCATCGATACCGGTGTGGTGACGCCGGTCCCTGGCAAGCGGGTGTTCATCCACGAGCCAAGTGGGACCGCTTTTGACTCGAGCACTCAGCTTGCCGTCTTCCATCGAGGTTGGACGGCGGCCCGAAACGCCGACAAGGAGGGTGAGTGATGCAGCAGACGCTCGCTGGCTGTGCCTTCTGCGAAGCCCTGCCCGGAACCGAGTCCGGTGAGGCACATACCTGGGGAAAAGACGAGCGAGTCTCCCATCTGATCTGTGTCGACTGCGCTATCCAGGCGGAGCCGGACCCTAGCGACTGCGATCACTGCACCTGTGACGGTTGTGGGCTCATCGTCGACACGATTGCGGCGCTCACGCGGTTCCGCGTTGAACTCGGCCGTCTTGAGGGCACGCTACAGCTGTGTGCGCGGTGTAGTCCGGGTGGGCCAGCCACCTACTGGACGCGTGATCTCGAGGAGCACATCGTGAAGACTGCGTAAGTACTGGATGCGAATGTGAGAACATGCTGGAGATTCCTGTTGAGCAAGAAAATACGTCGATGGTTCTGAACAGAGAGCGACGTAACTCGCTGAACGAAGCAGAAATAATTCAGCGTGCGGTAGATATATGGCTGATCATATCGTTAGTTGGATGTAGGTGAACACTGATGGACTTGACTGATACTCCCGACGACATTCGTGATTCAACTGAGAGTCCACCTGATTTTACCGAATGGGACTCTCCTGAAGAGGTCTTGAAAGGAGGTCCAACACGAGAACGATTGCTCAGTGTTATTTTACAGTTACGGACTCCAACAAAAGTGTCCAGAATTGCAGAGCAAGCAGACTGCGATACTGAGACTGCAAGGGACTACCTTGAATGGTTCACCTCGATGGGAATGACGCGTGAGATCTCGGGACGACCTGTGAGATACGAACGCAACGAATCGTATCTCCAGTGGCGCAGAGTTGAGCAAATCCGAGACGAATATTCTGAGGCAGAGATCGTCAAAGAGCTCAAAGAGACGATGAAACGAATCGAGGAGCATCGTGCCCAGTTCGATGCTGACAGTCCGGAAGACGTGTCTCTCATGGATCGCACCGAGGAAGCGTCGGTCGAAGAAGTGTGGGAAGCACTGAGTGAGTGGAAAACGCTCAAACAACGCGCAGAGCTGTTAGATACAGCACGTCAGAACGACCATCCCTCGAGTGGCGGTGCCAAAGTCGATGCCTGAACGCCGGCCAGTTGACGACGATACTGTCCCAGAGGTCGGTGGCATCGATACCGACATTCTCGAACAAATTGGGCAGCATCTTGAACGAACCAATCGCTTTTCAGAGACCGTCTTTCAGCCGGAGTACGCACCAAGTTCAGTCGTCGCTGAATACGACATGGGGTACTTTCCAACTGCTATCGAGCGTGCGTATCTTCAGGTTCGCTGGTACGAGACAGACGATTTCAACATCCACTACTCTGAACAATACGACACCGGAGACCGCTGGGAGTGTCGGTGGGACCGCCATCCAAATGATCACAATACTCGCTCACATTTTCATCCGCCTCCAGATGCAGCGACACCAGGGGATGATGTAGAGTATGAGGAAGACTGGCGAGATATACTCTCGGACGTACTTGGCGACTTAGACGATCGAATCGAAGCGTTTTGGGAGTAAATCTGACCGCATCTCACTCATATCAGTACATCTTTGTGAGACTATCTATATTTTCTATCAGCGGCGTTGGATTCGAACCACTGTTTGGAAGCACCGGGTGACCCAACGCCGCCTTTTGATCGTGACTGACAGAGTGGAATGACTGTTCGTTGAAAGAGTCTGTGGTGCTGCCAAATAGTCGCCGGAAGTCTGAAGTCCAGGGACTTCGAACAAGTGACTATGACTGCTGACGATCGAATTCGTCCTGACGGCGGGATCGATGCATTAGATCCACCACCAACAGACATTCTGGATGAGGAAACGCTCGAGCCAAAGGCGCTGGCCCAGAATGCGCCGAAGCTCGAGATAGTGATGCAACTCCTCAACCAGCCAGCACTCGCTCGTGTTTACGTGTATGTCTGCTACTGGGGGCCCGTTTCACCGCCAGAGATCATGGACGCCCTCGAGCTCTCAAAATCGACGACGTACGAATACGTCGATCAGCTGGTTGACGTTGGGCTCGTTGATCGAGATGAATCGACGCGTCCGCAGCAGTTGACTGCTGAGCCCCTCATCATTGTCGAGCAGTACGCGCCGATCGTGATCACACCAACAGTCCTGCATGCGCTTGCACTCCAGGAGGTTGACGACGATATCGACTACTTCTTGGACCGTTACGGAACTGGAAAACTCATCGCTGCACTAAGGGGTGCAGGGCTCCATTTCGCGGGGAAGACGACCCAGCGGATGGTCGCCACCGATATCGATGTTCGGGAGACAGAGGCGATGATGATCATCTATGCGCTCCAGCCTGCACTCGCTGTTGGGAGAGAACACGACCCGTTCTTCGAGTATCTGTTTCCCGATGTCGCCGACCAGATGGAACTTCCTGATCTCGACGGTGCAGATGGTGCCCCAGCGAAGTCAGAGCCGCACGAGTGAGTCTGTTCGATGGGCCATGCAAATCTACTATCGGCTGAGAAGGACGAACAGTCGTTGGTGTGGACGTGAACGAGGACAACGTGGCTCTGACCGCGCTCTCTGAGGATGGCGTTGAGGACACGCTTGTCATCGACTTCCCCGAAATCAAGTTCGAGCGTCACCGCTACTTCACGATGCGAAAGCGAGTACAGAACGCGGGGAAAGGTAGTATCCACGACACGCTGGAAGGGCGTGAGGAGCGGTTCGTTCGCGACCGGCTCCACAAAGTGTCTCGACATACTGTGGAGTGGAGCCGTCAGTTCGAGAAGACGTGCATCGTCTTTGAAGACCTCAAAGAGATGCGCGACAGTATCGACTACGGTACCCGGATGAACCGACGCTTGCACCACCTCCCGTTCCGCGCCCTCCAATACTACACGTCGTACAAAGCGTCGTTCGAGGGGATTCCGTCTGCATGGATTAACCCCAAGTACACCAGTCAGCGGTGTTCGATATGCGGACACACGGAGCGAGCGAACCGTTATAAAAAGCGGTTCAAGTGTCGGGACTGTGGGCACCAAGACCACAGCGACCGTGGTGCAAGTGTCAATATCGCCGTAAAAGGCGTGAAGAAACTCAATTGGAATGTGCCTGCTCTCAACAGCCTTCCCGTTGTTCGGAAGGTGTCGTTCGAAAGACGGAGTCTTTCGTGATCACGAAAATCGAAGATTTTCGGACGACGACGGCAGGCATCGGGGGCCGTGGACGCCCCGACCGTGACCCATCCAACCGTTCGAGGCTATCAGGCCGATGGTCGGATGGGAGTGTCCGACTAACCCACGGGAAGCCTCGGGGCTTGACCCCGAGGCGGTTCACGGATTAGCGGACATCATTGGCGATGACCCAGGCGACTCGATGCGATTAATCTGAGTCGATCCAGTCGTCTCGTGCGTTCTGTACTACCTCCTAATCTCGGAAGCTTCATCACTCAATACATATACATACATTCAAACATGTACGATCTCACCAAATTCCAGCGTGACATCTTATACGTGATCGCCGGCCAAGACGAGCCACATGGCCTCGCGGTCCAAGATGAACTCGAGGAGTACTATGAGAACGAGATCCACCACGGGCGACTGTATCCGAATCTCGACGAGGTCGTCGACAAAGGGCTCGTCGAGAAAGGCAAGGTCGATCGTCGGACGAACTCCTACACGATTACAGCGCGTGGCCGACGCGAACTCGAGGCCCGGCGAGAGTGGGAAGAGCAGTACGTCGGTGAGTTACTCTCGAGTTCGGAGTGAGACGGTTACGACCCTGAGCGTGCATACTGAGTCGGCTCCTCGAATGTCGTTCCATTCCGATCACTGTCTCAGGATGTCGTGAACGGAAAGAGAGTCGGCTAGTAATATAAAGAACCGACTAGTTGGATCAGCTTACATCTACGTACGTATAGAATAACAAATATCATCTCGCCTGAATGGCTGGGCCATGGACGACCTCACAGGATTCCAACGAGACCTGCTGTACGTGATCGCGGGCGCTGACCAGCCATCTGGACAGGATGTCAAAGACGAGATCGAGCAGTACTACAGTTCAGAGATCAATCATGGTCGGCTATACCCGAATCTCGATACGGTCGTGAATAAGGAACTCGTCGAGAAAGGACAACTCGACAGGCGCACAAACTACTACGCAATTACAGACGAGGGAGAGCAAGCGATCGAGGATCGTTATGAGTGGGAATCCCAGTACACCGACTAATCGAAATCGGAAGCGATTTGGATTCTTGCTTTGCCCTCCCGAATCGGTAAGTACAGTGACGGTACTGAGCGTTGCTACCGACAGCTATACCTGCGGGGAAGATGATGCAATCGCACCTGCAACGGAGGCATCAGCGAGGAACAGTACGAAAGCGAACCATCCCTGAAATTTGTGTTCGGGCGTCCGTATCGATGCGTACACGTACGCGGCCAAGCTGACTACCATGCGCTGATCAACGAGACATATATCAATAAAGCAACTGGAAATCGTCTTCTCACCTGATCAGTACGCACACGTAGTTACCGGTTAGTACAGGCAAAGAAGCTGTCGGTAACTTATCAATTTTCTCGCTAGCCGCCAACAATCACGCATAGATTTTTAAAGACCAGTGACATATTTGTCATATGGGCCTCTTAGAGATACTGATGTACCTATGGGCACTTGCCATCATAATCGGTAGTGTCTATACCTTCGTTCAAATGATATTAGGAAAGAGTTCTGTGGGTAACTTTTTTTGAGAGTGTCAGAGGATTCATAGAACGTTTCGCATACCCACTCTGTGATTACCCGACGAGCGATAAGTACAGCGAATAAATATATAGGTGAATAAATATAAATTGGAAACAGGAATGAATTCTTATCCTAAATTCATGCTCGCAGCTACGACAGGGCTATTGATTGGGATTCCACTTTGGATGGCTGTTCTCTACCCTGAAATGCTCTCTCTCAGACTATTCACAAGTTCCGTATTTTGGGGTATCGTAGCCAGTCTACTACTTGTAATGCTATTCGGGTTTTGGGTCGGCCAGCGGTCAGAGTACACCTGATGTGCCTCAAAGTGATCGCTCAATAAGAACATCTACTTACCGGCTGGTTCAATCAAAGCGGGTTGAAATAAATTGTCTGCGGGGCTTTTTATGACGTGTTCTGATTACTGTGGTTTTACAATTAGCAGCCTGTTCTCTCGGTGTGAGCCCTATGCAGATCGGGTCTCTTCTCACACATATCTGAAAAATACGAACATATATTGAGCATGGCCGCGTACAGTTAGATATGTCTGAGTTCGATCCGGCACCTGAATCTGATGCTGCTCAACGGCGGTGGCAAGAGGGTACGGACACGTTTGGTCGTGTCTACGATGTTGCCCTTGGAGTGACATCGCCCACCGCGTACACTGAGATTGCAGAGCTTGCCGATTGCTCTCCGAACGCCGCCAAAAAGCATCTCGAGCGTCTGACCGAGATGGGTATCGTTCGAACAGACCATGATAGTCGCCCTGCGCAGTACGAACGGAATGATGGGTATCTCGAGTGGCAGGAGGCTAGCCAAATTGCAGATGAACTCTCCATCGACGAGATAATCGACCGCGTGGCAGCACTCGAAGAACAGCTCACAGAGTACGAGGAGCAGTTCGGAACCACTGACCCGACAGCGGTCTCGGTTGTTGAGCATGACGACCACGAGATGGTTCATGAACGGATGACTGCGATCAGTGAGTGGCAAGGAATCATTCGAGAGATTCGACTGTACGAACTTGCTCGACAGCTCTCCCAGAACGATGGGCATCTGATTCCTGCCTGAATGAGTCGGCCACCATCGGATTCGGCCCCTGACTCGACAGGGCCACCGGATCGCCAGACGTTGCGATTGCTCGAGCGACATCTCACATCGGATTCACTCGTCGCCGAGACAGCATTCGATCCAGATTCCTACGAGCCGCGACTTCTCAAGGCGTTCCTTGATATGGAGCGATATCCAGAATCAGTCTCAGCAGCCCGACTCGACATTCGGTGGTTCACGACTGAGGATTTCACATTTCATTATGTTGAAGATCACAACGATGGGAGCCGGTGGGAATGCCGTTGGGATCGGCATCCAAACACGCACAATGCCCGGTTGCACTTTCACCAGCCACCGGCTGCGAACGACATCACTGATCTTGAACTCCCGTCGCTCCACCCCCTCGAGGTGTACTCGACGGTGCTTACTGCGATCGAGCAGCGTCTTGAGACTCTTTGGTCTCAGTGAAGGTGCGTCTCGCTGTCCTCTCACATATAGTATTTGCGAGGATGTCAGCGGGGTTCTTCCACTGGACGGAACACTCAAACGCTTCTCTTGAGATGACCCGTGTATGAACCGAGCGATCCTCGTGGTTTCTGTGGCGCTCCTCGTCGTTCTTGCGGGATGTGCGAGCGACATTGGGAGCCCCGAGAATGCGATTGACGATTCCCAGACCGTTGGGAACGCTCTCGAGGTTGTTGACATGAACGTCAAAGAGGTGTCGCCCGACGAGGAGTACGTAGTCCTCGAGAATACCGCCGATGAATCCGTTGATTTGTCTGGGTTTGAACTCCGAGACCGAGAGGGTGGACAGGTCGATGGCGGCCTCTCTCCGTTTTCGTTTCCAAGTGAGTTCGTCTTGGAGTCTGGGGAGACAGTGAAGATAACGACCGGTGAAGGCGATCCGACGGACAACGAGCTGTATTGGGGATACAACGTGAATATCTGGCGGGACGACGGCGACGTGGTTCGGCTCGTCGATGACAACGATCAGGTCGTACTCGAGCACGCTTACGGCGATATCGATCTCGCTGAGTCTGAGTCGGACGGCGATGTAGAGGGCGATAACGGTGACGAGAGCGATGGACTCGACGGGAGCACTATCGAGGGAGAACTCGAGATTCACCACATCGACGTTGGACAAGGCGATTCGACTCTCATCGTCACGCCAGCCAATGAGACGATCCTGATCGATACTGGCGACTGGCGAGAGGACGGCAGTGAGGTCATCGCCTATCTCGAGGCCCAGGGGATCGATCGGATCGACCATCTCGTCGCGACACACGCTGATGCCGACCACATCGGTGGTCACGCTGCTGTGATCGAGCACTTCGAGACGACTGGGGAGGGTATTGGAACCGCATACGATTCGGGTGTCCCATCGGATTCTGCGACCTATGGGAACTACCTCGATACCGTCGACGAGTACGACGTCGAGCTGCTCATCGTCGAAAGCGGCGATGAGCTACCGCTTGAGGGCGATGTCTCTGCCCAGGTGATGAACCCGCCTGCTGGGGACGCTGGGAGTGACGTTAACGATAACAGTGTGGTACTGGCGCTCGAGTTTGGTGACTTCCAGTATTTGGCACCCGGTGATGTCGATACTGGCGTTGAGCAGCGCTTGGTCGACGAGTGGGAAAACGATCTCGAGAGCGATGTCTACAAGGCTGGCCATCACGGGTCATCGACCTCCTCGAGTGACGCCTTCGTAGACGCCATCGATCCGGAGACGGCTATCATCTCGAGTGCCTACGACTCACAGTACGGACATCCGAGTGACGAGGTGCTCGAACGGTTTGCCGCTCGAGAGATCGAAACGTACTGGACGGGAGTCCACGGCGATATTGTGGTTCGCACCGATGGCACGTCGATCGAGGTAGAGACGGAAGAGTTGTTCTCGACGGACCCAGAGGATATCCTCGCGGATACACCTGATTCCGACGATGAGACGAATTCCCTGATATCACCTCCGCTGGTCGCCAGTGGAATTGATGGAGCTGTCGCTCCTGCTATGGGGTGAGAACGATGGATGGGACTTACACTGGCGTTGTCGATCGAATTGAGGACGGTGAGATTGCTGTCATCTTGCTTGAGGAGAACGGGCAGGTGATCGAGCAAGTCGATGTCCCTGTGGGTCGATTGCCTGAGCCCGCTCAAACAGACGGTGGCGTGCTTTCGGTGATGCTTGAGGATGGTGACATCACGTCGATGGAATACCGACCGGACGCGACCCGAGACCGCCGTGAGTCCGCGCAGGAGAAACTGGATCGGTTATCGGAGAAATTGTCCGATCGTGAGGAGTGAGTCGACGCTGGTGGTGATGAAGAGTGACTCTCGAGGAAAAGTCTGTAGTGGACACTTGGTTCTGTTTCGAAGTTCCGTCTGATAGTCTGATAAGAGGAGAATCGTGGATTGTCAAACGCTCAGTACAGGTCAAGCAAGTAACGGAGTGACAATCTATCCCATCGATAACTGTCAGGAACAGTATGCGAATAGAGATGCTGAGTGCATCACGGTGGCTCTATCCCCGGTAGACAGCTACCGAACTATTATGTGTTATTCCGAGAAACATTATCTATGACGAAAAGTATAATCACTGGTGCATCCATACAGCGTTTTGCAATTATTTTGATGCTATACGGTGGTTTCTACGAAATAAGTTACTGGGTTGGCCCCCGAATAACTCGTTTTCCATACCAAGATAGTGGAACGATAATGACTTTTGCATTACTGCTTGGAATTGTTGGGATTGGCGTGGAAATATACAATAAAGACGAAGCGAACTAGAATACTGACATCTCTCACAGATATATCCGTTTTGTAGAAACTGACTTTCTTATATTGAGTGTTCTGTGTCACTCACTCAGTATTGATAGATTGTCCAGCGTTCAATAAGCACCTGTAGTTCGCAGTGATTCCACGGGAATAAACAGCTAAAGAACCCGGTTTCAACAGAGCTACGTATTCTAAAACGACCCCTCCGGAGTATTTTTTCGCCCCGAGATGGGTGCGGGGCGATCGAACTGCCCCGAGATAGCGAATGACTACTGAGCGACAGCACCCACGAGACCGTGGAATTGATCGGACACCAACTCACCGGCACCCCTCCAAGCAACCCTGGTCTGGCCTTGAGTTACGCGTTCCAAACGACCGAAGTCGGGAGTCACTCATTTCGTTCGTCGAGTGTGTTCTCGTCGAACTCACACATGCAGACGTCGGTGCCGAGTATCGATCGTCGAACGTCTGGGGGGTTAAACTGACACAGTACATTGCTGCCGATACGGTTGGTGAACGATTCAAGAAACGCCATTACGACGAACGGCTTGGCTGGCACGAGCAGACGATGTCTCGGCAGGACGTACGTGATGAGCTAATCAACCGACTCGCACGGCCCACGTCACTGGCGACGAATCAGAGTCATCCCCACCCTGTTGAGAAACCAGATACGTTCAGGGTGAAGCCGACGTGGCAACTGCGAACAGGTCGCCGGACTAGCGAAAAGTAATCAGCAGTCATCAGTACTCGAGCCCTCTGTTGAATATCGATCACTGACTCCATACACATCATGCAGTGTCTTCGACTTGACTATGCTTCCAGCAGAGAGTTTATTGACGCCATGAAGCACGAGGCGCGCTCAGCAGCGTGTCGTCATGTGACTTACAATGACAGGCCCAAACCCGATTGACGACACTGCAGACGATTACAGCCGGTTCGAGGCCAGACTCGTTGCCCGTGATCAGGATGCAACTCGCGTCGTGACCGCAGATCTCGGCGAGACAACCGCCCGACAGCTCGTTACTGAACTCATCGATAACAGTGTGGTAACGCCGGTCCCTGACAAGCGGGTGTTCGTCCACGAGCCAAGTGGGACCGCCTTTGACTCGAGCACTCAGCTTGCTGTTTTCCATCAGGGCTGGACGGCGGCCCGCAACGCCGACAAGGAGGGTGAGTGATGCAGCAGATGCTCGCTGGCTGTGCCTTCTGCGACGCCCTGTCTGGCACCGAGGCCGGTGAGGCACATACCTGGGGAAAAGATGAGCGAGTCTCTCACCCCATCTGTGTCGACTGCGCTATCCAGGCGGAGCCGGACCCTAGCGACTGCGATCACTGCACCTGTGACGGTTGTGGGCTCGTCGTCGACACGATCGCGGCACTCACACGGTTCCGCGTCGAACTCGGCCATCTCGAGGGCTCGCTACAGCTGTGTGCGAGGTGTAGTCCCGGAGGCCCGGCGACGTACTGGACGCGCAACCTTGAGGAGCACGTTGTAGCGGTTAAGTAGAGTACGGCTATACGGGGCTACCGAGACAAAACAAACGGGTAGAGGATGAGCAGCAACACTGCAGAGGAGCGGAAGTTACCTGCGAAAAAGCAGTGCTTAGATAAGCTTCGTAACAGAGAGTATCGATGATGGACGAGGAACCGGAGTCAATTAGCTATTTGTCAGCTGATGATATCCGTGATATTCACGAGTTAATCGTGGAGTCAAATGCGGATACAACTGCTGGCGTCTCCTCGCCAGGCGACATTGAATATGCTGTTGAACACATCCAAGAGGGGCATTTCGGACAAGTACCTCAGTCGCTCCACGAGAAATCATTTCAGTTGCTTCGGCTCATTGCGGCAAACCACCCATTCGTTGATGGGAACAAGCGGACCGCACTCATGTCGACCCGTATTTTCTACGCTCTAAACGGTCTCCGATTTGATTACGATCGGACGATCAAAGAGATTCTAAAGGAACTCGCGATAGATGAGTCCAGTGTTGATGTCGATAACGTGATCAGCTATCTTCAAGAGCACACGGAGCCACTAGCTCCAGAATACGAAGCAACGATCAACCTCTGGCTGTCACGCATTGAGGGAACAGACCAACTACCTAGCAATCACGAGCAAAATACGACCGACGATGGAACAGCCCACGAACCGAACGATTATGACGATGACCCTCATAGTGAGAAGTGAGTATGGCCGCCGGAAGTGACCAGCCCGAGATACCAGACGAGATGTCTCCTGAGGAGGCGCGACAGTATCTCATCCGATTCCTTGGACGACAGGACCTCGACGAACACGAGGAAATCTACGAAGAGCTTGCGACCGAATAAGACGTAATCTACAGGCGGGGCAGACCGAGTGCCTCGGGGTCAAGCCCCGAGGCGGTTCGCAATGAGATCCAGTGAGAACACTACTACTGGTGAAGCTCTTCTTCTCGAGACTCTTCAGGAGGTATTGCAGGAGCATCCGGTACAGCTGGCAATTCTTTTCGGTTCTCACGCAACTGGGGAGTCTCACTCTCGAAGCGACATCGATATCGCAGTTGACTTCGACACTGTCCGCCCAAGTGATCCAGCCTACAACAAGGTCTTTCTTGGGTTGAGTGTCGACCTCGGCGAAGCGCTCGAGACTAATGATGTCGATCTTGTCGATCTCCAGACAACGTCACCGGAACTGGCGGAGACGATCTTCGATCACGGCGTCCTTCTCATCGGTGACCGAGAGCATGTGGCTGAGATCCGACGCCAACTCACCGCAACTGAGAAGCAGACTCAATCACCGCGCGAACGGTTTGATGCGGCAGTTGCCAGAATTGATAGACATCTTGGTGGGTCTGCTGTGACAGCGACTGATCGCGAGACCCGTGATCGTGATCGATGACAGACGGGATCTCTGCTGCGGACTCTCTCAATAGAATATACTCAACACTGTCGAAACGATTGAAACCAGTTTGGGTGTTCTCGCTCGGAAACAGGCGCTGAGTCGCGAAGCATATCATGCTGACTCGGATACACAGGATATCGTTGAACGCCGATTTGTGAAGATGACCGAGGCAGCGATCGATATCGGAGAGGCACTTGTCAAACACGAGCGTGGAACGCCTCCAGCGAGTAATCCACAGTCAATGCGGGCTCTCGAAGAGCTTGGTATACTCTCTGCTTCGACAGCTGAGGAAATGGCACAAGGTGCCCGATTCCGGAATGTCCTTGCACACACCTAGGGAACATCATCGAACACGACGTGGTCTACAACGCTTTGCAGGACCTCGAGCGCTACCGCCAGTTCGTCATCGAAGTCCGCGACTACCTCGAGTCGATCGGAGCACTTGATGAGGACATCTCTTAGCGTTCGAAACACGGTTTACCACGGAGCACTTCAATGAGTACGTCAAAGAACTCGGTGTTGAGGACTACTATGCTGAACTCAAAGGTATTTGACGACGACCTACGCCGAAACATGGAGCAACGGCGTGAAATGATCAAGCGATGGGACATCCGTACGCACGACGATGGTGACTGGTCACGCGAACAAAATCGGCTCCTCAACACCCAGCTCCAGTTGACAAACGACATGGCTGCCGCTGGCGACACGGATCCTGTTCGGTTTGCAGCCGCTCGAGATCGTCTGCGAGACCAGTAACCCCATACAGGTCCACCCTTAGATTGGGGATGCTACTACAGCAATGACATCTGATTCATCTTCCGGATCAGTGGACGACGAGGTCCGCCAACTGTACGAGCGATATCAGGCGGCCGAGAGCGACACCGAATGTCGCGAGATCGCCCTCGAGATGGGGAAACTTGACGGACGCCGCCACGCGGAGATTTACGCAGCACTCGAAGACGAGTGAGCAGTTCTTCTTCCAGAGATCTGTGTGCGGAGTCGTTCAAGACCCGCGACTAGCTGAATTTCGATTTAGGGTTGTCGCCAGCTGGGTTCATTCAGCCTCGAGGTCGCGAGCATCCAGTTCGCCAGCGAGGTACTGCTCTCCCTGACGAGTGATGTCGTAGACGCCGTTGCCCAAGTGGACAAGAAGGCCGTAGGTGACTAGCGTCTTGCAGCGGGAATTGATATGTTGCCGGGAGAAGCGAACCCGGCCGCTGTCAGCCATCTCTTTGGGCGTATCGGGTCCAGCGTCAGACAAATGCTCTAAAATTCGATCGTCGGCGCGAGACATCCAGTCAGCGTCAAAGCGCATACTCAACTCTGCTTGCGCCGACACTATCCTACACGCGCTAAGTCAAGTATTGAGTCGATACGCAACTGTAGTTGACTCCAAACCATTTATGACCCGTCAAGCTGAAGCTTCGAGCGTTCAAATGGATCGATCACAGCGAACGGGGAATGGATCATCAACTGATCTTGTCGTTGAAATCATCGAAACGCTGGAAGTGTGTGGCCTCGATCGTGACGACTACCAGCTCTACGATACTGTGGATCCCGAAGCACTCGAGCAACTGCTCGCCTCATCAACGGATGATACCGAAGTCCGACTCACTGTTGAAGGCATTCGGATTGCTGTGACGCCAGACTGTGTGGACGTCCTAATTGATGATCGAACCGATATATAAGATTAATATCATAATCGCTTTTTCGACCTCGAGGATGAGTGGGATACCAGACGTAACTGTTCACTGTGGGAATTCGCATTTTGAAGCTATCGTGAATTGCTGCCCGTGGCGATTCACTGATTGTTGAATTCAGAAATCACACCCAGCGTTTAACTCTTGAGAGTACTGATACTTAGCTAATCGATGGAGCGGCTAAACCGACGGCAAGAGAACGAAGCTCACTCAGGGCAAGAAGCAACCAAACAAAGGGGAGAACAGACCTGTCCTGAATGTGAGTCAAGTGCGCTCACGAGAAGTGCGGACGAGAGTGAGATTAGCTGCGCGGAGTGTGGGTTGGTTCTCGAAGAGGAAGCTATCGATCGAGGGCCTGAATGGCGGGCGTTCAACGCGGCAGAACGGGACAGCAAATCTCGAGTGGGTGCACCGACAACCCAAACAATGCACGACAAGGGCTTGACGACCACGATTGGATGGAAAAATAAAGACGCCGCTGGTCGCTCACTGTCCTCAGATAAGCGCCTCCAGCTCAGCCGGATGCGGAAATGGCAAGAGCGGATTCGAACAAAAGACGCTGGCGAACGGAATCTCCAGCTTGCTCTCTCCGAAACTGATCGAATGGCGTCCGCGCTGGGTGTTCCCCGATCTGTTCGAGAGGTTGCGAGTGTGCTCTATCGGCGTGCACTTGATGAAGATCTTATCCGCGGGCGTTCCATTGAGGGCGTTGCCACAAGTACATTATACGCGGCCTGTCGAATGGAGGGAATCCCACGATCGTTGGACGAAATTTCGGCAGTTTCTCGCGTTGAGCGCATGGAAATCGCGCGTACGTATCGGTATATCGCGCAGGAACTCTCCCTCGAAATGGAGCCCGTTGATCCGAAAAAGTACGTCCCTCGCTTCTGCTCTGAACTCGAGGTTTCCGAAGAAGTGCAGGCGAAAGCAACTGAAATCATCGAAACCACTGCAGAGAAGGGACTGTTATCAGGAAAATCGCCAACTGGCTATGCTGGGGCAGCAATCTATGCGAGTTCCCTGTTGTGTAATGAGAAACGAACACAGAAAGCCGTCGCCGACGTTGCTCACGTGACAGAAGTCACTATTCGGAACCGATACCAAGAACAGATCAATGCCATGGGACTCCAGAACTGATAGATCTTCTCTGAAGATCCAAAATCAGAGTAGCTGTCGGCGATTCAGGAGGATTTCTATGATTACTCCGTTTCTATCTCAGATGGAGAATCATTAATCGCGCTAGCCTGCAGCACGTGTCTAATATGGAAATCTTTTTCTGATGGATTATCGCTCTGTAACGCTTCCTCAAGGTGGTTTCTACTCTTCTCACCCAATCCCGTCATGTCATCGATGCATACGAGAAGGGGAGATTAAATAATAGTTGAAAACCAATAGTGATGTCTAATCAATATTGTCCTTAGCAAAAAGCATCATACTATATGTGCTCGTGTAACTCTTGTCGAGTGGTTTTTCAACCTATAAGTCGAAATAGCAATATGTACGATCTCACTAAATTCCAGCGTGACATCTTGTACGTGATCGCCGGCCAGGACGAGCCACATGGCCTCGCGATCAAAGACGAACTCGAGGAGTACTACGAGAACGAGATCCACCACGGGCGGCTGTACCCGAATCTCGACGAGGTCGTCGACAAAGGGCTCGTCGAGAAAGGCAAGGTCGATCGTCGGACGAACTACTACACGATTACAGCGCGTGGTCAACGCGAACTCGAGGCCCGGCGAGAGTGGGAAGATCAGTACGTCGGTGAGCTACTCTCGAGTACAGAGTGAGACGGCCCTGACCACTGAGCGTGCGCGCTCGATCTGATCTCCCGAGTACTCTATTACAACCATAGTTTCAGGATGACGTGAATGGAACGAGAGTCAGCTAGTGGTATAAAAAACCGACTAGTTGTATTAGCTTACATCTACGTACGTGTGGAATAGCAAGTATCATCTCGCCTGAATGGCTGAGCCATGGACGACCTTACAGGATTCCAACGAGACCTGCTGTACGTGATCGCAGGCGCTGACCAGCCATCTGGACAGGATGTCAAAGACGAGATCGAGCAGTACTACAGTTCAGAGATCAATCATGGTCGGCTATACCCGAATCTCGATACGGTCGTGAATAAGGAACTCGTCGAGAAAGGACAACTCGACAGACGAACGAACTATTACGCGATTACAGACGAGGGAGAACAAGCGATCGAGGATCGCCGTGAGTGGGTATTACAGTACATCGACTGATCAAAATCGGAAACGATCTGTATTCTTGCTTTGCTCCCCGAATCGGTAAGTACAGGTCAAGTAGTTACCGGAGCAGCAGTGAATTAGCTGGTTCGTCTCTCGTAACTCCTTCGGAGCTTTGGATACATCAAAAACCAGAGGACTATCAGTAGCACACAGTTGAATAGCCAGATAGGGTCAGTGAATAAATCACGAAGAAACACGGAGGGAGTGCGTTCGAGCAAAACTGCTCCAAGAGCGCTGACAGCTATGACACCTATCACATATGTAATGATAAAAATGAGCGAGTCGCGTCTAAATGACGGCTCCATATCGTCTAATTGACTTTGGTCGAAATAAATCCAGTCGGTACATCCGTATACGTAGTTATCGAGCCGATCGCTCCAGTTTCAGAGGCATTTCTAAATAAAGAAACCGTGCTACTGTCTACTGTTACGATACTATTCAGACTGGTACTGTCGTAACACTCTAAAAAGAAAGAGTGTACTGATCCCACTGATCGTGAGAAGGGCAAGTTGAGATGCCGATCCGGGTGTTTGAGATCCAGCCATCTTAAAAGGAACTCCAGTCATGAGAGCAAGGATAAACAATTTCGTTCTAATAGATGTTAATTCTGATTTAGTAATACGAATGTATGAAGATGAATCCTGTTTACTTTTCGTAAACTTGGCCCTTTTTAATGTATAATATGGGAAAACTAAGAAACCACCAAGAGGAACAAGAATAGCTAGATCATATCGTTGAAATTCGTCAAGATTGAATTGACGCATATCAACATATACAATTCCAGCAAGCAAAAATTGGATAACTATCGTAGCTATTAATGTGAATTCTGCTGTACTACTCATTTATTGAATGAGTTTATATCCAGACCATATATGTTTTCTTAATGTTTGTTCACCATGGGAAGTTCGCATCTGTAGTGTGCGGATGGGTCACTGAAACAGCCGTGAGTAGGTCTCGGTAAGTGGCTTGCAACCATCGCTTTCGATAATAAGGTGAAAGCCCCTGGCACGCTCGAGTCCCGCGCCTGGCGAGACGTGTGCGTCTCGCCGCCCTTCGCTCGTTTCACTCGCGAAGACCTCGCTGCGCTCCTCACAGGTTGCGGTGCTTGCGTCGGCGGGGTTCCTCGAGCGCGCCAGCCCCTTTTAGCCCCACCCACGTGGACTGATCGGGCTGCTGTTGCATTGGTTGCCTGCTCTTGGATTCGGCCCGCCCCGCTCGCCGCGTGCCGCCCTCCGCGTCGCTCGCGACCGACCATTCCGGGCTGCGGTTCGCTCCTGGCGTCGCTCACCGTTCCGGGCTAAAATGAATCTGGTCTCGACGCCAGCATTAAGCGCGTTTTCGGTTGCGCCCCTCGCGGGCTTTCGCGTTCCAGCGCTTGGTACCGTTGCGCTGGACACGGACCCGCCGTCCGGGCCGGACACGAGAAACGGCTTAAAGCTGGCCGCTCGCTTCGGGCGGATCGCCGAGGCGCTCACACCGTTCGCGCCTCGAGTCCTGCCTCGCTCCGCTCGGCAGGACGCCGCGCGGTGCTGGTTGGGTCACCGCATTCAGGCGCGCTCTCGCTCGCGCCCAGATGGGCGCTCGCGAAGGCGCGAGCGCGAGCGCGCAGATGGATCTAGTCGGTCGGTGTCGTCGGAAAACCGCGATGTAAGGGATCGCGGTGGCAGGCGCGTGAGCGCCTTCGGAACTAGTGAGTTCCAATGTCTAGTAACAACTCGAGTAGCAAGGTCGTTACGGTCGATGAACAGGCACTCAAACAGGCGGATGAGCAGGCAGTCGATGAAGACGGCTTCCCGGTCGTCAACGAGACGCCGGAATTTGAGGCAACGGTCGAGCAAGAGGTCCAAGCAAAGGTGGATGCGAACCACCCAGACGGCATCGTCGATACGAGCGACGACCGGATCCACGGTGCGACCCTCGAGCAGGAAGAGCGGATTCGAGCACGAGAGGATGAACTTGAACTGATCAGTGCCCAGGCCGAGATGGGGCTGCAGGAAGGTCGTGCAAAGCGGACACGAGCGATCGCTGCGGACCAGAGCAAAGCGCGGCGTGTGGAATTCCAAAAACGGGCGGCGAGCGTGGACCCAATGGCGGACCCGGAGCGAGCGGATCCCCGGACAGAACTTACCCAGGAGCAGTTGGCGGCCGTGAACAAGCAGTCGATGCGACTCGCGAAGGAGTTGGATGGCTGGTCTCGAGCGGCGATTAGCCGGCGGTTGAGTGAAGTCGTCGGTGGCCAAGACCTGACAAGTGCGGTCGTCAACGTGTTCGAGGAACTGCAGACGGCACCCGGACACGTCATCCCCATTGGAAAACTCGAAGAGGTCTCTCGGAAGGAGGTGAGCATCGAAGGGCGTGTCGAAACCCTGTGGGATCCCTCCCATCCAAGCATCGCACAGGTCGGGCTCATCGCGGATGACAGTGGCCAGACGCGTGTGACCATCTGGAAGTCATCAGACGCACCGTGGATCGAGGAAGGCGAGCAGGTGCGCATTCACAAGGCTGCTCGGAACTGGCACGAAGGACGTGTATCACTGGCTGTGACCGGCTGGACGACGATCCACTTCGCCGAGCGCGGTCGCTGGTGGGAATAGCCGGGGCGAAGCCCCTTTTTTGCTGGTGTGAACGCAGTCACCGCCACCTCCCACCACCTCCACGGTCCGGGCTGCTCACGGCCGATGGCCGTTGCGCTGCCGGGCTTTCGCCACAGCATAAATCTGCTCCACAACTTTGCCATCACCTAGTAGTAGTTAGTAACACGACTTTTTCATTCAGAAATATGCCTGAAACTGAGTCGAGCAATTCGGCAACTACATCTGCTTACTGACCGGTGAGCGATGAATTACAGTGCTTACATTGATCCCGATCTAGTTCGTTCGGAGCACCACATTGCGAACAATTAATCCGAGCCGGTGATTCATCGGTGTCGTCCCACGACTGAATCACCATAACGAGGAGAGCGAGGTACACGAACAAGAACAGCCCTAATGGGCCGAATGGGAAGAGAATGAACAAAACAGGGAAACCAACGAACGCGTATATCAGGAGGGTTGAGAGGCGATCCATGGATTCGATTTTAGACTGTAGGAATAAAAAATACATACTCTGTACTAACTGGTAACTACGTGTGCATATTGAAAAGTGTTAGTCACCGCACATTTATGCAGTCACACCGAAAAGGGTCAAATATGACTAAACAACAGAAGGAACAACTTGGGATTATAGCAGGGATTCTCGGCATCCTCGGGTCGTTATTAGTTATTTATCTCGGTATCGTGTGATAACCTCTCGCTGATTCTCCGCCTGTTAGAAGTCCGGTAACTCGGTATCTGTATACCCTGTACTGAACGGTAACTGCATGTGTGTACTTACCGCGAGTTCCGCAAGGTGTCCTGAATAAAGAAACCATGCTACGGTCTACTTCGCGATAGATTTCTCTGCCCCACGAGTGAGGTGAGGGGCAGTCGGAGTTGCTCATTGCCCCTCGTGAACACCATGGCTTTCAGAGAGGTTTACGAGACAACATTCGACGAAGACGTCCAGCCCAACTCGAGCGCCAGTCCGTGCCCCAAATGCAACGGACGGGTGACCATCAACGCAGTCGAAACTCGTTGTGAAGGCTGTGGACTCCTTCTCGAACCGCAACAATACCAGACCCAGAAAAGAGTCAATCCCACTTAGATAGAATGCTATTGAGAAAAACTACACAAGTATTGGAACAAGATATTTACTGGAGTAACAACATAGATTTGGATAATGCCAGAATGTGATGGCTGTGGCTCTCATGTCACCGAGAACTATTTCCGGGTTTTCGCCGTTGATGGTGATCTGCCAGCATGTATCCACTGTGCCAGCAACCGTGAAGCTCGAGAAGCAGGACTCCGTCACCAATAGCGTCCCAGTGATTTCATTTCCAGATTTTCTCTATCGAACTGGAGCCTGCATCGAGACGTGAGACAACACGATCCACCACCCACCAATGACTGACCGAGATTCTGACTTCGAGGAGCTTCGTCCGACCGGCGAAGCGTCGCATATCCCAGATGAGACACTCAGCGAGTGTACTGAGGGTGAGCCGAATCGACAGCGAGTTGCAACGGCGACGACTGGATATCCAGACACTCCAACGGAAACAGACACTGAGTGTCGCTCCTGTAGCGCACCGATCCCAGCTGATCAGACCAAATGCCTGTTCTGTCTTACCAATCATCTCGAGGACTCCCCTTCTGAGACAAACGCACCAGCAACAGAGTGGACACTGCTTGGCGTCGTTCACATGCTTGTCGAGTCGTCTACGTTCTACGGTGCCGTCGCGAAAGGCGCGGCCGCTGCAACACTCCTTGCCACCAGTGCGACGGAATCGACCGTCGACGACTGCACGTCCATCTATGATCTCGAGGACGAGCCCGCAGCCCAATTGACCGATCAGTGGCCCGTGCTTCCTGCTGCAGCACAGATTACGTCCACTGACGGTGAGCAACTTCTCGCGGCCGCCCGCGATCGAACAACATGGAGTGACCAACTCCACCCAGCCGCAGATAGTGACCACGAGCCGACAACGTATCTCTACGACGAAGGCGGGACTAGCATTCGCGACGAGCAGCGACTTGCGACGCTGCTCGACAACGCCGGCGATGATGCGTGGCTAGTCCCCGCAATTGCTCTCCAGCAGACACCTGACAAGCGTGAACCTGAGCATTTGGACAGTCTGATTCCGACCAAAGAATGCCTCGAGTGTCACCAGTGCGGATGTACAACCGATCATCGATTCAGCGAACATGAATCCGTTCCCGACGAAACCTGGACCGGCCACGCAATCTGGGAATGCCAGGTCTGCGGGACGCCGTGCTATGGGCCGAGCCCAGAGTGAATGAGATGTGGAACATGATCACTTAGCAGTAGATAGTAGCACTGGTTCTTTATTCAGAGTGAGGCGTGAAAATCGCGGTAAGTACAGGGTGTGTCTTGTTTGCAGAGAGACGCGACAAAGGGTGGCACAATAGCATATTCTATAAGGAAAGTTATTATAATCTTGCAACACCAATCATTGATTGAAATACTATGCCTGAAGCTGGTCCTCCTCTACAGCCCGGAATGACCCAATGGAAGTACGCTCTCATCGGTGGGTTGTGCTCTCTTCCATTCACCACCTTCAGTTACTGGCAAACAGGATCCGAACTCTCGCTTGGAGCGGTGTTTTTCGGTGGTATTCTTGCCGGCTATCTGATCGGGCGTGTGAACGGTGAAATTAGCGGAGTTGGGGTTCGGGTCGGGATTATTGGCGGACTTCCAGTATTCTGGGTTGTTTTCGATCTTCTTACAACCACATTCCGCTTGGCCGGCCCAGTATGGTTTGTGGCGAGCGCGATCGGTGCCACGATTGTGTTTGCAGTCCTCGGATTCGGAATTTCAGCGCTCATCGGTGAAGTGGGAGTACGGGTTGGGCGTTGGCTGGCCGGTAACCAACATGACCAATCGACTACTGTGGGAAATAGTTGAGGCGGCGGAGTTCAAAGAACACTGTCAGTTGACAGCAGTCAAGAGATGTTGGGGTAAAGGAAAATCAACTATACCTTCATATCATGTTTATCTGCGCCGCGATCGGCTGAGGCGCATTCAATGGACCCACGCAACACACCAGGATACAGACTGCATCGTGCACTCAGTCAACTCAATGATCTCGAGGGCGATCAGTTGACTGACGCCGACAGAGAACGAATCGAAACAGCAACGGCGCTCTTGGAGGAAGTGAGTCTTCTCACTCGACCAGAGCGTAGTGAACCTACTGATACCCACATTGATTCCTAACCGAGCGGGTTATAGAATCGGTCACAGCTTATTGGACTCCGTACCGGACGGTCAGTACAGGCTATGTACTTTCCGTAGAGTATCAATCCACCATAATTTCTAAGTGAGTGTAATTCTTGCTGCGGAATATGGCTGAAAACTCAGAGACCCCATCCATATCGATGGTTCCGGCTATTTACCGTCTGGTTGCCGGTTTTCTCCATGCAGGTGTCGCTATCTTTCTCTGGAACTTCTTCTCATATGATAATCTATGGGAAATCCTCTTGGTTAAGCCACCCTCAGGAGCGTATATTCTCATCGGAATGTTTTCCCTCGGATTCGTTCCAGTCCTGTATTCCATAACGCAGAAGTCCATTTCGCCCGTTCTACTGGTCAGTGTATTACTAACCGTATCAGCCTATAGTCGCTAGTTGTCCACTCTGGCTAAGCGGCCAGCTGGCTAACACGTAGTGATGAAGGAAGCGGGTGAATCAGAAATCTGATTCATCCGCTGTCCGGATCCGCACCTGATGAACCTTCCAAAACTCAAGCAGGTACTTACTGATCCAGACGAGTTCATTTCGAACCGGCAACTCAAGGCTCTTTCTCTGGAGCTCCTCCTGTTGATTCCGATGCCGGGAATCGAGGGCTCGCCCCTCGATCCCGGCGATATCATGGAAGTCGTTCTTCGAGCCGCCGCTGGGACAACCTCTGTCAACGGCGTCACGACCAATACAGAGGAAACGCCCAATAGAGAACCCGTCATGGATTGGCTCCACACGCTCCAAAAAGACCCGATTCTAGACGCCGTCAACGATATTCTCGCTACGCTGGCGATGACGGTTCTCGACCGCCACAGGTCGAGAACCGTCTGTATCGACTTCATGGACAACCCCTTCCACGGAAATCCCAGCAGTGACGGCGAGATCAGACGGATGTCTGCTCGGGACGGGACTACCCAGTGTCATCGCTACTGCACAGCGTTCGTGATTGCGCAGGGAAAGCCGCTGACACTCGCGGTTGAACCGGTTGCTGGCGAAGATAGCAAGGCCGACGCGGTCGAGCGCCTGCTCGCCCGCGTCGAGACGTATCCATTCGAGATCGACCGAATTCTCATGGATCGAGACGCCTACGTCGGGAAGCTGATTGGCGTCCTTCGAGAAAGTGCACCGCCAGTCTTCCCGGTCAAGACCGGGAAGGCGTCGATCCGAAAGAAGCTCTCCGTAACGGCGTCATACATGACCGAAGAGACGATTTGTGAGGGGAAAGAGCACGAACAGACGTTTCCGATGGCAGTGAACGTTACCTACCAGAACGGTGACCGTGGAAAGTCTGGCGTGAAGGCGACCGGATACGCGGCGTACGGTCTGGAAGACCGGACGCCGACGCAGGTTGCGACGATCTACAACAAGCGGTCACAGATCGAAAAGAGCTACGAGAAGTTCCGTGAAGCGCGTGCAGTGACGACAACACCGTCAACGACGATTCGCCTCTTCTACGTGGGTGTCGGGTTCTTGTTAGAGCAGTTGTGGCTGGTATTACAGTGGGCCGTGCTCGCCCGGCCACGCCGTGGCGGGCGAGCACTTCCCGTTGAGTTCACGTTCGGAGATGCGTTTCTCCACGGGGTCGTCCGGGAGTTAGACCGCGATCTGGGATGGAAAGAGAAGCATCGGACGAACGGTACCGGATTGCCACCTGGATGTGATCACGGACTCGGCTAAGCCGCCTCGCTTCTGACGAAGCGAGGTCGGCTACTAGCGTCCGCTATCTTTCTCGTCGTCAGAATCTCTGCCAAAGTGAGCGTAGTGAGACAGATTCTCAACTGTGTGCTGTCTCCTCGTCAGGTTACACACTGATTCTGCCTCACGTCTCGTCTATTTCCTCGGATCTGTCCGTGGCGTGATTGACGCAGTGGACAACTAGCGATAGTGAGTGGCAGGGTTACTTTACTAGCCCGTTTGGTGGGCCGGGACCATTCGGTGTGTATATCCTTTCTTGGGTCGGCGTAGTCCTCCTTGCGGGTCTGGCAGGCAACGTTGAGCTCAAACTCAAACAAAGAGAGACAGCGGCTCCCTAACCAGCAACCCCACTCGAGGCAGAGGTACAAGTTTCCAAAGGCACCCGTAGTCTTTTCGAAGCTATCGACGAGTCAAGCGACCTGACGACCACTGACGATGCTACTATCGATCCGGATCGCTCTACTCCGTGAGACAGGTACGTTCCAGCAGTGATTTTGTGCGCCGGTGATGGGTGCCGGCGCACTGGGTAAGACCAGGCGAACACTGATCAGAGCGTCGGCGCAGTGAGGTATCCGAGATGCATATGTTAATTTACGCACTGGTAGAGGCATCGACAGCAGAAGAGGCACTGTCAACCGGAAAGACCGTGTTCGATCGACTGGTTGGCGCAGAGCCGCATTCCTGTGCGGTGTTCGACTACTACGTCACCTTCGACGAAGAGGAGACAACAGTGGCTGGAAAAGCACGGTGGGGCGATCTACCGACAGCTGCACCCGTTACGTCCGACGAAGGTGAAGAACTCCTCGAGCGGGCCTGGGAGACCACGACGGAAACATTCCAACGCAATCTGGACCGGGTGAAGAAAGCACTCGAGGAACGCAACGACGATGAGATCATGCGCGATGAGGGCCTCGCTCGGCACGCCTTCCAGCAGGTCGGTGCCTCCCGTGGCCCGTCAATCTGCCTGTATGATCAGCACGCGACTGGTATCCGCCATCGTGGACACCTCGATCGCCTCCTCGAGGAGATTGATGAGCACGAGACATGCTGGATCGTGCCGGCAGATGTCCATTTCTGAGTACTCATGCCCCGAATCACCAACTGGACGCGAGAGAGTCGAACACCCACGCTAGCATATCGAAACACAGTGACTGAAGCGCGAGCCATCCTGCATCGTGCCCCGGACTCCTACGCGTACAAGTGGCGGGCAGCGATCCTCGTCGACGGCTATCCGGTGTGGTCGCGTGGCTTCGAGACGAAAGAAGCGACCAGCGTTCGGGATGAACTTCGGAACCGACCAGCCCCCGAACTCGCTTGTCCTGAGTGTCCGAACGACGACGTCATTGTCGGCCAGAAGTCTGCCACTGGTGCGAAGGTCCAGCGATGGTTCGACTGTCCTGACTGTGGCTACGAAGCTCCCTCGAAAATCGTCTATGGCGCAGAACGCTAACAGCTGGTGAGAGCGAGAGAGCAAGCTAATCGCTCAGAGCAACCATGTGTCTCAAAGAGTGGGCGCAGTTCAACTAGTCGTCGTTACTTCGTCTTCGATCAGCTGTTCGAAATCCTCTGCCCTTCTGTACTCGTCTCTGTGAGCGAGTGCTGCTTGCCCCTTTGGTGTGATTTCATACAGTCCAGACCGTTCTTTGGGTCCTATTTTGCGTACGAGACCATAATCTGCAAGCACCGGTAGCCGAGTATTGATGTTCTTACGGCTCTTCCCCGTATGTGCCGCGAGATTCGACGCAACGTTGCGTCCCCTCTTATCGAGCTCCTCAAGGATTAGGAAGTCTGTTGGGCGTCGGAGTTTCATTGTCGCCATTCCCCATCCATTGTTGGTGATCATTATCGTGGTTTTATATTAATAATAGTGATTCACAGACAGTAATCAGTGTGAAACATACGGTCACTACACATATGTGTCGGTCAGCGATACTTTCCAACTATGGTCACAACGATACCGAGGCCGATGAGGAAAACCGAAGGGACGACCACTCTCGAAAAGCCCTGTACTGTCGCTGTTGAACCGGTGATGAGCCCAAGTCCGATGAATAAAACACCAACAGACTCAATTTGATTCATGCCTATTAATACATGTCTGGATATAATAAATACACTGTCTGTACGTACCGTAGCAAGTGGTCATCCCTCACTTGCGGAAAGAGCCAGAGAGCAGTACAGTTTTTCGTGCCCCACTAGGGGCGGGAGCGATACTCAATGAGCGATCCGTCAGAGCAACCTCGAAACTCGAGTAAACTCTCACCAGCACAGCGACTCGAGGCACCGAACACACGACTCATCGACGCCAGCATCGCAACGATCAACGATATGGAGACGCTGCGAGCCTGCATCGCCTATGAAAACCAGCACCAACAACGAGTTCCGATCCTCCGCCAACTCGAGAAGCGGGCCAACGAACTCCGTTCGCAGGAGGACAATGACTAACTCGACACGTCATCTGACATAGCCTCTCACCGATAGCGTTCTGGCGAGCATCTTCGGACAGACACCACATTCGCTGTGTACCACTGTCTATGTACTCTACACGAGATAGCGGCAGGAGCGTCAGAGATAGTGGTAGTTAACCCGCCAGCGCCCTCTGGTCTAGTTGATGTCTGATTCCGACTCTGCTCACGAGAGCCCACCGTCGTTGCTCGGTCGACTCCTCTTTGGGAGCGGGCTTGCAGCACTCGCACTCCGAAACCTGACGAATCTTGACGGACGAATCGCCTATGCAGATGCCAAAGGCGTCCCCCTCGCAGACAAACTCGTTCCCGCCTCGAGTGGTCTCCTCCTCGGTGGCGGCCTTGGCATCGGCCTCTGGAAACTGCCCAAACTGTCTGCAGCCAGTATCGCCGCGTTCTTTATCGGCGTGACTCCGGTCATGCACGATTTCTGGGCTGTCGACGAAGAATCATACGATCAAGAACTCACCTCGTTCCTTCAGAATCTCGTGCTCCTCGGCGCTGCAATCGCCTTCTTCAAGCGAGCACGGCAAAACTAACCCAACGAGGTCGTCGACTCCCGCTTACGAACATATTCACGTTTCGATCACGAACATATCCGGGCCAGTTACAGCGCTCGAGACCGTCGTCACCCTTCTGCTAGTCGGCGCTCATGACGCGCTCGCAGCCGATCTCTTCTACCTCAAGCATAGAGAAGAATTCCTTGTCGCTTTTGAGCGAGCAATCGCGGCGGCTTGTACGCTTGACTGATCATATTGCAGAAACAGAACGCTTGTCATGGAACCAGGACAAGAGAAGTGAATTTTCTGACTAAAGAAGAAAAGAGGTCAGTCCAATATGGACTTAAATCGTTCTTTGAGTGTTCCATATCTGTTTAATACTGTAGAGACAAATCAACGCTATGTCATCGCTTTTGCCACTTAAGCCATCGACTGAATCTGCAGCCGATCGTGACCTAGAACCCAAACTTGTCGAGTTCGAAGATGATGCCGCAGATCAGATCTTGTCAGCAGTTTCTTCAGCGACAGCACGACATATTCTCAGTGCTATTTACGATGAACCAACAACAGCGTCTGAAATCGCTACCAAACTTGACTCCTCGGTCCAGAATGTCAGTTATCATCTTGAACGGCTCGAGGATGCAAACCTAGTCGAAATAATCGGGACCTGGTACTCTAAGCAGGGCCGCGAAATGGATGTCTACGGGCCGACCAATAGCACGCTCGTCCTGTTTGCAGGGGCTGAGCGAGCAACTCCTTCACTCGCAACCGCATTACGTCGAGTACTCGGTGCAGTCAGTATCATCGGACTCGTCAGTGCGCTCGTCCATACGCGGTGGGCCGGAACTAAAGCCACACCTTCTCCCCGAGTCCGGACGGTTCGGGCCCCTATTCAGCAACCTGAGCCTACCCTCTGGGAGAATATTACCACATTCAGTACTGGGCCTGGTGGCTTTGTCCTTGGAATCGGCTTACTCATAACCGTCTCTCTATTCGGAATTTGGTACTGGCGAGCCTACCTTCCGGCGCAAAAGAATCAACACTTGACATGAGTTCGAGAAGGACTCAAAGACGTCTTTGAATTTGGGATAGCACGATATATACCGCACTATTACAGAAAGGTATGGAACGTAGAGCGTTTCTGACAACGGTTAGCGTCGGTTTGACGACCGCAGTAGCTGGTTGTATCTCGCAAGCGAGTCCCAGCGAAGAGGAAAATAAGACAAACAGCCAACCGTCCACTGAGATACAAGACAGCACGCAGACAGAGACCAAGATAGGGGCTGAAAAAACGCTCATTAGAGAGGGTAGTACTGCTGAACGAACTCTCGGAACAGGATCACTGACGGAGGGCGGTCTCCGGACGCCACACCACGTCGTACTTACGAATCAGACAGGCGAAACACAGACAGCTACGTTTGTGATCATGCAGTCTGACAGTAGCGTTCTCAATGAGCAGTTCGAACTCGAATCGGCTGCAACCGTTGTTGCTACCCTTACGGATCTCGGTACTTACGATACCCAAGTGACTGTTCCCAAGACAGACACGACAGAGTCAGTCACCATCGGTCCCGGCCAATTTTCCTGTAACGTAACCCGAACAACAGTCGGTATGCAAGCTGACGGCTCACTCGACTCCACAGTACTCTCGACACGAATGGCTTGTCCAAGCGTCATCACGGAACACGTCGCCGCCGGTGGGTCAACGTCGTACACACTTGGTGATGAATCGGTACTCCAAGACACTGGAAAGGGGACTCACAACGTTATGTTACGTAATCCAACCGATCAAGTGTGGACAGGCAGAATTATCGTCAAGAGCGGATCAACGACACAATTGGATGGTGTCTATACCATCGAAGCCAATGGGACAGTTCTACTCACACTGAGTGAGAGCAACACCTACCAGATACATATGAGTATTCTCGAAACAGATACTACAAAGACTGAGCAAGTTTCCCCGGAAAATTTCGACTGTAATCAATCCTCAACACGAGTTGTCATCAACAACGAAGGCGGGCTGGAAGCAAAGACCCTATCAACACTGATGGCTTGTCCTGACGACAGTAGTACCGCGACAAACAACACTTCATCATAGCAGGCTTAACGAAAGCCGAAGCAGGGACAACAACCCCCGCGCTGGTACGGGGCTGGGAAATTAACTCAGCCTCTCCCAGCAGTAAGTCTGCTCGTCTGACCGAATCCTCGCTTCGACGTTCACGAGAGTACGCTCTCGTACAACCTATCGGGATTCTATACTAAAGAAACGAGGGCGAGTACCCCGCGCCACCGGGCGCGGGGGTGAAGCCCGACACTCGGCCAACCTATCATCCTCCTTCTATACCTTTACAAGACCGCAGTACCACGATTAGAATATGCAGAAGTCGCTGACCAAAACACTCGTTTTTCAACTCCAACCAGACGAGTCCGGTCAGCAACTTCTGGACGACGCCTTCCTCGAAGCCCGCCGCGTGTACAACGAAACCATCCGCCGGGCAAAGAACGGTGATGGCTGGGATAAGATTCGGAAAGACTTGGAGTCTGACGCCGACCTTGTGAACAACACCACCCAACTCGTCGTACAGAAGTCGCTTGAAGCGATGGAAAACTATTACGAGTACGACGACTACAACCAACCCAGCCACACCACAGACAGCGCGTACCCGCTCCGGTCAAACTACGAGGAAGGGTACAACCTGTTCCTCGAAGACAACTGTATCCGTTACCGTCTCAGCGCGAAGCCGTACACCCCGGTGAAAGGCACTCTTTGCGGTTCACCCACGCCCTCGAACAACTCCGCCACGCCATCCAATCCGATGCGTGGCGTGTCGGAACGGCAGAAGCAATGAGGCGGAACGAGAAGTACGAACTCCACATCAATATCACCCACACGGAGGCCAATATCCAAGACAAAGAGGATTCACGAATGGTGGTGGGTGTGGATATTAACGAGGACTGCGTTGCGCTCGCTGCCCTCCACGAGGACGACATCGTTGATTCGGTGGTCATCGACTTCCCTGAAATCAAGGAGGAACGCCATCGATATTTCACGATGCGAAAGCGGATGCAAAACAACGGGAAGTCGTCGTTCGACCGGGCGTTCGAGCAACAAGAGGAACGGTTCGTCCACGACCAACTCCACAAAGTCTCTCGACAGGTCGTGGAGTGGGTGTCTCAGTTCGAGAAGCCCGTCATCGTCTTTGAAGACCTCAAAGAGATGCGGAACTCGATTGACTATGGCACCCGGATGAACCGTCGCCTTCACTCACTTCCGTTCCGCAAACTTCGAGAGTTCATCACGTACAAAGCCGCGTTCCAGGGGGTTCCGTCCGACGAAATCAACCCGGAATACACGAGTCAGGCGTGTTCACTCACCGAGTGTGAGCAGACAACTCGTGCAAACCGGAACAAGAAGCGATTCAAGTGCGTGAATTGTGGGCGGCAAGACCACGCTGACCGGAACGCGGCTATCAACATCGCCAAGAAGGGATTGGCGACACTGGATCGGAATGTGCCTGCTCTCAAGACGCTTCCCAACGTGCGGAAGCTGCGACGGCAGGCATCGGGCTGTGTGACCCAGCCGACCGTGACCCACGACACCGCCAGAGGTCACCACGCCGATGGTGTCGCGGGTGTGTCCGACTAATCCACGGGAAGCCACGGGCCACCGCGCCCGTGGCGGTTCACGAAACCTAAGGATGCCACCGTTCCGGGCTTTCGGGACCGTTGGCTACACCAGTTCCCCGAAGACTGGCGATTGCCATACATAGACCGTGTTCAATACCTCGTATCACCAGATTCATTTATATGTTGAATGGATGTTCATGTGTGACAGATAGTACTAATTTGCCGAACTGGGTCACCGCACAGCTCGGCTTAACTATACTCGCACTGGTGAGCAGTCTGCTCGCACTGTTCGTTTTCCTCCCGTATCTGCAGTACATCCTCTTCGGAATCGTACTCGCGTATATTATGTTACCTGTGCAGCACCACCTCGAGCAATATATCAGACCGACAGTTGCAGCGATCGTGGTGGTCACAGCAACTGTACTCGTCGTACTGCTCCCGCTCATCTATATTGTTGTGACTGCAGTTGAACAGTCGTTCCGGGTTGTCCGTGCGATCAGACAGGGACAACCCAACGGTGAAGCGGTCAAAGAGATCCTCGGGACGATCGAAGTCAATCTTGAGAGCAACGGGTACGAGGCCGATCTTGTTGGACTATATGATGCAAATCAACACCGGATTGCGTCCACTCTCCAAGAGATCATAAGAGAGATCATTACTGTCGTCGGTGATCTCCCCAGTATCTTCATCGGCCTGACCGTCACGCTGTTCGTCCTCTTTGCACTATTGCGAGATGGGGAACAACTCGTCGCATGGCTGCAGTGGGTATTGCCGATCGACAACGAGGTATTGGCAGAACTCCGAACTAGTTTAGATCAGCTCATGTGGGCCTCGATCGTCGGGAACGTCGCCGTTGCAGCTATTCAGGCGGTGATGCTTGGAGTTGGACTAGCGATCGCAGGTGTCCCCGCTATCGTTTTCCTCACTGTTGCGACGTTCGTTCTGACACTACTTCCGCTGGTCGGTGCGTTCGGGATCTGGATTCCGGCAGCGGCTTATTTGATTGGAATGGGTAGACCAACTGCCAGCGTAGCGATGGTCATTTACGGGCTGATTGTCACGTTCTCGGACTCGTACCTTCGGCCTGCGCTGATTGGCCGTACTAGTGCATTCAATTCCGCCATTGTTGTCGTCGGCATCTTCGGTGGTCTCATCATCTTCGGAGCCATCGGTCTCTTTATCGGTCCTGTCGTCCTTGGCGGCGCAAAGCTCACCCTCGATTCGTTCGCTCGAGCACATACCGATGAGTCGCTTGCCGAGGACACATCCGAGAATGACGTAGACAAGAATCAATCCGCTGGAGTACTGCAGGACGTTCACTAACTCGAAAGGAACACGCTACTTGAACACGGATACTCTATCAATGAACATTGGAAATGATCTCGACCAGATGGACCCCGTAAAACGAGACATTATGGAAGCGACATACAAAGCCGTCAGTGAACACGGATACGGCGATCTGACAATCCAACACATCGCCGACGAGTTCGAAAACAGCAAGACACTGATCTATTATCACTATGACGGCAGAGATGAACTCCTCGTCGACTTCCTTGATTACGTGCTCCAGCAATTCCTTGCCAATCTTCCAGATAGCACACAGTCACCACGGCGAGAACTCGAAACGCTCGTTGATACGCTTCTTCCACCCACCGTCGAGGAAGAGACGTATCATGTCATGCTAGCAATGTTCGAGCTTCGAGTTAATGCGCCACACGACGAAGACTGTCGGGAACAGTACCTTGTCGTGGACAACGAACTCAAGAGCCTTCTTCAAGACATTCTTTCTCGAGGCGTCAAAGCTGGTGTGTTCGAAGACATCACTCCAGCAGTAGAAGCTGAGTTGTTCCTTTCTCTGTTGATTGGGACCCGTGCACGCCGGCTTACGGTCTACCACCCGGACGAGTCAATTGAGTCGCTAAAAGAAGCAATTCAAACTCATATCGACCGTATCACCGCTTCTTCTGAGTAGCTCGTATTCGTTACCTGTTTCGAGCCTGTATTTTAACAGGAGATAGGTAGTGACTCAGGGTCTGTAGCATCAGGTGTCAGCTCCCCTTCTGTTACAGTGAGTTGAGCACTCCGCTTATGATCCAACTTGAAAGCATACTTACCTCAAAGCGTCACCGAAAGTCGGGCTCACTGTCAGAGTGATGAACAAGCAACCACTATTCAATCGCCACAGGTGGGTTTGCTCGTCGGGAATAGGTTTTGCTCGGTCAAAATATGGAAGCAACTGCGTACCAGAAGGCTCTTTACAAAATATTCAATATATAAAAGAGATGTTCGACTATACAGATTCCGTCGTGCTCATCACCGGAGCCGGCTCCGGCATCGGACATGCCACTGCTCAACGATTCGCGAATGAAGGTGCACACGTCATTGTGGCAGATATCGACACCGAAGCCGGTCAAGAAACTGCCGAACAGATCAACACCAATCATGGATCCGCGACCTTTGTCGAGGTTGACACCAGCCGTCCGTCTTCGATAGCCGCACTCATAGACGCTACACTCGAAGAACATGGTCGACTTGATTGTGCTATCAACAACGCAGCGACCGGCAACCAACCATCACCGATAACAGATATCGACGAAGAAGACTGGAATCAGGTTATTGATGTCAATCAAACAGGTGTGTGGGCCGGCATGAAATACGAACTCCCTGCACTCCTCGAATCAGGTGGTGGCGCTATCGTCAACGTCGCTTCGAAAGCCGGCATTCGAGGCAGTCCAGGTCGAGCACCCTATGGAGCGAGTAAACATGCGGTGGTCGGGCTTACACGCACAGCAGCTCTCGAGGTTGCTGGAGATGGTGTCCGAGTCAACGCTGTTTGTCCAACGATCGTCGATACACCAGCTCTCCGATCGATGTCCGAAGAAGAACGCGAAGCGGTTATCAAGAACGTCCCGATGGAACGTGCCGCGACACCTGAAGAAGTAGCAAACGTGATTGTGTGGCTCTGTTCAAAAGAAGCCTCGTTCATCACTGGGCAGGCGATTCCCGTCGACGGTGGGGAAACACAACAGTAGTTACAGGACGATCAGTCTTCTCAGGCGAGTTTTCCCCCCTCAACCGGGAGCGCATGCCCGTTCACGAACGACGCATCGTCGGACGCCAACCACGCCACAGTGGTGGCTATTTCCTCTGGCTCTGCCATTCTGCCCAGAGGCTGTTCGCGGGTCATTGCTTCAACTGCCTCCGAGTGTTCCTCGAGTGTTCGTTCGACCATGGGTGTCCGAACCACGCCAGGACAGACAGCATTGATACGGACACCTTGCTCGGCATAACGGACAGCGGCAGACTTGGTGAGTCCAACAACCCCGTGTTTGCTTGCAGTATATGGAGCGCTTCCGTCTGCTGAGAGTCCGGCAATCGAGGACGTGTTTACGATGGCACCGCCATCAGTATCTGTGAGTTTCGGAAGCTCGTATTTCATTGCTAACCAGACACCAGTCAAATTGATGTCCAGAACACGCTGCCAGTTATCCATACTCTGCTCGGTGAGTGGTGCATTGTCACCTTCGATACCCGCGTTGTTGTGTGCGATGTCAAGGCCGCCGTAGGTGTCACAGGCGGTTTCGACCATTGCTTCGACATCAGATTCATCGGTCACGTCAACTTGGACAAAGACTGCTTCCCCGCCAGCAGCTTCGATCTGGTCAACAGTTTCAGTTCCGCCCTCTGTATCGATGTCTGCGACCACGACGTTTGCACCGTGGTGAGCGAAATGTTCCGCGGTTGCGCGACCAATTCCTGAGCCTGCACCGGTGACGAGTGCAGTCTTGTCTTCGAATTGCGTATCCATACAAGTACTGAATACAAATTCAATATATAAAAGCCTGATGCCACCCACAGAAACCTCGGCTCTTGGGACTGGGCAGTTCCGTCAGATATCGTAAACCTCGAGCAACCGCTATTCCTGTTCGGCCATAACGTTGAGAGAATTCTATCACTGGTATCCACGGTGACGAAGGGTATCTCTATAGCGGCGAACTGCCATCGCGGAACCCATTTGACGAACCAGCCGAGTGGACCGTCAAGGCGATCGACCACGCTGGCTTTCTTCGGTGGAACGGGCCGCAGACGACGCGTTCGAGCGAGCAAAGCCAGCACAGTGGCATGAGGAACTGAATACACAACTCATTGATCCCAGCATCGCGACTATCAACGATATGAGCAGGCTACGAGCCAGCATAGTCTACGAAAGCCAACATCAGCAACGCCTCCCCATTCTTCGACACCTCGAGAAGCGTGCTAACGAACTCTACCTATGATGCAACTGAGTCACTGCTCTTATCGACACAGTCGCTACCGATAGCGTTTCCTGACCCTCCCTTCGAAAGCTTATTCTCTATACCGGCGTATAGCAATAGTCGGATGGATATCTTAGAGATATCTGGGATTGTGCTGATCTTACTTCTATTAGCAGTTTTTCTCTTGGGGACGATTATAGCCGGTTCGACTGCTGGATTGTGATAAGTGTGCTGTATCAATACAATTGGTGGAGCTGAATGCAGGTTTTCTCTTCTAGAGCGGCTTTCCGTCGCGGTCTCGTGGGTGTTTGTCTTCTACTAGCCACGTTCTTCGCGGTATATGCCGGTGCTCGACAGTACGCACCGTTTGTTTTCGATGTCGAAGAACTCCGCGCATGGATCGGTCAATTTGGCGCCTTCGCACCGCTCGTATTCGTTCTCGTCCAAGCTGTACAAGTTATTGTGGCCCCCATTCCGGGGCAGTTCGTCGCACTTGTTTCGGGATACGTGTTCGGGCCACTTGCAGGAACAGTGTACAGCCTTGTTGGCGTCCTCCTCGGAAGTTCAATCGCGTTCTGCCTTGCCAAACGATTTGGACGGCCATTCGTCGAGCAACTCCTTCACGAGAATGTATTAACTCGATTCGATGGGTTCGTCGAACGGGTTGGGATTCCTGGACTGTTGGCATTCGTCATCATTCCCGGCCTTCCAGATGACGCAATCTGTTTCCTGAGTGGTCTCACAAAATGGCGTCTCCGAACATTCCTCACCGTGATTAGTATCGGTCGCCTCCCAGCATATGTTGTTACCGTCTATGCCGGCGGTGAACTTGCAACAGGAAAAGTCTCTACAGCAGTAATACTTCTCGGTGCCATCATCGTCGCTTCTGTTATTGGGTATGTGAAACAGGAGTCGATCCGGACAGTGATCGGACGATTTCGAATGTAATCATTCCTCACCTGTAAAAGTCCACAGAGCAGTACAATTTTTCATTCTCCAACAGGGGCAGAGGCAACACCCAATGAACGACACGCCAGGACACACAAACGACCTCTCACCAGCGCAGCGGCTCGAAGCACCGAACACACGGCTCATCGACCCAGCATCGCGATGATCCACGATATGGAGACACTGAGAGCCTGCATCGCCTACGAAAACCAACACCAACAACGTGTCCCGATCCTCCGCCAACTCGAGAAGCGGGCTACCGAACTCCGCTCGCAGGACGACGATGACTAACTTGACACTGCCAGTGTCAGCTTGCAGGACGACCGGGAGGAACCCTGCTGATTCCTTGCTCTGTACGTGATGCCACAAAAGCTGTCACCAGTCATCCCTGTACCTCCGTCCCTGCCCGGAAGCTGGTGAGGTCATCGATACGCTCTTCGAGGGCCTCGATCTCCTGTCGCAGTTCCTCGGCTTCTGTCTCCTCGCTGGCGGCAAGTCGGTCCTTCAAGCCCTGAAGGCGCGACTCCTTGACGTCGTCGTCGACCTCCGCCTTGCGAACGTACTCGCTCTCATCGATCTCGTAGACATCCGACTCGGTGAGTGTCGTCACCTCAAGTGCTTCGTCGACCTTCTGGCGATCAACGCTCATGACCCGCTCGCGGTCGATCCCTTCCGCCTCGAGCATCGAGAGGATGTCCTCGTCGTCTTTGAGCGAGCGGTTGCGGCGACTCGTACGCTGGACCGAGCCGTACTGGCCCGCAACAGGACGGTCGTGATGGAGCCGGGAGAGAAGCACATCGGCGACCTCCTGGCGAAAGTCGTTAGCATCACGCTGGACATCCGACAGCAGCGTGTAGAGATTTACGAGGGTGGCCGTCTCCAAGTCAGGCAGGTCGGTTACGTCGTGGCGCTCGAGTGCATCGATCAGGAGTAGGCCATCCGAGTAGACATCGAGGCCGTCTGGTTCGGTGCGGTCGTCGTCATCAGGTTCATGTGCTGTGTCGGCCAGTTGGGTCGTCGTCGGCCCGTCTGTCTCGGCGATCACACCCGCGTCTTCGTCGATCTCGAATCGGGGATGAACGCTCAACACCGCTGGATACGGGTCAGCATCTGGCGGCAGCCGGTCGAGATCGAACCCATCGTGCGCAGTCTGTATCTGATGATACAGCGACTCGAACTGATCGCGTTGAAGCGGGCGCTTCTCGCTGGACTCGTCGAACTGGACGATAATGCGGTGTTCCTGGATATCTGTGATGTGGATGTGGGAGTGCGACAATGGTGTGATCAGTGTCGCGTCTGCCGGCAGCTCATCCAGATGCTCGAGAAGCGTGTGCCAACTGACGCTGAATGGCATACACGGAAGTTACGCGCCGTCCCGACTAAATCTTGTTCTCGGCGGGTGTCAGGGAACTCTCCTACTGGTTTGATCCACCGACTGTTGCGGTGAATTGACCGGTAAGTAGCTGTGCGAACTGACCTTGAGACACCTATTAATTGTAGATGGTATCCATATCATCTTGCAGGGAATAAGGCGCATGTTTTCCAGACCAAAGGTACTTACACCCATAATGATATAAATTCTACATGAAAGAGACACAGAACAACCTGCAGATCACAGATTACCACATCCATGACATTCACAGCAACTCTATCTGACCCTGAACTGTCCGATGAACGCTCTATCGGTGGCATCCTTGTCCACCTGCTTGGACTGTTTACTGGATTTCTCGGTCCCCTAATCCTGTACGCTGTTTCAGATAACGAGTTCACACGGACGAACGCCCGTCACACCATCAATTGGCACGTTACCGTGTCCGTACTCATGATTGTCGCCCTTGTGATGTTCTTTCTCGGCGCCGATGAGATCACTGTCCTAGGAGAAACAACTGAGGTTTCTTTGCTCCCAGCCCCGCTCGATATCGTGTTTGGGCTCGTCGGATTCCTCCTGATAATCGTCCTAGTGATTGCAATATTTCTTACATTGGTGTACACCATCGTCGCAACGGTAAAAGCGATATCTGGATCGACTTGGACGTATCCTGGAGCGATCGCTTTCGTCGAGCGATATAGGTAGGAGATTCATGTTATCTCAAGAAGGGAAGCTGGTTGAACATGGCCGAGATTGAACTGGACGTGCTCAAACTACAGATGATGGATCTATGAAGCCACCATCGAACGATTCATCTGCCGTGTTTCTGGTGACAGTCGCGGCGAACGTCATCCCGCTGGTCGGCGTGTTCCACCTCGGGTGGAGCGCACAGACGTTCGCGGTCGTCTACGCGATGGAATTGGTCGTCGCTGTCCCGTTCGCCGGGTTGAAGGCATTATTCGCGCGCCGCCCGCCGAACTACGACGATCTGGAGCGCCCACAGGAGGATAACCCGCTCAAGTCCGACGAGTTAGGCGGGGTCTCCGTCGGACCGAGCGACCTCAACCGCCGGCGTGGGAGCGTCACGGCCGTCGACTCGCTCCCACCGATCTACCCCCGGAACTTCCCGTTCGTCTTGCAAGCGTTCGGGGCTGGCGTGGCGCTCCTTGGGATATACCTCGCCGTACTGAGCCGTTTCATCGACGTGCCGGCGATGCTCGCCGATCCGATGGTGGCGGCGAGCGCCGTCTCCCTGATTGTCTCTCAAGTCGGCGTCATCAACCGCGAGTACTTCCGCAAGCGGCGCTACGAGACGAGCACCCCTCGGGACGTGATCAGAAGCGCGAAGAACGAGGCCGGGGTAGCCGTGGTGCTACTCTGGTTCGCGGCCGCCGGTGGTCCGACCGGCGCGCTGGTTGCGTTCGTCACGGTGAAGCTATTCGCGGAGTGGGGGGACTACCGCGCCGGGCAGTCGTCCACCACCGACAAGGGGGTGGGGACGCTCCCGCCTGTGGCGGCTCCGGATGCGTCGCCGACGGCTGAGGTCCGTCCGGACCGGCGCGCCGTCCGCGGCGCCGCGTTCTGGCGGGGCGCGAAGTCCGCAATCGGTAGCGGCCCGGTGTACCTCTTCGCGTGGGTTGGGCTCACCAGCGGATCGACAGGGCTGGTCGCTGCCACGGTGGTCTGTTTCGGCCTCCTGCCGGCCGGCATCGGTGGGCTGAAGACCGTCGAGTACGCCCTCACTCACGGTACACTGGCGTACCAGTGTCGCGACGACACGGTGGTCGCGTACGACGACCTCACCGAGGCGGTTCAGTGGACGATCCCCGTTGACGACCTCCGGGACGCCGAACTGTGTGAGGGAGAGTTCGTCGATCGCGCCTGTGATACTCGGACGTTCTCGCTCACTCCCTCTGTGGGGGAGTACGACCTCAGCGTCGCGCACCTCCGGGAGTATGACCGGGCCGTCGAGGCGTTCGAACTCCCCGTCGAGACGACGGCGTTCGGCCCGCTTGACCGACGTGTGGCCGGGGTGGCGGCCATGGTCGGAGCCTGTGGCGTCGCCGCCGTGGCGGGCCTCGCCTATTACGCTCCCTCCGTCGGGGCGGCCGCCGCCGGGTTCGGCGGCCCGTTCGGCGTCGTCGTCCTCAGATCGGCGTGGCAGTGGGCGCTCCCGGCCGCCTGAGCCGACGTCGACGGCGGGCGGAGCGGGCGCGTCGCAGCCGGTCACCGCGACGCGTCCGCCCATGTATCGGGATCAGAACTCCGACAGCTCCGGGGCGGACGAGCCCTGACTCGAGAAGGGGACGTCGCTGACGATGGCGACTTTGAACTCGAATCCTGGGTTGATCGTCAGGATGTCGGTCCAGAAAATGTTGTCCTCCATGCAGACCTCGAGCGAGGACTCATCGGCTGAGCCGACTCTATTGGAATCCTCAGCAAGTGATATATTCTGACTGGGTTGTGGTCAATGCAGATGCTGTACTTGTCGATTCGGGAGACCTCAATATGGACTGTGTGAACAGTTTGATGACTCACTCTACGGAGAGAACGTCTCGAGCAGGGCGAGTCCAACACCATGGGCGAACCCGTAGACGTATCCCATCTGGTACGGAGAGTCGACGGAGCCGTACTTAGACGCCAGATTACCCTGTCCGCAGGAGTTGTTTGTGCGCCGGTGATGGGTGCCGGCGCACCCGCGCCGGAGAGAAAAGATCGATGTCAACCCGTAGTCAACTCCGATTCATCCACCGAAACGAGTCTGCAGCAGAACAGGACTCAACCAATCGCATCGCACAGGTCTACCGGCATTCCGACGGTTATCCGGAAAGCGTTCTCCAAGACCTTACTCGACTCAAGCAGTTGCTTGATGAGACACGAACAGAACGTGGTCCCAGCTACGCCGCCGCGCAGTTCATTTTCCTCGAGATGCTCTCGAGTATGAGCCTCTACATGGACAAGAGATGTGAGCGAAGCATTCGCGCTGATCAGCCGGAAGATTTGCTGGACCCGTCGAACATGGCACATCTCGAGCAACCGCTGTTCCTGCTCGGCCACGGCGTTGAGGATTCTGCCACCGGCATTCACGGTGACGAAGAGTATCTCGACATCGTCGAACTGCCAACGCAAGCTCCATTCGACGAACCGGCAGAGTGGACCGTCAAGGTGAGCGACCACGCCGGCTTTCCGCGGTGGGACGGGCCGACAGACGAGGCGTTCGAGCAAGCCTCGTGGCAGTTTCAGGGGTCGCTAGAAGCCGCTCTCGAGGAGTTGAGAGTCAAGTCCGTGTGTAACGACGCTCGATTCAGAACCTGTTACCAACAGCGAGGGCCTCAACAACGGTGAGAACACCAGTATCAGCGTTCCCGGAATTTAAGCTCGCGACTGGTCAAGCTATATCCACCACGCGTTTCGGTCACACAATTTTTCAAATAGATACCACGTACAGATACTAGCCCATCCATGAATGAACGACGAAATCGTCAACTAAGTGCCATCGTTGGTACGTTTCTTATTTTCATCACCGGTAGTGTCGTCCTACTTGTTGAGAATCTACTCAAAACACCACTTCTACTCAGTCAGGTGACGTTGCTAGGACTGGCAGGCATCTTCGATATCGTGGCAGCGACAGACACGCAACTAACTGCCCGCTGGGCATGGTATCAATGGAGTGGCCTCGGAAACATCTGTCTCGGACTGTCACTCCCACTTGGGTTCGTGGGAAGCAAAAACAGTCTCTTTTTCGTTCTAGTGGCCGGCATCGGTGGACTTTCGCTAGCGGCGATGGGTATTGACATGCTCGTCTATCATGGAAAGTATACCCGTGGTGAGAGGCTCGGTCAAAAGGGCACATAAAGTGAACAACCACTCCAAGTTTCTTCGGTAGGGCGGTCCACGGACATCGGGTTCGAGCAAGCGTTCTGGCATTTCCAGAACCCGCTCCCGAGAAGTTGTCGATTGAGTCTGCGGGACGACTGTTAATTCAGCTCACCGGCAGGCTTTTGCGAGCAACCCTGTAACTGTGCACCATGAGCCTCACCACTGATGACTTCGCCGAGTTCATGGCTGATGATCCAGAGGATGACAAAGGGGTTCCACTCGGGGATGCATTACTGGAGTTGGCTCTCGACATTGAGGTCGATGCTGTCGAAGAGATCCGTGACGCCCGCGAACGACTCTGAAACTACTGTATATGGGGCATATCTCTGAGTAGTGTGGCGACACACTAGGTTTTTCAGGACTGCTCTGTTGAATAGATGCTGAGTCACGGTTACAGAGGCTCACACAGCGATTCTATATTGATGAGGGCGAACATCAGGACAATTTCACGGAACTGGCGATACCAGCCCAGCGCTCGCACGGCGTCGCCGAGCGAGCGCTTCGTTGTTGAGTACGAGGCTTCGGCCATCCAGCGCTGAGAGTATCCTTTTGCCCGAATGAGCGCGTTGTTCATGACTGCATTCGGTGATGAGCCGCGGTAGTGAACAAGGTACTCAACGTCAAGTGCGGAGATTTCGTACTCAGTGTGCCAGTCTTGGAACGCGTTGTCGGCAACCACGGACTGCAGGTCGTCCGCGTTTCGGCGGACGACCTGCGGTCCGGTCTTCGTATCGTGCTTCCACCGTGCTGTGATATGGACATCGAGAACAGCGAGCGACTCTA
Organism: Natrinema hispanicum; assembly: GCF_004217335.1. GTDB lineage: Archaea > Halobacteriota > Halobacteria > Halobacteriales > Natrialbaceae > Natrinema > Natrinema hispanicum. The sequence continues at coordinate 137,609 of NZ_SHMP01000007.1, forward strand.
TATCAGTTAATGTCGTCACTTTCAGCGTCTGCACGGTATTTCCTGACCGCTGGCGGAAGTACGACGAAGAACGGCGGCGGTCAAAGAACGTGCTGTCGAGAGCAGCGTGGCCAGACTGCGGGTGTTGCTGCGCTGAAACGCGCAGCAACGCCCGCCACACCCACATTTTCAGCCGGTCGAACGACTTGTAGATCGTGCTGTAGTCGGGGAGGTTCTCTCGATCGAGACCGAGTACGTCACAAATCTCGGTCATGTACTTCAACCGATTCGGCGTTTCACGGTAGCTGTGACCTTCTTCGAGCCGAAAACAGTGTAGGACGACATGGACCCAGCGGGCGAACCCGCCGCTGGCGGGCTCGCCCGCGTGCTTCCCCAACGCTTGTTTGGCTAGGTCACGACACTGCTCAACGAAGTCGAGGATATCGATTTCCATAGGACAGAATCGAATTCCTCGGCTTCATCCTTCTAAGCCAGTGATATCGGCTGATTAGATCGCTGTTCAACAGAGCATTCAGGACAAGTCTCATAGTGATAGATATGAGCAGTGAGAGGATCGACGCCGAAAGCAAGGTATCAGGAAATCAAGCGAACATCCCGGCACGGATTCGGCGTGAACTCGATATCGACGACGGTGATCAGCTCCGGTGGCATATCGAAGACGATGGGAGCGTTCGCATCCAAATCATCCAACAGCAAACAGGCACGTTCGCTGAATTCGATGGCTACGAGGGCGAGACGGATACCAACGTCACGACCGATCATGACGCTTGGGGCGTAGAGTAAATGCCACGCGCGCTCATCGATACAACGGTCCTCTTCGCAGCAACATACAGACGAGACAGTTCCCACGAAGCCGCGTTCCCGATACTCCATGGCATCGACGATGGGACCCTTCCAGAGGCAGTGGTCCTCGACTACGTCCTCGCAGAAACGCTCAACGGCTTTGTTACCCACGCTGGCCACGACGCAGCTGTCGACCTCCTTGATCGTATTGAGGAAAACGCTCGCTTCCATATCGACTCTCTCACTGCCGACGCTCTTGCGACGGGAAAAGCACTGTTCCGACAGCACGAACCACTGTCCTTCGTCGATAGTTGCATTATCGCGTATATGCAGACCGAGGGACTCGGTTATCTGTATGCGTTCGACAATGACTTTGATGCAGCAGAGGATGTTTATCGACTCGACACAGCTACGGACCCCTACGATCCCAACTGACGCCGACAGACGGGTGTGAATTGCTACCGGTCACTGTCTTCAGAAGAAACAAGACACTGGCGCTCACTGACTGACGACTCTCCAGCTGCTCGAGTCCGGCATATTTTGTGAGACCCCCTGATGGGCGGAGGTCTTCTCGAGTTCAGTTCGATTCGATCCGACACGACTCGAGAAGCAGTGATCAAACATGGCTACGAGCAGCAGCTCCCGGGAAACGTTCGATGATTCGGACACCCGGCACGACGAGATGCACAGTACGATCGAGGCATGGATCCAGGACCTCGTCAACGAAGTCGATGACGCCGTCTCGAGCGACCAGTTCACAGAGTGGTTGGACGTCCAGAGTCGGTTCCACGACTACTCGCACCGAAACACGCTGTTGATCAAACTCCAGTGTCCACACGCGACACGCGTTGCCGGCTATCGAACATGGCAAAACGAGTTTGACCGGCATGTGAAGGAAGGAGAGACAGCGATCTGGATCTGGGCACCCATCATTGCAAAGCAGTGCCCTGACTGTGGGAACTCCCCGTCGTACCACGAGCGCAGTGACTGTGAATACGATGAAACCCCTCCGGACAGCTGGGAAAAGGGACTCGTGGGCTTTCGGCCAGCACCCGTCTTCGATATCTCACAGACTGACGGCGAGCCACTGCCCGACCTCGAGACCGAAGCAAAGGGACAGGCCGACGAGTTAGTTCCCGCACTCCTCGAGGCAGCAGACTCACTCGAGGTGGACGTAGAGGTCGTGCCACCCCAGGACTGGTCGCATGGGAGTGCCAAGGGAATCTGCCAGTATCGACCAGCGGAACAGCCACGCGTCGCTGTCCGTGATCGCGAGAATGACGCTGATCTTGCCGTCACGCTCGTTCACGAGTACGCGCATGCGCTGTTACACAATGGCGTCGACGACGAGGCTGAACGATCGAAACGTGAGCTCGAGGCCGAAGCGGTCGGTTACATCGTTGGACGGCACTTCAAGTTGGATACCAGTGGGTCAGCGTTCTACCTCGCCGCGTGGCACGGTGACGAACCAGAGACGATCCTCGATCGGCTTGAGCGAATCAGTTCGACCGCCCAGGAGATCATCGACATCGTCAGCGAAGTGATCGACGATGAGTGATCAACCGCTTCTGCTTGAGATCATCACTGCACTCGAGGAACAGGGCCTCGATCGGGACGAGTACCAACTCCAGCGGGTGATCGACGTCGAAGCACTCGAGCGACTTGTAGACTCGATGGGTCCACAGACTGATATTGATCTCGAGATTCGGTTCTCGATTGGGGAGTTCCGTGTGATAGTGACACCATCCGATGTTGCCGTGATGAAGATGTCGTGAACCGCCTCGGGGTCAAGCCCCGAGGCACTCGCCTTGCACTGCCTGTAGAGTTCGTCAGCGGCTTGTCCGGTCGTCTCAGCTGAACTCGTCGCTCGTGAACTTGCGACGAAGATAGCAGCACCACACCCCGAAACCAGCACGCCAGCGATCAACGACGACGGTCTGGGGAGAATCCATGAGTTCCATCTCATCGTAGAAGCGGCTGTAATCAACACTGTGAAAAGACTTCTATGACGCCCTCTATAGTATAGCTATCGTCCGATTTCACTGCCACCGCGGGTATGAACAGATGAACGAAGGACCTCGCGAATCAGACGGAGCACTGATTCATGTGCATCCGGCGGCATCCCGTCACACCAGGCATTTGTTCCGCCTACGATCCCATCGATACTACCAGCCATCGATGCCTGAACAAGCATCCGACGCTCTACCTCGGGATCATGTAATACGGGGGTCTGCGTCACGTGTGAGAGACAGGCTGCGATCGCGTGCCCACCCCAATTCGAAACCGTTGCCGGAACCAAGAGATCCGTTTCAATGTCCGCTGCTGTCCCTGCTCCACAGCCACACTGACATTCGTCCCCGTACTGGATCTCATCTTCGACTGTTTCTTGAACAAGACCCATACCGACCTCATTTCCTGCGTCGCCGACAGAGACCGTCAACACATCAGCCGGAAGTCGACTGTAGAGTTCATCCACTTTGGCTGTCTGTTCGGTCACGTCGTATCCAGACATATTGTGGTAGACACCCTCCTTGTTTGGAGCGGCCTTCTCTACGGCGATGACCGCAGCGGGGTCAATCTCTGACAAGATTTCCTCGACATACTTCTGAGCCTTAGAGCGGTCAGCGGGGAATGGTTCGACCGAGACAGACCGTTTGTTATTGGATACTGCCTCTCGATCAAGAACACGGAGTTCACCAGCCGTTGCCGTTGCCTCACAAATATCGACAGCCGCAGGTTCACATGCAATGATCGGGTTTGCATCGAGAGCACTGTCGACAGCACGTGCAACAGAGACCGCTCCGAGTGGCCCATCTGTCTCCTGAACCATCGACGGCGGAATCAAAAAGCCAGTGAGCACAAGCACAGTATCCTCGGAATCGACAGCGTTATTGAGACGTTCAGCAGCCTGCATCGAAGGGTTGCTCCCTTGTTTTTCGCGAACTGCAGAGGAAATGGGATAAATCGTATCGCGACTCCCGATATCAGTCGTCGTTAGGTCATCGACAATCGTAGCCACGTTTTTTGTATTTTCTGGCATTATTATCCTGATTGAGTGGTGTTTAGTACTCTATAAAGACTTGTCAGCGGTCACTCGTCTGCTTGGTCGTCGAACTGGATTAGCTCTCGTTCCTCAAGTTGCATGAGGAAGTGAGCAAGCGTTTCGTTGACTGGTTCGACACGATCGGCGTCGTGTTCTTCGGCGACGATCGATGCGATCTCAGAGACGGTATGATTGCCGTCGCAGTGGCGCCAAACGGTCGTCCCGACTGGATCCAGCGTGAGTTCGCGTTCACGGCTTGTCCCGAAGAGATCGAACAGGAACTGGTCGAGTCGATTTCGTGGGGATTTCGTCCACGTGATCGTGACTCGTCGGTCGCCATCACTGATCGTTACTTCCCAGTCGTCCGTGGTTCGTGTCGGGATAGCATTCGGCGCATGCGTGCTCATGTATCGACCGTTTGGGGCCCGCGGAGGACACCGACAGTGAAGATTCCGACAAGGGCGACAAGAGCCACAACGCCAAGGATCGTCTGTGTTTCGGCGCCGAACCCTAATGGGAACGGGGCACCGCTGGCCGCGCCGATCTCGAGGATGTAGAGCGCGCCGATGACGATCCCCATGATCGCTTCGCCGGTGATCAGCCCAGCAGCGATAATCCGTCCCCGGTAGGTTGTATGTTCCTCGACGGTGCCGTCCTCGTCGTCGTTCCGCGCGACGTACCAGTCGATTCCAGCACGGAGCAGGCCGCCCAAGAAGATCGGCGTCGCGAGCGTGATCGGAAGGTAGATTCCGACTGCGAAAGGCAACACTGGGACGTCCATGAGGATCAAGACGATCGCAAAGACGGCGCCAATGAGGATCATCCCCCATTGGGCGGTTCCAGTGAGAACTCCTTCAGAGATCAGTGCCATCATCCCCGCCTGTGGTGCGGGAATTGTCTCGCTCCCAATGCCGTACGCCTGATGGAAGAAAGACAGTACCCAGCCCGCAAAGAGGGCAGAGATTGCGATCCCAATCATCTGTGCGATCTGCTGATTGCGTGGCGTCGCACCAAGAAGATAGCCGGTCTTCAGGTCTTGTGAGGTGTCGCCTGCGACTGCCGCAGCGATCGCGACGACTGAGGCCGTGACAAGTACCACGACAGGATCGGTCACGCCGGTCGACTTCAGTGCTAGCGCGGCGATCAGGATCGTCGCAACGGCCATCCCAGAGACGGGGTTCGACGAACTCCCCACAACCCCAACCAGATATGCGGAGACAGCAACGAAGAGAAAGGCGGCAACAACAGCGATGACCCCGCCCAACAGTCCGACTTGAACCTGTGGAATTGCGACCAACGCGAGCGCGATCACGGCAGCCCCGATAACGACGAGCTTCATCGGGAGATCTCGCTGCGTTCGCCGCTGTTGCTCCGTTGCAGTCGTCGCGGAGCCGCGAAGATCGGCCATGGCTGTTGCGAGCGCATCGCGGATCGTCCCGCTCATCGAAAGAATCGCATAGAACCCGCCGACGATCATCGCGCCTGCACCGACGTAGCGGATGTACTCGTCCCAGACTGCGTTCGCCTGCGTCATAAGCGTCGCGTCGGCGGCCGCCTCCGGAACGAAGCCGCCCGTAATGAGCAGCGGGATTAACATCATCCAGGCGATCAACCCGCCGCCGAACACGTAGCCAGCAATCTTTGGACCGATGATGTATCCCACGCCGATCAGTGCGGGAGTGAAATCGCCACCGATGGCGAATCCACGAGTCTGACCCGCCGAAAAGGCCGTCTGAATGGTCGTCTTGAACGCAGCCATCCCGCTAGCCAGCCACATATAGACGAAACTCACGAAAAAGCCAAGCGAGATGAGCTTTACGCCCCCCTCGCCCTGTGAGCCAGCTTCGAGAACGTCTGCACACGCAGTCCCCTCCGGATAGGGGAGTTCCTCGTGTTTGTCGACAATGAGATATCGACGCATCGGGATCATAAAGAGAATCCCAAGCAGTCCGCCCAGAACTGCGACCGCTGCGGTTCCGGCAATGTCGATGGGTTGATCAAGGAACGTGACGCCAGCGATCGTAAAGATCACGCCGGCTGCCAGCGCCTCGCCCGCGGACGTCATCGTCTGGACGATATTGTTCTCGAGGATCGTCCCGCCGATACCGGCGTTGCGAAGTGCGTAAAACACGCCCATGCTGATAACCGCAGCTGGGATCGAGGCGCTGATAGTCATTCCCGACCGCATCCCGAGATACATGTTCGCGGTCAACAGCACCACGTTGAGCGCAAGACCGATCAGGACTGCCTTGATCGTGAGTTCTGTGACGCTTTTCCCAGCGGGGACGGTTGGAGACGGGCCGTCTCTCGCTGTCTGTTCGTTCGCTGTGCGACTGTCGTTCGACGCGATTGTATCTTCCGATGGTCCGTGAGACATGTTCGAATCAGGCGGCCGTCCTCGTCACCCAGTGCCAAAAAACAACTTGAGTGTCACAACGGAGGGAATTTCCGTGGTGATGCACCGAGTTCGTGGGAAAGCGGTTCCGCGTTCAGGATTGGTGTAGTCAGTTGCAGCTATAAATACAGAGCGTTCTTCGGAAACGGATTGCTAGCCGGATAGGGCGACTTATGAGATTTAGATTGAAACGTTACAGTGATGCACTTCATTGTCGTCGGAGCAGGGAGCGTCGGCACTCTATTGGTAGATATCGCATCACGAACTCGAAACGACGTGGTAGTCATCGAGAACGACACGACGAGAGCGAACGAGATTGCCAACAAATACGATTGTCTGGTACTCAACGACGACGCTACGAAAGAAAAAATACTCGAGGAAGCAGGCGCTGACCGAGCTGACGCCCTCATCTCGACACTCGAGTTGGACGCGACGAACCTATTTGTCTGTCTGCTCGCGACCGAACTCGGGATTCCAACTGTTGTTTCTGTGCTACATCAGCCTGAACACCGAGAGCTGTTCCGCAAGATGGGTGTCAATGCGGTCAAAAGTCCTCACCAACTCGCCGCTGAATCACTGTATCGGACGGCACGACAGCCTGCGATTATCGACTACATGCCGGTTGAAGGCGATGCAGAAGTGTTCGAAATCGACGTCACAGAACAGGCTCCGATCGCGGGGCAGACTCTCAAGAAAGCTCGATCAGACGAGGTGATTCCTGACGATGTGCTTGTTGTCGCTATCGTCCGCGAGGACGGCAACGAGCCACAGATCGCTCGCCCGACAACAGCGATCGAACCCGGTGACCGGCTAACCGTCTACTCCGAACGTGGAACTAATCCAGCAGTGACGGATATCTTCGGGTTCTTTGACGATTATCAATGAGAAGTGACACGATCGCGCCTCTCGGACGGGATCTTGGCTGGATGCTTCGGGTTCTTGGTTGGCTGATTTTGGTATCGGTCGTCGTCCCGCTCGTCTGGGGGGAATACTACGCCATCCCAGGACTTGTGATCTCGGGGCTGGTACCGGTAGCGATTGGATGGGGACTCTCAACAGCGTTCGCTGATGCCGACAGTCCAGACAAACTGCATGGAATGATGATCGCCGCTACGGGCTGGTTCGCTATCGCAGTGTTCGGTTCGCTGCCGTTTCTCACGGTTGCCTGGATTGCGACACTTACGCCGGGTGGACTCGGACTTGCAACGCCACCCCTGACGGAGAGTCTCACCGTCTTCACGAACCCACTGAACGCGATCTTCGAGAGTATGAGTGGATTCACTGGAACAGGATTAACGATGGCCGAAGACGAGAGTACGCTCCCACGGACGCTACAGTGGTGGCGGAGTCTGATCCAGTGGGTCGGCGGTGTTGGTGTGATCGTGCTTACGACGGCAATCCTTGCTCGTCCCGGAAGCGGGTCGTTGACGCTGTACAAAAGCGAGGCGCGGTCGCAGAAGATTCATCCCAGTATCGTCTCGACGGTACAAACGATCTGGTGGATCTTCCTTCTGTTTACGTCACTCTCGATTCTGTTGCTCTGGCTGGCCGGGCTGCCACCGTGGCAGGCAATCAACCACGGTATGACCGCTATTTCAACCGGCGGATTCTCGGTTATCGACGGGTCGATCGGTGCATACGATAGCGTCGTCATCGAGGCTGTCTTGCTCCCGATTATGATTGCGGGCGGCATTGCATTTCCAGTCCACTATCTCGTACTTCAGGGGGACTTACGAGGACTTTATACGGATCTTCAGACGCGATGGTTGGCCGCAGTTCTCGTGGTTGGGTCGGTGTTTCTCTGGCTGTTGGTTTCGCCGGCGTACGATTCGGTCATGGAAGCGTTCCGATACGGCGTCTTCCAGTTCGTTTCAGCACTGACTGCCACAGGATTCCAGACGGCGACTGAACCGGCACCCCTCTCGCTGGCTGTCTGGCCCACAAGTGCCCTGCTCACGCTGGTGTTCGCGATGGTCGTTGGCGCAGCAGCCGGTTCCACCGCCGGCGGAATCAAACTCATTCGGCTGATAATGCTGGTGAAAGGGATCCGATTTCGCGTCTCCTATGTTTTCTATCCCGACAGTACTGTCCACCGACTTTGGATTGACGACCGGGTCCTCGACGAAGAAGAAGGTCCCCGGGAATTCGGAGAAGCAGCGATCATTGCTCTCCTCTGGTTTGTGTTCCTTGCAACGAGCCTGTTCGTTCTCCTGATGACTCTCCCGAGCGAGACCTATCCCCTGGAAATGATCCTCTTCGAAATCGCAAGTTCACAAGGGAACATCGGCCTTTCGGCCGGGATCACTGGCCCCGAGTCGTTACCGACGGCCGGCAAGCTTGCATTCATCCTGAATATGTGGATCGGCCGACTCGAGATTATCCCGATCCTTGTCACACTTCGAGCACTCTTCTGGCGAGGTGGCATCTACGAATGAGTCGGCGTCACTACCGAAGTCGACTCCTTACCTGGGTACTAAACTCGGGTCCGGATGATCCAGTCTACAATCTCTATCTCATGCTTGGGCCGCTTCTGATTCTTTTCGTCGTCCTTGTCGGAAGGAATAGCATGACGACGGTTCTTGTTGCCGGATACATCGTCGGATTCGTTGTCTACACGATTTACAACGTGTCCACGACTCTGGAACACCCCGACTGGGTGCAACATCCGTAACTACCAGCTATGGTAAACGGTGGGGTTCCATGGTTCCGCCGGGTTAGAATATTTATTGGTTTATCGATGAAGTAGTGCTGTCACTCGTTCGATTCCGGTTGCGTCAGACGCCACGACTCGATCCCACAGGAATAACGCAGGCGGAAGCGCAACGACAGATGCCACAAATGAATAAAACACGCTCAACGCGATCAAGATTCCGAAGTCACCAAGTACGGGCGTAATCGCGAGCGTAAGCGCCCCGGTTCCAATCGACGTCGTGAGCATACTCCCGGTGAGCGCACCACCAGTCCTCGACAACGTCGTTGTAACCGCCGATAGCGTCTCCGGTTGATCATTGTATTCATCTACAAACCGATGGGTAAAGTGAACTGAATAATCGATCCCAAGTCCGATAGCGAACGAGAGAAGTAGCCCCGTTACGGCATTCAACGGCATATCGAGTAGCCGCATCGTGCCAAGCAGGGATGCAATAGCGATCCCTATCGGAAACACGTTGATCAGCCCAATCCCCGGTCTCTGCTCGAGGACGGCATAAATGATCACGAGGAATACTGTTGAGAGAATAAGAGCAAGTACCATGCCCTGAATCGACGACACGAAGAGAATGTCAGTGATCGCATTATAAATCAGGGGCGTTCCTGTAGCAGTTGCAGCATAGCGGAAGGAATCAGCGTGATCGGCTCCGTCCGCCGCGATTTCGTCCACCGTGGTCCCTGCTTCGATAGTGTACTCGATCTGTGCTGCTCGGCGATCGTCAGCCAAGTACTGTCGTGCCTCTGGACCTGCTGACGAAGCGAACAGTTCGTCGTAGATCAAGTCGAGATTGCGGTCTGGAATTCCATTGTCATTCCGGTCGTTGCGGTCGATGAGAGCAGCGAACTCAGGGTCCTGTGCGGCATGAGATCGAATGACCGTGACGATACTCTGCGATTCCACCTGTTCGTCCGACCCGACAGCGAACGTACTCGGCGGATCATTGTCTGGTCTGGCCAGCGCCTCGAGCGCGTGATCCTCTTCGAACGGCCCTTCGACATATATTGTGACAGACTGATCCTGATCAGTCACAAACCGGTCTTCGAGTAAGTTGAGCGTCTCAGTAGCGGTGTACTCACCAGGGGCAAACGGTTCCGGCACGTGTTCACCGTACCACGCCTCGTCTTCAGGTGGCAGGAAGTCCTCCTGTTCAAACGTCGTTTCGACGCCGGTGCCGTATGCACCCATTCCAGCCCCGAATATCAAGAGAATAATGACCAAGATCACCGGAGCACGCTTTCCGACAGTCGCTGACACAGCCAAGAGACGACCAAGCGAGGACTCCTCGGAGGCGATCGGTGTCGAGTTGAACTCCGGAACGCCATATCGAGTCCGGAGGCGATCGGCCCGAAGCTTCACCGCAGGTAAAAACCCAGCAAAAATAACGAACGCGAAGACAATCCCGACAGCTGCTGTGAGTCCCATCTCCCGCATCGGCTCGAGGTCAGAAAAGAGGTTCGCGCCAAAGCCAAACATTGCGGTAGCGGTGACGATGGAAAAAGCGATCGAGAGTTGGTTTATCGAAGTACGCATTGCGGGGACCGGATCGCAGCCTGAAACCTTTTCCTCCCGATAGCGGTTGATGATGTGTATCCCGAAGTCGACTCCGACAGCCAACAACAGGACTGGAACGATAATCATCTCCTGCCCGAACGGGATCCCGGCATAGCCGAGGAATCCGAACGTCCAGACGATCGTCATTAATAGCGCGATCAAGCCAAGCGCCAAATCAAACGGATCTCGGTAGGCAATGGCGAGGAATCCTAAAAGCAGCGCCACGACGACGGGCATAACCATCACGAACGAATCGCTGATGACGTCCTCGAGTTCGGAGTCGACAAGTCCGCTCCCGAACGCCCGGAGGTCTGCCGGTTCATCCTCTGCCAGCGTGTTGATCGTCGTCAGAATGCCATCCATATCCTCGTCATCGAACCCGGACGGGACATCGTGTTTGATAACCGTTATGGACGCCGATGCCGATGCCTGGTTGCGGTTGAAATCCTCTGACACCAGCATCGAGAACTCACGACTCGCGCTTACCTCTTTGACCGCCTGTCGAATCTCCGTATCTGTTGCTCGGTCGACTGCTCGGCGCTGTTCGGCCGGCGTTTCGGCGGCAGGATCAAGCGCCTGTGCGACCATCGTCGCAGGCCCGTGTGCGGACTCCATCCTGAGATCCGGCCGATCGTTGATCCGCTCGAGCAGGTGGAGCACGTGGAGAAGTGCTTCCTGAGTGAGGACATCGCTCCCGTCGTGTATCAACTGTGTTGTCTCGCTATCGGTTGTGAACGGTCCTCCGAACTCCTCGTCGACAGCATCTTGTGCTTCTTTGACTTCGAGTCCCTCTGAATACCTGTCGCCCAGGTCTGTTTCCGTCTCAACCAACGGTATGCCGGCGGCGAAAAGCGCAGTCCCGAGGAGAAACACGATAACGACTGCTCGAGGTCGGGAGACGATGAGTTCGGTAAGCTGTGAAATCGTCTCGTCAATCCGGTTTCCGATGCTAGTCATGGACAATTGATGATTTTACTCCGTCGACAGGATAGCCATTCTCAGGAATATAAGTGGTCTTGATTGCAACGGAGGCCTGGTCGACACCTATACGGCGGCTCCACCTTCCCGAACCAACTAGACATGTTGATTCGACACGGCAAACCGGACAAGTGGTCACGGCTTCCAACGCCGTTGGACCTCCTGTATGCGGAAATAACCCTGCGACATCGGTCAGATACTGTTCGGCGACGGCAGAGCGAACACTCGGCGATGTCGCCGGCATTATAGCGGCGGGAACCGGTCGGACCTTTCCCTGGTTCCTTCCCGACCATCTGTTTGCGCCTGAGCGAACAGAGAATCCGGCGCAGGCACCCGTACGAGCATGCGCTATTATTAAAATTATTTGACCAAAACGCTTTCGATCATATCGCAAGCGGGCCTGGAGTCATTGACGTCTTCATCCACGTTTCACGTGGGGTGGAAGTCAAGGACCTGCGATACATCCAGCCATGGGAGATATAATTCTGTATCTCTGCTAGAAAAGATGAAAAGGTGGTGAAACAGCTCTGTTGAAACCCTCAACAGGTAATAAGAAGAGCGCGTTGAATACAGAGGATGAGTGCAGCAGTACGATCTCGTTTGTTTCACACCGGAACCAGCGAACTATCCACTCACTACAGGTGCGAATCTAACGCTGATACTTCTATCAGATTCCGGTTATATTGGTAGATCTATGATGAATTACTCAGTACAGTCCGTAGACTTAGTTATCATGGTCAGCAACTGCGTTTTCCTGTCGGTGGTACTCCAGTGAAGTGAAGTGAAGTGATATTTAACTAGCTCTGGAATACCTGTCTAACGGTACTTCTTTTCCATTTTTGATTACTCAAATTATGGCTTCCTCAACGTACAAATCCAAGTGTCGTTATCTAAACAACTGCGGCAACTGACGAACGGACGTGGATCGAGATCAGTCAGTCTAACAGGCCAAGTTCATCGAGACGTGACGAGATAACGTCGAGTGCGCGGCCAGCATCCGCCGGTTCTTTTGCTCCTGTGACGACGACTTTGCCGCTACCGAAGATAAGGGTGACCACGTTGGGGTCGTCCATGCGATAGACCAGACCCGGGAATTGCTCGGGTTCGTATTCGATGTTTTCGAGACCGAAGCCGATGGCGATGGCGTTTAGATTGACTGCAGATCCGAGGTCGCCACTCGAAACGATATTTTGGATAGTGATTTCTGGATTAGATGGAACGTCGATACCTAGGCCACGGAGTTCATCGAATACAATGTTGAGACTTTCGTAGACGTCGTCGGTGCTTTTCGCACCCGTGCAAACGATCTTGCCCGACCGGAAGATCAGTGCGGCGGATTTCGGGTTCTGGGTCCGGTAAACTGCCCCGGGGAACCTCTCTTGGTCGTAGTCCGTTCCGTCGAGGTCTTCGGCGACCGCCTCGAGGTTGAGTTCCCGATCCACTCCAGTTGAAGCGACAACATTCTCTATCGTGGGAGAGTGTTCCGAAGTGATCATGCTTATATGGAGAATAAGCATTTAAATGCGAAATAGGTGCTGATCTCTATGGGACCACTACGTGACGAAATATTCATTCAGCTTCTATTTTAACCCTCTGTATCTTCGAATACAAGGAAAAAGTATCGGCTGTGTCCTGTGTTTAAATTGCATTAGGTAAGTATGGGAATATAGGTTCGTTATTTAGCACGTAGTTTATGGTAATTATCGTATATTTTGATTGTCTCTCTGCTATCTTCTTGACCTATACTTACCGATCACTCCCCTTCCCAGATCGGCTCTCAGCCTGTGCCGCATTCGCGCTTTGCGCTCTGTATCCGGCAAGGTCGCCAAAACCTATCACCGAATGAGGGTTTCAACAAGGCCGGTGAAGCTACAACACTGACCGATTACAGCTCGACGAGAATCTTCACTGCTTCTCGCTCCGGACTAAGAAGCGCCTCAAACCCATCTTCAACAACATTCTCTAGTTTAATTCGACTGCTGATCAGTGCTTCTGGATCAAGGTCCTCCGATTCGAACATACCGATGACCGCACCGAATTCCTCGTCTGACTGTGGACCTCCTTCATAAGCGAGCGTCCCACTGAGTGTCCGCTCACCCATAACGAATTCATTCGGATTTAGTTCTACGGTCTCTTCGAAGATGCTGACGATCGTGATGTTCCCACTAGGAGCGGTCGACGCGATTGCATCCTGAACTGTCTGCTCAATCCCTGCGGCTTCAAACGCCACATCAACGCCACCATCAGTCTGCTCAGTAATGTATTCAGCTGCGTCAGTCTCAATCGGGTTAATTGTCTTATCTGCTCCAACTTCAGATGCGAGGTGACGCCGTGAATCCTGCGGTTCAACACCGTAGATCGTACCCGCGCCAGCTGCCTGCAGTACCTGAATCACCGTCAGGCCAATTGGACCTGTTCCATAGACAGCAACTGAATCACCAGCAGAGAAATCACTGGTCTGGACTGCATGAAATCCAACACTGAACGGCTCAACAAGAGCGCCGTATTCTGTAGGGACTGAGTCTGGAAGCGTGATTGCTTTCTCTTCAGGAACAACAACTTCCTCAGAGAGCCCACCGCCACCACCAGAAAGACCAATGAATCCACCCGACTCGCAGAGGTGATAATTCCCTGCTTCACAGTGCTGGCACTCATCACAGTAAATGATCGGGTTCACTGCTACGTGATCGCCAACAGAGATATTGCTCACTTCTTCGCCCACTTCCGTCACTTCGCCCGCAAACTCGTGACCCATCGGAATCGGAAGCTCTTCACCCGTTACCGGGTTTGGCTCTCCTTCATCAGGGATGAAAATCGGACCTGCCGTATACTCGTGAAGATCCGAACCGCAGATCCCACATGCTTCCACGGCAACACGGACTTCATTTGCAGCAGGTCCTTCTGGCTCTTCAATATCTTCGACACGAACGTCTTCCTGTCCATAATAAACTGCTGCTCTCATTACGGAGTTACCTTACTGCCCTCTGTGGATAATAGTTTGGTTGCATCGGACTCTGTTGAAATCCTAAGTAATCATATATATTGCAATAGGTATAGAGTGTACGACATACTCCCGAATCTTTCACAGGATAGAGATAACGGCTGGTTGGTGGTTCGAGAGACCGAAGATCTCTCGTCATCACGAAAGGCGCTTAGTAGTTCACAGAAGAATTGGGTACATGGTGTAGCGTATTTACTCGAGACTGGTATTCTTGCTGTGTATCTTCAATTGAGTTTACCCAGAGTTTACTGAATCACTATTGTGCCTTTCGAACGACACAGCCAGCGGTTCGCCTGTTCAACCGTAGCGAGGGCAATTTAGCCCCACGAGAACAGGTCACGAACCGCGAACCGTAATCACCCACCTGCGGTCGGGAATCCCCATCCTCAGCGAACCCGAATGGGTGCACGCAGGGCGGAGAGGATGTTAATTATCGATAGATGTTCCGTCTCCGAGTTCCGACAAAAGCGTGTCAGCTGCAGCGCTGGAAGACAGGGGACCGCGGGCAGTAATCAAGTCGCCGTCAACGATAACGTTCTCCTCGGCATCAGGATCAGCATCCCAATTGGCACCAGCAGCCCGCACCTCATCTTCAACCCAGTAGGGGAGCTTACGCCCATCTGGCAAGCGGTCATTCTCGTCAACGAGGTCTTCCTCCCACGCGTTAGGGAATCCGGTCACATCTCGGTCTGCGACTAGATAGTCACCATCACTGGTACGCGTGAACGCCATTAGTCCAGCAGCGTGACAAACGACTAATGCCTTGCCGTCGTCACCCTCGACTGCATCGCGCAGGAGCGCGCGAGCGTGACTGTCGGTGTTGATATCCCACATTGTCCCGTGTCCACCCGGGAACACCACTACATCGTAGTTCGTTGAGTCGACGCTGGCGATTGGCTCGGGATTCTGAATTCCTTCGTACCCCTCGTGGAGGTCTTGAGCGAGTTCTGCTGCCTCCTCGGTGACGAAAGCATTGTCGGGATTCAGTGAGGTCTCATCGATGACCGGTTTCGATCCCGATGGAGTCGCGATGTCAATATCAAAGTCCTTGTTTCTGAGTTCGTCAAGTGGATTCGCGCATTCTTCGCCCCAATAGCCTTCTTCACTGATAATAAACAGAGCAGATGGCATCGATGTCGTGTAGAGGTCTGGAACGGAAAAGCCACCGGGTACTATTGTGTATTGCCGCCACATTACTCTCGTAGCCAACACAGTTCCTGAAATCCACTCACAAGCACCCTTACCCGAGTTATACGATTAATTATCACGGAGCTACTGACACACACTCATTTCGAGAAAATACAACACATAGCAATATTATCCGGCTACCCTGGTTATCGCCAGTCGTAAGTTAGTGGCTGGGACTCGAGTGCCTCGAGACACTGCTCTATCGCCGTGAGCACCGTCAAATACACCTCAGGTGCCGCCAGAAGTTGATTCGACAACTACTATCCGGTTCGTAGTAACTTCTAGCTTTCAACTGGTGAGTGTCGACTGCGTGACCGTTTTCACATACTTCACCTGGGTGAATCTGCCGTTCCGGTAGGTGTTGCTGGGATCGAAATTGACTCTATCTGTGTACCGAATGGCAGGTGTGCGAAATTCAAACCGCGAGTGGATATTCGCTGAACGTCCCGAGGGCGAACCGGACATGGACAGTTTCGAACTCCGCGAGCGCGACATTCCGGACCCGAAATTCGGGCAACTTCTTGTCCGCGTTCGCTACCTCTCAGTTGATCCGTATATGCGAGGACGGATGCGGGACACCGAATCGTACGCGGAGCCGTGGGAGGTTGGCGACATAATGCACGGCGCCGTTGTTGGTGAGGTCGTCGAAAGTAAGAGCGACGCCTACGACGCTGGCGATCTTGTGACAGGAAACGGAACCTGGGCGGACTACAGTCTCCTTGATGCCGATAGCGTCATGCCCGTTGACCCCAATGTGGCAGACCTACCTGCGTACCTCGGCGTGCTCGGAATGCCGGGCCGAACAGCGTACTTTGGGCTGCTTGAAGTTGGTGACCCTAATCCAGGAGATACAGTTGTCGTCTCTGGAGCGGCCGGCGCAGTCGGCTCCGTTGTCGGGCAGATTGCGAAGATGAGTGGCTGTCGCGTTGTTGGATTTGCTGGCTCCGAGGCGAAAGTCAAGTGGCTTACCGAGGAACTCGGCTTCGATACTGCGATCAACTACAAAGAGGTTGATGATTACGAGGCAGCACTGGATGATGCTGCACCAGGTGGCATTGATGTCTACTTCGACAACGTCGGAGGTCCGATCACGGATGCGGTGTTTACAAAACTGAACCTTGACGCCCGCGTCGCCGTCTGCGGGCAAATTGCCCACTATAACGACGAGGAAGTGGCGACGGGGCCACGGAAGCTTACACAGCTCATCGCAACGCGAGCAAAAGTGCAGGGACTACTCGTCGCTGACTATGCCACTCGATTCGAGGAAGCTAGCGAACAACTTGGCGAGTGGGTTGCGACCGGCGACATCGCTCATCGCGAGACCGTCGTCTCCGGACTCGAAAACGCACCCGACGCATTCCTCGGATTGTTCTCCGGAGACAATATCGGAAAACAGGTTGTCAAGATATCCGATTGATATCTTCGACCCTCTAAAGCGCGGAGATGGTGCCAACCTCGCCTACTTTCGCTCGGTGGTTGCACCTTGGCTCGAGACATCTCAACAGATCGTAAACGGCAGGGTACTTTCCTTGTAGAAAGATAGTTCGCTCAACCGATAGAGTTGAAGCGAAAGACCTCGGTTACCCATGACCGTCTTCGGGTCCGAGTTGCCGAGACGCGCGCAATGGTTGATGTCTGTCCGTCTCCAGTGATCAGTATCCCATGCGCCACGTCGAGATTTCGCTCCGACCGGAGACGCGCGAACCAGTCTTAGAGGTACTTGACTCGGAACGGATTGACTACACAGTCGTTCCGACCGACGACAGCAGCGAGTACGAATCCCTCGTATCATTCACCCTCCCGAAAAGTGCCGTCGAAGTCATCTTAGACGAGTTAGAGAGGGTCGGACTCGGCGAGGACGATCACACGGTGATCGTTACGGCAGACATGGTCATCTCCCAAAAGTTCGGAGCTCTCAAAGATCGGTTCACGGGAGAGGTGCTGGACGATCAGCGCCTCGCTCGCTACGAACTGTACGCCGAATCGGAAGGACTCATATTGGCGATTCCGATATACGTGACGCTGACGCTGGTCAGTGCGATCGTTGCGACGGCCGGGCTGTTACTCGATTCGGCCGCCGTCGTGGTCGGGTCGATGGTGATCGCACCCTTGATCGGACCGACGCTCGCAGCCAGCGCCGGGACCGTTCTCAACGAACGCGACTTGCTCTGGACCGGGGTTATGTATCAAGTGCTGGGCGTCAGCGTAGCGATTGCCGGTTCCGCGGCGTTCGCCTGGCTCTCGAAGTCGCTGTTTCTCGTACCGCCTGGGATTGAGGTCCTCGAAATCAACGAAGTCAGCGAACGGGTCCTACCTCACCTCCTCTCGCTGGTCGTTGCCTTCGGCGCGGGAATTGCCGGCGTGTTGTGCCTTTCGACGGGTACCTCTGTCACACTGGTTGGCGTGATGATTACTGCTGCACTGATCCCGCCCGCCGCAGCGGCCGGCATCGCTATCGCATGGTGGATACCGAACGCCGCAGTCGGCTCGCTCGTCCTCGTCTTCGTCAATCTGCTGGGCGTCAATATCACGGGCCTCCTCACCCTCTGGGCGATGGGATACCGCCCCCAAATTCAGAGTGAGGAAGGGATCGCACGGCAGTTAGTCCGTCGTCGCCTCATCGTGTTGACGTTCGTCATCCTAGTACTGTCGATATTCCTGATCGGTGTCACGTGGGCGTCGTACGAACGCGCATCGCTTGAGAACGACGTCACGACGGAAGCGGAGGCCGTCCTCGACTCGTCAGCGTATCAGGACACCTACCTCGTCGAAGTCGAACTATTTCTTGAGGAAGAAATCCCGTTCGAGCCCGTAGTACGAATCGAAGAAGGGTCCCTATTCGAGGGACCCGAACGTATTGTAATCACGGTCGAGCAGCCGGGCGATGACGACCATCCGGAACTTGTCTCGGAACTGGACGAACGAATTACCGACGAAACGGGAGACGACGTACGGGTCGACGTTCGGTTCATTGAGTACGATACTGCGTAGGGATTTCGGCGCTCTCCGACTGATAGTGACATCCACTCGCCTACAAGGGTCTCTTACCCACAAAGAGCGTGACTCCATGAAAATCCGCTTAATTCTAAACAACCTACGAGGGCGAGTTCCCCGACCCACCGGGGTCGGGGGTGAAGCCCGACACTCGGCCTAGTGTTCCGTCTCCTCGATATATCGTTCAACCACTTCCTCCGATACTGCCCCTGTCGTCCCCACGTGGTACCCGACTTTCCAGAATCCGCCGCCCCAGAAATACGACTCCCGAATCTCGGGATACTGTTCCAGCAAGTGCTTACCAGAGTACGACTTGAATTGCCGAGCGATGTTCGCCGGACTGTGTTTCGGGTCTGTTTGCACGAACAGGTGTACGTGGTCGTCTGCAATCTCCAACGCCAGAATCTCGTGCCCGAAGTGGTCAGCAGTCTCACTAAACAACACCCGCACATCTTCTTCAACCACGTTGAGAACCGGGTGGCGGTACTTGAGGCACCAGACGAAGTGATACTTGCAGGAACTAACCGAATGTGCATGACTGCGGTACTCTTCCATCCCTAATCCCTACATTTATGATAGTATAGAACGATTGTCAAAGTATGGGTGAAGAAGCCACGAAAACCATTCAGACGCGCCTTCACATAGCGTCTGGTGAGCGGTCGTGGCTTCACGACGCCCGCCTCGCCTCACGCGAGATATTCAACCAAACCATCCGCCTCAAACAACACGGGTACACTCGCACCGAGATACAGAAGGAGGTTGACCGCGACGACTTCTTGCGGAACAACAAGTGCGCGGTCGTCGGCAAAGCCCTCCAAACGTGGGACTCCTACCACTCGCTCAAAGAGTGGTGGGAAAACCAAGGCGACCCCGATGGCGGCAAGCCGACGCCGCCGAGTACGGACAAATCAGGCGCGTACCCGCTCGTGATGGCGCACACGGAAGGCTATCGCCTCACCGTGGACAACGACACGAGCCGCATCCAATTCCGCATCAGCCCGAAACCCTACAAGAAGGTGAAAGGCCACCTGCGCGGCGAGCCGGACGCGATGGACGAACTTCGAGACGCTCTCGCGTCGGATGAGGTGGATGTGGGGCAGGCCGAACTCCTGTACCGCGATGGCGTGTACTACCTACACGTCACGGTCACACGCGAGTTCGACGTGCCCGAACCCGACACCGCTGATACTGTGGTCGGCGTAGACATCAACGAGCGCAACGTCGCACTCACCGCCCTCGACCGCGAGACGATGCGGACGAAAGGCACGCTCGTCCTCGACTACGGACAAGTCAAGCAGGAACGCCAACGCTACCACACTATCACCACTCGGTGTCAGGAACACGGCAAGACGAGCATCCACCGGAAGCTCGGTGACAAGGAGGAACGGTTCACCGAGTGGGTTATGCACCGTCTCTCCGGTGCTGTCGTAGAGTTCGCAGAGCAGTTCTCAAACCCGGTCATCGTGTTCGAGGATATGAGCGGTATCCGCGACGAAATTCAATACGGGACGTATATGAACCGCCGGTTGCACAAACTGCCGTTCCACAAGTTCGAGAAGTTCGTCTCGTACAAGACGACGTGGCGAGAGATTCCTACAGAGACGGTGGACGCTTACTACAACTCACAGACGTGTTCGTGTTGTGGTGAGCGTGGGTATCGGCAGGGGCGGCGGTTCCGGTGTACGAACGGCGAGTGTGACGTGGTTCAAGACCACGCTGAGCGGAATGCGTCGGTGAACATCGCGTGGCGCGAGACGGCGAAACTCGACGGTAACGAATCGAATTACCGGACTCACAAAACCCAACCACAGGTTCGGTTGGTGCGTCTGTCCGGGTCGGGGCGTGTAAGCCGCCCAACCTCATCCCGCTCGCTTGCCGAGCAGGGAGTGCTAGCGCACGGCTGAGGGAATTACAAAAGCCTCGGGCCACCGCGCCCGAGGCTGTTTACTCCGTGGAAGGTCAATTCCGGCATCAGTGAAAACATCGGCGGCGACCTATTTAAGATGCAATCTCGTTCTCACCAGCTCTGGTGAAGAGGACGTAAGACCACAAAGCCCCTATCAAACGTGCAAGATAGCATGACGGGAAACAGCACAGCCGTTGCCAGTCAATCGAACGAGGCGCTCACTGCATCTGCGAGCACGCCCGGTTCGCGGTAGTGCTTGCTCACGGGTGGAATCTCCTCATCGAGATCAAGCAGGTCATAGACGGCGGTCATCGCCGTCCGCACCGAGTACTCGACGGTGAACACGACGTCACGTTGGAGTTCGGCGTACTGCCCGAGGAATGCGAGATTGTTCGAGCTATCGGGGACGACGAGCGGCCGGTCGCCGGGCGTCCGGGGCTGGAAGTGAGCCGTGATGAACGGCATCATACACGGCACGCAGTCTACGTCCTCCAGGATTTCCGGCAGGCGATCCTCACACTGCAGGTGATAACAGAGCTCTTCGAGGATCTCTCGTCCTGTACATTCGGACATCTTCTTTTCGACGTAGTCACCCTCTTGGTCTGTGAACAGGGCGTATCCCCAGAAGAGTTTCACGTCGTCAGGCTGGTTCGGGAAGTGCGGCTGGGCTGCGACGACAGTGGACAGAAGCCAGGACGAGTCGACGTATGTTACCAGCCCGTTGCCCGGCTCCTCGTCAGTGAATTCGACGATATGATCGAACAGATCAGTGTTGTGCAACGTGACGGTAAAGGACTCCCACTTGGTCTCCTGAACATTGCCCGCGAAGACCTCGGGGTCGCCGAATCCGGTGTTGTCCTCGGCGATCGACCGCCACAGCTCCCAGGACGCGCCGGTCTCGTTCGTTTCGGGTGCTTCGTCCCATGCCCCGAGGTCCGAGCCATCGGTCATCGAACCGTTGGTGAAAAAGACTAGGTCCGTGGAATCGACCTCGACGCTCTCAGTGCCGTCTCCGGTTTCGTAGTGGAGCCGCTCGACAGTCCGCCCTACTCGAGAAGTCACGATGTCCATATCGATCACGCGACAGTCCTGCTGGAAGTCGACGCCACGAGTTTCGAGCCAGCGCCGAAGCGGCAGGATCATCGAATGATACTGATCGTACTTGGTCCGGTCGATGTCTTCTAACGTGTGTAGACCGGGGAAGACGTGCAAGAAACGGTACATATACCGGCGGACCTCAGCGACGCTGTGCCACGGCTGGAAGGCGAAAATCGTCGCCCACAAGTACCAGAAGTTCGTCTCGAAGAAGTCGTCGTCGAACCACTCTTCGACCCGGGTGTCTCCAAGTCGTTCCTCCGGTGTAAGCAGAAGTCGAACCAGCGAGAGCCGGTGGTGCATCTTCAGTTCGAACTGCGAGGCATCGAGACGGGTGCCATCCTCGACCAGCCGCGTCTCCGCATATGACTCGTGGATCTCGTTGAACTCGTTCATCTCTTCTTTGACCGAGATACTGGGGTCCTCGAGCGAAGGGATCGTCCGGAAGAGGTCCCAGGTACATTCGTAGGCGGGGAAGTTGAACATGCGCCCACCGCGGATAACGTACCCTTCGTCGGGATTGCCTGCACCGTCCATTGCCCCGCCAACGACGTCAAGTTTCTCGTAGAAATGAACGTTCTCGCCAGGCATGTTTCCATCGCGAATCAGAAACGCCGCGGCGGCCAGGCCGGCGATGCCACCGCCAACGACGTGGGCTTCGCGGTCAGCGACGTGTGGTGTCTGTTCACCAAACATGCAATCCCCCCAGCGACGCGTTCGTTCGGGAACGATCATAGGCCGTCATACCGTCTGTATTCGTCTGAAGTGCGGGTAGTGGAGTCATAGATATACTTCTGGATCGCTGCCGACCTAACAGGTGCACCTGACGTTTCATCACACTTAAACTGGGGATGGTCAAGTACATAATGTATTCCAAAATATATACCGTAATTCATACAGTCTATCTAACTTTATTTGGTATAACCACCCGTTCAGGTAGTTAATCCGTTAGTAGGCAATCAATGATCATACCACGCTATTGATCATGTGGCCGACGAGACGACGTTGGCCGCGCCGGAATTGCTCAGAATGCCACGTGCCACGTGACAAATCCGAAACGATCCCCGATCGCCTCGAGCGGATCAGTTCGACCGCCCAGGAGATCATCGACGTCGTCAGCGAGGTGACCGATGGTGAATGACCGATCGCTTCTGCTCGAGATCATCACTGCACTCGAGGAACAGGACCTCGATCGAGGAGAGTACCAACTACAGCGGATGATCGTCGCCGAAGCCCTCGAGCGGCTTGTAGACTCGACGGGCCCACAGACTGAGACTGATCTCGAGATTCGATTCTCGGTTGGAGAGTTCCGTGTGGTGGTGACATCATCCGATGTGGCCGTGATCAGGGTGTCGTAGAACAGGCTACCAAGACAAGGACATCAGAGGATTCCAAGAGTCCACGTTGATGTGAGGCTACTCCGCAAGCGAATAGAGCTTCTGACGGGCGTCTCGAAAGGACACTCGTTGCTCAACTAACTCCTTTTCCTCAAGCCGAGAGATCGCATAGCGAACAGTCCGAGATGAGAGTCGAGTTTCTTTGACCAGTTCTTTCTGTGTGCACTCTCCCTCGAATTCCAGCGTCTTGTAGACCAACTTCGCACTCGGTGGCAAGTCCTCGAGCCGTTCTTTTGCGCTGCTCACTGTCTGTAGTACTTCTTCGAAGTAGACACTATAGGTCGTTTCGCTTCGGCAACCCGGCTCATTCTTCGAGAGCACCGAGAGACTACGTCAAGTCGAACCAGAGTTCATTCCTGTTCCCAAGTGACCGCACGGTTCGGTTTGTGTGGTGCCAGATGGGTGGACACCATGACAGATCATCCGACGTTATCGGAGTTCGTGACGAGCGAAGCGACTGACTCGAGGCCGGCCAGTCAGCCATCGACTGACGAGACCGTGACGATGACGGCTGACGAGCGGGTTGCAACGTACCTTATCGAAGATCAGATGGCGGATCTCACAGACGCAATCCGCGAAGCCGTCCAAAACGGCATCGACAGTCCTGGGTCATCCCGTGTGTTGGTCAGCATCTCACCTGAGCGGTCGCTCATCCTTGACGACGGTGCTGGCGTTGACCTCGAGTCGACCGAAGGGCGACGCAACCTCTCAGTGTTGGGTGCAGGAAGCAAACAGCGATCGGATGACGAGACAATCGGCGAGTGGGGCATCGGCAAGGGTGCGATCATCGCGAAGGGTGCCGTTCGTATCTGGAGTCACGACACCGCACTGTGTTTCGACTACCGAGATCGACGCGACTCTGGGCCGTGGGCAGACGTCAGCGGGCGCGATGGCCAACTCGTGGACGCTGACCATCACCTCGAGGGGATGCTCGTCGAGATCGATCACTACGAAGACGAAGTGCCAGATCCAGACAGCTACCGCTGGCGGCGCTACGTTCGCGATCTTCGCAGGCGCTTTGCGTACGTGCAGCCCCGAACAGGCGTCTCGATCGTGATCAACGGCGAACCGGTTGACAAGGGTGATCCACTCGAGGCAGTGGCTGACTCACCACATCCGTCGCTCACACGCGAAACGGAGGATGCGATCCTCGCACTCGAGTACACACCTCACGAGGGACTCGACATCTATAGCAACGGTCTGTACGTGACGACGAAACGGGAGTATGGGGTCGGTGGTGTGGTCGTCTCGAAGGGGAACTTGACGCTGAACTTTGCCCGCAACGACATCCAGTCGGGCTGTGACCGCTGGCAGCGGATCGACAACGCACTTGAGCAGACACGTGACGATCTATATGCTGAGGTCTCGGACGATCGGCTGACTGCCGAGAGTCGGGAGGTGATGGTTGAAGCGATGGCCTCCGAGTTATCGGACGAGCAGTGGGCCGATCGAAAGCTGTTCCAGCTGGCGACCGAGTCCCGTATCAGCCTCGAGGAGATCCAGGCGGCCCCGAAAATCGGGTGGATCAACGGAGCCCAGAAAGGCGCGGACAAGCTCGTCGAGCGTGGTTACGTCGTCCTCGATACGAGTGATGCGGCGACCCAGCGGCTTCGCGACCTCGCCACTGATGAGGACACATCGATAGCGGTACCGGAGACGTTCGATGTTGGCGAGCAAGCAGAGTCAGAAGGTGTGTGGACAGGCTATCATCGGGTTGAGGACGAATCGCAACTGAACGCTGATCAGCGGCGGTATCTCCGCTTCGCGCGAGTGCTCGCACGGGACTTGGGATTGAACGAGATGTGTACTACGGCGAGGCAAGTGCCGATGCCTGGACCGACGGCAGGACGTACATTGTGATCACCGACTCCGCCGTGACGAGCCGCCAGCGTGCAGTCTGGATGCATGACCTGTATCTCGTGATATTACACGAGGCAGCCCACGAGACCTCAAGTCAGGATCGTCCCTCGCACGGGCATCACTTTGAGAGCACGTATCGGTCGCTCGTGGAGGATCCTGGTAATCGACGTTCGTTCGCGAAACTTGTCCAGCAGGTCGTCGACGAGGGGTTTCAGTCCATGTTCAAGAAATATGAGGCCACACTGAGATTCGAGTGATCAACAACAACCGAGGTCGTCTTGAGGGGCAATTTTATTTAGCTGTGGGTACACTGTATGTACAGAGAACAACTATGGGAACGACTCGAGTAAACTTCCGTATTCCAGATGAATTAGTCGAGAAGGCCGATGTCGCAGCGAAGATTACTCACAAGAATAGGACGGAGATTGTGACTGAGGCACTTCGATCCTATCTAGACGAAATCGAAGACGAGGACGCGTTCAATGAAGAGATCGTCGAGCTATATCTTGAAGACGAGATCGGTTTTGATGTCCTCAAAACGTTTATTGGTCGCCAAGACGCCGAAGCGGTTCGTACCTCAAAAGCCGTTCTTGACCAAGGTGAGGATCTCGCCGACGAGCTTGCGGGGCTGTAGCTGGCAATGATTGTTGCCGATACGAGTGCACTTATTTCATTAGCCACAGCCGAGGTAGTTGACCTTGTCTTCGCTGAGTTCGAGGTTCACACGACGAGTGTGATTATAGCAAGAGCTCGAGGAGACAGCTGAGTACGACGATCCACATGGACAGGCAGCTCAGAATGTGCTCGAAGCAGCAGGCGCAATTCTCTGTTCACACCGTTGACGGAGAACAATTTGAGTCATCAACGATCGATCAGGGGGAGGCAAGTTGTATTCGGTTGGAAGAGCAGCTTGAACCTGCATTTCTTCTGACCGACGACCTCCGAGCACTCCCAGAGATTCAGACTCTCACAACTGCCAAGGTCGCACTCTCGCCAATTGTACTCCGGGCGCTCGTCAAGCGGGGCGTACTTGAACCAAAGAACGCTCAGAATAGACTTGAGCAGATTGCCAAGACCCGAGACTGGCTTGGTGCGCCGATCTACCGTCGTGCAAGACAGCTCCTTGACGAATAGCTAACACTGCTCTTCTGGGGATGTGATCCGAAGTTCATTCTCGACTTCGTAGAAGTAGCCCCGTTCAAGGAGCCGCGTAAGTGCGTGCTCGACGTCCCGTTGCTCGAGTGCTAACTCTGAATCGGCGACTAGGATGTCGGTGGCATCGTCGTAGTCGATCAGCGGAACACTGTCTTCTTCGTGGTCTGGCCGACATGCCTGCGTACACAGCCGGTCGTAGCACTCGAGAATCCACTCCGGAAGTGGTGGCCGTGGATCTGTGACGCGAGCCATTGCAGTTCTGTCTGGTTGTTTCGACAGTCATCCGCTTAACAGTACCCGTTGAATACGGGTTTTGCTCGCAATCGAGTGAGATTTTATGATGCGGCGGCTGCCGTGTCGCCAGCCTCTGGGTCGAACGGGAGGTTGATGACGAATTCGTCGGCAGCTTCCTTCGAGTTTGACATCACGCACAAAGGTGGTCGATCACAAAGCCATACAGGACAGTTCCAAGCACCTCAACGGAACAGTGGGTGATCACAGAGTCAATAGAGACAGTTCTGACCAACTGAGAATCGAAGCGAGGTTGATAGTAACTCTCCCAAATATCCCATCTGTCGCGTTACTAATGATCGTGAAAACTTTTGTTGGCCACGTTCGCTCACCAGGTGATGGGTGAAGATCGTCGGAAGGAGATCAAATATCATCTTTCAGAAGAGAAAATTGATGAACTCCTCCGCGAGGCTAAAGACGATCGCCGGAAAGAGCGGTTGGGTTTTCTGAAGAACCTCTATTATGGCGATTCGATTGCGGAAGCTGCCGACCGTGAGGGCAGGTCGGCAGCGACCGGCGGTCGCTGGGCGGATGCTTGGAACGAAGGTGGGCTTGAAGGATTGATGCCGAGTTTCGGGGGCGGCCGACCCCCGAAACTCGACGAAGACGAACAGGAACAGTTGGTTGAGATGCTTCGAGAAGGACAGCCGTGGAAATCACAGGAGATTCGCCATCTTCTCAAACAGGAGTTCGACGTTGAATATCACTCGGACTATCTCGGGAAATTCCTCCGTGAGTTGGGCTTATCGTATGCAAAACCTCGCCCAAAACGCCCATGGCGACCGGAGAATCCAGAGGAGATTCTCGAAGAGCGCGTCGACGACGCGCTCGACGAAGATGATCAACCCCATAACAAACGTAAAGGAGATGATGAAGAAGGGTGGATCGTCGACGACGATATCTGTACAGATGGCGGCACTGTTCTCGGGTTTTTCGATGCATCACAACCGCAACCGTATGATAATTCACGACGTGTCTGGTACGTCGATGATCCACACGTTGAGCGGCCGTTAGTGAAGACAGAAGACTCGGCGGTTGGGTTCTACGCAGTGAACGGCAACAGTGTGGTCCAGTGGAAAGAAACCGAGGAGAAAGAGCGGATTTGCGAGGTGTTAGAGGCGGTACGCGAGCAGAATCCCGGCAAGCGGATTCTGCTCGTCTTGGACAAGCACGGCTCCCACATCTGTGAATACACGCGCAAGCGTGCGCACCAACTTGGCATCGATCTCGTGTTCCTTCCCTCAGGATCACCGCATCTCAACCCAATCGAACAGGTTTGGAAATACCTCAAGTGGACGATGGCACCGATCATCGTTGAGAACGAAGACGAGTTCCACGAACTCGTCAAGGACGTATTTGATCAAGTGACACAACGAGTAAGTTTCGCAAAGAGCTGGTGTAAGAAGTTCCTTGATTTTCAAAAGTTTCCTTGATCATTACCCGCGCGACAGGCCAGTTAAATCATCCACGACCCTATTTGTCTCAGTCCGCCCGGCGGCCACCACTCTACGCCCATCCGGGTGGCTTTTGAGGTCTGATCAAGGACGGTGAGCGGTAGCTACTTGATCTCGAATGCGCCAATGGCTTCGCGTGGCTCGACATCGTACTCGAGGAGATGATCGGCAGCCAACTGCCACGCTCTTCGCGAGAGTTCGGGATCGGCCTGCTCGTAGTGGACTGAAAACTCGGTCAGTGCGACGGCGATCAGGATGTCTTCTTGGCGATCGGTCAGTGACATCACTGCCGTTGGCCGCGGCTTCTGATATAAACGTTAGACTGAAGGATGTGAGGTTAGCAGTCGCCAGATTCAGAGTTAGCCAACCCAGTCCGTCGGTCGGACAGCGACTGCACTCTGGGTAAGTGGTTTATGAACCTTGAAAATATAGATCACACCCACGATTGCCGCAATCGTTGACATCCGGAATTGTTTCTGGTAACGCCGAGCCAGTTCTCCACCCTGCTCTTCCCACGGACGTAGAACGCATCTCGAGACGAGAAGATTCCGGTGACAGCTGGCGTCTTCAGGGACACACCTATTCGGTTCCTGCAAAGCGCGTCGTGGAAACAGGAAGCCCCACCTCAAGGAGCGAACGGCGTCAGCCGTGAGCGAGTAGGGTGGGAAGAAAGTCACTATGTTGCTCCGGTACGTTCCCGAGTTTAATGACCGGTCTCGTCCACTACCACCACCCCGACGACGAGCAATATTCACTCGCGTACGTTACGCTCGATCACGACGAGATCGAACCCGACGATGGGAAAGTCGAAACCTACCAACTCGAGGAAACAGTACACGTCCTCTACACCAACTCCGGTGCGAGTGGAACGGTCGACGACATCACCGAGGATTTTGAAGCGATACTGGACGAAATGGACGAATCAGACCGGCTCGTGACAGTGCGAATTCTCCAGACGTTCGAAGGTGTCCTTGAAGCCACAGAACTCGAGGAGGGAGAAAAACTCGAGATTTACAAGCAGATCGACGTTGGTCGAATTCCAGCTGCACTTGAGCACGTCGATTGGTCGAAATCGGTAGTCAAGGTCGCAGGGCAGTTGATGTCGTCACTCATTTTGGCTCACCCGCTTCCAAACGCCAACCATCGAACCTCGATCGCATTCGCCGAGTGGTACCTCGAGAGTGTCGAGCCGTCGTTTTCGCTCCCAGAGTTGGCGACCGAGAGCTACGACTGGCAAGAATGGGTCGACACGTATATCGCCGACTCGAAGCGACTTCTCACCGTACGGCGAAACACAACCCCGTTCAGGTTGCTCGATGAGTGGGGCTGTGAGATCGTGTTGCGAAAAGGTGGGATTGAAATCGAGCTCTCGGAGTACGACCTCGAGCTGCCACAGTCAGAAGCCCTGTCGACGTATGCGACTCATCATACCGAACTCTGTACCGAGTTCATGATTGAGTCAGTGACGCGAGCCGGAGCGTCGCATCTGCGTTTTGAGAATGGGGTCGACAAACAGGAGTTCCTCGAGTATCTGGAATCTAGCGAGTAAGACGTACGCGTTAGTCCCGGAGCTGGGCAACGGTCCGTCCGAGTTCCCGAGCACGTTCGCTCTCGGAGATGCCATACCGTTCTTCCAGCGACCGAAGTTGTTCTTCGAATTCCATGGTGTACGGGAGTGTGCTCCTCTACAAGCAGATAGTGCGTCATCGAATAAGTAAGTTCTCGTGCTCAAGCGCTCACTCTGGGCTGGACGTCTCTGTATCAGATAGTCGGCTTTCTACTTCCTCACAGCGCTCGGCTACTATCGACGCTCCCTCGAGAGGACCATCGGCGTCCAGTGCCGCTCGGTACAGTTCTGCAGTGCGTTCCATCTCCTCTCTCGCTAGTTCGTCTGGGTCCTCGAGCCAGTAGCTATCTGCGAGTTTCTTGTATCCCCAGGGATCCTCGGGATACTCCTCGATGAGTGACTCGAATTCCGCCCTACTGTCAGCAGTTCTGTCCAGTTCTGTGAGTGTGTCGGCGATGAAGTGACGAAAGTCGAGTAGGAACTCGTCAGATGCATCCGGGAACTGCTCGCAGACCTCCCGACAGAATTCGAGTCGGTACTCGTGATACGCTGGATCATCTTCCGCTACGGTGGCAAGGTCACTGTCGAGCGATCGAATGAAAGCCTCGAGCGAGAGAAACGACGGTAATTCTCGGTCTGCCTCATCGATAGACGTGATTTCGTCGGGTGTTACGTCGACGATGTACTCCCAGGCAGTTAGCCACCGATCGCAAGCCTCAGCGCGGTTTCCTTTCTCGCGGAAATCGCGCCCCTCCTGAACGAAGTCGTAGATCCGTTCTTTGTTCGGGGTGTCGGGTGCCCAGCGCTCCCAGAGTACTTCTGCTGCCATCCAGATGAAGTCCTGATCATAGCCCGTGACATCAACCTCGTATTCAGCTTCCCACTGCTCGGAGAGTGTCGTCGCCGAATTAAAATTTTCAATCCGACTCCGAAACATCGTCTCGCTCGTTTCGATGCCGTGATCGGCGAGTTTTTCGACAATTTCGTCCGTCGAGAGGGCTTCGACGTCGCTGAGTTCCCACGCATCAGCAGGGTGGGTCCCGTTTGATGTGTCGGCTATTCGTTGCTCACGGTGAGCGGGTTGACTTGCTTCTTGGACCTCTTCGTTGCCACTCTCACCTAATCCGTGTTCGTCGACGTATTGCTCGACACGCTTCTGATCAATCCGACTGAGTTCGTCACGTTCGTGATCCTCATAGAGATGCTCACGGATCGCAGATTCCTCCTCAAAGGTTTGCTCGCAGTAGCGACACTCGACCATTACTCGAGAGTACGTATGCGGGTAGGAAAAACAACAGGTGTGGACGGGGCGTATGTGTAAGATCGACTAGGAGTGAGTAGCCTGAGACGTCGCCTTCACGGTGCGGCGGCTACCGTGTCGTCAGTCGCTGGATCGAACGAGAGACTGATGACGAGTTCGTTGAACCAGACGACCGGGCGCTTGCTCTGGTCGTCTTCCTCGAAGAAGATGATTCCCA
Organism: Natrinema hispanicum; assembly: GCF_004217335.1. Taxonomy (GTDB): domain Archaea; phylum Halobacteriota; class Halobacteria; order Halobacteriales; family Natrialbaceae; genus Natrinema; species Natrinema hispanicum. The sequence continues at coordinate 168,455 of NZ_SHMP01000007.1, forward strand.
ACTGGGCGAGTCGACTGAGTTCTTCGTGGACGTTCTTGATGTCCCGGTCAACAACCTGTGCAATCTCGTTAATGCTGGATGGCCCTTCCTGGCGGATGGCTTCGATGAGATCGAGGACGCGCGGCGTCAGCGTCTCCATGAGGTCGTCGTAGCTAGTGAACGAGAGCGTCGGCGGAGAATCCACCGCGTCGCCTCGCTCAAGCGCCTCGATGCCGTCGGTGACATCATCGTGGAACTCACTGGACGACTTGACGGTCACGACGAGGGTTGATTCGGCCCGAAGCTGTTCGCGCTCCATCGGGTGCAGCGGCGGCGTGGTATCGTTCATGGGTATCACCGTGGTGTGATGGCCTCACTTGACATCGAACTCGGAGAGCGTCTGCTCACCGTGAAGAGCAGTGAGGGTGTGGAACTCGCCATCAGTGAGCATACTGTTGCATAATAGCTGATTGATATATAAGTGACTTCGCTATCTTGCAACAGCCGACTGGCCCAGTCAAGTCAGCGCACAGTATTAACGTCGATCCGAGAATCTCCACAGTGCTCTCGAGAGGATTCCGGTGACAGCTGGCGTCTTCAGGGACACCCACAGGGAAGTCATTGGAGTAAGACCGACAACGACCGATCAAGTGGCGTACTACAGACTAACGGTACACTGCATACAACCGCTCCTGTGCTGGATGTTAGGTGGGCGGATAGAGTGATACCCTTCTCAGGGGTTGTGGGTAGTCGGGCGACACCCGCAACCGTCGACGTCAGGTGTCTCTGGGGCAGGCCATTTCACCAGGGATGTCGACATCGTCCATTAATAAGACACGGCGTTCCGTGTACTCGAGGCCGTTCTTGCGCTGTGTCCGCTTTTTGACTGCCAGCCTGCTCTTTGAGAGATCGAGCAACGCATCGATCGTTCGCGAGACCAACTTCTTCGCGTAGTCGTCACTGATTCCCTTTTCCTGCCGTCGGATCCAGTGTTTCATGTCGCCAGCGGTGACGTACTCTCGAACGCTTGCACTCCCCTTCCGCCAGGGGTTGTCTCCAACCGCCGGATCGGTACGCGCCTTCCAGAGCTTTGCAGCGAGCCGAGACGGAAGCGCCGATGTCGTCGCCCAGAGCATATCCTCGTCCATCTTCGCGAGCTGCTGGAGTGGAAGCAGATCCCCATACGAGAGGGAGACATCGCCACCACGTTCGAGTGGGTCGTCACTCTCGGGGAGGCGGAAGTAGCTCTCACCGTCGTCTTTGCGGATGCGCTCGAGGCGGCCATCCACAACGTCGATCTCGCCTTCGTCGACGTGATCCTCCAAGAGGTGTGCGCCTTTCTCGAGTTCGCGTGCTTGGAGTTCGCCGACGCGATCTTTGTTGGCGTTGAGTTTCTTCTCGTGGGCGTCCAGTCGTGCTTCGATCGGTGACTGTGATTGTTCCAGGTCCTCGAGCCGTTCTTCGAGAGCCTTGTTTTCCGTGTGAGCCTCCTCGAGTTCGGCCTCGAGGCGACCTATGCGGTCGTCCTTTTGAGAGAGTTCATCCTCGAGAGTTGTGACGCGTTCGTGAAGGCGCTCGAGTTCGTCGACGAGTGTTTGGAGTGTCTGTGCATTGGGGTCGGAACAGCCTGTGTTCGCGCTCATTTGGTTCTGGATTCGGTGGCATTGTCGGGCGATTCGACTCGCGCTGCTGGTCGATGTCGGGAACGCTGGTAGAGCAGTAGCCTACTGACTCGAGAGTCGCCTCGAGAAAGCGGAGTGGCCGTTACCCCGAAAGATGTCTTCGTGTTCAGGAACACCGATGTCGGTCTACCGGGGGTTGGTGGCTCCGTCTCGAGTGGCGAAGTCTGGTCTACTGCGCTGGATAAGTCAAGGCGATCCCGAGGTGGTGTGCTGGCTCAGCTAGCCACCCTCGGGTTGGAGTCGACAGTCATGGCTTGCCAGCTTGATGAGCGAGTCGAATGGACACTCGCAGATATCACAGTAGTGTCTCTGGCCCGTGAGGAACGTCTCACGTTCCGTGTGGCCGCCATCGGGCACGGCAGACTGTCTCTGATGCTCGAGTCCACTGGAGTCGTGCTCGCTGGGCCATCCCTGTACGTGAAGATCGACTTCGGTAATCGGTTCGCGACCAGTTTCTCTCCACGTGCTATTGCGGCGTTCGTGTTCGATCCTCCAGGCTTCGCCACCGGTGTCGGGGACAACCATCACCCGTCGGCGACGGCCGCTGATCGACGTGTACTCGAACACGAATTCGACGGTCGGTTCAGTGGACTGGTCACAGCCGCCATCGGTTGCGATGCGTGGGTCGTCATCGGCATCGACGAGTAGAATTCCGTCCTCGGTTTCGAGAGTGTGGGATCGGGTATCGTCGTCGCCGATAATGATCTCTGAGCCGTCGGTCGCTTCAATATCGCCCGGTTCGTAGCCGGCGACGGCGCGGGCCTCTGCTCGCAGGCGCATCTCGCGAGCGCCTTCGCGCTCGAGTTGTTCGGCACGCTTTGCGATAGCTTCGTGATCATTGACGATCATCATTGGTCGCCCACCTCGACAGCGCCGACGATCGCGTCAGCCATCGTCTTGAACAGGTACTGCGCCTCGAAGCCGCCGCGACGGTCGGCGATGTAGTCGATCCAGTCGTCGATCGTCTTCTCGACGTCCTCGAGGTCGTAGCGGACGGTGCGCTCGCCGTTCTCGATAACGTGAACAGACTCGTCGGTCGTCCGGTAGACGTGGTGTGCGCCCTCGTTGTCGATGCCGACGGAGATGTAGTCGGCGCGTGGGTCGGTGGTCTGTGCTTCCGAAACCGTTTCGTGGGTTCGCGGTTGAACACTCATTGCTTCTCTCCAGAAGCACAGGTCCGGTGCTCCAACACCGGGCCGAGAGTTTCTCACGGCCACCCCGTGCTTCACAGTAGTTAGTACATTTGCTAACCAAATAAAAGTTAGCATTTGCACTAACATTAGAGCATTCGATAACTATTAGGATATATGCTAAGCAATGTATGGCCAGAGGTGAGCAAATATTACAACCAGTACAGCCGAACGGGGTCGTATGTCGAAGACCCGGGCGCTCCTCACGGAGACTGAACGAGAGCAGATCGCCGGCGAGCACGGAGACCAGCGACGCTATCAGGCGACGTCTCGTGTCCGCCGCCGCATCGATGAGGAATTGTCGAAAGATATCGAAGTCCTCGAGGAACACCACCCGGAGCTGCTTGAGGAGCTTCGCGATGTCACCTGCGAGGAGTGAGATCACGATGAGTAACCAGCAGCCATTGTTGGATCACAAGGTTCGCGAACAGCCGCTTGCCCAGGTTCGCGACGCACTCATCGCGCTCCCCTAGTCGCCGATCGAACATTGATCTGTTCGGTACTGAGATCAGTCACCCTCAGCAGCAGCTCTGAGACAATTCGTACACACGAACCCAGCTTTTTCAAGTGAGATCAACGTCGATACGTAGGCAGATCGCCTATAGAGGCACAGACAGGTCGTTTACTTTGGAATCCCTAAATTGACGACGTGCACACGGCAAGTCACGGCTCGTGTGCATATTCGGGAATCGGATTCTGTCGACGTGCAACCCCAGAGGGGGGCAGACGTAATGGGTAGAGTAACTACCGGTTCACACTTTCTATCCAGCTACAGATTGTATCAAGAAGTGAACGAAGCTTCTGTTGTTCTTCTATATCATTTTCTAAGCCTTGAATGTATGAGTAGTCATGAACCAGTTTGTTCCGCTTCTGTAGTTGGATAGCGATTTGCCGTCAGACCGATTTCGTAGCAGTCTCATGAATGGTCTCTCAATAGTGAACCAAGTGTGTCGCTGGGGATTGGCGGATCGCCGGAATCGATAGATTCCGCGATCCGCACCGAGAACAGTACGTATCTCCGCCAGCAACTCGTCGTCCAAAAGCTTGAGAACCGTCTTCTCCGTCGCCAACTCGCTGCACAGCAACAGCAGATAGAGGTACTTGAGACTCGCCTCAAGCGGTACGAAAACCCAAACACACCACCCAGTAAGCAGGGTGGTGCGGCTGGATCACCTGGCAGCGACGACAGAGACAAGGAAGAGAACGAAGACCAAGGGAACGACGCTGGCGGCGACGCTGACGCCGCCAGCGACTCCTCTCCAGGACGTGACGAAGGTCACGAAGGAACAACTCGACCGCCTCCGGAACCAGAAGAGACTATTCGAGTCGATCAGGGATATTGCCCAGACTGTGAGCAAATCCTCTCTAACCCGGACAGCTACATCTCACGGACGATTATCGACATACCTCTCCCTATTCCAACCACTGTCGTCGAGTACGAACTCGGCAAACACCGCTGTTCCTGTGGAAACGAAGTCGTTGCTGAACATCCTGACTGCCCGGAAACCGGGCGGTTTGGGCCAAATATCATGGCCCAAACCGCCCTCGGTAGGTTCCATCAGCGACTTCCAAACCGTAAACAGGCGGAGCTGTTTGACTGGGAACTCGATACACCCATCTCTCATCGGACGATCTACAACCTGACCAAGCGGGTCGCAGACCGGCTGCGACCCGCGTATGACGATGTCAAAGCCCGTATTCAGGAAAGTGACGTCGTCTACTGCGATGAAACGGGATTTCCTGTTGACGGAGAGCAACACTGGGCGTGGACGTTCGTTACTGACGAAGAAGTGCTGTTCTGGGTTGATGAGAGTCGTGGAAGCCAGGTGTTAGAGGACGTCCTCGGCGAGGACTTCGCCGAGGACTCGACGCTCAGCTGTGACGGTTGGTCAGCGTATCCGAGCTATCACACGAAGCTCCAGCGGTGCTGGGCACATCTGTTGCGAGAGGCGGAGTACGTTGCTGAACGGTACGAGGAAGCAGAGAGGTTGTCTGCGGAGTTACACGCTCTCCACGACGATTTAACGGCGTTCGACGAGGAGGATCCGTCCGCCTCCGCCCGCGAGCAAAAGCGGGCGGAGGCGTCGTTACATCTGGAAGGGCTGATCAGAGAAGACTACGAGGCACAGGAGGTCAAGAAGCTGATCGAGAAGATCAGGAACGGGTTAGGGCACTGGCTGACGTTCGTTACAGAGCCAGACGTCGAGTCGACGAATAATCGCGCAGAGCGCGCTCTGCGCGAGCAAGTTGTGCTGCGGAAGATGTTCCGGACCCTCCGCTCAGCCGAAGGGGTCCAGATTCACGAGACGATCACGACCATGTTAGCCACGTGGAAACGGCGAGGACTAGATCCGCCCGAACAGCTCCAATCCATCCTCGGTGGGAAAGAACTCAGTTCAGGATGAGAGGTATCACTGACCGGTGAATCCTGGTCACGCTATCCAACTACATATCATGGGAATATCTGAGTGGATTCCTACAAGCGAGGAATTCAAGCCAAATTGGCTATCTCCTGTGACTTTCCGCCAGTCTGTTGTTAGAATTTCCTACGTAATTGGTCTCGGAATAGTATTATCTATTTTGGTGGAAATAACTCTACAGTTGCTGGGAATTAGTGTTGTGTTCCAAAGTCGTATTACGATCACAACACTGCTCTCTACGGTCGGGCCAATTATCCTCTCTACCCTACTTGCATACCTCTACTATCAACAGAAGCAGATTCTGTCAAAAGAACACCGTTCCAATATATCTGTAAACCGATTTATTGGCGCTGATGAAGATAATATTCGGCTAAAAATTTCCAATGCTGGGAGTGGAGTTATTAGAAGTGTTCTATTGCGGATAGATTTAGAATTTGATGATGGGGATATTAGAGGAAAGTCAAATTACTTGGATTTAAAGACAGAGAATGGAGATTCTTCTCGGACTTTCGTTAAGCCCTACGAAGCGGATACTATATTCTCCAAGAAATTGTTATTACCTATAAAATTCCCTGATGAATCAGATCATCGAATACCTCCCTTTGGAATGGCTATGAGATTTGCTGAACAGTATGGAGCCACCTCGGGACATCTGAAAATTGATCTAGTTTGGGAAGATGCAATTCAGACAGGGCAGATTACAGTGTTTGACGAGGATTTTGAGGTCAAGGGAATCGAGGATTTTGAGAACTTTATCGAAGAGTACCCTGAACAATCAGCAGTCCTATTTGGGGGACTCGATTAATACGCAGACGTAGTTCCCACGACGTTATATCCGAGAATGACGGTAGTGTCGGACTTGCTAGTCTTCGTCGACAGACTTGGTCTATGTACTGTTCAGCGTCCTAAGATTGATTTGAGCTTAGATAGGATGCTTTCCGAACTACTGGTGCCTGTATCTGTTTTTTCACTATTATCTTTCGATTCAACCGACCCGTCCGCACTCAGGTCTGGACTCCTCGAGGAGATCGTCTGTTCTTTCCGTCGGCATTCAAGGCAGAGCTCGTGGTCAGACGTAGTGTAGTTTGAACAGCGATTGCACTCTGCCTTCTCGGTTATCTCACTTGCAGACGGCTCGTTTGACGCTGATTCCGAGAAATTGATCTCTCCTCTAAAATCTGGTCCAAGTGTATTCAAATCGGATAATGCGGAACAGTTGTGATTCTCTGGAAGTCGATGGCTGGAGCAGTAGCTAAACCCGCAGTAAGAGCAAGAGTTCTCTATACTCGGTACTTCCCGACTGGTGTGAGAGCTGGAGCTAAAGCGTTGATCTCATGAGGAAGATGTCTGGTTGAGTGAATGTGTTCAGTATCCCTCAGCCAGACGGTGTTCTTTCGGACTCAGACGTGAAAGATTTAGCGGAAGACGTCATCTGCCAACTCCCCTTGCCAGGGATCGAGGGCTCGCCCCTCGATCCCGGCGATATCTGGGCTGTTGTCATTCTTGCAGCAGTCAATCAGACCTCCATCTGGGAGACGTGCAAGGACAACGACAACGCTGTCTGTGACGATACTGTCATGGACTGGCTCCATACGCTCAACCGAGAGTGGCTTGAGCGGGTTGCTAACCGCCTTCTCAGGGAGGTAGCGATGACGATCCTCGACCCTGATCGGTCGAGGATCGTCTCCATTGACTTCGTCGATAACCCCTACCACGGAACGTACGCCGATGAAGAAGGTGAACTCTGCCGCATGCACGCGAAAGACGGAACAACGACGTGCCACCGGTACTGCACGGCGTATCTCGTCTCGAACGGAAAGCCAGTGACGCTGGCGATGACGTACGTCCGTAGTGATGAGAAAGAGGCCGACGCGGTCGAGCGCGTCCTCGACCGCGTCGAGGCCTATCCCTTCGAGATAGAGCTTCTGTTGGCTGATCGTGGCTTCTACAACGAACGTATTCTGCGCCGCTCACGGGAGATTGCTGCGACTGTCGTTCCCGTCCAAAAGAAGGGCAAGCGCATGAGGAAGAAGCTGGATACGCACTGCTCGTACATGACAACCTATCGGATGTACAAAGGCCGCGAGCGGGAACTGGAATTCCCGCTCGCGGTCGCTGTATCATATCACGCCGGAGATCGCGGGAAAAGCGGCGAGGTCGTTCGAGGCTATGTGGCGTGCGATCTGGCCGATCGCACGCCGAAACAAGTCGAACGGCTCTATCGGAAACGGTCAGCGATCGAAACGAGCTACCGTGTATTTCGCCAAGCACGAGTGGTAACGACGACACAAGACCCAATCATCCGCTTCGCGTTCGTCCTGGTTGGATTCCTGTTGGAGAACCTCTGGCTTGTGCTTCGATGGGCGGTCGTCGCCCGCCCCCAGCGGGGCGGGCGCGACCTGCCCGAGGAATTCACGTTCAAGACCTTCTCTGACTGGATCAGACATGCATTAGAGGAAGAGCTAGAGCGGAGTTGGGAAATCGAGATGAACGGAACAGGTGTGCCAGAAGCATACGCGCCGGCCGCGGGCTGACGCCAGCCCGCGGCCTTGGGCAAGCTCCTGGTGAGCAACAGCATTCGCCTAGAACAGCGTATCTCAGCCTTCTTACTTCACTTCTCCTCATCCGTGGATTCTATTTCCTGTTCACTCAGTTACCACACCGGCATTCGCTCTGTTCGTCCATGACTCAGCACAGTTCACGAAGCGACGTTCGGGAAGTACCGATACTACTATCCCCAGAGCAATCCCGGAAATCACACTCACCCATTCATCTATACAGGAACAGTCAGATATAATGAATCTATGGGGAGGAAACGCGAACTCACAGTCACAAACTGATCGTGACACACCATTGGGAATGTCCGAGAATTGCGGTAGGGTCGGTCGGACGATCTCGAGCAGCAGTAACTACAGATGCGTACGTACCGACTGTTTGGTCCATTACCGCTAAAAGGAACAATTCACCGTGCTGAACTCACTCTCTCTTCAGTATACATTTCCATCAATTCTCGAGAGTTTCAACAGAGCCAGTACTCTCCGTTTTAGAAGCCGGAGAACAGACCGTCATCTTCTTGCTCTGCGTCTTCTTTCCAGTCCATCGTTGACTTCAGAACGAGCGACTCCTTAGAAGAGCCGTTGTCTCCGAAGCCTTTCGGGGCCAATTCCACGACTTCTCCCAAAACATCTGAACCCGCGTCCGCAGCTTCACCGGCCTGCTCCTTGGCGAAGTCGTAGCCCTCGTAATCAGATATGTCGAAGTTGGAACGGTCCTTGACGAGGGACTCGGCATCCTCTCGAAGCTCGGTGAATTGCGGCTCTTCTTTGAAATCGTTCACCTTGTTTGTGACCCACTTCGCCTTCTCAGTAGTGATGACATCGTCGAACAACGCCTCGCGAATCTCCCAGTGGAGTTCGCTCATGAAGAACGCGACAAAGCGGTCGCCTCCGTAGCGCCCAAGACGGAACAGAGTCCCGCTCCGAGCAAAGAAGATCTTCTGGGTACCCTTCCATGCGAGTTTGAAGGGCGCGCCAACCCACATGAGGCCGGTCTCAAGGCAGAGACAGGCGAGGCTTAGCACGAAATCTACATATTTTGTCCGCTGCTCTTTAGATAGGCCTTCAACGATCTCAGCGGGGCCACTGATCGCGGTCGCGAACGCTTCCGCTTTTTTGAGGACGTTATTCACACTCCCAATGAGTGGTGCATAACGCACTACGATGTCAGCACGCCTTCCGATTGAATTCAGCAAGCTCTCGTCGATTATTCCAGCGAGATTACGCTCATGAAGCACTTCGACAAGCCGACTGAATGACCGGAGATCTGAACGTGCAGCTGAGGCTTTCCCCATGACCGCTGCGATGTCTTCTGTCGAATACTTCTTGAGTGCATCCGATGCAGACTGCTCCAACTTGTGAATATCCTGAGCAGCGTCCCACGCTTCTTTCTGGCGCCCTTTCGGGTCTTCCACGTACCCAACCGATGCCGGGAGCTTGCTCACATTGAACTTGTAGGGACCGTCAGGCACCTCTGCCGCTACTGCTGAAGACCCGAGTAACTGCGTAGCCATCGCCCCGCCGATCCCTTTTAGCAACATCCGTCGTCGAGTATATTCAGGCTGCAATATATCAAACAAAGAGTATTAGATAACATATATCTTTCGGCAGATTGTAAGCAGTTTCAATCTACAGGTCAGACTGCTAAAAGCACACAAGTATTTACTTTCAAATCGGCTAGTACTCGGTGCGCGTACTGTACTCACTGCGAGTGTTGTCTCCGAAAGGTAGAGTAGGATCGGCCGATCGGACAACCCACCCCCACCCTAGTTGCTTAATAGTACCCGGTGAATTCTTGATCGTATGCAATCAGCGAATGCCACCTTTCAGGAAGTGTTCGCAACGTGGGCGCGTCATTCCGCGCCGTGGATGCTGTTGTTCTTTGTGCTGTTCACAATCGCAGGCTACGCACTGATGCTCTGAGAAAGAATACTATCTACTCCGGCGGCACCCACACATCCTGTAGAATCTCGTGAGCTTTCGCCATAACACGGGCGCGCCGTTCGTTGTTCGCGTTTTGTGCTTCTCGAAGCATCTGCAACACGCGGTCGATCTCTTCTTGGCTCTCCTGTGGTGCAGACTGGATCTTTTGGAGTTCCTCGATCGCCACGTGGAAACATGAATCGCGGAGCGTCATTCCCGGGCCCGCACTGTCCGGTTCATCGTAGCCAGCAGATCCGGGCTGGGCACTCCCCTCTCGCGTCATGTCGATCACCTCTGCTAGATGCTCGTTGTCCGTAACGTCCTCGCCGTTGATATAATCCATAGCTCATAGTTGCTATGCAGGGTAGTTAACACTTGTTAAGGATGAACACGCAAGGCGACGCGACAGGAACCCGGTTGCCGTCTTGCTTTGAGGGGTTTGGAGCCAGCCAATTCTAACAGAATTGTGAAAACACTCGGTGGTAAGTTTAGGGCTGTAGTTACCGCGGGCGCGGTGTCCGAGAACTCGGGTGGCCTCGGACAGACTAGGCCTGACCTCTCTCTCGAGCACCACTACAAACTCGATTGCTGTCGGCTTTTGTCTGACATGCAGGCATCACAGACATCATCAGTGTCAAACAGCACGCGAACCGTGACGACATGAAATCTGGCTCAACAAAAAAGAAGTAGAGCGGTTTCTCAAGGCTACCGACGGAACCCAATAGCGGATCGAATTCGGTTTTTCTGCGCCTGAGAGGATGAGGCGCATACTCGTGTGTCTCGAGGCCACGAATGAGTACAGACCGACCACTCCAGAGCGACTCGCATCGAGATCGACCGACAAACGAGTACACGAGCGACCGCGATCGCAGTTATCCAGGAGACGTTGCCCGACTGAACGGACACGAGCTCGTCGCGATCGACGAGTGGCTTCCAGGCACGGAGCCAACACCGTACGAACTCAATCTCACAGATGGCTACGAGTACCGGACACGCTACTGGCGTTGCAGGAAGTGCGGCCAAGAACGCAACCATCGCGACGAGTTCACCACTCCCTGCGACAACCCCCAGCCACCGACTGCCCTCAAGGCAGGTGGTTACTCGATCGATGACCCACGAACTCGCCGTGCACTGAACAAGAAGTTGGACGTCCGCTTTGCGACAGTGGGCCCGATCTATGAAGTCGAGAGTGAGAGCGGGAATACCTACAAGGTCGATATCGAGGCAACAACGTGTACCTGTCCTGATTTCGAGCAGCGCCAGCCAGACGATGGCTGCAAGCATCTTCGCCGTGTCGACCTCGAGATCCGCACGGGACTTGTCCCGGCGCCGGATGGCACGTTCAGCCGCTGACTGTCAAGTGATCTCGTCACGCGAGACGGTTTGTAACCCCCGAAAAGGGTGCGGGGGCTCGAAAGGAGCCCACCGCAGCAACCCATGAGACAAAGAGAGACAGCAATCGCGTCGACAGACACTGAAACGACTCAGCTCTTGAACCGAGGGATCGCCAGATGACTGACCGCGACGAGTGCCGAATGCCGACGTGTTCGGAACCCGCTCGCGATCGTGCAGGATACACTGGTCGATTCTGTTCGGACAGCTGTGAGGTCCGCTACGAGCACCTCCAAGCGGACGCTCGAGACGCTGCAGTGGACGAAGCCGAGGATCGGTACTGATGCTCGAGCAGATCGATCAGCGTGGCAAGCGTTTCACGATCGATGACGAGGACAGTGTCGACGATGTCGCTTGTGACCGGTGTCGGCGAGCTGAACTGCTCGAACGACAGGCTCAAAGAGAGATCGGTGAACTCGAGCGTGCGAAGACAGTCGCTGGACCAGACAGTACAGATTCTGATATTGGAAAACTCGACCGATGACACGGGACTTGCGGTACGAAAGACACACCGTATTTCCTGAGAAGAACAGCTCAAATCGAGATCAGCTGTAAGCAGTGAGGAAACTCTCCCTTCATAGATAGTTGATACCGCACGCACACAGAGTTCACTCTGCACACGGTGTGTCTCGAGTCTCGAAAAGCGGTATGTCCGGTGGATCGAGGACGAAGATCAACACCGGACGGGACTGAGGGTGGGCGATGATTGAATCCGGGCAGTGTCGCGCGCAGTGGATCACGCGACAGGTAATATATCCGATGTCCTCATTATCAATCTCTTCCCGATTCCCAGTTACACGGACGCGACCGCGCATGACACGAACTCTGCCAGTCGAAAACACACTGAGAGTTCCGTTCTCAAATCGAATACTCTTCTGCCAGTTCAACCAGGTCGTAGACGTGAATTCCGGGTTCTCAAACACTGAGACTACTGCGGACACTGTGGTGTGAGAAAAGACAGACACCCCACCATGTCCGCTATTCTTCGAAAAAACATGTTACTAGAACAGCAGACATAGTGGTGTGATCTGACTGGCAATGAACGATCATATCTGGCCTTTCCGAAGACCTGTTATCGGAACGACGGACACAGTGGTGTCTATACGAGTACAGACACACCACCATGTCCGCTGTTCTTCGGAGAACACGTTACTATAACGACGGACATAGTGGTGTTAGAAAATATCGGCATCTGAAATTGGCCTTCTCAAGACTTATGACGAGGTTTAGGAGGCTTAGCGTACAATATGAGATTGAAAGGAGACACCCACCCCACTATGTCCGCAGTTCTTCTGAAACTAAGGGGGAGGTGGTGCTGATAAACCGATTGTCATACAACCACCTAACAACCACTAGTGTGCTTCTAGATATCATTCGGACGATAACACTGTCTACATAATAAATCTTTCTGCATCTAGATACTGATCTCAGCGTATGTCCTTATTTGAGTGAGTTACTGCGGACACGGTGGGGTGGGTGTGTGCTGAGTATCTTTATAAACTCCCAGAACAGCGGAAACGGCGGACACTGCGGCAGGGGGTGGTTTTAATATCTTCCACTCTAAATGTATTCCAAAACAGATGGGTGGAATGTTCGAGCGGGATCTGGATATTTACCGGAACCGAGACGCACTGAGGGAAGACTATCAACCCGATACTCTCGTTGGTCGCGATGAGGAGCTGGAACGATACAAAACGGCGCTTCAACCGGTAATCAACGGGGAACAACCGAACAACATCTTCCTCTATGGAAAGACCGGTGTTGGGAAGACCGCAGGAACCCGATTTCTTCTTGACCATCTAATTGATGACGCGGCTCAGTATGATGACATCAAGCTCACCGTAAAGATGCTAAATTGTGATGGTCTCTCAAGCAGCTATCAAATCGCAACAAGACTCGTCAATAAATTCAGGGACGAATCAAATCAGATCTCTACAACTGGATATCCTCGTTCCACTGTCTATGATATGCTATGGGAAGAACTCGACAAATGTGGTGGTACGATCCTTATCGTTCTTGATGAGGTTGACCACATCAATAATGATAGCATTCTCTACCAACTTCCTCGAGCCCGTGCGAACGGAAATCTATCCAATGCGAAAATTGGGATTATCGGGATCTCGAACGACTTTTCTTTTCGTGATAATCTCTCGCCGAAAGTCAAGAGTTCCCTGTGTGAGGAAGAGATACAGTTCCCGGCATATGATGCCCAAGAACTCATCCAGATCCTTCGTCAACGCGCAGACGTAGCCTTCTATGATGGTGTTCTCACTGACGGTGTTATTGAACTCTGTGCTGCATATGGTGCTAAAGACGCCGGTGACGCCCGCCAGTCATTGGATCTTTTGATGAAAACTGGTGATCTTGCACGAGACCGTGATACCAAGGCGATTACAGAAGATCTTGTTCGCGATGCTAGAAATGAACTTGAGCGAGGACGAATTCGCGAAGGAATCTCTGGATTGACTCAACACGGTCATCTTGTTCTCTATGCACTAATCACACTTGACAGAGAGGGGGAGACACCAGTTCGGTCTCGAGATATTCGGCCTAGATACACCAACTTTGCCAACCAGATTGGGGCTGATCCGCTCGTTCCTCGTCGGATGCGCGACCACCTCGGTGAACTCTCTATGTTGGGAATCATCTCCGCTGTTGAACGAAATGAAGGACGGCGTGGCGGAACTTATCGAGAATATTCTGTTGATATGGATATTAATATGATTCTTAGTGCACTTGACGAGACTATTACAGAGGTCGGTGTCCATGAGTCAATAGCCGGTATCTTTGCTGAAGACACGACGCTCGAACGGTACACCTGAGCCTGATTCTGATATTACTGCGGACATAGTGGTGTTGGGTCGTGAACTCGTCTGGGGAGTTCCGTTCTCAAATCGAATACTCTTCTGCCAGTTCAACCAGGTCATAGACGTGAATCCCAGTTTTGAACCAAAGCACCCGCTCGCTCGTTTCACCGAAGTCATCATTCGAGCAGTCTAACTGTTCGGAGACTGCGACAAGGAGATTCTCAGCATCTGCCTGGCGTATTTTCTTCAGCTTCGACTCGAGATACTCGGGTGTCCAGAATCCGATGATCTCGAGAATCGCTCGCCGGCCATCCGGGTGCTCGATCGCGAAATCGGGGATCATCACCTCATCACCGAGGTCAAACACATCGTTTTCGCGTAGTAACTCCCAGTCCGTGGTCGCTCGCTCCCATTTCTGGGCGAGTGTCTGCTCAAGATCGCTATCGAACTGCCTGCCGGTACTGTAGTGTGAATCGAGTCCGTCAGTGCCGTCTAGTCTGAGTTGCCGTGTCTCACCCGCTGTCTCATCGACAAGTACTGTGGCAGTCATCTCCCAGCGGTCACAGAGGGGCAATGCTGGCAGAAAGTTCGCCAACCGGATGCCGTACTTTTGCGATTGAGAGAACAACGACGCTGGCCCGTCAAGTATGGCCTCGTAGCCATCGGCACGGTCAGTTCGTTCGACACGCTTGCCATCAGAATCGATCGGATAGATCCGATGCATCAGTCCGAAGAGTTTGACGTAGCTGAATACCGTCCCGAAATGATCCCAGACACGGATTCGCATTTCAGTTGCGTCGTAGAGGACCGCCTGGGCGAGTGCAAGATTGTAGCGAGTGACCAGCCAGTCGACCGTCAGATCAGTGTGTTCGTACTCGCCGTCACTACTGCCAGTCAGTGTCGTCGTTGTGGTCGATTGCTCGCCAGTATCGGCATACTGGTCAGCGGTCCGCGTGCCGATCTGGACAAGTCGTTTGTTCTCCTCGAGGTCAGCATACATCCCGCGGTAGCATGCTTCGAGTGAGATACCCAACTCATCAGCAACTGCACTATACACCTCGATCTTCTGTGTGTCGTCACCGAGCGTGGGTTGGCGAACAACCGGATATCGCTTGTTGGCTTTCTCGAACAGGCGCTGGCGGATCTCACGAGACTCGACTGGAGACATGACTTCGAACTCACACTCGTCGAGAAGCAGTTTCGCCAGCCCTTGGACGATCTTGTAGTTGGTATCCGCTACAGTGAGTTCGTCGATCGCGTCTTCGAGATCGCCTTTCGGCTCACCGAGATGGGCATCGAACAGCGCAATGAGTTCGCGTGCCGTCTCTCGATAGTTCTCATCCGTCGGATCAATAAACAGCGGCTTGATTGCATCGCCGGTGGTACGAGAGCGAGCCAGATCAGCCGTCAGCATTCGTCGTCACCCCTTGTCGGCGCTGTTGGGACACGTATGTTTCCATCGTGTCTGCCGTGATAATCTCATAGAGTCGTGCCGGCTGGCGGTCATCTGTCGGCCGGAGGATGCGTCCAAGCCGCTGGGCATACTGCCGTTTCGAAGCGCTTCCCGACAGGATAATCCCCACGTTCGCAGCGGGAACGTCAATCCCCTCGTCGAGCACTTGAGACGTTGCCAGCATCGAGTATTCGCCAGTCCGAAACCGCTCGAGAATCTCGGTGCGCTCGTCCGTCTTCGTTTGATGGGTGATGCAGGGGACGATAAATTCCTGAGAGATTTCGTAGGCGAAGCCATTGTCCGCAGTGAAGATAATCGCGCGGTCGTCGTGGTGGCGTTTGAGCAGGTTGTCGAGCGTCTCGAGTTTTTTCTCTGCCGTTCGAGCGATGCGTTCGGCGCGCTGCTTGGCGATGAGTGCCCGCCGTCCCTTTGGATCGTAGGACGTCCGTTTGAGGAACTCCTGATAACCCTCCTCTTTCCAGAGATCGAACTCGTGGCTATCGACGTAGTCGCGATAGAGCTGGTACTCCTCGTCGTATGTCTCCCGTTCCTCGGCCGTGAGCTCGACAGACATATGGATGGTTTCGTACTCGCTGAGGTACTTGCCAGCGAGTTCGTCGACAGCCTCTTCATAGACAACCGGACCGATGAGATCCTTGAGGAGTTCATGCTTTCCGTCAGGCCGTTCGTAGGTAGCGGTCAGTCCCAGCCGATACGGTGCGATCGTCATTTCGGGAATCTGCCGGTAGGTCGGCGCTGGCAGGTGATGTTCCTCGTCGACGACGAGTAAGCCGAACTGGTCGCCGTATTCGTTGATGTAGCGGTAGGCACTATCGTAGGTAGTGACGGTGATCGCGGTGACCTCGTGGCTGCCGCCGCCGAGAACGCCGATCGGATCTCTGAGTTGATCGCCAAAGGCGTTGGTGAGTGTGGCGTGCCACTGATTCATCAGGTCAATCGTCGGTGTCACGATGAGTGTGCTCACGCCGGCATCAGCGATGGCCTGCAGTCCAAGAAAGGTCTTTCCGCTTCCGGTCGGAAGAACGACACTCCCCTGGCGGCCATGGTCAATCCAGGCGTTGAGGGCGGCCTGCTGGTAGTCACGCGGTTCGATGTGGAGCGCTGGCGTGAGATCGAGAGCAGGATAGGCCCGCGCGGTGTCTTCAAGAGCGTGAGCAAACCCGTCCTGAAGCGTTGCCTGCTCGTTTCCGTCCGACCAGGCGCCCACCCATTCGAGGAGGGACCGATATCGATATGCTTGCGTTCGGTACTCGTCGACGCGGTCGTCCCACTCCGCATAGGGGATATCGTCGGAGGCATCACGGAGCAAGAGCGTCCCGTCGTCGAATTCGACTCGCATTCAGTGTACAGACAGAGATCCTCGAACGGATTCAATATGTGGGTTCCTCGGGTTCCGGTGAGGCGTTCGTCCGTCTTGTCCTTCTGCAAACAGGGCGAGTGCCTTGGTGCTGGACTCCGAGAGGGGTCACGGTTGTGGATAGCCCAGTCAGGAGCCACGGTTGTTAGCGGCCGAGCCAGTACTGCCAGTCTGCAATCGCTTGTTCTGTGTCACGACCGGCTTCGAGAGGTTCCAGTTGCTCTAGCGGCACGCCAAGTTCTCTGTCCATCCACTCTATCGTCACGAACATCTGGCTGAGAGTCGGATCTGTCGGGGACATTCCAATCACGCGTATCGTTTCGCCTTCTTTGAGGGGAGACTCCTCTCGCTCGGTGACACAACGCGCTTCAAACGGGAAGTCCATCGTATCGTCCAGATAGGTGTACCATCCCCACGCCTGCTCTTCTGGACTGTAGGTGTCGACGATGATACGCATCTTGATGCGCTCTTCCCGCTCTTCGTCCTTCTCGGTCCATGTCATATGATGCTCGGGTAGGGGTGGCAGAAACCACTTGCCAACCAATCCAAGAGACACTCGATCCGCCCGTAGAGTGAACCGCCACGGGCGCGGTGGCCCGTGGCTTCCCGTGGATTAGTCGGACACACCCGCGACACCATCGGCGTGGTGACCTCTGGCGGTGTCGTGGGTCACGGTCGGCTGGGTCACACAGCCCGATGCCTGCCGTCGCAGCTTCCGCACGTTGGGAAGCGTCTTGAGAGCAGGCACATTCCTATCCAGTTTCGCCAATCCCTTCTTGGCGATGTTGATAGCCGCGTTCCGGTCAGCGTGGTCTTGCCGCCCACAATCCACGCACTTAAATCGCTTCTTGTTCCGGTTTGCACGAGTTGTCTGCTCACACTCGGTGAGTGAACACGCCTGACTCGTGTATTCCGGGTTGATTTTGTCGGACGGAACCCCTTGGAACGCGGCTTTGTACGTGATGAACTCTCGAAGTTTGCGGAACGGAAGTGAGTGAAGGCGACGGTTCATCCGGGTGCCATAGTCAATCGAGTTCCGCATCTCTTTGAGGTCTTCAAAGACGATGACGGGCTTCTCGAACTGAGACACCCACTCCACGACTTGTCGAGAGACTTTGTGGAGTTGGTCGTGGACGAACCGTTCCTCTTGTTGCTCGAACGCCCGGTCGAACGACGACTTCCCGTTGTTTTGCATCCGCTTTCGCATCGTGAAATATCGATGGCGTTCCTCCTTGATTTCAGGGAAGTCGATGACCACCGAATCAACAATGTCGTCCTCGTGGAGGGCAGCGAGCGCAACGCAGTCCTCGTTAATATCCACACCCACCACCATTCGTGAATCCTCTTTGTCTTGGATATCGGCCTCCGTGTGGGTGATATTGATGTGGAGTTCGTACTTCTCGTTCCGCCTCATTGCTTCTGCCGTTCCGACACGCCACGCATCGGATTGGATGGCGTGGCGGAGTTGTTCGAGGGCGTCGGGTGACCCGCAAAGAGTGCCTTTCACCGGGGTGTACGGCTTCGCGCTGAGACGGTAACGGATACAGTTGTCTTCGAGGAACAGGTTGTACCCTTCCTCGTAGTTTGACCGGAGCGGGTACGCGCTATCTGTGGTGTGGCTGGGTTGGTTGTAGTCGTCGTACTCGTAATAGTTTTCCATCGCTTCGAGCGACTTCTGTACGACGAGTTGGGCGGTGTTGTTCACGAGGTCGGCGTCAGACTCCAAGTCTTTCCGAATCTCATCCCAGTCATCACCGTTCTTTGCTCGGCGGATGGTTTCGTTGTACACGCAGCGGGCTTCGAGGAAGGCGTCGTCCAGAAGTTGCTGACCGGACTCGTCTGGTTGGAGTTGAAAGACGAGTGTTTTGGTCAGCGACTTCTGCATATTCTAATCGTGGTACTGCGGTCTTGTAAAGGTATGGAAGGAGGATGATAGGTTGGCCGAGTGTCGGGCTTCACCCCCGCGCCCGGTGGCGCGGGGTACTCGCCCTCGTTTCTTTGGTATAGATCTGAGTCACTGGACAAGGTTAACCAACGTGCACGCTATTGCCAAGCCGAACTGCTCGAACGACAGGCTCAGCGAGAGATCCGTGAGCTCGAGCGTGCGGAAGCAGTCGCTGGATCAGACAGTACCGGTTCTGATATTGGAGTACTCGACCGATGAAACGGAAGGTTGTGGAAGGAAGGACCCCACCATGTCCGCTTGACATCCTCCACGCCGTAAACGACGTGGAATCCCGACCGCCGTTGGGATATTAGGGTTTACAGTCCACGACCTGTTCTCGCGGGGCGAAACGGCCCTCACTCCGATCGAACAGATGGACTGAAGGCTGTGCCAACCAGCCGTTACTCCTATCCTGAGACGGACTTGGAGTTACTTTTTGTCGGATGTTCTCTGCACCGTTCACGTCCGCATTCGCGACGGTATCGCACTCCTCGCAGACGTACAACCCACGTTCAACGCGCTGATTGCCGTCTTTCGTCCCACAGGCGGAACACGTCTTTGAGGTATCACGTTCGGACTCAATCAGTACATCGATCCCCTCCGTTTCCGCCTTGTAGTCGAGTATCGACGTGAAGCGGTCAAACGCCCACCCGTGAAGATCGAGGTTGCCATGCGAGCCCCAGTTGCGAGACTCGCCGTTCTCGTTATCACGGATCCCTTCGAGATCACCGACTACGATGGTCCCGACACCCCTCTCTACGCACTCCGAAACGATCTGTTTCGAGAGGGTATGGAGGAAGTGGGTTCGACGTTCGGTACGTTTCCGGTCCAACCGAAGGCGCTCGTTCGATCGGCTATCGTCACACTTCGCTTTCTGCTTCCCAAAGTAGTATTCGTCCTCTTTCAGTGCGTTACCGGGGAAGAGGATCGACTCACTCCCGAACGAAAGCGCGGCGATGTTTGAGATACCGAGATCGACCCCCGCAACACCGTCGCCCGGTGGGTCGGAGTCGATTGACTTTCGGCAGATGAACTGAAGCCGCCATTCTTCGTACGTGTAGACGGCCCGGACCTGCTGGATATCCCACTCGGTGAGGTCTACGTCGGGACGGAGCTCGTACTCGCACAGCACGAAGTCCGAACGGTGTTCTTTGAGGTTGCGGCCTTTCGAGAGGCGAACGCGAGTGAACTGTGCATCATGCTTGAAGCCAGCCGCCTTGAACGTCACAGTAGAACGTGGGTGCGAATCGCCGCGTTTGCGGTAGCCGGGCGGTCGGGCACGGCTATCGCCGTCCCGACGCTTTGCGAACCAACCAGTGAACGCTTCAGCGAGTTCTTCGAGAACGCGCTGACTGGATTGAGAATGAAGGTCCGTATAGCGTTCGTGGCCTTTGAGTTCAGCTTTGAGTTCCCCGTCATCGGGGATCTCGCCCGTGTCGTCCCACTGTTCTTGTGCGTAGTAGCGACTGACGTTCCAGAGTTTCGATGCGGCCCATCCGAGTTGATCGAGGTCATCACTAACCTGCTGTGGGTTGGCAATTGACGCCTCGAAGGTTCGGACGGTACGCATCTATTTCTGGCTTCATAACCAGTTATAGTCCCGGAGAAGATGATAGTACCGCTCCAGTAGAGAATATCCGGCCATGCAATAGGCGATGGATTGTTGCATCAAGTGACGGTGCGCATCCACGCCCTCAAGGACGCGGTATTGCGCCTGTTCAGCGTATAACGTGTTCTACAAGAGAGACTGGTTAAGTAGACCGGGAGCCCCATTTTCGAGTTGTAAATGGGGATGGGGAAGAGATTATATCAGATGGAAAATTAAAACTCATGAGTCTTCTCCCCCCGTTTTCGAGTTGTAAAATCCGGGTCGCCTCGGGGCCACACCCAGAGGCACGTTGCCTATCACTGTGAACCGCCTCAGGGTCAAGCCCCGAGGCACTTGCCTTGCTTATCTGTAGAGTCAAGATTAGCTATTGGAACGAAACTTCTTCATTCGTTCTCGAACAACAGAGCTGATAGTTGGGTCTTCGTGAGCTAAATCAGCGAATCGAGAGTCTTCACGGATCGTCTCCATGATCGTTTCCGGGTCTTCGGAAAGAGAGAAGTACATGTGTACTCCTCTGCCACGTCCCCTCCCTCGACGCTCGAAGTCTAACACACCGTACGTACTCTGTTCAGTAACGTGATTCACGAAGGTTTCACGGCTGTATTTCTCTGCATCCATCGTGTCGGCGATAAACTGATACGTCTTAAATGCGGGACCAGCTGGAATCCACTCCAAGTTTTCTTTCGTATAGTGGGCAGTAGCCGCCACGGCATATGTGGAGAGCTTCTTCTGTGTCGAAATCCCGCTAATGTGGCGGAGTTTTCGGTTCTCAGTGTATTTCTCCTGTGCCTTGCGAACATCGGATTCAGTGACTGTATCCGCCCCCCGCCGTTCAGCTAGTTCACCAGCCCATCTGAGAAGGTCAATTGCTTTCCGTGCGTCCCCATGCGTTTGGGAACCGAACGCAGCAACAAGTGGAATGACGTCATCTGAAAGAGACTCCGGCTTGAACGCGTCGCGACGGTATTTGAGGATGCTACGCAGTTGCGTCGCATCATAGTCGTCAAAGAAGATATCATCGGGGTTGTAAGAGCTTTGAGCTCGACTATTGAGATTCTTCATGAAATCTGCATAGTTAGTAATGGTTGTAAGTGAGATCGGACCATCAAAGTCGGCGAGCTTTCGGGCCCGTGAAAGCTGGTAGATGAGAGAATTGTACTCTGCCTCCTGATACGGTCCCTCGAGCAGATCGATCTCATCGAGAATGAATATGACTCCATCGTAATGCTCTCGCATTAGTTCGTACAGGCGTTCGAGTTTTTGATCGGTTGAGACGCCGGTCTGTGGAACACCGGGATCAACACCGAGATCATCAGCGGCGGCTTTGACTAACCGATATACAGCACGATCTGCGGTCTTTGGACCCTCGCAGTTGATCGAAAGAACACCGAACACCTTTCCTTGGGACTCACACAGTTCGACGATCTGTTTACAGACTGCATGAATAATAAGCGATTTTCCTGTTCCCGAGGGACCACTCAGAAGCATATCCGGGATGCCTTCGTCCTGGAGGACAGGTTTAAGATTGTCAACGACTCGAGCCAGCTGGTCATCACGACCGACAATACGGTCCTCGTCAATGATGGTGTCTGAGCGAACAAGATCTTTATTCGCGAAGACACCACCGGACGACTCAGTCTGAAGTCGCTCTCGGATTGAGATACCGCCGCTTTCATCGTTCATTTCACTTAGGGGCGGGTCAGTAGTATCTGAGTCGGCCTCGAAGGTTGTTTGAGTCGTTGAGCTAGAGTTTTCGGGGTCAGTGGAGAGAGATTCACGGGCCTTTTCAGCGGCATGATCATTCGAATCTTCTGTACGTCTCTCTCGTCCCATTATGCCTCCCCTCGGACTCTGGGTATAAAAAAGTAGACCATTGTGGAGTTGTAACCAGCCGGAAACAGGTCCACTACCGACTATAAGGGCGTATTTGTAGAGTTAGCCAAAGACCGTCTTCGAAATCTATCGCCTCCGTTGTCGATTTGTAAGGGACGTGTATTCATCAAAAGGCAAAACAAGTACTCTCGAAACAGTTGGCCATGAACTTCGAACGTAAACCCACCCCGTTTTCGAGTTGTAAGATCCCGTCAGAAGGTCGGTGTGCCTTCTGACCGACCCCATTTTCGAGTTGTAATAGGCGAATCTATTAGTTCATCAAGAAGTCATGAGTAAAACACAATCAGAATAACATGAGCTAATATCTATATTATAGATGTCACATCACACCCCCCGTTTTCGAGTTGTAAACTCCGTAATTGAGTCGGTAGAACAACTTACGCAAGAGATATTCATGATTGATACTAGTGATATCTTATTGATAGAACGGTGCTTGGCCAACGGATTTGTCTCAATCAATCTACCCACTCCCCCCTTTTTCGAGTTGTAAGTCGTTTCGAGAGAGGAGGGGATAAGTAGAGCAAAAGGATCTGATTTAGCAAATAGAAGGATTAGAGTGCCTGAGTTGCTAGTATTCTTAATCTCAAGAACACACAAACGATCCAAGGTTAGAATATCTAATTAATACATTTAGATAGGATCTAAGTCTAGTACGGATTTGGTTGAACAACATTTCACATAAAACTTTGCATTATTAAGAGTATACGAGAAAATTGGTCTCTTAGGAATGCTATCCGGTGAATACGGCAGAATCTCTCTTTCATAGGATATTCTTCGAGGTTTCTCTCCCCCTCTGTATTGAGTTTACAACTCGAAAAAGGGGGGAGAGGGTTTGTAAGTTCTATTTCATCTTCTGAACGGGTGACATGCCGGTTGGCGGATTCCAGCTGTAAGAGTACTTGACGCATATCACTGCGCGTGCTCGAGGACTTGTTAAACATCCACGGGGTGTCAGAGTCCGAGCTGACATCAACACGGCTGCAAACATCGCCGATCGCGTTGATCTCTGTGGAGGGAGTGTTTGTAAACCAGGACGTGATGACTCGCTACATGGTGAAGCACTCTTTGCGGAATTAAAGCCACCGCGAGTTGAGTGCTAGAACTACACCGACAACGCTCGTGGCGTTAGGGCTGAACTCTCTCCGGTCATAAGCCAACTTTCAGCACGTGTTTAAGATAATTGACTAGATAGTATGTTCGGTAATACTGTCTAGTATTACTGACTAGCATTACTATCTTGTCTGGCTACATATTCTACACACGTGAATCAAGGCGGAATTCTTGCGATTGAGATGGATCCGCAAGATGGCACTCTCACCAATCACTTCGGTCAGATTCCACGCGCTCAAGTAACGGCAATCTCGAGAACTCGAAGATCGGCGCAAGACAGCGGGCGTGATGGTCGTAGGATACTGGACGCAATGATGGTTGTTGTGTACTGTTCGGACGTTCTCGCACTTCTAGAGACACTGGACGTATTGGAGTGCGTGTTCTAGTTGATCGAGCAAACACGATATACGACAGAAACCTAGGGTGGGGCTACGGAAATGACGGAAGTAAGCTGCTACGTCTTGAAGGGCGTGGCATTCAGCGTGGACTTTTGTTTAACCGATAAGGGGATAGGCGAATACTCTCCATTTACTCGATTGACCACTTTCCCTGCCAGATTCGGCCAGAGAAGGAGTCCAGAGCGGCAGTAGCTGTGGGAGGATATCAGTTCGAAGCAAAGATATTGGTCGCGACCCAGACAAGGACCTCCTCGCCGTCCTGATTGTGTGCGACCGTCTTATTCCGAACATAGCCACGATCATCGCGGCTCTCCGATGGACGCGTTTCGAGAATCTCGTTCGAAACAGTAAGCGTATCGCCCGCCCGAACCGGGTTCTGCCACCGGAGCTCATCCAGGCCAAGCCCACCCATACTCGCAGCTTCATTGAGGAATTCGTCTGCGAGGAGCCGCATGCAGACGCTGGCAGTGTACCAACCGCTCGCGATTACCCCACCAAAGATGGAGTCCCGAGCAGCCTCCTCGTCAACGTGGATCGGCTGCGGATCATACCGTCGTGCGAACTCCATCATCTCATTCTCTGGGACAGTATAACTACCGAGTTCTCGTCGTTGACCTTTCTCCAGGTCCTCGAAATACAGATCTGCCATTTCCGCTGTACAGTTCTCTTTCCCAATAAAAACTTCTCCGTAATAGTGCCAGCATTCAGAAGCGGCTGATTAGTCTGACTAGTAACACTGGTCAGTATTACTGACCAGCAATACTGTCTTGTCTGGCTAGTATTTTTATATGGGGAGACCATCTGCTTAGCGTGTATGATTCCGTATACAGTCTGGTCCGAGGCGGGTGGCGTCGGAAAGACGACGCTTGCGGCTAACCTCATGCGTGCGCACGCGAATCAAGGAACGAAAGTTCTCGGGATCGATATGGATCCGCAGGATGGCGGCCTAACCAATCACTTCGGTCTCGATGATCTGAAAGCTGATAGCGAGGCTGACAATCTCGTGCTCCATATGGTCGACCGACCACGAGGCGATTTTCATGACCTCATCCAGTCGACTGAAGGCGTCGATCTCGTTCCAAGCCACAATAATCTCGGCAACCTTGCTGATCTCCTCGCGACGGCCAAGGAACTCGAGGACCAGACGAGTCTCGAGGGGGAGTTTGAGAAGGAAAAGCAGCTCCGACGGGTCCTCGTCGACGCTGGTGTCCCATCGGAATACGACGTTATCATCATTGACCCACCAGCGTCTGAGGGACAACACCTGTACAACGCGGTTTACGCAACGTCGAACCTTCTCATCCCCTTCGAACCATCTCCGAAAGGCGAACGGAGTGTTCAGGGCCTCCGTGATGTGGTGAGCGGCCTCGAGACTGAACTCGGAGATATCGACGTCGGTGTTCTCGGTGCCGTCCCGAACAAGGTCAAGGGGACGAACGTGAACCAGAAATATCTCAATGCACTCGAGGAGGAGTCGCTACCGATCGCCCCTGTGTCGATTGGCGAGCGTGGATCGATGCTTGGTGATGCGTGGGACAACCAAGTGTCGATCTACGAACTCGCGGAGAACGATGACTACCGCGATCTTCGCGATTACGAAGAACCGACGCTCGAGAAGTTTGACGAGCTAGCCGAATTCATTGCCGATCAATTTGCGACGACAGAGGTCACAGCATGAAATCTGGTGGCCAAAACCCGTTTGCTGACGAGACTGAGCAGAGTGACCAACCAGAGGAACAGGAAGAAGAAGTCAGTACTACTGGCCAGTCAGAGGAACAGGAAAAGGTAGTCAGTAACACTGGTAATACTGATCAGTCTGACCAAGCTGGTGGGCAAAAAGATACAGTCAGTAATACTGGACAGACTGACCAGGTCGATCTGGAAGAAAACCCGGCGCAGTCTGGAAGTAATACCAGTCAGTTTGACCGATCAGACTTACCACGAATAGTTGTTAGAGACTCAGTCAAAGAAGACCGTGATGGGGGTGTGCACCAACTGTTCGTCTACCAGGATACCGAGGATAAAGAGAAACAGGCACGCCGTGATCTTGAGGACCGATTTGACGATGATCTCTACAAGCTCGATGCTCGAGAAGCGATATACCTCGCCGGGATGCAAAATTTAGACGACGCCGAGGATATTCTCCGCGAGTGGGGTATGGACTTCTAACGCTTTCTTTTCCTTAGACCGGCCAATCCGAAAGCTGACTGTGATGTGACTTGAGCATACCGTCATCGTGTCGCAACACCGATGAGGATCCCCCTTGTCAGAAGTGGCGTATCGAAGTTGGCAATCCCGATTACAGCAAGGCAGAATGTGAGGACGCCAGCAGTATCGACTGGACTTGCAACTATTCCTCGAGAGGAAGAAGACCTGACGCCATCGGGAAGTAATACTGGCCAGTTAAACTGATCAGTATTACCCAAAACACTGTTAGGGTCTCTGTCAAAGAAGGCCGTGATGGGGCGTGCATCAACTGTTCGTCTACCAAGATACCGTGGACAAAGAGAAACGGACATGCCTCGATTTCGAGCAGCGATCGTGACTACTACTCCTCGTACGCGAGGTTCATGATCCATTGCGAGAAGGCGTCGCTGTTAGGATCAATCTCTTCCTCGCCGACAAACGGCGAGAGCATATCGCCGGCCATCAGCAGTCTGAAATCGAGGTCTCGTGCGGTCGGCGAGATGAAGTAGGTGTTGTGGCCCTTGTAAACGGTTTCCTCTCGATCGACCAGTTCCTTTTCAACGAGCGATTCGACGTATCTGTTTAGCGTAGTTCGGTCGTAGATGCCTCTGCTCGTGATTCCGGTCGCTCTCCTCCCAGCACTGATCTCAACTGATCGGGCGGATCAAGTCCCTGACGCTCCCACGTCGCCACCATCGTCGAAAGCGTCTCGTGAATTCGGACTCCGGTTTCCGACCGGAGTCCACCGAAGATCTTCCGCATCACTACCTGCTCGCGCAGAGCGCGCTCTGCGCGATTGTTCGTCGAGTCCACGTCCGGCTCCGTCACGAACGTCAGCCAACAGCCCAGCCCGTTCCTGATCTTCTCGGCTAACTGCGTGACTTCCTTGGCCTCGTAGTCCGCTCTGATCAACTCTTCCAGACACAGCGAGGCCTGCGCCCGCCTCCGCTCGCGGGCGGAGGCGGGCGGATTCCCTTCATCGAACGCGGTTAGATCGTCGTGGAGGTCGTGCAGTATCTCCGAGATCGGTTCGGCTTCTTCGTGGCGCTCGGCGACGTACTTCGCTTCTCTGAGAAGGTGCGCCCAGCACCGCTGGAGCTTCCCGTGATAGCTCGGATACGCCGTCCATCCATCGCAACTCAGGGTGGAGTCCTCGGCGAGTTCGTCGCCGAGGACGTCTTCCAGCACCTGACACCCGCGGCTCTCGTCGATCGTGTAGAAAACATCCTCGTCAGTTACGAACGTCCACGCCCAGTGTTGGTCGCCATCGACCGGAAAGCCGGTTTCGTCGCAGTAGATGACGTCGCTTTCCCGAACTGTCTTTCACTTCCTCATACGCGGGTCGCAGACCGGCTGCGACCCGCTCGGTCATGTTGTAGATCGTTGCTGGTGAAACCGGATGGTCGAGCTGCCAGTCGAACAGTTCGGCCTGTTTGCGGTGCGGGAGCCGCCCGTGATAACGGAGGAGAGCGGTTTGGGCCAGCAGGTGTGGCCCAAACCGCCCGGTCTCCGGACAGTCAGGGTGTTCGGCGACGACCTCGTTGCCACAGGCGCATTCTTGCTTTCCGAGTTCGTATTTCGTGACTTCGGTTGGGACAGGCAGCGGTATATCGACGATGACGCGAGAGACATACTCGTCGGGATCAGTGAGAACACGGTCGCAATTGAGACAGTACGCCTCCCCGACCCGGACAGTCCGGTCCGGGTCGGGCGGTGGTTGGGTGGTTCCGTTGTGACCGGGGTTGCGTCCAGGTCCAGACGAGGAGTCGCTGGCGGCGTTAGCGTCGCCGCCAGCGTAGTCGTCCTCGTCATCTTGCTCAGACTCGTCGTTCTGTGACTGGTGTCCGGCTCCGCCCTGTTTGCTGGACGGTGTGTGAGCGTTTTCGTATCGCTTGAGACGCTTTTCAAGTCCCTCGATTCGTTCGTTCAGCTCAGCGTTTTGCTGGCGCAGAAACGCGTTCTCAGCGAGAAGAGAGAGATTCCACTGCCGATGAATCGTCCGACCCGCAGAACGGATCGCCGGGTTCTCCGACCCCGGCGATCCGTCAAGCCCGGAAAGCACGATTAGTGGCTGTTCGTCCTGCTCTTCCCTGAGAGCTACGATTTCACCTTGGCCGCTCCGCTAAACAGATACCCGTGAGCTATGGGCGCTATACGAACTTAACGAATTCAACGTTCGCAACCCTGCATTCGTGGATGTCGTCTTCACACCAGGTACTGCAATACTCGTCCAGCACTGGCAGTGACTCTGTATCGTTCGGGTTGTCGCTATAACCGTCGTACCACGGCGACTGAGATTCGTTCGATCGAACTCATTTTGCTCGGATGCATATTCATCTGTGGTTACTGTAACGGTGGTAATGCATAGAATACGATTGCGAGGCCGATTCCTGGACCAATAGAAATAACAATTGCTTCTTGCCACGTGTTTCCGAGTACGAGAATATTCGTTACGAAGGCAACGCCGATTCCGATGAGCAATCCAATAATGGCCCAATGTAATTTTAACTGTATTATCGGATTCATATGTCATGATACTGTTCCTTTAATATATACCTTCGCTCTTGCGTAGGGGTCTCTGTAAAATCCATCACTGGGCTTTTGATTGTGGGTGGGTTTCGCTCTCTGATGACTACAAGATTCGACGATCCGGCTGCCCTTGCGCGAGGAGAATTCCAGTTCCTTCCAGAAATCGCTCTGGTGGATGCCGCCGGACTCGCGGATGAGCTTGAGACCCGCTCGCTCGTCCTCGTTGAGTTCGGCTTCGGCCGTGGAACTGCTCATGATGGCCACCTCGCCATGTGTACTGCTATAAGCAGGAGTGCATCCATACTACATTCAAGACAAGGCGAGCCGTTAAAAAGTGCCTTTCGTCGACTGTCGATTCAACCGCGGTGCCGTCGTCCTCGAGTCCGCCGCCGTCTTGCTGGATGAAAGGGGTGTCATAGAAGTCTGCTCAGGCTGTTGATACCTCCCAAGCATATGGTGAACTGGCTTTGAAGAACAAAGCGATCATTTCGAGCTATTCAAACTGGTCGCGGTCGTATCACCTATATGGATAACGACGAGTCTCACGATCACGTCCTCCCAGGGAGTGACGAGGAACTCGACACGCCGGACGTTCGTGGATACGACTTCCGTGGTGAGTTCGATTTTCACGAGATGCTCGACGCATACGCGACGACGGGTTTCCAAGCGACGCAACTCGCAGAAGCCATCGATATCGCGGAGCGTATGCAGGACGAAGACGCAACGATCTATCTCACGTTCACCTCAAACATCATCTCATCGGGGCTACGTGAGACCGTCGCGTATCTCGTCCGAGAAGGCTACGTCGATGTACTCATTACCACGTCTGGGTCGCTGACCGAGGACGTTATCAAGACGGCGAAACCGTTCAAGATGGGTGAATGGGACGCAGACGAGGAAGCACTCCGGGAACGAGGAATCAATCGGCTAGGGAATATCTTTGTTCCGTCCGACCGATATGTGTGGTTAGAGGAATATCTGTACGACTTCTTTGACGACTTCTTCGCTGAGGAGAAGATCAGAACGCCCACAGAGTTTGCACGGGAACTGGGCGAGACGCTCGACGACGAAGACTCAGTGTTGAAACAAGCTGCGGACAACGATGTGCCGGTGTACTGTCCGGCGCTGACGGACGCTGAGGTGGGCAATTTCCTCTATTATTACCGGCAAGGTTACGATTCGGATGTCGGAATCGAGATCCTTGACGACTATGATTCACTCATCGAAGACGGATTACTGGCCGACAAAACGGGGCTCATTGCAGTCGGTGGAGGCGTACCGAAGCATCACGCGATAATGACGAACCTTTTCCGAGGGGGTGCGGACTATGTGGTCTATATTTCGACAGGAATGGAAGGAGACGGATCACTATCGGGAGCGCCGCCAAATGAGGCCGTCTCTTGGGGTAAAATCAAGGAAGAACGAACGAATTACACACAGATTGAGGCGGAAGCAACTCTCGTCTTCCCGCTACTTGTCGCTAGCGCGTTTCAAAATTAATGTCGGATTCGCAAAACCTAACCGAGTGTTCGGACGGTGAGCCTGTCTGGGTTGGTGGGTGCAGTAAACCGCCCATCCTCGTCCCGAAAAATCTCTTTGCGTGGAGTGCTATTGGCATAGGCTGAGGGAATTACGAAAACCGTGGGGCACCCAATCCGGGGTCGTTTACAAGCGGCCGAGGCGAATGCCCCGGGCTTGACCCCGAGGCGATTTATGTGAGTCCGATGCCCTCAGCAATCAGTTCGTGCGAACGGAGCGCATCGTTGTGGGTTGCATGGATGTGTTGGATCATCACCTCGTCAACGCCGACACGCTCCGTGAGTTGTTCAAGAAGTGATGAAATCGTCTCTGGGCTCCCGGAAATCGCTCGTGGCCATTCATCAACAGTGAGTGTTGCGGGCGTTGGCTCTGGAACTCCACCGAGTTCGTCGATAGCCTCTTCAATAGACGGTCTCGTGCCGACAACCCCGCGTTGCATACGCTGATATGACGCCTCCGCCACGGCTCGGAGCCGTGCGGCCTCCTCATCGGTCTCTGCACAGACTGCGTTCACAGCGATCATACCTTGTGGCTTGTCGATACTACCGGCAAGTGACGAAGACTGGAACTGTTCGCGGTACGTCTCGAACGAGTGGGTTACGAACTGTGGTCGAATGAACGCCGCAAAGCAGTATGGGAGCCCGAGTTCAGCTGCGATCGCAGCGCTTGATGGACTTGACCCGAGCACCCATGGCGTGGGGATATCCTCGTCCGAGTACGGTATCTGCAGGTCGCTATAGGGATGTCCGTCGGGGTAGTCGTCATAGAGATGATTGATGACGGCTTCAATCTTTTCTGCATGATCTTCATCGGGATTCTGGATGTGTCGGTCTGTTCCGAGAGCTTGATCTGCCGCAGGCGACCCATTAGCCCGGCCAAGGCCCGCGTCAATACGACCTGGTGCGAGTGAATTGAGTACGCCGAACTGTTCGGCGACTTTGAACGGGCTGTAGTGGTTGAGTAGCACTGCTCCTGATCCGAGTCGAATCGATTCTGTTTCAGCGGCGAGGTGTCCGAGCAGCACTTCGGGCGTCGTCCCAGCAATAGTGTCTGCCATGCCATGATGTTCGGCTACCCAGAACCGAGAGTATCCGAGCTTCTCAGCCTGTTGAGCGGCCTCAACGGTGTTTGCGTATGCGTCACTCGCGGTCCCGTCGTTCGGAACGGGAGACAAATCGACAACAGAGAGATCCATACCTTGATTCAGGGATTGCAGGAGTTAACGGTTTGGTTAGTGCTTATCTTTCTCGATGATAATATCGAAGCTGGTGTGGGGATTCTTTAGGCAGAAGTTTCCGAATGAGTCGCTTATACCTCGCTCTTGCGACCTCGATGAGAAGACTTTTGCACTAACTGAGTAATTAGCTTGTATGTCAGCGACACTCCTCATCCTGTTCGAAGAGCCACTAGCGAACAGGTATACTCGATTAAACATGGGGCACACAGATGCTCTGGCCGCGTCCACGTAGATAGCCTCGTCTCTATGAGTGACCGATCCCGACTTTCGCTTGTCGTCTGGAGCGTCCTCGTCTCGCAGGTGTTTCTCTATCCGGGGCTTGATGAAACGGTCTCGGCACTGGGTGGCAGTGAGAGCATTCTCGCCGGAACGTGGTTTCTAGTCGCTGAGTTCGGCGCATTTGTTTTGTGTGCCGTTTTGTGGGGTGTTGCCAGTGATTCTCTCGGGTCTCGAACACCGCTGGTCGTCCTGGGCGCGACGGGCGGTGCTGTAAGTTACCTGGCGGTTGCGCTCGCTCCGCATGTTAGCCTCGGATTCGGTGTTGTGTTGCTATTGCGAGTCGTCGGTGGTGCGTTTACCATTGGTGCGTTCTCGCTGTCGATCACAATGCTAATGGACCTCTCAGGTGGACACGGCCGAAACATGGGTGCAGCAGGGACGGCCATCGGACTCGGTGCGGCACTCGGCTCGGTCGTTGGTGGGCAACTCACCACGGTTGATCCGCTTGCGCCACTATACGGGGGTGCAATACTCCTCGGTGGTTCGGCTGCCCTCGCTGCGACGATTCCCGACGGGAGTGCCGGTGGTGGGCTCCCTGTCGATACAGTCGTCGATCGAGTCCGATCGTACCCGACCTTACTCGTGCC
Organism: Natrinema hispanicum; assembly: GCF_004217335.1. Taxonomy (GTDB): domain Archaea; phylum Halobacteriota; class Halobacteria; order Halobacteriales; family Natrialbaceae; genus Natrinema; species Natrinema hispanicum. The sequence continues at coordinate 200,547 of NZ_SHMP01000007.1, forward strand.
GTTCGCATTCGGATACATTGATCGCTTGACTGCGGGATTCTTTGCGTTAACCGGTGTTGCGTACTTCAGAGACACATTCGATATCGATGCTGCGACAGCAGGGTTCACGCTTGCGTTGTTCTTCGTTCCGTTTGCAGTGTTACAGTATCCAGTCGGATCGCTCTCGGATCGAATCGGGCGATTCCTGCCAGTCGTTGTCGGATCACTACTATATGGAGTGACGATCATCGCCGTCGTACTTTCGCCTACTTACGTGGCCGCAGCAATTCTGATGGTATTCGTCGGTGTCTGTGGGGCGCTTGTCTCACCAACGACAATGGCACTTGTCACTGATATCGTACCGGCGACGGAGCGTGGTGCAGCAATGGGCGGATTCAATGTGTTCGGTAGTCTCGGGATGTTGAGCGGATTTCTCATCGGTGGAACCGTTACAGAGCTGTACGGCTACCTACCGGCATTTCTCGTAGCTGGTGGACTAGAGGTCGCGATTGCAGCGCTCGCGTTTCAGCCCGTTCGGCGGATCACGGGTTATGACACAAGACTGTCATATGGGGTGGGTGACAATTAAAGATGACTGGCGAATGCCGACAGGAGAAGGCTTATACTTACTAACCGATTAGTTAGGGACATGGCTCAGTCCACATCGCAGAAACGACCGTGGCTCGCGATGCTACTCGCGATGCTCGCTACCGGGCTCGGTCACCTTTATCTTCGGCGGTGGCGTCGCGCGCTCGGATGGCTCGCTGCCTCGTTCGTCGTGACCGCACTGTTCGTCGATCCGACTGCGCTCGACGCGTTTGTGACCGGCAACAGTGGCCTCGAGGAGGCGTTGGTTGTCGCACCGCTGTTCCTCGTTATCGGCCTCAGCACCCTGGACGCGTACCTGCTGGCGCGCTCTCAGCGTGTTCCAAGCGCGGTCGATCCTGCCGCAGCGGAGTCAACTTCCTGTCCTCATTGCGGAAAGGAACTCGATTCCGACCTCGAGTTCTGCCAGTGGTGTACGAAGCCGATCGAAGACGTCGATCAGGAGCGACTTGAGGAAAGAGACGGTCGATAACAATCATTCTACGGACTTCTGACTGGTACTCAGTCGTCAGCGACTAGAGCGGCGGTCACGTACTCTGCTGCGGTTTGTCTCGCTGTCTCGAGCGAATCTTCTTCGTCGAACACAACCGCTCGTGTCCGCGCGCCATCGACGATTATCATGAGTGCCTGGGCCACGTGGTCGGTGTCGACATCGTCGAACACGCCTGTCTTGATCCCTTGGTCGATCACCGTGCGGAGCAGGTACTGAACGTACTCGTCGTTTTGCTGAAACCGCTCGCGGAATTGGTCGTTGTACGGCACTTGACTCCGCATCTCTAGTATAGCGACGAGAAGGTCTTGATGGTCCCTGGGATCGACGAGCAGTTTGTCGAGTAGCAACTCGAGTCGCTGCTCGGGATCTGTCGTCTCGACCTCGTGAACCGTGTCCTTGAACTGATCGAGAATAAAATCCAAAAATGCTGTCAGCAGATCGTCCTTCGTGTCGTAGTGGTAGTGGATCGCAGCGGTTGACTTCCCGTATTCATCGGCGATACGCTTGATCGTGAGATCGGCGTATCCGTGCTCACGAAGTGCGCGGTACGTCGCGCGCATGATCTCTTCGTGTGGGTCGGGGTCGGCCTCTGTCGGCGTATCGGCCATCGTACGAGTACTGATGTGGGCCGCAAATAATAGTTTTGACCCACTCGTCAGATAGTATCGCTTCGTACGGGTGTCGATGTAGACGTCTACATGGATGAAAACCGGTGACCTCTCTTGAGAGCGTTGTGTTCCAAACCCTTTTGACTAATCGGTTAGTAAGTACATGTGCTTCCCGACATGGACGATGATACAGCTACTGAAATTCTCGAGGCGACGTCTCGGGCACTCTGCAAGCACGGATACGCCGATCTCACTCTCACAGATATCGCTGACGAGGCAGACCGGAGTAAAGCAGCCATCCACTACTACTACGACAGCAAAGAGAACCTCTTCCTCGAGTTTCTCGACTTTCTGTACGAACGATACACTGCGCAGCTTCCCGCAGTCGACGGTGGCACGCCGCGTGACCAACTCTATACGCTCCTCGAAACGGCTCTCACTGACGAAGAAGCTGCGCCTGCCCAAGAGTACCAAACCGCGCTACTCGAAGTGACAGCGCAAGCGCCGTACAACGACGCGATCCAGACGCGACTCGTCAGCTTCGATGATCTGCTCTTCGAACGGGCGCGGGAGATCATCACGGCTGGTGTTGAGAGAGGCGAGTTCAATGAAACGGTTGAGCCAGCCGTCGCTGCCGAGTTCCTTATGACGGCTATCACGGGAGCACATACGCGGCGTGTAGCTATCGATCAACCATCCGAGCGATCCTATGAGGCGATCACACAGTACGCTGAGAGACACTTTCTCGCAGACGAGCTATCGGAGGCGACCCATTAATGGGAGTTCGAAGTCGCATTCGATCTTTGTTCAAGGGACCTGAGGAGTTCGATCTCACCGCGGGTAGCATCGGCAAGCCCCTCTTTTTCTTGTCGATGCCGATCGTCGTGACGAACCTCTTCCAGACCGCTTACAACCTCGCGGATACCTTCTGGCTCGGCCAGTACAGCACGGATGCCCTGGCAGCGATCAGCTTCGCGTTCCCGATGGTCTTCCTGCTCATCTCACTCGGGATGGGAATCTCCGTCGCCGGCAGCGTCCTCGTCGCACAGTTTACCGGTGCAGACGAAGAACGCGAAGCTGAGTACGCCGCCTCGCAGACGGTGACGTTCGCCGCTATCGCCGCAGTCATCCTCGGCGGCGTCGGCTATGTCGGCGTCGACACCTTCCTCGGCCTGCTGGGCGCCTCGCAGGATGTGCTGCCGCTGGCGACCAACTACATGGAAGTCATCTCGCTCGGCCTGTTGTTTATGTTCGGATTCGCTGTATTCATCGCACTCATGCGGGGATACGGCGACACGATTACACCGATGCTCGTCATGTTCGGATCGGTAGTGCTCAACATTATCATCGATCCGTTCTTGATCTTTGGATGGACAATTGTCGAGAACGCCCCGCTCGTCGGCACGCTCTCCTTTCCAGAACTCGGCATTCAGGGCGCGGCTATCGCCACCGTGTTCTCGCGTGCACTCGCACTGGTCGTTGGTCTAGCAATCATGTTCCGCGGGGACCGCGGTGTCCAAATTAACCTCCATGATATGGTCCCTGATCTCTCGTATCTCCGCCGCCTCGTTCGCATCGGCTTGCCGGCATCCATCGAAGGGACTGGACGAGCGGTCTCGATGAACCTGCTGTTGGTCATCGTTGCGATGTTCCCGGATACAGTCGTGGCTGCGTACGGCATCGGGACGCGTGTCTTCTCGGTTGCCTTTCTCCCTGCTCTCGCCGTCGCCCGTGGCGTGGAAACGATGACCGGTCAGAATATAGGGGCTGATAAACCAGACCGAGCAGAACAAGCGGCAGAGCTGGCCGCGAAAGTACTCTTTGGGGTCCTTACGGTCGCAGGAATCGCCGCCTTCCTGTTCCCAGAACCTATCGTCTCGGCGTTCGTCGGTGCTGACCAAGCGAACGCCGCTCAGGTGGTCGATATCGGTGCAGAGTTCATCCGATACGTCGCGCTGACGTTCGGGTTCATGGGCATTATGCGGGCGTACACGGGTAGTTTCCGTGGTGCCGGAAAGACGCTCACTGCAGCGGCGATCTCGGTGCTGACGCTTGGTGTTGTTCGCTTTCCGATCGCGTGGCTCACTGCGGGCCCGCTCGGTGAAAGTGGTATCTGGCTGTCGTTCGCCATCTCGAACATTGCAGGAGCAACCATCGCCTACGCATGGTATCGACGTGGCACGTGGCGCGAAAGTAATCTAACCGAATCCAGAGTCGATATTGATGAAACAAGTGTCGAGGTGGCAGGCAATGACTGATCCAGTGCCACTCTCCTCGTCACAAATCGACCGTCAGTTAGAGTCAGTGCTCAGTGACACAGAAGAAGCCGGACTCCCACTTGTTCGTGAAGTTCTACAGGAACCCCGCGACAGATGGTACGGCCAATTGGTGGGACACGCATACGCCTCGCTGACAGACACTCAAGATCCTGAAATCGTGTTACCAGCTGCAACAGGAGTCGAATTACTCCGCGGATACGTCCGCCTTCGGAATCGATTATTCGTCACGCTCTCCGGGAAAGGGATCCACTCACTCACGTTAGAACCGGCACCGGCGCTGCTCGCTGGTGACTACCTGTATACGGCCGCATTCACTTCACTCCGCTCGATACCCGACGTTCCGTCCAGTGACTGTTTCGAAGTACTGACGACGGTTCTCGGAACCATCACAGAAGCATTTACCCGTGTCTACACATCGGCCGAATCGGCGAGTTACGATCCAGCGACGTTTTTGGATGAGACGGCAGGGAGTCTCGGTAAAGGCGCTGCCGTTTTGGGAGCAACGCTTGCTGGCGTCGATGACTTGCATCGCCGGCACTTCGCGCGGTTCGGATACGGACTCAGCACCGTCCGACAGGTTGACCGCGTTCTCGAAGTAAATCCGAAGGAAGCGATGGTTGTCCTCCCAATGGTGGACGAGTCACAACTCCGGATACACGCCCAACGGCGGCAAGATGACGCTGACCGAGCTCTTGATGCACTATCAAAGACTACTGACGTGACAGGTTTGACATCATTCACTGAGTCAAAAGAGAACAGAGCTAACCCAGGTGGGAATAATGAAACATTCGATTAGCATACTGGACATCTGGTTGATTCAAACAGCACACTCAGGAATCGAATTTGAACGGTCCTCAACACAATACAGAAATATTATGTTGTCTACTGAACTCCATATATGACAAAGGAATCTCAAGAAGTTGCCCTCGAGTATCTAACGTCAATCGATCAGAGCCTCCACTTGGATGAGAGCGTTCGCCAGTACGGAGAACTCCTCATTTCAGAACTGACGTCACAAGGAATACAAATCTATTTTCCTGCCAATACTGCTGCAGCCTGCTACCTGCTTACTTGTCGTTTGCGAGAGATTCCAGTTCGTGTGACCAAGATAGCCAACATCTCCCCTGCTACGAAAGCAGACATCCTCAACGAAATGCAGCGGGTAGCAGACGCGCTTGATCTCGGAATACCGAATGATGATCCGGCGGTAATCCTGGAAGAGGTATGTCGAGACCTAACTCTCTCTCCCGACATCGAAACTCGCGCGCAACGTGTTGCCGAATTAGGTGATGAGGAGGGGGTTACTAGTGGAGTGTCTCCGTATACGTACGCGGCAGCAGCGCTCTACATCGCCAATTCAGCTGCCGACACCGACCTCTCTCAAGCCGACATTGCCAAACAGTTTGACGTATCAACAGCTACACTCCGAGACAGGCGTGATGACCTGCTTGAAGCAATTGGGAGTCGTCTTTTTGAACTTCACTTTCCGACAGCACCGCCCGAAGCTGTCTCATTCGTTGACGACCTGCTCCAACACGCACAGACCGCACAATGGGCAAAAAACAAGCGGCATATGGGAATTCTGGCTGGTGCATGGTTGTATGCGGCGAACAAATATCAGATCGAAATTGACGCAGCAGAGCTTGCGTCTATGACTGGAGTAAGTGTATCAACAATTCGAGCCCGTTATGAGGACTTGGTCAATCATACCAGCACTACTGGCAGAGGTAATACCGACCGAAGTCAAATTTAGATGTCAGTAATTGGTTGTGTATAGATAGGGATCAGCAGAGATACTCATAGACACCCCATCCCGATAGATCGTAACACGATCATGGCCACTCCCGTTGATCCTCTGGTCGCTCACACATAACGCTGAGACGTGGATTCTGGGCTATCGCTTCTTGATGTCACGCGAGATTACGATCTGCTGTGAAGAGCGAGATGCGGTGCGAAGAACAGATAAGTAAATTCCTACATGAGGGTGTACAAAGGGAGCGTATGACCCTCTACAGGTTCAGAGTCCTGCTGTTGACCTCGGTGACGGTTGGGAGCACCACATCAAAATTGAAGAGATCCGGGAGGGCACGCCCGATGACGATCCGGTCGTCATCGAGAAACAGGGAGAGGCACCGCTGCAGTATCCCGATCGGGATCGGTGACGATGTCACGCGATGTTGTTCCATCGCCGAGTGCGATCGACAAGACACATTTCCAAGAACAAATACTATCCACGCATCAAGAGCATGAGTAACGAGCGATGGCCACCCATCACAGAAGCAACAATCAGAGACCTTGCCAGGTCCAGCTCTTACGACCGCGGCCAGGCCTACTACGACCGCAGCGCAGTCGGTGAGATGGTTCGCCGTGGGGAGACAGTCCGTGCCGATGTCGAGGGGAGCCAGTACCAGCCTTACACGGTCACGATCGAGTTCGACGATGCTGGCGTTGCGCGCACAGGGTGTACCTGTCCGTACGACCATGGCGGTATCTGCAAACACCGTGTGGCGGTTCTTCTGATATGTCTCCGCGACCCTGAGCGTGTCACCGACAGCTCACCTGTCTCGGAGTTGCTTGAGGGGGCGAGTCGTGAACGTCTCGAGGAGTTACTCGTCGAACTCTCCGAGGACCGCCCGGGGATTGCCGAGTGGATTGAACTCCGCCTCACGCCCACGGACGCGGCTGCTTCTGACACCACCGTATCAGTGAATATCGATTCTATCCGCAAGCGGGCGAAGCACGCACTGCCAAAGCCGGGTCAGCGAGGACACAAAGATGCCTATGCAGAGGCGGAGCGGATGGCGTCAGAGCTGGACGAATTGATTGATCAGGCACAGCAGGCACTGGACGCCGGCGATGGAGAGATAGCAGTGGAGATTCTCGAGGCGGTCTCGGACGTGCTCGCGACCAACCGTTGGTCTGGACTGCTCCCGTACGACGTCACCGAACTCTACGAGACACTGGGAACATTGGGTGAAACATTCGCAGAAGCGATGCTCGTGGTCGAGTTGAGTGAGAGTGAGCGTGAACAGTGGGAACAGCGCCTCACCAAGTGGGACGAGGAGATACGACGCTTTACCGGTAGACCGACGCTTGCTGTCGCCGCCGACGCAGCACGGGAAGGGTGGGACGACGATCTGCTCCAGCGGGCCCTTGACGGCTCTCTCACTGACGGGGAACTCGACGTCGACGAACCGGAGTTCGTCGCCGGTCTGACCACGGTACGTCTCTTCGCTCTCGAACGGCAGGGACGTACTGATGAGTATCTCAATCTGGCCAGGGCAGCAGGCAAGACCCAGAACTATACCGAAATGCTGGCACGAGAGGGGGAGATACAGGCATCTGTCGACTGCGCGACTGAGAACCTCTCGACGCCGCAGTCGCTGCTGGAGATTGCACAGACACTGCGTGGGACTGGTAACCCAATAGCTGCATTGGACGTTGCCGAACATGGACTGACCGTCGATGGCTTCCGGAAAGCCAGATTGGCAGAATGGCTCCGGGACCGGGCCGCGAGTCTAGGCGAGGAGGATCTCGCGCTCCGGGCTGCGATCGTTGCCTTCGAAGAGAGTCCATCGCCGAGTACGTATCAGGCCGTGGAAGAACTTGCAGGCGATGAATGGGAGTCCGTTCGAAGTGAACTTCTGGAGTCACTCCGGGAGCAAACTCCAGCGCCGGGAGACGCAGCCGACGTGTTCCTTGAGGAAGGCCTGTACGACGAGGCCGTCGAGCTTGCTGATCGCTCCGGCAGATCCCGCGTGGTCAAACCTGTCGTCGAGGAGGTCACGGAGCATCGTCCCCAATGGGTAATCCGGACGTGTAAATCGAACGCTGAGCCGATCGTCGAGCAGGGGAAACACGACAGCTACGAGACGGCTGTCCGCTGGCTTAGATACGCGGGCGAAGCAGCCCGGGAAGCCGACGAACTCGAAGAGTGGCGCGAGTACGTTAAGACAATGCGTGATGAACACTACCAGAAGTACAAGCTGCGACCGATGCTGGACGACCTACTAGAAGAGTTTCGCTCTCCGGACGCTAGCGAGGTGAGTTCGGATGGCTGAGATGGGGTTGACACCGACAGACCGATGGCATCTGCTCGGCCGACATGCCTGTCATCATCTCGGCTCGACAGAGATTATCGAAACGAGAACATTCGACGAATTAGCCTTGACACATCCGGAGTGGGGGACTGTCGGTGTCCCGAACGATGCTGGCGATCCAGACGCGAAGTGGTGTAGCCACTGCAAGGACACGATCGAGGAAATGCGATCCAGACGGTACGACGCTATCGTCTTCCTGAAGCGACGAGTCCCGTATCGTAACGTCTCGTGGACGACAATTGACTCGAACGACGATTGTGCTTGGTGTGGAAAGGCCAGCAGTGCCACGTGGTACAATGACGATCTCGATGAGAAGGTCTGTCCGGCCTGTGCCAGGAAGTACAACAGCCCCAGCATCGAGGTACGCACACCTCCGGAAACAGATCTCCGGCAGGAAACACCGGACAGTGAAGTCGACTCGATCCGGTGTACGTACTCTTCGAGCGGAACCGACTCATCGGAACGCGAACAGGCGCGTCAGCGCGCTGCCGAAGAAGGGCGTCCATATGTCGAAGTGAAGATAAAAAAGAAATACGCCGACGTTATCTGCGATATTGGAGGAACTGGCCATCGATTCTCCCCAGCAACGATTGAAGAGATTGAGGCTCTCCAGGCCGAACAACAAGAAAAAGCCGACACTGACCAGGATCACAAATCACACGTCGGGACCGACATCCATCCGGCTGGGACACACGTTCAGACGAGGTCGCTGTTGCCTGATGAGGCGAAACGGCACGCAGCCGACCTTGCCGCGATCGCTGCTGATCCAGAAAACTGGCAGTGAACTTACTGTGTCATGTCTGCTGCCGTCTCGTCGCTGTCGGGATCGTACCGGCGCAGCTGGTGGGTTGTCGGTTCGAATCCCGCTGCACGGAGTGCCTCAACCCACGAACCGAACCGCCGTTTGTATGGCGACGGTGAATAACGTCCGAGTTCGGTCATCTGTCTGACCGTCGGCGGACGGTCGACGACATTACCGAGTCGCCGTAGTTCGGTGATCAGTTCTTCTCTGGAGAAGAGGTCCTCCGACGTCCCAATAAACGGGGAGAATCCAGCCCGCTTGATGGCGTTGTTCCACGAGTCGAACCGATTGACGTACGCGTGCACTGAATACTGGCCGTGTTCGTTCATCTGCTCGGCGGTGGGCCGTCCGCCGACCTGATCTGCGAGCCTGTCGATTTCCTCCAGCAGTTCGGAGGCTGGAATGCGCTGTTCGGATGCGTCGGGGCTCGATGCAGCGGGCGTGTATCCCGCGGCACGTATCGCGTCGTTCCACGAGTCGAACCGCCGGAAATACACCGAAGCTGTGTACTTTCCATGCTCTCTCATCTCTCTGGTTGTCGGTGATCGGCCGAACTCCTTGGCAAGCCGTTCGAGTTCGTCGAGCAGTTCTGCCTTGGTGTACTCGTTACCCGTCCTTGGTGGCTTGTATCCCGCAGCACGTAGCGCATCGCTCCACGATCCGAACAGATCGTGACAGGTTCGCGCCGAGTAGGCACCCTCTTCGTCCATCTGATCGGCTGTCGGTGGCGTTCCGTCTGTCGCCAGCCGGCTAATCTCCTTGATTACGTCCGCCTGGCTAATCGTATCGGGCTCTTGCCTTTCGATCCCGGCTGCGTCGAGCGCGGATTCGAGGTCATCGAACTTTGAGTATACTTGCGAGAGTGGATATTGACCGTGTTCCCGGATCGCCTCCGCCCAAGAAGACGGGTTTCCGACGATGTCCTGAATTCGTTGCAAGTCTTCGATTACGTTGGCACGGGTCGTCGCTGTGGCGTCAAGACCAGCTGCCTCGAGCGTTTCGTCCCATGCATCGAAATAGTGATAATATGCCTGGGCGGAATATCGGCCATGTTCGTGCATGTCTTCTGTCGTCGGTGATCTCCCCAACTCTTCCGCAAGTTCTCGAAGATGCTGGACGAGTTCTGTGCGGCCCATGTGCCTGTCATGTGTTTAAAATACCAAAAACCTGTTTCAATTATCATACTCGGCAGTGTGGTAGATCTCTGAGTTTGTCAGTACCTGCGTGTCGGCGATCCTGATGTTGTCGAGAACCCGGACCAATCCCACCACAATACGGCGATCTTGACGAGTACATTGACTCATCAGTGCTACACCGGCTGCGAACCACTGAGAGATCGAGACTTCTTTGTCTCACGTCAGAACATGGAACGTATGGTGACTGCGGGCAAGCTTGGAGATTCGCACGCCCTTTCTCAGCGGGCACGGGCGTATGCGAACGAGGTTATTTTCGGTACTGAGTGGCCATTGACGCCAGACCACATTGACCTCTCTCGTGTAACCTTTGAGACCAGTACACGAATGACGCGACGGCACGGGGTCTGTTCATCGGACGGACGTGGCAACTGTACAATTCGTCTGTCCGCACAGACCCACGACAGGGCGGGATTCGAAGCCCTACAGGAGACGATTCGCCACGAACTCGTTCACGCCTACCAGCAGCAGACTACCGGTGTTGATACCGGTCATGGCGAATCGTTCAAGCAATGGGTGGAGCCGTTAGCTCTCTCTGGGCGGTGCACCACTCACTACGAGAAACAACCCGAGGACTACAAATATCGCTTCTACTGCATGGATGGGTGTGGATTTATCGGCGGTCGCCACCGCTGGAGTACTGCCGTGGCCCGTGCGATCGAGGGAACGCAAGTTTGTGGCACTTGCGACGCTCAACTCCATGTCGAAGGCCCCAGCGGTGTCCTTGACGAGGTTCCTGAATGGCGCGATGACACCTCATTCGATGAAGCCGACCTTCGGTACCGGTTCTACTGCGAGAACTGTGGTCTCATTGGCGGCCGCCGACAGATGTGCAAGACCGTCCGCCGGGTTGTCCACGGTGCCACTATCTGTGAACACTGTGACTCGTTGGAAATCGAAACGCGTGATGAAAGTGGGAACATCATCACACCCAATGACCTCTAGCCTGTTGACGGATCAGTTGACGTCGATTGAGGATGTTGAGAGGTGTTAACTAACTCTTCGTGTCTTACAGTAGTGTATGTTCATCCGCGATTCAGAGGGGGTCTGGCATCATGAGGAGTGCAGTCTCGTGACATTGTCCATTGAGAACAACCGTAATCGGTGTGCAGATTTGGATCCAGAGATGCCAGGTAAATGGTGTGATCACTGCCTACCTGATCCAACCGCTCGCTGAAATTTCGTGTCGTCGGATTTGGTGAAGAGCGGCGTTTGAACTCGACCATCATCTCAGACGGAACGGTTCATGGCTTCTCACTGTCGACCCTCAACTCGGTTTCGTAGGATTCGCTCTCAGAGGGCGCTCTTCACATCGGCTGGGCGTTCGCAGACGCCCACACCTCGCTTACGGACCGTTCCCACCATGGGCTGGGACCGTTCGCTGAGAGCCTCTCTGTTGTCGATCGATTGTGCGATCGACTCGAGACGGTCTATGGAGTGTCCGCGAGCACAACCGCACGCGACACCTCTTGCGTACCGATCAGGACGGCGACAGCGAGCCGCTCAGACTTGAGGCGCATTCCCTCACGGCGTGTCCGGTACTCTAACGACGTGGTGGTACTCGTGAACCTCAAGAACGACCGCGTCGGAGTGACGAAAGGTCCTGACGCAAGTCGCTCGTGGCGGACTTCCTATCCGGTTGCCGCCTCCCGGCGTATCGAGGGATGCTTAGATAGATGCCGGTAACGATCCCTACGGGAAGCCCGATCTCGAAGTAGCGACTCGGGGCCGCGATGACGGACGAGTAGGTCGACTCGGGGAAACTCGATTCAATTTTTCTTTCTGTTCGACCGTGAGAACGTGTTTAACGTTTGTTTTCGGGCGATTCATGTCTAGAAAAATTGAACGGGTGGTGTTGCGAAGATAGGAAATAATGCACAGATCTGACGGCGATCACTCGCAGGACTAATACTGTCGGACAGAAGTCAATACGAAGTCGGTCGCGAATTCGCGGCCGTCTCCACCGGTGACGGCCGCAGTAGAGCGACCGATCTTCACGTAGTTCTGTCCGACAGTATAAGTAGTCTCGCGTACCCCTGCTCACAAGTGGATAGTCCGATTCTGTCAGAACAATGGGAGAATTTGTTTCCGTTAGCAGCAAATGGACTTCGTTTGTTCCAATCAAATTGCGCTGAATCAGTTGATCAGTAGATGTGCGAACTGACCACTGAGATACCTATCCATTCTCGCACGCTTTCCGAAAGTCATGCAAGATGCAGGGTGCATATCCCGCGGAGTGGGCTCAAAAATCACATTAGGATCAACCAGAGATAGTAAATAAATCTCATAAATAGGCGAATAGCGTCCCCAAGATGAATAATCCCGCACCAAATGCAGCAAACCAGATGGCCCATCCCGGCTTGATTTCAGTGCCATTTTTCCATTGTGCCGCAGTTGCTGCCACCACGATGGTTCCGCCGATCACAGCAAGCACACAACCAAGATGCATTCCATCGATCAAAATATTCCCGAGGCTAGTAAGAATTACAACTACACCGAAAGCTCCCATCGACACGTAATAGAGCAATTCTCGGTTCATATTCTCAATAGTCGCTAGTTGTCCACTGCGTCAATCACGCCACGGACAGATCCGAGGAAATAGACGAGACGTGAGGCAGAATCAGTGTGTAACCTGACGAGGAGACAGCACACAGTTGAGAATCTGTCTCACTACGCTCACTTTGGCAGAGATTCTGACGACGAGAAAGATAGCGGACGCTAGTAGCCGACCTCGCTTCGTCAGAAGCGAGGCGGCTTAGCCGAGTCCGTGATCACATCCAGGTGGCAATCCGGTACCGTTCGTCCGATGCTTCTCTTTCCATCCCAGATCGCGGTCTAACTCCCGGACGACCCCGTGGAGAAACGCATCTCCGAACGTGAACTCAACGGGAAGTGCTCGCCCGCCACGGCGTGGCCGGGCGAGCACGGCCCACTGTAATACCAGCCACAACTGCTCTAACAAGAACCCGACACCCACGTAGAAGAGGCGAATCGTCGTTGACGGTGTTGTCGTCACTGCACGCGCTTCACGGAACTTCTCGTAGCTCTTTTCGATCTGTGACCGCTTGTTGTAGATCGTCGCAACCTGCGTCGGCGTCCGGTCTTCCAGACCGTACGCCGCGTATCCGGTCGCCTTCACGCCAGACTTTCCACGGTCACCGTTCTGGTAGGTAACGTTCACTGCCATCGGAAACGTCTGTTCGTGCTCTTTCCCCTCACAAATCGTCTCTTCGGTCATGTATGACGCCGTTACGGAGAGCTTCTTTCGGATCGACGCCTTCCCGGTCTTGACCGGGAAGACTGGCGGTGCACTTTCTCGAAGGACGCCAATCAGCTTCCCGACGTAGGCGTCTCGATCCATGAGAATTCGGTCGATCTCGAATGGATACGTCTCGACGCGGGCGAGCAGGCGCTCGACCGCGTCGGCCTTGCTATCTTCGCCAGCAACCGGTTCAACCGCGAGTGTCAGCGGCTTTCCCTGCGCAATCACGAACGCTGTGCAGTAGCGATGACACTGGGTAGTCCCGTCCCGAGCAGACATCCGTCTGATCTCGCCGTCACTGCTGGGATTTCCGTGGAAGGGGTTGTCCATGAAGTCGATACAGACGGTTCTCGACCTGTGGCGGTCGAGAACCGTCATCGCCAGCGTAGCGAGAATATCGTTGACGGCGTCTAGAATCGGGTCTTTTTGGAGCGTGTGGAGCCAATCCATGACGGGTTCTCTATTGGGCGTTTCCTCTGTATTGGTCGTGACGCCGTTGACAGAGGTTGTCCCAGCGGCGGCTCGAAGAACGACTTCCATGATATCGCCGGGATCGAGGGGCGAGCCCTCGATTCCCGGCATCGGAATCAACAGGAGGAGCTCCAGAGAAAGAGCCTTGAGTTGCCGGTTCGAAATGAACTCGTCTGGATCAGTAAGTACCTGCTTGAGTTTTGGAAGGTTCATCAGGTGCGGATCCGGACAGCGGATGAATCAGATTTCTGATTCACCCGCTTCCTTCATCACTACGTGTTAGCCAGCTGGCCGCTTAGCCAGAGTGGACAACTAGCGATAGTACTGGGCATGGACAAAACCTTTCTTGTGTGATAGCTTCGGCAGCTGTCTGATGGATCTACAAACCAATCGCTGAACTCACGCTCTAAGTCCTGAACTACGTTTCTGGCTAATTTCTGAAAGGTCACTGTCCATCGCGATATGTGCGTTCCCTGTACTTATCGAATTAGGATGCCCGCACAGTAGGTGTGACGCCCGTTCTATAAGACCCCAGCTAGCCGTCTCAATGCATAGATTTCTCGAACCGCTTCGTGGTCAATAGTGATTTCTCCTTCTCTGTTTTCGTAGCTTTCACTCCTAACACTCTTTACAGCGGATGACGTACCCCCATTCAACGATGTCCATCGACCGAGACACCTTCGAGAACACGAGTGAAGACGAACTCGAAGAACTCTCCGTGCCTGATCAAGTCCTCGGATTTCTCGCCGCCAACCAGGATCGGGCGTTCAAGGCCCGCGAAATCGCCTCCCAGATCGGCGTCGACGAGGGCGCAGTCAGCACCGCGCTCTCACGGTTGAAAGACCGTGGTCTGGTCGAACACAAGGCGACGTACTGGGCAGTGACTGACGACGCTGAGCGTCTCGACGGATACAGCGGGTACGAACGAGCAACGGCTCTGTTCAACGACCAACTCGGTCCAGAGGACAAGGAAGCGTGGCGCGAGCACGCACCGCAGGAACCCCACCCAAGCGTCGAGGACGAACAGTGACCGACGAAGAGACACCGATTTTCGAGCGGGGCGACGTCGTCTACGGTGATGATCCATTCAAAGGCGAGGAAGACGCTCGGCCCTGGCTGATCCTCTCGAACCACGAAGGCCGTCCGTTCCACGGCGACCAGTATATCGCGTTAACGTTGACGTCGAAATCCTGGATGGACGGCCTCATCGACATCCCTGAAGAGCGTTGGCTTCGTGGTGGGATGCCGGATGAGAGTCGGATCGTCCCGTGGGGCGTCCAATCGATAGATCACGAGGACATCGACTTCTGGCAGGGCTGCCTTGACAGTGATCTTGTTGACGAAGCAGTGACTGCGCTCGTCGAAGAGCTACAATAGCTTCTCCGATGGTTTGTTTGAGTCGCGATTTGGTGAAACAGCTGTAGGTAAGTCTACTCATGGACCAGAATTGAACGGGGCCTCGACTTCTCGATAATAGACGAATTAATACACAATAGGCCAACACCGTAGACACCTTCCAGTCGCTCCCGGTCGCTCGCACGCAACCCCTCGAGTGTCTCGTACTCGCGGGCAATCGCCTTCGACGTGGCCGGCCCGACGTTGTTGACGCCTTCCAAGACGGCTGCATATTCGGAAAGTGGCCTCTGTCGACGTGTGATCTCGGGGAAGGTTGGTGAAGTACCTCGGGGACAAGCCCCGAGGCACTCGCCCTACTCAGCCTGTAGAAAACCGGCTTGCTGGCCGGTCGCGCTACCAGTCGATACCCACCATACCACCGTTAACCACCGCGACGGCGCTCGAGCCACTGTCGGAGCGCTCGAACGCCTATTTCCACCACTACGCTGCCGAACCCAATCACAATTCCATAGGCGAGTGCTTTCATGGCGATTGTCGAACGCCTTGGACCCGGGATAAGCGTGGCGGGGGTCTGACTGCCGACTGTCCTCGAGCGCCCAATTTGCCCGGCAGCGATGGTGTACCGTCTAATCAGGGCCATGGCCGGAGTAACCGCTGGTTAGCGCCGCACTGATAGATCACTTCGCCTGTCCGAACGCAGAAACACGGCGTGGCCTCGAGCACGCCGCAGGCTGTCGATTCGCAACTTCGAGCGAAAATACTGTCGGAAATCGCTAGTCGCTATTCACTTCTCGGCATCGACAACCTGCCGTCTTCCGTCTCGCCCCAGTCCTCGCCGGTCGCGTTGCACTTGTAGCGATGTGAGCGCACGACACGTTCGGCGATCTCCCGATTGTCGTCGACGGTCAGCTCGTCGTCGGCCTCGAGCGAGCGGTCGTAGGTCCATCCGCACTCGCACTCGGCTTCGATCACACCTTCGGGACCCATGAGCGCGCTGGTCATGCCATCCCTCCATAGCGAGCGCGGACGTGTGCCGGCAGCGCCGGTCGCGGTCGCCGCCGAACGCGAGTACGGATCGGACGCCGATGTCCTGGCGATCGACGTGGAAGCCGAAGCGAAGGCCGCCTACGAGCGTCGCCGAGCTGACGAACTCGAGTATCAGGTCGGGCTCGAGTCGTTCGCTGGGGGTTCGGCGTAGAAAATCAGGCTTATTTGCTGTCTCTACAATCCGGTTTGGTTTGCCGTCCACTCTTTGAGTGCCTTCTTTTGCATCGCCTCGAAGTCGCCGAACCGCGTGTGCTGGTCTACGTACTCGTCGAACTTATCGTCTGGGATCGCTTCAAAATCGCCGTCGGATTCGACTGTCCACGGGCTTGCCTCGAAGAACGCCTCGAGCACGTCGTGGTCGCATACGACGACCGACCCGACGACTAGCAGTTGTCCCCCACGACACAGATAGCGACGAACTCGCTTCGTGGGTGACGATCGAGACCGACGTAATACTGGGCCTCGAGAATTGGCGATAATCGGTGGTGCTTTTCTTTCTGATCTACGAGTAGTTGATCTGTATTTCGGTCTTCATAAACGAGAAAAGCACCTGTTGGGAGGAGGTTTATATCTGAATAGACGAAAATCTGAAATATAGCAACAACTGATAGAAGTGCGCCACAGAACGCCTCGGAACTGACTGCATTCCAGCGTGATTTGCTGTTCATAATCGCCGATGTTGGCCCGGAAAAGGGGCTGGGAATCAAAGATGAGATCGCCGAGTACTACGCCAAAGAAATCAACCATGGACGGCTGTACCCAAATCTTAATACGTTAGTCGAGATGGGGCTTGTCGAGAAAGGATCGATCGACCGCCGAACCAACAGCTACGAACTGACCACACGCGGTACACAGTTGCTTACCGACCGTCTCGAATGGCAAGCCAACCAGTTCGACGTCGATCGGGAGGTGTAGGCATAATGGCCGAACTGATCAGTCTGTTGAATCCACAGACGGATACCACTGTGCTGACTGAGTACCTCTTCTCGACCCCGCCCGCTGCCTCGAGTTAAGATTCCCTTGCGGCCAGTCGGCATAGTCACTCGGCACGACGGGTTTTATCCGCTCACTGGTGTCGAACGCCAATAGTCGTCGTCGAGCACGTTACTCGAGTGAGCGAGCGGCGCATACAGACCACGTCCGAGACGTTTCCGGATGGTGGGCTGGCGTCGGTTCGGTCGGCCGTCGAGGCTGTTCTAGTGAGCGTCTTCGACGGCTCGACGAAACACAGAGAAAGCAGCGGGTTCGACGCCGCCGACCGCATCGAAGTGCGCGACACCGGTACTGTTTCAAACGGTCAAACGGTCTTTACAAACATCGAACAGATGCCCCGCTCCCTCCCCTCAGCCCGTACTGTTGCAGTACTACTGCTCCTCGTCGTTGGTGTGGGTTTCAGTTTCTCCTTTTACGCCACCGTTGACGGCGCAAGTGTTACGTATACCGCGACTGCCGTCGAACCCGGGGAGAACCCCGAACTAGTCACACGAGCAGCGAGTAACGTGACCAATCTGGACGAACGAATCGCAGGCACGTCGACACAACACCAGCGACCGATTCAGAGAGCTGCAGCGACTGGTTCCTACACCGGTCGTCTTGACCCGGAGCTCGACATCGTCATCGACGATATCGAGTCGCCGTACATCTGGTACAACGAGAGCTACTACACGTGGACAGTCTCGACGCAATCCGAAACGACGAATGCGACGATTCGAATGCAGCCGACCGACCCGGACACGGTGTTCGAAACCGTTGCTCGCCCGGTCGACGACGCGCCGGCGGAAGTCACGACAGCAATCGCGGAAGGAACAGCGACCGGATTGACCGTTGAATACGGCCTGTACCAACAAAACGGGGAGTACTACGTCGTCGCGCCGGAGAGCGAGGGTGCAGTTCTCGCTCAACTTGGGAAAATCTTCGCCGGATTTGTACTCACACCAGTCGGCCGCGGGTACACCGCGGTTGCGATTGGACTTCTAGCATACCGATTCCGTGGACCGATTTGTGACCGATCCCTGACTGTTCGACGAGCGATCACGATCCCTGCACTCGCGATTTCGATCGCACTCATCGGGACTGTCCTCTTTGAGAGCGGCTCACTCACCCGATTCGTGACCGGTCCGACGAGTGCGTTCGTCGTCGCGGCTGGGACTGTTGCCGGCGTTGCTGCAGCTCGGCGTCAATGGCTTCAACTCGTTGGCGTCTCGATCGGGACTGCTCTAGTGGCGATCGGGGCGTTTGTCGCCGCAATCGGCGTCGTCGGGGCTATTTTCGGCATACTGGCTGTGTTCCTCGGCTTCACTACCGGCATCGTACCGTTCGGGTACGGGTACTGGTTTGCTCAACCAGTTCCCAAGGACTGATTTCGTCCCCAGCGTGGAGACACCTACCAACGCGACGGGCTTTCAGACTGGATGACTGCCCGACAGGTCGGACTTTCGGCCCTCTTTCACAGCTGATTCCGTTCCTCGCGACGACACAAGTGTCCTCTACGAACAGTTCGAGCAATCGCTGCTCGCTTAGGACTGCGACGCTGACGTGGCAGACAAGTAATACAGCAGATGCTTATTGGCTGTATTTTCTGTGACGATCTGTCTGGCACCGAGACTGGCAAGGCACACACCTGGGGCAGGGGGAGCGTCCCAACCACAATTAGATCGACAGGAATGGCGAGACGAGTGAAGCGAGTCCAATCGCGATCATGAGCGCGCCAGCGGCTAGGAAGACAAAACCACTACTCCGTCCCTCCTCTATCAGCGTGGCCTCCGACTTGTCCGAGAGGATGAAGTCACCGTCGGACGTCGGTTCGTCAATTACGTACTCGCGATTGTCCCAACCCGCCTCGGTCTCCCTAGCGGTTCCAAGTAGATAGACGTCCTCGCCCGGTTCGAGTGTGCCCTCGAGATAGCGCCGGCGCTCACCGGTGCTCAATGGGCCGATATCGATGCCATCCGGGAGGTCGAGTTCGGGCTCGTTCTCGACGTACGTGCGGATCTCTTCCGGCGGGTCGTCGCCGGCTTCGACTTTCCATTCTGCCTGCTCGAGGTTCAACCCGCCGTCTTCCGGGAGGTCGACCAGTACCTTGCCGGTGCCGTCGTCGATGAACAAGGGCTCGGCCGTTTGGTCCTCGAAGATGGTCTGCCAGTTGCCCGGACCATTGCCGTCTGAGTGCAACTCCTTGACCTCGACATGGGTGGCTACCGCCTCCGTCCCGCTGATGGGTGACTGCTGGAGGGTCGCGTCGTCGGTCCCGTGTACAGTCCCCTTGATCTCGACCGGCCCTGGTTTCAGGTCGCGGATCGCCGTCGTCTCGGTTTCTTCCATCCGGGTGCTTTCGGCCCGCTCCATACGGCCTTTGTTCAATGTGATTAACCCCATCACCACGAACACGAGACTACCGAGCGAAATGACAAAGTTGTCGACCATTAGTAACGATAAGTCCTGATATCTACTTTAAAATTCTGCCCTCTCGAGAAGTAAAAGCCGTTCGTGGGTCGATCGACCAGCGAGTTGTCGTTGAAGCCGAATCGGAAGCCAACGCGCTGCAATCCCAACTCGAATGCGCCAAGGCGGCACCGATCTGGCGGTCGTAAGCTCTGGCTGAGACCAATGCCGACTCACAGTCGGACCTCGAAATCCGCGAGCGGTCGCTGGCAAACGTCTGTGACGCCCTTGGAACACTCCAGCGGGTGCCGGTAGCCGAACTCGACATCGAGAAACACGAGATACTGCAGCGCATAATCGACAACGCGACTAAACGGAAGCTTATCGACCTGCTGTGTTCGAGCGGCAGTCTGTTGACCTCCGCCGATCGCTGCGACGAGGAGTGGTGCCCGACCGACGACTACGCGACTGGTTTTCACTCTGTGTGTGGAGTGTCTTGCGAGAAACGGAGGTACGGCACCAATGGGGGGCTGGTGCCGAGACATCCAATTTGATTTGGTGGGGCGTCGCGCGATAGTGACGCGACAGTCACATATCTATACGCTATTAGTATTAATTTTTTGGCCGTATTATTCAGTCGAAATCCGGTGTGTCTGCGTGTACTCCAACCACTTTGCACAACCAGACTGTACGAGCTGTTCGCACTCGGTCCCCGGAACATCCCTCTCGCGAAAAGTGGTGAGTATCACGGCACCACAGAGGGGGAGTGCGGTGGGCCGATGCAAAGAGGCAGGTGTCACGTTGTGGGACGCAACAATCGACTGCCACCGTGCTATAGGATCAATCTTCGGCCAGCGATCACTTGCAACGGAGGAGGCCCTGTCATCGTAACCGCTTTCGGCAACTACCCGCAAGCTATGCGTGGCCGTCGCGCTGCTGGTTACGGTGTGGGGTTCCAAAACGCTGGCCCGTTCTGACATTCCCTTACACCGGTGACTGAGTAGGCGAAGGCCGATTTTCTGAGCGAGCATGCCAATCTCGAGGGGAAACTGCATCTAGGAGTCCAAGAACGGCCTCGAGTACACGGAACGCCGTATCCTGCTATGGACGATGTCGACATTCCCGGTGAATCACTGAACACCGAGGACACCTGACGTCCTCGGACACGAGTGTCCCCAGGTGACTCACACCCCCTGAGAAGGGCTCCACTCTCCATGGCACACTGAAATCTCGAACGAATGCGGCAGTTTGCCCGGTATGGTTACTTATCTGTATGTCACTCGATCGGTCGTCGTCGGTTCAAAACGAGCGACCCTGTTGGAGATGTGTCTGAAGACGTCAGCTGTCTCCGGAACCCTCTCGTCTCGAGATGTGTTCTACGTCCGTGGGAAGTACAGGATAGAGAACTGGCCTGGCGTTACCAGAAACAATTTCGGATGTTCACGGTTGCGGTAATCATGGGCATAATCTGTATTTTCAAGGTTCACAAACCACTTTCCTAGAGTGCAGTCGCTGTCCGACCGACGGACTGGGTTGGCTAACTCTGAATCTAGCGACTGCCAAACTCAATCGATGAGTGTAGTGCTGTGATACGCCTTTGAGCGGTCTCGAAGCGGCAGTTATCCGAATTCCCGCCGCATCCTCTGATTGTTTCGACGTGGAGTCAAGATCTCGTTATATCTTGATCAACCGGGTACGTTGCCGAGTGTATTAACCGTGGTGTGAACGCGCTTCCTCTCCTCCTTGCTCGCGTCTCCGACGCTTGTTGAGGAAGGAGGCTCCGCGCTATAGCGTGTTGAAGTGCGAGGTTTGTGCCTCTACTCTGCCCAGGTAATTCGGTTCAACGCCGTTTTAGGTATGACAGCCAAATCATATAAGTAAATTCGGTTCTAACGCCATTCCTAGAAATGATGATACAAATATACAAATCAAAACACCCTTTCTGGTATGTCCACACAAAAGACGTGTCAGAACCGCTACTCCCACGTTCCTGCCATGCTTGAGCCCGTCGCTGCAAGCCGGTTGCAGTTTGCGGTGACGACGATCGTCCACATCATCTTCCCCGTGATGAGTATGGGGCTCGCGCCCTTCCTCATCTATTTCACTTGGAAGGATATCCGCACCGGAAAGCCCATCTACGAGCAGCTTCGGCGGTTCTGGACGAAGATCTTCGCCATCAGTTTCGTCGTTGGCACCGTTACGGGCATCGTCCTCGAGTTCGAGTTCGGGACGAACTTCGCGGTGTTTTCGACGGCCGCGGGCGACCTCTTTGGCGGGCCGCTTGCCCTCGAGGGGATGATGGCGTTCATGCTCGAGGCGACGTTCCTCGGCATCTTCGTTTTCGGCCGCCAGCGCGTCGGGAACGTCCTCTATATGATCTCGGCGGTCGCAGTCGGTATCGGCACCTGGCTCTCGGCGGTTTGGATCCTGGTTGCCAACTCCTGGATGCAGACGCCACGCGGGTACGAACTGGTCTCTGAAAACGGCCAGCAGGTGGTTACGCTCGTCGATCCCCTCGCTGCGTATCTGAACCCGCGATTCCTCTGGATGTACGTCCACATGCAAAACGCCGCCGTCGAATCCGTGGCGCTCGTTCTGGCGGGGCTGGGCGCGTACTTCGTGTTCCGCCACCACATCTGGGGCTACCCGATCGAGAACGTCGAGTTTTGGGAGACGACGCTCAAGTTCGGGCTCATCGCCCTCATTATCACCGCGCCGCTGCAGGTTCTTCACGGCGATCTCTACGCACGACACGTGTTCGAAACGCAGCCACAGAAATTCGCAGCGATGGAAGCCATCTGGGAGACTGAATCGTACGTCCCCGAGTACATCATTGCGTTCCCGACGAGTATAGAGAATCTCCTCGATCCCCGGGCGAAGGACATCTTCGGCATCGGGATCCCAGGTGGCGCATCGTGGCTCGCCAGCGGCGGCGATCCACAGGCGACGATCCGCGGCCTCGAGGAGTTCGAAGGCCCACAGCCACCCGTCGCCCTCGTCTTCTGGTCGTTCCGGGCGATGGTTGGCCTCGGGTTCTGGTTCATCCTCCTGGCCGTCTGGGGCGGCTACCGCTGGATTCGTGGCCAACTCCTCGAGGATGACCTGCTGCACCTGGCGCTGATGGCGTCGACACCGCTTGGCATCCTCGCTGTCCATCTCGGCTGGGTCGTCACCGAAGTCGGCCGCCAGCCGTGGATCATTCAAGATGTCATGAAGACAAGCGCCGGCGTTTCGTCGGACCTCACCGGCGCAGAGGCGACAGCGACATTGACCGGCTTCGTCGTCGTCTATCTAGCGTTGCTCGTGTTGTATCTCTATGTCATCTCCCGAATTGTCCGTAGCGGCCCGCCAGCACCGGCTGACCTCACGGTGACTGAGCGTCCGGAAACGCCGACGGACGAGGTGGGCGCTGATGACTGACGGTGGCTGGCTCGCGAACGGTCCGTTGTTCGACTTGCCGCTCGCGGATATCTGGTTCGGACTGGTGTTTTTCATCTTCGCGATGTTCCTGTTTCTCGACGGGTTCGACTTCGGCGTCGGATTACTGTTTGCGACCCGTGCAGACAGTCACGAACGTGAGCAGTTACTGGCCGCGATCGGTCCGTTCTGGGACGGCAACGAGGTGTGGCTGGTCGTCTTCGGTGGTGCGCTCTTTGCGTCGTTCCCAGTCGTCTACGGCAACCTGTTTAGCCGTCATTACCTGCTGATGTTCGCGATCCTCGGCGCACTCATCATCCGCGGACTCGCCCCAGAGATGTACGAACAGCGCCACGACGAGGACTGGCAACGCTGGTGGGGCCGCGCGTTCATCGTCGGCAGCGTCGCAGCGCCGTTTTTCCTCGGCATGTTCACCGCCAACTGGTTGGTCGGCGCGACGACCATCATTACCCTTCCCAGTCTCGTCGTTGGCCTGGCCGTCGTTGCGCTCACTGTCGTTGACGGTGTTGCCTTCCTCCGGCTGAAGATGCGGGGCGAGCTCCGTGCCGACCTCCAGGCGGACGGCTATCGCGCTCTCGGTGCCTATCTCGTGTTAGTCGTCCTGACGCTTGCGTACATCGCCGTCGGAGTCCCGGATCTTCGGTCGGCACTCGTCTCGCCGCTCGTGGTGGCACTCGTCGTGTTGACGCTCGTTCTCGCCGGCGTGTACGCCGTGGCGACGAGCCGTGATTGGTACTACGTGGCGTTCGTCGCTGCTGCCGGGCTCGTGTTCAGTCTCGTGAGTATCGTCGCCGGGCTGATGTATCCGACCATCGACCCTGCAGTTGGCTTGACCGTCGATGCAGCGATCGTCTCGACGGTCCCGCTCAATCTCATGTCGATCGGTGCAGGGCTGCTCTTGCCACTGATCTTCATCTACTTCGGCGTGCTGTACTCGGCGTTCAGTGGACCGATCGACGTGGAGGAATCGTACTGATGAAGCGTGACAAGACGGACGGCAACGGAACGAGCACCGTCGAGAACGACTCGATTCGTGACGAGGAACGCACCGGTACCGGTGTTGAACGCCGCCGATCCGATCGTGAACAGTCACCCCCGCAACTCGGCTCGCGAATACTGGTTACGTGGTTCGAACTCACCGCCGTCGGCATTACCGGCAGCCTCCTCGGGACCACGGTCGGTGGCCCGGTTGGCTTTCTCATCTATCTCGCGACGTCGCTTCTCACCGTCGGCGTCATCTTCTATAACGTGAACCAACTGATCAAGGGCTGGGTACAGCTGACCGGAGAGCTACCGTAACAACCCATGTCTGGCTCGAGACTCCCGTTCGCAATTATTACCTCGAACCGCGAAGTGCCCTCTAGAGCGGACAATACTGTCCAACAGGTTACCACTTTAGCGCGTTTGGGCCGTTGTACCACATGTGAGCCAACCCATGTCACAGAACAATGGACACAAGCCGTACAACAGTTCCCTGTTCGTAAGCGGCGTCGCGATGGTCCTCGCGAGCATCATTGCAGCCGTCTGGATGTTCAGACTCGGCGATATTGTCACGGCACTCGGCCTCGGGTTGATTGTCGCTGCCGGCCTCCTGCTGGCGGGAATCGGCCTCTCGCCCGAGGCGACGACGCACTGACGCCTACGCTCCTTATCCCCGGCCTCGGTACTCTGCATATGTCAACTAGACACACCACCTCAGCGGACGACTCGAGGAGAGACATCGTGAGCAACCGCTGTCGCCTACAGTCACCGTTGACGGGGTGGATCCAGCCGTGAATAGCACTGATACGGTCGACGATGCGACGTGGATGCTCGTGTTATCGATCCTCGTCATCGCGATACTCGTCGGCGTCGGCATATTACAAGTGTATCTCAGCGGGGATTACGGGTCGCTCTTCCGAAATCTGGGAATCGGGGTACTCCTGTTGCTGTTCAGCATCGGTTTCTATCGCAAGTGGCATGAGATGTAGTTGGCTCTGGTGTGGATCCGGACTTTATCGGGTTGCTGTTGAACTCGTCAATACGTTTCGTGACCCATCCGAGCAAATCAGTCGGACCGGCTATCCGCTGAATGCCGTCTATGACAGCCAATAAGTGTCAATCGGAAATGTTAATACAATAGTATCAAACAATCAACATGGGCGATATTGGAGATGCGATCTCTTCGAGGATGGCTGAGAAATTCTTTGCTAGTCAAGGCCATGGAGTTCTTTCTCTCGCAAAAGACAACGATGGCTATGGAATCCCGGTCTCGTATGGCTACGATCTCGAGTCAGAGCGATGCATCCTTCAGTTTGTAACCGAGTCAGAAAGTCAGAAACAGCAGTTCCTCGAGACCAGTGAGACGGTTACATTGACTGCCTACGAGTACGGCTCTGATGGTACGTGGCAGAGTGTCGTTGCGACGGGATCACTACAGTCACTGTCAAATGATGCTGTTGCGAACTGGGCCGCGGCCATTTTCTTCACCCAAGCTTCGAATATCGAAACCGTGTCTCGCCGAGAAGATAGTGATAGCGAGGTGGAATGGTACGAATACGATATTGAGATACTCACTGGTCGCACAAATACAGACGGCGACAGCAACGAGAGCGCGTCCCGACTTGAGTGACAGGCGTTCATAGGAGCGGCTGAGAGCAACAGTCCGTAGTCACTGGGAATCATAATCTGCCGCTTCGTTTCAGTGGTATCACAGTGGCGATCGCGTCTCCCCTTTCTTCTCTCAAAATTGGATCCGTCGTTCGGAACAACGGGGGCTATTGACAGTCAGTCGGCGTAGGGATCACGGTACTACTGTTGGTGGCGTGTGAGGAAGAGGTGGCAGTGACTGAGTGAACCGTCGGAACAGTAGCTGGTGATGATTTGGCCACGCCTCCTCGTCGGAACGTGATTATCATAGCTACAAAAACATGATGGCCACTGCAGAACGTGTGGGGCTCAGAGACAGTAGCCTCTGACACTTTAATCTGAAGGTGTGGAGGGTGTGGAATGTCTAACCGGTTGGTGGTGCTGTAATCGAATGGTCCACATCCCCATCCACAAGTTGATGTTGCAACTAAATAAATCTGACACCAAATGATAGAGGTCTGTCGATCTGGTCGCTTTCCATCCGAGCGAGCAAATCAATGTACTGGGGTAGTTGATTCCAGAGGCCATCACATGCAGAAGAACTGATACGTAGTTTCACTCGGTGTGGTAGGCGGTGTTCAGATAAGGATTGAAAGGTGAGGCGGAGCGTTTTCCGAGTGCTCTATGCCCGAAAACGCTCGCCTCAACGGTTGTTTAGACGAGATCAACTTAGACTTTGTCGAACGAGAAGCGACACCGCGATTGCTGATGAAGCTGAGTATTCAGCTCCATCTTGCTGGGCTCTCACTTTCGAATACTGTATCTATTCTTGAGATATTCGGTGTCACACGTGCTCGATCAACCGTTCATAACTGGGTTCACAAGGCTGATCTACAGCCCGAAGAGGGGCAAAGTCCGGATCACATCGCGGTTGACGAGACGGTGATCCGACTTAATGATGAGCAGTATTGGCTGTACGCTGCGGTCGACCCTGAGACGAACAAATTACTCCATACAAAGCTTGAACCGACGACAACGAAGGTTCTCGCTCATTCGTTTCTGACTGAACTCTCCGAGAAACACGACATCGATGACGCTGTGTTTCTCATCGATGGATCGCACTCGTTGCAAGATGCGTGTCAGCGCCACGGCCTCGATTTCAGATACGAGAAACATGGAAATCGGAACGCTGTCGAGCGTGTCTTTCGAGAGATAAAACGCAGAACTATCTGTTTCTCGAACTGTTTTAGCAACGCCGAAGCAGAAACCGCCGACGAGTGGCTCAGATCGTTCAGCTTCGCATGGAATCAGCTTATCTGAACACTACCGTGTGGTACTCCCAAACACTAATTAATCCGCGCGTTGATATCTTGTATGGCCGATGAAACGGCCAACCTGGGACTTCCAAACCGACCGTCTTCACTTTCGCCTTCACTTTCACCCACACCTAACAGCCATTCCTACTTTCACCCCACTGGCGGTCGTTCACCAGCCGTGACGTAGAAAAGTATTCTCGCAGCGGAGTGAAGTGGCCTGTCGGCTGGTTGAATAGCGAGAATCGATTTGTTCGTTCTTGAGGAGGCTGTTTTCGGTGGATTAGGCATGTAAACCTGCCATTCAGATTTGACAGCTGTAGCTACGAATGACAGAATCCGTGCACGGAATCTCAACATCGATTAACTGACCGGTGGGGGACGATTCGTCCCCCACTGTGACAAACAACTGGTCAGATCGTGTTGCGGCTGCTGATGACAGCCGCACTCAACGATCAGTTGACGAGCGCCTACAAGATATCGGTCCACTCTCGGGCGGGTGGCTGCCCCTAACCAAGCAAGCCGCCGAGGTCGTCGACAAGACGACCTCTGCGGCCGAGTTGGTCACTCACCTCGACGTCAGCCAATACTGCCGTGCTGATCCCATTCCCCATTGGCACGACTCTAAACCGTTCGAACCGATGCTCCGGGCGATTCTCCTGAAGGAACTCGAAGACGCGTCCGATGGCTGGCTCCATCGGACGCTCGACAGTGACCCTCAACTTGCGGATGCTCTTGGCTTTAATCCCGACGACACACCTTCACGAAGCACGATCTCTCGGGCACAGACTAATCGGTTTGCGGACCTCCAATCCACGATCGAGACCGCTACTCGTCAGATCCAAGCGTTGGCCGCCGAACGCGGTAGTCCGATCGGGACACCGTACGAAGACAGCGCTTCGGAGGAGCCAACAGGCTCCTCGAAGCGCACAGTCAACCGTCTCATTCGGAGGAAAACACGTGATCTCCTCGACGAACTCCAAACTGTCGTGTTGCCTGCCTTCGAGTTTGACCGGCCTGATGACCCGGTTTACGACGACGAGGAACTCCTGATGCTGGAGGCCTGTCTCGGGCTGACAGGCACCGCCGCTAACGGCGGTGCCGAAACCTACGGCGATTTCGTCAATCCTGACCCAGATCTCGACGATCCCTTCTACGAGGACGGACCGAGTGGAGAGACGCTTCTGGAGGCAATCAAGGACCTTTCACCGACACAAATCGCGGAGATGGTCAACCAAAGCGCGGCCCGCGTCTTGACGCGGGCCAAGCCTCGCTTGGAGTTCGAGACACCAGTCATGCTGTCGATCGACATGACCTACGTCGCTTTCTACGGGGAGCGTGAGGAACTCGTACGTGTCCAGGGTGCGCCGAAGGACAAGTCCTACAACTGGTGCTACAAGTTTGCAACCGCGAACGTTGTTGGAGACAACGTTCACTTCGCAGCTGCGATGCTTCCAGTCGGGCACGCTGATTACCACGACCCAGAGAGCTATCCTGGCAAAAACAGGAGTTACCGAGTCGGCGATATCGTTCGCCGACTCGTCGACCACGTCAACGACGTCTGTCGCGTTCATACGCGGCGACTCTACGCTGATCGGGAGTTCTACGCCACGGACGTATTTTCGGTACTCGAACAGCGAGACCTTTTCTACGTGATTCCGGCACCGCGCGATGACCGCGTCAAGCGGTTCATCGCGCGCATGGACACGGATGTAGAGGGACAAAAGCAAGTGACAGTCAAATCCGAGCACGCGGTGTACGGGCCGGTAAAACATGGTGTCTCCAACACCAGAGCTGAGACGACGCTGGTTGGACTCCCGCCAGACGAGGACTGCGACGAGATGCAGGTATTTGCGACCAATCTCGACGTAAACGACGAGATTGGTCTTGACCGTCGCTTGACGAAAAAGCAAATCACTCGCTACAGACGCCGAGGCGGGATCGAAACGGCCTATAGTAAGATCAAGGAGTTCGCACCGTGGACGACGTCGACAAACTTCTCTATCCGGTTATTCCACTTCGGCTTCGCAGTTCTACTGTACGATCTATGGTTGCTTGTGGACTTTCTCGTCCAGACGTTGATCGACATCATTGAGTTTCGCACGAAACCGCGGGTGACTGCCCCGCGGTTTCGTGCGTTCCTCCGGAGGGAGGTGAGCGCATTGCTGTAGATCCCGCCCCGTGCTTGCCCTTCCTGAGAGGTATCACTGTCTAAATCGACTGATTATACCGTTTTCGCCCACCCGACCGCCACTCACAGGTGGTGAGTGGCGGTCGTGATTCCTTGATCGGCCCTGTATTCGGGATCGATTCCTACCGACAGACGCGAATCTCGTGCACGGATTTTGGGGTATTCGCAGCACCCCACGCTTCTGGGATGTAGAGCGTCTACAAACGAGCTTCGGAGGAATCAAATAAAATCCGAGTAGAACTCTCTCGAATCCTATGTCGCAATTCTTGGTTCGCTAAGCAAGATGTGCTGAGCAGCGTCCAACACGCGATTTAGGAGATAGAACGCGAGTCCTGCGGCTTGCCGCAGGCGAGCCACACCGAGTGCTTTCCGCTTAGCCACCTTGTCGAAGTGATTGACTGACCGTCCGGACGAATGTCCTGGCGGTCACGACCGGCGGCGATCTGATCTCGCGATCTGTTCCGAGCTTCACCAAGTAATCGGTAAGCCTCCAGAGATTGTACAACAATGCTGCGAACGTGAAGCTGAACAACCGAACACGGTAGTCCTTCGAGGACGTCTTGGGAAGAAATGCTTTCACCGACTTGTACTGATTTTCGATATCCCAGCGTCGGCTGTAGCTGTTGGTGACGTGTATGATCTCCTCGGGAGCGACGTGATCACGGTTGGTCACGAACACGGCATAGCTTCCGTCAGCTTCCTCATCAGTCGCTGGTACGTACAGGAACTCTGCGGTGTGGTGGAGTTCGCCATCAATGGCGAACGGAACATCGTTCTTGACAGCGGCGTCAACTCCTTCTTTGCTCTTGATTTTCCCGATTGCCTCGTAATCGTCTTCATACTTCGGCACTGGCGTCATGTACACAAGCCCGCGGTCGTGAATCGTTGCGTACACCTCGTTACTGTAGAATCCCCGGTCTAGGAGCACTTCGTCGAGATCGACGTACTGCTGGGCTGTGTCCAGCAGTACGTCAACCACATCCGCCTTCGAATCGGCTGGCGCATCTTCTGGTTCCCACGCAGAGCGTTCCTTGACTGGCTCGATACCCAGGATGATTGGGACATCGTTCCCGACGATCGTGATCGTCGCGAACGTATACCCGTGCTTGATTTCACCGTCTTCTTTGTACCCGCTGACCATCGGCGGATACTCTGCTTTCGGGATTTTCTCGTCCTTGTCGATCCACGGCCAGACGTGGTAGGGAACGTGTGTGAAGTCGACGGCCGCCACGACGTGGCGGTCGTCGAAGGGATCCTCGTGACGAATCGTCTTGAGGATATTTTCGGTCGCCGCGTTGAACGAGGCCATCACAGCCTCTCGATACAGCTCAGTGAACGCGACGATATCCTCGATCTGCAACTCCTGAACGGAGCGCGTTACTTCCTCGTCGGATGGCGTCGCAAACTGCTTGATTACTCGGAGAAACGTCGAGCCGTCACAGATCTTGTTCTCTTCAAGGAACCACCCAGCTTCTCCCTCTGAATGAGCGCTCCCCTGCGTGAGGCACGCGTTGGAGAACAGATCAAGGATCTGTTCATCCTCATAGACCCTGTTGTCGGCTCTATCGGAGTCGAACTCGGCGAAGCCGTGTCGGCGAGCGAGTTCGACGACCTTACTCCCGTGCTCGCGCACGTGTGCGCGAGACACTGTCGAATCGGATTTATCGTCGTTCGCTTCTTTTTCATCCAGGTTAATTGGAATGAGTGCCTCCGAAATAACGTCGTGATCACGGGCTTCACGAGCTATTCCCTTCGCAGCGGCCTCAAGCGTGGTCTTGGTCTGCTCGCTGAATTGGTTCCAAGCGTATGAGAGATTCTGCTGAGTCGGCACCCTGTTCAAACCTAGCTGTTTCAGCAGTGCTGGACGGTTCTCAAGCCGATCTGCGACCTCGCTTTGGGCGAGGTCGTAGATCGCCTGGTAGATGTAGACTCGTGCCATTGACTCGGTTCCGAACGAGACTTTGTGCTGTTGTCGAGTGTCTGTTAGTCCATCTACGGGAATCGAGACGTCTCCAAGTACACGCCAGAGATGATCAGCTGTTTCACAGACTTTCTTGGCGTGGATGACGATCGCCCCCGCCAAAGCGGGGGCATCGTCATCAACTGCAGGAGTGATGTTAGATGCCATTAACAGTCAGTCCAGATACTGAAACCGAAGGAGAGACTCCCCATTAGGGCACCTCATTTGGACCTACGCCGAACGGTTATTTACGCGCCAAGAGCTACTTGGAGTATGGCTCAAGATGGATCCCTTGTTGAATCGCTTCCAGACCGCCCACTCAAGGATACTGAGCGTGACTCACTCGAACGACACGAGAGCATCCAGTCAATAATGCCTCAGACGACGAAATTTGATCCGGAACACGGGATGGTTATGGACACCGCGATGTTCATTGGCTACGACTGGGTGACAGCCGTGACCTACGAAGCAGGTCACGGCTGGAGGATTATCTACGAGAGCGGTATGGAAGATAACATCCTCTCAGATGGGTTTCTGCGAAGCGAAGAACTCTACGAAGAGCATCCGATTCAGCAAGGAATGGACGCTATGAGCGCTGTTGCCTCGGAAGACGAAGAATAGTTTCTCTTTCAAACAGCTTCTCTGAGGACGATCGTAACGGGTGTCAGCTGTATGGTGGTTTGTAGAATTTGAGATCCCGAAGTTGTGGTGGCACCCAGCTTCGAAGAAGCTATAGCGCTATGTGATTTATGGATGTGCGTTTGACCGTCTCGAGTACCTGAGAGTCCCGCGAACGCCAGTATCAGGTCCTATTTTATTCACTTGGTTAAATTCACGTTTAACCAAGGGACTTTACGAGGGTCGACACTGTACCCCACATACGAATGTCTGGATCGACGGAACGACGGGCTTCCTCCAGGGGTACGACCGTCCACGAGGCCATCGAGAGCTACCTGCGCTATAAGATCAATGCCGACGGCTCGAAGACGACCATGCGTTCCCCACTGCGTGAGTTCGCTGACCACTGTCGAGACGAGCGTGATCTCGAGTTCGTCGACGAGCTCATACCCCACGATGTCCGCAGTTATAGCGAGCACCTCTACGACCGCGTCGTAATCGATGAGGACCTGGCGGCTTCAACCGCTCACAACTACTTCGCGTACGTCCGGGCCTTTCTCTCCTGGTCGGTGCGAGAACAACATCTCGAGTCGAACCCGGCAAATACGAACACTGCGATGGATCCGCTGCCAGAGGACGACGGGAAACGCAAACGCCAGTACTGGAGCGCCGAGGACCGCGAGACGTTGCTCGAGTACGCCACCAAGCGCGTGGACATGGCTCTGGAGGGAACCATCCGGACTGACGCGGATACAGCCTTCCGTGACCGGGCGATTGTCGTCATGCTCGATGGCACGGGGGCGCGTGGTGCTGAGTTGTTCGCTGATCCGAAAGACGATAAACGAAACGGCCTCCAGTGGAAGGACGTCGATTTCGACGAACGGCTGATCAAAGTCTACGGCAAGTCCCGTGAGTACGAACAGGCCCCGTTTCCTGCGAGTGTCCACGATGTCCTCAAGCGATGGTACCGGGTGCAAGAGTCGATGACCGAGGCGTGGCCCGTCTTTCCGACCGGTCACTACGGCTCGAAAAAGCGCACGCTCGAGGATGCACTCGGCGAGAAGGAAGTCTCTCGGGCGCTCGAGGAGAGGGGTGATGCCGGTAAGACCGAGGTGCTTGACCGTCTACATCGCGAGCACGAGGTTCCGCCGCCGTCGATCTCGAAAGAGGGCGTTCGCCGACTGCTGAAACGGCTCACCGACGAAGCCGGGATCGATCCGGACGGCGAGTACGACTATCTGACGCTGCACGGCGCTCGCCGGGCACTCGGACGCGACCTCTATACCAGCGGGATGTCCGAAAAGGCTCAGGAAGCGTTACGACACAACTCGATCGAGACTACTCACGAGGCCTACGCCGACGTCAAGATGAAGGACGTCTCCGATTCGATTGACGACGTGCGTGGCTGAGAACAAACTCGAGTTACTCTTCGGTATCCGGAATGATTTCGCGGTGTTCGTTGACGAACTGCTCGAGCATAGTGACTCAGACGCCCGAAACCGATCGATTCGGGCTTTGTTCCCTGCATAGGTCCGCCTCGAGTCATAGTTCAGATCATCGGGCAGCGGGGCCTCACTGGCGGACTCCGTCGCGACCGGCAGGTCAGTCGCAGCGAGCACGTCTCGAACCAACGATTCTCACTTGCCGATCGCCGGGTCGTCCTTGTTGATAAGGGGATTGATAGTACTGAAGATCTATATGAGGACAGTGTAGACGGTGCTCAGGACATAATTGATCAAGGAGCAGATTCAATTGGGTTTTAAGAACTTGGAATAGACGAGTTCACTAGCTCCCGCTCATTTCATTAGTCCATAATGGTTCTTAACTCGAATGTTGTTCAGCTACTCTCTTGATCGGTCAGTACAGGGAAACCACGTATCGGTCAGTACATGCTCTCGATCGCTCATTACATTGAATCTATTTTATCTTCGAAACGATAGATGATTATAACCGCACCTATTGAGAGTGTGACTGTACTAATCATTGACCAAGCAAACATTTCATCAGGATCATTCCCCAACAAAGCGCCTACTGTAACCGCAACGAGTAGAATCGCTATCGTCCCAATACCGCCGACTACACGAACAAATAAATCTTCATTCATATTATGTCTGCCTGTTGAGTAAATTCTATCCTCTTGTGTATATTCCCTTCGCCGTTCAATTCGCATCTCTACTGAACGGTTGATTCATTAGACCTACCGTGAAACAAACTCGGTTGCCGTGCTGCACTGATGCTCTGTATCTTGCACGCGCTGTCTACCAGCTACTGGATAGATTGTGCGAAGCGTGCAATTACGATGCGTCTGCGCTGGTCGTCTATCGGGATCTAACGGTATTTACCACCCAACCACCGACACGACCGGATCCGAGACCGAATAGGGGTGCAACACCCATTACCAGCCCACTGGCGAAGACGACAAATACGACCCTAGAGAGTGACCATGTTGCTGTCGTCCCTGTTGTCACAATGAATATAAGCAGCCCGAGGGTGCCACCAATGAACCCAGCACGGAGTCCCGCAGCACTTGGGTCTAACGAGCAGATCGCAGCGAGGACTCCTGCAATGAACGCTCCAATTATCATTATACCACCGCCGACAGTCGCCTCCGAATTTGGCAGCCGGTTTAGAATGGGGATGACAGGTAGCGAGGCTAACGCACCGATAAGCGCGAACCGCCATGCTGGAGGAAGAGTGTGGATGCGGGGAGGTGACACCATACTTACTTCTAAAAGTTTCTAATAACATAAATTTCCGTAGGGCTAGACGGTGGGAGTTCGACTGGCTACTCAAGCACGGGTACACTCGTGCGTGTAGTGACCAGATGGTTCACCTCTTTCGACGTGAAACAAACGAAGCCGGTTCGCTGCATCTATCCTCTCGGCTCTGTTGAAATCCTATTAGCTCGACATCTTTCCCACTGAAACAGCCGTTAGGTAGGACCGGGCATTGATCGCCTCAAGACCACATCGAGGATCTCAAAACCGAACTTGCAGACCGTGACCGAGAGATAGAGAAGACTCAAGAAAAGCAAGCCGAGACAACGTCCGACTGTGATACCGCTTCAGGGACATTGTCTCTGTGAGGACGACTATTCGGATGAGACTCCAAGTAACAGTCGGTGGGGTGATGTTTTCTTCACATGGTCGGCAAGCATCCAATACCGAAGAGCTATACACGTATATTTATATAAGCCGCTTATGCAAACTCAGTTCGCACCTGATGGTTGGAAATATGCGATACTAACTTTTGTTGCGGGGGTTCTCGCATCGATTATCACCCCACTCGCAGCAGTATTTGGTATCATATTTTCAACCTCAATTTTAGCGTTTTATCGTGATCCGGACCGCCAGATTGCACCAATTGGCGTTGCTTCACCCGCCGATGGGACAGTCTCGGTGGTTAGGGACGAAGGCGGTCAGCTCCGAATAGGGGTATACATGAGCGCAACAAATGTTCATGTTAACCGTGCTCCACTTACTGGTCGCGTAAATGAGATTACACACCGGCCAGGTGCGTATAAACTGGCATTCTCAAAGGAGTCTGAGAACAACGAACAACTGCAAATAGACTTTGAAGACTATAGTGTAATTCTCATCGCAGGGTGGTTTGCACGACGAATACACCCGTACATCGAGGAAGGGGATCGAATTTCAAAAGGGGACCGTATCGGTCATATCTCTTTTGGAAGTCGAGCAGATGTTATTCTCCCACCTCGATTTACGGAAGAAGATCTCGCTGTTGAAGTTGGTGATACCGTGTATGCTGGCCAGACAATGTTAGCATTTGATCCAGATGAAGAGGAATGTGAATAGATCATAAGGGGTCCAGACTGTTCCTCCCAATCAACGCGCTCCGACAACCCGAGTTCGATGCTGACTATGTGTAGTATATTGCACGTTCAGAGTCCCTTGTCGATGTTGTGAGTGAGACAGCCGACAACGAGTTCGCGGAACTGCTTCCACCAGCGCCGTGAGCGGACGAATGCGCCGTATTTCCGTTTAAGCCGAGAGTTCACCGTCTCGTTCTGACTACGTTGACCGTAGAGGTCGGCGTCCAGCCGAGCGTTCCACGCCTTGTGAAGCGACGAAAATTCTCGATGCTTGATGACCGGACGAACACCATTTTCACGGGCTAACGTGCGAATCTTCTGGTCGTCATATCCCTTGTCACCGAGGAGAATCGTTACGTCATCCGTATTCCGCCTGATTAGCGAAGGCGCGATCTTCGAGTCGTGCTTTCTGGTCGTCGTCACGTGTAAGTCGATGATTGCATTCACTCTCGTGTCCACGAGAAGTGTAACTTTCAACTGTTGAATCGTCAGCTTCGTTCGTTTCGTGTAGTGCTTAGAGGCGTGACTGCGGTCGAATCCAGAGGCGTCGATCCCGACGACACCGTTGCTCGGGAGAAGCGTGACTGAGAGATTGAGAAGAACCTGCCAAACAGCCATACCAAGGCGGTTAAACGCCTTACACAATGTCGAAGGAGACGGGAGTTCCTCAAGATCGAGGACGCTTCGAATCCGAGGCATCTCGATAAGTTCGTCCAGAAGCGTCCGGTACGTCGTATTCTTCCGAACCTTGAGACAGAGCAGGACGATGTGTTGATGAAGTGTGTACCGCCGTTTCGAGAACTTCGACGAGTAACGAGCGACAGCTCGCCGAGCCAAGTGCATCGCTTGCTCAACGAACCGGAGTAACCGCGACTTCGGGAGGGACTCCATCCAGTCAGACTACTAGACGAACCTGTAACTCTCTGAGGATTTCAACAGAGCCTCGATGGACAAAATCTAATGATATGTTGTTTTTATCCAATCAATTTTTAAATATATAGTGGTAATAAATGGCCTTTCATTTGACGCGGCCAATCGATCCATCGACTAGCAGTTTACTACTGACGACGTCCGGATCAAACTAACAGAGAGAGATTAACTGATCAATTGGACCCAGATGTATCTGTTCCATGGAGTGTTTTCTCGAGTTCCCGAAGTCGGCGAAGTCTCTCCTTGGTCTCTGGGTGAGTGCGTGAGTATATTGACAATTGTTCACGAAATGTTTCAGGGAGCCAATCAGACGGTGTATCCCATCCTGCTGTCCAGACATCTGTAGTATCCGTGATTGGAAGGATTGCCATCGGTGACATGTCGACTAACCTCATATCAACGGTAGGCGGACTTCGGCTATCGATAGTCTCTAATGCTGCCGCGATGGTTGCTGGTTCTCCTGTAATAACGGCGGCACCTCGATCTGCAGCGAACTCGCGGTATCGCGCAAACGGAGCCGTACAAAGGCAGGCTAGTACCCAGAACATGCCAGCGATCAGTCCAAACATTCCTGAGATAAGCCCATCAAATGTGTGTGATGTGTTCTGGTTTCTGTGTCTGTATGCTTGCCCAGGTTGATGACTGGTGTCGTTTGTCATAACTGTCCACAGTCCAGCAGCGACAACGATAGGGATCATCACCGCAGTCATGATTGTAACATCTCGATTCTTAATATGACTCAGTTCGTGCGCTAGAACCCCGTTAAGTTCAGATTTAGATAATGTATCGATGAGCGCAGAGGTGACGGTGATCTGTGCTTCGTTAGGTCGTAAACCGGTGGTAAAGGCGGTCGCAACCTCTGAGTCCACCACTGCAACTGACGGCGGTGGCATATTAGCACTCTTTGAAAGCATTGTGACCCGTTGATGGATGTCAGCAGGTGGATCATGAGTCCCAGATTCAAATCGTTGAATGAGTAATCCACGTAGCCAACGATTCAGTAACGGCAATCCAATAAATATGGTGAGCGTGATGAAGATTGGAACACCCATCGACAGCCACAACGGAATTCCACCAGGGACAATAGAAATGAGGCTATGAGGGATCTTATCCAGCGGTCTGACGAAAATAAGAATGATGAGGGATCGAGATAAAAACGCGATAACTGCAGCGAAAGTCCCTGTCAGGATAACAATGTTGGTAATTGCAAAAATCATATTCCCAATCAATCTCTCATCCCGAGGCCAATCTGATTTCTTCATTATGGGGGCACACACCCGCGAAAATCTGGGTTATCTGGTCCCATATCGTGAGTGAACTTAGTTCATCCGCTCAGCGATAATCGGTAGGTTGCGTCGCAAAGCCGCCTCGAGTTTGCTGCTGAGAGTCGCGGTGGCACCTTATTACAATGTTAGAATGGCGTGCACCGAGTGCACGTAGTTTAGAGAGCGCTAGAGATAGGCGCTACTGGACCGTCTACTCACCTACAGCTCGAAACTCTAGACCGCTTTGAGACGGTACCCAACTTGAGGTACACGATCTCTCGCCGCAACTGGATTGTTCCACCACTGTCTGGTGCCATTATCCTCTCAGATCTCCCGCTGATGACACGCCATCTGGGACATGAGTGTGTCGATGTCGGCGAGTCAGTCCCGTTCGTGCGTGCCGTTTTCCGGTCGTGGTGTCCGCGGATGCTACCTTGAGTCTGTCATAGAAAGACTCGCAGGCAATTTGTTTCAACTCCCTTTGAGTGAATTAGCCGGTGAGTAGATGTGCGAAGATAACACTAATGGAGGTTATAGTCAATTAACTAATGTGAGGATTTAAACTGTTTTCGAAACAAGGTCTAAGCATGAGTGATAAGAAGCCGAACAACCCACTGTCGCCGTACTTCCCATCAGAAACTCCCAGTCTCTCAGGGAACGTTCCCAAGTGGATAGCAATCGGTGTCGTACTGTGGGGGGTTTTCTGGGCGATTTACATGCTTCTTGACCTTCTTTTTGGGAGTGTCCCGTCTCCATTCTAAATGGAATAAAAAAGTGTGTCTAAGATATTTAATCGTACTCTGTTACTTGCTTGCCCTATACCGACCGTACACTGCGGAGTCGAATTGGCCTGTGACCGATTCTATGACACGCTCACCTTCCCAAGAGACGGTGCGGGTTGCCATTACATCCACAGCGGGAGCGTGAACACAGTAGCGTTGAACGTCCCATGAACGAGAGCGGGTGCAATGAGGGTGTCTGTTCGGTAGTACACCCAACCGAAGATTGCCCCCATAAGCGTGTAGTATGCCGCCATGTGGCTGATAATGATCGCTGGTGGCGAGAGTAGAGCGACAGGGTAGACGTGGAACAGCGCGAACGTCGCGCCCGCGATGCTGATAGCACTCACGGAACCGAGCGCTGCCTGAAGCCGACTCTGGATCACGCCACGGAAGAACAACTCTTCAACGGGCCCGATCACCGCGAGTGACAGGACTGCTGCGGCAACCAGCCCTGCACCAGTTGGCTCGCCGAGATTGCTGTACTCCATGTACCCTGGCGAGAGGTCGATCGCCGGGACGACCGCATCGGTGACCGCGAGCGAGAGAAACGCCGTAGCGAAACTCGCGAGCAAGCCACTGATCAGGTAGGGAACGGCCCGTCTCTTGAGCATCTGGACGGACGGGCGGAACGACGACCCAACCCGGAGATAGGCCGCCCCGATCAGGAGGAAAGACAGTTCAGTCCCGAGAGTACCCGCAACGAAAGTGACCACCTCACCCGCGTCGCGGCCGATCGTGACGACGACGGCCAGTGATGCCGCGAAGTTCCCGACCACCGCAGCCAGCACCACGCCAGCGAGGAAGATTCCTGTGCGAGCAATTCCAGTCTTGTCGCCGAGTCGCTTAGGGATGACCGCGGTCGGCATCGAGGGCGAATCTGGCACGGTAAGTGACTGTACTGGATCAGTTGTAAGTGTTATCTCAATGACCATTAAGTTGAAAGGCTGACAGGTCTGACCGGAATACGTACGGGGCAGAAATCAGGTATCCAGAGTATGACGGACGAGGACAGTACACGGGAAGCGGCTTACGCGGTGTTGACTGACGAGACCCGCGTTCGCATCCTCTTCGCGCTCGCGGACCGATACGACGAGGCATGGTCGTCTGAGTGGCCCACCTTCTCAGAGTTGCGCACGCAGGTCGGTGTGAACGACACGAGCCGCTTCAGTTATCACCTCACCGAACTCCAAGACGAGTTCGTCCGCAAAGTCGATGGGCGGTATCTGCCACGAGTGGCGGCTCTCGAAATCGTGGCCGCGATTCGGGCGGGCACATATGGCGAAGCTAGAGCTGGCGACGAGGAGAGCGACATTGAGCAACGAGAAATAGACTGTGAGTGCCTGCACTGTGATCAAGCGCTCGTCGCGACCTACCGGAACCACCAGCTGTACGTCGGCTGTCCTGAGCATGGTGCTGCGGTCGCGTATCCTACGCCTCCACGGGCGGCCCGGAGCCGGACGATAGACGAAGTCATCGACTGCTCGCTACGGAA
This sequence comes from Natrinema hispanicum, assembly GCF_004217335.1. GTDB lineage: Archaea > Halobacteriota > Halobacteria > Halobacteriales > Natrialbaceae > Natrinema > Natrinema hispanicum. Next base: position 240,513 of record NZ_SHMP01000007.1, read on the forward strand.
ACACGCTTGCGACGTGCGACTGCTTCGGGAGGGTGTCTGTCCACACTGCTGGGGAACTGCCAATTTGTCGTTTCCTCGCGACTCCGTCCCGGACACGTACCTCCTCGATGATGTACCGTACGCGACTGCAGCATGTGACATTTGCTGGTTGTCGTATCCGATCCCGATCGCACACACGATTCTCGGTCACCCTGCCGTCGAGACGCTATACGCCAACTGTGGGCTCGGACCACGGGACGCTCAGCTCGGGCCACACGATCTGGCGCGAGTGAGTGACGTGTCTCTTTCCGAAAGAGACTCACCGGCTGCTCGAATCGTCGTCGAACTCAGAGACAATCAGGTGGTCTTCGATCTTGACGAGACCTGCAGTGTCCTCGATCACCGGCGTTGATAGCGCTCGAAGTCGGCTGTTTGTCTAACATCCTCACTCTGGTCTCCCATCGTGGAGACGGCTACGCGGATATGTCGAGCCGCGCCAGAAAGCACGCTGCTGTTCCGGATGTATCGGTGCATCCGACGATGCTGCCAGAGACGCCAGTGAGCGTGGGTTGCGGTGATTAGCGAAAACTGAGGAAGATATCACGCTGGTGCAACATCGGGAGAGTGCTGGCCGATGGGAAGGTCGATATCGATCTCATCGTACCACACAACCGGACGCTTTGCGCGACCGTTTTGCTCGAGTTCGACGAGTCCGTAGTCGGCAAGCTCGGTCACGTTCTCAGTGACTTCTGGCGGATGACGGCCGACAATTCGCGCGAGTTCACGAATACTGTCTGGCTCATGATCAGCGATCGCCTCGAGGAGTTCGAGATTCGTCGGCCGAAAGATTCGACCGAACGTCTCGAGGTCCTCCACGGAGAGCGTCGACGGCTTGGGGTCGACACTCTCGCCAGCATCGAGAGCAGCAAGCGTGTCTTCGAGATCGCTACGGTCGGACGACGAGTTGATACGGACGTGAAGTGTTTGGGTCATGGGTGTGGGATCGGTGTATTACCAGTCGGTTCGTTTGGCGAACGGAAGCGCCGAACGCCAAGCACGATACAGCGTCTGTAGTCCCGGATAGTCGGTCTCGTAGACCTCCGAGTCAAGATGCAGTTCGTGAATTCCGTGGTGGTTATCGAATCGGATGATTGGATCATCAGCGCCGGCGACGCCGTAGTGGAAGGCGTACTTGATGCCGTCTGGAAACTTCTCGGACTCGGGCACCGAAAGTACGCGGACACGGGCGACAGTACCATCCGAATAGGCTTCAATCTCGTCACGAACAACTGTGACGTCATCACTCATCCCTGTTTGTTAGTATGAGTCCTAACACGATAAGCGTTAGGGTTCTCCCTAACATAGCCTGAGGAATATGCGACCACGATCATTTGGTCGCGTTGCAAAGCCGTCTCGAGTTTGCCGCTGAGAGTCGCGGCGACACCTACTACAGACAGTGATACTGCGTTAGAATGGCGTGCACCGAGTGCACGTAGTTGAGAGAGCGTTAGAGGTAGGCACTACTGACCGTCTACTCACCCACAGCGCGAAACTCTAGACCACTTTGAGACGGCACAAAATAACTGCTCCAGCACTAGGTTTATACCGCTCGGCAGACTTCCTTCCAGTATGAGCCTCAAAGAGACAGTTGACTACCTCGCCGAGGAACTTGACCTCGAGCGAAGTGAACACGTCCGTGAGGTCGGTCAGTCGGTCGCAGAGCTTCGCGACTGATCAGAACATTTCCCTGAAGTCTCGCTCAACGAGTCCTTCCTCCAGATACGTGATGAACTCCTGTTTCGTTGGCCCTGGCTGATCGAGTAGATAATCCCGTTCAGCACGTTTGAGGACTGCCTGAGCGAATTCCGTACAGTGTGTTTCGTGCAGACTAGCGTACTCCGTGAGGGCCTCTCGCCAGTGCATATCCAGCTCGAATTTGGTTAGTCGGATTTGGATTCCATCTTTCCGTTCGACGAGGTCAACGTCTAACTCTTCGAGTTTCTTGAATCGAAGATTATTCCGGCGGACTGTGATGAGCCGTTTGGAATCGACGATGTAGGGATCGACCCACTCACGCCAGGTATTATCGTCGACGTGGGTTCGTGGCATCTCAAAATCCGGTTCGATACTCTCAATACAGAATTGAAGGCTGCGTTGAATCACTAGACGGCGTCGGGGAAGGTCAGTAAATCGAAGGAGTTGAAGCGGGAAAACTTGGTTGTCCATGACGCAAATCTCCCGCTTCACCGAGCGTTGCGTCTCGATTGCACAAAGAGTTACGGGTGAACGAGGCGAATCCGCCGCCCCGACTGGTGGCGGCGGATTCGCCGACTATGCCCTCATTTCGCTGCATTGCCTCCGGATTTACCTTGATACGTCCTACCGGATGACGATCGATCTGTTGAAGGAAATGCCGCAAATAACAGGGGAGATCGGCCTTGACGTGGCCGATCTCCCCGCTCCATCTACGCTGTGTAAGGCGTTTGATCGGATCGAGATGAGTGTCTGTCGAGTGCTACTGCGCCAGTCGGCGCAGTTGCACGACCCCTCTGAACATGCTGCTATCGATGCAACATTCTACGAACGTGATCGTGCGAGCCGCCACTACTGCCACCGAACAAATTACCGCGTTCAAACGCTCAAAGTCACAAAACTCGTCGATACAGCAACGCAAGCCGTTCTCGATCTTCACTGCTCGACGACGTTAGAAGGAAGCGACGCAGACCTCGCCGAGCAGATCGCCCGCCGGAACGCGGGCGATCTGCGGTCACTTGCCGCTGACAAGGGCTACGATAAGCAAGCGCTCCGCGAACAGCTCCGTGAACTCGACATTCGTCCGCTGATCAAACACCGGATCTTTGCTCCCTACGATCACGCTCACAACGCTCGTATTGACGACGATCGGTACGCTCAGCGGTCAATGACTGAAACCGTGAACTCCGCAGTCAAGCGCTCGCTCGGCTACGCCGTGCGAGCGCGTACCTGGTACCGAGAGTTCCGTGAAATAACCCTAATGTGTGTCGTCTATAACATCAAGCGGGCCGTCAAACGGTGAAATCCACCGCCGTATGGCGATTCAACACAGCCGAATTGAAGCATCGCAATGCCGGTTCGGTGATTCGCATTCGGGAGAGAATGCCGGAGGATCAAATTCGACATCACTTCGCCGGCGACTTCATGAACCGATGATCCCCACGACACGTGATCGAGTGCCTGTTGGATCTTTTGCGGCTCGAACTCCTTGTAGAGCCGGAACTCATCTGCTTCTCGGGCATCGACAGCGGCCTCAAGCAGTTCCACTAACCGGAATGCGACAACTTGCCCAGCACGAGGGAGATCACGAATACGGTCACTCAGCCACTTCCTGTCGAAGTCAATCTCTTGGGCAGATTCGATCTCTGTATCGCCCTCGTAGAGTACATAAACTGGTGTTTCAAAGGGATAACCGATCAGCTTGGTCGGCTCATCGGACTGCTCTCGCCGAGAACGGATCTCTGTCAGTGACGCTGAGCTAAATTTGAGTGAGAAACTTTCGGCTTGTGGATGATGATAGAAGACGAGCCGGTCCATTTCTCTCTAGGTATTTGAGGTGGGTCGGTAAAGCAGTCCTGTTTTCATCTGTCTTTAGCTAAACCTCAGCCCTCGGCTGTGTAGCGGTAGCGGGCCTCTCTTGGAGTATCGGTCGTTGTTGATGTCTTTTTGAGCGTCGTTGATCAGTCGCTCCAGCAACGGTGGCTCTTTCACTCGAAAAAATAGGGTTTCTTCGGGTCGCCTACCGATCTTACGACTCCGAATATCCCTTATTCTTCGATTCTGGAATGGCTCCGTGGTGTTCGTCGACGAACTACTCAAACAGTCGGCCAAAACAGCCATCACACTGCTGATGTTCGTTGGCTTACCAGATACGAGCATAGACGACTTTAGAACGGGATCAAACTTTAGACGACTTTGGGACGGGACCAATATATTGCTCGCCGTAGAACGGACGTTCCTCGTGGTTCGAGAGAATGAGCCAGGGCCGAGCGTCCTCGTCACCTTTGAATGGGTCATCGCCGTAGACGACATCGCCCCGTTCGAAAACAGGGGCTGCTTCTTCGTCGGTCACTGTTCGTCCTCGACGCTCGGGTGTGGTTTCTGAGGTGCGTGCTCGCGCCACGCCTCCTTGTCCTCGGTACCGAGTTGGTCGTTGAACAGTTCGGTCGCCCGCTCGTAGCCGCTGTATCCGTCGAGGCGCTCTGCGTCGTCGGTCACCGCCCAGTACGTTGCCTTGTGCTCGACCAGGTCGCGGTTCTTCAATCGCGAGAGAGCGGTGCTAACCGCACCCTCGTCGACGCCAATTTGAGAGGCGATCTCGCGGGCCTTGAACGCTCGCTCCTCGTTGGCGGCGAGAAACCCGAGGACCTGATCTGCGACCGAAAGATCCGCGAGCTCGTCCTCGCTCGTGTTCTCGAAGGTATCTCGGTCGATGGACATCGTTGAATGGGGGATACGTTATGCACTGTAAAGAGTGTTAGGAGTGAAAGCTACGAAAACACTGAAATGCTATCCACTATTCTTACACGGTTGAACGCGTTCGTGGACGAGTTTGGCCATTGAGCAGACAAACCAAGCACTCTCTGAATCTGCCTCTGTGCAACGAGACATCGACGCCGAGACGATCCAAAAATGGCAGACGATCCGCCGCAACCTAGCATTCGCGAACGCTGCTCTCTCGATTGCGAATGTCCAGCGCTTCGTTGATGATGACCGTCACTTGACTGATGACAGCGTTCCCACGTAACATCTGGGTGGGGAACGTTCCTCCGGATACTCGAGTACAAGTGCTTGAAAGACTCTATAGGAGTTCGTCTCGTTCTCGCAAGCAACCGTGCCAACGTTTGGCCGAACACAATCTGGGAAATGGCACATCGTCGGGCCTGATGGATGCCGATATGGACGAGCATTTGCTGATGAGACAGGGAACTCACCAGATAAGTCCATCACAGCAACAGATATTGTCGCATACGAACCACCCGAATCACCAGACAGTACTCAATCTCGTTCGAGATCACTCTCCTCTACAGGGAGACCCGTTCTACAGGGCCGAACCACTGAGCAGCGTCTTGTCTTCCCGACTGACATTCGTGAGAAGAGCCCTGACGTGTGTGAGTCATGCCGCCTACAACTAGAACAACAGCAGAAGCAGCGCTCACAAGTCATCACTCAACTCAAGCGAGTGACGCCGGTTCGTGACATCGATTGGGAGATGGTTGAAGAGGAGACTAAACGCCCCTGTGACTGGTGCTGCGCCCACGAACTCACGACATGGCACAGTAGTGAGCTCAACTGTACGGTCTGTCCAGCCTGTGGCCGCCTCTTCGAGACATCACTCGGTGAGCCAACTGCTGAAAATTCACCAGACGAAGATCTCCTGCCGGAAACGCCAACAGAGCCGGTTGAGCCGATTGTGTTCGGAGCAACACTCCCAGACTACGACCCCACTGAACTGGTTGGGAGCAATCGCCCACTGATCAAATACCGCGAAAAGAACAAATATGCTGAGCTGGTGCTTGAACTCGAGCGAACCGGCCACGCGTTCTCAGCCGACGGGATCGCTGCACTCGAGGAGATTCGTTCGAACTACGCCGATCGAGTTGCTGACGACACCGCCCACCAGACTGATGTCACGCTAGATATCGGTATGACGCCGCGTACGGCAACGATCAAAGGAATATTTCCCGAGGATAGTTCATCGGTGATCGGAACGTGTTGGGATGTCGTGAGCGATCCGACCAAGTGGTACCCGATCGGATGGCCAGAGCAAGGGTGGATCCACCGTCGGTCAGCTGATCCCTCTATTCCTGGTGACGAGCCCGTTGGAGACGCATTTCCACGTCTCCAAACACAGACACCATCTCAATCAGTCGATCTCGAGATACTTCAAGAAGTAACCGAGCCAGGCCGCTATGAGCGAGGAAGCCGCTACTACGAACGTGGATCAGTGACTGAGCTCGAGTACGTAGACGATACTCTCCAAGCAACAGTCCAAGGGAGCCGTCCATACGATGTTCGGGTTACACTCTCGCAGGGAAGCTATGTCAGTGGCCAGTGTAGCTGTCCTGATGATGCAGTGCCGTGTAAGCATATCGTCGCAGCCGTACTGGCTAGCGGTGACGTCGAAGCCGCCGGCGGTGATCAATCGCTGGAAGCTCTCCTTGCAGCGGCGTCCGCCGAAGAGCTCCGGAGTGTACTTTCTGAGATCGCGGACGAAGATATAGGGCTTCGCAAGCGCCTCTATGAGGAATTGAGCGAAGACTGAGCAGGATATCACGCTGGTGCAACATCGGGGGAGTGCTGGCCGATGGGAAGGTCGATATCGATCTCATCGTACCACACAACCGGACGCTTTGCGCGACCGTTTTGCTCGAGTTCGACGAGTCCGTAGTCGGCAAGTTCGGTCACGTTCTCAGTGACTTCTGGCGGATGACGGCCGACGATTCGAGCGAGTTCACGAATACTGTCTGGCTCATGATCAGCGATCGCCTCGAGGAGTTTGAGATTCGTCGACCGAAAGATTCGACCGAACGTCTCGAGGTCCTCTACCGAGAGCGTCGACGGCTTGGGGTCGACACTCTCGCCAGCATCGAGAGCAGCAAGCGTGTCTTCGAGATCGCTACGGTCGGACGATGAGTTGATACGGACGTGAAGTGTTTGGGTCATGGGTGTGGGATCGGTGTATTACCAGCCGGTTCGTTTGGCGAACGGAAGTGCCGAACGCCAAGCACGATACAGCGTCTGCAGTCCCGGATATCGGCCTCGTAGGAAGATTGCGATTCCACTTGTAATTCAAGAAAACTGTTCAAATCTATTCTCATATAGGACACTCTGTGTGCTGGTTTCTACAAGATCGCCGGGAACTTTATCGGTATTGTTTGCAAACGTAGAACCATGTCGATCCGGGAGGTTGTGGGACCGGACTCACTTGACCAAATGGTCTATGTTATTATGGTTTGGACTATTATCGTGTTCGCTTCTGCTTACATTCTTGACGGGCCAATTGTACGGTTAGAATCCCTCATCGGAACTGGAATTCTCCTTATTTGGGTCATCTGGGGTGTCAATTATCGTCTCCAGAAGATACAACAGGAACGGTACAAGCAGAATAGATAGATATTGAAGACGACAAGTAAATAGTGATAGTTCACCAAATATATCCAGCGAGGGCATGATATAAATGCTCTTCCGATATTAGAATGTAACTTCTGTATGTCTAAACAAACTAGTCAACCTTCAGAACCAGCTTATTGGTGGATTGGTTATGTCATGCTTTTTGGATTCCTATCTGCTGTTATTTCTATAACTCTACAATCAGGTGTTTTTCCACATCCAGTTCCAAATTCGATCCTGAATATAATCGGATACAGTGGTATCTTTCTGATCCTGGTCGCGTTTCTCATCCAAATATTGCTTGAGTGATTAATATTCTTTTTTCACCTCCTGTTATTCTCAACCTCTCCACATATGACAGGAAAAATTTCGCACCCAATATTGTACTTTTGACGTTAAAATCTGACTTCAATAGTATCTGTGTACCTTCTGGCGACTAAGATTTTAGAAGCTAACACCACTTCCGGTTTCAGTTGGTTTCATGGTGGTTTTATAGTAGGGGTTTAGTTAAACATATAGGTGTATCCTCTATGAGTGCTGGGACTGAATTAGTTGCTCTCGTCGTAATCATCTTAGGATTGGGTGTTGCTTCGCAGGTGTTAGCTGACCGCTTGGAGATACCCAGTGTACTCTTTCTCATTCTCGCAGGAGTTGCTGTTGGGCCTGAAGGGGCTGATCTTGTCGGATTAGAATCGTTCGGTGGTCCCGGTCCTCTCTCAGCAATTGTTGGACTGTCTGTCGCAATTATCGTCTTTGAGGGTGCGTTCCACCTAAAGCTTACAAAACTCCGACAGACACCGCGTGAAGCGATTCGGTTGATTACAGTGGGTGCACTCATTGCTCTTGTTGGGACAGCTGCCGTTGTCAGATTCGCGCTCAACGTCTCGTGGGAGTTGTCGTTTCTTGTTGGCTCACTCCTCATCGCGACTGGTCCGACGGTCATCACACCAATTTTAGATGTTGTCCCGGTCCGAGATCGCGTCGCAGCAGCGCTCGAAACGGAAGGGATAGTCAACGATGTGACCGCAGCGATTTTGGCTGTCGCTGTCTTCGAAATGGTTGTTTCTGAGGAGACCGAGATACAGGTGTTAGTCGAAGAATTTGTTTCCCGACTTGGAATTGGTCTCCTCATCGGTGTCCTGGCGGCAGGGTTCCTCTGGTATCTCCTCAACCACGTTGATCTGTCTCCGTCGAATGCAGTCCGGAATTCACGACTAATCGTTCTCGTTGGAGCGCTTGCCACCTATGGAATCGCAAACACGATTATCACAGAGGCAGGTATTGCGGCGGTTGCAACAGCAGGGCTACTCCTCGGAAATGCTGGAGTTCCCTATGAGGACGAGATTGAGGCGTTCAAGGGAGATATCACGCTGATCGTTCTCTCATTTGTCTTCATTTCACTTACGACGCTCCTCTCTCTCGAGGATCTCTTTTCACTTGGAGTCGGTGGTGTTGTCGTCGTCCTTGCTGTAATAGCAGTCATTCGCCCTGTTTCAGTGCTTCTCTGTACGCACGGAGAACAGTTCTCGTTCCGTGAGCAACTGTTCATGAGTGTCGTTGGTCCACGGGGGATCATCCCGGCAAGTGTGGCGACGCTCTTTGCACTTGAACTCCGGTCGTCGAACCCCGAAGCGGCGACTATTCTCGTCGGAACTGTGTTTCTGGTGATTCTGACAACGGTCATTTTCGAAGGAGGGTTTGCCAGGCATATCGCACAAGTACTCAAGGTACTACCAATGCGCGTAATCGTTGTTGGCGGTGGTCGTGTCGGTCGCGGCCTCGCCGAACGGCTGGAGGATCGTGGTGAAAATGTTATTCTTATCGACGATGATCAGAATAAAGTCGAGACGGCACGGAACGCTGGGTTCACTGTCTACCATGGCGATGGGACAGATATATCCGTTCTGCAATCTGCGGGCGCGGCGAATGCGAAAATTGTCGCTGCGGCAACGGGTGACGATGACACAAATTTACTCATCGCTCAACTGGCAAACTCGAAGTTTGACAGCGAGACAGTCATTGCTCGGGTGAATACACCGGGTAACGCCGATGCATTTGAGGAGTTGGGTGTGCGAGCAATTGCAGCTGATGAATCGATCGCCCAGTCCATGGATAATGCAATTGAACGGCCTGCTCTCTCGGAGTGGATGACTGAACTCGGTCGATCCGGCGACGTTCAAGAAATTGAAGTAACATCCGAAAAACTGGTCGGCAAATCGATTCGCGAACTCGATCAAGAACTCCCAGATGGCGTCTTAGTTGCACTCGTTAGTCGCGATGGTGAGTCGGAAGTACCTGATGCAGACTTGGTTCTTCAACACGGAGACCATCTCACGTTCGTCGGTCGGCGAAACGCGGTTCATGAGGCACTCGAGCAGTGCCACCCACACCTTCGTACCTAAGAATCGCGTTGCATTCTGCCGCACGGTCGAAAAAACCACACTGGATTCTAGCGAGTCTCCAGAAGAAAATCTCAAAGTGCAGTGTTTAATCGTCTTATTGATGTGTTCCTCGATAAATAATATATAATATGAAAAATAGTATGTAGATGATTGCGCCTCCAGACGTGAGGACCGACCGTCCCACGACAGCGATAAAGAGAATGAGAAGTGGGCCAACAAGCAGCAGTACATCGAAGACCCGATCCTCAGCACCTGCCTCAAGGAGGTCTCCGACGACCGGGAGGCCACGAAGATTCATTGGTAGATCCCTCCACGACGGAAGAGTGCTCGGAGTGTCACCAGCACGGGGATGATCTCGAGGCGACCGATCCACATATTGAACAGGAACATGAGTTTCCCAAGCGTCGGCAGCGACTCCGGCCCGGTGATGCCCGCGGAGAGGCCGACGTTGCCCTGAGCGCTCGCAACCTCGAAGATGACGTTCTCGAGGGAGTATTCACCCTGTGGAAGTATCAGGAGAAGCACAAACATCCCAATGCCAAGGAAGACAAACCAGAGAAAGCCGATGATGGCTGCTTCCTCGAACTCCTGACGGACTTCTTGTTCGGTAAGTCGGCGACCGTTTATTTTCAACCGGCGAACTGCTGTCTTAGGATAAAAGACATCCATGATACGGAAGCGAATTCCTTTTAATAGCGTGAGCGCCCGGATGAGCTTAATTCCGCCGACTGTCGACCCAGCTGCACCGCCGACAATCATCCCGAAGACCACCGTGAGTTGGGCCTGTGCTGGCCACCGGCCAAGCGCGACATTCGTCGAGTCGACTGCAGTTTGGAAGCCAGCGCAGGTCGCCGCCGAGACGAATTGGAAGGAACTGTAGCGAAACGCCGTAAACAGGGTGTCATACGTTTCGGTGACGTAGACGAGCGCGGTAAGAGCGAGCGTGCCAGCGCTCATGTAGATGAATACCCACCGAGTCTGGAGATCCGTATAGAGATTTCGGAGGTCGCCTTGCAGGATGAGATAGTGCACTGGGAAGGCGATACTACCGAGCAGCATGATCGGCAGGAGCGCGAAGTCGATAGCGGCGCTGTCGTAGGTGGCGATCGAGTTGTCGGTAATCGAGAATCCACCAGTTGATAAGCCTGTCATCGCGTGGTTGATTGCACCCCAGAGTGGCATCCCGACGACCCAGAGTAACAGGATCGAGACGAACGTAAAGAGGAGGAAGATCCACCAGATCGTCTGCACCGTGGAGACGATACTTGGATGAATCCGTTCGGATCGTGCTTCGCTCTCATAGAGCGTCAGTGACCCACTGCCAGGACGGGCAAGGATCGCCGTCGTGAGAACGATCACGCCGACGCCACCGACCCACTCGATGAACGACCGCCACCACTGCAGCGTCCGTGGTAAGACCTCCTCGTTGTCGGTCATCGTCAGGCCAGTCCCGGTAAAGCCGCTCATACTCTCGAAGACGGCGTTGAGTGGATTAGTAAACGCCGCGAGTGTCTCCGTCTGTGCCGGCGTCTCGAGGACTGGGAGCCCAAGCTCAACGGTCCACGCAATGAGGAGGAACGGGACCGATCCGAAAAGCGCGACACAGAACCAGCCCGTCGCGGCGATGATCATCCCGTGTAGCTTCCCAGGCTGGGTCGCTTCCTCAAACGTCGACGCCAGGGCATAGCCGATACCAAGCGGGAGCAACCCGGAGACGACAAGAGCCGGAATCGCATAGTATTCTCCCCAGACAAGCGGGACAAGCAGGGAAACGAACAGTAATCCGGCCAGCGCTTGGAACATGCGCCCTAAGTCTCGGCTGATCGTTTCCATCGCTTCGTTCATACACGCTTCACCTCCAGTTTCGTATTCCCACTTGCAGCGGTGTACTGATCAGCTGTTTGAGCTCTGATTCGCTGCCGCAGCTGGAGTAGTACATACATATAAAAACTCTGATCTCTAGTTTCGGTCATCATTTGGTTCGGTCTTCGGGATGACCGAATACATTGGTCAGTTCGGGAGCAGCGCCAAACGCCGAATAGACGGTCAGTAGATCACCGGCTTTGATCTCCATCCCGCCTTTTGGGGTAAGTGGTGAGTCCTGACCTTCGCGCTCGATCGCAACGATTAGAACGTCGTCAGGGAGAACCTCCTCTTCCGCTGCCTCGACAATCGTTTTGCCATCGATTGGAGAATCTTCGGTAACAGTGATCTCGAAGACTTCTGCCTCTTCGCCGATTCGCATATAGTCGACGATCGCCGGTCGAGCGACCGCGCGGTAGAGATATTCGGCGATGAGCTCCTGCGGGTTCTCCATCGTATTGACGCCGATCTGGCGAAACACGTTCATGTGCTCAGGATCGTGCACGACTGAGACGACTGCTGGTACCTCGTGTTCCTGCGCGAGCAGACAGACCATGATATTGGTTGCGTCTCGGTCGGTAGTGCTGATTAGAGCGTCTGCTTCTTCGATACCGGCATCCATGAGTGTCCCATGGGCCGTCGCATCGTCATTGAGAACCAGACAATCGTACTCACCGGCAACTCGATCGGCCCGTTCGTCGTCGTTCTCGATGACGACGACTTCGTTGCCTGACCGAGTCGCGATGTTCATCAATGGCGTTCCGATATCTCCTGCTCCAACAATGATAATATACATGTATACTTATACCTCGAGTCACTGCATGATCGCTTCCCGAATCGACATGGGAGACTCCTCTGGCCCACGTGCCATCATGATTGTTCCGTCTGTTTGTTCGCCAATGCTCTCCACAAGGGAGCCATCGTCTTTTCTACGGCATGGATACCTGTGACGCGGTGGAACTGATAGCGTTCGAAGATAGCTGCCGTGTCCCATGCGTTCGCCTCGTCGGAAACTGGAACAACGTGGTACAGAGATACACTCTACAAGAATTTGCATTAGCAGATCACTCTCTCAAATCTCCGATAAATGACCAGTTGAGGGTTTCTTCGCCATCTGGATGTCTCTCCCGAGTCACATGGTAGAGTGAAACAGGGGACGAATCGCCGTCGGAATCGTCCGTGTCAGGAGACCGCATTCTGACTAACGTGTATACTCCCTCATCCTCTATCGAGAGGACATCCCCTTTTGCTTCTTCGCGGATCTGTTGCTCTAGCGGCGGATGGGCCTCTTCCAGAAGCTGCTCGGCATATTTGTGTACTGCGCGAAGTTCTGGTGGCTCAAGGGTATCAAGTTGCTCAACAAGGGTATCCGGGAGCCGCTCTGTGGGCGCTCGTCCGTTGTCTGAATTGCTCATACATGAATCGCCATTCTGGAAAGCAAAATAACTTCCGCTGTATTTACGGATTCGTTCTCTTAATCACGGCAATCTTTCTTATCGTTTAATGCTCTCGAGGTGCCGTGTCCCCAGTGAAATCCCTACTTATCCATCAGACAGCATCGCATCTGTGGTGCGGTCGATGCTGGTTCCAATCGAGAACAAAAGTCAAATTAAATGCCGAAAGGGAACCAATTGTCTCGTATAAGTATGTCCAAAGGTATCGATGAGATCGATGAGGAGATACTGTATTATCTTACGCGGGAGGGCCGTCACACATCTGCACCAGATATCGCTGAGAAAGTAGATGTCTCTGCTCCGACTGTCCGTAATCGGATTCGCCGTCTCGAAGAAGATGGGATCATTAAGGGCTACCATGCTCATGTGGACTACGAGCGAGCTGACGGTCGATTAGCAAACCTGTTCACCTGTACCACACCGGCGACTGATCGGCAGGAACAGGCCCAGCGGGTGCTTGATATTCCTGGTGTTATCAACGTCAGAGAGATCATGACTGGCAAAGGAGATCTCCAAATCAAGGTCGTCGGGATGGATACCGATGACCTCACACGCATCGCACAGGATATTACAGCTCTCGGTATCGAAATTGATGATGAGGGTCTTATTCACAGAGAATATGTCCGCCCATACGCTCAGTTCGGTCCTCGGGAAAAGGAACCAATTTCGCCAGTAACCGGTGTTGCAGGTCTTGCTGGAGATGCAGATGTAATCGAAGTCATCGTGAAGGAAGGTGCACCAATCACTGACAAAACGCTCCAACAAGCCAACGAAGAGGGCCTCATTCCCGCAAGCGTACTGGTGGTGAGAATTGATCGGGATGATCAGGCCATTACTCCAACAGGAGAGACCATAGTCAGAGAGGATGACTTCGTGACGATTCACTCACGATCGGGAATCACTGATGATACCTTAGAGGTATTCACTGGCTGATTTGGCAGTGTAATTGAGGTACCCAACTGTTATGCTGTGTGTTATCTTCTTTCTCTTGTATGGGCAGTACACCTGATTCCTCTCATGGTAATCTTCTTGCACACGTTCTTGTTCCGGTCGCAAACGAGAACGATGCCGAGAAGACAGCGCTGGCGCTTGAACCGTACGATCCAGATAAGGTGACAGTGCTTCATGTTGTCGAAAAGGGAGAAGGCGTTCCGGATAAGACACCCGTTGAGCAATCTGAAAACATCGCTGCAGAATCGTACGCCGCTGTCCGTAGGGTATTTCCTAATGCTGATGATCACACTACCTATGGTCGGGATGTCATTGACGCTATTTTCGAAGCTGCTGCTGAGATTGATGCGAGCGCTATCGCGTATCGTTCCCGTGGTGGAAACCGAATCATGCAGTTTTTGTCGGGAGATCGCTCGCTCAAACTCGTTACCCAAGCCAATCGGCCTGTTATCGCACTGCCACAGGCAGATAGAGACGAGTCAGCCGAGTGATCTCACACTCTCGGCTCTCAATGACAGCCAAACAGTCTATCACGGAACGAACGCGACGATGGGCGTTCAGCTAACAACACTGGTGTGTCGAAATTTTCGATAATCTTGAATACGAGTGACTCCGAACGACCCGTGACAGGAGTCGATGCTCTGCCAAACCGAGTGTGACAAAATCGTGATCAGCATTGATGCGCTCAATCACAGTCTCGGTATCATCCGTTTCAATGTGTAATTCGGCATCCGACAACTGATGGCTGTCAGCCCAATTGTAGGAATTCACCGTCTCCAGAAGCTACCAGTGAACAGCACGAGCACGGGGACGATCTCGAGGCGGCCGATCCACATGAGAAAGACCATGACGAGCTTCGAGCTGTCCGGGAACGTGAGGTAGTTCCCGTAGGGTCCAACTGAGCCGAACCCGGGGCCGATGTTGCCGATCGTCGCGAGGCTGGCGCTGAACGCCTCGAGCGGCGTCAGCGTGTAGCCAATGCGACTGGCATCAAGCGCGAGAAACAGCGTCGCAATGGCGAAAATAAAGAGATACATGAACGTGAATCCGAGGACGCCGCGGATAGCATCCTCGTCGACAACGTTTCCACCCAGGCGAATCGGCCGGACGACCTCGGGATGGGAGGCCGTAAACAGCTCTCGTTGGAGGACCTTGAGGACAATTAGCCACCGGACGACCTTGACACCACCACCGGTCGAGCCAGCCGAACCGCCGACGAGCATGGCAAACAGAAGGACGATCTTCCCCGTCGAGGACCACTCGACGAAGTCGCTGGTCGCGTAGCCGGTCGAGGTCAGCAACGACGCGATCTGGAAGGCGCTCTGTCGCAGCGAGTTCTCGAGGATGCCCTCGGTTACGCCGCCAAGGCCCGCAAGCGCCGGTGCGGTGCCAGAGTAGAGCATTCCGGCGAGGAGGACGGTTAGACCAGCGATCGCGGCGATGTAGGCGCGAAACTCGGAGTTGCGAACAAAGCGGTGGCCCTCGCCGCTAAAGACGTGCCAGAACAGGGCGAAGTTCGTCCCAGCGATGATCATGAAGGGGATTGCTGTCCACTGGACGATCGCAGAAAAGGCCGCGACGCTATCGGCCTCTGGAGAGAACCCGCCCGTCGGGAGTGTCGTGAACCCGTGGGCGATAGCATTGTACAGCCCCATGTTGGGGGCCATCCCTGCGAGATGAAAGCCGTAGAGCAACGCAATGTAGACTGCGGTAAAGGCGAAGTAGACGAGCCAGAGGATCCGTGCCGTCTCGGCGATCCGCGGTGTCAGTTTCTGTAGCTCCGGGCCCGGGGCTTCTGACTCGATGAGTTGAGCACCGCTGACGGCGATCTCTGGGAGGATCGCGACCATCAACACGATGATCCCCATCCCGCCGAGCCACTGGGTGAGCTGTCGCCACATCATCACGGCATGGGAGTGCCGCTCCAGCGAGATTTCCCCGAGGACGGTCGCCCCAGTCGTCGTGAAGCCGGACATTGACTCGAACAGCGCGTTGACGGGATCGGCAAGCGTCGACTCGGTCCCCCAGCCCGCGAGTACGTACGGAACCGCGCCCACGGCGGCGACGGCGAGCCATGAAATCGCGACAAACAACATCGCTTCCCGGATCTGCAGGTTCGGCTCGACCTCGAGCTGCTCGAGTCCGTAGCCAACGGTGATCGTCAGTGCAATTGTTGCGATGAACGGGAACAGGGGATCGCCGTAGATTAGCGCCACGACGATTGGGATCACTAACGGAACGGAGAGATACTTGAGAACGGTCCCGACGAGCGCGAAGCTGGCGCGCCAGTCAGTTCGGAGCCGCATCGAACACCCCACTCGCATAGTCACATATAGACATAGTTGTAATGGCCTTTCGCTAAGGCCATAATGAATCCATCGTGACTGCCACAAGGTAAGCGAGGGAGTGCTCGGGGCTTGACCTCAAGTATGGTTGAGTGAAGGTTCTTTATGCGGCTCGTGTGTATTATGAACTATGCACATTCGATTACCAAGCGTTCGCCATCCGCACTCGTTTTACGATGTCTTCGGTGTTTCCGCTATTGCGGTGGCGATCATGGCCCTTGTCCTTACCATCTGGCATGGCTCATTTATCCGGATTGAGATGGTCGTGTTCATGGCGATAGTTTTTCTATGGGCCGGATGGGCAATTGAGCGGATCCTAGCCGAATCCGAAGAACGGTCGAAGCAACGAGGGAAGCAACCGCCTTGGTGGGACCAGTAACGGCGGTGGCTGTTATTTCACCTGGCCCGTCTCGGGGCTTGACCACGAGACATTCGGCCTGCTCCGCCCGTAGGTTGGCTAACGTCGCTTGAGGCCGCGATATGCACGTCACCGAAGCGGTATATTTTCATCGGAGACGCAATAAGGCAGACACAATGTACATCATTGTCGTCGGGGCAGGCGATATCGGTATCCCCCTAATCGACATCGCGACCCAATCAGGGAATGAAGTCGTCGTCATCGAGAAAGATCCCGAGCGTGCGGATCGGGCTGCCGGTGAGTACGACTGTCTGATCCTCAACGACGATGCTACGTCCCACGAAGCGCTTATTGACGCCGGAATTGGGAAGGCCGACGCCCTGATTAGCACAACTGACCGGGATGCGACCAACATCATGGTCTGTCTGCTCGCACAGGAACACAACGTTCCCGCGATCGTGTCAGTCGTCCATGATCCCGATCACATGAATGTGTTTCGCCAAATTGGGGTCAATACAATGGAGAACCCACAAGAACTTATTGCCGAATATCTCTACCGGTCGGTCGCCCGGCCAGCCATTGTTGATTATATGCGAATTGGCGAGGAGGCGGAGGTGTTTGAGATCCGGGTCACTGATAACGCACCGATCGTCGGGAAGACAATCCTCGAGGCAGCAAATAAGGAAATCATTCCTGACGATGTCTTGATCGTCGCCATCGAACGTGAAGGCCAGGATCCTCCGATTACCCCTCAGGGAAGTACGACCATCCAAACAGGCGATTTGTTGACTGTCTATTCGGGATTCGGTGCCGATCCCGAACTTACGAACGTATTTGGTCACTATGAGGATCGAGTGAAATGATGACCTACCTGACCGGTTGCGAACCTGTAGCTGTCGACACCGACTGCGATAAGACTAGGTTTGGACACATCTCAGTTTTCGACGTGTATATCAACCGCGACCGGGCAGTGTGCGATATATGAATAAGGCGGCCGAAACGATTGGCCGAGATCTAGGGCGGATCTTTCAGGCGTTGGCTGGTCTCCTGCTTATTTCGCTGCTCGTTCCATTGGTTTGGGGCGAGTATTGGGCGATGCCAGCGTTATTCGTTTCTGGACTGCTACCGTTCCTCATCGGCTATATCCTAACAACACGGTTTCAGGGGGCTGCCCAACCCAGCAAGTTACATGGGATGATCATCGCCGCGACGGGCTGGTTCTGCGTCGCACTCTTCGGATCGGTCCCGTTCCTTCTCATCGCGTGGACAGTTGAGATCGGATTGCCGGTCATTGAGACACCGTCTCAGACAGCGACGCTCTCGGCTTTCACCAATCCGCTTAACGCCATCTTCGAGAGCATGAGTGGGTTTACTGGTACTGGGCTAACAATGACCGACAACGAGGAAGTCTTGCCGCGAACGTTGCAGTGGTGGCGGTCATTCATTGAGTGGGTTGGCGGTGTCGGCGTGATCGTTCTCACGACGGCGATCCTTGCCCGTCCTGGCAGTGGGTCACTGACGCTTTACGAGAGTGAAGCTCGGTCCGAGCGGATTCACCCGAGCATTGTTTCGACCGTCCAGACAATCTGGTGGATATTCCTTTTGTTCACGTTTGCCTCAATTCTTCTACTCTGGGTTGTCGGGATGCCGCTCTGGGGTGCGATCAACCACGCGATGACGGGACTTTCGACTGGAGGATTCTCGATTACCGACAACTCGATCGCCACCTACGATAGCGCTGCTATTGACTTTGCACTTCTGCCAATCATGTTGCTTGGAAGTATCGCCTTCCCAGTCCACTACCTCATTCTGCAAGGCGACCTCCGAAACTTCTATACAGATCTCCAGACGAGGTGGGTATTTATTTATATGAGTGCTGGTACACTCGTCCTCACCGCATTCGTCTATGCCACCGAGACGTATGAGACTCTCTTTACTGCGTTTCGCTACGGTTCATTTCAGTTCGTTTCGGCAGCGACTTGCGCCGGCTTTCAGACTGCTACCGATACGACTAATGTCGCACTTGGTCGGTGGCCAGCTCACGCCCAGCTCACGGTGGTCTTTGGGATGATCGTCGGTGGTGCAGCCGGGTCGACAGCTGGAGGGATCAAGCTAATTCGGTCACTCACTCTCCTCAAAGGGATCCGCTTCCGTATCGCGGAGGTTTTTTATCCTGAGACAGCCGTTCGCCGGTTGCAAATCAACGGTCGCCGTCTCAACGAACGAGAGGTACGCCAAGAATTCGAAGAGGCGGCAATCATCGGCTTCCTCTGGTTTGTCTTCCTTGCTGTCAGTACTTTCATCCTTTTAGTGATTCTTCCACAGAACGAGTATGCTCTTGAAAACGTCATCTTTGAAGTCGCCAGTGCACAGGGCAACGTCGGCCTCTCTGCAGGCATCACCGGTCCTGAGTCGCTGCCGACGCTCGGTAAGATTATGTTCCTATTCAACATGTGGATCGGCCGTCTCGAGATTATTCCCGTCCTCGTTACACTGCGGACAGTTTTGGATCGTGGAGGGTTATACCGATGAAAATCGGTGACCTCCCGTTTGTCGGCGATCCTCTTGAGGGCGGTGCTGAGGACCAAGTCTTTGATTCGCTATTATTGCTTGGTCCAGTCATCATTGCACTTATCGCCATCGTCGGACGATCGGTGCTTACGACCGCTATCGCAGTCGCATATCTCTCAAGTTTCGTCGGGTATGTCCTGTATCAAGGCATACACAAAGGAGCACAATGAGGTAAGCCAGAAATAAAAGAAATCACAGACGACAACATTGTCATCCTCAGCGAGACATCGGCACACTCGTCCGATAGCGGTCCCGCCGCTGAACGGGTGAAGTGATGTCAGCTGTCCGGCGGACGGTTGTCATGGTCTAGTTATTAAGTTGTCTACAGAGATACAGCGAGAGTGCCTCGGGGCTTGACCCCGAGGGTGAATCGCGTAATCTATACTAGAGAAACGAGGGTGAGTACCCCGACCCACCGTGGTCGGGGGTGAAGCCCGACACTCGGCCAACCTATCACTCTTCTTTCATACCTTTACAAGACCGCAGTACCACGATTAGAATATGCAGAAGTCGCTGACCAAAACACTCGTCTTCCAACTCCACCCAGACGAGTCCGGTCAGCAACTTCTGGACGACGCCTTCCTCGAAGCCCGCTGCGTGTACAACGAAACCATCCGCCGAGCAAAGAACGGTGATGACTGGGATGAGATTCGGAAAGACTTGGAGTCTGACGCCGACCTCGTGAACAACACCGCCCAACTCGTCGTACAGAAGTCGCTCGAAGCGATGGAAAACTATTACGAGCACGACGACTACAACCAACCCAGCCACACCACAGACAGCGCGTACCCGCTCCGGTCAAACTACGAGGAAGGGTACAACCTGTTCCTCGAAGACAACTGTATCCGTTACCGTCTCAGCGCGAAGCCATACACCCCGGTGAAAGGCACTCTTTGCGGGTCACCCGACGCCCTCGAACAACTCCGCCACGCCATCCAATCCGATGCGTGGCGTGTCGGAACGGCAGAAGCAATGAGGCGGAACGAGAAGTACGAACTCCACATCACCATCACCCACACGGAGGCCAATGTCCGAGACAAAGAGGATTCACGAATGGTGGTGGGTGTGGATATTAACGAGGACTGCGTTGGGCTCGCTGCCCTCCACGAGGACGATATCGTTGATTCGGTGGTCATCGACTTCCCTGAAATCAAGGAGGAACACCATCGATATTTCACGATGCGAAAGCGGATGCAAAACAACGGGAAGTCGTCGTTCGACCGGGCGTTCGAGCAACAAGAGGAACGGTTTGTCCACGACCAACTCCACAAAGTCTCTCGACAAGTCGTGGAGTGGGTGTCTCAGTTTGAGAAGTCCGTTATCGTCTTTGAAGACCTCAAAGAGATGCGGGACTCGATTGACTATGGCACCCGGATGAACCGTCGCCTCCACTCACTTCCGTTCCGCAAACTTCGAGAGTTCATCACGTACAAAGCCGCGTTCCAGGGGGTTCCGTCCGACGAAATCAACCCGGAATACACGAGTCAGGCGTGTTCACTCACCGAGTGTGAGCAGACAACTCGTGCAAACCGGAACAAGAAGCGATTCAAGTGCGTGGATTGTGGGCGGCAAGACCACGCTGACCGGAACGCGGCTATCAACATCGCCAAGAAGGGATTGGCGACACTGGATAGGAATGTGCCTGCTCTCAAGACGCTTCCCAACGTGCGGAAGCTGCGACGGCAGGCATCGGGCTGTGTGACCCAGCCGACCGTGACCCACGACACCGCCAGAGGTCACCACGCCGATGGTGTCGCGGGTGTGTCCGACTAATCCACGGGAAGCCACGGGCCACCGCGCCCGTGGCGGTTCACGGTGACATAATGTGTGTCCGCGACTACCAGTGGCCGAACAGTCGTTGGAATACAGTTCGATCACTCGGTCGTTCGGCAAGCAGCACTGAACTATCAATCTCGTTGACAATATCCATGTGCAGTGAGTCACTCATCAGCCGCGAGATCACACCCTCCTCTGTTGCGCCGATAAGGATAAGCGAGTGATCTTCGGCCTGTCGACAGATTGCCCGTTCGACGTTGCCGGAATCGTCGACGACGAGGTCGGCGTCCTCGAGGTCGCGTTCTGTGGCCCACTCGGTGAGGAACTGTTCGCCGCGCTCGCGGTCGTCCGGGCTGGCGACGACGTGCTGGAGCGTGATCTCCGCGTCGGCGTGGTCGCGAAGCGTCCGCGCGACCTCGGCACTCAGATCCGAATCCGGACCGCCAGCGGTCGGGAGGAGGACACGCGAGGTGTCCAGATCCCGATCCTTGAGGATGAGGAAGTCACTGGGGAGGTTGCTGGTTAGTTCGTCGATCCGGCCTTCGGCACGACCCTCGCCCCACGGTCGGTCGTCACCCCAGCCGAGGACCACGAGGTCGGCGCGTTCGCGTTCCGCGGTGTGGAGGACGTCCTCGAACGAGCGGTGGGAGACGACGGTCGACGTCTCGTAGCCGACGTCGTAGGATCGCGCCCGCTGTCGGACGGTTTCCATCCGCTGTTCGGATTCAGAGACGATCCGGTCGGTCTGTCCAGCCCCGTAACGCATCGAGGCGCGACCCGGCATCTGGACGATATGGACGGCGTGAACAGTCGCGTTCTCGTGGCCACTGGCGAGGGTACAGGCGAGATCGACGATCGTCGACTCGGTTCGCGGATTCGCGATCGGGACGACCACGCGATAGTCACCGTTGCCAGTCCCGTGAGTTTCGGCAGTGTCGATCAACGGGACGTACGACCGGCCTGCGCGGCTACCGAACAGCCACTCCCGAATCGAGAGCTGGCGATCGGCACCCTCAAACCGGGCTGACTCGAGACGGCGTTCGCTGGTCTGGAAGTAGTTGACGACGGTGACCAGCACGATGCCGCCGATGGTGTTTCCGAGCAAGACCGGCAGAACGAACTCGGTCACGCCGACGATGAGGGCGAGTTCGCCTGCCAGCACCATGTAGACCATCTCAGTAAAGGAGACGACGACGTGAAACAGATTACCAAGCGGAATCGCGAGGAAGGCCATGTAGACGACGACGAGCCGCGAGATGGTGTCTTGGGAGGCGTAGACGATCCAGACGACGCCAGCGACAATCAGGCCCGCGAACGCTGCCTTAGAGAACAGCGTCCACCACGGCGTCGCGACGCCTTTTTGGGCCAATTCCATCGCTGCAGTGGCTGCTGGCTCGTCGAAAACCCCACCCCATGACAGCGCGATCGCACCGAGGGCACCGCCCGTGAAGTTGCCCGCGAGGACGATCAACCAGTGGCGCAGCAATGCTGGAATACTCGCGAGCCGTTCTAAGGTCAACGCAACCGGCGGCAGCGTGTTCTCGGTGTAGAGCTGGTAGCCACCGATGATGATATAAATAAAGCCAAGCGGGTACAGGAGTTTGCTTAAGATCGGATGGCCGTCGGTCGACGCTGTCAGAGACGCATACAGTAAGAACGTGATCGTGATCGCGAAGCCGGCGGCTAGAGCGCTGAAGAACAGTTCGCGACTCCCGGAGGTAACCTCCTCGTCGGCTGCGGCGACGATTCGCTGGAAGATCTCGTCCGACGAGAAACGATCGCGAACAACTGCACCGACTGCCGGTGCGCCGCTTCGTGACCGCTCAACTGCTTCACGGACCTGTTCTTGTTCGGGGGGATCGCGGTCAGGTTGTGTCTGATCAGGTGGGCTGGCATTGCTCATTATCAGTTACGCGCCCCTAGAGGAACTAACCGTTTAGCATCTGCCATCGTGACACCTCCTCGATCAGGAACGTTATTGGCCGGTATATCGAGTCCGACAGTTATTGAGCGAATTGTATGGATGGTGATGAATTTAGTTCAGGACTCTCTATGGCCAGAGAGCGTTGTCTGAGACCGTTTTCTCGGTGATTAAGCGCACGCTCGGCGATGCCGTGCGTGCGCGAAGCTGGTATCGAGAGTTCCGTGAAATCGTCCTGATGTGTGCCGTCTATAACATCAAGCGTGCCGTGATCTAGGTAAATCCAATGCCGTATGGCGATTCACCACAGCCAATAATTCTGGAAGATGGGGCAAAATCATTATTGGAATTCAATACGAGTAGTCAGAATGTCTATTCATGGTGCGGCCAACGCAGCAGCGCGAGCGTGACCAGATGTCGGTAACGGAAGCCGACGAAAATGAGAGTGAAGAGCAGACGTGCCCTGAATGCGATTCAGGCGCTCTCGTTGCTAGCAACGATAGTAACGAAATCATTTGTGAGGAGTGCGGCCTCGTTATCGAAGAGCAAAATATCGACCACGGGCCAGAATGGCGCGCGTTCAATCATGCCGAACGGCAGAACAAAAGCCGGGTTGGTGCACCCACAACCCAGACGATGCACGACAAAGGGTTGACCACCCAGATCGACTGGAAAAACAAGGACGCACACGGAAGATCGATCTCCTCAAAGAAGCGGAATCAGTTGAATCGACTGCGCAAATGGCAAGAACGGATTCGAACCAAGGATGCAGGTGAACGAAACCTCCAGTTTGCGCTTTCGGAAATCGATCGCATGGCGTCGTCACTCGGTGTCCCCCGTTCTGTTCGAGAGGTCTCATCAGTGATCTACCGACAAGCGCTCAGCAATGACTTGATTCGTGGACGGTCTATCGAGGGCGTCGCCACGAGCTGTCTCTACGCTGGCTGTCGCCAAGAGGGGATTCCGCGGAGTCTTGAAGAAGTGACTGAGGTCTCTCGCGTTGGGAAGAAGGAAATCGGCCGCACATATCGCTATATTGCCAAGGAACTTTCCCTCGAGATGAAACCAGCCGACCCTAAAGAGTACGTCCCACGGTTTTGTTCTGACCTCGAGGCAAGTGAAGAAGTGAAGATGAAGGCGATCGAAATTATCGATGAGTCTGCTGAACAGGGTCTGCTTTCAGGGAAGTCGCCAACGGGATTTGCGGCAGCAGCCATTTATGCGGCATCACTCCTCTGTAACGAGAAAAAGACCCAAAGGGAAGTTGCTGAGGTTGCACAGGTGACTGAGGTTACCATTCGGAATCGGTATCAAGAACAGATCGAAGCGATGGGTCTCAACTGACACTGAGGCTGAGGACGAAATACACCACTGCTACGAAACGACTGACTGCTGCCAGACCGGCTACTCGTTGGCCGCGAGCTCGTCAAGAACACGGTCACCGAACGCAACCACGAGTAATGCGCCGACCAGATCGAAGACAATGTCCAAGAACGTGTCTTTCCGGCCGTACGTGACGAGTATCGGCTCGAGATCCAGGCGTTTCGCCGTTGCGTGAATAGCATACTCGATGGTTTCCCAGACAAGCCCGAAACTAATGACGGCGGCAACGACTCGTGGGCCAGGATCGCGCCCCTTCCTGCGACTGACCACATAGACGATTCCGGCCAGAATCGACGAGGAATGTGCGTGTGTAAGGTGATCCCACCACCAGACGTCGTCATAGGGACCGAGCATGCCGACAGCATGAGTAACCATCGCGGTGTTCACGTAAGCTCGCTGCCACGGCTGGAGT
This sequence comes from Natrinema hispanicum, assembly GCF_004217335.1. Taxonomy (GTDB): domain Archaea; phylum Halobacteriota; class Halobacteria; order Halobacteriales; family Natrialbaceae; genus Natrinema; species Natrinema hispanicum. Next base: position 265,074 of record NZ_SHMP01000007.1, read on the forward strand.
TTAACACCATACGCACGCGTGACGACCGTGGGAAGGTATGTGCCGATTGCCGCAACGACGGCATTGACGACCGCGCCTGGATCCCGGCGTCGGAGTCCGACGAGGAACACCGTGAGCAGCGTATATCTGGCCTCACGACCCACTCCCTGTTCAGTTGCCGACATCTTCTGTATACAATAGACTGACTACTCGGGCCACATAGCAATATCGTCCCGAATACGGGCCCAGACATCTCGGACAGTCCCCACTGGTACTCGTTTGTCGTCCTTGGATACAGTCCATGGCTCTCGATGCATGTTGACGACGGTCTGGCACTGGTTTTATCGGGGATAATGCGTGAGCCTGCTTGCGATTACCGTAGTTCGATACTGAGGAAGAGCCGCTAGTGAGGACTCCTAGTTTTAAGTGACATCCATGACTATCAGTGAGGCAAGAAGATAGGAGAATATACCCACCGCTCATCGATGTGGGTTGCAGGAGAACGGGGGCGTCAATTCGCCCCCTGGTTGGCTACCTACTCCTGCGACCCGGATCGATATAAAAGTTTGCCTCTCGAGGAGCTGTGGCTCTGTCCAGCACGGCGTCTCGTCTCCTTCGAGAGTCGTCTCTCTCCCCAGCAGCAGCGCGCCTCGACCGACAACCAGCAGCACACGACCACAACGACCCTCCATGACAATTGGAAAAGATCCGGACGCAGTTGACGCAGAAACGCCCACTGATCATGACGTTGCCGCCGCTCTTGGCTTCGACAGCGTCGATACGCACACCAGCACAGACCTGACGGCCCACGACGGTGATGATGAACTCCCGAGTCGCGCAGAGATGTGGGCCATCATCCAAGAGCAGTCACAGACGATCGACCGCCTCGAGGAGCGTGTTGACGAACTCCAGCAGGAACAAAACCGCGCCGATCGCAACCGAAAGGAGATCGCCGGTCAACTCCACGAGATCACCGAGTCGGTTGCCGAAACCGACGAGACGGCTGACCATGCAAAGGAAATCGCGAAGACTGCAAATGCGAACGCAGAGCAGGCCAAGTCGATTGCCGAGACTGGTGAGACTGCGTTCGATCGCGAGGATCCAGAGGAACTGCCAGGTGGCATCGAGCCCTCGAGCAGTCCGCTGGATTTCCTTGCGAACTGCCGCCAGCACCGCGTCAAAAAACACCTCGTCGACCAGGGGACGCCGCGGAAGAACCGATTCCGGGCACTCCTTGTGATGAAGCGCTGGAACGAGTTCGCAACCAAGCGTACGAACGGAAGCAGCATTTTCTGGACGCGAGACGATGTCCGGGATGCGCTCACTGCAATCCTCGGAAAGCGCCCCCACGCACAGACACTCAAACGCGTGTGGGACGAGATGGTCGCGCTCGGAAGTTCGGACATCGATGTCACCGAGCGTCGTGTTTCTGCGAAACAGACGCCGACGGAGATCATCGCGATGGACATCGAGACTGCTGAGGGACTGCTCGAGGCCCGCTATCACCATCTCGAATTGCTCGACTCGGATGGACAGGTCACTGGTGGCGTCACACCCGTTGTGACCCGAACCAGCATGGTGGGGGTGTGAGAGAACGGCTGAATCCATCCCGAGAGGGAGAATCTCTCTGACGAGCAAACGAACGGATTTGGTCGTCGTCTTCGTTTGACGACGTCGCCGCTATCGCTAGCTGCAGGTGTAGGAGAAGACCCTCCCTTTCAGAGACAGTGTTTGTCCCTCTAACGCTCATTCTGCAGTGATAGCTATGATCGCACTCACAACGGGTGTGATCATGACCGCTCAGTTGTGGTCTGCACGCGATTGTCCCTTCTCGGGGTGGATGTCAATGACCTCGTGGACTGGTATGATGATACCCCATTCAACAGACCACAATGAACTATTGTGTAGTATTGTGTCAAACCATAAAGACTGATATGGCTGTGATACAGACAGTGACTTGGGCGTGAGGATAGGCGGTGGGGAGATAGCGCTCACGCTCAGTCAGAGGCACAACTCAGACACACGGACCGTGTCGAATACTCGTCTCTACACGAGCCATCTGGGACAAACAGTACAACCTGGAAAGGGTAGCGTTCGGTGGCTCCGTCGGTACCCTGTCTTGAGAAGTGATTTTTCGTTCGATTGTGTTACTCAACGAGCTCTGGCTCCTCTTTGACCGTGATTTCTGGTCCGTTGTCGAATTCGACAATAACCGTATAGCCATTGTATTGGAACTTGATCCGGCCAGATTGGGTCGTCCCGTTCTGACGTCCCGACGTAAAGAGATCGTCGAGCGCATCTGGATCGACCGCATCATACAATGGGGGAAGTTCCAGTGGATCCGTGTGTTCTCTTTTAGCAACGCAATCAACTATCTGCAAAGAAATATTACTCTCTTCCCCAAGACTTCTTTCCATAGTGGTGGATAGACCTTTCGAGCACTAATATGTGACGCCAAATATACCAATTTCTATGATATCGTGGAGAACTTATTACTGGCTAAGCTGGAGAAATAGAGATCCGAAAGCGGTGTTGTGCACCAAACTTGAACAGCGCTGGTCATGACGAGGCACTGCATGACATACTCAGACTCACCGCTATGGAATTCCGGAAGGCGGATATCGAGCTCGCTTTTGACTTGAAGCGAATCCAGGTCCTCTCCCACTTGGACTGGGAAATAGTGTCGGCGATGGGGATGGGGGGTAGTGCCTCCGTCAACATGGGGGAGTTGGAGGCAATTGATTGTTATTGGTGATCATTATTAACTATTTACATTCTGGTAACTTATTCGACAGATTCATACGAGACATATCCTAAGAGCACACGTGGGGAGGGACAGTGTGGCTCTAATCGATCTCCAGACAGGGAATGCAGTCGATTCGAGACACACGGCTCCTCGCCGCAACTGGGATTGCTCCACCACTGTCTGGTGCCATCAGGATCTCAGATCACCTACCACTGACACACCACCTGGGACATGAGTGTGCCAACGTCGGCCTCTGGCCGGCGTTTCTGCAAGATTCGGAAGTTGATATCTGAAGCCACGGCTAATGGCGATGATAGCACTGACCGACCGACCGACCGACTGACAAGGGGTTTCCCTGGTCGCAGTCGCATTGACCGAGTTCTCAGTTCCTACGAACAGGCTGATCTCGAGTTGTCGAACACGCTTAGCAACTGGCCGACGATCGTCACCTCACACATGATGTTGAGTCCGCCGAGATTGTCGACGTCCTTGAGAGTGGGAAGACAGCCCAGAAGACAGCAGGAGGCAAGTCGGCTATTCATATCTCTCGGAGAATATGTAGTCAACCGTCTTAGTACAGTTAGGGAATAAGTTGATAACTCTATGGGACATATGACGGGTTGGCGCGGACAAGGTGGGTCAACCTACACTCCTGTATCGTTGCCCCTTCCTCGATCACAAGTCAGGGGGAACACTTGTCCACGCCAGCCGAGATCGGCACGTCCCACAAGATCCACAACTGGTTTCGTCTCCGATCTCTGGCTTTTGAGTTCCATCCGAACTTTGAAAAACTCATGTTGGTCTCTGTCCAGTATTTTTGCAGGGTACAAGAACTGTATAGAAGGGTGTAATCAATATGCGTGCTGTTTGTGCGTTCCATAATAATACATAATAGAAACATTATTCTTGTTTCGGTACAGTAACTTGACACTCGGACTACAAGGCCTAGCGATTCAGAATTCGTATAAGGAAACGATAGCTATCCCGGAATATGGATCAACGCCAGATGAGGGAGCAGTCGCCGTTTCTCCTCATGGCGTTCGGGGCGATACTGTTTCTGATTGCAGGTGTTCACTATGCACATGAAATTCTTGTATTGAATACTCTAATCGGGCCACTGGTTGCGCTTTTGTTGGATGGGGTGCCTGCACTTGGACTCATCTATGCGGGATACTGTCTCTCTCAAATCGAGTTCACACTCAAAAGTCGATGGATCGTCGTTAGTTGGTCTCTCATAGGAGGCGTCGTGTTTCTGATCGCAATGGGAACAACAGTTCTTGTACGACTGTTCGAAGGACGTCCTATCGCCGAACCTGTCTTTCCACTTCTGATTGCAGTTGAGGCAGGAGCGATTGCAGGAATGATCGCCGGCTATTACAACGCTCGAGCACATGCCGACGCTCGGCGCGCTGAAAAGGTTAGTGATACACTGGTGTTTGTCAATGATCTCATCCGTCACGATCTCCGTAATGATCTAACTGTGATCCAAGGCTATACTGAACTCATCAGCCATCAGCAAACCCCTGCAACTGCTGAGACAGAAAGTGATAATCTCGAGGTGATTTCTGAGAAAACCGGGGAAGCGCTTACACGAATTGAAGCTACTCGTGCAATCATTGACTCACTAATCGGTGAAACCGATCTTGAGCCAGTTAATCTTGCTGCGGTTATTGCTGAACTGGCTTCTCAAGTTGAGACCTCGTCCAGTGCTGCTGTAACAACTCATCTTCCAGACCAAGCACTCGTCACTGCAAACGCCAGTCTTCGGTCGGTTGTAGACAACCTACTTGAGAACGCTGTCGAACACAACGATCGGGATGATTCTCTGATCGAAGTCATGGTGAAGGCTGACGTGGATACTGTCAGGATGACTGTCAGCGACAACGGGCCAGGTATTTCTGACAAACAGAAAGAAACACTGTTCAATACGAACGGAACGGAGACAGACAGGGGCGGAGGTCTCTCTTTGGTATGGACGCTAGTTGAATCGTATGGCGGTAATATTCGAGTTGAAGATAATGAGCCGTGTGGTTCAACATTCGTTGTGGAACTTCCACGCGCAGATGTACAGGAAGAAATATCGGAATGATAATTAATTCGAGATACGCGTCCTCTGGTTGAAACTGGGATTGTGACTCTACTGGCAAGTCCAGCTCAATCTTCGACCGACACTGCATGGGATATTCCAGATTAGAGATACTGATTTGGCAATTGACTATTTCTGAGTTGCACCAAGTTAGACGATAAATTGGTATGCGTAGTAACGTTCTCTGTAAAATATATTTGGGTAAACTATTATTATAGGAAATTACCTATGGCTAAGCATAATCTGATAATGGAAAACAAGAACCCATCTCTCCCGTCGATCGTTGACCGTCTGAATGCCGGAGTCACACTGCACGAACCAGAGACAGGTGTGATGCGAGAAGGACAAACAGGCTGCGAAAACCATCGAACAGCAACGTGGCCAGCAGGCCTTCCACGTGAACATTCGCGCGTGCTTGCTGCCTCGAGCGAGCAAGACGAGGCTGAGGCCCGTGCTCGTGGCGTCGCGGGGATGTTCAGGAAGTACTACAACGCGATCACTGAACAGGGCCTTGACGACAACCCTGTTTGGCATCGGCGAGAGCGCAAACATGCCACGCAGCTTCGACAGTTCGTTGAGCGAATGTGTGACCGCGAGTGGATCGACCGGCACATGATTATGACCGTCGACGAACTCGCCGGCGTCGCACACATCCCCAATGCAGAGATTGAGACGCCGAATATCGACTGGCGATATACCCGACGTGGTGACCGCGCCCCTGCCGATCTAGGCCAATACGAACAGTCCACCGGTAGCAGCGCTTCCACCGAACACAACGTTACTAACAGAGGACACGATGGTGTTTGATCGATTCTTTGACCGTAGCAACTCCGAAGAGGCAACAGAAGATATGGTGACCGAGCCAGCGACACAAGCTACTGGTGACGGTGACTCTCCGCTCGATTCACCACCGGCTCCCCAATCCCAACTCGGCGAGACATACGATATCGATGAGCAGAAGACCAGTTCCATCGGAGGGAAGCAAGCTATCACCGAAACGGCTCAGGAGGGCACTGTTGCAGGACCATTTGTCCGCGAGATGTTCGAGGCAGGCGTCGAGACACCGTCTGCACCACTCTGGGTCGGCTACGATAAGGACCCACAGCGGGGCTTCCGTGAAGTTCCACTCCGCTTTGACTCGCTTTTCCGCCATATCTGGATTACGGGCACCACTGGCTACGGGAAAACTACAGCGCTACTGAATATGATGGTCCAGTGGGCCTACTCCGGCTATGGCTTCACGTACTTCGATCCGAAAGGCCGAGACTCTCGAGAGCTCCTGCGCAAACTCCCTGAACATCGACTCGAGGACGTGGTCTGGATTGAGCCCGGTTCGACCACCCATGAGAAGACGATCGGGATGAACTTCCTTGAGGTGCCCGAGTGCGAGACGACCGAAGAACTCGAGAACGAGATCGAAAACCGAGTCGAGAACCTGAAAGCGGTCTTCGACACCTCCGACTACTGGGGCATCAACATGGAGGCGATCACCGAGTCAATGGCTCGAGCGATGATGAAATCGGAGAAGCCGTTCTCGATCATCGACATGTACTTCACGTTGCTCAACGCCGAGCGGCGCGAAGACTTCGCCCTCGACGTTGAGGATCCCTACATCAGGGAGTTCTGCCTCGAGATTGCGAATATGGAGGAGGAGACGATCCGTCCCCTCCTGAAACGGATCAAGTCATGGGTCGAGAATTCGGTGATTCGTCGGATCATTGCCCATCGTGAGAGTACGATCGATTTCCGAGACATCATCGACAACGATCGGATCGTTATCGTTCGAACGCCCGTCGAGAATACAGATATCAAGAAGATGGTCACGCTCGGTGTGATGCGCAACCTCTGGAGTGCCATTCAGCACCGGTCGTACGAACGCGATACCGATCCAGACCCCTATTTTGTCCTGTGTGACGAGTTCGACGACATTGCTAGCGACAATCTTGATATCGAGTCGATGCTGGCCCGTGCTCGTTCGATGCGACTATCGGTGACGCTCGCTTCCCAGTACCCCTCGCAGTTCGATGAGGATACGCTGAAAGCGATGCAGAACAACTGTGATAACCTTCTTGCCTTCTCGGTCAACGATGTCGACGACGCCCAACTGCTAATGAAGCGGTTTCAGGGTTACACGGCGGAGGATTTGATCTCAACTGATCAGTACAAGGCCTGGACGAAACTTCCGCTCGAGGGTGGGCGCTATTCTGAGCCGGTCCTCATCAACTCGTTCCCGCCGTATCCACCGCTTCGGTCAACCGAGACTGTCGACGATCTTATCGAACAGAGTTTAGAGCGCTACGGAACTGACCCGCTAACGGACGCAGAGATCCTCCAGAACCTCATCTACAGCGACGCCAATGAAGCCGCCAACCCGACGAAGATACTGGGTGAGACAATGGCAGAAGCTCTCCGCACAGTCCAAATTCGAGAGGGTGCACGAGAGGCAAATGGCTGGGTCGAGGTCACGGCTGTTGACGAGGAACTCGTGGCTCGCCTCGAGAAAACCGAGCCCGAGATTGACTATGCATACGAAGACCTGCCGGACGTGCGCGATGCCTCGCGGTTGATCGAGGTCGACCTGCAGAACGATGAGATCGTCGCTCGGCTCACCGACGAGGGTGAAGAGTTGGTCCGGCCCAAGACGGGCACTGTTGGCTCAGCTGGTGGAACCAGCCACGACGCAGTGCTTCTGGATACTGAGGTAGCGCTCACTGAACGCGGGTTCAGTGTCGAGATCCTCGAGCAAGATGGGAGCGAGCAACCTGACGCCGTTGCGACGCACCCAGATCACGATGTGGTGTTTAACATCGAGGCTGAGACAACGACGCCAGACCGACCGGCGAAGGTTCTGCAGAATCTCAAACGCGCTCACGAGGAAGACCGCATTCCGATCTTCGTTGTCCGTCCTGGTAAGTCTGAGACACAAGTGGCGTCACGAGTCGAGAGTATTCTCTCACCGCCGTTCCGAGAGCGAACGGACGGCACTGAACAGTTCTATAACTGCGACGAGGTTGTGACCTTCGGCGGTGGTGCGACGGCTCACGGCGGCGTCACTGCGGTTCGACCACGGACGACCGAGACAAATCAGACTGTCTGGACGCGCGACAACGGTGAGTACGTCCTTTCCGATGGGAACACAGAGTTTGCTCGCGTCCCTGATGACGGAGTACTCTCGAAGGACAGTGTTCCGGCCTATTACAGCCATGACCATGAAACTGGCCAGTATACTGTCTATCAGGCTGGAGAGACCCATGTATACGACTCCAAAGACGACTTTGAGCAGGACTGGACGCTGATCAAACGACCGTTCATTCCTGCTGTCGACCTGCCAGACGCAGACTATTCGCGTGACAGTTATGTCGTGTTGATTCTACCACCCGGTGGCGGCCCACTGGTTTTCCAGTCTGGTGAGACATATCGGCTCCCCGCAAACCCTGGTCGCGAGGAGTTGTGGCCTACTGGACCGACTGGTGAGTCAGCCCAATTTGACAACCCGGTCGCTGATACTGATCAGAACGGGCCGTCAGCATTACCAAGTTCTGATTCGTCAGCGATGGACGAGTCGATCGAGATCGATCCAACCGGAGATGGTGTGGAGGCGTTTGCAGCAATGTATGTCAGACAGATCGAGGGTGCTAGAGTATCACAGGATGATCTGTTTCAGGCGTACGATATCTGGACTGAGCAGCAGGATGTTAATGGGACAACCAAGGGCTGGTTCACTCGAAAGTTACAGGATGTTGTTGACTTCGACGTTGATCGCTCTAGAGTGGACGGGGAACGTATCCAGTTCTACACCGGCCTGACTCTGACTCAAGACGGGTACTCACTCCTTGATCAATGACTACTATCAGAACTATGAGGTACTGTAATCACGTCTCAGGAGAGTTCGTTAGCCGAGGGAATTCAATTTTCGACATTGGTCGCCATAGCTGCTTATACCGCCAAAATAGAGCATTTTCATCACTTGTCCACGCAGATCGGCTATCCACGGAAACTGCATGGACACCTATGTCCACGCAGAATCGCATGACGGGAATGCTGTCCACGCAAAAACACCACCCAAAACCAACTAGTATACACTGGGTTCCATCCGCAGAACGATGCGGGGACAGGGAGCTTAGACACCATACACAGAATCGGCACTTCTATCTACATTCTGATATAGTTTGTTCGAGGGACTCAGTAAGTGCCCCTCGGGGGTATTGCCAATGAGTTCTACACCATCATTCGATAGAACAGTACTCCCAGCAGACTTGCGAGATCGTGACCAGTGGGTGTGCTGGAAAGAAGAACTTCGGGATGGGAAGCCGACGAAGATACCAGTGACGCCAGGGAGTGGTGCGTTCGCGTCATCGACGGATCCCGAAACATGGGCGTCGTTCGAGACAGCCCTCGAGTACGCTGACACAGGGAACGCCGATGGCATCGGCTTCGTCTTTACCGACGACGATCCCATCGTCTGTGTGGATCTGGATGACTGTCGAGATCCCGCAAGCGACGACGTCGACGACATAGCGCTGGACATCATCGAGCGACTCGATTCCTATACGGAGATTTCTCCCTCGGGTACTGGGTTCCACGTACTCATCAAGGGAGAGCTCCCGGATGGACGGAACCGCCGTGGTAGCATCGAACTGTATGACACTGCTCGGTTTTTCACCGTGACTGGCGACTACCTCGAGGACACGCCGCCTCGCGTTGCACGCCGGCAGGACGCGCTGGTAGCGATCCATCGTGAATACGTCCAAGACTCTGACCCAGATCCAGAGCACGAATCTGGGAACCGTCGCAGTATGGACGTGACGAAAACGACGGGCAGTGCAGCCCATACTGACGTTGATCTCGAGGACGAGGACCTGCTCGAGCGAGCACGGAACGCATCGAACGGTGAGAAGTTCGAGCGGTTGTGGCGTGGCTCGACTGCCGGTTACGAGAGTCAGTCAGAGGCGGACATGGCGCTGTGTTGTTTGCTGGCATTCTGGACTGGCGGTGACCTCCAGCAGATGGATCGGCTCTTCCGCCAATCGGGACTGCTCCGAAACAAGTGGGATGAAGTCCACTATGCTGACGGCTCTACGTACGGCGAGAAGACCATCGAACGAGCGGTTGCGAGTATCTCTGAGTTCTACGATCCGGACACTCGAGAGACGGCAACCGAATCTGCTCCCAGAACGAGCGAGCCGTCGACCACTGCTAGCCGTGACAAATCGGATCGGAAGCAGAATCGTGCGTATCTGATTGAGAAGAACCGACTGTTGACTGGCCGTGTCGACGAACTCGAGGCCACGCTCGAACAGAAAAATGAGCGCATCGATCTCCTCGAGGCAACGATCGAGGATCTCAAAACCGAACTTGCAGAGCGTAACCGAGAGATCAAGCAGGCTCGAGAAGAACAAGTCGACACAGCGTCTGACTGTGACACCGCTTCAGAGACATCCTCTTTGTGGGGACGATTATTCGGCGAGAGCTCCAAGTAACAGTCGTTGCGAGGATCGTTTCTTCAATTCAGAGTAAGGCACTCAACTCGGTAAGTAAGTCTGCGAATCTATCGGCAGAATAGGTTCACGGTTAGCATTCGATGTCGGCGACCTGAGCCAACTGCGGTTGCTCGTCGCTTGGATGCGAGTACCAGAAATGGAATTGGAGACAGTAGTTCTCGTCGAGATCATCAACACCCAAGATATCGACGCTCCCTGCGAAATCCTCAACGACTCCGTGTAACGCGACCGGGGAGACGTCTTCATCCGGAGCCATTGTCACTATCTCGTCGACGCCCGCGTCGACACGGTGTGACCCCCAGTCTAGCATGCCAGCTTCGGTTTCGAGCGCGAGGTGGAACGTCCGCGCTCCATCGTCCGCATTCCGGAGTTCGACACTCACCTCTCTGAGGGATCCGCTAGACGTGAACGGGGCGATACAGCCGGAGAACCCGGACAACACGGCCGTCGCGGAGAGGAGGGCGTGGCGGCGTTGCACATATCCGACTACATTCGGCCGAAGTAAGTATGTTATTTGTACTGACCGCGAGTTTCGTGAGCCGTTCAGAATAAAGAAACAGACAACGGCCCACCGATACCCTCGTGACTGTGAGGTCGTGTTTTTCGTCCCTGGGAAGGGTGCGGGGCGATCGAACTGCCCCGAGATAGCGTATGACTTCTGAGCGACAGCACCCGCGAGACCGTGGTATTGATCGAGCACCAACCCACCGACAGCCCACTGAACCACCCTGGTCCGGCCTCGAGTTACGGGTTCCGAACGACCGGAGTCGAGAGTCACTCATTTCGTTCGTCGAGTGTGTTCTCGTTGAACTCACGCATGCAGACGTCGGTGCCGAGTATCGATCGTCGAACGTCTGGGGAGTCAAACGAACCCAGTACATCGCCGCCGAGACGACTGGCCATCTCTTCAGGAAGCGTCATTACGACGAACGGCTCGGCTGGCACGAACAGACGATGTCTCGGCAGGACGTGCGTGATGAACTGATCAACCGCCTCGCACGGCCCACGTCACTGGCGACGAATCAGAGTCATCCCTATCCTGTTGAAGAACCAGATACGTTCCAGGTGAAGCCAACGTGGCAACTGCGAACAGGTCGACGGACCAGCAAGAGGTGAACTCGTTCTCAATGTCTCTGAATCTGGTTGGTCAAGCGGCTCATGCTCTTGCAAAGAAGCAAACCACACACCTATGTTATGAAGTCCATAGATTTATGCCTATGGAGGCCATCACATAAGATGACGGGTGGCGTCCTACACTACCATCGAAGATTGGCAGGATGTCGAAGATGGGTACGTCATCGATGTGACCATCCGGCAGACGGAGGATAAGAAGTACCCGTGTGGATGGGACTACAGCCTACACCACGGGGAAGTCGGCGGCGACACCATCCTTCGATACGACAACGCCCATGAACTGACGAAAGGCCATGAGCGCCACACCCGAAACGATGTTGAAATCATCGAATTCCCCGGGATGTTGACGCTCTACGATCGCTTTCAACGCGAAACCGAGGAGATGTCGCCTGTCTCATGGAACTGGTCGGAGTAGGACGTCTCCAGGAGGTATACACCATGCCCACGCTCAAAGTCACCGTCGGTGAACGTGATCGCCTCAACCAGCGCACGCGTAGCCGCATCAAGGCTGCCCAAGAGGGTGAAGACCTTGACGATGCCCAGCCGGTGTTGAACTTCGGATCGTATACAGAGCTCAGTCGCCTTCTTAGCCCAAAGAATCTAGAGTTGTTGGAAGCAATCTCTAAACACCAGCCCGAGAGCATCCGCGAAGCCGCTGACCTGGTGGAGCGAGACTACAAACAGGTCCATCGGAACCTTTCCGAACTCGAAGACATCGGCGTCATTGAGTTTGAAAATGGCGGGCCTGGTCAGGCAAAGAAGCCGAAACTGGCCTACGACGGTCTTGAAATTGATATCCCGTTTGCAGGATCGAATGGGAGTGTCGGTGCAGCAGCACCCTGAAAGATCCTGTTCTTGGCCATCTAGAAACGACCCTTCGCTCTCTGTTCTCGCTACACGTGGTCGACGGACGTACGTGATGAACTGATCAACCGCCTCGCACAGCCTGCGTCACTGGCGACGAATCAGAGTCATACCCATCCTGTTGAGGAGCCAGATACGTTCAGGGTGAAGCCGACGTGGCAACTGCGAACAGGTCGCCGGACCAGCAAGAGGTAATCACCAGCCGTCAGTACTCCAGCCCGCTGTTGAATATCGATCACTGACTCCATACGCATCACGCAGTGTCTTCGACTTGACTGTACTTCCAGCATTGGAATACAAAATAATCCTGACCGACACTAAACTATTAGTTCGAAGAGGTCATAAAGAGAGCAATGAGCGACCGATCACAGGTGTGGCCAGAAGAGATGGACAGTGCAGACCGTGTCAGGCATGTCGCCTTGACGCGAACGACACCACGGAATGCTGGTTGGATCGCCGAAGAGGCGGATGTCTCGAGAGATACGGCTGTTAAATACCTTGATCGAATGGCTGATCAAGGAGAGCTCGAGGCCATTGAAACAGCTGACGGCACATGCTACAAGCCCGATGAGATTACGCACTTCCTCCGTGAAGTTCGTTCCCTTGCTGAAGAGCAGTCAGTAGACGAACTCACTAATGAACTGCGTGCGATTGGTGAGGAAATCGACTCGTGGAAGTCAACGTATAATGTTGAATCTCTCGAAAAACTTCGACAGAGCATTGGACGTGAGGATCTGTCGGCTGACGATCGACGCGAGCGCCTCGAAGTGATCGAAGAATGGGAATACAACATTCAGGTACGTGAAGCACTTCAGCTTGCGATCAGCCTTCAGAGTTCACTAACGCGACTTGATGCAGATCCGCGTCTCGCAAATCGTGGTTCAGATACGCTTCCCCAAGAGGGCTAGGGAAAGATGGTACTCTTTCTTGCTGGTGGCCGAGGATTCACTCGGCGCGAAGGACTTCGTCGCCTCAAAGAACGACTCGAAAAAGAACCGGGGTTTTCCGATGTTCGGTATCGACCATCTCGACTCCGGCCTCGATCTGTCGTTGCTGACGTCGAGACTGAGATATTCTTAGGCGAAGAATTCCCACGGCAGCAGGCCACCTTTGAGGTCACATGGCGGCCACGTGCCGACATTGATGTTCAGCGTGTTCAGTGGGCTGATGACGTAGTCAGCTTGGGATGGCACAAAGACGATGATCATGAAGACCTTGGGACAACCCATTTCCAGATCGAGACCGATAAGGAATTAACCCACGAACCAGGACATCTCGAAGCAGAAGCGCCGCTAAGCTTTCTGGAAACCTGTCTTCAGCGACTTCCTCCAAAACTCGAGGAGACGATTCCAGAGTGAACCCGGTTACTCCTAATTGAACGGTTGCTTGATCTCTGTATTCTCCTTCTGATACGGTCCCTCTGACCGTACTTCCAGCAGTGAATTTTTGGCGCCATGAGGCACGAGGCGCGCTCAACAGTGAGCCGTCATGGAATTTCCAATGACTGATCCAAATCCGATTGACGACACTGCAGACGATTACAGCCGGTTCGAGGCCAGACTCGTTGCCCGTGATCAGGATGCAACTCGCGTTGTAACAGCAGATCTCGGCGAGACAACCGCCCGACAGCTCGTTACGGAACTCATCGATACCGGTGTGGTGACGCCGGTCCCTGGCAAGCGGGTGTTCATCCACGAGCCAAGTGGGACCGCTTTTGACTCGAGCACTCAGCTTGCTGTTTTCCATCAAGGCTGGACGGCGGCCCGCAACGCCGACAAGGAGGGTGAGTGATGCAGCAGACGCTCGCTGGCTGTGCCTTCTGCGACGCCTTGCCCGGCACCGAGGCCGGTGAGGCACATACCTGGGGAAAAGACAAGCGAGTCTCTCACCCTATCTGTGTCGACTGCGCTATCCAGACGGAGCCGGACCCTGACGAGTTCGATCACTGCACCTGCGATGGCTGCGGACTCATCGTCGACGCGCTCGCGGCGCTCACGCGGTTCCGCGTTGAACTTGGTCACCTCGAGGGGGCGCTACAGCTGTGTGCGCGATGTAGTACCGGTGGGCCAGCTACCTACTGGACGCGCGATCTCGAGGAGCACATCGTGAAGACTGCATAAGTACTGGATGCGAATGTGAGAACACGCTGGGAATTCCTGTTGAGCAAGAAAATACGTCAATGGTTCTGAACAGAGAGCGACGTAACTCGCTGAACGAAGCAGAAATAATTCAGCGTGCGGTAGATATATGGCCGATCATATCGTTAGTTGGATGTAGGTGAACACTGATGGACTTGACTGATACTCCCGACGACATTCGTGATTCAACTGAGAGTCCACCTGATTTTACCGAATGGGACTCTCCTGAAGAGGTCTTGAAAGGAGGTCCAACACGAGAACGATTGCTCAGTGTTATTTTACAGTTACGGACTCCAACAAAAGTGTCCAGAATTGCAGAGCAAGCAGACTGCGATACTGAGACTGCAAGGGACTACCTTGAATGGTTCACCTCGATGGGAATGACGCGTGAGATCTCGGGACGACCTGTGAGATACGAACGCAACGAATCGTATCTCCAGTGGCGCAGAGTTGAGCAAATCCGAGACGAATATTCTGAGGCAGAGATCGTCAAAGAGCTCAAAGAGACGATGAAACGAATCGAGGAGCATCGTGCCCAGTTCGATGCTGACAGTCCGGAAGACGTGTCTCTCATGGATCGCACCGAGGAAGCGTCGGTCGAAGAAGTGTGGGAAGCACTGAGTGAGTGGAAAACGCTCAAACAACGCGCAGAGCTGTTAGATACAGCACGTCAGAACGACCATCCCTCGAGTGGCGGTGCCAAAGTCGATGCCTGAACGCCGGCCAGTTGACGACGATACTGTCCCAGAGGTCGGTGGCATCGATACCGACATTCTCGAACAAATTGGGCAGCATCTTGAACGAACCAATCGCTTTTCAGAGACCGTCTTTCAGCCGGAGTACGCACCAAGTTCAGTCGTCGCTGAATACGACATGGGGTACTTTCCAACTGCTATCGAGCGTGCGTATCTTCAGGTTCGCTGGTACGAGACAGACGATTTCAACATCCACTACTCTGAACAATACGACACCGGAGACCGCTGGGAGTGTCGGTGGGACCGCCATCCAAATGATCACAATACTCGCTCACATTTTCATCCGCCTCCAGATGCAGCGACACCAGGGGATGATGTAGAGTATGAGGAAGACTGGCGAGATATACTCTCGGACGTACTTGGCGACTTAGACGATCGAATCGAAGCGTTTTGGGAGTAAATCTGACCGCATCTCACTCATATCAGTACATCTTTGTGAGACTATCTATATTTTCTATCAGCGGCGTTGGATTCGAACCCTGTTTGGAAGCACCGGGTGACCCAACGCCGCCTTTTGATCGTGACTGACAGAGTGGAATGACTGTTCGTTGAAAGAGTCTGTGGTGCTGCCAAATAGTCGCCGGAAGTCTGAAGTCCATGGACTTCGAACAAGTGACTATGACTGCTGACGATCGAATTCGTCCTGACGGCGGGATCGATGCATTAGATCCACCACCAACAGACATTCTGGATGAGGAAACGCTCGAGCCAAAGGCGCTGGCCCAGAATGCGCCGAAGCTCGAGATAGTGATGCAACTCCTCAACCAGCCAGCACTCGCTCGTGTTTACGTGTATGTCTGCTACTGGGGGCCCGTTTCACCGCCAGAGATCATGGACGCCCTCGAGCTCTCAAAATCGACGACGTACGAATACGTCGATCAGCTGGTTGACGTTGGGCTCGTTGATCGAGATGAATCGACGCGTCCGCAGCAGTTGACTGCTGAGCCCCTCATCATTGTCGAGCAGTACGCGCCGATCGTGATCACACCAACAGTCCTGCATGCGCTTGCACTCCAGGAGGTTGACGACGATATCGACTACTTCTTGGACCGTTACGGAACTGGAAAACTCATCGCTGCACTAAGGGGTGCAGGGCTCCATTTCGCGGGGAAGACGACCCAGCGGATGGTCGCCACCGATATCGATGTTCGGGAGACAGAGGCGATGATGATCATCTATGCGCTTCCAGCCTGCACTCGCTGTTGGGAGAGAACACGACCCGTTCTTCGAGTATCTGTTTCCCGATGTCGCCGACCAGATGGAACTTCCTGATCTCGACGGTGCAGATGGTGCCCCAGCGAAGTCAGAGCCGCACGAGTGAGTCTGTTCGATGGGCCATGCAAATCTACTATCGGCTGAGAAGGACGAACAGTCGTTGGTGTGGACGTGAACGAGGACAACGTGGCTCTGACCGCGCTCTCTGAGGATGGCGTTGAGGACACGCTTGTCATCGACTTCCCCGAAATCAAGTTCGAGCGTCACCGCTACTTCACGATGCGAAAGCGAGTACAGAACGCGGGGAAAGGTAGTATCCACGACACGCTGGAAGGGCGTGAGGAGCGGTTCGTTCGCGACCGGCTCCACAAAGTGTCTCGACATACTGTGGAGTG
Source organism: Natrinema hispanicum (assembly GCF_004217335.1). Taxonomy (GTDB): domain Archaea; phylum Halobacteriota; class Halobacteria; order Halobacteriales; family Natrialbaceae; genus Natrinema; species Natrinema hispanicum. The sequence continues at coordinate 281,887 of NZ_SHMP01000007.1, forward strand.
GAGCCGTCAGTTCGAGAAGACGTGCATCGTCTTTGAAGACCTCAAAGAGATGCGCGACAGTATCGACTACGGTACCCGGATGAACCGACGCTTGCACCACCTCCCGTTCCGCGCCCTCCAATACTACACGTCGTACAAAGCGTCGTTCGAGGGGATTCCGTCTGCATGGATTAACCCCAAGTACACCAGTCAGCGGTGTTCGATATGCGGACACACGGAGCGAGCGAACCGTTATAAAAAGCGGTTCAAGTGTCGGGACTGTGGGCACCAAGACCACAGCGACCGTGGTGCAAGTGTCAATATCGCCGTAAAAGGCGTGAAGAAACTCAATTGGAATGTGCCTGCTCTCAACAGCCTTCCCGTTGTTCGGAAGGTGTCGTTCGAAAGACGGAGTCTTTCGTGATCACGAAAATCGAAGATTTTCGGACGACGACGGCAGGCATCGGGGGCCGTGGACGCCCCGACCGTGACCCATCCAACCGTTCGAGGCTATCAGGCCGATGGTCGGATGGGAGTGTCCGACTAACCCACGGGAAGCCTCGGGGCTTGACCCCGAGGCGGTTCACGGATTAGCGGACATCATTGGCGATGACCCAGGCGACTCGATGCGATTAATCTGAGTCGATCCAGTCGTCTCGTGCGTTCTGTACTACCTCCTAATCTCGGAAGCTTCATCACTCAATACATATACATACATTCAAACATGTACGATCTCACCAAATTCCAGCGTGACATCTTATACGTGATCGCCGGCCAAGACGAGCCACATGGCCTCGCGGTCCAAGATGAACTCGAGGAGTACTATGAGAACGAGATCCACCACGGGCGACTGTATCCGAATCTCGACGAGGTCGTCGACAAAGGGCTCGTCGAGAAAGGCAAGGTCGATCGTCGGACGAACTCCTACACGATTACAGCGCGTGGCCGACGCGAACTCGAGGCCCGGCGAGAGTGGGAAGAGCAGTACGTCGGTGAGTTACTCTCGAGTTCGGAGTGAGACGGTTACGACCCTGAGCGTGCATACTGAGTCGGCTCCTCGAATGTCGTTCCATTCCGATCACTGTCTCAGGATGTCGTGAACGGAAAGAGAGTCGGCTAGTAATATAAAGAACCGACTAGTTGGATCAGCTTACATCTACGTACGTATAGAATAACAAATATCATCTCGCCTGAATGGCTGGGCCATGGACGACCTCACAGGATTCCAACGAGACCTGCTGTACGTGATCGCGGGCGCTGACCAGCCATCTGGACAGGATGTCAAAGACGAGATCGAGCAGTACTACAGTTCAGAGATCAATCATGGTCGGCTATACCCGAATCTCGATACGGTCGTGAATAAGGAACTCGTCGAGAAAGGACAACTCGACAGGCGCACAAACTACTACGCAATTACAGACGAGGGAGAGCAAGCGATCGAGGATCGTTATGAGTGGGAATCCCAGTACACCGACTAATCGAAATCGGAAGCGATTTGGATTCTTGCTTTGCCCTCCCGAATCGGTAAGTACAGTGACGGTACTGAGCGTTGCTACCGACAGCTATCTTAATACAGCGAGAGAATCCCGCCCTTCCGGAGAGTGACGAGTGTTCCGACGTACTGTCGGAACCGAGGAGCGAACAGGGCGGGAGTGAATCGCGTAAGCTCTGGGCAACAGCCCACTCGGTTTCTCCCTTCTGAATACCCCACGTCACAAGAATTATCTTAATACAGCGAGAGAATCCCGCCCTTCCGGAGAGTGACGAGTGTTCCGACGTACTGTCGGAACCGAGGAGCGAACAGGGCGGGAGTGAATCGCGTAAGCTCTGGGCAACAGCCCACTCGGTTTCTCCCTTCTGAATACCCCACGTCACAAGAATTATCCGTCTTGGGTGTCTCGTATCTGGAGAGGCCAAATGGAGGATCATCTGCAAACCGGGTCGCACACAGTATACGCGCTCCAGTATCACTTCGTGACCGTCACGAAGTACCGTGCCGATATTCTCACGGATGAGCGGCTTGAGCGTGTCGCTGAAATCGCCCACGACATTGCAGATGACTTCGAGGCTGACATCAAGAACGTGGACGGCGGAACCGACCACGTTCACATCCTGTTTCGGACCAAACCAACCACAGACCTCACGAAGTTCATCAACTCGCTCAAAGGTGTCACGTCCCGCCGGATTCGGTCGGAGTTTCCCGAAGTGACACAGACGCTCGAAGATGCGTTCTGGCAACCAGGGTACTTCCTCGCCACGACCGGCCAAGTGAGCATCGACGTGCTAATGGACTACGTGGACGACCAGTAGCATGACCGCGACAACCACGAAAACGCTGGAAGCCACGCTCGCTCCGCCGACAGCACACAAAGAGCGGAAACTGTGTGACCTCCTCGAAATCTACCGTGAGGGACTACATGAGGCGTTCGACGCCGGGTGTGACACGATGAGTGCAACCAGCGACGTGGTGACGCCTTACGACCTGCCGTATCAGGCGAAAGCAGCGCTGTGCAACTACGTTCCACAACTTCATGACACCTACGACGCACAGGAGTTAGACGACAACCACCCGGTTCGGCTCACCAACCAAGCCGCCGAGTTCGACCACTCCCCGGCGCGTGACTACGAGTTCACGTGGTGGGCACCACAACCCGGTCGTGGGACGAATTTCTGGATACCGCTTCGTATTAATCCCGCCCAAGAAGGTCTGTGGCACGACCTGGTACATGGGGACGCTTCGGCGGGCCAGCTCCGACTGCAACGCCACCGCACGTCGTGGACGCTCCACGTCACTGTCGAGTTCCCGGTCAAAGAACCGGACTACGAACCAACCGACGACGACGTAACACCAGTGGGATTCGATATTGGTGAAGCCCACCTGCTCGCGGGCTGTGCCTGCGAGCAGGGCACTCCGACTCACCCACTGCTCATCAACGGTGGTCGCGCTCGTCACCTTCGCAAAGAGATGTTCACGACGCTCAAGCGACTGCAAGAGCGTGACGCCGCAGAGTGGCGGATTGACGAACGATTCGACCACTACCAGAACGCACTCACTGACATCATCGAAAAGGCGTCTCGACGTGCCGTTGAGTACGCCTGCGGGTTCGAGAAGCCAGTCCTCGTGCTGGAAGACTTGAGCTACATCCGCGAAGACCTTGATTACGGTGAGTGGATGAACCGACGCCTCCACGCATGGGCGTTCGCTCGACTCCAACAGCGCATCGAGGACAAAGCACGAGAGGCTGGACTTCCGGTTAGCTACATTCGACCGGAGTACACGAGTCAGACGTGTCACGAGTGCGGTTACATCGGGCACCGGAACGGCGACGAGTTCCGGTGCCAGAACGACGAGTGTTGGATCACAGAGTACCACGCAGACATCAACGCAGCGGTCAACATCGCTGACCGCCACGACCCGTGGGGTGAGAGCCTGCCGCTGAAACCGGCGGGCGATGACATCTCACGGGATGGGAGCGCCTGTGACAGCGCCACGACCCCCTCCGAGTAGAGCCAACCACAGCAGATGACGCTCGGAGAGGTCGGGTCGGAACCCACTGCCGGTAGTTAGCCGGTATTCCCCTGCAGGGAAGCCGCGCCGTTCACGGCGCGGAGGATGTCACACCAGCGGGGAAGATGATGCAATCGCACCTGCAACGGAGGCATCAGCGAGGAACAGTACGAAAGCGAACCATCCCTGAAATTTGTGTTCGGGCGTCCGTATCGATGCGTACACGTACGCGGCCAAGCTGACTACCATGCGCTGATCAACGAGACATATATCAATAAAGCAACTGGAAATCGTCTTCTCACCTGATCAGTACGCACACGTAGTTACCGGTTAGTACAGGCAAAGAAGCTGTCGGTAACTTATAAATTTTCTCGCTAGCCGCCAACAATCACGCATAGATTTTTAAAGACCAGTGACATATTTGTCATATGGGCCTCTTAGAGATACTGATGTACCTATGGGCACTTGCCATCATAATCGGTAGTGTCTATACCTTCGTTCAAATGATATTAGGAAAGAGTTCTGTGGGTAACTTTTTTTGAGAGTGTCAGAGGGTTCATAGAACGTTTCACATACCCACTCTGTGATTACCCGACGAGCGATAAGTACAGCGAATAAATATATAGGTGAATAAATATAAATTGGAAACAGGAATGAATTCTTATCCTAAATTCATGCTCGCAGCTACGACAGGGCTATTGATTGGGATTCCACTTTGGATGGCTGTTCTCTACCCTGAAATGCTCTCTCTCAGACTATTCACAAGTTCCGTATTTTGGGGTATCGTAGCCAGTCTACTACTTGTAATGCTATTCGGGTTTTGGGTCGGCCAGCGGTCAGAGTACACCTGATGTGCCTCAAAGTGGTCGCTCAATAAGAACATCTACTTACCGGCTGGTTCAATCAAAGCGGGTTGAAATAAATTGTCTGCGGGGCTTTTTATGACGTGTTCTGATTACTGTGGTTTTACAATTAGCAGCCTGTTTTCTCGGTGTGAGCCCTATGCAGATCGGGTCTCTTCTCACACATATCTGAAAAATACGAACATATATTGAGCATGGCCGCGTACAGTTAGATATGTCTGAGTTCGATCCGGCACCTGAATCTGATGCTGCTCAACGGCGGTGGCAAGAGGGTACGGACACGTTTGGTCGTGTCTACGATGTTGCCCTTGGAGTGACATCGCCCACCGCGTACACTGAGATTGCAGAGCTTGCCGATTGCTCTCCGAACGCCGCCAAAAAGCATCTCGAGCGTCTGACCGAGATGGGTATCGTTCGAACAGACCATGATAGTCGCCCTGCGCAGTACGAACGGAATGATGGGTATCTCGAGTGGCAGGAGGCTAGCCAAATTGCAGATGAACTCTCCATCGACGAGATAATCGACCGCGTGGCAGCACTCGAAGAACAGCTCACAGAGTACGAGGAGCAGTTCGGAACCACTGACCCGACAGCGGTCTCGGTTGTTGAGCATGACGACCACGAGATGGTTCATGAACGGATGACTGCGATCAGTGAGTGGCAAGGAATCATTCGAGAGATTCGACTGTACGAACTTGCTCGACAGCTCTCCCAGAACGATGGGCATCTGATTCCTGCCTGAATGAGTCGGCCACCATCGGATTCGGCCCCTGACTCGACAGGGCCACCGGATCGCCAGACGTTGCGATTGCTCGAGCGACATCTCACATCGGATTCACTCGTCGCCGAGACAGCATTCGATCCAGATTCCTACGAGCCGCGACTTCTCAAGGCGTTCCTTGATATGGAGCGATATCCAGAATCAGTCTCAGCAGCCCGGCTCGACATTCGGTGGTTCACGACAGAGGATTTCACATTTCATTATGTTGAAGATCACAACGATGGGAGCCGGTGGGAATGTCGTTGGGATCGGCATCCAAACACGCACAATGCCCGGTTGCACTTTCACCAGCCACCGGCTGCGAACGACATCACTGATCTTGAACTCCCGTCGTTCCACCCCCTCGAGGTGTACTCGACGGTGCTTACTGCGATCGAGCAGCGTCTCGAGACTCTTTGGTCTCAGTGAAGGTATGTGAGTCTCATTGGCCTCTCGCACACAGTATTTGCGAGGATGTTAGCGGGGTTCTTCCACTGGACGGAACACTCAAACGCGTCTCGTGAGATGACCCGTGTATGAACCGAGTGATCCTCGTCGTTTCCGTGGCGCTCCTCGTCGTTCTTGCGGGATGTGCGGGCGACACCGGGAGCCCCGAGAACGCGATTGACGACTCTCAGACCGTTGGGAACGCTCTCGAGGTTGTTGACATGAACGTCAAAGAGGTGTCGCCCGACGAGGAGTACGTAGTCCTCGAGAATACCGCCGATGAATCCGTTGATTTGTCTGGGTTTGAACTCCGAGACCGAGAGGGTGGACAGGTCGATGGCGGCCTCTCTCCGTTTTCGTTTCCAAGTGAGTTCGTCTTGGAGTCTGGGGAGACGGTGAAGATAACGACCGGTGAAGGCGATCCGACGGACAACGAGCTGTATTGGGGATACAACGTGAATATCTGGCGGGACGACGGCGACGTGGTTCGGCTCGTCGATGACAACGATCAGGTCGTACTCGAGCACGCTTACGGCGATATCGATCTCGCTGAGTCTGAGTCGGACGGCGATGTAGAGGGCGATAACGGTGACGAGAGCGATGGACTCGACGGGAGCACTATCGAGGGAGAACTCGAGATTCACCACATCGACGTTGGACAAGGCGATTCGACTCTCATCGTCACGCCAGCCAATGAGACGATCCTGATCGATACTGGCGACTGGCGAGAGGACGGCAGTGAGGTCATCGCCTATCTCGAGGCCCAGGGGATCGATCGGATCGACCATCTCGTCGCGACACACGCTGATGCCGACCACATCGGTGGTCACGCTGCTGTGATCGAGCACTTCGAGACGACTGGTGAGGGTATTGGAACCGCATACGATTCGGGTGTCCCATCGGATTCTGCGACCTATGGGAACTACCTCGATACCGTCGACGAGTACGACGTCGAGCTGCTCATCGTCGAAAGCGGCGATGAGCTACCGCTTGAGGGCGATGTCTCTGCCCAGGTGATGAACCCGCCTGCTGGGGACGCTGGGAGTGACGTTAACGATAACAGTGTGGTACTGGCGCTCGAGTTTGGTGACTTCCAGTATTTGGCACCCGGTGATGTCGATACTGGCGTTGAGCAGCGCTTGGTCGACGAGTGGGAAAACGATCTCGAGAGCGATGTCTACAAGGCTGGCCATCACGGGTCATCGACCTCCTCGAGTGACGCCTTCGTAGACGCCATCGATCCGGAGACGGCTATCATCTCGAGTGCCTACGACTCACAGTACGGACATCCGAGTGACGAGGTGCTCGAACGGTTTGCCGCTCGAGAGATCGAAACGTACTGGACGGGAGTCCACGGCGATATTGTGGTTCGCACCGATGGCACGTCGATCGAGGTAGAGACGGAAGAGTTGTTCTCGACGGACCCAGAGGATATCCTCGCGGATACATCTGATTCCGACGATGAGACGAATTCCCTGATATCACCTCCGCTGGTCGCCAGTGGAATTGATGGAGCTGTCGCTCCTGCTATGGGGTGAGAACGATGGATGGGACTTACACTGGCGTTGTCGATCGAATTGAGGACGGTGAGATTGCTGTCATCTTGCTTGAGGAGAACGGGCAGGTGATCGAGCAAGTCGATGTCCCTGTGGGTCGATTGCCTGAGCCCGCTCAAACAGACGGTGGCGTGCTTTCGGTGATGCTTGAGGATGGTGACATCACGTCGATGGAATACCGACCGGACGCGACCCGAGACCGCCGTGAGTCCGCGCAGGAGAAACTGGATCGGTTATCGGAGAAATTGTCCGATCGTGAGGAGTGAGTCGACGCTGGTGGTGATGAAGAGTGACTCTCGAGGAAAAGTCTGTAGTGGACACTTGGTTCTGTTTCGAAGTTCCGTCTGATAGTCTGATAAGAGGAGAATCGTGGATTGTCAAACGCTCAGTACAGGTCAAGCAAGTAACGGAGTGACAATCTATCCCATCGATAACTGTCAGGAACAGTATGCGAATAGAGATGCTGAGTGCATCACGGTGGCTCTATCCCCGGTAGACAGCTACCGAACTATTATGTGTTATTCCGAGAAACATTATCTATGACGAAAAGTATAATCACTGGTGCATCCATACAGCGTTTTGCAATTATTTTGATGCTATACGGTGGTTTCTACGAAATAAGTTACTGGGTTGGCCCCCGAATAACTCGTTTTCCATACCAAGATAGTGGAACGATAATGACTTTTGCATTACTGCTTGGAATTGTTGGGATTGGCGTGGAAATATACAATAAAGACGAAGCGAACTAGAATACTGACATCTCTCACAGATATATCCGTTTTGTAGAAACTGACTTTCTTATATTGAGTGTTCTGTGTCACTCACTCAGTATTGATAGATTGTCCAGCGTTCAATAAGCACCTGTAGTTCGCAGTGATTCCACGGGAATAAACAGCTAAAGAACCCGGTTTCAACAGAGCTACGTATTCTAAAACGACCCCTCCGGAGTATTTTTTCGCCCCGAGATGGGTGCGGGGCGATCGAACTGCCCCGAGATAGCGAATGACTACTGAGCGACAGCACCCACGAGACCGTGGAATTGATCGGACACCAACTCACCGGCACCCCTCCAAGCAACCCTGGTCTGGCCTTGAGTTACGCGTTCCAAACGACCGAAGTCGGGAGTCACTCATTTCGTTCGTCGAGTGTGTTCTCGTCGAACTCACACATGCAGACGTCGGTGCCGAGTATCGATCGTCGAACGTCTGGGGGGTTAAACTGACACAGTACATTGCTGCCGATACGGTTGGTGAACGATTCAAGAAACGCCATTACGACGAACGGCTTGGCTGGCACGAGCAGACGATGTCTCGGCAGGACGTACGTGATGAGCTAATCAACCGACTCGCACGGCCCACGTCACTGGCGACGAATCAGAGTCATCCCCACCCTGTTGAGAAACCAGATACGTTCAGGGTGAAGCCGACGTGGCAACTGCGAACAGGTCGCCGGACTGGCGAAAAGTAATCAGCAGTCATCAGTACTCGAGCCCTCTGTTGAATATCGATCACTGACTCCATACACATCATGCAGTGTCTTCGACTTGACTATGCTTCCAGCAGAGAGTTTATTGACGCCATGAAGCACGAGGCGCGCTCAGCAGCGTGTCGTCATGTGACTTACAATGACAGGCCCAAACCCGATTGACGACACTGCAGACGATTACAGCCGGTTCGAGGCCAGACTCGTTGCCCGTGATCAGGATGCAACTCGCGTCGTGACCGCAGATCTCGGCGAGACAACCGCCCGACAACTCGTTACTGAACTCATCGATAACAGTGTGGTAACGCCGGTCCCTGACAAGCGGGTGTTCGTCCACGAGCCAAGTGGGACCGCCTTTGACTCGAGCACTCAGCTTGCTGTTTTCCATCAGGGCTGGACGGCGGCCCGCAACGCCGACAAGGAGGGTGAGTGATGCAGCAGATGCTCGCTGGCTGTGCCTTCTGCGACGCCCTGTCTGGCACCGAGGCCGGTGAGGCACATACCTGGGGAAAAGATGAGCGAGTCTCTCACCCCATCTGTGTCGACTGCGCTATCCAGGCGGAGCCGGACCCTAGCGACTGCGATCACTGCACCTGTGACGGTTGTGGGCTCGTCGTCGACACGATCGCGGCACTCACACGGTTCCGCGTCGAACTCGGCCATCTCGAGGGCTCGCTACAGCTGTGTGCGAGGTGTAGTCCCGGAGGCCCGGCGACGTACTGGACGCGCAACCTTGAGGAGCACGTTGTAGCGGTTAAGTAGAGTACGGCTATACGGGGCTACCGAGACAAAACAAACGGGTAGAGGATGAGCAGCAACACTGCAGAGGAGCGGAAGTTACCTGCGAAAAAGCAGTGCTTAGATAAGCTTCGTAACAGAGAGTATCGATGATGGACGAGGAACCGGAGTCAATTAGCTATTTGTCAGCTGATGATATCCGTGATATTCACGAGTTAATCGTGGAGTCAAATGCGGATACAACTGCTGGCGTCTCCTCGCCAGGCGACATTGAATATCGGTACTTCCCGAGCGTCGCTTCGTGAGCTGTGCTGAGTCTCGGATGACCGGAGTGAACGCTGGTGTGATAGCTGAGTGTAGGAGAAACAGAGTCCACAGATGGAGAGAACCGAACTGAGAAAGCTGAGATACGCCGTTTTAGACGAATGCTGTTGCTCGTCAGGTGCCTGCTCAAGGCCGCGGGCTGGCGTCAGCCCGCGGCCGATGCATACGTTTCTGGCACACCGACGCCGTTCATCTTGATCTCCCAGCGCCGTTCTAGCTCTTCTTCCAATGCATGTCTAATCCAGTCAGAGAAGGTCTTGAACGTGAATTCCTGGGGGAGGTCGCGCCCGCCCCGACGCGGGCGGGCGACGACCGCCCACCGAAGCACGAGCCAGAGGTTCTCCAGCAAGAACCCGACCAAGACGAATGCAAAGCGGACGACTGGATCTTGTGTCGTCGTTACCACTCGTGCTTGGCGAAACACCCGGTAGCTTGTTTCAATCGCTGACCGTTTCCGGTACAGCTGT
>NZ_SHMP01000008.1 GCF_004217335.1 Natrinema hispanicum
CCGGCCGTATGCACCGGGCCGCCACCGCCGTAGGAGAGACACTTGAAGTTCGACGGCGCGTACCCTTCGCCGGTCACGACGGCCTCTAAGTCGTTGCGCAGCTTGCTCTCGAGGATGTCGATGACGCCCTGGGCCGCCTCGTAGACGCCCATATCGAGCGGATCAGCGATCTGTTCTTTGATCTCCTGTTCGGCCACCTCACGGTCGATCGGCATGTCGCCGCCGAGGAAGTTCTCGGGATTGATCCACCCCATCGCGACGTGGCAGTCGGTCACCGTCACTGTCTCGACGTCGGTCTCGACCGCGCTGACGCCGACTTTGTCACCGGCGCTCTCTGGCCCGAGTTCGATCTTGTCGAACGTTGGGTTCACCCGCACGTAACTGCCCGTCCCCGCACCGACGCTTTCCATGTTCACCATCGGCAGCGACAGGAGCAGCCGGGCCATCTCCGGGCTGTAATCGATCTGCCAGTCGTTGTCGATGATGATGCCCATGTCGAAGCTGGTCCCACCGATGTCGGTACAGACGAGGTTGTTGTAGTCGAGTTTCTGCCCGAAGTAGTTCGCCCCGATCATGCCCCCGATCGGGCCGGAAATCAGCGTCCGGGCAAGCTCGTTCGCATGGATGTCGATCGTGCCGCCGTGACTCGCCATCACCCGCACACCGACGGTACCGCCCTGTTCGTCGACGGCCTCCTGAATGTTCGACAGCTGGTCACGTGACGGCTCGGCAGCGAACGCCTCCGCCGTCACCGTGTTCAGCCGTTCGGACTCCTTGAGCGTCGGGTAGTACTCGCTCGAGAGCATCACCGACGTCTCTGCCCCGCGCTCGTCGATGATTTCGCGAGCGATTTCGGCAGTCCGGTGTTCGTGCTCCCCGTTCTTGTAGGAGTGAAGGAACATGACGACGATGTGGTCAACATCCTGATCGAGCAGGTCGTTGACACCCTCCCGGACGTCGTCTTCGTACAGCGGCACCAGCGTGTTCCCCTTGACGTCGATGCGCTCTCGAACGCCACGAATTCGGTTCCGCGGGATGAGCGGCTCGGGGTGTTTGTGGGTGTTGACGTGGAGGCGATCCGAATAAGAGTAGCCGGTGTAGGACTGGCGGCCCCGTCCCATCCGAAGCGTGTCCTCCATCCCGCCCGTGATGAGGATGCCGACGTCGACTTCGCTTTCTCGTTCGACCAGCCGGTTGAGCATTGCCGTGCCGGAGTAGACCGTCGACACGAGGTCCGGGAACCCCTCTTCGACGCTCAACCCCCAGTCCTCGAGCGCGTCCTGAGAGGACTTGATGAATCCTCGAGACTCATCATCCGGCGTGGTTTTCGCCTTCCCCACGGTGAACTCGCCGTTCGAGTCCATGAGGAACGTATCCGTCATCGTCCCGCCAGCATCGATCGACAGGATCTGTGCGTCGTGTTGTGTTGTGGGATCGTCTTCTGAACTTGCCATCAAGGGTTTCCATACTCGGTACTTCCCGACTGGTGTGAGAGCTGGAGCTAAAGCGTTGGTCTCATGAGGAAGATGTCTGGTTGAGTGAATGTGTTCAGTATCCCTCAGCCAGACGGTGTTCTTTCGGATTCGGACGTGAAAGATTTAGCGGAAGACGTCATCTGCCAACTCCCCTTGCCAGGGATCGAGGGCTCGCCCCTCGATCCCGGCGATATCTGGGCTGTTGTCATTCTTGCAGCGGTCAATCAGACGTCCATCTGGGAGACGTGCAAGGACAACGACAACGCTGCCTGTGATGATACTGTCATGGACTGGCTACATACGCTCAACCGAGAGTGGCTTGAGCGGGTTGCTAACCGCCTTCTCTGGGAGTTAGCGATGACGATCCTCGACCCTGATCGGTCGAGGATCGTCTCCATTGACTTCGTCGATAACCCCTACCACGGAACGTACGCCGATGAAGAAGGTGAACTCTGCCGCATGCACGCGAAAGACGGAACAACGACGTGCCACCGGTACTGCACGGCGTATCTCGTCTCGAACGGAAAGCCAGTGACGCTGGCGATGACGTACGTCCGTAGTGATGAGAAAGAGGCCGATGCGGTCGAGCGCGTCCTCGACCGCATCGAAGCCTATCCCTTCGAAATAGAGCTTCTCTTGGCTGATCGTGGCTTCTACAACGAACGTATCCTGCGTCGTTCTCAGGAGATTGCTGCGACTGTCGTTCCCGTCCAAAAGAAGGGAGAACGCATGAAGGAAAAGTTGGACACGCACCGTTCGTACATGACAACCTATCGGATGTACAAAGACCGCGAGCGGGAACTAGAATTCCCGCTCGCGGTCGCTGTGTCCTATCACGCTGGAGATCGAGGGAAAAGCGGAGAGGTTGTGCGAGGGTATGTGGCGTGCGATCTGGCTGATCGCACGCCCAAGCAGGTCGAACAGCTGTACCGGAAACGGTCAGCGATTGAAACAAGCTACCGGGTGTTTCGCCAAGCACGAGTGGTAACGACGACACAAGATCCAGTCGTCCGCTTTGCATTCGTCTTGGTCGGGTTCTTGCTGGAGAACCTCTGGCTCGTGCTTCGGTGGGCGGTCGTCGCCCGCCCGCGTCGGGGCGGGCGCGACCTCCCCCAGGAATTCACGTTCAAGACCTTCTCTGACTGGATTAGACATGCATTGGAAGAAGAGCTAGAACGGCGCTGGGAGATCAAGATGAACGGCGTCGGTGTGCCAGAAACGTATGCATCGGCCGCGGGCTGACGCCAGCCCGCGGCCTTGAGCAGGCACCTGACGAGCAACAGCATTCGTCTAAAACGGCGTATCTCAGCTTTCTCAGTTCGGTTCTCTCCATCTGTGGACTCTGTTTCTCCTACACTCAGCTATCACACCAGCGTTCACTCCGGTCATCCGAGACTCAGCACAGCTCACGAAGCGACGCTCGGGAAGTACCGATACTATGTGGTAAGTTAGGTATTATCACGAATTGGGGTGGACGGGAGTGACAGACGCTGACAACACGTGACATATGTGGTCGCTTTAAAACGGTCCGGTCGGGTCGACGTACTGATGACCGCACCGGCGGTTCGTGCTTCGACCGGCTGTGACCGCTGGCTGAGCCACTCACAGCAGCAACTGGAACATCACCGCTTTCATGACCGATTAATTTCGCTAATAATGTATACCTATAAACATCTCGATATCCGATCGTTCTCCAATGACGCCCCCAGCGTCAGAGACCGCTTCGCAGAGTTTTCGGATCGGCTGTACGGGTGAATTGCGCCGTCTGTGGACTCGAGAATTCTATCGAACGTCGGGATTTAACTACCGACGAAGCGAATCCACAGTTATACGAGTAGACGACGGTTTACCGGCTACGGAGACACGATACGATAACGATGGCCCCACCAGCAGTTCGCGTCGAGAATCTCGTCAAGCGTTTCGGTGATCTTACCGCCGTGGATGGTATTTCCTTCCAAGTCGATGAGGGAGAATCGTTTGGCTTTCTCGGACCGAACGGGGCGGGTAAGTCGACGACGATTCGGATGGTAACCGGTGTTCTGCGACCCGACGCGGGATCCGCTCGAATTGCTGGATATGACGTCCGTACCGATACCGATGCGGCAAAGTCCGAAATCGGAATCGTCCCTGAGCAGTTCAACGCGTATCCGGACTTGACAGCCTGGAAAAACGTGATGCTTGCAGGCGAACTGTACGGGATTCAACGGCAAACACGGAAGTCACGAGGGACGGAGCTGCTACGCTCGTTCGGGTTGCTCGAACGGCGTCATACCCTTGCAACGAACTTCAGTAAAGGGATGAAACAGCGGCTGATGTTGACGATGGCGCTATTGCATGATCCTGCGGTTCTTTTCCTGGACGAACCGATTACAGGGCTCGACGTCGAGAGCCAACGCCTCATCCGGGAGCGGATAGCGGAGTTGAACCGGGAGGGACGAACAGTGTTCTTGACCACACATAATATCGCGGAAGCGGATCGGTTGTGTGATAGAGTTGCGATCATCAACCGTGGCGAAATCGCTGCCATCGATACGCCAGACGCACTGAAACAGACGATTGAGCGGACCCGTGCTGTGGAGGTGAGTTTCAATGAGGAGGTGACGTTGGACACGTTGGCCGCGTTCAGTACAGTCGACACCGTAGAAAAGCGCGGTGATACTATACGTCTCATGACGCCTGACCCCGATGCAGTCATCAAAGCTATAGTAAACTTCGCACAGGAAGAGAACCTCACACTCCGGTCGTTACAGACGCTTGGTCCGAGTCTCGAAGATGCGTTTACCGCCCTTACGGAGGCACAGCAATGAGAGTCCGTCGGGTGCTGGCCATAGCGAAAAAGGACATCCGGATTTACTACACCAAGGGACCGGTCCTCATCTCCGGTCTCCTCCTCCCAGTATTCTTCTTTCTTGCCTTCACTATGGGGCGAGATATGGCCGGAACACAACTCGTCGCGGGTCTCATCGGGATGACGCTCTGGTTTACCGCCACGTCGATCTCGCCGGTCATCGCACCGTGGGAGACCCGCGACGGCACGTTGGAACGGCTCGTTTCTGCTCCGATCACGGTCGTCGAAATACTCCTCGGTGATATCGTCGCATCTGCCACCATTAGCGTCATCATTACTGGCGTCGCGACAGCGATACTCGCTCTCGTTCTCGACGTCTCGATCGCAAATCCCGTTCTCATCGGTGTTGGACTGATTCTTGCAGCGATCGGATTCTCGGCGCTTGGTGTCTTGCTCGCTGCTGTCCCGACAGATCAGACGTCGAACGTCATGATGCTGGCAACCCTGGTCAAGTTCTCGATTATTTTCGTCAGCGGTATCTTTGTGCCCGTCGCGGACCTCCCCTCGTGGGGTCGTGTGGTCGCTTACGGGTCACCACTCACCTATCTTGTCCAAACGACGAAATACGGACTTGGAACCGGGGACAGCGCGATCATCTGGCTCGTGGGGCTTCTCTTCTTTTTCATCATCACCTTCAGTCTTGCAGTCAGCATTCACCGAAAGACCCTTCCGAAACGGCTGTAACCACCGTAAAGGCTTGCTCTCGAGGCAGTTCACGAGTCGGTAGAACAACCGCACCGAGAACGTCGTCGTGTGACGTGGGCCAACCAGTCGATACGCGGACTCGGTTCGGAGTCTCGCTCGAGGAACGGCAACAGGCTAGTCGCCCGGGCAGACTGGATGTTGTCGGTCAGTTCCGCTTAGCTACACCAAACGCAGAGAAGGAGAAGCTGTGGCTGCTAGTCAGTATCTCCGACACAACGGCTATATCTCAGGCCCCAGTCATGAGAGTGAATGTCCACACGTGAGCCGTTCGGTCAGTCTGGCCGTCTTCTGGCCAGCGTTGCCCTCCTCCTCGCGCTCGTCGGACTCCTGTCATGGACCGGCACAGCCGCTATCGAACCGCTAGAAAGCACGTACCCAGACGAAGCCGACGTGACGCCGGATCGCGAATCCTACATCGGAGACCGTATTGTGCTTGACGGTGCCGTCGTCGAGACCGACCCCCTCGTGATCGCAACGCAGTCGAACGGGAACGGCAGGTTCACCGTCGTACGGACCGCCGACACCCTCGAGCGGTCGGCCGGCCCCCTCGAGACGGGCGATCGCGTGACAGTATTCGGAACGCTCGAGGATGCATCGACGCTCGACGCGGAGCGAACGATCTCCACTGCCCTGTGGGAATCGCTTTACATGGTCGTCATCTCATTCGTCGGCGGGTGCTGGGTTCTCGCACGGCTCATCCGTGGCTGGCGCATTGATTGGGACCGGTATGCGCTCGTTCCCCGACCCACAGCGCCGACGAACGGTGGCAAATCCGGCGTCGATTCCGGTCGGTTACAACGCGATGGCACATCGGCTGACGGCTCGAGCGAGCAACATCGGGAACAGCGTGATCGGTGATGCCCGATCTCCTCACACACGTGCTGGTCGGCTACAGCATCGGGACGCTGCTCGCAGTTCGATATGAGCGAGTTCGAGCGCCACAGGTCACTCTCGTGATGGTCGGTGCGCTGTCCCCGGATTTCAGAAAGATTGCACCCGTGATCCCGACTGGCCCGCTCGAGTTGGTAACCGGCGGCCCGATCTCGTGGACGCCGTTACACACACTCGGTGGGAGCGTACTCGTCGTCCTCTTGGGATCGCTGTTGGTCGCACCCGACTATCGACGACAGACGATTGTGCTGACTGCTATCGGCGCAGCCTCTCACCACGTCCTCGATGTCGCGTTGTTCACGGCGACCGGCGACGCGTACGCCGTTTTCTTCCCGATCAGTGCGTATCGGCCACCGTCTCCGGATCTGTATCTCAGTACCGATCGCTGGCCTGCAGCCGTTGCAGGCGTCCTCGCAATCGGTTCGTGGGCCGTCCGTCGGTATGATATTACTGAGGCATTACCAATCTCGGAGTAAACGTGTTTCCAGGTGCTGGATGGTCTGTTAAGACACGGTCTATTCATTTTTCTCCCACTCGCCGAGTTCGCGCGGGTCGACGTGGACGAATACATCGTCGACCTCGGGGATATCACGGATGTCCGCCGCGATCGTCGACTCGATGTCGTGGGCTTGCTGAAGCGTCAGGTCGCTCTCGACCTCGATGTGCAAGCTGACGTCGACTTCCGGGCCGACGTAGTGGGCGACGACATCGTGGGCACCGTGAACGTCCGGGTGAGCGAGCGCCCGCTCGCGTATCTCCTCGCGGAGTTCAGGTGGCGGCGCGGCACCGACGAGATAGTCGATGTTCTCGCTGACGATATCATACCCCGTATACAGGATCCCCAGCGCGACCACGGCACCGGCCAACGGATCGAGGAGTGGGAAGCCTGCGGCGGCACCCAAAACGCCCACAAGCGCCGCAGCTGCAGTGAGGATGTCGTTGCGGTTGTCGAGTGCCGTCGCGGTCGTCGCTGGTGAGTTGTACGTCTCGGCAACCCGCAGACAGTACCGGTAGAGTCCGTACTTCGCCACCGCACTCGAGACGAGGACACCGACCGCCCACGGGCCAGCAACTACGGCATAGTCGCCCGCGACGAGCGTCGTAATCGATCGATAGAGGACAGTGCCGCCCGCAGCGAGTACGCCGGCGGCAACGAACAGCGAGACGAACGGCTCGATGCGCTCGTGGCCATGCGGGTGTTCGAAATCCGGGGGTTGGGTGGTAACGTACAGCCCAGCGAGTACGACGACGCTGTAGACCGTGTCGGAAATGCTGTTGACCGCTTCCGAGCCAACGGCGTAACTCCCGGATGTCCACCACACTGCACCCTTCGCAACAGCTAGCAGCAGATTTACCACAAGCACGACGACCCCGACGCGTCGAACAGCAGCTCGTCGGTCCATCTACTGGTGATTCCGCGGGGGGAGCCGATAGTGCTTTTGCTACCAGTGAGGTCCAGTAACGGCCTCGATACTGTCCACACTCATGCCGAATCGTCTCCTTCCTGAGACCGTACGTTCGGTATCGATTTGCCCGCTGCTCATATTCATCGAGACTGGACTAGTCTTGAAAAGTACAGTCTGCCATCATGCTCTTGATGGTGAGAGACGGTCCAAAACAAGAATGGAAATATTCAATCCCGAATATGAAGCGCAAGTATCTCGAGCGAAGCAAAATACCGAGGCGATACTGAATTCTGGATACAATCGGACAAACAGGAGTGAGACGGGGAACTTTCCGAATCGATGTGTTTCGTTTCTATGATAAGTGTGGTGTGGGGGACAGCGTACGGCCTCGATAGAGTACCAACCAACTAGAGACGCTGTCTAGAAACCGGTTTGTCAGGGTGCTGGCGCTCGTCAACACCAGTTCGTAATTCCGAAACGGAGTCCATAACGGTATTTGTAAATACACATACATAATGCTTAACAATGATTGTCACATGGTAACTGTTGTAATGCAAGCCGTACTGCTAGAAGAGTTCCAAGAACCGCTGACCGTCCAAGACGTCGAACGCCCTGAACCCGAACCGGATGGTGCCGTTGCCGAAGTGATCGGCTGTGGCATCTGCCGATCCGACTGGCATTGCTGGCAAGGTGACTGGGACTGGTTCGGCTACCGACCCGATCCCCCACATGTTCTCGGCCACGAGCCGACCGGGCGTATTGTCGCCGTCGGCGAAGACGTCGAAAATATTGAAGAGGGACAGGAGGTCGCCATCCCGTTTAATTTTGCCTGCGGGACGTGTGACCTCTGTCGAAACGGCCGAGAGAATATCTGTGAAAACCACATCGGCCTCGGGTTCATGAACGAGGCACCCGGGGCGTTCGCCGAAGAAGTTCACATCCCCAACGCGGACATCAACGCCGTTCCGCTGCCGGACGGCATTGACGCTGAAGCAGCTGCCGGGATGGGCTGTCGGTTCATGACGTCCTTCCACGCGATGGCCCACCGGGCACCAGTACGCGCCGGTGACGACGTCGTCATCCACGGCTGTGGCGGTATCGGGCTGTCGGCAGTCCACATCGCAAACGCCCTCGGGGCGAACGTCATCGGTGTCGACCTCATGGACGAAAAACTGGACCGAGCAGAAGATCTCGGTGCCGTTGCCACCGTCAATGCAGCGGATGTCGACGATCCTGCTGCTGAGGTCAGAGATATTACGAACGGCGGAGCGGACGTTTCTGCGGACGCACTCGGTATCGAAACGACGTGCCAGAACGCAGTGAACTCACTCCGGAAGGGCGGAACACACGTCCAGATCGGGCTGACGACCAGCGATGAAGAGGGCATGATCCCACTTCCGACTGACGAGTTCGTCGCCAAGGAAATCGAGTTCAAGGGATCGCTCGGGCTCCAGCCATCGCGGTACAGCGAGATGCTCGACATGGTCGAATCCAGCAAGCTGGATCCGACGGCACTGGTCGAAGAAACGGTCGACATCCACAAGGTGCCCGACGAACTGGCCGCAATGAGCGATTACAACACGATCGGTATTCCCGTCTGCAACGAGTTCAGCAGCTGATCCTCCGGCCACATCCACCACTTTTTTGACAAGCGTGCGTGAGAGTCGCGGACTCGTCAGTGACCGCTCGAGCGCTAATCAGGATCACTCGTCAGGAACCACGGCCGGATCACCGAGTCGAATCCCCATTGGGTCCGGTCCGGGCAGTTCGTGGCCGTGGACGTAGCCGAGGTACAGCGCGCTATTGACGATTCCAATGTGGCTGAACGCCTGTGGGTAGTTCCCGAGTTGTGCGCCAGTCTCGGGATCGATCTCCTCTGCGACGAGTCCCAGCGGATTCAGGTACTCGAGCAGTGACTCGAACCGTGACCGGGCGTCCTCGACACGCCCGGAAAGCGCGAGTGCGTTGACGAACCAGCACGAACAGAGGACGAACGCGCCTTCGTTGCCAGGGAGCCCATCATCACCGTGGTAGCGAGCAACGAAGATGTCGTCCGTAACCAATCGCTCGTCGACCGCATCGATCGTCCTCTGGACGCGCTCGTCGTCGAAGGGCAAAAAGCCGACAACCGGTAGCAAAAGCGCCGTCGCATCGAGCACGTTCGTTCCGTAGGACTGGACGAACGCGCCGATCTCATCGTCGTAGCCGTTCTCGAGCACAGCCGTTTTAATCCGTTTGCGAACCTCCTGCCAGCCCGCGAGCGAGGCGTCCCGGTCGCGTGCACGAGCGAGTTCGATTCCGCGGTCGAGGGCGACCCAACACATCACTTTCGAGTAGACGAAGTGTTCGTTCCCGCCACGGACCTCCCAGATACCCGCATCGGGTTCATCCCAGACGTCGCAGACGTAGTCGACGATGTCCCGGATTCGAACCCATTCGTCGTCGTTCAGTGCTCGACCACGCTGACACATTTCGTCGACGGCAAGCAGGAGTTCACCGTAGATATCGAGTTGGCGCTGCTGTGCTGCTTCGTTGCCGACCCGCACCGGCCGCGAGCCGCGATATCCATCGAGATGCTCGAGTTCTCGTTCTTCGAGGTCCGCCTCGCCATGAAGGCCGTACAACGGCTGAATTGCCTCGGGATCGGCCGTCTGACAGAGATCGACGAACCACTCGAAATAGTCGATCGCTTCCGTGACGGTCCCGAGGTTCATCAGAGCCTGGACGGTGAACCCAGCGTCGCGAAGCCAATTGAACCGATAGTCCCAGTTGCGGACGCCGCCGATGTCCTCCGGCAGCGACGTGGTCGGTGCGGCGGCGATCGCTCCCGATTCGGCGTGTGTCAGGAGCTTGAGAACGAGCTCCGACCGAACGACGTCATCGTGCCAGGGCCCTTCGAATGCACAGTCGTCCTCGGGACCGCAGCTATGTCCCCACTCGGTCCAATACTCGATCGTTTCCTCCAACGCGGCGTCGGGGTCCGTATTTGCGTCTTCGGCACCAGTACACCGGAACAGGACCCACACCGTCTCGCCCGCCTCGAGCGAGAACTCGCCGGTGATTCGACCAGCTTCGATCTCGAGGTCGACCGAAGTCTCGAGTAGTACCCGCTCGGCCTCGCTGGCGGCGAGCACACCGCCGTCGACGGAGTCGAGCGTCGTCTCTGCGCGACCATAGTCGAACTGCGGCTCAAGATCGATCGCGAGGTCGACGGCTCCGTCCGTACAGGTGACTTTCCGGTAGAGGACCTTCTTCGGCTGGTCGACCTGTCCGGCCGGCGGCATGAAGTCGGTCAGCGTCGCTGTCCCGTCGGACGTGTGGAAGCTCGTCTCGAGGACGTTCGTATCGTCGACGTACCACCGGTTCGTCTCAAAACGGGTGGTCGGACCGATTCGGAACCGCCCCCCACGTTCGGCATCGAGGATCGCGGCGAGGATACTCGGCGACTCGAGGTGTGGAAAAGGAAACCAGTCGATCGAGCCGTTCGGTGCAACGAGCGCACACGTCTCGAGGTTGCCGATGACGGCGTAGGACTCGATCGGTAGATACGTGCTGGGCTCAGCCATTGTCACCACCAACGACACGGCCCAAGATGTCGAACGGAACACAACCGAACCAGGGACCGAGAGACATGAGATCCTGTTCGAGGGCAAGCACAAAAAAGGCGAATTACACATGACGTGAGATACGTGACCGCCGAACAATGGGACAGACGGCACTGCCTGAACTGTCTGGGTCAATCAGAAATACTCAAACTCATAACCGGAGCAACGCGCTATCCGCGGCCGCCGGCCAGTCGATCTGACTCCGGCAAAGACCGTAATCGAAGCATCGAGAGCGTCCCGATCAACGGCCCGATAGCGAGCGGGATGAACGCCCACCGCCAGCCGACGGCACGCTGGACGACGGGAATGAGCTGAATCGACCCGATGGTGATCAGAAAGCCGATAGCGGTCTGCAGCGTCAGTGCAGAGCCGACATAGCTATCGTCTGCGAGTTCAGAGATCGCCGCGGAGAACTGCGCGGAGTCCGCGACGATGAAAAAGCCCCAGACGAGCACGAAGGGGGCGACGACGGTCAGCGACGAACCGTAGACCACGCCGGCGAGCAGACACGCACCTCCGGAGACGATCATCGACAAACTGGTGACGACGGATCTCCCGGCACGATCCGCGGCCGATCCCGCGATCCATGCCCCGACACCGCCAATCGCGATCGTCCCGAACGCAAGCAGTGCCGCGTATCGCTCCGGGTTTGCCGTCCCGCTGGCCTCAAGGCTGGCGAGGAGATAGACCGGAATCCACGTCCAGACCGCGTAGAGTTCCCACATGTGGCCGAAGTAGCCGGTGTTTGCGAGGACGACGCCACGATCAGTGACGATACGCCAGATCGCGCTTGGATCAAAGGGAGCCGTCTCAGGCTGATGGGGGCCATCCTCGTAGGCCAGTACGAGGAGGCCGCCGGTCGCTGCGATGGCGGCCGTTCCGTAGAGGACGACTCGCGGCTGTCCGATCCCGCTGACAGCTCGAAGAAGGTGTGGCGAGGCAGAGCCGACGGTGAGTGCGCCGACGAGGACGCCGATAGCGAGGCCCCGCCCCTTGACGAACCACGAGGCCATCATCTTCATCCCAGTCGGGTAGACGCCGGCCAGTGCGACGCCGGTGAGAAAGCGCAGGACGATCGCCGACACACCGCTCTCGACGACGCCAGCGATGAGGGCGGTCGCCGCTGCACCGGCAAACGCACAGCCTGCGAAGAGATATCGTGGTCGGATCACGTCGGCGATGGTGAGCGAAGCCGAGAGAAGCGCTCCGACGACGAATCCGAGTTGGACGGCATTGGTCAACCACGCCGTCTCGGCCGGCGTGAGATTCCACATCTCGGCCAATTCAGGTCCGACGGCACTCCCACTAAACCACAACGTCATCGCGAACAGTTCGGCAATTCCGACGAGAACAAGTGCGCGCCACTTGGTACCAACAACCATTGACATCTCCCGAGACACAACGGATGACTAATATAAAAATGTGGCCGATCAATCAGGGAGTGTTCAGAGACGCTGATTCCATGGGAAGCTGCCCACGTTGCGCCACTCGTCGGCTGTTTCATACAGTTTGCTGTCACTGTGTCTTGATGCATCCGCACGACGAGGTGCGGGTGTGTCGAAACTAGCTGACGAGGGTCCGTATCAGCTTCGGCGTTGAACTGATTTGAGAACGCGGGAGTTCGGCGTTTTATTTCGCTGAAGATCCATTCGACAGCGTTCCGAGTTCCGTGTCGTTCGTATCCGAAATCGAGAGCTGGTCGAGACTACTACCGAAGCACGCGTTTTCTGGCATGGGTGCGCAGAAAGCGTGACGGCTCACCCGTCACTCCGTATCTGAACAGCGCCGTTTGGACGCTCACTTCCGAAACGTCACGGCAGCCTCGTTCAGCCGCGCTGCAATGCGGCTCGCGGTGATCCGCAACTGATCGCGAGCAGCACCGCCGTCGGTCCTGCAGGCAAGTGGAGGCGCTCTGTCGCCCTGCGTTCGCTCCTCGCGGGTCCGCGGTAACTCGAGACGACCGACGAGGGGTACGTCGATGCCGGGTGGACGCACCGGTTCGCCGTCACCGTCCATTGTCCCGAGGGCCGGCTCGAGTGGGATACGACCGAGAACGGGGACGTCGAACTGCTCGGCCAGATCGTCGGCACCGCCGGTTCCGAAGATATCGTGAAGCGACTCACAATCCGGACACTCGAACCCGGCCATGTTCTCGACAATCCCTAACACCGGTGTGTCGTGACGTGCGAAACCGACGAGGCCGCGGGCAGCGTCGTCGACCGCGACTTCCTGTGGCGTAGTCACGATGACCGCGCCGGCGACGGGGAAGTGCTGGACCAGCGAGAGGTGTGCGTCCCCCGTTCCAGGCGGCAAGTCGACGATCAAGTAGTCCAGTTTACCCCACTGGACGTCGCCAAACAGCTGTTTGATGAACTCGTCGACCAGCGGGCCGCGCCAGATGATTGGGTCGTCCTCGCCGGTGATGAACTCCATGCTCATCGTCCGGACGCCGTAGGACTCACGCGGGACCATCTCGTCGTCGGTCGTGGCGTTGGGTTGTCGCTCATCGAGGCCGAGCATCGTCGGCGCGTTCGGCCCGTACACGTCGGCATCGAGCAGGCCGACGGCCGCGCCTGTATCGGCCAGCGCCACCGCGAGGTTCGCCGCGATAGTGCTCTTGCCGACGCCACCCTTGCCCGATGCGACGGCGACGACGTTTTTCACGCCGGGGAGCATATCGATGCGCTCCCCTGGGTCGGCAGCGCTGGCTCGGAAGTCGACATCGGCCGACTCGACGCCAGCGACGGACTCAGCGGCAGTCACCACGTCCGCGGCGAGTTGGTCGCGGAGCGTCTGGCTCGACACCGGAAGCGAGATTTCGACCGACGCCACGCCGTCGCGTACGACGACGTCACTAACGCCATCGATCGCTGCGAGGTCGGCATAGAGGTCTTCGGTTCCCACGTCCGCCGAGGCGATAGCCTCCCGGACGGCTGCAGCGGTATCGTCCCGTTGGCCGGCATCGGCTGACGCTGTCGGCACCCCATCGTTCCGCCTGGCGTGAGGAGTCTCGTCGGAATCAGCCATCGTGGGTCAGTCCTCACCCTGCGGGCCGAACTCGTCCGGATCCCATCGCTGCTCGCGACCGATCGGGCCATCCAGATACCAGGCATCGTCCTCGTCGGGGTCTGACGGCGGTGCGATCGGCCGTTTGAGCCACTTCGGCCGGCGTTTTCCGTCTGGCCCATCTGCCGGCTGGGTCTTCTCGACCCACTCACGGTAGATTTCCATGGCGCGGTCGGTGTCGACGTAGACATCGCCGTAGTAGTCGTCCGCTTTCGCTGGCCGAACCCGGACTTTCTGGTGCCAGCAGTGCATCCCCGAAATCGGGTCGGGATGGGGCGCGTGCGTGAGGTTCTGTGGAACGCCGCCGTCGGTCCACCAGACCCTCGCGGAGTCGGGATCGTCGCTCTCGAATGGCTCGATGCCGGACTGCTGGCGCATTCCCCACTGGCTATCCTCGTCTTTCAGGTCGACCGTGACCTTCCCGTAGGGATCACCGCCCTCGTCGAAGTCCCCGTCAGCCTCACCGTCGCCATCACGGTCAATTTTCCACTGCCCCATGTGGTGGCTCATCGCGGCGATCCCGGGCTTGATCGACTCGGTGACCCAGACTTCGTTGACGTAGTAGCCGATATCGGTCTCGACGCGCACGAGGTCGCCCGTCTCGACACCCAGTCGATCGGCGTCCTTGCGGTGCAGCCAGACCGGATTGTTGTGCGAGATTTCCTCGAGCCACTTGGAGTTCGACGACCGGGAGTGGATCGCCGTCGGCAGGCGGAACGTGGGCACGAGTACCATCTCGCCGTTCTCGTAGTCGATGTTCTCGGGATGAACGTGACTCTTCAAATAATGAGGAATGGTGTATTCCTCGTCGTCCCAGCCCCACTCGGCAAGCGTCTTCGAGTAGAACTGCTGTTTTCCGGTCGGAGAGGGGAAGCCACGTTTCGGTTCGCCGTCGACGACCACGCCGAGCACCTGGGTCTCGAGGTCCGACAGGGAGCCATGCGGGACTGTATCATAGGCTTCAGGATGATCGGCCCCCTCGTCGGTTTCGGCTGACTGCGCCGCTCCTTCGGGGATCGAGACGTCGGCGTCCTCGTCGAGCACCCGGTGGATCGTACCATATTCGTCGACGAACACGCCGTCGTCCTCGAGCAGCGCCGGATCGAGTGGCTCCTCGTGGAGTTCGTAGTCGTTCTCGCTGGCCTCGAACGCCCCGTGGTGTTTCATGTACTCGAGGGGTTCCATGCCCGCTTCCTCAGCCGCCTCGACGAGGTTTTCCTCGTGCTCGAAGACGTAGCGGTAGTACTCGTCGACGGTCATCTGGGGCGGTTCGTCGGCGGCCTGATCACTGCTCGAGGCTTCCCGCTCGGCCGTGCGGTCGTCTCGCTGTGTCGCCGCACCGCCGTTTGCTGCGGCCGTCTCGCCATCTCGGTAGGGGCTCTCGAAGTGCTCCCGGATACCCAAGTCGCCGTCCTCATCGACGCGCCAGGAGAGATCCATCCAGAACTCGTCTTCCTCCCAGACTTCGCCCGGATTGGCCTCGTAGGTGCGCTCGATGTCTTCGCCCTCGCGCTCGGCGAACTCCCGCTGGACCGGCTGGCGGTACGTGACCCACGTCGCGGCGTGGGTTTCCTGACTCTGGATGTCGTGGCGTTCGGGACTGTGGCCCATCGGCAGGACGTAGTCCGCGAAGTACGCCGTCTCGTTCCAGGTGGGCGTCAGCGCGACGTGCATTCCGACCTTCTCCTCGTCGCTCAGCGCCTCGATCCAGGAGAACCCGTCGGGATAGGTGTAGACGGGGTTGAACACGCGGGTGAAGTACACCGACAACTTTCCGCGGCCCTCCTTGAGGAAGTACGGCAGGAGCTGGCTCATCTCGTAATGAGCGAACGGCCACTCCGGCGGTAACTGAAGTTCGTCCCAGAGCTGCTGGCGCGGTGGCTCCTTCGGGAGCTCCGGCTCGAACTTGTGCCAGGCGTTGGGCGAGGTGCCACCTTTCGTGCCAACACTGCCGGTGAGCACGGAGAGGAAGTGCAGCGCCCGGCTGACCTGCCAGCCGCCTTCGTTCCCCGAGGCTGCGGAGCGCCAGATATGGCTGGCAAAGCGCGACCCGGCAGTGCCGATTTTCCGACCCACTTTCTCGATGGTCGCGGCGTCGACGCCGCTCTCGGCCTCGGCGTACTCGGGTGTAAAGCCCGCGTACGTCTCCCGAAGCACGTCGAGATACGTCTCGAACGTTCGCTCGCGGCCGGGATATTCCTCATCGAGGAACTGCTGCCAGTTCACCCAGTTGGAGAGGAATTCCTCGTCGTAGAGTCCCTCCTGAAGGATGACGTTCGCCATCGCCAGCAAGACCGCGGCCTCGCTGCCGGGCTGGGTGGGCAGCCAGTAGTCCGACATGGCAGCGGTGTTCGACAGTCGCGGATCCAAGACAGCGAGCTGGCCGCCCTCCATGACACCCTCGATGATTCGCTGCGCGTGGGGGTTGAAGTAGTGGCCCGACTCGAGGTGAGCGGACAACAGCAGGATGAACTCGGCGTTAGCGAAGTCCGCGCTCGGCCGGTCGTACTTCTGCCAGAAGGCATAGCCTGCCCGGGCACCCGCCGAGCAGATGTTCGTATGGGAGTTGTGGCCGTCCAGTCCCCAGGCGTTGATGACCCGGTCCATATACCCCTCGTGGCCGGGCCTGCCGACGTGGTAGGTAATCTCGTTTTCGCGACCATCGGTGATAGTTTCGCGCATCTCGCTGGCGATGTCCTCGAGGGCATCGTCCCAAGACACGCGGGTCCACTCGCCGCTCCCACGTGGGCCGTCACGCTTGAGTGGATAGCGAATGCGCTGGGGGTCTTTGATCTGATTGATCGTGGCCGGTCCCTTCGCGCAGTTGCGCCCTCGGCTTCCGGGGTGTTCGGGATTGCCCTCGATTTTGCGGATGTCGCCGGTCTCCTTGTCGATGTAGGTGAGCAGCCCACAGCCGGCCTCGCAGTTGAAGCAGGCTGTCGGGACGACCGAGTATTCCTTCGGGAGGCCCTCGGACTCGTACTCGACCCAGTCGTGCCACTGGTCGGGGTCGGGGTACGAGCCGAGTTCACCCTCCGGAGCGATGCGGTCGATGCCGTCGACGCCGCGACGTTGTCGCTGTTTTTTCGTGTTCTCGGATCGATTCGAAATAACGCCGAGTCGTTCGGCGAGTTTCTCGATACGGCTCGGATCGAATTCGTGTCCCATGGTCAGGCGAGTGAGATTGTCTGCGGTGCGGTTATCCAGCAATACTCGAAGGCAAACAGACCAGCGAGCGCGAGCACGCCGGCAACTGCGGCGAGAATCGGTAACCCGACGGCCAGCGCCGCCAGCGGGAGCAGGATGCCGACGACGACGCCACCGAACCAGAACGCCGTCCGGAATCGGCCACGTGTGATGCGCGCGGCAGCCTCTTCGGCGTCCTCGGTCTGGTGGGGCGTGAAGATCTCGGAGGCGACCAGCACGGCGTGGCCGACGAGACCGGCTCCGAGTGCCAGCGCCGACGGTCCGACCATCGTTTCGAACCACAGCACGCCCGCGACGCCGAAGACGATCAGTGTCGCGCTACCGGCGACGACCGACTGCGTGAACATGTGCAACGGCATCGCAGGACTCTGCCAGAGGTCTCGCCCCTTCGACTGACTGAACAGGAAGGCGGTGTAGACCGCTGTCGCCGCACCGAGGACGGCGGCCACAGCCAGCGAAAGCGGGGTGACGATAGCGTCGATTCCGAGAAGCGCCCCCAGTACGACCAGTCCGAGATACGCGCCGGTCGCCGAGATGATGTAGGCCCCCTTCACGAGCCAGGAGTTCCAGTTCGGTCGCAACAGCACCCAATGGAACCGCGTCGGTTGCTCGAGATCCAGGATGAGGAGGACACCGGTCGCTGCCAAAAACAGGCCGCTGACGAACGCGCTCGCGCCGAAGGCGGCCACGTTGGGGTCGACCAGTCCGAACAGCATGAACAGCGCCGGGAGCATGAGCATCCCGGCGGCAATCCCTTTCGTCCAGGTGTAGGAGTACACTTCCCATCCCCAGGAGCCATAGTGGCTCTCACCGATATCGTAAACCCGCGTTGCCTCCTCGTGGAGGAGTTCGTACGCACGCTCGGTGCGACTCGCGTTGCCCTCGTCGTCACGTGTCCGTCCGGACGGTTCGGTGGCGTAGCCACCGTCGGACTGGTAGCCGCCATCTGACTGCCGGTCTGCGGTCCGGGTGGCTTCGGATCGGTCGGTGGTCCCACTTTCGCCGCACGCACAGGAGTCACAGCCACACTCGTCCCGCCCACCGTCCGCGCGGGCCTCCGAATCGTCCGATCCGTCGGTACTACCAAGCGAGACATCCGACGCCGCGAGCGACTCGGCCGCCTTCTCGAGGTCGAAGTCGGGAACCGAGCCGCCCTCAGTCTCGACCTGATGGGGCGCATCGCTCCACATGTAGTGTTCCTCGCGGGCGGTCGTCCCCGGAGTGGTACTGCCCTCGTCGCCGTCGACGTAGAACAGCTTTGGCTCGGTTCCCTTCTCGGGTTTGCGGGCCTGTACCTCCTCGCGGGAGATCGTGCGCGCGATTTCGGTGTCGGGGTTCTCGAGGTCGCCGGCGAGAATCGCGTCCTCGGGACAGACGGTCACGCAGGCCGGCTCGCGCCCCGTGTCGACCCGGTGGCTACAGTAGTTACACTTCGCTGCCGTCTCCGAGTTCGGGTCGATGTAGAGCGCGTCGTACGGACACCCCTGCATGCAAGCCTTGCAGCCGATACAGCGCTCCGGATCGAAGTCGACGATCCCATCCTCGCGCTCCCACAGCGCGGTCACGGGACAGACGTCAGTACACGGGGAGTCAGCGCAGTGGTTACACCGCATCACCGAGAAGTTGCGGTTCGTGTTGGGGAATTCGCCTTTCTCGATGTACTTGACCCACGTTTTGTTTACGCCGATCGGATCGTCGTGCTCACCCTTACAGGCTACTGTGCAGGCGTGACAGCCGATACACCTCCTGTTGTCGATGACAAAGCCATAGTTCGTTATGGGGACCACCTCCGTTGGTTCATGGCAACATTCAACATGCGTCAAGATAACACTTAAAACTTGCGCGGATTGCACAATACACCGAATAAAGAGCATTTCAGTCGGTGGGACGACCCGAATCAGCGTCACCGCTTCTCGGTCGTCAGCCGAGCATCACTGTCTGTGAGCGGTGATACCGCCGCGAATATCAGCACACACGACTGAGAATGACACTCAATTTTCAACGGGACGAAACTTTATCGGCCTGTGCGCGGTAGATAACGTTGTACGAGGCCGGCAAGACACATGAGTACAGACTACGACATCACCGAAACGGCCGACGTCAAAGGGCTGAATTGCCCAATGCCGGTTGTGAAGGCGAAGCAGGCAGTCGACAGCCTCGAGCCAGGAGACGTTCTTGCGGTCATCGCGACCGACCCCGGAAGTATGTCCGACATCAAAGGGTGGGCGAGCTCAACGGACGGGGTAGAGCTCCTCGAACAAACCGAGGGCGACGAGGGCGGTGAGACCGTCTATCGGCATTACGTCCGGAGGACAACGACGTGAGCACCGATTCGCCGACCGCGTTCGAGCACGTGACCGACACAGAGATCCAACGATTGGTGTAACAATGCCAGCAATTGACAAGATCGGTATCATCGTGTACAGTGACGATCCGAAAAGCCTCGCCATGGCCATGAACCTCGGTCAAGTCGCCCTAGCGATGGACACGGAGGTAGTCGTCTACTTCACGTTCGACGGCCTCACACATCTGATGGCGGGCGAGAAGGACCTCGGCGACTTCGAGCGAATGGTCGAGGCGGGCGTGCCAGACCCCTACGAGATGCTCAGGGATTTCGTCGAAACCGGGGACGACCTCGTCACGACCGTCGCCTGTACGACGACCATCGACATGCTCGGCTGGGACCGTGAGAGAATGGACGACTCGGTGACGACCGAGTTCGCCGGTGCAGCCGCGTTCCTCGACGAAACGTCGGACGCTGCCCACGTGTTTAGCTTCGGGTGAACTGCCTCGGGGACAAGCCCCGAGGCTCTGCCTGCCCCGCCTGCAAAAGGTCGTTAATCGCCCGTCATCGCCTCTTGGGTTGCAGCGCAGTTGTTCGGGCCAAGCTCTAACTCGAAGGCACGGTCGTCGTCGACGTCCTGCTGGCCGAGATTCGTCGCGATGATCTCCTCGAAGTTAGCCGGCCGTGGCGGCATATCCGACAGGATGAACTCGACGAACTCGTCGCGCTCCATCGACAGCGCCGCCATGCGATCCTCGAGGTCGCCCAGCCGCGCCGTGTAGGTCCCGTCCGACGCTGGCTCGGCCGCGTCGCTGAAGTGCCCCGGCGCGATGATAGTATCGTCCGGCAGTGACAGGATCTCCTGTAGCGTGTCATACAGTTGGCGAGCGGCATCGGGCGCACCCTCGGCCCCCTCTTCGAGATCCGGCCGCGCGACGCTCTCCGTAAACAGGCCGTCGCCGGTCAGTAACACACCGTCGTCGACGAGGAACGAGGTCATCCCCGTCGTATGCCCCGGCGTCGCGTGAACCTCGATGGGAGCGTCGCCAACCGAGAGGACGTCACCGTCCTCGACGATGCGATCCACATCGTACTCGACACCCCGCCCGATGGCGCGTTGTGACAGCACGGCGGTGGCACCGGTCTGCGCTGCGACCTCGCGAACGCCGCTGACGTGGTCCGCGTGGACGTGCGTATCAATTGCATACGTCAGGTCGACATCGAGATCGTCCGCGAGATCGACGTAGAAGTCGACGAACGCCCGGAGCGGATCGACGAGCGCTCCCTCACCGTCGTGGTGAACGAGAGAGGAGAGACACCCGCTCGAGGGGCGCTGGAACTGCAGTACAGTTGCCGGACCGGGCGCACGCGATACCTCGACGACATCGTAGATGCGAGCCCAGCCGTTCATCCCATCGGCCATGTTTACCGCGTCGATATCGTGCTCGAGGAGCGTTCCAGCGACGAAGTGGCTCGAGCCACCTTTCGCGCAGACGGCAACGACCGGATCTCCCTCCGGGACTCGCTCGAGCAGTTCGTCGTCGACATCGTCAAGGAATTCGTAGTACGGGATGTTCTCCGTCGTGATATCGTCGTCCTCGATATGCCACTCCTCGTACTCGTCTTCTGCACGGACATCGAGGATGGTCACCTGTTCGCCCGCAGCAATACGATTGCGAAGGTCCGCCGGCTCGATGGACGTCACCTCGATGTCATCGGGGAGGTACTCCGCCAGTTCTTCTGGCCCAGGCATGCCACACACTACCACAGAAATCGTCTTAAGATCTTTCTCAGACCGTTTGAGTGGTTGAAAATCGAGTGCATAGCGAGGTACTGCGTTTTTCGAGCCCGGCATCAAAACGTGAGATCGAATAGATACCCGGAATTTCCGGCCGGGACACGATGAACGAGTCCACACAGTAGCCTATCTGCTGTGCGATCGGAGAGTTCCTCGGACGACAGCCGTATCAGCGATCCGTTACCGAACCACCGACTCGGAGTTGGAGTGACGGCCCCAGTTACGATGGGAGACGAAGTATGCAGCGAGCACCGCCGAGCCAATTCCGGCCGGGACGCCACCGAATAGCATCGCTGCCGCGAGTCCGATGGCCTGCATGGAGAGCGCGATCATGGCAAGCCCACCACCACCGAGGAATCCGAGTATCGCTGCGACCGTCGCCCAGAACCGTCGCGACGTTTCCGGAGACGCCGTGCCAGTGGTAGTTCGTTCCTCCCAGTAGGTGAGGCCTAGATATGTAAGCGGGAACAAGGCGACGCCGGCGATGATCCCGGCAGGCAAGCCTAGCATCGCAGATGGCCAGATGTAGGGCTCGAGTGCGACTGTCACGCCGATTCCGACGGCGAGAAAGCCGAATACACCCACGAGGAGACTTCCAAGACGTTTGATCCATTTCCCCATAGCTTCCATTCACGGACGTTCTATATGATCATGTCGGCGACACCTATTGCATGTCTTCTAGCGATCGGACGGTATCGGACATGATCCACGCCGTCTCGCTGTCCTGTTCTTCGATACAGATCGCATAAAACGAGTCACGGCCGTCATCGACGGTGATCCGGTAGCCACGACTGATTAGCGCGTGGTCTTCGCCTGCACGGGATTCTGCGGAGGTCACATTCATCTTCAGGGCCACCAGCGGATAACGAACACGATTTCGACGAGTACGCCTAGACGAACTTACCTCTTGTTCCGATGGCTTCAACAGACTGATCACCAGCGATGGAGCTTCCACATCGTGGGAACACCAGCGGGGGTACTTCAACCAGTATCTCGATAGTCGGTTCACCTCGAGCCATGACCGAGTTCCTGATCACAGACGAAGATGAACTCACGCAGTGTACATGTGGGACAGACGAACTATTTCGTCTGCTCACGGACGCCTCCCGACGACGAGCCATCGCATTGCTAGAAAACCTGGAACGTAACTGGATCCGTGTCGGCGAGATGGCACAGCGCCTCTCGATGACACGCGAGGACGAAACTGTAACCGATTGGGAACGGGAGCTCCACCACATTCACTTGCCGATGCTCGAGGACGCAGGACTGATCGACTATGACAGACAGGGAAGGGTAGTGCGATACTATCACTCTGAGACGGTCGGTGAGATTCTCAGCGTGCTCGACTCAGACAAGCGGAATCCCTGAAGTTCAGACGGACTCCTGTCATACGGTTTGCTGTAACGACGTACCGGTGCAACCGCAGTGCGGTCGCGGTTGCGCCGGCAATGACTTACAGTAGACCGTATCAGGCGGTGCCGGGAGGCCCAGAGCGGTCGCGATTCCAGCGAGACAGCGGGACAACAGCCCGTCTCACACACCGACGCAGGGCCCTCGTACGATCGAGTATGCTGTGCCAGGCAGTGGCGACGATATCCCGACGTCGTCTTTGGCTGTGCGACACGCCTTACATTGTTTTTCGAGAGAACGTGATCTGTCTTGTTAGATATACGATTCAGCAGACAGTAAGAGCCAGAAATATATCTCTGCGTGATATAGCATGGGTTGGGATGCCATACCACGAGAATCGGCGGCGGTTCCTCGAAGTGGCGGGTGCTGCCGGTGTAGCTGCACTCGCCGGTTGTATTGGCGGTGACGGTGGCAACGAAAATCGTCTCAGCTGGCACGCCGGTGGGACTGGTGGGACGTACTACCCGCTCTCAAACGAGTTCAAAACTATTGTCGAAGACAACACCGACTTCTCGCTAAACGTCCAGTCGACGGGTGCAAGCGTCGAGAACGTCGGCAGTCTCGCGGACGGCTCGGCTGATTTCGCGCTCATCCAGAACGACATTGCGTCCTTTGCGAAGGAAGGCACCGGAATCGACGCCTTCCAGGACAACCCGATCGACACTCTTCAAGGCGTCGCGACGCTCTACCCAGAGACGATCACGCTCGTCACGCTTGCCGGAAACGGCATCTCGTCGCTCGGGGACTTAACCGGCGCGACGATCAACACGGGCGACCTCGGATCGGGGACGCAGGTCAACGCCCTCCAGATCCTCGAGTCAGTCGGAATCTCGGACTTCGAGGAGCAAAACGCCGGCTTCTCGCAGGCGTCCGAACAGCTCGCCAACGGGGACATTGACGCTGCCTTCGTCGTCGGCGGGTGGCCGGTCGGTGCGATCGAGGAGCTCGCAAACACGAACGACGTCGTGATCGTTCCGATCGAGGGCGAGAACCGTGAGGGGGTCAAATCGGATGCCTCCTGGTTCTCTGACGACACGATTCCCGGTGGCACCTACAGTGGTGTGGAAGAAGACGTCGATACCGTTGCAGTGCAAGCGATGATCGCTACACACTCCGACGTGGCTGCCGATACTGTCGAGACGGTCACCGCCGCGATCTTCGACAACCTCGGTGAGCTCTCGATCAAGACTGACTTCATCACAGTCGACAGCGCACAGGACGGGATGTCCATCGAGCTTAACGAAGGTGCAGCGGCGTACTTCGACGCTTGATCGGGATTCGTATCGACTGCTCGAGACAGCGGTGCAGACACGTGATCGATCGGCCATGCGCCCGGACCGCGGAACGAGTCATGTATACGGACATCAGTGGACCTGTGGGACCGTTATCGTCGCTATCAGCGGTGCAACTACCGGGATGTGAACTAACTAGCACGTGAGAATGAGCCGCGTCTTCCGGTCGACCGTCTCTGCTGCGCTCCTCGTAGCAGCAGTACTGGTCCTCGTCGCTGTTGTCGCGATGGTCCCAACCGAGACAGTGCTCGTCGTCGAGGACATCGAGACCGGCGAGCGGTACCTCACTGAGCCAGTCTCCGACGGAAGTACCGTTGGCCTCGAGTACACACATAGCGTGGAAAAATCTCGGGTATACGATGAGTACCGCGTGGATGATCAAATCCTGGTGAACACCCGGATGGAGTTCGAGTCCTACGGCTGGGGACTGCCCGCCCGGGCCAACGTTACGACCGTCGATGGGATGCTTGTGTATGAGCCATCCAAGCCGATCGCTGAACTGGAACGCCTTTCGGTCTCACCCGGACGGATCGCCGGTCATACGCTGATCGTCGACGATCGACGATACGACCTGGTCGCTGCGACGAACGCCAGTGACGTTCGCATTCATGTCGAACAACGATCGCGAATCGAGAGAATCCTATGAACACGAACGATCCATCGGACAGTGGTTCCGACGGGCCTAACGACGATCGGGACGGAACGAACGACGAACAGACTGAGGAGGTTTCCCCAGAGGAGGCCGAGGAGTTGATCGATGAAATCGAACGCCGACGGTCGCTACAGGGGGTCGCCGCGGTGGCCGTCGCGGCGATCGGCATTCTATTTTCGGTCTTCCAGCTGTTTCTGGCCGCACGCGGCTTCTCGTTCACTATTCCGGTTCTGATCGTCGATAATTGGCGGCCCATGCTCTACGATTGGGAAATTTCGCTTCAGCTCCTCCAGGCGAACGCGGTCCACGTCTCGTTCGCACTCGTGCTCACGTTCTTGCTGTTCCCGGCGAGTATGGGTGATGGGATCGTCACACGCAACCTGGGCCGGGTCGTCCCCGCCGTGTCCCGCAGGCTCGGCGATCGGAACCCTATCACGCGCATTCTCGGGCGCGTTCGAGCCACGTTCCGGTGGGCGTTCCTCGATCCCGACCGCGAACGGGTCACGCCGTTCGACCTCCTGTGTATCGTCGCCTCGATCCTCTCGGCGGTCTACTTCCTGACGGAGTTCTCCGAAATTCAGGATATGCGAGTGTTCGGACTCACGTTTGGGCGACCGATCACCGAGGTGTACACGTTCCTCCAGCCCGTCCTCGGGGGCGTTCCGTTCGTCAGCGAGTACTCCTACGCGATGGCACTCGGCGTGATCGGCGTCCTCTTGGTACTCGAGGCCACCCGTCGGACACTCGGCCTGCCGCTCATGATCATCGTCGCGACGTTCATCGTCTATGCACGCTGGGGCTACCTCATCAGCGGCGAGACACCCCTTCTCGGCCTGCTCGCGGTCAACGAGTTGACCTGGCCGAGCATCGTTCAGAACCTCTGGTACAACACCGAAAACGGGGTCTTCGGCATTCCGGTGACGGTGTCGGTGAGCTTTATTTACATCTTCATCCTCTTCGGTGCGTTCTTGGAGATGAGCGGCGCTGGCCAGTGGTTCATCGACCTCGCGTATGCGGTCACTGGAGAACGCAAGGGTGGCCCAGCGAAGGCGAGCATCCTCGCAAGCGGCTTCATGGGAACGATCTCGGGGTCGTCGATCGCCAACACGGTCACCACCGGCGCGTTTACGATCCCGCTGATGAAGCGGTCGGGCTACTCACCGGAGTTCTCCGGCGCAGTCGAGTCCTCGGCATCGTCCGGCGGGCAGATCTTGCCACCGGTGATGGGCGCTGCCGCGTTCCTGATGGTTCAGTACACGGCGACGCCGTTCGCGGATATCATCATCCTCGCGACGATTCCGGCGATCGTCTTCTTCTTTGGCGTCTGGGTCATGGTCCATCTCAAGGCAGTCGAAGAGGGGATCGGTGGCGTCGCAGACGTCGACACCGTCTCGCTTGGGGCACACCTCAAACGCGGGTGGTTCTACCTCGTCCCGATCGGGTTACTCCTGTACTACCTGATCATCGAGCGACTGTCCGTCTCGCGGTCGGCGTGGTTCACGCTCGTCGCGCTCGTCGCGCTGATCGCGCTGGTCTCGGCGTACAACGAGAAAACGCGCGGACGGCTTCTCGGGATTTTCGTGGCTATCGTTGGCGTCGAACTGGCGAGTTACGTCGTCGCCGGCGTCCCAGCAACCGGACTCGTCACTGGGGCCGGCGGGGCTGGAGTCCCCATCGGCGAGGGGATCAACCGTATTATCGCCCAAATCGAGTGGTACGTGATGCTGGCCGGCGTGCTGACGTTGGTATCTCGTCCGGACATCGACGCGCCGCTGCTCGACCTCAACCCGGCAGTCCAGACGACCGCTGACTCGATCGGCGATCGAACCGGCCGCGATCTCGGTAATATCCAACTGTTCCGCCTCGGTACGTTCGTCGTCAAGTCGATGGACGAAGGTGCGCGGACGGCCGTTCCAGTCGTCATCGCCGTTGCAGCAGCTGGCATTATTCCGGGCGTCATCAGCGTCACCGGACTCGGTCCGAACCTCACGTCGCTGCTACTCGCACTGTCGGGTGGATCGATCGTGGTTATGCTAGTCGTGACGGCCGTCTCAAGCATCATCCTCGGAATGGGGATGCCGACGACGGTCACCTACATCATCCTCATCTCGATGCTCGCCACGCCGCTCGTCGAGTTCGGGATTCCGCTGCTTGCCGCCCATTTGTTCATCCTCTACTTCGGCGTTATCGCTGACATCACACCCCCGGTGGCTGTCGCCGCCTATGCCGCGAGCGGAGTCGCCAAGTCGGACCCGTTCGAGACAGGCGTAAAGGCGTTCTCGCTGTCGCTGAACAAGGCGATTGTCCCCTTCGCGTTCGTCCTCGCACCCGGAATCGTACTGCTTCGTGAGAAGGCCAACGCCGACGAGTTGCCGATCCGCGAGCAGTATCGTGTCATCGGCTTCAGCGACCTCGCGGAATTGTCGTACTCCGTTCCGGAGATCGTCGTTCCCGTCCTCGGTGTCTTCCTCGGGGTGATTGCCCTGGGTGCGACCGTCATCGGGACGCTGTATACGAGCGTCAATCGCGCCGAACGGACCGGCTTCGCGATCAGTTCACTGCTGCTGATGGCACCGCGGCTGCTTTCAGCATCGGTGTTCGATCTCCTCGGCATCGCCGGCATCACTGTCTCGGTCGACGCGCTCCTCCTCGATCTCACGCTTCGCGGCCTCGGGTTCGCGCTGTTCGCCGTCCTCGTTGTCAAAAACCACCGCGAGGCGACGAACATTCCTGAGACGAGACAGGCCACCGTGGGCTGAATCCCAGAACGGACGATGCGCTGCACCGACAGCGGCTCTCGAGGCAATTCAGTTACAGGCCGTCGGCGCTCCATTGGCATATCGCTCGATCTGGAGGGGAACTCACGACGCTCGAGTCCACTAGCCGACCGTCAAGACGGGAATCGACGAGCGTCGGACGACGCGTGCCGTCGTGCTGCCGAGCAATCGACCGGTTCCGACGGTTCGGCCACGCGTTCCCATCGCAACGAGGTCGGCATCGACCGCCGACGCCGCCTCGAGGAGTTCCGCTGTTGGCTCGCCGCGACGGACAGCGGTCGTCACGGAGAGATCCCGATCGCGTGCCATGGTTTCGATCGTCTCCGTCGCCTTGCGGCCACCCTCTTTGAGAGAGCCAATGATGCTCCGTGACGTATCCTCGAGATCGTACGGCATCGGATCGACCACGTAGACGACGTGGACGTCGGCGTCGTACTTCTCGGCGACGTCGAGTGCCGTTTCCGCGGCGCGTTCGGCGACATCGCTCCCGTCGGTCGGAATCACCACCTGCTCGTACGGTCCCGCCGCCGCTGTCTCGCGGTCATCACCCAGCCGGACCGAAAGCACCGGCACGTCAGCGAGCGTGAGGACGCGTTCAGTCGTACTTCCCAAGCGAGCGCGATCAGCGCCAGTCCGACCGTGCGTCCCCATCACGATGAGATCGACGTCGTGTTCGTCCGTGTACGCGAGGATCTCCTGATGCGGGACTCCCTCGCGTACCTCTCGAGCAGCCGTCAGGTCGGCGTCCGCAGCACGATCCGTAATCCGGATCGTCGCCTCGCGTCCCCGTCGTTCGGATGGTGCATAGAGTTCTTCGCGATCGGATCCGGCGATTCCTGCGGGCTCAGCACCGGTATCGACGACGTAGAGTGTGTGCACGGCCGCGCCGTAGGTCCGAGCAAACTCGATTGCATGACCGATCGTCGCTTCGGCACCAGCACTACCGTCGGTCGGGACGAGCATCGTGCTGAACATGGCCGGTCGTTCGACCTGAACGGGCATCAAACGCACCCACACGTTTCGCGATCGTGACACGACGGCTGGCTGCCAGCAGACGAGCGATCCGCACTCACCGAATCACGGTGACCGGAACCGGGACGCGACGGACGACGGTTTCGGTGACGCTTCCATAGAGCGGCCGCCGTTCGTCCAGTCGGCCGTGAGAGCCGATGACGACGTGATCGACGTCTTCGACCGTCGCATACTCGACGATGAGTCGCTTCGGATCACCAATATCCGAGTCGGTCACGACCGACCGATCGTACTCGTCGGCGACGTCGGTGACCTCCGCAAAGAGCTGGTCGGTGGCGTTGTCGACGGCACGGTCCCACGCTGCGGTCCCGATCATCGGTTCGTACGTCGAGTCGAGGCCCTCGAGCGTCCCGTAGTCGGGCCTGAACAAGTCGACAACGTGGTACGCGACGATCGCTGCGTCCGGGAACTCCCGAAACGCATGCCGGAGTGCGTCGAACGATAACGGCGAGCCATCGACAGGAACGAGCACTGTCCGCGACATACACACTGCTTTCCCACGGAGTGCTATAATCTCCTGGGGCACGTACACGCTCGAGATGGCATCGATCGAGCTCCCCGATCCCGAAAGCGACGGATCGACGAGCGTCGAACGGGCGATCGCGACCAGGGAAAGCCGCCGGGCGTTTGCCGGGACACCGATCGACATCGACGACGTGGCACCGCTCCTGTGGACGGCACAGGGACGAACGCACGTTCGAGACGGCGTCGAGTTACGCGCCGCACCAAGCGCTGGCGCGACGTCTCCGCTTACCGTCGGTCTCGAGATTGGGCCGAACGGAAGCGAGAAGAATCATATACGAGAGCTATGAGACGAAAGCGTTCAGAAATTACCCGGCGGGACCTCTCTGTCGCGCTCGCACTCGGAATTGCTGGCTGCATCGATCGGAGCGACGACGGCGGCAGTGACGAGACCGAAGAAGCAGAAGCGAACAACCCCGCACTTTCAGAGGCGACCCAAGAAGGCGACCTGCGGCTTACGAGCCCTGTTTTCGACGACGGCGAGGGAATTCCCGACGAATACGGATACGACGAGGCGAACGTCAATCCCCCGCTCGAAATCGGCGGCGTTCCGGACGACGCCGAATCGCTCGTGCTCGTGATGGACGATCCCGACGCAGTCGAACCAGCAGGTCAGATCTGGGTTCACTGGCTGGTGTGGAACATTCCACTGGAGACGTCGACGATACCGGAGGGGTGGAATCCCATCGACGCCGTCGAAGGCGAGACCGATTTCGACGACATCGGGTACAGTGGCCCGAACCCGCCCGATGAGACACACACCTACCGGATCAAACTGTACGCGCTAGATACCGTCCTCGACCTCGAGGAGGGGTCGACGGTCGACGCCCTCGGTGAGGCGATGGACGGACACGTCGTCGCTCGGACGCAGTTGACCGGCACATACGCGCCGTGAGCCTCACTCGCGGAGACGCCCCGGCCAAATTCTGTTCGGCCGCTGGATCGGTTATTCCTCGAGCAGCCACCCGAACCGTTTCTCCCAGAACTCCGCGCTCGGGGGCTTCTTGCTTCGGCCGTGTGTCTTCTGGTCGCGGATCTGTCGCTCCAGCACCTCGCGAGCCTCATTGAGCGCGTGACTCGCGCCGTATCCTTCACCAGAGGCGATGTAGAGCCCCCGATCGGTATGCAATCGGATGCGAGCGAGCAGGAGTGGCCGCCCGCGACGTGTCTCGTCGTGCTCGTGGAGGTGGATCTTTGCGTCGAGGACGTTCATCCCGTGGTCTCTGTCGTCGAACTTCTCGACCATTGCGACGATCTCGTCGTAGGTCGCGTCGTCTATCAGCTCAGTCCCGTAGACCTGGACGCCTCGATTCCCGCCTGCTTCCCACGTCAGCGAGTCGAGGACATCGGTCTTCGTGACGATCCCATAGGGCTGTCCGTTCGACGTCACCACCAGCGACGAGCCACCGACCTCGAACATCTCTTCGACGGCCGTCTCGAGCGTTTCAGTCGGCGGGATCGTACGCACCGGCGAGGCCATGACGTCCCGAATCGGGAGATCGAGAATCCGTGCCGGCTCGCCCTCTCGAGCGCCGAAGCCACCGCGCCGTGAGCGACCAGTGCTCGAGGAGATTTCGCCGCCGAACGGGTCTGTCCCGCCCGCATCGCCGCCCTTGCTCTGGACCTCTGCTCGGACCGTCAGGTCGGTCACATCGTAGAGACTGAGGATACCAGTTGCCGAATTCCCGTCGACGACCGGGAGGTGCGTGATCTTGTTTTGCCGGAAGACGTTGAGCGCCTCACCGAGTGTCGATGCCGGATCGAGCACGACGAGATCGCTCGAATACGCCTCGGCGACGGTCGCGGCGTCAAGATATGGCTTGACCTTCTGAAGAATTGCATCGACGGTGACGACGCCGATCAGTTCCCGTCCCTCGAATACCGGCAGGAGCTGTGAGTCGCTCTCGATCATGAGCTGTGCGACTTTGCGGATATCCTCGTCGGGCGCGAGTCGGGGAACGTGCCAGACCAGCGACCCGAGCTTTTCGTCGGGTTGGCGATGCGATGTCGCGAGTTGTCGTCTGGTGACGACCCCTTCGAACTCGGTGTCCCGTATCAGGACACCCTTGACGTCGGAATCTTCGAACGTCCCGACGAGCTTCGAAACTGGTGTATCTGGCGTGAATTCGACGTAGTCGTCCGAAACGATGTCAGCGATGTCCATGGGTGTTGGTGTGTGTCCGCTCGAGTGGTCGATCTGTCGTCCGATGCGACTGTGCTGCTTGCAGCTGCGTGTGGTGTCTGTCTCCCACGTCCTCGATGAGTCGTCTCGGGATCCCAAATCGAGACGTGGGTCGTCGTATTTTGCTCATGTCTCTGACTCCAGATATTCCATCGCTTCCTCGTCGGACACTTGCGCGAAGTTCTCGTAGAACTGCCCGACGCCCCGGAAGCCACTGGGCGTCTCGAGACAGATGACGTCGTCAGCTTCATCCTGCAATTCGGTAATCGTACTCGGCGGGCCGACTGGCACTGCAAGCACGATGCGCTCGGCGTCCGTGTTCTGAAGGCGCTTGAGACACGCTCTGACAGTCGATCCCGTTGCCACGCCGTCGTCGACGACGACGACAGTCTTATCCGTCAGGTCGGGTTCCGACCGGTCGCCACGATAGCGGTCGGCCTTTTGACGCGCGTTCGCTGCTTCCGTCTCACGCATTTCCTGGAAGTAGTCTTCATCGGCGCTCGTCCCCCGAAACGCTGTTTCGTTCCGCCAGACGCTCCCGTCGCTTGCGACAGCCCCGATCGCATACTCCGGGTTCCCCGGGGCACCGATCTTTTTTGCGACGACGATATCGAGGGGGACATCGAGTGCATCGGCAACTGCACGCCCGAGCGGAAGGCCGCCCCGCGGGATGGCGAGTGCGATATCCGCGTCGAGCTCCCGCTCACGGAGCGCCGTTGCGAGTTGCTCACCCGCAGCAGTTCGGTCGGTAAATCGACGAGCTCC
Source organism: Natrinema hispanicum (assembly GCF_004217335.1). Classification (GTDB taxonomy): domain Archaea; phylum Halobacteriota; class Halobacteria; order Halobacteriales; family Natrialbaceae; genus Natrinema; species Natrinema hispanicum. Next base: position 31,918 of record NZ_SHMP01000008.1, read on the forward strand.
TCCCATCGGATCATCGAACGAGGGACAGTAGCATATAACATAGGTGTGTCTCGACAAGCCATGGCAGGCGCGGCACAGCGCGCTGGCTACTCACCACCAGTATCAGCGAGCATCGACACTAGCGTTCGCCCGTGTCGATAATGCCGTGCTGTTCGAAGTGAACCGCCTCGGGGTCAAGTCGTTCGAGAATCTTCGATTCTCGTGATCACGAAAATCTTCGATTTTCGGACGACCCCGAGGCACTCGGCCTGCTCCGCCTGTAGAACTCGGACGTTCCATGGGTAGCATCCCCGATCAGCACGTATTTCCTGTCGCCGAATCGCTCGACGAGTTGGTCAAGGTCGGCCGGGCTCGTCAGGTCGTGTCCAACTGACCGAACGTCGGACACAGCAGCCTCGATATCGGTGGACGCTCGCCATGCTGTTCTGTCGTGAATCTCGTTCATCGTCTTAGCCAGTGGCTTTCGCACACGCAATGAGTGGTGTCGTCGTTCTGTTCTCCCCTCTCGCTCATCGCAACCGATGGTCGCGAACAGGAGAGTGTGGGCAGCGTGTCGCAGTTGTCATTCGTACTCGAACCCGTGTAGCTCGTATCGATAGGTTCGCGCCGCTTTTTTGACGACGAGATACTGTGTGCCACCCGCTTGCTCGAGGCTGTCGAAGTGGCTCCCGAGATTACCGGGATTCAACGACGGTGCGTCGCCGTCAAGGGCGAACCGAAGGACGGCTTTCGGTTGGCGAACGTCGTCGACTTGCTTCGCTTCGACCGCAAGCATGGTACCAGTGTTCCCGACATCGACTGTCCCGGTAAGTTCCCACGTGTGGTCGCCGTACTGTAGTTCCGTTCCGCTGAGTTCCGGCCACTGTGTCTCGTCCATGCCACTACATACCAGAAAGATCCCAATCGTCTTTTCGGTTGTCAGGTGTTCTAGGTTTTCGTCGTCTTGAATCGTGCCGTCCCGTCGACTCGAGTGACCTGTCACCCGGCAATGGACGCGACTTGATGGTCAGCCACCGAAGACGGTGACCCCCTACAATTATTCGGCGAGTCGGTGAACAGCAATGCAATGCCGTGGGCAACCCAGTCGATCGATGCGGTGTTGCTACCGACAGACGGGAGCGATGGCGCGCTCGCAGGCGCAAAGCGTGGTATCGACCTGGCCGCTACAGTGGACGCGGAGATCCACGTCCTCTCGGTCGCCGACACGACGGACTTCGATGATCTCTCGTTGGTTCTCGACGCCGACGCGGTAGCAGAGGAACGAGACGCGCTCGAAGCCGACGCCGAGGAAGCCGTCGAAACCGTGGCAACGATCGCTCAGGAACAGGCCCCTGACCTCGAGGTCACGACGACGATCGAACGAGGCACGCCGTTTGAGTGTATCGACGACTACGTCGATGCGGCCGACATCGATCTCATCGCGATGGGAACGAAAGGCCGGACGGGACTCGAGCGGGTCGTCCTCGGGAGTGTGACCGAAAACGTCCTTCGGACGGTCGGCATTCCAGTGCTGGTCGTTCCACCGGCGGCGGAGAACGTCTCACTCACTCGGGAGACCGCTGCGCACATTCTCCTTCCAACGGACGGAAGCGAGGGCGCAGCGGCTGCCGTCGACTGGGGCGTCCATCTCGCGGACGTCTTCGACTCGATGGTGCATGCGCTGTACTCGGCCGACACGAGCCGACTGACGATGGGATCGAAGCCGAGTACGATCCTATCCGAACTCGAGCGCACAGGCGAGACCGCGCTCGAATCGGTTCGTGAACGTGCGAAAGCGAGCGGTGTTAGCGTTACAGGAACCGTCGCAAACGGGCCACCGGCGAAAGTCATTCTAGAGTATGCCGATGAGAAAGCTGTCAATATAATCGTGATCGGAACGCACGGTCGCTCCGGACTCGAGCGTCACCTTCTGGGGAGTGTCACGGAAAAGGTCGTCCGGAACGCTGACGTCCCTGTGGTTTGTGTCCCGATGCCCAACGAATGACAGCGCGGCCGAGCGCAGCTCGGCTAGATATATCGGTTGCACTGGTTGAGTTCCCCCGTCGGTTTGCGCGAGTTGGCTGCTCACACTCGGCGGTGGCAGCGCAACTGCCAGCCAAACTTCCTCGGATGGTCGTCGGTCAGTTCGGATCGAGCGTCACCGTTCGCTGATTCCGGATGTCGGCGTAGCCGGAAGCAGTAAAGCGAAGACGAGGCACGCCGGGTGTCGTGAGTGTCTGGATGGCGAGTAACGGCCGCTCGACGTCCATCCCGATGTCTCGGAGCGCGCTCTCCAGCGTTTCGTATGCGGCGGCCGTTTCTTCGACTGGCATCTCAGCGCACCGCCCGGCGAGTGGCAGCGGAACGTCGGCAACGACGCTGCCGTCGGCGACGGCAGCCCACCCACCGCCCATCTCGATGACGCGGTCCAGTGCCCGCTGCATCGCCGCCGCTGTTGATCCGACGACGAGGTGCCCCGGATACTCCCAAAGCATCGACGTGGCGACAGCGCCCCGGAGCGGGCCCAGTCCCGTGACGAATCCCGTGAACGACGCCCCGTCTCCGTGCGGTCGCCGCTCGACGAGCGTCGCTTTCAGTAAGCCAGTGTCGGGATCGGCTCCGAGTTCGCCGTCACGCTCGACGACTGGCTCGCGGGTTTCTCGAGTGAGCAGGCCGGAAACGTACTCGACCGCGCGGACGGCGTCGCCAGAAACCGCATCACTGGACACCCGGTATCGGTCGGGCTCGCGTGAAACGGTCGCAGTTTCGTAGAACGAATCGGGGTAGTCCGGCTGCATCGGCTCTACCAGCGCGTCACCGCCCCGGACGACGACGTCTCCACCAGCGACGACGGTATCGACCGAAACCGTCTCGAGTTCGTCGAGGACGAGAATGTCAGCGACACTGCCAGGAGACAGCGAGCCGCGATCGTCCAGGCCGAAGTGGCGGGCCGGGTTCAGCGTCGCCATCCGGAACGCGTCGATCGGATCGACGCCAGCCTCGATGGCCCGTTGGACCACCACGTCCATGTACCCCTCACTGACGAGGTCCCTGGGCCACATGCCGTCTGACGATAGTGAGAGTTCTCGTGTCGGTACCTGTTCGGCCGCCTCGGCGATCGCGTCGATGTCGTCACGAATGGTCCCGTAGCGGCCGACGGTGTGGATACCGCGTGTGACGCGTTCGATCACTTCGTCACCGGTGATCGCCTCGTGGTCGTTGTCGATGAGCGTCGCGAACGCGGAGAGGTTCTCGTCGCGACAGCCAGCGGCGTGTCCGGTGACCGGCTTGCCGACGGCGGCGGCACGGTCGTACAGCGCGGTCGCGGGCGTCTCGATCCCGACGGCGTGAATCCAGTCGGTTTCACCGACGCCGACAATACGGGGGTGGTCCAGCAACGCACGAAGTTCCTCGCGATCTTCGGGCCGCCCCGGTTGGGGCTCGAACGTGTCGAAGAATAGTTGCGGTGGAACGGTAAACCGGACGTCGATCGGGAGCGTCGCTGTCCTGTCGAGTAGCGTCGTCACGCCATCGGCACCAAGCACGAGGGAGACACCCGGACATTCGGCGATCAGGCCCGTCGTTCCGCCCTCCAGCATGCGATGAGCCGCTCCTTCGAGACTTTGATGTAAATCGACGTGTGTGTGCGCGTCGATGAATCCCGGAAGCACGTGCTGACCGGTCGCGTCGATCACTCGTGTCTCCGAACCCGTGACTGTGGATGCGTCGTCGGTGAGAGTGGCCACGACTCCGTCCAACACGGCGACATCGCGCCGTTGGAACTCACCACGTTCCGGGAGGAACACGTGGCCACCACGAACGACGAGATCTGCTGTCGCTTCGCCAAGAGCAACTGCCTGGAGGTCGGTCATCTAGTCGAGACTGCGAACAGCGCTGTGCTAAGCGTTCTGTTTCCGTCCGTCGATCGGTGGCGCTATCGAGAGGAATCGTAGCGGTCCACCTGGCGTCATCAATAGCGAGGATGTACGGTCTCGATCACATCCTAGCAGCCGGTTTACACGTCATACGCATGGGTTTCGAGCGTCTCCATGTCCACGGAATCCAACACTGCCTCGTTCGTTGCGTCGAGAACGACAGGCGGGACGGTCGTCTCCGGGAGCCGTTCGGTCCGGGTCGCTTCGAGGGCCTCGATCCACCGTCCAAGACAGAGACACCAGCGATCTCCCGGCTCAAGCCCGGGAAACTGCAACGCCGGGCGCGGTGTCACGAGATCGTTGCCCCGTTCTTTGCTGAACGTCAGAAAGTCCTCGGTCATCACCGCGCAGAGTTCGTGTCGGCCCCGATCGTTGGGATGGGTTCCACAGCAGCCGTCGCGCTCGACGCCGGTTGTCGGATCAGTACTACAGGTGATGAGTTCTTCGCCGAGAACGTTCCGTTCGGGCATACTGATAGATCGTGTTGCGTGAACAAAAACATCTTCGAGGACCAGTATTCGTTCTCGAGGACGTATCGTACATCCGTGAACCGCTGAACGACATTAAATAAAGCTCTACGCCTCTCCGCGCAGGCGTTCGCTCGGCTACGGACCGTCTCGAAAGGTGAGAGTACGATGGCGTGTCTCAGGCTCGCAAAAATACTAGATCGTCGACGCTACCGCGCCGCTCCCCACGAGCGGATGGCCTCGGCTAGGCCCCGGTCCTGCCCGACGATATCACGGCGATAGTGCATGTACACCGCGCCGAGTGGCGGCTGGATGAGGTAAGCGAGTGCGATCGGCAAGACGGCTTCCGCCGGCGGGAACCCAGGCGCGGCTGCAATGGCCAGCGCGATCGAGAGGTTGCGCATACTGGTCGCGTACACGAGCGCGACCGATTGGGACTCCTCAAGCAGCGTGCGACCGATGGCGGCTCCGGCAGCGAGGATCAGCGCGTAGAAAGCCACCAGCGGCACGACCACGAGCGCTGAGGCGATGGGCGCTGCGAGGATACTTCCCGATTGCATCGTCATGGCGATGAACACGATGACCATCACGCCCACAGAACTGACTCCACCGAGCTTCGGCTTGAGACGCTTGAATCCCGCGGCACCGCGCCGGTGTAACAGCCACCGCCGGGTCAGGCTGCCAGCGACCATCGGGATCACGACGACGATAGCTAGCTGGCGGTACAGCGTCGCCGGATCGAACCCGACCGCATCCCCGACGAGCACCGACAGATACGGCGGTAAGACGAACACGGCGACGATCAGATTCATCGCGATCGCAACGAGGGCGTTCTCGAGATCACCCCCCGCCAGCCCGGTCCAGGCTGCCGTCATCCCAGATGTCGGGATCAAGGCGATCAGGTATAGCCCGACTGCGTAGTAGGGGTTCCCCGCGAAGAACAGCTGAGCGAGGCCGACGGCGAACGCCGGCGCGATCACGAAATTCATCACGAGCCCTAACGCAACTGCCCGGAAGTGGTGTCTGATCTGGAGGATCTCCCGCACGTCAAGGTTGATCATCATCGGGTAGATCATCACGAACAGCGCCGGCAAGACCGCCTGCTTAAGAAGCGAGCGCGTCTCCGGCCCCACGACCTGACCAGCGGCCAGTCCCGCGAACAGCGACCCCACCACGACGTAGATGAGGTTTTGCTTGAGCGTCTCGAGTGCGTCCCCGATCATCGTCCTCCCTCCGCGCCGCGTCGGCCGTGTTCGATGGTCGTTGCGACCCACACACGTCGCATCGAATTTTGCCCCATGATATTGTGTAGTATTGTAGTGACCATACAAAACACTCCTGTCTGCGAGAGTGAACGTCTCGCCGGTCGCCGTCCGAACCCGTTATCGATATGATAGGGTGACAATATACAACCTGCCGAGAGTTGAAGACGGACACGTGCTTCTGTGCGTCCAGCAAAGCCGCCACGAGTGGATCCCGAAGGCGTTCCGCGTACAGGAAACGAGACAAGCGGTGAGGACGAGACCGGTAAAGCGCGTGCCTGCAACAACGACAGCGAAACCGAGCGACCCGACGGAAACCTGTGGGCTGGCTGTGCGGGCACCGAAGGACTTGCATAGAACACAACACACTCCGGCAACGGCTCGAGGCGTTACGGACAGAGTACGCAGCGACGTCGCTTCACGGGACGACCAGCGGAGGCAAAACCGCACGTAGGTAACTCGGGAGAGCCAGTGAATCGCCACAGGGCATTCGCCTCGGCCGCCTATCAACGAGTGAGACGGGCTGCTGTCCCGATGTCCCGGTGGGCCCGTAGTGCGGGGTGCGGTCCCACCGGCACTGACTGACAGGAGTCCGTATGAATCAGCCATATCGTGACTATCATAGTCTGACAAAATCATATGTGGCTGTTTAGTCACTCCACCAGTATTATTTAGTATATTTCCAGATAGTACTAAGCCACCAAGTAAAGAAGAAATAGATCATGTGGAGAGGAACAAGTCATAGTAGTGATGAGCGGCAGAATCTACAATCACTCGATGAGACGTTCTCGAAAGCGAAGACGTTCCACGAGGCGGATCAACTCCGCGTTCGATTACACGGTGTGATGGTTCAGGAGCGGCGGGATCGGTTCAAACCACCCGGCAGATGGCACAACGATCTCATTGTCAAAACGAGATACCGGTTCAAGAACGAACCACCGGTAGATCGGCTCCACTATATCGAAAAAGAACAACGGCTTGGCTGGCGAGGTGACTTTTTCGACGATGTGATCGTATCGCTGCCAGATCTGCAGAACGACCGACTTCATCTCCGAGTGCAGGTATACGATGTCGACGGCGTCAATACCGACCTCGTGGACACGATACAGAAGTTTTCAGAGAGTTCCGCTGTCCTCTTCCCACAACTCGCTACGTACGCAAACATCGCCCGTCTCGGTTCGAAGCCATTGGTCGACCTCGTGAACAATATCGATCAGCACGACGAGATACTCGACGACGAACTTTGGCTCGAGATAACCCAGCCACAGACGAGACACAAGCTCCTCCAGCCCGGCTATTTCGTCTGCTTCCGAGACGAGTCCGTCAGCGGCGATCTGACGTTGGATGACGACCTTCGGGTCTTGCAAGATGGAGACGCGTACACGGACGGAAGTTACGCCGTCCTCGAGTTAGATAAGAATCACGAGTTGCAACCGAAGCGAGAGATCGACCAAAGGGTCGCAAAGATAGTTGCAGAACTCGCCGGAAAGGGACGAAGCTCGGACTCCGCGCTCCACTTCCTCAGAAAGACGCTCGAAGCGTATTCGAAGTACGAGAAGTTCGAGCGGCTACGAGAGCTCGAAGGCGAGCCGAATCCATCAGAACGATGTAACGCGCGAGCCGAAGAACTCAGAGAGGAGCTCGAAGCGGATCCGGTACTCGGCCCTGCGCTCCGGATGAAAGCATCAGGACAGGCCGACGACTGATCGGGCGGACACGTCGGCCGGCCCGACTGCCCCGGACGGTTGCCGATAAGCGCTCACGGGCAACGCTCGGGTCGCAACCGCTGTCGTTCAAGGACTATAGTAGCTGTCCAGTTGCAGGTCAACTCGTATGTCGATACCGACGTAGCACAACGTAGACATGGCGACCGTTGAGACAGTCTTGTCCTCGATTTTTAGTACGATTCCGGAACTTCACTCCGGCCAACTTGGCCTCCTCGCGGGACTCCTCGTCGGCGTTCTCTACTGGCACGAGTACCACCGCTCGTCGCTTGGTCTCCTCACCGGTTGCTATCTGCTGGCACTGGGTGTCGTCCCCGCTTCCACGAAAGGACTCGCCGTAGTGCAATCCAAGCCGTGGTATTTTTGTTCGTTTCTGATTCTCACCGCACTCGGTGCAATCGGTGGACGTACTGCTTGGCGTCTGGTATCGCGATCGATCCGGGCTCGATCCCCGACGATCAGACACCGAGCAGCCGATCGTGAGACGAGAGGCAGCTCAAATCAGAACCGCACGTAACGATCGTGCGGAGGACGACGAACTGAAAAACGGGCAGCGATTTAACTCGCTCCGGAACGAATCCACCGCTATGAGGTTTCTGGTAGCCGTTGACGGCTCCGACGAGGCCGAAAACGCCCTCGATTACGCCCTCGAGATCGCAGACGCAGTCGAGGGCTCGATAACGGTGGTCCATGCGGTCGATCCCGCCGTCTACGACGAAGGTGGCAGCGAACCGATTTCGACGCTCTCGGACGCCGATCAACGACTGGTCCTCGAGAGTATCGAAGACGCCGAACAACGCGGCGTCGCCATCCTCGAGGAGATGGTCGAGATCGCCGCGGAACGCGATGTCGACGTCGAAGAAGAACTCCTCTACGGCGATCCGAGCACGGAAATCCCCGACTACGCCGAGACGGAAGGGTTCGACGCGATCTATCTCGGCCACCGCGGCCGCTCGGAGCGGATGGAACGGCTGCTTGGCAGCGTAGCAAAAGTGATCGTCGAACAGGCGACCGTTCCGGTCACCGTCGTCCGCTGACAGTGGCCCATTCCAGCGTGTCATCAGCGGCTCGCGCTCCGTCGTTGCATATGGCAGTGCAGGCAGACGGATCGAGCGGCCCGACAGCGAGCCGAGCCGCAGGGATGTATCCATTCATGGAGAAGTAACCGTATGCCCGAAGCCAACGGTGGATGGGCCGCGCTCTTTTCGGGAGGCAAGGAGTCCTCGTGGGCACTCTATCAGGCCATCGAGTCCGGTCGTGACGTCCGCACACTCGTCGTCGTCCAGCCCCCAGAAACATCGTCCATGTACCACGCGCCCGCACAGTCGGTGATCCGGCTGGCCGCACGCAGCATCGGCCTTCCCATCCTCGACGTTGGGCTCCCAGTCACCGACATGGAGCCACCCGACCTGCGGACGGGTGTGTCAGAAGGACAAGCGGGCGAGCTAGAAGCACTCGAGCCCGCCCTCGAGCGGCTGGACACCGAATTCGACGGCGGTTTATGCGGCCTCGTCGCCGGGACCGTCACGAGTGACTATCAGGCTGATCGACTGCGGTCGATGTGTGACCGTCTCGACTGTGCGTTCTTCGCGCCGCTGTGGCAGGCGGATCCACGTGAACTCGCGGAGACGATGATCGACGGCGGACTGACGATACGCATTGTGGAGGTGGCAGGGCCAGGCTTCGACGAGTCGTGGCTCGGCCGCCAGCTCGATCACGATGCGCTGGCGGAACTGGAAGCGCTCCACCGCGAATACGGTGTCCATCTGCTGGGCGAAGGCGGCGAGTTCCAGACGATCGTCACCGACGGTCCACACATGTCTCGTCCCATCGCATTCGAGTTCGAGCGGGAGTGGTACGACACCTGGGGACGGATTCGAATCACCGACGCCAAGCTCGAGACACCCACGTCGGTAGACGAACATCGATGACCGACCGACGCGGTCCGTTCACAGCGACCACTGCGGGATTGCGCCTGTGCTGGTCGCAGCGTGCGCCACTCGAGCCTCGTCATACTACTGGACAACAGTCAGTGAATATTCGATCGCGTCTCGATGGCTGTCGCCGTCGGCGACAGCGTCGTGGGTGCGATCGAGGATGAACCGTTTTGTCCGGCAGTATCAGTCACCCCTGGTTTATTCGTCTCGGCGTCGTCGGGATCATTGTCACGCATCGCCGCCGGATGCTGTGATCCCATCAGAGACCATGTCAACGACCATCCTCGTTCCGATCGATCGCTCGACACAGTCGACCGCAGGGCTCGTCTATACGCTCGTCTCGTTTCCCGATGCCACCATCACCGCGATACACGTTACCGACACCAACCACGACGCGTACGCAACGGTCGGCTCCCCTGAATCGAGCGAAGAGCGGATTGCGCAGGCTGGCGAACGACTCCTCGAGCAGGCAACCGAGATCGCATCGGAGTACGGCCGCGAACTCGAGACGGTACTCGAGACAGGCGTCCCACATCGCACGATCGTCGAGTACACCGTCGAACACGACATCGACCACGTCGTCATGGGAAGCCACGGCCAATCACCGATCGTTCGCCCGTTTCTCGGCCACGTCAGTGAAGCAGTCGTCCGGCGAGCCCCCGTCTCGACGACGATCGTTCCGGAGGGGCAGTCGGAACTGCTCGAGCGAGAGCTCCCCGGTCGCATTCTGGTTCCCGTCGACGGTTCCGATCAGTCACTCGCCGCGCTCGAGTACGCGGCCAGCCAGTTTCCGGAGGGGCGGATCACGATTTTCCACGCCGTGGCGCTGCCGTTCGAATACGATGTCGATGCTATCGACGGAACGTACGCAGCACAGATCGTCGACGACCTCACTGAGCAAGGCGACTCGATCCTCGAAGCAGCCGACGAGACGATTGAAGACGACGATCTCGCCGTCGAGACGGATCTAACATACGGAGAGCCGTCTCGGTCGATCGTCGACTACGCGGCGGACAACGGATTCGATCAGATCATCATGGGGAGTCACGGTCGGTCCCTGCCTGCACGACTCATCACTGGCAGCGTCGCTGAAACCGTGTCACGTCGATCGACGATACCCGTGACGCTGATACGCGGACGCCCGAGCGGATCGGCATAGTTCCCGGACACGTCTCGAATCCACTGCCTGATACGGCGTCCTGTCACTGGGTCCCGGTGGGACCGCAGGACGGTCGCGGCCGGCCGGCACTGACTGACAGCAGCCCGTCTGATACCGCGCGTCGATCACTCTGTCAGACACTCCTCGAGCTCGTCGTATAGGGTCTGTGCTTGATCTTCTGTCAGGTCGATGATCGCGTGTCGTCTGTATTCAGACGTCTTCGATTCTGGATGTGGTCGGAAGTACCCATCTATCTCGATGATTCGCTGGCCGTCGCGCTCGCGCAGCCGGAGATCGATCTCATCGTACTCCATACGCTCGAGCTACGACGCCGAACGTCAAAGCTCTTGGAGGGAGCGGCGGGAGCGATACCACAGTAACGAAGTTTACATGTTCAGTCCGATCCTGCGTTTCATCTGCCGACGACATCGAGTGAACGCGAACGCGTACCCATCGTCTGCCCCCGAGTAATCGATGAGAGACGGAAAATAGACGACAGTAACGGGCCATCCCGAATCGCGAGTTGGCCAACGGAGACAGCGCGATTACTCGACCTCTATCGTGTGTCCACCGACATCGCTCGGTTGCTGCTTCGGGAGTGTCAGGCTCAAGACACCGTTCTCATACGTTGCGGTTACGTTTTCTTCGTTGACCGGTTCCGGTAATCGAATGGAGCGACTGACCGACCGGTGTGCTCGTTCGCGCTTGAGGTACAGTTCCTCGTTTGCTTCGGTCTCTTCTTCGCGCTCCGCTGTGATAGTCAGCGTGTTCTCCGAGAGTCGAGCGTCGATCTCGTCACGATCGAAGCCCGGAACGTTCGCCGTAAGTTCGAACTCGTCCCCGTGATCGATCAAATCGATTCCAATCGACGTCATCTCCGATTCCGAGAGCCCGAACCGCTCGAGGTCCCACATCCGCGAGATGTTTTCGAACTGCCGTTGGAGCCGCTCTAGCTGCGTGTCGAATCGGTCGGTGGAATCACGTTCCTCAGTCATAGCGCTTCTCACGGGCATACTGCCCAGTGGAAGGGCCACTCGAGATGAGTTAAAACTTGGCCGTCGGGAGAATCGGTCGAGAGATAGTCAGGTAGTGCTGTGATTTACTATGCTATGATTGTAATTCCATTCTGATCGTCATCGACAGTCGCCGCCGACCGCCAGTGTACACCTGCTCGCCCGACTGCTGTGGGATCGGTGTGCCATTCAGCCCAGTTGTGACGATAACTCGTCTCTCGAGAGCGGCTGTCGTGTCCAATCGCGTGTCTTTCAGATTTCGTGACTAGCGGAGTGACTATGTATCTCGTCGGTGTAGGGGCCGCTCGAACCGGGGTCGAGTCCCACGGTCCACCGATGATACGGACTGCTGTCAGTCAGTGCCGGTGGGACCGCACCCCGCACTACGGGCCCACCGGTAACTCGGGACAGCAGACTGTATGAGTGTACGTCGTGGATCGACTCCGGGTCGAACCGGTGATCATCATGGAATACGTCTATGCAGCCCTCATCTTACACGAAGCCGATCAGGGAATCACAGAAGAGAGCGTTACCGACGTTCTCGAGGCCGCGGATGTCGATAGCGAAGAATCCCGCGTGAAGGCACTCGTCGCCGCACTCGAGGACGTCGATATCGAGGACGCAATTGCAGAGGCGGCAATCGGTGCGCCAGCACCTGCTGCACCCGCTGCAGAGGCGGACGAAGCAGAAGAGGAAGCGGAAGCCCCAGAGGAGGAAGCGGAAGAACCAGAAGAAGAAGAGGAAGAAGACGTGTCGGGCGAGGGGCTCGGAGAACTGTTCGGATAACCATCCTCTTTTGTTGCTGCTGGTGTGTGAGAGATGCTGTTCTCGAGCGTGGAGAGGGAGTGGACGCGTCGAGCGATGCGAACTCCGAGACGATGGTCGACCTGCACAAGTTGGTTGGAAACGCGATGCGCGCCGGCGACTTCTCCCAGTACCATCCGGCAGGCGTCAGGCCGGGAAAAACACGCCTGATACGGACGACTGTACGTCAGTACCGGTGGGATCGCAGGGCAGGTCGCGGTCCCACCGGGACATCGGGACAGCAGACCGTCTGACTGTCTCGAGCGCTGACTCGCGAAAGCATTTGACGATGCCGGTGGTACGTCGTGTGCCACGGTGTCGAACAGCCGTGGGTCTCCTGGAGGAGAAACTCATGACAGCAATCGCCAGACTCGAGATTATTCCGATTCGAGAAGAACACATGTCGGATCAGATCGCCGCTGCAGTCGATGCGCTCGATCAGTTCGACATCTCGTACGAACTCACACCGATGGATACTATCATCGAAGCCGACGACGTGAGCGAGATCTTCGACGCTGCAGCGGCCGCACACGAAGCGATCGACGAGGACCGAACCATCACCTCGTTGGAAATCGACCATCAACCCGATCGCGAGCAGCATACGGCAGACAGAGTGGCAACGGTTGAACGCGAACTCGGCCGAACGCCACAAGGGTAGTCGCAGGCGATGGAAACCGACTCGGTGATCGTGATCGTCATCGACCGACCGCGTCTTTTCGACGGTCGTCCGTCCGAGACAGCTGCCAGCGTCGACAGCGCCACTCGGCCACTGGCACTGGTCGCGCTCCTAGGAAAAACGGAGCTCCTTTGCGGGATCTTCTGCGACGACCCACCAGTGGACGTCCTCCTTGGGATGGCGGCGCTCGACGTGTTCACGAAGCTGTTCGCCGGTATCGAAGTCGTCGCCACAGAAATTACAGCGATGGTGGTGATGCTTTGGCGACATAGGAGAAGTACGACAGCAGTCCCTATGAATAAGGGGGGTATAGTAACAACTGAAACGGTTCACACACCAATCGCACGAGGGCTGTGCGATCGGGTGTGCAGTGACTTTCAGTGGCTATAGTGGGCCTGGGAATCGTCATCGAAACGACCGCCCAAAGCGTATTCACTGCTGGCCGTCCACAGGAGGACCATGGCATCCCGGATTCTGGTCGCGTTCGACGAATCACCGCAGGCGACCGCCGCATTGCATCACGCACTGTCGACGTACACCGACGCCGAGATTTACGTCCTCCACGTGAGTGATCCACAGGAGTGGGTGAGTACCGACGGCATGGATGGCTTCTACTCAGAGACAGCCTATAGACAGTCACAGGAGTCCGCTGAACGCCTCCTCGAGAAAGCGACCGAGATCGCACAGGAATACGACGCGGACCTGACGACTGACACGACGGTCGGAACGGCGGCGTCGTCGATCGTCCGGTATGCAGAGGAACACGATATCGACCACATCGTCCTCGGGAGTCACGGCCGGCGTGGGCTGTCACGGTTCTTGATCGGGAGCGTCGCCGAACAGGTCGTCCGTCGGTCGCCGGGGTCCGTGACGATCATCCGCGAGCCACAGCCGGCCGACGAGACGTAACCGCAATTACGGTCCGGTTTTCGGACGGTCTCGTGTATGCCGCGTCACGCCGCATGAATACGTGATTCAACAGCGGGAGATGCTGCACTAGCATCACCGAAACGATCCACGGGGTATAGGAAAATTCACTGCAAGTAGATCTTCGGTTGGAGGAACAATACCGTTTCAAGGGTTTAGTTGTGGTACCGTGTGCGTGCCATGAAAGCATTTGTCATGGAAGAGATCGGCGAAACCGGGTTCACAGACAAAGACAAGCCGGAACCGGGTCCAACCGATGCGATCCTCCGGCCGACGAAAGGGCTCGTCTGCACCTCCGACGTGCATACGGTCCACGGCGCGATCGGCGAGCGAGAAGCCCTCACGCTCGGCCACGAAATCGTCGGGGTCGTTGAGGAGATCGGCAGTGACGTCGACTCGTTCGAGCCAGGCGACCGCGTCGCCGTCGGAGCGATCACCCCCGACTGGGGATCCGACGCCGCACAGGCCGACCATCCATCACAGTCGAACGGTGCGCTCGGCGGGTGGAAGTTCGCGAACGTCAAAGACGGCACGTTCGCCGAGTACGCCCACGTCAACGAGGCCGACGCGAATATGGCCCACATTCCCGACGATGTCACCGACGAGGAGGCCGCCTACACCACCGACATGATGAGTACAGGGTTTATGGGTGCCGAACACGCCGACATCCCGATCGGCGGAACCGTTGCCGTGTTCGCTCAGGGTCCCGTCGGCCTCATGGCCACCAAAGGGGCTGCACTGCAGGGAGCCGGCCAGATCCTCGCAGTTGAATCGGTCCCCAAACGCCAAGACCTCGCCGAGCGCTACGGCGCGACGGCGATCGTCGACTTCGAAGAACACGACCCCGTCGAACGGATTCACGAACTGACCGACGACAGAGGCGTCGACGCCGCCATCGAAGCACTTGGGTCCTCGGCGACGCTCGAGCAATGTGTCGCGGCGACGAAACCCGGCGGAACCATCTCCAACGTCGGCTATCACGGCGAGGGAGAGTACGTGAACATTCCACGCGAGGCGTGGGGCGTCGGGATGGCTGAAAAGGACATCGTGACCGGCCTCTGTCCCGGCGGTCGACTCCGATTGCGCCGGCTCTTGCGATTGCTCGAGGAAGGCGTGGTCGATCCAACGCCGATGACGACCCACGAGTTCGCCTTCGACGAGATCGACGAGGCGTTCCGGCTGATGGAAACCAAAGAAGACGGCATCATCAAACCCCTCATCGACTTCGAGTAAGGCGGGCGAGCGTCTGCTTGGCGTCACGAGGATCGCGGACGGTGTCTCGTATCGGGGCCGCCACACTCGTCACGAGCCTTCGTCCAGATATTGCATCGCCTCCGAATCCGGTACCTGTCCGAACGTCCGGTAGAACTGCCCGACAGCACTGAACCACGACGGTGTTTCGACGCAGACGACTGCATCGGCCTCGTCGCGAAGGCTCTCGATTGCCTCCGGCGGTCCGACTGGTACTGCAAGCATCACATACGCAGCACCGGCATTGGTCACCCGTCGGAGACAGGCACGCGTCGTTGCCCCGGTCGCGACGCCGTCGTCGACGACGACCACTCGCTTTCCCTCGAGATCGATCTCGTCTCGCCCGGCCCGATACTGCTCCGCTTTTTCCTGTGCAGCCGTCGCCACGTCCTCTTGCTGTGTTTCGACGTACTCGTCATTGACCGAGAGGTGGTCGATCATCACCTCGTTGCGCCAAACGGACCCGTCGCTCGAGACCGCTCCGATCGCCAACTCGGGATTGCCCGGAGCACCGATTTTCTTCGCAACGACGACATCGAGCGGGACGCCGAGTTCATCGGCAACGATTCGTCCGAGCGGCAGTCCCCCTCGCGGAATCGCGAGGACGACATCAGCGTCGACGTCCTGTTTAGCGACCGCGGTCGCGAGTTGTTCGCCAGCGTCAGTTCGATCGTCAAACATCGATATCACCTCTGCAGTGTGGCTCGAGTCGCTCGCAACGGGTTCGCTCACGGATCGGTCGACTAGGCCGAGACAAGCACACAGGCCATTGAGTGATGGTATACTGCATCATTATTCGGCTACCATCCAACGGACTCTCCGCAGTTACAAAATACAGAACCCAGTACCAGCCGTTCCGTAGCTCCGTGAATAAATATAAGAATTCGAATAGCTACAACAACAGAGCACAATAGTTGTGTGGATAACACTCACGAATCTGCCGGTTTCTGACCGGCAATCGACATCATCTCATAAACAGTGGACTGTAAATACGATTGATAGAAAGGAGTAAACAGCAAATATAGTTCTCAGAAAGGGGAGTAGTAGAGGAAGATCGTAGCTCGATCAGCTGAATGAGCCAATGACTGTGGGATACTGGAATGAACAGTGAGCGGAATAGTATTGTTCTTTATACACAATTACTATTACAGCTGTTATTGACTGTTTTCTAGTAATTATACCCACACGATGAGTTGCGATCGTTTCGACGACCGAGAGACACCGGGTGGTGATCAGCGAGTCGTACTCGCACACCCTGCGTGTCCTCGAGTCGGTTCCTAAATTGCGGTGTCCGAAACTTCCATGAGTGTGGTTGTCATAAGTCACGGCATGACGACGGTAAACAGAACTGTTGAAGACGTGATGTCAACGCCGCTTGAGATCGTTTCGAAAGATGCAACGCTCACGGAAGCTGCAACAGTGATGCACGACAAAGAGATCAACGCGCTGGTCGTATCGACGGATCCACCCTCGATCGTCACTAGCACTGATCTCGTCTCTTCGGCCGCTGAGGGCCACGATCCCACCACACAACAGGTGTCCGATGTAATGACGAAATCGGTCGAGACCGTTCCACCGGAACTCTATCTCGAGGAAGTTGCTGCGATGATGACCAATTTCGGAATCAACCACCTTCCGGTCGTCGACGGTGACGATTACCTCGGAATGATTTCATCGACGGACATCACGTCCGAACTATCCTGACCACTGCCAGTCCAGTACCGGACGCAAACTTCGTCTAAGAAGCCGTCCGACCTGTCGTGCAAGCGACGAACGGGTGCGTCCGAAGCGATTTGCGTTCGCTCCGTGTTTGATGCTGTAACAGTTGAGCGCATCACCCAGGATTTCCGTCGAGAAGTGATACCAAGCTGAGCCGAGTGACAAGAACTACTCGCCTCACGCCCCTCACGACAGCGTGAATTTCTTAATAAAGTGGCCGAGCCGAACTACTTTGAACTCCCTCGGGAGGTGACACTCGAAGAGTTCGCCGATGAGATGGGGATCACGAAGACACCGCATGAAATCACTTGCAAACGGCCGAGCGTCAACTCCTCGAAGTCGTCCTCCCGTACATCAATCTGGCCGTGTAAGGCTACTGACTGGTCTATCAAGACGGTTCTGAGTAACCGAGAATCGAGACGAAGTTAATAATGGTTCTCCCGAACGTCCCTCTTGTCGCGTTACCCCGGCGCGACAAACAGATCCAATCAGCCTCGACCCTACGTTGTCTCAGTTCGCCCGGCGGCCACCATTCTGCGCCCATCCGGGCGGCTTTTGATCCATGTAACCACAGTGAGTGGCAGCGACTCGAGCTCGAGGACGCGAAAAATCCCTCCGCTTCGAACAGCAATACTGATCGGCTGCATCCCATAATCTATGTCAAGAAAGGAGAAACGTGGGCAGGTATTGAGCTACACGTTCTGGAAGAAACGGCCGTGGAAGCCGAAGGGTTCCGCGTGTGGGAGAACAGCCCGCGCGTGAACCTCGAGCGTCGCTGCGTCAAAGATCATGAGTTCCGTCCGCTCACGTTGGGTGTTCAGCGCTGTTGCGAGCACGACACCCTCGTCTTCGGTGTCGGCGTGAGGATGCTGGACGGGAACTGGTTCTTCGATGTAGACCGACCGCTTCCACCACTCCTTGGCGGTGCCTGTCTTACAATCCACTTTGACGAGTCCGTTTGCCCCCGTGCGATCGGTCACTTGTCCGTACACATAGCGGTGGCGTCGGCCGACGACTGCGCGGGCGACGCGTGGCATCTCCATCGCGCCGTCGTAGAGTCGTGTCCGGCTGATCGTATTCGCGTCGGGGTTGATACGGTACCGCATTAGGTGGGCATCGGTCACGTCTGGGAAACCGTCGCCGTCGAGTTCGGACAGTGACATGGTGTCGACGATGTCGCCGTTCGGGAACTCCACCACGTCAAGGACGATCGTCCCACCGTCGACGTAGGCGTTGACATGATGGAAGGTGAAAGCTGGCTCGAACGTCGGGTCGGCAACAATATCGCCGGTATCCCGATCGACCACGAGTACGCGTGTGTCACGCTTTGGCTGCCAGTCAAGCATGTCGATCGCCCCCTCAGCAAACGGATTCAGTGCTTGAAACACCGACAGAACGAGCGGCGACTCCACGATGATGACGTGGTTTTCGGTGACGCTGCAGTCGTGGATATACGCCGGCCCACTCGCGTCGAGAGAGGCGATGACCTCACGCGTGCGACTCCCACCTGGGAGACGGTAGAGGTGATACTGTGGTCGCCGACCGAACTGCATAGCGAAGCCGACCAGTTCATTCCGGTGAGGGTCGTCGACGAAATGCGCGGTCGTGATGTGTTCGGACAGGTCGTCGTGAAATCGAAAGCGCCCGCGTGTCTCGAGCGTCTCGGGATCGAAGGCGATCCGACGCGGGGCCTCGGTGAGTGCGACGTATTCGCCGTCGATGTGGGCGACGTGAACGTTCGCATTGTCGGTCGGATCGGGAACTCCCAGAGAGGGTATGATCTCGAGGAGACGACGCCAGCCACGCGTGTCAGTGCCGAACTGGCCGGTTAGCCGACCGTCCATTGCCTCCGCGTAGGCATCGGTGCGGAGAAACCGGTTCGAGTAGCGAAGTACCCCGTCATCGAACGCGTAGCGGCGGAGCATCGCGAGACCGTCGAACCAGTGGTTGACGCGGCGATCGCCGACCTCAAAGCGGGCGGGACCGTTGCGAATCAGCGTCCCAGAGAGCCAGTCGGGGATGGAGCCCTCGACCGGCAGATGATGGTCGTGGACTTCGGTGGTCAGCGAGTGAAAGCCGGCACCAGATACTGTCACAGCTACGTATTCGGGTGAAACAGCAATCAATCTTCCTGCGCGTCGATCCAGATCGCGTGATGTGTCTCACTCCCGGACCATCCTCGAGCGAGTGTGGATTCACTATGGGCCCGCTGTGCCGACAGCAGTCACCCACAATCCACCAACGGCCGCGGCGAACGTCAAGAGGATCGCACTGGTGAAACTCCCCGTAAACTCGACGCTCGCCGTTCCAAGCGGCGGCATCGCGAGGGCAGCAACGCCGATTGCGACGTTGAACGTGCCGACAATGGCAGTGTCTTTCTCGGGTGAATAAACGCCCATGAGAAGCGGGATATACAGCGTTGCGGAGCCACCCAGTCCGAGTCCGATCAAACAAATCGCGATCACGACTATCGAAACTGAGGGAACAAACAACATTGCGATACCGGCAGCTGCACAGACAAGTGACGCGAGAAACGCTCGTCGTGAGCCCATGACGTCGGCGAGATAGCCGCTGGCGATCCGCGAGATAATACTGACACCGCCGATCAACCCGAATGCGGTCGAGGCACCAGCCGCCGTCAGTCCGCGAGCGGCGAACAGATCGACGGCGTAGGCGGCAAGCAACTGGTACCACGCAAACGAGAGCGCGATCCCGACGAACAGCAACTGAAACGTCCGCGTCCCAGCCAAGCGAGTGAGCCACTCGAGTAGTTCGCCGGCAGTCGCAGTCGACTGCGCCGCCCAGTTCGGGCGGCGACAGACGAACCCGGCGAGCAGAAAGGCGAGCGCAGTTGTCGACATGATCAGCAGAAAGCCACGCCGCACGCCGACTTCCGAGAGCGTACGCTGCCAGATCGGCGGGAGCACGAACAATCCGAGTCCGTTGCCGACGAAGAGCAGTCCCGTTGCGGCCCCTCGGCGACCCTCGAACCAGCGCGGAACGACGGAAGCAAGGAGAACGAACGCCGTTCCGAGTGCGAGTCCGAGAACGGCAAACACGACGAGCAGCCCACCGAGTGAATCCAGGAGATACAGCGACGGTGCGACCACACCGGTTGCGAGCGAACACGCGAGCAGCACTGCTCGCGCCCCGAACCGTGCGCCGAACACGCCGATGAGCCCGGAGCCGATAAAGAACGTAAAGAGCATGATAGAGAACACACCGGACAACGCGACCGATGAGACGCCGAATGCATCGGTGAACGGTGCGCGGAAAATACCGTACGAAAGCGGCGTCCCGAAGGTGAACACCATCGCCACGGAGCCGACGATTGCCACGATCCAACTACGGCGGCTGTCGGGCTGTTCAACACGATCAGTATGCACGACCCACTCTCACTGATAAGCGGTCGAAAGGGTTCTGATCTTGAGTGGGAGACGCTGCGGTCGAACTGCGAACGAGCCACGCACTGGTATCACCGTTCCCCCGACGAAGTCCGACAACGTCGTTGAATCAGGAAGCCTCGGGGCTTGACCCCGAGGCGATTCACGGCTTCTTCCAAGTCGTTCCCCTCTCCCTCGTCGAGTGGGGATAGATAGCCGTTGAATTCGTCGTGTTCATAGCTCGGCTGAATACCAGAACCTTTGACTCACGGTCATCGAAATGAGTGACGGATTTTGAGAGACAAGACTCGAGCGGAAGCAGCGAAAAGACACCTAGACAACGGAAAGGGCAGTTGGCTTGGCAGTTTTTCCGAAATTGTCCGGAGACACCCCTCTATCGATGTGTTCGTGGGAGATGATTACTTCCAACTCGAGTTGGAGTTCAAGAGTAGCCACTGAACATCAGTGCACACCTGCGCGCACGAGGGCTGTGCGATCAGTGTGTACCCAGTTTCAGTTGTGACGATCGGTATAATCGACGAGAGTAGAGATTGTGACCGACATGAGTAGAGATTGTGACCGACGTGAGTAGAGACCATACGTGTGATCAACGTGCGTATGACGGCGTTGTTCGGTGATAGTGTCGTCGCGGAAGACACGGGACGTTTCGAACCGTACGGAAACACCCCTTTATCGATGTGTGTCTATAGCTGTGCCGAAAACGAACGAGGTCGTCACGACACAGACACCCCTCTATCGATGTGTTCGATATGAAGGTGACGGCGGGAGAAGAGCCTACGAACGGAAAAAGGAGTGGGATAGAGGAGCCGTTCTGGGAGGATTCGATAGAGAACAGCCTCGAGAGGGGGAGTATAGTGAGTTTCAGCCTGTGGAAACTCGAGGGAACAAAAGAGCGATAGTCCAGAACACATCGAACACATCGATAGAGGGGTGTGTGAGTGTCTAGTCTAGAAGCTAGAAGAAGAGAAGAGAGAATCGACTCGCTTAGCGCACTTGATATCATCTAATCGGCTCTCTCCTTCGATATCTCGAGGTACCGGACTTCACAGTTCATCTCTCTCGTGGGATACCCCCACCCCCCTCCGACACATCGAACACATCGATAGAGGGGTGTCTGTGTTCCCACCGTTTTGAGGCGTAACACATCGTCGGTCGTTAGTCACAACTCGAGGCTGTCCGCTCTCAGTACTGGGGAACTGGTGGTGATACCTTCTCAATCGAAAAAATACACATCGATAGTGGTGGGGAACACTTTTGGTTCCACCCTGTATGGGTCATCGTATGGATGACTTCGAGGATCCTCGTGATGGGGCGGGGACATCGAAGGATGACACGACGGAGCAGGCCCTTTCCTCGTCTGATTCGACTGCATCCGAACGGCCCTCATCTCCGACTGACTCAGCGTCGGCCGGTGAATCGAAATCGATCGAGGACATGTTACTGGCGTTCGACCAACAGGACGGACTTATCCGTGACCGGTCGCTTCTCGATCCGAATCATATCGTCGAAGAGGATCGGATCGTCGGCCGCGACGAGCAACTCCAGGAGGTAACCAAAATGCTCCGCGTCGCGCTCGGTAATAACCGTCCTCCGAACCTCTTCCTCTACGGTCCCTCGGGAACCGGCAAATCCCTCATTACGAAAGCCGTCTGCAAGAATATCACCTCAATTTGCCAGACTCGAGACATTCGGTTCGGGACGATCGAAGTCAACTGCCAGGATCTTGACACTCTTGGTGTTGCAGTCTACGAACTGGCGAGTCGCGCTGCGGACGAAGCTGACGTCGACGTGGAGGTTCCGAAACACGGCGTCGCGACGAAAGAAAAGTGGGACGAACTCTATCGGATCGTCAACGAGAACTTCGACTCTGCGGTCTTCGTTCTGGACGAGCTCGACATGCTCGTCGGTCGTCGGGACAAACAGGAACCGGCGTTTTCTCGACTGCTCTATCAGCTCTCTCGAGCCGGCGCAAACAACGAACTCACGGCCCACATCTCAGTCGTTGCGATCTCCAACGATACGAAAATGATGGAGTCCGTGGGCAGTCGGGCCCTGAGTTCGTTTACCCCCGAAGACGTCCACTTCGACGATTACGATGCGAATCAGCTGCAATCGATTCTGCGTCGGCGGCAGGACGCGTTCTACGAGGATGTCCTCGAAGACGATGTCATTCCACTGGCGGCGGCCTTTGCAGCCCAGACCCACGGCGATGCTCGCAAAGCGATCGACCTGATGCGCGTTGCTGGCGAACTCGCAGAACGTGAAGGTGACGAGCGCGTTCGGGAAGAACACGTTCGCGAAGCACAGGATAAAGTCGAGAAAAATCGGGTTCTCGAGGTCGTCCGTGGTATCAGCACCCAAAAGAAGCTGTGTCTCTACGCGACCGCGGCTGTCGCCGCTGAGGCGGACGACGAATCCGCTCGCAGCACGACCGGGTACCGTGTCTATCAGTTCCTCACTGACGCGATCGGTGCCGAGCAATACCATCAGGAGACATATGTAAACAAGATGAAGGAGATGACGACGTACTCGCTCGTCGACTTCGAACGTCGGAGCCACGGGCCGAGTTCGGGCATGTTCCTCGAGTTTCAGTTCGGTGAGCGTCCCGACACGATTCTCGAAACGATTCGTGAAGATTCGCGTCTCGATATGGTTTCTCGGGACGAAGTAACGAGCGTCGTCAAGGCACAGGTTCGAAACGAAAACTGAGTCGGTATCGCGACCCCATCCTCGCACACACACCTCTATCGATGTGTGATCTGGAAGAATAGCTGCTAAAACGTGGCATTTCGAGCGCGAATTTTCGTTCTCGATTGCTCTTTCTAGCCACTCCTCTTCCTGTAGAAATGCTATCGTGTTATTCAGGCGCTATACTTTCGACCATCCTGCGAGACACACCTCTATCGAAGTGTTCCGTATCCAGTTCACCGATCGCTCGAGGTGCTCCGTTTGTTTTCCCCTTTGTAGAGACAGTCGTGTGGCTTCAATCGGACGGAACTCGTCAACCTGTTCAGCGGAGAGCGTCGCGGGGCGGCCGTTCGCGACGCTCGGTCGAAGTCCATTGACTCCACCGTCGTTCTATATAATTACGCTATTCAACCGAACCAGTCACTTCGGTATCAGATTCGACTTGTTAAGTCATTACGGACCATAGTACGACTGACGACAACCACCATGGCAGAAGAATGGATCGAGGAAGCGTTAGCGGACCTCCCGCCGAGTGCGAACCTCGTTTACAAGGTCCTCGAGTACAACGGACATCTGTCACAGAAGCACCTCATCGAGGAAACCAGACTTTCGTCACGGACGCTGCACTACGCCATCAACCAACTGGAAGACGCCGGACTCGTCACGTCCCAACCAGCACGTTATGACGCCAGACAGACCTGCTACACCCTCGCTAGTGACTCAGGGAGCTCGACGTACTCGCGCGATGCGCTCGTCAATCCAGGCTGGGTCCGCGAGCATCTCTCGTCGTTCCAGCAGGACGATACGTCCACACGACTCGTCTACGTCGAGACAGACGACTCCGCTGACGCGTTTCTTCCCGGATCGATCGTCCTGGATTTGGAGTCGGCCCTGCTCGATCCCAACCGCCAGCGCCTTCCCGACCGGCTGGAACTCGAGGAGTTGCTCGGCAGTCACGGCATGACTGAAGACACAAATCTGATTCTTTACGACGATGTGGAGGGACGTCACGCCGCGTACGTGTATTGGGTCCTCGCCTACTACGGACATCGAAACCAGCGACTGCTCGACGGCGGCCTCGAGCACTGGATCGCCAACGGATATCCCACGACCGACGTTCCGGGTTCGTTTCCCGCGGTTGAGTATACCGCCAGCGGACCGTTCGATCACATGCGGGCGTACCGCGACGACGTCGTCCGCGCAATTGCTCAGGATACCGTGTTGCTCGACGTCCGAAAGGAATCCGAATACTGTGGCGAGGCCGACGACGGGAGCGATCTATCGGCGTCGACGCCCATCCAGGGACACGTTCCCGGAGCCATCAACATCCCGCTGGACCGACTGTTCGACGGCCACCGGTTCGCTTCCCGAAGCGTCGTTGAGGACGTCTTGGCCGCTGCCGGAGTCACCAGCGGCCGAACGATCATCGTATACTGCGGCGTAGGAGCACGCTCGGCGCTCGCGTGGGTCGTCCTCTCGGAACTGCTGGGATATCCCGAAGTGATGAACTACGACGGCTCCTGGACCGAATGGGGGAGCCTCGTCGATGTCCCCGTGGAAACGAAGTGAGAGTTCCGTCCGGATCTCACTTGAGACGGAGTATGCGAGTGTGTCTGCCCACACTCTGAGACTGTCTGCTGTCCCGGTGTCTCGGTGAGACCGCGACCGCCCTGCGGTCCCACCGCCACTGACTGACAGTAGTCCGTATAATTCACAATCGATCGCCCAATTTGCTCCGGCTAGAGACGTGTCCGCGGTCACAGCCGACGTTGGTGCATCAGAAACGAGCGTCGCTCCGAACTCATCTCGAATCAAAACCTGCAATTATTGCAGCAGTCTCGCCACAAGTCGTGTCGGTTCCGGTAATTACTCCTATCGCTAGCTTTGTCACATTGCTTCACCTAGTCATAGGGTGGGAATGACACACATAGCAATTCTCGGTGCCGGAGCAGGTGGCGCGATGACTGCCAACATCCTGCATCGGAAACTCGGCCGAAACGAGGCGACGATCACCCTCGTCGATAAGAGTGTAGAACATTTCTATCAGCCGTCGTTCTACCTCGTCCCGTTCGGCTATCTGGAGCCAGACCAGTCGCGAAACATCCGCGACCTCGTCCACAGCGACGTCGAATTCGTCCACGACGCGGTAACGGGTGTCGATCCCGACGACCAGGTCGTGCACCTCGAGGAGGCCGACGAGGATCTCACCTACGACTACCTGGTGGTGGCTACTGGCCATCGGCTCGCCCCGGAGACGACCCCAGGGATGGTCGAGGGCTGGGAGGAGACCGACACGGTGTACCCGTTCTACCACTACGAGGCAGCTCTCGAGATGCGCGAGGGAATCCAGGACTTCGACGGCGGCACCTTCGTCGTCACGATTCCGGACACACCGTTCAAGTGTCCGGGTGCGCCACTGAAGATGACGATGCTCGCCGAAGACTACGCTCGGCGACAGGGGTTCCGTGACGACGCCGAGTTCATTATGACCCGGAACGCTGACCACCACTTCGGCGTCCAGCCCTATCGGGACAAACTCTACGAGATCTGGGACGAACGCGACATTGAGTTCAAGGCCAACACGTCGGTCACCGAGATCGACCCTGACGCGCAGGTCATCCATACGGACAACGGCCAGATCGAGTACGACTTCTGCGCACCCGTCTCGCCACAGTACGGCCAGCACGCCATCACCGACAACTCGCCACTGACCGAGGGTGACGACGAACACGACGGCGAGTACGTCACGATCGACAAGCACACGCTTCAGCACGACGAGTACGAGAACGTCTTCGCGCTGGGCGACTGTGAGAACGCACCACATTCCAAGACTGCAGCAGCCGCCCGCAAGGAGTCCCACGTCGTGGCAGAGAACGTCGTCCGCGCGATGAACGGCCGTAAGCCCGAACCCAAGTACGACGGCTATGCGGCATGTCCGCTGCTGACCCAGAAAGGCAAGGCGATGGTTGCGGAGTTCGACTACGAGGAAAGCATCTCCGCACCCGTCGAGACTCGCTCCAATTGGATCCTGGACGTCAACGTCTTGCCGTCGGTGTATTGGGACCTCTGGATGCGCGGCTACGATCCGCTCCCGGTGTAAACGATGAGCCAAACAGACGCAAGTGGCCCGGCCGAAGCGGCCCTCAGCGATGAAGAGGTGGCGGAACTCGCCGCGACACTCAACGAGAACGCCGACGAACTGCAAGAGTTGCTGGAGTTGCTAAGCGTGCTCCAGGAGACGGCCGCGGATCTCGCTCCCGAAATGCGGACGGCTGTCCGGGAGAACCGCGAGCCACTCCGTGACGTCCGGATGGCCTTCGAACGTGAGGAGACCCTTGTTCTCCTCCAGCAACTCGGCGAACACTCCGAGGACCTGACCGAACTACTCGGCCTGCTAGATGCCACCGAAGGGCTGGCCTCGGATCTGGCACCGGAACTCCGTCTCGCCGTCCGCGAGAACCGTGACGTCCTCAGCCGACTCCGAATGGCCGTCGAGAGCGAAGACATGGTCGTCCTCATTGAGCGACTGGGCGAGAACGCGGACGTACTCGCCGAGACACTCGACCTCCTGGATGCGACGGAGGGACTGGTCGAAGACCTCATTCCGGAACTCCAGGACGCCACCGGCGACATGCGGCCGGCGATCCGACAATCTCGCCTCGTCGCGGCTGGGTTAGTCGACGCGACCGGCGACTATGATATCGATCCGTACCAGCTTGGACAGAATCTGGGGAACGTGATGTGGTTCACGCAGCAGGTAGGCGATCCCCAGGTCCTCAAGACGCTCGACGCCGGTCTGGGCGCATTCGCCGAGGAGGAGCCCAAAGAGATGGGCATCCTGGGGCTGCTCAGTGCGCTCCGGGATCGGAACGTCCGGCGCGGCATCGGTCGAATCGTCGAGTTCCTCCGACGGGTGGGTGCGCGATGACGGCCCTGGCCCGTGCGATCTGTTGGTTCAGCCGAGGGTGTGCCTCATCCAGCCCGCGACGGTTCTGGCAGTTGTTTCCGGCTTGTCGCGAGGCACGCCACGGTGGCGCGGTAGCACTGACGATCGGTTAAGAGACAGCGAAACAACACCTATATCCATCCATGACAGACACAATCACGGCGGACGAGCTCAAGAAGAAAATCGACCGAGACGACGACTTCGTCCTCTTCGACAACCGGAGTCCCGAGGACTACGAGAACTGGCACATCGCGGCGGCCGAGAACATGGATTACTCGGCCACGGACGAGGAACTCCGGGGCGATTTCGACGCGGTTCGAGACGAACTCGAGGAGGACACCGAGATCGTAACCATCTGTGCCGTTGGCAATGCCTCCCAGGCGTTCAGTGAGTGGCTCGAGGAACGGGACTATGAGAACGTCTCCTCGGTCGACGGCGGCATGGAGGCCTGGAGCCGCGTATACGACGTCGTCCCCATTGCGACGCGGGACGACGACATAGAGATTATCCAGCTCCAGCGCCGCTCGAAGGGCTGTCTCGGCTACGTCGTCGGGTGCCGACGCACCGGCGAGGCGGCGATCGTCGACCCGTCTCGGCACACCCAGCAGTTCCTCGAGGCCGCCCAGGACCACGGCTTCACTGTGACGGCCATCTTCGAGACGCACATCCACGCCGACCACCTGATGACCGGCGGGAAACGTCTGCGCGACGAACTGGATGTCCCCTACTATCTCGGAAGCGAAATCGAGACGCGGGACCCGCAGTTCGAGTACGACCCTGTCGACCCCAACGACACCGTCGACATCGGCGAGGTCACGATGAAGGGCGTCCACACGCCCGGGCACACCACTGGTTCGACGAGTTGGCTGGTCGAAGATGAAGCGATCATGACCGGCGATACCTTGTTCGTTGAGTCTGTGGGCCGGACCGAACTCCAGTTCGAAGGTGGTGACGCCGAGGAGGCGTCGGCGGTGCTCTACGAGACGCTCCAAAAGCTGATGTCCGAACCAGACACTGTGACAGTCCTTCCGGGGCACTTTAACGTCACTGACGACGGCGAATACGTCGGCGTCACGCCCGGGATGCCGATGCAGTCCCCCATCGGCCATATCCGGACCCACAACGAAATGATCAAGATGGACAAAGCGGAGTACGTCCAGGCCGCGTTCGAGACCATTCCGGAGAAGCCCCCGAACTACGAGGAAGTCATCGCGACGAACGAGGGCAAGCGCGAACTCGAGAGCGAAGAAGAGGCCAACGAACTCGAACTGGGGCCGAACCGGTGTGCCGCCACCGAGGAGAGTGTCGTCGGCGACGACTGATACGGTCTGCTGTACCGATTTATTGGTGGGACCGCAAGGCGGTCGCGGCCGGCCGGCACTGACTGACAGCAGACTGTATGAACACTTGTCGAGCAGTAATACTTGAATTAGCCGTTGATCAGAACACGATGCTCCACGTCGGCTCGACGCCGTCGACGAGAGACTAGCGATCGGTGATCGAGCACTTCTGCTCGAGGCAATCCGCATGGGTGGGGTGAGATTGCTCGATCAGAAGTATGTTATACGATCGATCAGTGCGGAGAACTAATACTATTAGGTTCGAGTACGATGATGGGAGTAACTAAACTTGGACCATCAATATGTCACCTAACCGACCATCTACCACAAACCGTTCCAATCAGGACACTGATCTAGAGTCTAAAAACGAGTGTGAGATCTGCGGATCGACAGACTCACTCTCGAAATATTCGTTTGAATCGTCGTCAGGTGACAGTTCAACAGTCGTCCTGTGTCCAAGTCATTATCAGGTTGCAGTTCTCCTCAGTGGATCCTATTTTCTAGACTCCGACACTTCGACCGATTATAGCCTCCAAGAAACGAAGAAAATCACGGTCCGCGTCCCACGCGCGTTGATCGAGGGTGCAGACTCCGTCGCTGAACAAGCGGGGCAGACGCGTAGCGAGTTTGTTCGTGACGGGATACAGATGGCAATGGAAATTCAAGACCAAGAGATGGAAGAGGCATTTAATGACATCATCTCTCAAGCAGTCCAATCACAACCGGACAGCGAAACAGAGAGTGATGTCGAGTTTCTCAAAGAACGGATTCGAAAACTCGAGTCCCTGCTCGAAGATAGTATTGACAAAATTTAGTTTGCCGCTGGGGTTCATAATTGAATAGTATCGAATCTGGTGACTATTCCAGAGTTCGAAATTACCAGCGGACTGCCGTTCAGTAGCCTGTTACTGGTCGCGGGTGACGAACCACCAGTCGTAGTAGTTGAGTTCGTCGTCGTCAGCAGCCTCGGCTTTGCGCGCTTCGGCGTCCGCCTCGGTACCCGGCGGCGACAGGAGAACCTGGTCACTGAATTTGTCGTTATTCGGCCAGTCAGCGGGAGCGGCGACACCGTCGTCGTCGCTCTTCTGGAGTGCACGCAGCGAGCGGAGGACTTCGTCGATGTTGCGGCCGATCTCCATCGGGTAGGTCAGGCGCAGCCGAACTGCTCCCTCCGGATCGATAACGAAGACGGTGCGGACGGTTGCCGTTCCTGCACCGGGGTGGAGCATGCCGAGTTGCTGGGCGACTGTTCCCTGATCGTCGGCGATGATCGGGAACTGAATGTCGACGTCGAGGTTCTCGGCGATCCACTCAGTCCACTTGATGTGCGAGTGGACGCGGTCGACCGACAGCCCGAGCAGTTCGGCGTTCAGGTCCTCGAACTCCTCGCGGCGCTGCTCGAAGGCGACGAATTCAGACGTACAGACCGGCGTAAAGTCACCCGGGTGACTGAACAGGACGAGCCACTTGCCCTCGTAGTCGTCGGGCAGCGAGCGCTCACCCATGCTTGTCTCGACGGTCAGTTCAGGGAATGTATCGCCAATACCAGGTACGTCAGTCGTCGCTTCGTCCATTTGAGCTGTGTGCTTCGTCATCTACAGTTTTTCTTTGGGTAGTAGGCTACTAAAGTCCCCTTCTACGAACTATATTTTCTCATTCTACAACCCCTATCCCCAGAGTATAACACATAATTTCTGGTTGTTTACTCGAGTGATCGTATTATCGATCAAATTCGGGTCTATTCGATTCCCACATAACCACCGAGTGCGGTTTGGGTGGTGCCAGATCGGGTGGACATCATAGCAGAATATCTTCCATTGTCGGAGTTTACCACGAGCGAGTCAACTGACTCGAGGCTGGCCAGTCAGTCATCGGAACTAATATTCGGTGCGTTGATTCTCGGTGGAATAAGCGCGATGGAATTAGTGTATGAACGGGTGTAATTACCGAATCGAGTGTTCTGGTTCTGCTGTTAATAAAGGAGGCGTACACCCTCATCAACCTGGCAGAGAGTATCAGAGAAAGACTCGCAAGTGAATTGCTTCAACTCCCTTTGAGTGAATCAGTCGGTAAGTAGAGGTAAAGAACTATTTGATTCTCAGTTAAACAGGAGGGTGTTTGATTATTGTGTAGTAGGTGGTTTATTTCTAGATTTACCAGCACGGTACATTATAATAGCCACTGCTTCGACAAGCAGAACAGGTAGAATACTACCCACGATAAACATAGCAACAATACTCAGAATAAAGATGCTACCGGCTAAAACAAGCGGCGAGCGGCGGTTTTGAGTTGTGGCCTCACGATACACGAAGCGTGCGATGAACGCTTGGATGACAAGGTAGATGGGAGTACCAATTCCGAATGCAGGCATACAGCGAATACCTTATCGAGAAAACATATGTTTTCGGGTTATCGTTCAGTTTGCATACCTGCTTATCGGACCATTCACCGTAGAGGAAGCTGTAATCAACACCGTGGGAAGACTTCTATGACACCCTCTCAATAACGTATAGCGCGGCACATAGTTGCTGCTCTCCTCGAGCATGACGGCGGCAGTCAACTCGAGGCCATCGACACTCTCGAGATCGGATAGACGCCTCTCAGTAGGATGGTCCGGAAGGATCTCAAACCGCTTGGATGGGCCAGGGGTGATGGCCGCCAAGCGGGGCGAGACAGAGATGAATAAATGATTGGATCTGCCCATGTCGCGCGGGTATGAACGCGACAGTGAGTATGTTCGTCGACATCCTTATCAATCCCCTTTCGATTCCAGCACACTCAGAATCGTCCGCTGCTGGTCGTTCAGACCCCAATTTGCGACGCTATGCGTATTCCATGCACTCAGTTGAAGCCAATAGCCCACGAAACTCGTGGATGTCCGGCGTCTGTTCGAGCCGGGTCACTCCCACGTCCACCGTGCGTCGAGTATGCGTCAGAAGCCCTCGCTTGGTGAGGCCGGGGGCTCCGCCTCGAAGAGGCCGAACTCCACGATGTTCGTTAACTGGTAATTCCATACGGCCCGCACGATCGCTGACAGCCTAAGAGGGGTAAATCCAATTAAATTATTTCCATCAATGTAGTAGAGTTCGTATATATGAAACTCTCCGTGATGGGAACACCAATTGAGGTCACGAAAGGGACTGTCATCACGATACTCATTGGGCTTGCTCTCTTCACGTTCGGCGGGTATGACTATGCCCAGCAGTCAGCGGCGGTTGACGATGCCGTGTCCGTCGATGCAACCATCGTTGAATCGTCTATCACACAGACAGACGGTCGAGGTATCGAGTATGATGTTCACGTCACGTATACCTACTACTATCAGGGAACCGAATACACAAGTGACCAGTTGTTCCCTGGTGATATTAGCCCGCTGTATGAGACGAGATCGAAGGCACAATCCGTAATCAAGCCCTACGACTCCGGCACAACGGTCACTGCGTACGTCGATCCTGACGACCCGAGCGAGGCGTTCTTGGAGCGACAAACAACACAGGGCCCACTCATATTTATCGCGTTTGGCGGACTCTGGATACTCTTAGCTACTCTTGATGCCATCGGTGTGCAAAACCCTGGCCAGGAGATAGAGCTACGACCAGAAAGCGAATACGGGTCAACACGGTATCAAACACTGTTCGGAATTGACCGCGATACAGTCAACCACCTCAGTAAGCGTCTAGCCATAGCAGCACTGATCATTCTGCCAGTATCACTAGTCACAGCGGTACTTCTCGTGTTCGCCTCGTCGGAATCGGCTGACAGTCCCTCGCCATCAATGGACGTTGAACTGTCGGATCCGATCGGAGTCCTGTTTGTAACGGTGTTCATTGCGATCCTTCTACTAATCGCGGCGGCGTTACTCTACGGAATCTGGTCATTCACCGAGTACCGACGGCTTCGTGAGCGAATGCCAGAGCCACGTCCGCCGAGTCCGTTCAAACACCCCACACGGCTCGTTACGATCCTCCTCGCAAACGATGATCTTGACACCTATGGCACACGAGTCAAGCGAACCGGATTCGCATTCGGGGTAGTGATCTTCCTTATTGGCGTTCTCTTAGAAATACTCGTGTTCTGATAGCAGCAGATCACTGAGCTATATTCTCAGATATTTTAAGTGAGGTTGCTATGGACTTCTTTCCAAGATCTTTGTATATTCCAGAGTGACTTGTTCTGCGATTCCACCCTGCCCAGGGAAATGAGGTTTCCTCGCTGACTACATATGACGCCCTGGAACGATCAACAGCTACGTTGTCGAAAGCAGCGTCGACGGCTACTCAAAAATAACGTTCCGTGGTCCGTCAGTTGGTCGAGTCAGTTCGTGTGATGTCGTACTGGAATTCCATCACATTCTCTGGCATGATCTCAACTGACCAATTGCCAGCTTCGGGATCCGTGATTCGGTAGACGAATTCTTGCTGGGCGGTCCCAGTTGCGTACTCACCGTCTTGTAGCTGTGAGCGACTATCTCTCTCGGCTAAACTGACGTGGCCGCTGGTAGATCGTTCAACACGTTCAGCATCGATCTCGGTGCCGTTCGGAGAGATGAACGTCACATCGAAACCCGAAGATGGGCTGTCACCGGTTTGGTACCGGTTGCGTGCCGACAGCGTAAGCGTCACATCCTCAACGTCGTCAGCTACCTCAAACTCCTGTTCGAAGGGTTCCGTTGGTTCTTCCCACACTTCGACGTTGAAATTGATCTGCTGCCAGTAATCGTTTCGATCAGGCCGTGCAGGATCCTGAATTCCAAGGTCGATCTCGGCATCATATCGGCCGCGATCTGCATCGCTTGGCGGTGAAATCGTCACCTCGACAGTCGTCGTCTCACCTGGGGGAAGCTCGGTTGGCGACGTAATATCGAACCAGGACTTCTCAAGCGACTGACCGGCGCTGGGACGGCGGACACCGTCTCGAACGGTAACTTGCGGGTTCAGTGGGACTGCCTGATCGCCAGTGTTTTCGATGACGATTTCGTGAGATGTGGTGTCTCCAGCCTTTACTTGCGTGTGTTCATAGCTGCCCGATTTGATCGCCACTGTCGGCTGTTTGGACACCTCGAGATTGAGGTTTGCAGCGTGGACCGGTCGGGCTGGGCCGCCAGGATACGAAATCATCTCATCGGTAAAGGCGAGTGATCCACTGTAACGGCCGAGGTCTGCATCTTCGGGGATTTCGACGGTTGCATCCACTGTTTTCGTCTCGCCTTCCTCGAGAGTCAGCTCGTCATCGCTAATCGAGACCCACTCCTCGTTGATTGGGGGCTCTTCGAGAGTGTGGGTGTACAGATGTGGGTTAATCGTAATCGCTTCATCTTCACCGTTTTCGACATCAACACTGACAGTCTCAGACTCGCCGGGCTTTAGCTCTAGACTCCGGTACTGCTCTTCGACATACAACTGAGTGTAGTTTGTTGGAGAATCGTTCTGTTGGGAACTACTATCGACGCTTGCTGGTTGTGAACTATTCGTCTGAGGGGTCATACCTGCGGCCGCAGCTGGTACGAGTAGTGCCACTGCGAGCAGGAGAGGAAGGATTGTACTCCGATTCATACTTCGATTTGGGGACTCCTTGTGGCCATTGATATGTTGGGCGGCTTAGGAGTCAATTCAGCCGTTTTAGTTACTATATTGAAATAGTTACGATTTTATTATTTATGTTGATGAGTAATAACGCGAGCGAGGGAGTCTACCGACAACCACCATCCGAAAGGGCAGAGAAAATCTAGTACTGATTTCGAGTGCTAATAAAATAGCAGTGAGTATTGATGTCAAACAGCGCTGTATGACCACATAGATGACGATCATTACTCATACAGACCGTTGAGTCGAGCGGCGTGATGATGTGACCCGGCGACGATGACGACGAATAGCACTGTGAGTACTGTGCCGTATGGGTGATCTGGAGTGCTTTCGCGATCGCTGCGGAATTGCCCGCCGCAGCCATCGCCTCGGCGACCGGTTGCTGGTAGCCCGGCGCAAGCACCCAGCCGCCGATGAGTCCGTGTTGGATCCAGCTGAAGCCTGTCGGGACCACGACGAGCACTCTGTTTATTCTGGACAAGTTATCTAAGATTCTAATCTAAGAATATATGATTAGTATCTAAGCTTCCATAATCCTCCTTATCCAGCGATGAACTGTATGAATACTATGCAGATCTAGCTAAGAACGGTAGATCACAACTTACCAGACTAACGTTCAACCGGCCATGGGGAGGAGAATATAGGGTGGGGTGATTGACAGAAAACCTCACTCGAAGTCGTAGCCCCACTCTCGGAGCTGCTCAGCGAGCTCATCGAGATGCTCGAGGCCAACGAGAAGTGCCGCCTCGCGAAGATCGGCCTTCTTTACCGATTCTCCTAAGACAGCCTCGACATCCCGTTTTCCCTCACGCTGGCGATCCAGCGTTGACTGCTGGAGATGCAATTGGACAGTTTGGGCACGCCCGTCGGTGATACTGTTGCGCTCGTAGATCCAAGGAAGGACGGTATTCGAGGGACTATCAGATATCGTCTCGCTCCCATCGTTGTCACGACCCTGATCACGGTCGACGCCGGCCTCGGACGCATGATCAGGCTGAGCTGTCGACGTTGACGCCGATGGCTCGAGCGTGGCTGGTTCATCCGTTCCGGCATCGCTGCCGCCAGAACCGTCGTCTGTGTCACCACTGCTGAACGGATCACCGGCGCTTCCGCTTTTGAACCCCGTCATGCTGTCACCTCTTGCTCGAGCGCACCAGGCTCAGGCGGATTTGGTGCCTCAATGCCAGCCTCCTTCTCGAGGTAGCGAGCCAGTTGATCGAACTGGGCGAGTGTTTCGAGCTCGTAGTCCCGTTGGCGGGCACGATGCTCACGGACGTATTTGAACGCTGAACACTGCTGTTTCCAGCAGCCTTCCATCATCGATGTCCGGTCGTTGATAACCTCCGGTGTTGGGAACTCGATTTCCTCGATGAGTTCCTTCTGGTCGTTCGTCCGCTTGAATCCGTTCGGGACTGCGGCCAGAACACCGACGTCAATATTCAGCTGGTCAGCGAAGTTACTCGCGAGTTCCTCGAGACCTTCGACCGATGCCCGTCCCTTGGCCGAGGGCTCGACGGGGATCACCAGATTTCGCGTTGCGAAGATGGCGTTGTAGAGGTGATCCGACTCGGTCGCCGGCGGATCGCAGATCAGGACATCGTACTGCTCCCCAACGCCAGCATCAGCGAGGACGCGCTGCAGTTGGGCGTAGATATTGTACGCGTCGCCGAAGTCCTCGGCTTTCTGCTGTTCGCGAGCGAGGTGATCTGCGAGATCCGAAAGCATGTTGTGCTCTGGAATGATGTCGACACCCTCCGACGTTCGGATAAGGTCTTCAAACGGCCCCTTCGGCGCATTAACCATGTGACGGACGAGGTTGTCCGCATCGCTGCTGGCACGGTCTTCGTCGACACCGAGCAGCCGGCTGAGGTCGCCGTCCTGCGGATCCAGTGGGACGACCAAGACGTCGAGGCCTGCTCGAGCGTGCGCGACAGCCAGATTCGCTGTCAGCGACGATTTTCCGACGCCACCCGCTTCGGAGTACACCGTGTACGAAAGCATGAGTGTCTCTTGTGAGTTACTAAGATAAGAAACTACGCAAAGCACCCAAGAAATATACCTAAGTTAGATCTCTCAGATTCACATCTAAGATTCTTAGCTAAGGGCCTATGGCTACCACATAAACTGTAGCGTCTTAGGGACGGAGAGCACGATCACAGCCAAGGCGTTCATCTTAGAGTAGTATCTAAGATTCTAAGGTAAGGCGCGTATCTATGGTGCCAATAGAGAGTGTAGCAGCGTGAACGAGCGAGGGACTATATATAAGATCTATCAAGATAGAGCAATGGCTCTCACAGACGTTATACTGATAGAAGAGAGGGCTCAATCATATCAAAGAAACGTATCTTAGAACTATGTCTAAGAATGTAGTATTAGAATCTTGCCTAAGTCACTCACCTAAGAGATACGTCTAAGAAGGCTAGTCTATATAATATCACAAACTCATTAAAATATATTACATTATGAAGAAATAATATTATCAAATTTTAATGAGGGCGGTGGGTGGAGCACAAATCGGTTGCAGTTCGCGAGAGGCAAGTAGTCCGATCTCGGAGAGACGGCGATGAAAACGAAGTCGCGTTCGGTCAGTTACTACGGGCGTTATATTCGATGTCGACGTTCGCGTTCCCGCTGAGCTGGAAGTCAGCGATGTCGCCGTCGAACCAGTAGGCATCGAGTCCATCGTCGACCTTCCCGCTGACAGAGCGGCCGTCGATCTCGTCGCCAGGATTGACCGACGCGTCGCGATAGCTCGAAGTAATAACTTCGCCATCGACGCTGAATGCATACTCGGTCCTGCCGTCGGTATCGGTTCCATCGATCACGATGGCGTGTGGCAGCAGTTCCTGCTCGTTGTACTGCTTGGGATCGATCCGCTGGTCGTCAACATACACCTGTGCCGAGCCGTCGAGGAAGGTGATGTCGGTGAGCGTCCCGGAGAACCGGAACCGCTGGGCAGCCCGCTCGATCGATCCCTCGACCGTATTTCCGGACGATACCGTAGCGTGGGCTGCCGACTCGTCGCCCGAAATCGTCTCAATCGCCCCGTCGACGGAGATTTCGTAGTTCGCAGTCGTTCCGTTTCCGACCAGCGTCAGCACGTGTGGCTTCTCCTGACCGTAGTCGGCGAGATCGACTTCCTCGCCGTTGATGAACACTCGCGCGTCACCGTCGACGGTGAGTTCCTCGAGGTCGCCCGCAAAGCGGAAGCTATCGCGCCAGCCGGCGACGCTCCCCGAGATGTGGCCGCTCTCGATGGTGTCGCCGTCGTCAATCGTCGCTCCCTTGATAGTCGCTTTCTCGGCAGCCCCGGAGACCGTAAACTCGTAGCGCGTGCCGCCCGACGTGCCAACGCCGTCGACTAGCAGCGTGTTCTCAAGGGACTCTGTGCTCCCGTCAGCGCTCGAGGAGCCACTTGAGGGCGTGTTGCCGCCACTGGCAGCCGCTTCGGGGCTTTCGGGACAGCCATCCGGGACGAAGTGCTCGGGGCCGCTGTGGGTCCCGGTACCGTCGTCAGTGTACACGTGGTCCATATCGATGGACGGTGAGTTGTGCGTGACGATACTGCCACCAGCGCCGTTGGTAATGACGTGGGTGTTTTCGATCGTGGCACCGCCACCGTAGTTGCCAGACCAGACCCATATTCCTCGATTCGCGGCTCGCGTTCCACTCTTGTAGACAACCGAGTCAGTGATCTTGCAGCCGTTGTCACCGATGCGGAACGCCGTGTGGTGGTTGTCGTAGGCATAACAGCTGTCGATGTGGATCGTACCACCGTTGCCGTTGTACGCCGGCGCGGATCCGTAGATTCCGTTACACCCAGCATGACCGAAATGCACGTTCTTGACATCGAGGTGGCCACTGTGGTCGGGATCGACCCACATCATCAGCGGGCGCTCGTTCGACGGTCGATCGGGGTTGCCACGTCCCCAGAAGATGTTCTCGAGCGTGGAGGTGCCGTCGCCGGTGTCGGCGATCCCGAAGACAGTCCCGCTGTTCGGTGCCGTGCCCGTCGCGCCGAGCGTTCCGCGGAACCCGATGTTCCGAACGGTCCAGTTCGTTCCCTTGGCGATAATCGTGATCGTATTCCCGTTTCCGAGATCGATGAGCTTGTTTTCCCAGGTCTGGCCGGAATCGATGGTGACCGTCTGTCCGCGTGCCTCGATAACCTCGTAGTCATTCTCAGCCGCGCTCACCGCACCCGTGCCAACGCTCGCAGCGGCTGCCGTCGCGCCGGCTAGCTTCAGGTACGACCGTCGACCCATCAGACTGGTGTCGTTCCGTTCGTCGGTACTCGCTGTCTGTGCGGCGGGACCCGCAGTGTCCCGTCCCGGTTCGTCGCGTGCCATGCGATCTGAGAGGGGACACTACCGAACTATAAACTTTCCCACCCCAGAATCAATAGAACTTCGTGATTTTAATAAGATCTGTATCGGAATTCACTGCAATTACCGGCTCCATTCTTGATTTCTTATACAGAAAATCGAGAGACGGCAGCGAGGCCCCGAATATACTCCATCCTGGTCGACAGTATAAAAAGAGCATATCGATATCGCCACTGTCTACACTCGAGAAACGACCGTAAACACCAGAATCGTGACCTGACGATTCGGCTGTCGAACGGGGCCATTGATACTGTCGGACGAAACGATTTGCGTGTCGATCGCGCTCGAACGGCTGTTCACTGACTGATGGCTAACAGCTTCGACGGTTAGCTGAAGACAGCATCGCATCGCGATTCGAGCACGCTCTGTGAGGAGTGGATGTCGTCGATGACGGACGTAATCGCAAAGAGACGGTACACGGATGTCCGATCGTGCTCGGGATACGAATCGAGGAACCGACGGAGTTCGTCGGTCACGAGGACATCGTCGACGGCCTCACACTGTTCGATCTGTGTGCGAATACAGTCGACCGTATCCGGTTGCAGCTGTGACTCCGTGTCGAGGCTGTTGAGTGATTTGACGACTGGTCGCACTGCATCGAACAGCCATGGATACCGCGAGAGCAATTCGTCTGCGAATGCCGCAACTTCGTGGCGGGTCGACGAGACGGGCACGCCGTAGTCCGGATGTGTCAGATCCGCCGCTGCAGGTTCGAGTTCCTCGAGGAACGTCCGATACAGGTTGTAGCGAGCTTTCTGGTCGGCCGGGCAGTTCATCGCATACCGGAAAAATTCGATCGAGTAAAACGGGGTCGTGCTCCAAAAGAAGAATCGATTACGATCCTCTCCTTCGAACAGGAAGTTAACGCCCCGCTCGTAGACGAGGAAGTGGACGTACTTCGACGCTGGATCCGTTTCGGGATACATGCGGAGGCGGTCGCGAACGCTCCGGCGAATCGACTCCGCCGACAGCCCCGTGATCCGAGCCACTTGCTCGAGTGAGAGAAACGAGTTCTCCCGAATAATATAGTCGATCAGCTCCGAGTCGTCCGAAATCGGCTTCGCGGGAGTGAGATCCGGGAGGGCTTTGTCCCCGCCGTCGCCGGTGACGTAGGTGAGGCCGGCGTCGTACTCCTCGCGGAGTTGCCGAAAGAACTCGAGGATAAACGAGGTCAGGAGGCCGATTTGCCCATTTTTCGTCTTGATGATTCGATCGAGATCCGAGCCGTTCGGCGGACCGACCTCGTACCGACGCCAGTCGACGTCGAACTCGTCGGCCAACTGCTGGGCGATTTCGACATCGGATGGTGGCACGAAGTCGTCGGACACCATTGTGGCTGCCGTCATTGGGATTCCCTCAGCGTGGTAGCCGGCCAGCACGGATCGGGAGTCAAGTCCGCCGCTCAACGAGAGTACGTCACGAGTGCCATACCCCGACCGCTGTCGGCAGGCCTGTTTGAACCGGTCGACGAGTTCGGCAGCGTTTCGCGTTCGGCTTCGGTCTTCGAAGGCCGGGTCGCCGAAGTCGAATCGGTGTAACGCCGTCTCCGTGACCGCACCGCGCTCCGGATCGACGGTGAGTTTCGTCCCTGGACGCAGTCGATTCGCACCGTGGACGAGCATCCGATCACCAAGCGAGTAGCCAAAGAGGAGACACTGGGCAATGCCCAGTGGATCGAACCCCTCGATCGGCGCTTCGTTGATGAGATATCGCAGCTCTCGCGAGAACAGCACCGTCTCCCCGTCGTGGAAGTAATATGTTGGCAGGCGAGCAAGCGGGTCATTGAGCAGTCCGAGCCGATCACTCTCCTTGTCGGCAGCAACGAGCAGGAACTCGCCGTCAGTCTCGAGGAGCCACTGGGTCAGAAACTCGTCGTCGCCGTCGGCCGAGAGAACGTGTGCGCCGACCGTCAGCAGTTCGCGCTCGAGTGCCTCGTCATCGCGATCATAGATGTGCCCCTCGAGACAGACCCACCGATCGTCGTTCTCGACGATCCGGATCGGATATTCGGGATACGCTGTCGTCCCGATCGAGTGCGACGCTGACTCGAAGACGACGTCGGCTTCGTACCGATCGGTGTGAACGAGTGGCTCGAGCGAGTTGGCGAACG
This sequence comes from Natrinema hispanicum, assembly GCF_004217335.1. Classification (GTDB taxonomy): domain Archaea; phylum Halobacteriota; class Halobacteria; order Halobacteriales; family Natrialbaceae; genus Natrinema; species Natrinema hispanicum. The sequence continues at coordinate 72,226 of NZ_SHMP01000008.1, forward strand.
ACTGCTCGTCTATCGCAGGTGTTCGCCCAGTGATGCCGACCATAGCAGTAGCCGTGTGAGCGGACACCATTGTAATGTCGGCGTTTACGAGTCTCAGTTAGTGGCTACAGAATGCGAAGCCGTCGCGCTGCTGCGTTTCCATCGAGCCAACACAACAGGTATTCACAGTGAAAATCACACGCCATGACGGTCTCGACACTCGTCGCAAATCAGTCCGCTGAACCACTTTCGCTCGCTGCAGGCATGGCAGAGTTGATGCCATTCAAAGACGAGATCAATCTCTCTGTCCCCCGCGTTTGTGTTACCTCTGTCCCCCATTCCCCTATCTGTCATATATTATGTTCAAGATAATAACGTTTGCCGTGGCAAAGCGCTGGGCCATTCGTCGGTAGCTTGACGATCTGCGTAAGAGCGACCCCACGGACCCGTTGTCTGACGCTCATTGACCCAGCTCCCTCCGGTGCGTTTCGAGTGGTCGCTCTCGGCGCTCGAGGCGAGTCAACGTCAGCCCTGCAGCAGTGAGCACGCCGGCGACCGGCAGGATATGGAGCGGCGTCAGGTCGGCGTATAACCCGCGGGCCGGTGGCGTCACGAGGGTCCGACAGCCGACGAGGATAATGACAAAGAGCGCCCCACTTAGCGTGACCGTCGCCGGGCGGTCAGCCGGTGACGTCAGATAGAGTGTATACGCACCCGCGCCCGCGAAGAGGGCGGTGAAATACAGTTGGAAGTCGGTCACCGGAAGTTCGGTTCCAAGCACCAATCCGAGTGCGATGACGACCAGCGCATAGCCCATTGCCATGGTGAGCGTCATCGAAAGCAATGCCCGGCCATAGAGCAGCGTGAGACGGTGCATGAGTGTTGTCGCCACAAAAAGGACGACCACACCCGGGAGATAGATCGACAGCACCCAAGCGTTGGTCAATGAGAGGACAGCGACCATCGGCACGGCAACTACGCCACCGAGTCGAAGTCCATAGCGTGCGCGGGCCGCTTCGACAGCGAGCGCACCGGCGAAGACGACCGCGAGGACACCCAAATCCGACAGGATGGTCGGCACCATCATTCGACACCTCTCGCATCGGCACTGGAACCCGGAGCCATCGCCGTCAGTGGTTCCAATTCGGTCGGAACGTTCAGACCCGTCACCGGCAGCGACAGGCCGCTCATCGCAAGCGTGCCAGCGACTGGAACGATCGCATCCGCGGCCAGCGAGGCCAGAACCAGTGCGCGGCGATGAATCGATGTCCGCTGGCTACTGAGGCCAACGGCAGCAATCGCCACTGCAACGCTGCCCAAGAACACCGGGTGGACACTGACGGCCACGAGCGTAGCGAGCGCTACCAGCGAAACGACGACCACGCCGCTGAGTCGCAGGCCGGTCAGTTGCATGAGCGCGATACTCGCCGTGAGCCCGAGGACTGTCACCAACACTGCGCTGAGCATCACCGGTCGGTCCCCCCAGCTTGCGTTTGGCTGCGGTTCTCGCAGCCGCCTTTGTCGGTCCGGTTCGTATCGGCCGCCGCGTCAGCGGCACACTCGGGCCACTCGAGCGTGAGATCACGCTCAGCTTCGATCTGGATTCCGTCTCCACTGGCGTCGATCTCGATCGTTCCCGTCACCGTGCCACTGACTGGCTGACTGGCCGCTGGCTCGATCTCGACGGTGACGTCGATTCGCTCGCCAGGACCGAGTCGATCGCCGGACATGTCGAACTGGAACTCGTCGGCTGCGAGCGTGACTGTGATCGGCTCCGGGAGTTGGTTGATCACGTCGAACGAGACCGGTGACTGACGAGCGTCGCCCTCAAATAGCAGGCCGCCGTCTTCGACTCCGTCATCGGTCAGTCCGAGATAGGCGTCGGCATCGTCGACGACCGCGACACGAATATCACGATCGGCTTTCGCGGTCGAGAAACTAGTAGTGTCGACCGCGAGGACGCTACTCGAACCGACGATCATCGCCAGTGTTGCGCGTCTCGTCCGTTTCATAGCCCTCGTGTACTCTCGGAGACTCGTTCCGATATCGAGCGTAACGCGTCCACTCGTCGACACATCAGTTATCTCGTGACCGGTCGTGGTACTCGAGTTCCACGTCCGGTGGTTCCTCTGTAATGCCGAGCCGGTTTTGTCGCTCGCAGTACTGGTGTGCGATCGCGGAGACGCCGAAGGAGACGATGACGAACACGAACCAGGAAGACGGCGAGAGCTGACTGAGCGGCGTCAGGCCGCTCGTCGCGACCAGGTACAGCGCGCCGGTCAGTCCTGTCAGTCCGAAGTAGTACGCGCCCCAGGGAATCTCGCGTCCGCGAACGACGTCCATATAGATTTCAACATCCTCGAGTGCTGGCGTCGGTTTGACTGTGCCCCGGTCGCGATCGAACTCAACGACGCCAGCGTCGTCCATCTTCGGGAGGTGCGTCTGCTGGATCGCCGTGTAGACTCGCTTGCGATCACTACTCGATACCTTCTCGTACTCGAGACCGTCTTCCCAGGCGGCGATCTCCTGTGAGAGATCGCCGATGTCGACCGTGTCTGCGTCTCGCATAAGCGTATGCAAGATGTATCGTCGTCGCCGGTTGGACAAGAGCGTGAAAAGCTCGTCTTCGGTGAGTGCGTCGCCTTCCGCCCCCGATGAGTCCGTTTGCTCGTCGTCTGTGTCTAACTCTAGCGTATCGGTCTCTTTGGATGTCTCCGCTTGAGTTGCCCCCATTACAGGTCTACCATCCTACATTACCCACTAAAAGTATTACTAATTAATAATTGGTTGACTGCCAGATCTTCTATAACCGACGAAATTCGGGTTCTCATCGAATTTGAGTCGGCCGGTCAACGACACGACTACCGTCTAGATGGTCGGTCAACCGGCGATATACCGGTTTTCGAGGGTCGGTCAGACCCAGTTTGACCGCCAGTCAACCGCACCGATACCGGCTCGCGGTGGTCGTCGACCGCGAGTCAACGACAGTCCGACCGCAGTTTTCACTGACTCAAGTGGTGGTCGACTCGAGTCGACCTGTCCCATACACCCGCCCCGATTTCGGTCGGGCGTGTGTTGACCACTGGACACCAAAAATTGCGATCGACTCCACGACTGTATTACAATACCCCTTGCTGGACACGGATGATCTGTGATCCCCGCGGCGGGGATCTGGGCGACGACGAGCTGACGTGGCGCGATGAGGTGTGGTCGCCCGTGAGAGACAACCAATACGGAGAATCCAACAATGCAACGACGCAAATTCGTCATCGGAATGGGAGCACTGGCATCGGGAGCAGCTGCGGGCATCGGAACTGGCGCGTTCTCGAGCGTGAGCGCAACACGAAACGTCGATGTCGAGGTCGCCGACGACGCGTCCGCCTACCTGCGACTGCAGGGAACTGGCGGTAACAACTCGGATTACGTCACCGACGACGGGGACGGCGGTACGCTGACGATCGATCTCAGCTCGAGCAACAGCGGAGATGTTTCCGGCGGTGGTGAGGGTGTCAACCCCGACGCAGTCACGAAAATCGATAACCTGTTTACCGTCGAAAATCAGGGGACTCAGGAGGTCGACGTGAGCATTTCCAAGTCCGGAGACAATAAGGGGCTCGTCGAGTTCTACCCCAACGCTGACTACGACGGCGATTCGCTCTCGGACAGCGCCGAGACGCTCGGAACTGGTATCAGCACGGATGTCAGCATCAAAATCGACACGACGGATGCAGGCCTCAGCGACGAAACCGAACTGCTCGACTCGGTGACCTTCAACGCGGTCGCGACGAACTAACAGGGCTGGAACGTCATGGAACGACGAAAATTTGTCCTGAGTGTCGGCGCGCTCGCCGCCGGTGGCAGCCTCACGCTCGGCACCGGCGCGTTCAGCAGTCTCGAGGCCGAGCGCGACGTCGCCGTCAACGTCGCCGCCGACGCCAGCGCGTATCTTGGGATTCAACCCGGCGATGGACCGAACGGCAACTACGTCGACACGACATCCAGTGACGCGCTCGCGATCAACCTCACCGGCGATAATAACAACATCGGTAATGGACTCGCCGGTGGCCAGGGATTGAACGCGAACGCCATCACGGGGATCGAAGACATCTTCCAGGTCAAGAACCAGGGAACCCAGGAGATCGAACTCAAGATTGCCCCGATCGCCTTCAGCGACGTCGACAGGACCGGCTCAGAGGATAAAAGCCTTGTCGTCCTGCTGGTGCCACAGATCGGTCGGCTCGAGGTCAGGTATGACCTGTCGTGGGAGCCTTCGGTGAACCTCATGTCCATCTCGACGCTGTCACCCGGCGACAAGATCGAGTTCAGCCTGGTGGCGATCGCACTGCCCGACAGCGCAGTCGACTCGGTGGCTATCGACGACGAAATCGAACTCACTGCGGAGGCGATCTAACATGGCAGACGACACACCAACGCTCACCGATTACGAGGAGACCGCCGATGTCGAATTCGACATGAGCGACGAAGAGATCGACCGCGAGACGATCAACGCGGAACTGGAGCGACTCTTCTCCAGTTAGGCGGCCGACACTGACTTTTTTGCCCGTCGGCGTCGCTCACCCAGCCACGATCGATCCTCACAATCGGGCTATCTCGTCGCTGATCTCGACCAATAGTTCTCGACGATCGTCTCGCCGACCGTTTTGGATCGCAAATTGGCGTCCTCGCTCGTTTTCGAACGCAGCCGTGGCTACCCGAACCTACAGCCTCGCATTAACTTCCGGTTTGACGACCGCGAGACACCTCAACGGCTGTATTACAATGGTCCGTGGCATGTCCGGATACTCTCGAGTAGCAGCTGAGTGCCGCCCGAAACAGCCACGCGGGAAAACAGGAAGCCCTCGAGCCATGGACGGAACACCGATACGACGCTATCTTCGAGCACTGGTCGCCGCGATCGATGATCGACAGCCGGACGAGCGAACGGGAATCGTCAACAGAACACCGACTGACCGACGACTCTGGCTTGCCGTCGTGGTCGCGATCGGTGCCGATCTCGGAACCACGATCAGCGGTCTCACGTTCGGGCTCGAGGAGTCGAACCCTGCGGGGGTACTCGTACTCGACAGTGTGGGTGTGCTCGGACTTTTCGGGTTGAAAGCGCTGGTCGTCGGGTTTGGACTCGTGGTCGCCGCTGCCGTCTTGCAAGCGCCGGATCGGATCGCCCCCGATTACGTCACGCTCATCGTGCCGGCTGGGCTCGCAAGCGTCTGGCTGCTCGCCGCGACGTGGAACGCCTACCTGCTGGCGAAGGTCCTGGTCGGTGCCTGAGACGGGCTGCTGTCCAGATGTCCCGGTGGGCCCGCACTGCGGGGTGCGGTCCCACCGGCCCTAACCGATAGGAGTTCGTCTGACAGCGTGAGCAGTTCCTCGTCACTCCAGGACACAGGGTCAACAGGAGCAATACTGGTCGCTCGAGTTTGAAAACCGATCGTTGACCATGCCCTCTGGTCGGTCAACGATCGTCTTACAATGGTTGTGGCCGACCATTATCGGATCAATACGATCAGCAGCACGAACTAGTTATCTATCAATAATTACAAATAGATGGACATGACTTGGCTAGATAACGGATGATGCGGCGGAGGGTCGAACAGGGGCTACAGGGGGTGGTGCTCGTCGTACTCGTTTCGCTCGTCGCGGGACAGGTACTCGGCCAGCCGATCCTGCTTGGGTTCGTCGAGACGGGGAGCATGGAGCCGACCATCGAGACCGGCGACGGCTTCGTCGCACTCCCGAGTGAGGTGACTGGCGAGCCGGAGCAGGGCGATGTCGTTGTCTTCGAGGCAAAAGAGATCCAGGGCGGCGGACTGACGACCCACCGTATCGTCGAAGAGACCGACCGGGGGTATGTGACGCGCGGGGACGCGAACCCGTTTACCGACCAAGACGGCGACGAGCCGTACGTTCAGGATGCCCAGATCGTCGCCGAAGCGTGGCAGGTAAACGGCGAAGTCGTGACGATCCCAGCGTTCGGGACGGCAGTCATGACCGCAAGCGACACACTCGAGCGCGTCCAGACGCGGCTGGCCGTTACACTCGGCGTCCGGAGCCTTTCGGGTACGTCGGGACTTGCGCTTCCGATTCTCGGTGTTTCGATCGTTCTCTACGTCGTCGAGACGATCCGCGAACGCCGGGAGCCGTCGCTCGAGTCGCACACTGACGACGAGGGCGACGACTGGCTCGATCCCCGATTGCTCTCGGCTGGCTTCGCGCTACTGGTCGTCGTCGCGGCTGCAGCGGCGATGATCGTGCCGGCCGGCACGCAGTCCTATGCCGTCATCAGCGCGGAGTTCGAGTCGGAGCGACCAGTCGTGATCGAGCAAGGGACAACCGGCGAGATTCCCTATCCGGTTTCTAACGGTGGGTTCGTTCCCGTACTCTCCTATGTCGAGCCCGGCAGCGACGACGTGGCCGTCGATCCCGGCCGGATGATCGTCGGTCCACGCGAGAAGACGACGGTGACAGTCTCGATTACGGCTCCCGAAGAGACGGGTCACTATCCAACGTATATCACCGAGTATCGCTACCTGTACGTGCTCCCGGCACCGGTCATTGACGCCCTCTATGTGTTCCACCCATGGGCACCGCTCGCGACGATCCTGTCGCTGCTGGGCGGTGGCACCTACGTCCTCGGGCGTGCCCTCGCTGGACCGGGCGACGTCCGCTCGAGACGAGCGGCGATCCGAAGCCGCTGCAGGGAGACGCAATCGATTGTTCGACGGCAAGACTGAGACACACATGACATTCCTATCGACAGCAACAAGCGAAGCGGGGGATGAGGAGCGACGGCTGCGGCTTCACGTTTTGCTCGAGAAGTATCGAACGATACTGATCGTCGCGTGCATTGTCTTCGTGGCGCTCGGCGGGTGGTTGAGTTACGGCGCGTACGCGAATCCAGGCGAGGAGACGACACAGCAACGTGAGCACGCTTGGACTGCGACGGGCGACGTCGCACACGGCGTCACGGTTACGGAGCCGAACTCGGTCTATCCGACTGGAACGCGACTCGAGAACGAGTCGCTGTACTACACGGCGATCAGCCCGACGATCGACGGCGAGTTCGTTGGGGGATACGAGTCACGGACTGGAGACAGCGTCAACGTCTCGCTTTCGGTCGATCTGGTCTACCGCGCGGTCGAACCTGACGGCGAGGCTGTCTATTGGAGCGAGCGAGAACGGGTCGTCTCAACGACCAGTGAAGACGTCAAGCCGGACGAGAACGTCACTGCCGCGTTCGCTGTTAACGTCAGCGACGTCGCAAGCCGGATCGACGAGATCGAATCCGATTTAGGAGCCAGTCCAGGAGAGACCGAGGTCGTACTCGAGTTCAACCGAGAGATCGAGGGGACCATCGACGGCGAGCAGCGATCGGTCGCGAGCAGCTATCGGGCTCCGATACACGTCGAGGAAGGGACGTACTGGATCGAAAGTGCGAGTTCGTACGATGAGACGTACGAGGAATACAAGACCGAAGTTGTCCCTGCCTCGGCTGGCCCACCACGGACCGTCGGTGGGCCGGTACTCTTGCTGATCGGCGTCGGTGGTCTTGGAGGACTCGCGTACGCTTCACGACGTCTCCCCGAGGTGACGGCGGCCGAACGCGAGTGGCTTTCGTACCGCGACGACCGCGACCAGTTCGAGGAGGTAATCACGACCGTGGCGTTGCCAGATGCAGCACTCGAGGGACCGCACGCGAACTCGGCGACGCTAGCGGCGCTGGCCGAGTTCGCAATCGACGTCAACGCTGCGGTCGTCTTCGATCCGGAGCGGGGGCTGTACGTCGTCCGCCACAACGGGATCGTATACGTCTTCGAGCCACCGACACCCGCGTCGGGAGCCGACAGCAGCGACAACACGGATTCCGGCGACGACGAGCAGATTTCGTTCATCGACGCGTCCGATTTAGTATCACCGAGCGAGGACGAGGCGTCGAATGGCGGATCCACATCGAAGTCCGATACTAATCCCTCGCAACCGAGGGCTGATGACCCGGGTATGTTTGACGGACTCGAGACACCACCAGATGAGACCGATGACGTCAACTCGAGCGATCGAGACGCACGTATAGACGAGGCGGAGTCGGACGTGGCCGATATAGACGACACGTCCGGTGGCGACTGATCGAACTCGAACGATTTGCTGCCATGGTATTCGTTTTCCATCAGATTTATAATGATAGATTTCTAAGCATTAGATGGCGGGAGACACATAGGGTGGCACTCTGCCACCGACCCAATCTGATCCGAGACATCGCTCCCGCCAGTTCGAGATCAGTTGTCCCAACAGTCAATTGCCAGCTTTCCCCCTCATGATCTCGACTCTTCCGGTGGAACCCACCGACGGGGGCTCCAACGTCAGCCACTGGCTGGCGTTTCTGATTGCACTGTCTCCACGAGTGGGTCGTTCCCGCTTGCGTGAACTCTCTAGAACGTACGATTTTCATCGAACTGGCAGCGGCGCGTTCTAGAGCATTCAGGCAGTCGTCGGCCTCGAGAGCAGCGATTCGAAGATTTTCTTTTGTGCGCGACGGAGGTGTTGATGGAACGTCGCCGGCGCGATCTCGAGTGAGTCGGCGATCTCCTCGCCGGAGGCATCGCGAGGCCACTCGAAAAAGCCTGCGTGATAGGCAGCATCGAGGGCTGCTCGCTGGCGGTCGGTGAGTTCGTCCGTGAGCACGTGACGGACACGTTCAGCGGTGGTGTCAGGACGCGCAGTTTGACGGTGTTTTAGCAACTCTGCGGTCGGATAGGTCGTCTGGACAGCGTCGATGACCTGTCGGATATCTGCACCTGGGGCGAGGTGAAGCGTCATCTGATAGCCATTGTCGTCGATGACAGCGCTTTTGACGGCACCACCGAGTGAGGCGAGCGTCGACAGCACCGGCGGTTCGGAAAGCCGAAGTTCGAAGTTCGTCATCCCGTCGGTAGTCCGGTAGGTGACAGCAGTCCAGTGAGGGAGTGCATCGACGAGCCCATCTAAACTCTCGATAGCGTCTTCAGTGACTGTCCCGTAGACGAGGAATTCATCGTTCTCGATGGGAACTGTGTGGTCAATCGTGATCGAGCCGTCGGCTGGCGTATCGGCCCCCGTGACGTCGAAGATGTCGCGGATGCGGAACTGGAGTTCGACGACATCGTCGCTCATCAATGCCCGCTTGCGCTCGGTGGCAGCGATCGCGTGGCCGATCACCTCGCCCAGTTGACTGATAACTGCCCGCTCTTTGCCCTCGAACGCGTTCGGCCGGTCGGCATAGACGTTCAAGACTCCGTAGACGGTGTCCTCGTAGCTGATTGGGATCGCCGCCGACGAGCGGAAGCCGTACTGTTCGATATGGTCGCGCCACGGGTCGTGTCTGCTGTCAGCCTCGATATCCTGTGTCGTCTGGATCTCACCTTCGAGAATCGCCCGCCCTGTCGGTCCCTTGCTGCGCTCGTCGTCGGGATCGGCGGAGATCGTGATATCATCGAGATAGCCCTCGACGCCGGCCTCCGTTCGCATCGTCACCGTCTGTGAAGCGATATCGACATCCCCGATCCACGCGAACAGGTACGACTCTGCCTCGGCGAGTCGCTCGCAAGCTACTTGCTCGATCTCCGAGCGTGTCGACTGGTCGATGACTTCATCGGTGATGCTGCGGACGACGTCGTTGAGATTGTTCAGTGCAGCGAGTTGCTCGCGCTGGCGCTCGAGGACCTGTTCGTATTCTTTGCGCTCGGTGATGTCCTGTGCCGCGCCGCGGAGGGCGATGATCTCGCCGTCGTCTCGAACGGGCTCACCGATACTTCGGATCCATCGCTGATCACCAGCAGCCGTGAGAATCCGGTTTTCGATATCGTAGGCGTCCCCGTCTTCGATCGCACGGTCGAGGGCCTCGTTGAGATGGTCCCGGTCCGCCGGCGGCAGATGGTCGAGTACCCACTCGAGATCGACCTCCTGATCTGGCGAGCGCTCGAAGATCCGGTAGACCTCGTCGGTCCAGTGGAGGGCTGGAGGCTCGTCGGTTAGGTCGAGTTCCCAGGCACCAACGCTCGCCAGTTGCTGTGATTGCTCCAGGAGCTCCGTTGTTCGCTCGAGGCTGGTCTCCCGTTCGCGGAGCTGGCGCTCGTGTCGCTTGCGCTCGGTGATGTCGGTCGCGTACACCGAGAGGCCGGACGCCGAGGGATACACGCTGACGATCTCCCAGATGTCAAGCGGCGCAGAGTAGCGTTCGAAACTCGTCGCGGTCTGGGTGGCCAGCGCCGTCTCGTATCGGTCCCGGAGTGGGTCATCGTCGGGGATGGACAGCGCCTGCCAGATGTTCCTGCCCAGGAGTTCTGACTCGGAGTGGCCCAGCAGTGTTTCGGCACGGTCATTGACGTACGTAAATTGCAGGCCGTCGTCAAGCGCGTAGAACGCGTCGTCGATCCGCTCGAACACTGCTTCGAGTTCGGCCTCGAGGTCGTTGTGTTGGCGCTCGAGGTGCTGTGCTTGCGCTTTGAGTTGCGTAATATCGGCTGTTGTGACGATGACGCCGTCGTCGAGCGGTTCGGCGTTCACGGAGAGCCATCGCATTTGGCCATCACCACTGTCGACCTGTATGTGCTGATCGACGACTGACTCGCCGGTCGCGAGTACTCGAGCTGCCGGTCGCTCTTCGTACGGCATTTCCTCGCCATCCTCGTCGAACAGGGGCACGTCGCCGAGCACGTACGTCGTCGGATCGTCTCCACTCACTCCGAGATACTCGGCGAATCGGCGGTTCACGCGGCGTATTTGGCCGTCAGCATCAAAGATTCCAATTCCGATCGGACTGGACTCGAGGACGCGCTCGAGGAGGGTTCGTTCCGTACGATGGGCACGCTCCGAGCGCTTCTGGTCGGTTATGTCGTAGTAGAGTTCGATGCGCCCGCCGGCGTACGTCCCAGACTCGATCGGTTTGCTCTGGTGTTCGAGCCAGCGCGTCTGTCGGTTCTCACTCGCCGTGACGCGACACTCGAACTGTTCGATGTACGTATTATCCTCGTAGGCCGCCAGCACGGTGTCAGCAAACGACGTGCCGTCTGCGACGGCCGAGGCAAGCTGATCCCTAATGAGGTCGCGCTTGTTCTGACCGAGTGCATGCTCACGCTCGAGGCCGAAGTACTGTTCGGCCGTCTCATTGAGCTGTGCTACCTCGAGATCTGCGTCGATAACGAACAGCCCGATTTCGGCGTCGTCGAGCACGTCGCTGACTGGGAGCTCGGCACCGGGCGGTGGCTCTCCATCACTGGTCGATCGATCGGCCGCTGACGGTGGCCGCCACCAGACACGGGCACTTGCACCGACCTTTTTGGTCTCGATCCGGTCGTGCTCGACGAGTTGCTCGAGTCGGCTGTAGGTGCTCCGTCGGCCGAGATCGAGTTGGTCTGCCACCTCGGTTGTCGTCCGCGGTTCTCCGGAGCCACCAAAGCATGCAAGCGTTTCCCGGAGACGCTTGGTCAACGCAGAAGCTGTCATTGCGCGCTCTAGAGCGAGTCTGGTAAATAACTCCTCCGCCGGTGGAAAGACCCCGGTATGGAAGGCTGACAGTCATTCCGCTCGCCCGTCTCGAGCGGACCACAGCAGTAAGCCCGATCCGTTCGGCGCAGACCACCTAATCGTATCTAGTATCTGCGTCCCGATGCTGGGTCACTGTGAGGAATCCCACCGATTTGATAGTCTAATAAGCGACTCAGACATTGGTTTAGGCCGACCTAAATCGAAAGTGATTAATTAGTTTAGGCTCGCCTAAATCTTGTATGTCACAATCAGAGCGACACGGGTTAGCACAGCTACGTGTGGTATTTGTCGTTGGAATACTCTGTTGTTCGCTGCTCGCCGGGGCAGGACTCACTACTGCATCGGCATCGGATGTCTACGTCACCGTTTCCGACGTTACAGTTTCGAACGACGAACCGACAACTGGTGAGGCTGTCACAGTCACGCCGACAGTCAGCCTTTCGGGCCAGAAAGACGGTGGATTCGAGGTCACGCAGGTTATTTTGACGGCTCCTGACCAGGGGCGAGTTGACGAAGCGGGCGATCTCGGCGTCATCGCATCCGGTGAAAGTATCGATATCCCGCTTCAGACGACGTTCGACACTGCAGGCGAAAAGCGCTTAGTGGTGAACGTGCGCGGAATTAGAACAGACGCAGACGGGAGTACGCAGAAGATCGGTGTTATCAAGCGGCCGGTCTACGTCAGCGTCTCCGAACCCTCGTCCAATCCGGTGACGGAACCACAACTGCAGATCGATACTGACCGTGCAGTCGCTGGATCCGACGTCCCGGTCACGGTAACGGTGTCGAACGGCGACGACAACGCGTTGACTGACCTCGTTCTCCGACTCGAGAACAACGGAACCGTCGAAGACCCAACGCGGATTCGTCCGACGCTCGGTGCTGAAAACATGACGACCTTCGATTTCAACGTCCAGCCGCAAAAAGTCGGTTCTAACAGTCTCGAGGCGACGTTGGCGTACAATAGTGGAAGTCAAGTAACGGCTATTCGGTCGATTCAAGTCGAACCATTACGCGAAGACGTTGATCTGTACGCATCAGTGCTTGAACAAAATGGATCGGCGGTGCTTCAGTACCGTGTTACTAACCAGGGGAACGCCCCAATTGACGATGTATCGATCTCGGGGCAAGCAGACGACACGCAGTTGCCAGGTGCAACGATCGGGACTGTCAACGCAACGGCTGCTGAGACAGTGACGATTCCGGTCAACAACGTACCGGTCGGGACTGCCGAAATCGAGGCGACGTACACGGTCGGCGACCGCACAGCGCAGACGAGCCAGACTGTCGACATTACGGAATCGACTGCAACGAAGTCCGAAACCAGCACCAACGGTGAACAGTCGATGACCGCAGCTGGTGGGTTCGGGGGCCTTCCGTTTACAGGCGTCAGTATCGTCCTCATAGGCCTCGTTAGTGTTGGCCTCGTTGGCTATCGACAGTGGGATCGGTGATCGAGTTGGGTTGCTAATACCAGGGTGCTATCGAGACAGCTTGGACGTGCGTACAGCACTGTGGGACAAACGCCTCGCGTTCAATTGAGGCGCTAAACTCCTTCCTCATACTACTGGACAGCAGTCAATACGAAGCCGGTCGCGAATTCGCGGCCGTCCCCATAGGTGACGGCCGCATACGTGCGGCCGGCTTCACGTCGTTCTGTCCAGCAGTATCAGCAACCGCCGACCGAAGAGCAGGCACGAGTAGCGAGGGATCCAGCGCCGTATGGACTCCTTTCTCACGGTCTCGAAGAAGGAGGAGCGAGGCACTCCGAATCACCGTCTTCAAAACCGCTCTGTGATTCTGACGGGCTGTGAAAATCATTACGTAATTTTTGAGTGTCTGTGTGGACTGCGCTCCGGGTGTCTCACTCCACTGTGTGGCTCAGGCAGGCTGGGTGTCAAGAATGGTCACCCAATGGGTGGGATTATCAGCCTCGTGATTACTGGCAGCCCAGTTCGCATCAGCCCACTCCGTGAACGTCTGGCCAAACTCGCACTTGTCACACCGTAGTTCGTATGTCATATGAGCACATTCAACATGGTGGGCCTTAACAGTATTCCAGTGCCACCGTTGGCCGGTTCTGTTTTCCCCTCGAGTCTCCAGGTATCGTCCGAGTAGCCCCACATTCTCAAGAAGAGTTCACGTTGCACGGCGTTACCGTCGGGTTCGGAGTCGGCGAAGTAGTACCACAAAACATCTTTGAGCCGGGTTTTCTATTTTTGCTCTTCGAGATAGCCGTCATATCGATCAAAAGAGCAGTATTTGCGCTGAGAGACAGGTAGTGATCGAGGTCCAAGACTGGGTACTGATACTGCCGGATAGAACGACGTGACGATCGGTCGCTCTGGTGCGGCTATCACCGGTGAAGACGGACGCGAATTCACGAGCGACTTCGTATTGACTGCTGTCCGGTAGTATTACAAGTGGAATCGGAGAATGTTCTAGTACTTGGCCCCGAGGCTATTCACGCGAGCGTTTAGATCGGGACGAGATACGTTGCGATACGGGGAATCGAACAGTCGGGCTGGTCACCTGATGATGGTAACTGGGACTGGGGCGCGCTTGAGAACGCTCTGGGCGACGCTGCCGAGGAGGACACGGGTGAGCCCTGTGCGGCTATGCGAACCCATTATGATCAGATCGATATCGTGTTCGTTGACGTACTCGATACTCTCATCCGCTGGTTTGCCGAAAACGTATTCAGTCGTAACGCGAGCCTTATGCTCAGACGTATGTGTCCTCATATCTGCGAGTAACTCCTCAGCGCGATCCGTTACGCGCTCGTCCAGTTCCTCAGCCCCGACCATCGCTTCATATCACCTCCCCAACCACAACCGGGAGGGCAACCAACAGTATCGGCGCGATGAGCAACGAGATGACGTCCCCGATGAATGCGCGGCGGTCCTCAACGAGAAGATCGTCAACGACGGGAACGATTCCCGCTCGACCGATCGGCTGTCAGTAATGCCCAAGCCCACGTCCACGCGCCTTCCTGCAGGAACGGACCCTCCTGTTCGTAGATCGACCAGTTTCGCGATGAGTTCCTTGATCTTCCCGTCGCCCTCGAGGTGGTCCAGTCGATCGCGACGAGACGCCGGCCGCTAGAACAGTCATAATACCTCATAGTTAATAATAAATACAATATATTATTTTCAATATGGGTTGATTTACAACACTATGACTGTGATAGTGAACGATCCACTCTACCGCTCGCTTAACGGCTTGCGGGCGGGTAGAGTAGTTCACGCCTCGAATCCGTGTTCGCCGACGAGCGGGACGAATTGTACTGCCCCGTAGGGGACTTGTTCCACTCGGCCATCGCGTTTTTCCACCAGCGTCAATCGCTGGATCTCGTCGTCGATTGGAATCGGAACCACCATGCGTCCGCCATCGGCCAGTTGTTCGAGTAGGGGATCGGGGATGTCTGGGGCAGCGCAGGTCAGATATATACGATCAAACGGTGATCGATCAGGAAGTCCGCAAGAACCGTCGCCGACGATTACCGTGACTTCATCGTAGCCGGCTTGAGCGAGATTTCGACGGGCCATGCGAGCCAGTGTCGGAAGACGTTCGATCATGAAGACATTTTTCTCGCCGACGATCTCTGCGGTTACCGCCGCATGATAGCCGCTCCCTGTCCCGATCTCGAGCACTCGTTGCCCCTCTCTGAGCTCGAGGAGTTCCGTGATGTCCGCAACAACGTGCGGGGCGCTGATCGTCTGCCCCTCGCCGATGTCGAGTGGCACGTCGTTGTAGGCTCGATCTCGCGCCGATTCGGGGACGAATTTCTCGCGCGGAACACTTCGGAGTGCGGCCGCGACTTTCGAGGAGTACACGTTCCTCTCTGCCCTGAGTTTCTCGACGAGTCGTTCGGCTGACTGTTGCTCCGCTTCCATATTCTCTCATCCACTCATGGTCAATAGATCCATTTGCAGTGACTGGACGATGAAGATCATATTGTCCGATCGGGCTGAAGCGTTTTGGATCGAACGTCGGGGGGAACTGACTGTAACTGGCAGGATGTTCAGTAAGAAGTGCGTACACATAGTTATCCCTCAGCGCCAGACGGGTACCCCTTTCATTCATTGGTGGTGGGACATTCGCGCCCTGTATCCAGCAGTGGAGTAGCGTGCTGTTCAGACTCTGCCGGAGGTCAGCTGCTGAATTCAGAAGATGCGTTCAGCACGACCGTCAGTACGAAGCGGAAGACGAGCGATAACACTAAATCGGCGTCGGTTTTAGGCAAACCTAAAGCGCTGCACGCACAAAGACAGTCCACCGTAGACACGTTAGTGGCTCGGTAATCTTCC
Organism: Natrinema hispanicum; assembly: GCF_004217335.1. Taxonomy (GTDB): domain Archaea; phylum Halobacteriota; class Halobacteria; order Halobacteriales; family Natrialbaceae; genus Natrinema; species Natrinema hispanicum. The sequence continues at coordinate 88,053 of NZ_SHMP01000008.1, forward strand.
ACAAAGACAGATCGGTTCTAGTAACTAAACCAGTCATCGATGTTGCCACCTGAAACCACAACTACTAAAAGTTTTTAGGCGCACCTAAACACGGATGGCAGAAACACAGTCGGTTAGTGGCCAGACACCCGCCCAGCAACGAGCGGGATGGGTTACGGGGACGCTTGTCCTCTTTTGTCTGGCGAGTACGATCGTCACCGTCATCGCTGGGCTTGTCCAGGTGAGTTTCGGGGAGTATTCGATGACGTTCCTCGAGGCCTGGCGGGCAGTGTTCAATCCCAACGTGATCTTTAATATCAACACGTGGTCGGCGTTTCTGTTCGGGACGGAGCTTCCGGAGATGAGTACCGCGAGCATCGTCGTCTGGGAGCTCCGACTCCCGCGCGTGTTCGTGGGGGTCATTACTGGTTCGACGCTCGCGGTCTCCGGTGCGATCTTTCAGGCCGTAACGCGCAACGAACTGGCGAGTCCCTTCGTGTTGGGAGTCAGTTCCGGTGCTGGATTCGCAGTCTTGGCGACGCTGATCGTCTTCAGCGGGCTCGCGTCGATATTGCCACTCATCGCGACCCTGGGAGGCGCAGTTGCGTTTATACTCGTCTACACGATTGCCTGGAAAGGCGGCACAAATCCCGTCCGTCTCGTTCTTGCCGGCGTCATCGTCAACATGGTCTTTCAATCACTCCAACAGGGGCTGTTCTTTTTCGCGGACGACCTCGGTGTCGTCCAGACGGCAGTCGCTTGGCTTACGGGATCACTGACGGGAACCGGCTGGGACGAGGTCAGAATCGCGATCCTCCCAGCGGTCCTCTCGTGTGCAATCGCGATCGGTGGGGCGCGACAGCTGAACGTGTTGATGCTGGGCGAACGTACTGCCCGATCGCTCGGGATGCGCGTCGAACGGACTCGCTTTCTCCTCTCGGTCGTCGCCATTCTGGCTGCAAGTGCTGCGATCGCTGTCGCCGGGATTGTCAGCTTCTTCGGGCTCGTCGTCCCGCATATCGTTCGAAATACCGTCGGCGGCGACTACCGACGGCTGATACTCGGCTGTCTCTTTGCCGGCCCTGCACTGATGGTCGTCGCCGACGTCGGCGCACGTCTCGCGCTGTCTGGCACCCAGCTTCCCGTCGGCGTCGTCACTGGACTGGTCGGCGGTCCGTACTTCCTCTATCTGATGCGCAAGCAACAATCGATGGGTGAGTTATAATGGCACGCACACAGGACCACGAACGCGAACAGGACCGGATTACTGACGAGGACGGCGTTGCCATCGACAGCGCACTCGTCGGTGAGAATCTCGAGTTGAGCTATCCGACGAGTGAGGAACCGATCGTCGACTGTGCACGCCTCGATATCCCCGAGGAGGCGGTGACCGCACTCGTCGGCCCGAACGGCAGCGGGAAGAGCACACTGTTGAAGGCGCTCTCGAACCACCTCGAGCCGGAGACGGGAACGGTCCGAATCCACGGCGAGGACCTCGACTCGTTCAGTCAGAAAGCACTGGCGCGCGAACTCGGTGTCCTCTCTCAGGAGAACGACTCGCTGGGCTCGATTTCCGTCGAGGATCTCGTCTATCACGGCCGGTACCCCCACCGTGGATTTTTCGACAGCGTTAGTGAAACGGATCGCGAGGCAGTCGAGCGCGCGCTCGAGTTGGCGGGCATCGAACACCTCCGAAACGCCGAACTCGGGCAACTGAGCGGTGGGCAAAAGCAACTGGCCTGGATTGCAATGGTGTTGGCACAGGACACCGATGTCCTGTTGCTCGACGAGCCAACGACGTTTCTCGACGTTCACCATCAGTTTCGCGTCCTCGAGACGATCCGTCAGCTAAACGAGCAGAAGGGGGTCACCGTCGCTGTGATACTCCACGATATCTCGCAGGCAGCGCGTTTCGCCGACTATCTGATCGCGATGTGTGACGGCGAACTCTACGACTGGGGACCGCCCGAAGAGGTAGTAACCGAACAGTTGCTCGCCGACGTCTTCGGCATCGAAGCGACCGTCAGGTACGAACCCGAACTACAGGTCCTCCCGAAGCGTTCGTTGCCGAATAGCCGGTTGTAGTGGCTCCGTTCGGAACGCTTTTATATTTTTAGGCTAGCCTAAAAGATGATGGAGGCTGGCGTGAGACGGACGAGACGTGGGGTACTGAAAACGGGGGCGGCAATCGCCGGACTCGGCGTAACTGCTGGTTGCCTCGACGATTCTGGATCATCGAATAACAGAGCGGATGGAGAACACGGACATTCCGTTACCATGGAGCCCGTTGGTACCGTCGAGTTCGATACCGTCCCGGAACGGTGGGTACCCTACACAGGAGATTACGCCGACATGGGCGTTGCACTCGGGCAGGCTGATGGACTGGCTGGCATCGGCCTCCGGAGTCGGTTCGCCGCACACCACTACGACGAGTTGCCGGGCGTCTCGGTCGAGACCGACGAACTCACACAACTCTGGCAGGGCGGTACCGACCGCGAAACCTTCTACACTATCGATGCGGATGTCCACCTGATCGACCCCAACTTCATGATCAATCGGCTCGGCTGGAGCCAGGACGACGTCGACAGGGTCGCGCGAAACGTCGCGCCGTTCGTCGGCAACACGATCTTTTCAGCCAGTTACGACTGGCACGACTATTCCCGCTACACGCTGTACGAAGCCTTCGAAAAGGTAGCCGCAGTGTTTCAGGAACGGGAGCGCTACGAGGCGTTCGAACGACTCCACGAGGACGTCATCGCGAATGTGCAGTCGCGACTACCTGACGAGCGGCCCACCGTTGCAGTGCTCGTTCCTGCGTCCCAACAACCAGAGGCGTTCTATCCGTACCTCATCGACGAGGGAACGCAATCCAAACACTGGAACGACCTCCGTGTCGAGGGTGCGCTGGCGAAAAACGGCGTCGCCGATGCGCAAGCAACCGGCGGAACCATCGACTACGAGACGCTTCTCGAGATCGATCCAGACGTCATCGCGATCCGACAGCAGGGAGCCGTTACCGACGCGGCGTTCGAGGACGGAATGGTCTCGTTCCTGCGAACCCACGACACCGCGAGCAACCTCCGAGCGGTCCAGAACGATCGCGTCGTCTACGGCGGGATGACCTACCAGGGACCGATTATCCATCTCTTCCAGCTCGAGCGGGCCGCACAGGGAATCTATTCTGACGAGTTCGGCGACGAGGAGCTGTTCGACCGGCAGGCGGTCGCTGACATCGTCACTGGCACGTTTTAGGACAAACGATTGCCTGGCTTCGAAACGCTTTTCAGTTTTTAGGCCAGCCTAAAAGCTGATGAACGGGGAAAACTGTTGGACGAGACGAAACGTACTTCGAACGAGTGGCGTTATCGCTGGCGTGAGTACAATGGCCGGCTGCATCGGCGGGAGCGGAACATCAGCTGACGACGCTGCGTACACGGTGTCGATGCCGCCAGTTAGTGAGGTCGAGTTCGACAGCGTCCCGAAGCAGTGGGCGGCCAATAACGGTAGCTGGGCCGACATGGGAATTGCGCTGGGTCAGGAACCACCTGCAGTCCTGTATCTCGCCAGTCGATACCATACGCAGTATTACGACGAGATTCCGGGCGTAAACATCGACAAAAGCGATATGGAATCGTTCTGGGGAGACGGCACGTTGGGTCCGGAGGAGGTCCTCTCGATGAGCGAACGTGTCGATATGTTCGCCATGGACCCGAACTTCGTCATCAATCGCGGTAACGGCTGGAAGCAGGAGGACATCGATCGAGTGGAGGCGACAGGAACGCCTTTCTTTGGCAACAGTATCTTTTCGACCGGCTATGGGTGGCACGACTACGACTACCTCTCGCTGTACGAGGCCTTCGAGAAGCTGGCGCAGGTCTTCCAGGAAACGGAGCGATACGAGGCCTTCGCGAGTCTTCATGACGAGTTCCAGTCGAACGTCGCCGATATCGTCCCACCGGAGAGCCAGCGGCCAAGCGTCGCTATCATGTGGGCGACCGAAAGTGACATGGGATCGTTCTCTCCGTACCTGATCGGCGACGGAACGAGTTTCAAGCAGTGGCGTGACCTCAAGGTCACGGACGCGTTCGCCAATACAGACGTGCAAGACTTCCATAACACGCGTGGTTCAGTCGACTACGAGACGCTCCTCGAGATCGACCCCGATATCCTTCTGTTCCGCGGACAGGAAGCGAAGACCGCCGAGGAGTTCCAGAACGCGATCGTCTCCCAGATGGAAAACGACAGTGTCGCCAGCGAGCTAACAGCAGTCCAGAACGGCGATGTCTACCGAGGTGGGCCGCTCTATCAGGGCCCAATTACGAACCTCGTTGTGACCGAGCGGGCAGCCAAACAGCTCTATGACGTTGAGGTAGACCTCTACGACCGGAAGGAAGTCAGCGACATCGTCAACGGCGACTATTAGGCCCACCAAGTGTGGGAGTTGAGTCGTTTTCGGCGGACCTGCCCCAACGGCGTGTATCCAGTCGGGAACGTGCGCGTCAGCGACCAGCGACGACCGGTATCGACGGCCGCTGTTCGATTGCTTTATAGCGTCGCGTTAGAGTCAGTCTCATGCCGTTGTTTTGGCTAGCCTAAATCGAAGGAGTTATCAACTTTTAGGTAAGCCTAAAAAATATGCGACCAAGCAGACGGGATCTATTGGCAGCGAGTACGGCCGCAATTGTAGCTGGACTTGCCGGCTGTAGCGCTTCAGGGGAAGCTGAGGGCAACACGACAAAAACAGCCTCACAGGGAACCGACGAGGCAGAGACGGCCGCGTCAGTGAATGCGGCTGTCAGCGCAGAGTGGAACGCGATGCGCGCCCGTCTCTGGGATTCCCTTTCGCTGGGCATTGCCGATGAAACGGGCGCTGGCGCATCGGTCGCTCAGCAGACGTTTGCCCGGTTCGAGCACGCCTCCGGGAAGTACGGTGCGCACGAGATGCTCGAGGCGACGAGTGAATCGAACTACGAAGAGTTCGAGGAAGCGCTGGGCGAACTCCGAACGGCAGGACTCCAGGCCGAAAACATCAGTCGCGCTCGCGAGGAGACAGCTATCGCGAGCACGCAACTCGCGGAGGCCCAGCAGGCACTCGCTGGCGAGACGACGGCGCACCTACTCGATCTTCAGTTGTTCGGGGTTACTGTTCAGAACGCCGCGTTCCTCGCAGCCTCGGGGAACTTCGAGGCGGCACAAACCACCGCAGCAAACGTCCTGAGTCGCTTCGAAGAGGCGGCGGTTCACGATGCGCTCGCATCGGCCGACAGCGAGACCTACGCGACGTTCGAAAGCGCCGTCGCGGCGGTTGAATCGGCTGCTGGGAACGAAAATAGCGAGAACGTCCAGAAAAGTGCCACCGAGGCGTTTAAAGCGGCTATCGACGGGAGCTACGCGCTTGCTGACGCTGAGTCCGCCGCGGGTGCAGGGCACATGGCAGCGCTCCAGGCCCGGGGCTGGGATGCGGCGGCACTCGCATCGATGGGTGGCCCATCCTCGTCGTTTGCACATGCTGCCGCATTGACCATCTATCGCGCCCGCGCGTATGACTGCCAGTGGCTCGCCGCTCGTGGCGAGACTGACCGCGCTGCGACGATGGCGAGCGACATTTTCGCACACTTCGAAGGCGCACGAGCACACGAAGCGCTCGAAGAGGCCGACGGCGACGCCTACGAAGGCTTCGAAGCCGGCCTCTCGGATCTCCAGTCCGCGATCAAGAACGGAAACGCGTCCGGTATCGACGACGCTGTCGCGACGGTCGATTCGAACCTCGTGGCCGGAATCGAGGCACTCGCCGGCGCGAACGCACCGCTTCTCGAGGCGGCGTTCTTCCGAGCGCGGTTCGATGACGCCCGTGAACTGTACCGCTTGGGCCAGAACACCGTCGCTGCCTCGATTGCTGAAGACCTCTTCGAGCGGTTCGAACAGAACGAACTCGGGGTCCACGAGACGGTCGAGTCGACCAGCGAGGAGCTCTACACCCAGTTCGAGGAAGAGCATCTCAGCGGTCTGATCGACGCGTTCAAGAACACGAACGACTCCGGTGTCGAAACCCATTACGAAGGAGTCCAGTCGACGCTACTGGAGTTCGAAACGATGGCCGGCAGCACCGCGACAGTGAGCGGTGCTGAGGGTGGCTACATGGCCGCTCGCGGCTTCGACGCCGCCGTCCTCGATACGCTCGGAAATGACAGTCGGGCGCAGGCAATCGCTCAGGACGCGTTCGAACACTTCGAGTCAGGCGCGGGCGGCTACCACGAGGCGCTCGAAGAGGCGGACGAATCCATCTACGAGACGTTCGAAGAACGCCTTGGCGGCATCTCCACGGCTGCCAGCAACGGCGACGACGTGTATCCCGTCACAAAGCAGTTCAACGCGGAGGCGCTGGCGTCGGGTTACGCCATCGTCAGCAGTAGCGGTGGTTCACATACTGAGGCTGCCGCGGCCGTAATGCAGGACGTATTCGCCCACTTCGAGGAGGCTCGCGTCCACGAACTGATCGAGGAAGCCGATCACAACGCCTACGAAACCTTCGAGGCACAACTCGACGCCTACATCACTGCGCTTCAAGAGGGCGGTGACATTGGTGGGGCAGCTGAGTCGTTCGCGAACGCCTCGCAGTACGCGCAATTCGCACTTGTCGACAGCGTCGAAAAACTGCCGCTCGATCTCGACTTAGCCGGAGCATCGGGCGGCTCACACTCCCACTCGGACGACGGTCATGGCAGTAACTCAGACCTCCAAGGCGACCCAAATGTCGTCGACGGCGTCCCCGAGGACGCAGATCACGTCATCGACATGACTGCCGTCGCATACGAGCCGGCAGAGATCACGGTCTCGAAAGGAGACAAAGTGGCTTGGGCCTACGCGAGTGGCGAAGCGCACTCCGTGACCGCGTATGAGGACAAGATTCCCGCCAACGCCGAATACTGGGCGTCGGGTGGCTTCGACTCACAGTCCGCAGCAGAGACCGGCTGGGAGAACGGGAACGGTGCCGTCCAACCCGGTCAGTCATACGTTCACACCTTCGAGGCGACTGGGACACACGAATATTACTGTATTCCCCACGAAGCCGCTGGAATGGTTGGGAAAGTCATCGTCGAATAGGGACTCTGACCCAGCCTACGACTCGATTATGATGGTTCGAGAGGCCGTAGGCGTCTAAGGACGACGAAAGAGTGCCCTCGTGTGGGTTTGAACGTGACCGCGACACGAACGCGGCGATGAACGATTACGATACTGCCGATGTTCTCGTCGGCCATCAACTCTGCCAGTTCGGCGAGGATTGTCGTTGGAGACGCGCTTATGACCTCTTTGCGGACGATTGGCTTGATCTCTGGCATGGGGGTCACCGCTCCAAGATGACGGTGGGTGTTCACTGGCACCACACAGAGCTTCGCTGCCTGGTGCGATAAACATAGTATCGAACCGGGTGTGCACTGACCGGTACCGGCCCTCGCGGTCAGAGCGCTGTCCGTGTCTGCACGCGCTCATCGAGCGGACCTGACCGTGTTTCGTTGTGACTCCGTCAGCGAACTCATACTGTCGGACAGAAATCAATACGAAGTCAATCGTGAATTCGCGGCCGTCTCCACCGGTGACGGCCGCACCAGAGCGACCAATTTTCACGTCGTTCTGTCCGGCAGTCTAAAAAGCAGTGAGAGACCATGTCGCTGTGACCGGTCGGTCGATATTACGGTCGAGTGCCAACAGGAATGACGTAGAGTGGTCGCTGATTTGCCGGTGCATCGACGATCTGTCGGACACGCTCGTTGTCGAAGGCCCCGATCGTCACAGTCGAGAGAGTAAGTGATTCGGCCTGGAGATAGATGTTCTCGCCGACGTGGCCGGCTTCCATCGGCACGTACCGCAACTTTCCACGTTTCCCGTACTTCTGTGTCGTGCGCTCGTCGGTCGCACTCACCACGATGTCGATGGCTGCGTCCTCGACGTCTTCTTGATCGAGGGCTGCCTGGCGCAACCGGGACTGGACGTTTCCGGACTTGACCTGTCTGAGTTCGTGTTCTTCTGGCTGGTACTGATAGACACCCTGCTCGAGATTCTCGACGCCAGGGGTTCCGACGACAACGTACAGCTCCAGTGGATACAATGCGCCGGCACTTGGTGCTGCTCTGTAGCCAGTTGATCGGTCGGTCACACCTTGAGCGGACCACAGTAGTTGGCTGAGCTCCTGTCGTGTCAGCGGTTGCGTTCCGTACTCACGTCGAGATCGTCGGTTCGCGATCGCTTTTTCGACTGATGTATCGCTCTCTTCCTGTGGAGAAGGGAGCGAGAGAGCCTCGTTCTGGAAGAGATCATGGTTCGCAGCCCGGGTTCGTCTGGTTACCCCGAGTACCGCCTCCAGGCCCGCTGTCATGATGCCGATCGCCCCTAGGGTGACGATTGTCCGCCTCGACGGTCGTTGCATGGTAACTAGGAACGTCTACTGAAAGAGTGAAAAACGTCGCCATAGCCCGTCTTAGCTACATATCTGCTTGGTTGTACGAGACGATTTGGAAGCGTCGTTATACCTCAGTACACCAAGGGCTAGGGTGGGGTAGTTGACTACCGTTCACATCGTTCGTTGACCAGATCCGCGAACATATCGCACCCGTTGGTCAAAGAAGGTATTTATCATCGTGCAGTTGAGCGGTAATATGAACCGACGCTGGTTTCTTGGTCTTGCTGCGAGTGGTGGAATTAGTGCCACAGCAGGCTGTGTATCCCCTTCTGGGGATGCGTATGCCACGTTGCAGAGTCTACATTTGATAAACCCCCTTAGCGAGTCTGTAACGGTGGACGTGAGAGTAGAACGAGATGACACCGATGAAAGAGTATATCTGGAAACCCATGAGATTCTGACGGACCCAGATATGCTTACGCTCGATTGTGTCTGGCCGGATGCACCTTTGACAGTGGTGGTCCGACATGTGGATGGTGAACGGAACTCCCTCGCTACCTCTGACTATGAAGACTGTTTGGGAATTATAGCCGAGATACGCAAAGATAGACCGTCATTCGTGACGCATAATTCCGAGTGTCCGATTCGTACCGCAGAGTGTCACACTGATGTGACAGAGTAACTGTTCCAGATACGATACTGACTGGACGAGTTTTGACCGGTATCTGCTTTCCCTTTACCTGAATTGAGGCGCTAAGGCCCCTTCCTCAACGAGCGACCGAAGAGAGCGAGTGGGGAGGGGTAGTTCGCGCTCGAGTTCTGAGAGCGTCTTGATTCGCTCATCGGTTGGTGGATGTGTTCCAAAGAGGTAGCGTTTGAGTCGATGTGTCCATATCACGAGCCACCAATACGACGGTTCAATGTCTCCGTCCGGTCCAAGCATGACTTTTTCGGGTTCGTCCGATTCAAGTGGCAGAACGGATAACGAAGAGACACTCGAAGCTTCACGGAGATCTCGAGTCGGTGTGTCGGCTACTCCCTCGTCGAGTTGCCGGAGAATACATAGCGCAATTGTAGCATGAACTGACGGTTGAATAGCGAGGTCCGTGAGCGCTCACTACAGGGACAGATAGTCGATCGAGAATTTAGATATAGTTATCCGTCTATCACTATCGTCGTGGCGTGAAATTGTTCCCGAGTCTCGTCACTGTATTATATGGAATGTTGGAGTGCAAATGTGTGAGATGGTCTCAATCGCTGTTGTGGGCCACTCGGAGAGGCATGAGCTATGAGCGAAGAGAAAACCCACACGACGTCAGTATCGGACTCTCAACCCCTGCGGGCAACGCGTCGAAGCGCACTTCGTGGGGCGGGCCTCGCCGGAATGCTCGCGATGGGAGGTGCCAGCGCCCGCCAAGACGCCGGTATGCGACTCCACTGGCACCGCCGTGACCTTCGTGTGACTGACAACCCGGCGCTGTCGGGCGACGACCGCTTCCTCCCGGTGTTCGTCCACGATCCCACGATACTCGCCTACGGCGCGCCGCCCGTGGTGTCGTTCTTACTCGATGCGCTCGACTCATTGCGCGAGCAGTACCGCGAGCGCGGCGGCGAACTGCTCCTCGCCCGTGGCGATCCAAGCGCGGTGCTTCCTGACCTCGCCGCAGCCTGCGACGCCGATGCGGTCACCTGGAACCGTGACTACTCCGGACTGGCGAGCGAACGCGACCGTGCGGTCGCGGCGGCGCTCACCGACGCCGGTGTCAGCGTCGGCGTCGAGCGGTTCGGCGGCACTCTCCTCCACGAACCAGAGAGCATCACGACGAACGACGGGGGTCACCACTCCGTCTTCTCGGACTTCTGGGAAGAGTGGCGCAACCAGGAGAAGGCCGACCCCGTCGCTGCGCCGGTTCGCGGTGACGTTGTCGACCCCCGTAACAGCCTCGACGAGGAGTGCCTTGCCGAGGACTCCGGTGCCGCCGGCTCGCTACCGTCACTCGCCGACCTGGGCTTTGACGAGCCCGAAGCCGACGTGCAGCCAGCAGGCACCGACGCTGCCCACGACCTACTCGCCGACTTCCGCGAGGACACTATCTACCGCTACGGGGACGACCGCGAGTACCCCGCCCGGGAGTCGACCTCGCGCCTCTCGCCGCACCTGAAGTTCGGGACAGTCGGCGTCCGGACGGTCTGGAAGGCCACTGAAGACGCGGCGGCCGCCGCCAGCGACGAGGACGCACGGGAGTCGATCGAGGCGTTCCGGCGACGGCTTGCCTGGCGGGAGTTCTACGCACACGTCCTCGACGCGCGCCCCGATGTAGTTACCGAGAACTACCGCGAGTACCCAGATGAAATCCAGTGGCGCGACGATCCTGAGGGGCTCCAGGCGTGGAAGGACGGCGAGACGGGTTATCCGCTCGTCGACGCCGGGATGCGGCAGTTGCGCACCGAGGCGTGGGTTCACAATCGCGTCCGAATGGTGGCCGCCTCGTTCCTTACGAAGGACCTGCTGATAGACTGGCGCGAGGGGTACGACTGGTACCGTCAAAAGCTTGTGGACCACGACACTGCCCACGCCGCCGGCGGCTGGCAGTGGGCTGCCTCGACGGGACCGAACGCTCAGCCGTATTTCCGGGTCCTCGACCCCACGATCCAGTCCGAAAAGTACGACCCGGACGGCGAGTACGTCAGAGAACACGTCCCCGAACTCCGGGACACGCCGACCGATGCCATCCATGAGTGGCCCACGCTGGATGCCGAGAAACGCGCCGCCATTGCGCCCGACTACCCCGAACCCATCGTCGACCTCGGCGAGCACCGCGAGCGCGCAATCGCGGCGTTCGAGGCCGCGCGCGGCGACGGCTGACGAGGCACGCGAGAAGCGGCACCGTCAGGAGCACAAGGAAATGGTGGGGATGGTTTGTGGTTCGGGCTATCTTTCTTCAAGGATAGAATCCCGGCGTTTACGCCGTCATCAGAAATCTTCGATTTCTGATTGCCCGTCAGACGTAGTCTGACGACCGGGCGTGAATCTGACAACGCTTACGCAGTCCCCGTTCGGTAGCAATACGGGTATTTAAGTTCAGTCGAGATGTAGTATGACATACACCGAGGCGGCACGTCCGCCCACCTAATCGGACAATATCGGGACTCCGAGACCCAGAACGTTCGAGACACCCATCTCGAACCGCTGTGGTGTCTCGGTCACCAAGATAACTCCGAGTCCCCGTGCCGGGGATAGGAGTAACAGCGGTGTGGCCCCGCCATCGGCCCGTCATACCGACGAGTCGTAAACCAGCAAATATCCCAACCCAGCGGTGCGGTGCCGTGGGAAGCCTCGCCGTCGTCGGGCGTAGCCCGACTGCCCGAGGGATCTTCGATCCCTCTCCGTTTACGGCGAGGAGGAGGTCACCTGTACGTACCACCGAGGGTTCTGAACTTATCATTCACAGAGGATCCATCAGAGACACTGCTTGCTAATCCGCTGGCTGACTATCCCGTCTCCTAGTAGCTTCGACTCGAATCCGCGCTTTGACCCCGGTCTCAGGAGGTGGTATACATATCAACCCGCCGGTTTTCGCCGATAGAGACCCTTTCTCCAGTAATGGCAGAGATACTGATAGCAGGTGTCGGTGCGACCGACTTCGGCGACCATACCGGACGAACCGGCCGGGAACTATTCGCCGAGGCGAGCTCGAGCGCGCTCGAGAAAAGCGCCGTCCCACGTTCGGACGTCGATGCCCTCTACTACGGCAACTACATGGGAGAGACAGCTGAGAGACAGAGCCACCAAGCCCCATTGATGGCTTCCGCGGTCGGAACGACCGATCTTGAGGCGACACGTGTCGAGAACGCGTGTGCCTCCGGCGGTTACGCCGTCGCAGATGGTGTACGGGCAATCACAAGTGGCGAAGTTGATGTCATCCTCGTCGGTGGGCTCGAGCGGATGACACCCCTCGAGACCGCAGAGACAACCGCAGCACTTGCCCGGGCCGCAGACGAACTTCACGAGGGGCGTCCCGGTCTGACCTTCCCAGGGGCGTACGCGTTGCTCGCGGATGCATACATGGAGCGTTTCGGCGGGTCACGCGAAGATCTCGCCCACATCGCTGTCAAAAACCACGCGAACGCGACGACCAACCCGAAAGCCCAGTTCCAGAGCGAAATCGACGTTGCGGACGTCCTCGAGGCTCCACCGATCGCGGATCCGCTCGGCGTACTCGATGCCTGTCCGATCACCGACGGGGCCGCTGCAGCCGTCCTCGTCTCAAGAGAGTACGCTACCGAGCACGATCTCGAGCCCACGGTCGCGATCACGGGATCGGGCCGGGGGACCGAGACGCTGGCGCTGCAGGAACGTGGTGAGTTGACGCGGACGAGGGCAGCTGAATCGGCCGCTCAAGCTGCCTACGACCGGGCAGAGGTGACCGCTGCCGACGTTGATGTTGCCGAAGTTCACGACTGTTTTACCATCGCCGAGGTGCTCGCCCTCGAGGCGCTTGGCTTCTACGAGCCCGGTGAAGCGATCGCTGCAGCTCGAGACGGAGAGACGTCCCGCGATGGAACGCTCCCAGTCAATCTTTCAGGGGGACTGAAAGCGAAAGGCCATCCCGTTGGTGCGACAGGTGTCGGTCAGCTCGTCGAATTGACCACACTACTCGAGGGAACTCATCCAAACGCCGATGCAGTCCCTGATGCGGAAGTCGGTGTGACCCACAATGCAGGTGGAACGGTAGCAACTGCCGCGGTCCACGTACTGGAGGTGGCCAAATGAGCGACGAAATAACCCGTGGAACCGACTACGATGCCTGGCTTGACGCCCTCGAGGTCGACGACGGCTACTACTTCCGTGGCGATCGTCGAGCGACCGTCCCACCAGCCGTGACAGAGGAAACCGACGAACTCGAGCGTGAGACCCTTCCTGAAACTGGGACGGTCGAATCGAAGACTGTCATCCGTGTCCCTCACCCTGATTTTGAGGATGCTGCTCCCTATGCGATTGCGATCGTCGAATTCGGTCCCGTGACACTGACGGGACAGGTCACCGGAACCGATCCCGAAGCCGTCGAGACCGGTCTCACGGTCGAGGCGACAGTGCTCGAGGCAGAGACGAGTGGCAAGCGGTTCGTCGGGTTCCGTCCCGCAGGCGAGGTGAGTGATCGATGAACGTTATCGATGAGGGGAATGGCGAACTTGTCGGCTGGGAACACCCCGACGACGTCAGAAAGTGGAACCGGGAAAAGCGCTCGCGTGCGTTCGAGGACAAACGGATGACCGCGAGCGAGGCAGTCGAGCGGTTCGTCGACGACAGCGATCTCCTCGCCAGCGGTGGCTTCGGCCACGTCCGGATCTCGACGCCAATCCTCCACGAGATCGTCAGGCAGGATATCGCGGATCTAACGCTCTCTGGAAAAACCACAGTCTTCGACGCCGATTTGCTGATCGCGGCGGGTGCGGTCTCGAAAGTCGAGGCCGCCTACTGTTTCGCCCACGAAACCCGTGGTCTCGCCCCTGCAAGCCGCCGGCGAGTCGAAGAGGGCGACGTCGACGTCGTCGCCGAAGCGAGCAATGCGACCCTCCAGTGGCGGTTTCTCGCCGCGAAAATGGGTGTCCCCTTCGTCCCCGCCCGAATCCTCGCGGGGACGGAGACCTTCGAGAAGAGTGCAGCGAAGATCGTCGAGGATCCGTGGACCCGCGAGCCGATCACGCTGATTCCCGCCTGTTATCCCGACGTCGCCTGTATCCACGTCTCGAAAGCCGACAAGTACGGTAATGCAGTCATTGACGGCATCAGCGTCGAAGACCCGGAACTTGCAGGAGCTGCGAAGCGGCTAATCGTCACCGCCGAAGAGATCGTCGACAACGACGAACTCAGGGCACGGCCGAAAGACGTCGAGATCCCTTACTTCCTCGTCGATGCGGTCATCGAAGCGCCTTACGGGAGCCACCCCGGTGAGATGCCGTACCAGTACTACTTCGATGAAGACCACCTTGAGGAGTGGATGGACCTCACAGCGACTGAAGAGGGTCTCGAAGAATACCTCGAGCAATACATTACCGGGACTGAGGACTTTGCAGAGTACCTCGAGGCCGTCGGCGGCGAGGAGCGACTCGCCGATCTCGAGGCGATCGAGAACTACGAGCGCCCGGACACGGGCGGCCCCGAAGGAGGTGAACGGGCATGAGCGAGTACACCTCGACGGAACTGCTGACGACCGTCGCGTCGAGCCTTATCGAAGACGAGAGCACGATCATCGTCGGCACTGGGATGCCGATGCTTGCGGCGATGCTCGCTCAGCGAACGCATGCGCCCGACGCGACGATGATCTATGAGGCCGGCGGCATCGGTCCCGAAGCACCCGAACTCCCGATCTCGGTCGGCGACGAGCGGACCTTCCACCGGGGCGTGAAAGCTGCCGGAATGCATGACGTGATGTCCTATATGAGCGCCGGCTTCGTCGACGTCGGTTTCCTCGGAGCCGCACAGATCGACCGTTACGGCAATTTGAACTCGACAGTAATCGGCGACTGGGAGCGTCCGACTGTCCGGTTCCCGGGAAGCGGCGGCGCAAACGATATTGGCTCGCTCGCTCATGAGACCATCGTTACAATGCATCAAGACGAGACGAGTTTCGTCGAGGAACTCGACTTCCTTACGACACCGGGCTACCTCGACGGCCCGGGTGCACGCAAAGACGCTGGTCTCCCTGCCAAAACCGGACCGACTCACGTGATCACCCAGTATGGCGTCTACGGCTTCGACGACAACTGCGAGCTGACACTCGAGTTCCTACACCCAGGCGTCGAGGAGGCAACGGTAAACGAGGAAAGCGGCTTTCGGATTCATGTTGGGACGTACGATCGGAGTCCGGAGCCAACCGCAGAACAGTTACGACTTCTCCGCGAAGAGATCGATCCACGAGGCATAATTCGCTGAACATACCTCGGAGTGGCGAAGAGTTCCTGACTCTTACCGGTCACTCGACACTTCGTCCTGTAACTCCATCTGCGCTTCGACGTCGTTCATGACGCGAACAACGCGGCGGAGAACCTTTCGTTGGCTCCGCCGAAGGTTCTTCGAGGCTCCCATCTTCGAGATGTCGAACTCCTCGGCAACGTCGTCGAGGGTCGCTCCCCGCGGCGTCGAAAAGTACCCCTTCTCGACTGCGGCCTCGAGGGTCTCGCGCTCCCTGTCGGTGAGGTTCTGGAGCGCTCGAAGCATCGCACCAAGGGATTCGACGTTCTGAAGAATGTCGAAGAAGTCGTCGATGTGGATCGAGTCGTCACCCCTGACCGTGAACTCGTTCGAGGCGTCGAGTTCTGAAAGGGCGTCGTCTGCCGACCGCTCTCTATCGAAGCCGACGTTCCAGATCTCACTTCCGTTTCGAATCACGAACGGGCCTGTCACATAGCCATCGTTCTCACGGATCGTCTGCATGGCGTCAGTTTCGCCGATTCGCGAACGAATGAGCGCCGTGTTCTGTTTGCGAGAGAGGAGCTCGTACCCCTGAAGCATCTCGTAGCCGTTGAGTGTCTCGAGTGCACCGTGTAACTCTTCCGGGGTCTCCCCGATCGCGAGCAGCCGTGTCTCGAGGGTCCGCTTCGCCTGGTTGAACTCCCAGTGTTGGGTGTGAAAGGCGACATCGTGTTCTCGAGTGGTCCTGATGTACGGGCAGTCGTACTGGACCATGTCAAGCTTTAACGCATTCATTTCCCAGAACTCTTGTGATCCATCCGTATAGCGTTTTCTAAACCCTCATTGCAAGAGACACTCGTTTACAAGCCCTTCGAAGAATTGTGGGTAATGAGTATATGGTATTTAATAATACCATGCTTAATTATCTGAGCGCGTTTCCAAAGTAAAAATAGGAACTAGAATATTGATCGTTCCTTCTCCCGAAACAGCACGGAAGATCGATACGGCCAATTTGCTCGTCAGCCTCGGGCGAATCGCCTAAGAAGAGCATTTCTCCCTCAAGGATCAACAGGAGATTGAACGGATCCTTGACACGCTCGATCAGTTTGACGACACCGACGGCCTTGACCAGTACCTCCGAGATCGTCTGTACTGATCACTCTCACTAACGAGGGTTCGTCTGAAACCGGCTTACCGCCGGAGCAGTTTGAAATAGACGATCCACAACGAGCCGCTCCCAGTCGAGCCCGCGATGGTCCGGGACGCACTGTTGACCGTGAACGGGCTCGGCGAACGTCATAAGTAGCGGGTCCCCGTCTCGGAGCGAGATCGCTTGACAGCCGGTGTTGGCCTAGCTTCTGGTGAGCAACTCCTGTTACGCGGGCGGACGATCCCACACGTCCACCTTCACATCCAGTCCCGCCTGCCGAAGTCTGTCAGCAAGTGGATCACCGATACCTGACGCTGGCGTGAGAATTCCACCCTCGAGCGGTGAGTCGGTCTGGTCGCGCACCAGACACATCGCAGCTTCGCTGAGCATCCTCGCGGTCGCGCCGTACCCCGGATCTCGATCGGCGCTAATCTGACTCTCCACGACGAACGGGCCGTCAGTGGCGGTCCCACGGCCGAGTACACGGACGGTGAAATACCCGTTTTCGATCTGCTCTCTCGTCGGCCCCTCGCCCGGATCTGGGAACACGAATCGACGTAATCCTTCTCGTGTGGGTCCGAACGCCATCCCAGCAGTGGCGACCGTGATCCCCGCCCAGACAGCGTTTGCACGTGCCAGGCCGCCGAGCCCCCCGCCCATGGGAAGCACTTCTGTGCACTCGAACTCACGCCCCCACGGATACCCCAGCAGCGCGTTGCTGCGTCGAACGACTCGTTCGTTCACCATCGCCATCGGCGACGGAGCCGTCCACACCGATCTCAGTGGGTCCTTTTTCGGTACGGACTGTGCGCCCGGATCGACACCGTCGCGCTCTCCTTTCGGTGCCAACGAGTACGGGTTCCGAAGCGTCTGCCGGGCCAGCGGATCGGTCGACGCAGCCCGAAACATTTCAATTGCACTGGCCATCGTGCCACCGCTCACGCTACCGCGACTGTCCTCCAGGTAGATTTGTGCCATATCACACGGAGTCCCGAACTCATCGATAGCGAACGATTGAACGAGTTTCGTACCGAGATCGGTGGGGATCGAGTCGAATCCACAGCTGTGGACGATTCGAGTGCCTGCCTCGACTGCATCGTCGTGGTATCGGTCGATCATCTCCCGCACCCAGTTCACCTCACCAGTCAGATCACAGTAATCCGTCTCAGCGTCGATGCATGCCTCAACGAGTGGTGTCCCATACTTCGTGTACGGGCCGACCGTCGTACAAACGACACGCGTGTCTTCGGCGATGGCGTGAAGACTTTCAGGCTCGGTTGCGTCGCCGAGAACGATCGGGATTTCATCCCACGCAGAACGCCGGTCTCTGAGTGCTGTTTCCAATTTGTGGAGTCGACTCTCGCTGCGACCGCCGAGTGCGAGCGAGAGCTGGTCTGGTGTGTACTGCTCCGTGAGATACTCGGCGACAAGGCGGCCAGCGACGCCGGTTGCCCCCCAGACGACGAGATCGTGCTGCCGGTCAGTGTTCGACACGGGTATCGGTTGCAATTAGCGTTCCATGGACTCAACTGTTGGGTGGCGGCCAGTGTCGTCGCCCATCTCGAGGTTCTTCCTTCCAGCAGACCCACTGGTCGCGCTCATGGAGCGCCTCCGGAATAGTTACCTGCTCACCGACCTCACTGTCCCCGGTCATCTACACTCACCTTGCATGGCTCTCACCTGTCTCGAGCCCAGACAAAATGCGCTCTGCTCGCATTCTTGATCCAACCCTTTGTCCCAACGGGGACCCCCCGTTCTATACTAGTTGGTTTTTGCCGTAACAGATTCACAAATCCGATTAGAAATGCCGTGAACAACGTCTGAATAGCATGTACGGCAAAGTTCTCGAGAGGTTTGCGCGTTACGGCCATGGTCCGATTGCCGTAACGGTGTGCTGTCTTGCGTTGGTAGTGTTCAGATAAGCTGATTCCATGCGAAGCTGAACACTTGTGATCCGAGTAAGAGGTGAATTACACCTATTATTACTGCCGCAAGTATCACGAGATAGCCGATTGGGTTCGATGGGAGGTTGATCAGTGAGTTGTCTTGCCCGGTCGCAGTTGATTGGGTCGCCATAGCTCCCATGACACCCAATACCAGTAAAAATTTACAATTTTTAACCGTTTTGGATTGTGATTAAAAGTGCTCAACTGATTTGGCTATTCCTCTCTACTCGCTCACGGCGTTCGGCACCCATGTTCACGGAGGCATTACACTCCATTTCCATCACCGACAATACTCTTCTTGATAGAGTCTCTATATTCGAGCTCGATATCTGTCTGCCAGAATTCCGAATAGCCGACCCCGATAACGTCGTGAGGTACCACGTCAGGAGCTGTGCTGCTTAAATATAGCTCACAACGCCACTCTCGAAATACTATTGATCCAACTATGGCCAAAATAAGTCCTATATGAGAGCACAGAAATTAGTATGTTTGGCGTCATATATTAGTACCTGAAGAGGTTATCTGCCACTATGGAGAGAGATATTGAGGGAGAAGATAGGATTTCTTTGTATATAGTTAATTGTGTTGCTGAAAAAGAGCACACGGATCCACTGGAACTTCCTCCATTGTATGATGCGGTCGATCCAGATGCGCTCGACGATCTCTTTGCGTCAGGACGCCAGAACGGGACGGCTCAATCTGGCCGAATCGAGTTCCAATACAATGGCTATACCGTTATTGTGGAATTCGGAGCCGATCCAGCAATCGCGGTCAAAGAGGGGCCAGAGCTCGTTGAGTAACACACTCGAACGAGAAATCACTTCTCGAGGCAGGGTACGATGGAGCCACCGTTCTGGGTCATACTGTTTGCCCCAGATGACTCGTGTGGAGACGAGTATTCGACACGGTCCGTGTGTCTAAGATGTGCCTCTGACTGAGCGTGAGTGCTATCCCCCACCGCCTATCCTCACGCCCAAGTCACTGTTTGGATCACAGCCATATCAGTCTTTCTGAGTCATCACAATATTACACAATAGTTCATTGGATTCTGTTAAATAGGGTGTCATTCATTGACCGTTAGCTTGTAGCGTTTATTGCTAATGAAACCAGAGTCGTTCCAGTCCAGCAACGCTGACGAAATCCTGTAAGAACTCTGTTTGATCCTGCTTTGCAGCTATTGGCCATTCAACACGTGAGTTCAGCGTCTTCAGCTTATCGGTCGTGAAATTGTTTAACTCACCGTACTTTGTCTGATTCCAGATCCCTTCGATCGACTCAGACCCGGCGGATACGTCGGCAACCATTCGGCAGCTACCTGCTCGCTGTCGAGTCACGGTCCCAATCACTCTCTCCCAGTCGTCCCTAACGATCAGGTGCCGATCACAGACAAGCAATTTACTGATGATTTTCGCTCTGGCGACACTGATCACGTGTCTCATTCCTTAGACGGAATCTGTTCACCCTGGCGACCAGATATCGTCTCGATATCGATTTCGTACCACTCCTTGTCGAACATGTCATTCCGCCAGCGGTCATCACCTGCGGCGTCATCAGCACGGTGGAAAAACAGCGCTGCAGCCTGACTCGAGACTTTTTCCGGCGGAACGTTGTGCAACGTCCCAGTTACGACGACGCTCGCCCACGTCGTCTGATCTCGAAATTCATACGTCGTGAGCGTTACCTCGTCGGTCGACTCGGCAAACCGTTTTCGCTTGCTCGTTTCAGTCGAGACGAACTCCATTACGAGTCGATCGTAGTCTTCGTCGTACCCATACGAAATCGGAATGCCATACGCACGATTGTCCGCTGCGAGACTGAGCGTGCCATGTCCCTGCTGCTCGAGAAAGCGGACCGTTTCTGCAGTCGACATCGAATACCCGATCTGTTCAGACACACCACGTGGATATCAGTCGCGGAGAATAAATACATGGGATAGTAGCCGGGAGAGTGCGTGGTTCCGACTTAGCGACCCCCAGAACAAAGTTTTAGGCCTTCGAGTTAGAAGCCAGCACTATTCAACTCGAAATTGTGTTTTGGCGTCTGTCTCGGCTGCGCATACACATCTGAACCACTATGTCTGACAAGGGGTCCGAATTCAGCTATAATCGCGAGACAGCAGGGAGGAAGGCGGAAGACGATCTGTCGCCGGAGTCTCCAGATCGTCTGGCGGATGCGTCCGCCGACGTGGATGGCCAAGAGTTAGCCAGTCTCAGAGACGACGTGCTGTCGGAGGCACGCGCATACACGAGTCCACTCTTTCCGGACGACCCCTTCGATCCCGTCCGCGAACCGGAACTCGACGAGACGTTTTTCGAGTTCGACTATCTCGAGACACACCACCAACGCGACTGGTCGTGGGTTAATCGACCGTATGCATATCTGGCGACCGTCTCGGATGACGCGACCGACGAGCCGCGTCTCTGGGTCGTCGAGCCAGCGCTCGATCAGTTCGAAGCATACGTTCGCGACGACCTCGAGCAGACGTTTCGATCCGAGTTAATGTATGCGGACGGGACCGGTGAGCAACCGTCGCGTGCGGTCTTCGATAGCGAGGCAAAGCGGATCGTCAAGGAGTATGCAGCTTCCGTCTCCAGTACGTCGTTACACAAGATCCTCTATTATTTGCGCCGGGATTTCATCGGGTATGGGCGGATCGATCCACTCATGCGTTCGCCGATGGTCGAAGACATTTCCTGCAGCGGCGAGGAGGTCCCGATACACGTCTATCACGGTGAGTACGGAAACATCCCGACGAACTGTCGGCTCGATGCGGGGCAACTCGATTCGTACGTAATGCGACTCGCCCAGCGAGCGGGCAAACATCTCTCCGTCTCGAATCCGCTCGTTGACGCCAGTCTTCCGGATGGATCCCGGATGCAAGCGACGCTGGGTGGTGACGTGACGACGCGCGGGTCAAATTTTACGATTCGAAACTTTACCGATACCCCGTTTACGCCCATCGATCTCATCGACTCTGGTACGTTCAGTATCGAACAGATGGCGTTTTTCTGGTTTGCAGTGCAGAACAATCGCTCGCTGTTGTTCGCTGGAGCGACAGGGTCTGGAAAGACGACGAGCATGAACTCGATGTCCTTTTTTATCCCACCCCAGAGCAAGATCGTCTCCATCGAAGATACACCGGAGCTCTCGTTGCCACACGACAATTGGGTTCAAAGCGTCTCCCGTGAAGCCACAGGCGACCAAGGACGGGGCGAAGTCTCGATGTACAACTTGCTGGAAGCAAGTCTGCGACAGCGACCTGAATACTTGCTTGTCGGCGAAATCCGAGCTGATCCACGCGTCGCCTCGACGTTCTTTCAAGCGATTTCGACCGGTCACACGGCCTATACGACGTTTCACGCGAACTCCGTGCGAGGGCTATTGAGCAGACTGCAAAACGAACCACTGACGGTTCCGAGACAGATGATCGCCGAACTCGATCTGGTTTCGATACAGAAACAGGTGCGCGTCGATGGCAAGAACGTCCGTCGAAACAGCGAGGTCGTCGAGATCATTCCCCGAGACGAGGGCCAAGACATGCTTCAGGCGCGAACAGTCTTCGATCGCGACCCTGCGACGGACAGTTTCAATCGGGCACAGACCTCACAGACGATCGACGACGTCCGTGAGGAACGTGGTTGGACGACAGGACAGGCCGAAACCGAACTCAAGCGGCGACGTGAGATCCTCGAGTATCTTCACACGAACGGAATCAGCGGCTACGACGAGGTCGTCAAGACGACGACGATGTTCGCTCGTCAGCCAGACACAGTCGTCGATCTCGTCCGTGACGATGAGCTTGCGTCTGTCCTTGCCGAGTCGGGTGACTAGCCGTGGATAAGACTCCGCTCGAGGAGGCGGACCAGCCAGCATCCCACGTACAGCCAAGCGTGGGTGTTGACGCAGACGATGCGACCCGACAGCCGACGGATCGAAGCCCGGACGACCAGTTGCGAGACGGCCTCGCCGACGAGTATGGACGCATCCGGTCATACTTTAAGGGGCGGACGAAGCGATACCGTGCGCTACAACATCGTCTTGAGCAAGCCCACGTACGGACGACCGTCGACAAGTATCTCGCCGAAAGCGCCATCAGGAGTCTGCAAGCAGCAGGTGGTGGTGCCGTTTTCGCTTTCGTTGTCCTCACAGCAGTAGCTGTCATTGCTGGACGTTTCGACCGTGTCCCTGCTGTCACGGGATCGACGCCGATGGAGACGGTCATGTGGGCCGTGCTCTCGATCTCGAGCATTGCGATCGTCTGTGGCGGTGTGACGTGGGGATGGGTCGTCCACTACCGGCCACGTCGACTCGTCAGTACCCGTCGCAGCGAGATTGAGTTGGGACTGCCATCCGCAATTACGTTTCTCTACGCCATGTCTGGTGGTGGCGTCGATATTATCACGTCAATCCATGCGCTGGCCGATGAGAAAGCTGTCTACGGTGAAGTCGCTGACGAGTTCGATCTGATCGCTCGTGAGATGGAACTCTTCGGGAACGATTTGCATACGGCGATCGAAAACACGCGCGATCGAACACCGAGCGAGACGCTTCAGCAGTTTCTGACGAATCTCCTCGGCGTCCTCGAGTCGGGTGGGGATGTGAGCAGATTCCTCGGCGAAGCGATCGACGAACAGACTGAAACCGCCATGCAGAAACAGGAGACGTTCGTCGACCGACTCGGACTGATCAGCGAGGTGTTCATCGCCGGGTTCGTCGCTGGCCCACTATTTTTGATCATTACGCTACTCGTGCTTGGCCTGTTAGGCGGCGTCAGCGCCCTCGAGATCGCCGTCGTGATCTACATCGTGTTGCCGCTGAGTGCGGTCGGGTTTTTCCTGTTTGTCGATCTGTTTGCCCACGCACCTCGCCTCACTGCATCGACGACAGCTGACGAGCAGAGACAGGGGATAGGACATATCGGTGACGGCACGTCGTCGGTCGACGAGACACTCGCAGACTCTGAGCGGTATCGAGCATACCAACAGAGTCAGCTCCGGACGAGACTCCGCGAACGCCTCACGAACGGTATCGAATACGTGAAACGGCGGCCGGCGTTCGGGTTTACGATCACCGTTCCGTTAGGCGTCGTGCTTGCCGCCGGTGCGGTACTCAGTGGCCGCGTTCGACCAGCCGCCACCGCCATCGTCGCCGAACCGGTCATGACAACGCTCTGGCTGGTTATCCTACCGGGGCTCGTCACCAGCGTTCCGGTATCGGTGCTGTACGAACGGAACCGACGGCAGGAACGAAAGATCGTCGATCAGTTTCCGGATATTCTGGAGACACTTGCAAACGCGAACCGAATGGGTGTGACGCTCACTGACGCGTTCAACTTGGTCTCGAAGGCGGGTACGGGCCCGTTGAGCGACGAGCTAACGACGGTGCGAAACGATATCGTCTGGAATCACGACCCTTCGAAGGCGTTTCGTCGACTCGCAGGCCGCCTCCCAATTCCACAAGTCGCACCAACGTTGACGATCATCGCGAAAGGCAATCGAATCAGTAGCGATCTCCACGAAATTCTCGAGATCGCCGCCGAGGAGTTACAGATCCACGCTCGCATGAACGCTGCTCGACGAAACGAGGTCGGACCGTATCTGGCGATCGTCTTTATCGGCTCGCTCGTCTATCTGTTCATCATCGTCGTATTGAGTGTGAGCTTTCTCGATCCGATGGCAGCGGCCGCATCCTCGAGTCCGGATGCCATGGAGGCGGGCCCGGCGACGATTTCGATCGATGTCGACGTGTTCCGAACGATCTTTTTTCACTCCGCACTCATCCAAAGTATCGTGGCTGGGTTAATCGGTGGTAAGCTGGCCGAGAACAACCTTCTCAGTGGCCTCAAATATGCGATCGCGCTTTCGGTGCTCGTGACGGGGGTGTTTCTCGCCCTATGAACCGAGACAGTGTCGGTGACGAGCGTGCCGTTTCACCGCTCATCGGTGCGATCTTACTCCTCGCGATTCTCATGACGATGCTGGCGCTGTTACAGTTGAACGCGGTTCCAGCGCTGGTCAGTGAGGCGGAATTCAATCACAACCAGCGCGTCCAGGGGGAGATGCGAGATGTCGCCGCGGGGATCGACAGATCGGTGGCGACCGGAACAAGTCAGTCGATCGCACTGACCCCTGGTGTTCGATATCAGTCGCGTCTGTTCCTGTTGAACCCACCGCCAGCGACCGGAACGGTTCGAACGGGTGAGCCGGAAAACGTGACCATAGAGAATGCGGTCGCACAGGGTGAGACCGGCGACTACTGGGACGGCTCGCCGAACCGTATCGAGACGCAGCCGCTCATCTACACCCCTGAGTATAACGAGTATCACGACGCACCACAGACGGTCTACGAGCTGGGGACCGTCTATAACCGCATCGGGGAGACGACACTCGTCACGGACGGCCACCAACTTATCGACGGGCGGACAATAACGCTGACTACCCTCAGAGGAGAGGTCAGCCATACCGGCGTCGATCGAACGCTCCTCAAGATCCGGCCCTCGAGTCCCGAAACGAGATCCGTTCTCGTCTCCGGTCGCGCTGACGACCCGCCCAAGCTCACTGTCCCGACTGAACTCACCAAAGAACAGTGGGATGACCTCCTCAAGTCAGAACTCACGAAAAACGGTGGATACGTGACGGATTACACATGCGAAACTGCTCCACCTAATCCATGTGACAAACTCACAATAACGTTACAGGCCAGTGAGACATACGAGATGCAACTCGCTCAGGTATGGGTTGATGACGATTCGGTCACACGGAACGGGATTTATCTCACCGATGTCGAAGGCTCTAATGTGAGTGTGCCGGCAGGCGGAAGGCAGCGACTCATCACGGAGGTCAGGGACAAGTTCGATAATCCAGTCAGTGGTGTTTCGGTTGAGGCCAAGGTCTCTTCGGGGCAGGGTATTGTCAGTCCGGTTGAACAGGCGTCGGGTACTGATGGTCGGATGACGTTCATCTACGAGGCACCAGATGATATCTCCAAGGTTCAGAACGTAACTGTTGTAGCCGAGTTCGGTGGCGATGACAAAGGACAAAATGACAAAGAGAAAGTGGGGTTTGAACTACAAGTCTGGGGAGAGTCGGGCAACGAGGAAGGACCGGACGATGATCAAGGCCCACCGGAACATGCGGGTCCGCCGACCGATAGCGATGGCGAGGAAGAATTGGACGACGGGGAAGAACCCGGCAACAGGGGAGAATCGAGTTGGGATCGAGGTCGACCATTTACTTTCGAGCCAAGCTTCTCGTAAGTCGGCACACACCGCCGTGTCGCGTTTCATTTTCTCGACTCAATGAGAGACTGCGCGCGTATCGGCGAAGGTGGCATTCAAGACCCTCGTCATTATTAGCGTTCGATTCATAGCGTTGATATGGCTGTTTCGACGGGGATCGAGAAATTAGACGAGATCCTCGACGGAGGATTCCAAGAGAACAGAACAGTCCTTGTGACTGGGCCACCGGGGGCTGGAAAATCGACGCTGGCAATGAACTTCTTGCAGGCTGGTCTCGAGAACGACGAGCACTGTACGTACATCAGTACTGAACAGACGCCGGATGAATTGCGTGACACGTTCGAGCCGTTTTCGTTCGACCTGACAGACGAGTTATTCACTGTCCTCTCGTTGCATGCACGTCCCGGCAGTGGGACCGACCAATACGATCAGGGAACAATCGTCGAAACGTATGGAGCGGATCGGACCGATGACGACGTCGATCGTCATCTCCTTCGGACCCTAGAGGGGGCCGACGAGATTGATGACCACTACATCGATTTTACACCCGCGAACCTTCGGGAGTTTTTCCGCTGTAATATCTCGGGCGACCGTGTCGTCGTGGATAGCATTTCCGGACTCCGTTCCGTCAGCGAAAACGAGCAGACGTATCGACGGTTCCTGCTGGACCTAATCCAGTTGATAAACGATCATCACGACGCAACAGCGCTGTTTACTGCAGAATCATCACGGCCGAACACCAACGGTATGCAAACGGGCCAATTTTCGGTCGACGAGCTCACACAGTATAATCTGCATGGCGTGATACGGCTCCAGCGAAACCGACTCCGCGGAACGGACAGACGATTACTCGAGATTCTGAAAATGCGTGGTGTGGCGTACGATGACCGAACGTTCGAACTCATGTTCGACGATGAAGGGATTCGTATTCTTCCGGAGAACCGGACATTTAGTTCGACGCTTCGCGTGACGAACCACGTACCGACGGGCATTGATGGACTTGATACGCTACTTGGTGGTGGAATCCTCTCTGGTGAGAGTACGGTCGTTCAACACGATGGAAAAGCAGAGGTCGGTGGTATCCTCTACGTTATATTATCAAATATACTTAAAGAAGAGAGGTCCATCGCTCTCTTGCCACGGATCAACTCACAACCATTGTTTCTCCAGTCTGTTTTCGAACGGCTCGGAACGCCGATGGATGACCTTCTCGATGACGATCGTCTCTTCGTTTTCGACCACCACGGCGTCTGGGATGACCATCAGAACATTTTCAAATCCGCCGAAGACGAAAGCGGTATCAAGAGCGCGATGACGACGATACACGATCGGTCCCGTAGTCAAGGAGTCGTGCTGTCACTCGATACAAACACGTTGCGCCACATGCTTGGCGAAGAGACGACACGGCAGGTTCGTTCGTGGCTCCAATCATCCGTCGTAACCGCAACCGACGCCATTATCGACATTCACAATCCGGCACTGCTACAAGACGACCTCGCTGCGTTCCACGTCGATCTCGCCTCTCAACTTCTCGAGACGTGGATGAACGATACTGGCCTCCAGTATGTGCAACTTCACAAGAGCCCAACCGGCGACACTGGTGCAGTACGACTGATCGAGTATCTAGACAAACCCCCCTACGTTCGAGTCGTTACGTGATATCCGCTTCGCCCTTCACAGTAGACGCCGAGCCGAATTCATGTCGCTGCTGGTGAGATTATCTATAGATAAGAGGGTTAGTCGTCGTCGAAATCACGTTCGAGGTCAGACACAGAGTAGTATTCTATCACTTTTTTATTGAACCTATTCGCGGAAGTGACACTCGAGTGGGTTCCGGAATAACCCGTATTGTGACGAGAGTGTGTCCGTCTGACACACCACCAGCTAGTTAGATAGCCTATACTTTCTCCTATCGAAGTGTCAGAGACCGATATGAGAAGTCAACCAGGATGAAGTGGGGCTCTCTGTTACAGTTCAGTAGGAGTCTACTCCAACAGAACCGGGTTCCTCGAGTGGCTACGTCCCATAGACAAGAGATACTTGCGCTGTGTCTCCGGATCGTGATTGCAATCATCAATTACGAGCGAGAAGACGATCCAGAAAGTGAGAAACTCAAGCTATGAGTTGAATTATATGACGCTCTCACGGCTGAGCTGGAATGAAGCCTCCGTTTTTAAGTAGTATCAGGGTATCTCTTCACAGAACACATGTCCGAGGGAACGGATTCTGATCTCAGCCGCGAACTCGGTATGGTTGCGGTATTCACTCTCACGACAGGGACGATGCTCGGAGCGGGGATTTTCGTCCTTCCGGGGCCGGCAGCGGAAGGTGCGGGATCTGCTGCGGCGCTCTCGTTTAGTCTAGCCGGCCTGATCGCGCTCGTGGCGACGATGTGTGCAGTCGAACTCGCGACGGCGATGCCCGTGTCTGGCGGTTCCTACTACTTCACGAGCCGAGCGATGGGGCCACTCATCGGCACCGTCGTCGGTTTCGGTACGTGGCTTTCGCTCGTCTTCAAGGGCTCGTTTGCTCTGGTCGGACTCGGCTGGTACGTCACCGAGTTCTCGGCCGTCCCGATTCTCAGCGTAGCAGTCGTTGGCGGGTTCCTGTTGACGGTCCTAAACTGGGTTGGAGCCGAAAAGAGCAGTTGGCTCCAGAATCTCATCGTCGGCGGACTGGTCGTCATCCTTGGAATTTTCGTCGGCAAGGGCTTGTTTGCGGCCGATCCCACGCTGTGGCAGCCGTTCACAGCCGGCGGCGTTGGAGGGGTGGTCGCCACGACTGGACTCGTGTTCATCTCCTATCTGGGGGTGGTGAAGGCGACCGCGGTCGCCGAGGAGGTCAAAGATCCCGGAACGACGCTCCCGCGGGCGTTGTTTAGCGCCGTGGTCTTCGTCACGTTCCTGTACGTCGCAATTATGCTCATCATCACGGGGGTCATGCCGCTCGACGACATCGCCGAGAGTACGGCGCCGGTCGCCGACGCTGGGAGACTGTTTCTCGGTGCTCTCGGTGGCGCGGTCGTCGCGATCGCGGGCATCTTCGCGACCGTGTCGACTGCCAATGCGGCCGTGTTGTCCGCCTCGCGGTTCCCCTTCGCGATGTCGCGTGATGGGCTTGTAACACCGAAACTTCGACAGCGTTCGTCCCGCTTCGAGACGCCGACGTGGGCCGTCTGGCTAACCGGGTGCGTAATGATCACGCTGGTGTTGGCGTTCCGCGGCGACGTCGAAGGCCTAGCGAAAATCGGGGGCACGTTCGGCATTCTTGTGTTCGCGCTTCTGAACCTCACCGTCGTCTTGCTCCGGAGCGCCCAACCGGAGTGGTACGAACCGGCGTACCGAGTCCCGTTTTCACCGTGGTTGCCGCTTGCCGGTGCCGTCACCGCGTTGCTCCTGCTTCCGTTTATGGGGCGACTCTCGCAGGTCGCGGCGGTCGTGTTCGTCCTGTTCGGAATCGGGTGGTACGCCGTCCAGCGACAGATCGGAGAGCCCGTCGAGCCGGACCACGACATCAGGGACCTGCTTCTCGGAGCCCAGTACCGACAGTCGATCGAAGAGAAAGCATCGAAGAGTAGGGAGTTCACGGACCTTGGGTCGCATGTACTGGTCGAGACCTTTGAGGGAGAAACCAACCCGCTCCTCTGTACGTTAATGACTGCATTTGCCGAGGAATTCGATGCCGACCTGGAGGTACTGGCTATCTCGAAAATCCCCCCGCAGACCCCGATCGTGGAGCCTGCACCTCACGCTGATGCCGACTGGAAGGAACCCATCGAGAGCGCCCACACGCTGGATCGGGACGAGCACACCGTCACCTTCGAGCAGATCCACACCCACGATCGGGGCGCTGCTCTCATAGATGCCATCCGCGAGGAAACGGAACTCGTTCTCATCGATTGGCACGACCCAATCAGAAAACACCACTTCCGAGAGAGTCATGTCGACGAAATACTCCGGTCGCCGCTCCCGGTCAGACTCGCCGTACTGAAATACCGGGAGACCGGCGACATCGAGGACATCGTCGTCGCGGCCGCGACCAACCCCTACGACCGCGCGGAGATTGAACTCGCAGACGCGATCGCTGCCGCCACGGGTGCGCGCCTGACGTTGGTCAAGGCAATCGACGAGGAGGCCGCCGAGGAGGCGGAAACGTCCGCTCGGGAGTATTTGACCGACCTCGCGAAACTCACAGATAGTCCTACGGAGACGGAACTACTTCGAACCGACGACATCGACCGCGCTTTGGTCAAACGGGCCAACGCGGCCGATCTCTTGGTAATGGGTGGACCCATCCGGCCAGAGCGGATTCGCGAGTTTTTCGGTCAGACCACTGATTTCGTCCCCGCCGAGACGACGAGTTCCGTCCTCGTGGTCAAAGAGCCAGGCGTCCAGGTTCCCCTCTCCCGACGAATCTGGCGCTGGCTCAGCCGCCCGGACTGAAGAACGATCTCACGGGGAGACAGTATAGTCGGCCTGTGTACATCTTTTCAGTCCGTGGGACAGTGCGGCTACGAGCGGGCGACCGAACTGTTCAACGACCAACTCAGTACCGAGGACAAGGAGGCGTGGCGCGAGCACGCACCGCAGAAACCACACCCAATAGATTCGTATCCAGTCGATAGCAGGGATGTGCCAGTATATACACTAGCACCACCGATGAGACCGCCTCCAACAGAAAATAGCAGCTCTCGTCGTGTGATCATATCCATCAAAATAGATATGATTAGATGTGTTTTCTGGTTACTCTTAGAGAGCGTGTCATACAATGGTTCTCAACAGATATTATTCACGCCATATGTATTAAACAAAGTCAATGACTGGCGAAACTACAGGATCATACACGAATTGAGAGCTGTATAATCGTCAGGTAGAGGGTGTAAGTCGTATTCTATGACACGCTGGTAGCTGGGTGAATCCGGTATCACTGTTTGTCCACAGATACTTGCTATCGCTCTCCGTCCAGAAACCATGGACACCGCCGTCGTCTGGTTTCGAGACGATCTCCGAGTCACGGACAATCCGACGCTCGCCGATGCGGTCACCACGGCAGACGAAATCGTGCCGGTCTACGTCGTCGATCCGCACGAGCGCGGCGAGACACGCGACGGGACCGAAAAGCTCGGCACTCACCGCGCCAGATTCCGCCGCGAGTCACTGCTCGAGTTACGGGCGGCGCTCCGAGAACGAGGGGGCGAGCTGTTCGTCAGGCAGGGCCGTCCGGAGACAGTCGTTCCCGACATCGCGGGTCGCGTCGACGCCGATGCCGTGTACGCACAAACGAAACCGGCGACGGAGGAACGCAAGGTGGAAGACAGTGTTCGAGCGGCACTTCCCGACGAGATCGCCTTCGAGCACCGGTGGACGCATACGCTGTATCACGTCTCTGATCTCCCGACGTCATACGAGCGGATGGGAGATACGTTCACGCCGTGGCGCAAAGAGATTGAACGCGAGTGTTCGATTCGAGAGCCCGTCGAACCACCGAAATCGATTTCCACGCCAGCCTTGCCCGCCGGCGGTGTACCGACGCTGTCGGACCTCGGACTCGAGACGCCGCCCGAGGACGAACG
Organism: Natrinema hispanicum; assembly: GCF_004217335.1. Classification (GTDB taxonomy): domain Archaea; phylum Halobacteriota; class Halobacteria; order Halobacteriales; family Natrialbaceae; genus Natrinema; species Natrinema hispanicum. The sequence goes on from NZ_SHMP01000008.1 coordinate 119,251, forward strand.
TACAGTGCTGGCCTTCGAGGGAGGCGAATCAGCCGGCAAGCGCCGCCTCGAGGCGTATTTCTGGGAAGGAGATCACCTCAGAGAGTACAAAGAGACCCGAAACGGGATGCTGGGGGCAGACTACTCCTCGAAGTTCTCGCCGTGGCTGGCGGCAGGGTGTCTCTCGCCACGGTGGATCTATGACGAGGTCCGTCGCTACGAGGCCGAACGAGTCTCGAACGAGGACACCTACTGGCTCGTCTTCGAGTTACTGTGGCGTGACTTCTTCCAGTTCCAGTTTTGTAAATACGGCGCACAGTTTTTCCATCCCAACGGAATCCGGGACATCGAAAAAGCGTGGGAGCACGACCGGGAGACGTTCGAGCGGTGGGCGAACGGCGAGACGGGGATTCCGTTCGTCGATGCGAACATGCGCGAGCTAAACCGGACGGGATACATGTCCAATCGTGGCCGCCAGAACGTCGCCTCGTTTCTTGCCGACGCACTTGGTATCGACTGGCGCTGGGGAGCAGCATACTTCGAGGAACGACTCGTTGACTACGACGTCGCTTCAAACTGGGGGAACTGGGCCTACCAGGCCGGCGTGGGAAACGACTCCCGCGACAATTACTTCGATGTCCTCTCACAGGCCGAATACTACGACGCCGACGGCGAGTACGTGACGACTTGGCGTCCCGAACTCGAGGGACTTCCCTCGGCGTTCGTCCACCGGCCCTGGCGACTGAGCGACGAGCAACAGGCCACCTACGGCGTCGAACTCGGCGTCGACTACCCGCGGCCGATGATCGACATCGAGGCACGCTACGAAGAACTGGATAGCTGACATCGCTGCTCGGAGGATAGGGTCTCGAGACACTCGGCGGGAGCTACCACCGTGTACGCATTTGTGTCAGCACACAGTATGCTCCGGCATGTTCAGACGCGCTCGAGAGCTCGGCCCGCCGATCCTGGTCCCGTTGGCCTGGACATTCGTGACGGCCGCCCACCTCGAGGTCGTAACCGAGCACACGCTGTTCATCGCTCACGTCGTGATGGCCGTCCTTCTGGTCGGCTTCGCGGCGACCGGCTACGCCGACATGCGCGAGGGCGTCCTACGCACGTGGTGGCTGCTCATCACCGTCGGCTCGGTCGTCACGCTCTGTGGTGTCGTCGGCCTCTGGCTCGAGCCGACGAATCCGGCGCTTACGGCCGTCGCTCTCTTCGGCTGGATGCTTCTACCGGCAGTCGGCTTCGTCGATACCGGGCGTCGGGTCACCAAAGGGGGCTGGATCTACGCGGTCGGGACCGCGGGCTGTCTGCTCGGCGCGGCCCTCTACGCCGTCAGCCCAACCTGGGGCACCCGGACGGCCGCGGTCGGTGGGCTCGTGCTCGTCGGACTTGGCCAGACGGCAGGAATTTTCGATGCGGCGATCCGCTACTGAGACTACACGTCGTCGACGTTGGCCCGCAGATCGACGACGTGCTCGCGGATCGCCTCGAGGTCGCCGGCCTCGCGTTTGGCATCGACGTGTGAGTACATCAGTCTCATCCGGTGATTGTCGCGGAGTTTCGCTTCGTTTCGGGCCAAAAAGTCCCAGTAGAGGGCGTTGAACGGACACGCACCTTCGCCGGTCGTCTCGTCGCTGTCGTAGCGGCAGTCGGCGCAGTAGTCGGACATCCGATCGACGTAATTCGCCGACGAGACGTACGGCTTCGTCGCGAAGACACCATGGGCGTACTGGCCCATCTCGACGACGTTCGGGGTCGTCACCCAGTGATAGGCGTCGACGTAGGTCGCGTGAAACCACTCGTTGAGTTCCCGAGGCTCGACGCCCCACAGCGTCGCGAAGTTCGCCAGGACCATCAGCCGCTGAATGTGGTGGGCGTATCCCCGATCGTAGACGTCGCCGATCGTCTCGGCGAGACAGTTCATCCCCGTCTCGCCCGTCCAGTAAAAGTCCGGCAGCGAAGCCGTCGCCTCGAGCTGGTTGGCACTCGCCAGTTCCGGCATCGTCTGTCGATACACGTGACGGACGAACTCGCGCCAGCCCAGAAGCTGCCTGATACAGCCCTCCGCGGACGGAAGCGAGACCGTATCCCGGTCGTGGTAGGCCGTTTCGACCGCCTCAATCACTTCGAGTGGGTGTAACAGGCCGATGTTGAGCACCGCGCTCAAAAGCGAGTGGGCCATTGCCCAGTCGTCGGTTCGCATCGCATCTTGGTAGGGACCGAACGCGGGAAGCCGATGCTCGAGGAAGTGCTCGAGGTGGTCGCGGGCTCCCTCGCGAGTTACCGGCCAACGAACCCCCTCGGTACTGCCCCAGGTGTCGAACGTCGACTCGACCCAGGCAGCGGTCTCCTCGACTACTACGTCGGGCTCCGGGGAGGGGGCGGGTGGTGCCTCCCACTCTTCGGGCGGGAATTCACGATTTTGGTCGTCGAAGTTCCACTCGCCGCCGACCGGCTCCTCGCCGTCCATCAGCACGCCGGACTCCCGGCGCATCCATCGGTAGAACTGTTCGTGCGTGAACGTCTCTGCGCCGTCGGCCCACTCGTCGAACGCCCCGCGGGTGCTGACAAACAGTTCGTTCTCGCAGACCCGAAGGTCGCCACCGGCGTCGGCGACGAGGTCACGAAATCGCCGCTCGGAGCCGTAGCTCGGCGACCGCATCGTCACGAGCGTGGCGTCGGGATGCTCCGCGAAGAACGTCTCGAGTGCGTCGCCGAACGTCTCCGCCTTGAGATAGATCACGTTGTAACCGGCGTCGGACAAGCGATCCCTGAACCGGCGCATTGCGGCGAACACGAGCGTGAGCTTGTGGTGGTGGTACGGCAGCCGGCGGGCGAAGCCGTGTGCCTCGATCAGCAACACTCGGTTTCCATCGGGCGCTCGAGCAAGCGGCCCACAGCGTTCAGTGAGGTGTGTCCCGAGGACCCAAGGGACATCGTCGTCACCCAGGGTATATTCACGGACCGTCCCGACTGTCGGCTGGTGCATACCGGTCACACGAATCGGTCGGGGATAATTCCCATCCCTACAACAATTCCAGAACGGCGCTCAGGCTCTCGGCCTCGACGGTAGGCTCTATCTCAAGGTGACGAGTGGCGTTGTGATCTCGACGGAGAAAGACGGTATCAAAGCCTGCCTGCTGGCCGGCGACAATGTCGCTCTCACTGTCGCCGACGTACAGCGGGTTCGAACAGCCCAGATCGGCCGCAGCAGCCTCGAGATATGTTGGTTCAGGCTTCTTTTCTCGAAGGCTCTCGCGGGTCGGCTCTCTGGCACGGACCGTCTCGACGTACCCGTAAAGGCCGTGCCCTCGAAGAACGAACTCGACATTCGCCCACTGATCAAACACCGAATCTTCGCTCCGTACGATCACGCACACAACGCCCGCATTGACGACGATCGGTACGCTCAGCGGTCAATGGCTGAAACCGTCAACTCAACTGTCAAGCGCTCGCTCGGCTATACCGTGCGAGCGCGTACCTGGTATCGCGAGTTCCGTGAAATCGCCTTGATATGTGTCGTCTATAACATCTAGCAGGCCGTCAAACAGTGAAATCCACCGTCGTATGGCGATTCAACATAGCCGTCTGGACCCATTATTCGCCGAATGCCTCTGCGAGCCGCTCGCGCATGTACTCACGCCGATACTGTCTCCGTTCGGCCTCCGAGAGGTAGTTTTTCAGTACGACACTCGCATCGGAACTCCCCTGATCGGCCGCGATCGCGTCGAGATTCTCGAGCAACTGTTTCTGTGCGTTTGCATACGCCGTATACCAGAACCGTCGCCCCATCTTTGAGGTCGGCGTTTCTCCGCGCACCTGGACATCTGCCCGCTCGGCGATCCGTTGAAAGCGTGCCTGTATCGTCTCGCCGACAACGTGGCCGCTTTCGGCCCGGCTCGAGGGGAACAAGTAGCCCGACCATTCGCGGTCGGCGCTGCCAAGCGCGTCGATTCGATCGGTCAGCGTCTCGCGGCCATAGAGCAACGCAACCGTGCCGGGACCGTTCTTGCGTTCCTCGAAATAGATGTGCGGGTCATCGCCTTCGAGTGCGAGCTGGGAGACGTGCAACGAGGCGACTTCGTTGCGGCGTAGTCCCCACCCACAGAGGGCGAGCACCAACAGTTCCTCGTCGGGGCTCTCGACGGCATCGTACAGCCGGCGAACTTGCTCGCTCGAGAGGGCCGGATTGTCGGGTTCCGAGCGTTCCCATCCATATTCCATGTCGATGGTCTCGGCAGGATTGTACGCGGCTTTCCCACGGCGCTGGAGGTGTTCGTAGAACTGCGAGACGTCCCCGAGATAGCGGAGTTTCGACGCCTCGCTGTCTAAGTCACGATCGAGTTCGTCAAAGACGGCGAGCACCCGTTCGATTTCATCGGCCCGGTGTGCGAGGTCGCCGAGGTGATCGGTGAGGTCAGCGCTGCCATGCACGTCTCGATAGAGGCGCGCGTAGGCCGCCAGTCGCGAGCGTTTCGTCTCGATAGTGCTGTCCGCGAGGTTGCGGCGGCGCGACAGTGTGCGGATGTACGACTTGAGCTCGTCGATCGCTGTTTCGTCGTCGATACCCCACTGATAGCCCTCGCTGTCGTCCTCGAAGTAGCCGGCCGACCGAAGGAACTCCGCAAGCGTCATGTCGTGTTGTTCGCGCAGCGCGTCTTGGAGGCCGCCGTAGCCCGTCTCGAGTAAGTCCTGATAGGACGGTCGGTCGGAGAGATCGACGCCGTCCCGTCGGAGGTCGGGTTCGATTTCGTTGTTCCAAAACGTGCGGAGTTCGTCGAGGGACTTGTGCGACCAGCGGATTCGTTCGCTACTCATCGGCTCACCCACTCGAGAAAGCCGTTTGCTCGGGGGTGTGGTGATTCTAAGACTGCCATTTCTGTACGTCTCTGTTTTTATGATAGTCACTAAAAGTTACCGTGTATGTGGTTGTCGACTACGGACAACTAAAATACACCTCAGAGTCGAGAAGGTCTGCTGAATTTGTGTAAATCACATATCGCTACATGAAATCCCGCCAAATCTGAACGGTCGGCTTTCGTGCCGAATGCGTCGAAAATAGCCATCTCGAGAACGAATGGAACGACTCGCGTTGCCGTTCGAACGCGATGTGGAGAAAATCGGACCGGGCGGCCACGGACACGCCCGCTTCAACGCCGAGATTGACGCATGGCCACCACTCGCGAGAGACATCCCAACATCGAAGAGGTGGGTTCGCCGTCACTGACACGTAGGCGCGCCGAACCCGGAATAGAGTATGGGCACTGGCCATTGTCTAGTTACGCGATCGTGGCGTAGAGCGGAGTTACTCCTCGTCGGCGTTAGATTGAAATAGAGATAGTCACTTTTTGTGAAAAAGAAGCTGAACCAGTTGAACGTTCGCCGCTCACAGACAGCGTCTCGTTGTGTCTGGCTATAAACAAGGCGGTGGAGCATGATGGATCTCATAGCGTGATGGTGGGACTAGCGACACCGTTTTCGCGGTGGTGATTAGCGAGTGTAACAGCCAGACGAAGGCAGAGAGCGATGAAAACGTGTGCTTTGACCCTCACTCGGCCTGCGAGTCCGAGGCCGAGATTCTTGCAGACACCGATCGCTGTTTCTACCTGTGAGCGGTTCGAGTACGTCTTGTCGAGTTGCGTCTGCCGAAGACGAACCGTGTCGCTGTGCTCGTTGATTCGCTCCGCGATGCGGTAGTCTATATCGATCGGATTAGCCGTATTCCGTAGATTGGAGGGCGCAATCGGCACGACCGCCTGCGCCAGCAGGTGGCCGTGCCACTCCAGCATGTCGAACGCCGAATCAAATTGAGACCGGAGGTGGTTCGATACTCTCGACAGTTCAGTTGTATGGTATTGTTTGATGTCGGATTAGAGATCCACTACTGTGTTTGAATCCATTGGCGTCTTTTTGCCGCTCTGTCTTCGTATCTCCGGCTAGATGTGACGGCATCACATGCTACCGTCCCACCAATAGTATTGTAGATCAAAGCCAATATTAGACACGAGAACTGAGTCAGGATTGATGACCTACGAGTTCGAGCTCCCGGAGCTTGGAAACGGCGCGGATGAGGGGACGTTCGTCGCCTGTCACGTCGAACCGGGTGACGTCGTTACCGAAGGCGATCTCGTCGCCGAAGTCGAAACCGACAAGTCCGTCATCGAGGTGTCGGCACCGGTCGATGGCACTGTTACCGAAGTCGTCGCTGACCTCGGCGATACCGTCTCCGTCGGCGAAGTCGCCCTGCACTTCGATACCGACGGGAAAGCCGCAGGCGACACCTCCGCTGACGCGGACGGCGATGACCCCACTCCGGCTGTAACGCGACTCGAGACGCCGGACGAAGAAAACGACGCGAACGAGTCGGATTCTGAGGGCGTGACCCCGGCAGTCACCCGCATCGATGATGGTACCGGGTCAACGGAACCGTCAGAAACGTCCGCGAACACCATCGACGGCGTTCCCGCGTCGACCGAGGTACTCGTCATCGGGGCCGGGCCCGGTGGATACGTCGCGGCCATCCGCGCCGCCCAACTCGGGCTCGAGGTTACGCTCGTCGAGAAGGATGCCTACGGGGGCACGTGCCTCAACGACGGCTGTATCCCGTCGAAGGCGCTCATCCACGGGGCAGACGTGGCCCACGAAGCGACGAGCGCGGAGCATCTGGGAATCTCCGCCGAGATCAGCGTCGACGTCGACCGGCTGACCGACTGGAAAGACGGCGTGGTCGATCAGCTGACCGGCGGCGTCGAGAGCCTGTGTCGTGCAGCCGGCGTCACGCTCGTGGACGGCCACGCGGCGTTCGTCGACGACCACCGCGCCCGCATCTCGACCGACAACGGGGAGGCCACCCTGTCGTTCGAGTACGCGATCGTCGCCACCGGCAGCCGGCCCATCGAGATTCCAAGATTCGAGCCCGACGGTGAGCGGATCCTCGACTCGAGCGATGCACTCGAACTCTCGGATGCCCCCGATCAGCTGCTCGTCGTCGGCGCAGGCTATATCGGTATGGAGCTGTCGACGGTCTTCGCGAAGGTAGGCACGGACGTCACCGTCGTCGAAATGTTCGACGATGTCTTGCCAATGTACGACGACGATGTCTCGCGCGTCGTTCGCGAACGGGCCGTCGAGTACGGCGTCGAGTTCCGATTCGGCGAGCGCGCTGCCGACTGGGAGTCGACCGATGACGGCGTCCTCGTCACGACGGAAGCCGAAGACGGCACGACGGCCGAACTCACCGCCGACGCCGTGTTAGTCGTCGCCGGCCGCGAACCGGCTGCCGACACGGCGAACCTCGAGGCGATCGGGATCGAACTCGACGAGAACGGGTTCGTTCCGACGGACGCGCAGGGTCGAACGAGCCGTGACCACGTCTTCGCCGTCGGTGACGTTGCCGGAGAGCCGATGCTCGCACACAAGGCCAGTTACGAGGGCGAGATCGCCGCGGCCGCAATCGCCGGTCAGCCGGCCGCCCTCGACCACGAGGCGATGCCCGCTGCGGTGTTTACCGATCCAGAAGTCGCGACAGTCGGATTGACCCGCGAGGACGCCGCTGAGAGAGGCTATGACCCGGTCGTCGGTCAGATGCCACTGCAGGCAAACGGCCGTGCGCTGACCGTCGAGGCGACCGATGGATTCGTTCGCGTGGTCGCCGACGCGGCGACAGAACGCGTCCTCGGCGCGCAGATCGTCGCCCCGAACGCCTCCGAACTGATCGGTGAGGTCGCTCTCGCACTCGAGGTCGGTGCCGACCTTTCGACGCTCGCCGGGACGGTCCATACGCACCCAACGCTGTCGGAGGCTATCATGGAAGCCGCCGCCGACGCTCGTGACGAAGCGGTCCACACCCACTGACGATCTGCCATCATCGCGGAAGGCAGCACCGGGCTGCAGTCGGGCTATCTCCCGACCGTATTTATATCCGTCCGATCCACAAGGTACTTTTCTGTATGGTGGATACCACACAATACAGACATGGACGATATCTCCTTGACGACGACCAGTGAAGACGGATTCGACACCCAGAGCGTCATCGGCGATTTCGCACTTGCCATCGATCCGATGGAAGAGACGGGCCCGAATCCCGTCGCGGTACTCGTCGCCGACTACGCGTCGTGTTTCCTCCCCGCCGTCCGAGTCGGTGCGCAAAAAGCCGGCTACGACGATCTCGGTCAGATGGAGATCGACGCATCGGCCACGCTCAACGACGAGGACCATCTCGATGCCATCGAGTTCACCCTGAAAGTCGAAGCTGACGTCGAGGATCCCGACGAACTGGCGGCCCTCGGCGAAGAAGAATGCCACGTACACGCGGCGCTTCGCGAGGGCCTGCACGCCGACATCACCGTCGAAGACGACGCGTTCTAGTCTCTCGGCTCGGTTACACTCTTCCCAGCCGTTTTTCGTACGAATGCACGACAGCGCGACACTGAAAGTCCCGACTGGAAAGCTCCTCGAGGTCGAGGTCACCTACGATGAACGAGTGACGGACGTCCGCGTGACCGGTGATTTCTTTCTCGAGCCACCGGAGAGTCACGCGGCGCTCGAGGCCGCACTCGAGGGCCACCCGACAGACGTTTCTCGAGCGACGCTCATCGAGGCGATCCAAGGGGTCGACGCGACGCTTATTGGGTTCGACGCGGGGCATCTGGCAGCTGCAACGCTGGAGGCGATCGAATGACCTACCGGATTATCGACGACGGAGCGTATAGCGAGCCGGTTCAACAGGCCCTCGAGGGCGTTCTGGCGGAGCGGCTCGACGAGGGTGAGCTCGAGCCGACGCTGCGGTTCTGGTATCGTGAGTCGCCTGCGGTCGCGCTCGGACGGTTTCAGGCGTACGAAGACGAAGTCGCGGTCGACTACGTCGACCAACGCGATCTCGATGTCGTCCGGCGACTCACCGGCGGCGGGGCGATGTACGTCGAACCAGGGGCTGTCATCACCTATTCGTTGTACCTGCCACGCGAGGCAGTCCCGGACGACATCGAGACCAGCTACGCTGCACTCGACCAGTGGGCGATCGACGCCCTCCGGAGCAGTGGGCTCGAGGTCTCTCACGAGCCGTTGAACGACATCGCTCATCCCGACGGCAAGATCGGTGGCTCGGCACAGCTTCGCAAAGACGACGCCGTCTTGCATCACACAACGATGAGCTACGCACTCGATACGAGCGAGATGCTTCGAGTGCTCCGCATCGGCGAGGAGAAAGTCTCTGACAAGGCAATCGAGTCCGCAGAGAAGCGCGTCGCTGTCATGCGTGACTACGTCGACGCGACCCGGGCGGAGATCATTACTGCGCTGAAAGACACGTTCGCCGAGCGCTTCGATGCCGAGCCCGGTTCGCTCCCGAACGCGGTTGTCAGTGAAGCGCGGGCACGCGCCAGCGAGACGTTCGCCACCGAGGAGTGGAATCGGAAGCTCTAGACACAGATATCATTGGCTCATACGGTTTTCTGTACCGATTTACCGGTAGGACCGCAGTGCGGGTTGCGGGTGCACCGGAACTGATTGACAGCAGACCGTATCAGGCAACGGCTCGGGATGAATGCCCAGACGGTTGGACACTGCCGGCAGAAGCTCGAGCCAGACGGGCTTCCCCGCGTGATTCCAACGCTTGTTTGGCTACACGTAGTATCTTCTCACCGAAGTCACGGAGTGCGACGGCCGTAATCGACTTCTTGATTGCATTCTCTCAAACGGTTACGGAACGATCCCAGTGCAGTCTGTCGTCTTCAGTGAACCGCCACGGGCGCGGTGGCCCGTGGCTTCCCGTGGATTAGTCGGACACACCCGCGACACCATCGGCGTGGTGACCTCTGGCGGTGTCGTGGGTCACGGTCGGCTGGGTCACACAGCCCGATGCCTGCCGTCGCAGCTTCCGCACGTTGGGAAGCGTCTTGAGAGCAGGCACATTCCGATCCAGTGTCGCCAATCCCTTCTTGGCGATGTTGATAGCCGCGTTCCGGTCAGCGTGGTCTTGCCGCCCACAATCCACGCACTTGAATCGCTTCTTGTTCCGGTTTGCACGAGTTGTCTGCTCACACTCGGTGAGTGAACACGCCTGACTCGTGTATTCCGGGTTGATTTTGTCGGACGGAACCCCTTGGAACGCGGCTTTGTACGTGATGAACTCTCGAAGTTTGCGGAACGGAAGTGAGTGAAGGCGACGGTTCATCCGGGTGCCATAGTCAATCGAGTTCCGCATCTCTTTGAGGTCTTCAAAGACGATGACGGGCTTCTCGAACTGAGACACCCACTCCACGACTTGTCGAGAGACGTTGTGGAGTTGGTCGTGGACGAACCGTTCCTCTTGTTGCTCGAACGCCCGGTCGAACGACGACTTCCCGTTGTTTTGCATCCGCTTTCGCATCGTGAAATATCGATGGCGTTCCTCCTTGATTTCAGGGAAGTCGATGACCACCGAATCAACGATGTCGTCCTCGTGGAGGGCAGCGAGCGCAACGCAGTCCTCGTTAATATCCATACCCACCACCATTCGTGAATCCTCTTTGTCTCGTACATCGGCCTCCGTGTGGGTAATGTTGATATGGAGTTCGTACTTCTCGTTCCGCCTCATCGCTTCTGCCGTTCCGACACGCCACGCATCGGATTGGATGGCGTGGCGGAGTTGTTCGAGGGCGTCGGGTGAACCGCAAAGAGTGCCTTTCACCGGGTTGTACGGCTTCGCGCTGAGACGGTAACGGATACAGTCGTCTTCGAGGAACAGGTTGTACCCTTCCTCGTAGTTTGACCGGAGCGGGTACGCGCTATCTGTGGTGTGGCTGGGTTGGTTGTAGTCGTCGTACTCGTAATAGTTTTCCATCGCTTCGAGCGACTTCTGTACGACGAGTTGGGCGGTGTTGTTCACGAGGTCGGCGTCAGACTCCAAGTCTTTCCGAATCTCATCCCAGTCATCACCGTTCTTTGCTCGGCGGATGGTTTCGTTGTACACGCAGCGGGCTTCGAGGAAGGCGTCGTCCAGAAGTTGCTGACCGGACTCGTCTGGTTGGAGTTGAAAGACGAGTGTTTTGGTCAGCGACTTCTGCATATTCTAATCGTGGTACTGCGGTCTTGTAAAGGTATGGAAGGAGGATGATAGGTTGGCCGAGTGTCGGGCTTCACCCCCGCGCCCGGTGGCGCGGGGTACTCGCCCTCGTTTCTTTGGTATAGAGCAACTCTTCCCAGTTGATAGTTCGTTGTCTCTGCCAGACGATCAGGCGTCGAGAACCGACGCAACGGATTCGTCGGTTGCATCCCGAGAAAGCTATCGGAATCACTTGGTCGTGGAGTGAACGAGCGCTCACTCGAGGGTTCGAATCGAAGCGGCTTAGTTTTACCACTGAGTAATAACTCTTATGAATCCAAAGAATTGGCGGACGTATCTGGTGACACAGGAATCGCTTTCCGACGGGAAGCGTACCGTCGAGGTGGTCGAAGCCGCGATCGACGGCGGCGTCGACGTCGTTCAGCTCCGAGAGAAAGACACCGACGCTCGCTGGCGCTACGAACTCGGTCGCAAGTTGCGTGAACGCACTGCCGAGGCGGGCGTTGCCCTGCTCGTCAACGACAGGGTCGATATCGCACAGGCGATCGACGCCGACGGTGTCCACCTTGGTCAGTCCGACCTTCCCGTCGCAGTCGCCCGCGAACTGCTCGGTTCCGAGGCTGTCATTGGCTGCTCGACATCGACGGTCGAGGAAGCGATCGAGGCCGAAGCGGCCGGCGCGGACTATCTCGGTGTAGGCGCTATCTACGGTACTGACTCGAAGAAAGATGTGCCCAAGGAGAAGAACGGAACCGGCCTCGAGCACGTCTCCGAGATCGCTGCGGCCGTCTCGATTCCCGTCATCGGGATCGGCGGCGTCACCGCTTCGAATGCGCCACCGGTTCTCGAAGCGGGTGCGACCGGCGTCGCCATGATCAGCGAGATCACTGCAGCCGACGATCCGGCGACTGCGACAAGGGAGGTAGCCGCCGTCGTCTCTAGGGAGGTGGGCAGCGATGACTAACGACGTTGCGGGTACCGGTGAGGTGCTGGCGGACTCGCTTGCGGCAATTCGTGAACGCGAGCCGCTGGTCCAGCAGTTGACGAACGAGGTAACGAAAAACGATCTGGCGAACGTCACTCTCAGTTGGGGTGCGTTACCGGTGATGGCGGATGCACCCGACGAAGCACCCGAGATGGCCGAACTCGCGGGTGCGGTACTGCTCAACACTGGCCGGATGACCGATTCGAACATCGAGGCGTTACACGCCGCGGGTCGGGCAGCCAACGACCTTGGTGTCCCGGTCGTCCTCGACCCCGTCGGTGCAGGGACGACGCCGACCCGAGACGAGGTCCATACGAGCTTACTCGAAGACGTCGAGTTTGCCGTCATCAAGGGCAACTACGGGGAAATCACGCAGCTGGCGGGGAAGACAGCCGAGGTGAAAGGCGTCGAGTCCGTCGGTGAGTACGAGGAAATTACGGAATCGGCACAGGCACTCGCGGAGACAACCGGCGCTGCAGTTGTCGCCTCGGGTGCCGAAGACATCGTCGCCGGATCCGACCGGATCTACCGCCTACGTGCTGGTGACAAGATGCTCTCGACGGTCGTCGGGACGGGCTGTATGCTTGGGGCGACTCTCGCGGTCTTCACTGGCAGTCTCGAGGACGACGTGACCGCTGCCTTACACGGAACCCTCGCCTACGGGCTCGCTGGCGAGCGTGCAACTGACCTCGAGTACAACGGGCCGGCCAGTTACCGGATAAATCTCATCGACAGTATCGCCGGCCTCACCCCGGAAGTCGCGGCAGAACTCGAGACGGGAGACCCGATCGAGCGCGTCCGTTGAGCTGCCGACCGCGTCTCATACCGCTCTCGGGTGCTGAAACGACCCCACGCTGGTGGTGGCTGTTCGCCCGTCGTCGAATCGAACTGGAGACAAGAGGTATGGCGATCAGCAGCTCCGGGCACTGGACCGCAGAACTGGACCATCCGAGAATCAACCAACGCCGTTCTTATCGCTTCAACAACATATCAACCGCACACGAGGGGGCCGCTGCATCAGTCTACAGTGTTCTGCCTAGTGACCTGCTGGAGGGCGATTTCGGCGACGTTCGCACCGTACCGAACCGTTCGGCGGAGACTGTCGAGCAGGAGTCCGAGGACGTACGCTTCGTTTGGCACGTCGTGATCGTAGAGATCGCGGTCGAACTCTTCGAGTTGCTCCAGTAGCCGATCGCGTTTCGCAAGCGCGCCGTTGGCGGCCGCAACGCTGGCGTCTGTCAGGATGGCGTCGGCTGCCTCATCGACGACCTGCCGGGAGGCGGTGGCGAGTTCGGAGAGTCGTGTGGCGTACGCCGGTGGGATCGACGCCGCCGGCTCGAGTGCGAACTCGGCGATCTTCTCGGCGTGATCGGCGATGCGTTCGAACTGACGTGCGGCGTAGTAGTACTCGAAGAGCTCGTCCCGACTCCAGTCCAGTTTCTCGACTTCGTGGAGGTCGGTCAGCGAGCGCCGAAAGTGGCGTGTGACCATCGCGAACAGCTTGTCGGCCTCACTGTCGCGCTCGATAACGCGTTGGGCCAGATCTTCGTTCCCGTCGATGACAGCAGTTACGGCATCCCGGTGCATCGCAAGCATCACCAGCCGGAGCCGGAGCGTGCTCTTTCTGACGTCGACGTTCTCGGCGTCGATGAGGTTCGTCAGTCGGATGCGGGTGTCGGTCGTCTCGAGGAGTTCGAACCCCGATAATTCCGTCAGCGTTCGGTCGACCAGTTTCCGGCGGTCCGCTGGATGCCCCGTCGTATCCACGAGGGTCACCGAATCGTAGCCGACTGCATGAACAGCGCGAATTCGTTGGCGGATCGTGTTGTCGCTGTCAGTGGAGACATCGATCGTCGTCGAGCGGTCGGCACTGGTGCGGCCGCCCATCGCTTCGACGAGTAGCGAGGCGTCCTGATTCGGATGTAACGAGAGTACAGATCCGGCCTCGATCCCGTGTTCCTGTGCCCAGGACTTCGGGAGCGAGATGGTGTACGTCGTTCCACCGGAGAGCTGAACTTTCCGTGTCTCCATACTGACCGAACCGCGTGACTCCCCCTTTACCGCTTATATGAATGGATTAGTCCGCTATAGGCGACTACATATCAATACTGTTTGTAGTTGTGACAGCTCTCGACTCGAGAGTGCAACGGCCGTCCAGTTGCTATATAGGCGTCTGGACAGTCTATTGCACACGACTATCCCCGCCCGTCGAGTTTCACAGGTATGTTCCGGGAAATGTGGCATCGGCCACAAGACGCGACTCGACAGGGTCGCGATGCGACGATCGCACAGGTTATCGAATCCATCGATCGCACCGCGCCGGAGACGAAAGCGCGGCTGGCGGCGGACGTCGGCATCTCCGAACAGTATCTCTCCGAACTACTACAGGAGCTGAAAGCGGATGACATCGTCCGAAAGGCGTACGTCGTCGACAATACGTCGTTGTACGCACACGCAGACACACTCTCACCGCTCGACGCCGACTGTGTGCCAAATGAGACCGCCGACACCGATCACGAACGGGATATGGCGGCAGCCGAGACGACAGCTCCCGGTGAGCGAGGAGAGACAGTACTCGGCTTGCTGGCGCGACTCGAGGACGTCACTACCACACAGTATGCGGCTGCCCGTCAGTCGTTCGTCGGCGCAGAACCCGAACGGCCGGCGGATACACTCGAGTCGCTGGCGAACGAGCGCCACTCGGCAGTTCTCTCTGAACTCAAGTCATACACGCTGACAACCGACTGGCCCGGCAACCGAGTCGCCGCTGACTTGGCGACGATTGCGACGAACTTAGAGATCGTCGGCGATCGAGCCTGCTTCATCACTGACGTCATCGACAACCAGGAGGTAGCAACCACCGGTGTGGTCGAAGAGCGCGTCTGCGATATCTTCGACGCGGGCGAGCAGATCAACGACTATCTCACGGCGATCCTCTTCGAGTGTGACCTCGCGGCCCACGACGATCTCATCGCGCAAGAGGAGACCGTCCACCGCGACCTCGACGAACTGTTCGAACTGGTAACGGCGTACGATCCGGAGATGTACGGCTACCTGGTGACGGTGACTCGAGCGCTCGAGCGTGCGATCTACTACTGGGTCCACGCCGCCGAGATTGCCGTCCGCTTACACTCCGGCGTCCAGCCCGACCACGTCATGATCTGAGCGCCCCACAGAACTACGACTATCGTGGTCGTAGCGAAGTCGTGATTCCGGATGGTGTCGTTTCTCATAGTGTACGGAACCGACGAGGGACAGACGGCGACGGTCGCCGAGTACATCGAAACCGTGCTCACCGACCGCGGCCACGACGTCACAACGCGATACGTGACAGAGATGTCGGATTCGATCGTCGATGATATCGATGCAGTGCTCGTCGGCTCGCCGGTCATCAATCGCAAACACCTGTCGGAAGTCGTCGCGTTCATCGACCGAAACCGCGAGGCGCTCGCGGCGAAGCCAACCGCGTTCTTCCAGCTGTCCTTTGCTTCGGCCATTCCCTCCGACTGGGCTCGAGACGGAGCCCAGGAGTGGGTCGACGACCTCATCGAACGAACCGGATGGCAGCCCGACCGCGTTGGGCTCTTTGCCGGTGCGGTCAAATACACGCGATACGGCCCCTTCACGCGGCTCTTCTTCAAGCTGTTTTCGGCGGTAACGACCGGCGATACGGATACCTCACGAGACTACGAGTACACCGACTGGGACGAGGTCGAAGCGTTTGCTGCCGACTTCGCCGCGCTCGCCGAACGGCGGGGTGCTGTCGAAGCGCCACAAACAGGCACTCGCGCTGCCACAGAGCAGGAGCGTGAGTCGGTGATTACGGAACACAAGCATGAGTCACAACCCACGAAACACGATCGTGAGTCGACACCGACGGAGCGCAGGCGGGGGCGACGCCTCGCCGAAATTGGACTTCTCGCCGGATTCCTCGGCGTCGTATACTGGCTCGTCCGCAGACAATCGTTTCGGCAGTCCTGACTGCCAGCGGATGGGTCCCACTCGAGCCGGGCTTCAGCACAATGGGTTGCCCGACGATGAACGCATGAGACGGAGACGAATCTCGCAGTGTCGGTGTATGGGTACAGAAAAAGTAGTTGGATAGCGATTTGCCGTCAGACCGATTTCGTAGCAGTCTCATGAATGGTCTCTCAATGGTGAATCAAGTGTGTCGCTGGGGGTTAGCGGATCGCTGGAATCGATAGATTCCACGATCCGCACCGAGAACAGTACGCATCTCCGCCAGCAACTCGTCGTCAAAGAGCTTGAGAACCGACTTCTTCGTCGTCAGATCACTGCAAAACAACAGCAGATCGAACAACTTGAGGCTCGCCTCAAGCGGTACGAAAACCCAAACACACCACCCAGTAAGCAGGGTGGTGCAGCTGGATCACCTGGCAACGATGACAGCGACGAGGAAGAAAACGAAGACCAAGGGGACGACGCTGGCGGCGACGCTGACGCCGCCAGCGACTCCTCTCCAGGACGTGACGAAGGTCACGAAGGAACAACTCGACCGCCTCCGGAACCAGAGGAGACTATTCGAGTCGATCAGGGATATTGCCCAGACTGTGAGCAAATCCTCTCTAACCCGGACAGCTACATCTCACGGACGATTATCGACATTCCTCTCCCTATTCCAACCACTGTCGTCGAGTACGAACTCGGCAAACACCGCTGTTCCTGTGGAAACGAAGTCATTGCTGAACATCCAGACTGCCCGGAAACCGGGCGGTTTGGGCCAAATATCATGGCCCAAACCGCCCTCGGTAGGTTCCATCAGCGACTTCCAAACCGCAAACAGGCGGAGCTGTTTGACTGGGAGCTCGATACACCCATCTCACATCGGACGATCTACAACCTGACCAAGCGGGTCGCAGACCGGCTGCGACCCGCGTATGACGATGTCAAAGCCCGTATTCAGGAAAGTGACGTCGTCTACTGCGATGAAACGGGTTTTCCTGTTGACGGAGAGCAACACTGGGCGTGGACGTTCGTTACTGATGAAGAAGTGCTGTTCTGGGTTGATGAGAGTCGTGGAAGCCAGGTGTTAGAGGACGTCCTCGGCGAGGACTTCGCCGAGGACTCGACGCTCAGTTGTGACGGTTGGTCAGCGTATCCGAGCTATCACACGAAGCTCCAGCGGTGCTGGGCACATCTGTTGCGAGAGGCGGAGTACGTTGCTGAACGGTACGAGGAAGCAAAGAGGTTGTCTGCAGAGTTACACGCTCTCCACGACGATTTAACGGCGTTCGACGAGGAGGATCCGTCCGCCTCCGCCCGCGAGCAAAAGCGGGCGGAGGCGTCGTTACATCTGGAAGGGCTGATCAGAGAAGACTACGAGGCACAGGAGGTCAAGAAGCTGATCCAGAAGATCAGGAACGGGTTAGGGCACTGGCTGACGTTCGTTACAGAGCCAGACGTCGAGTCGACGAATAATCGCGCAGAGCGCGCTCTGCGCGAGCAAGTTGTGCTGCGGAAGATGTTCCGGACCCTCCGCTCAGCCGAAGGGGTCCAGATTCACGAGACGATCACGACCATGTTAGCCACGTGGAAACGGCGAGGACTAGATCCGCCCGAACAGCTCCAGTCCATCCTCGGTGGGAAAGAACTCAGTTCAGGATGAGAGGTATCACTGACCGGTGAATCCTGGTCACGCTATCCAACTACCAGAAAAATACGCGCTACACGTGAGCGACCGTGATGGCAGACGTACGTCTCTGGACGTGGTCAGTCGAGTCGTGACGGCTCCGCGGTCTCGGGTGCGTACGCCGAGAGGAACGACTCGAGGTCGCGAAAGTCCGCAAGGCGGTCGGAAAGCGTCTCGTGGTCCCAGTGCCACCACTCGGTGGCCTCGAGTCGCGCGGCGACGTCTTCGGGGAACCGCCGGCGGACCGGTTTGGCCGGGACCCCTGCAACGATGGTGTAGGGTGGGACGTCGTCGACGACGACCGCTCCGGCGGCGACGACCGCACCGTTGCCGATGGTGGCCCCAGGGAGTACCGTCGCGCTGTGGCCGATCCAGACGTCGTGACCGATTTCGACGGGCTGGTCGGCTCGCCACTCGAAGATCGCGTCGTCGTCCTCGCCCATGTCGTACATCGCTGCCCGGTAGGTGAGATGGTGTGCCGTCGGGCGATCGATGGGATGGTTCGGCGGGCCGAGTCGGACATCGGAGGCGATGTTGCCGAACTTGCCGATGGTCGTGTAATCGAGCTGGACGCGCTCCATCAGGTACGTGTAGTCGCCGACTTCGGCGGCGTGCAGCCGTGAGTGCGGGCGGATCTCGGTCCACTCGCCGAGCGTACTCTCAGTGATCTGTACCGGATCGTGGATCGTCGGCTCGGGCGAGAGTGACTTCACGCGATCGCCGCCGCGAGAGTCGATGTAGGTCATGTCGCTGCCTCCCCGCGTGCGTTGCTGGTGCGTCGGAATCGGAGCCTATGCTGGGAGTGACAAGCGGTACAAGTACGTTGCATGGGTGCGCGTGACGTGAGCTGAATTGTCGGTATCATGCGTGTCATGGATTGGGTGTTAGAGGGCGGGCGATTACTTGCGCCGACCGGCGGCAGATTCGATGATCTTCCGTGGAGAGGTGAAAAACGCCTCGAGAACGCCGGTTTTCTCGACCTCGTCTTCGCCACGGAGGTAGGATCGAACGCGCTGGCTAAGCAATTCGACGGAGCCGGCGAGTAGGACGATTAGAACAATGCAGGCCATCATCTCCGTGTAGTTGAACGTCTTGCGCTGAATGTCGAGTTCCAGCCCAAGACCGCCCGCGCCGATGAGGCCAAGGCTGATGGCGACCCGGACGTTGTGTTCGAGGTCGAAGGCAATCCAGGCAATGAACTGCCGGAACACCTGGCTCAGCATGCCGAACGAAACGATCTGGGGCTTGTTCGCGCCCGTGCTGCGGATGCCTTCGATGGGGCCGTCCGCGATCTCCTCGAGTTCGTCGGTGAACAGGCGGCCAAGATAGCCCGTGGTGTCGATGATAATCGCAAGCGTCGCGGTAAACGGCGAGACACCGCCAAGTGGAATCAGGATAAGCACCCACACCAGCGCGGGAATCGCACGGATGAGGCTCATCGTGGCCCGAAAGAGGAAGTTGAACGGGTACGGGACGACGCGCTCGCTCGCCATAACGCCGAACAGCAGTGCCCCGGGAAGCCCAAGCACCGTGCCTGCGAACGCGATGGCCAGGGTGACGAATGTCGCTCCCCAGACGATGTTGATGTCGCCGGCGAGCCAGCGGCCGCCCTCCAGCGAGAGGAGGAGATTCTGCTCGACGATGAAAGACCAGTACTGCATCACGTCGAGGAAGGGGATCCCGTAGTACGTCGTCGGCGGGAAGTACTCGGGGATCGCATCGAGGAAGAACGGGAACTGTGTAATCAGTTCGACCAGCGAGAACCCGACCGTGCGGAGACTGAAGTTGAGGAGTACGGCAACGGCGACGACGCCGAGTGCGGTCCAGAACCGACGAACTGTCTTTCGGCGCTTGAGATCCGTCAGTTTCCGGTCGACGGATGTCTCACCGACATCGGCGAGGCCGAGGTACTCACGGAGCCGATCGCCTCGCGACGAGGACTCCGAGCTCACGCCTCTACCCTCCGTCGCTGTTGGGTGGGGGGTTCGTCGCTGTCGCGTGCGAGATACTCGGCGAGACCGACCGTCTCGACGTCGCCGTACAGCTCGTCGATCAACGCAGGCGTAAGCTCGCCTTGCTGGACGTCGAAGAGGAGTTGGCCGTCACGCAGCCCGATGAAGCGCTCACCGAAGTGGGCGGCGATGTTGACCTGATGGAGGCTCACGAGTGCCGTCACTTCATGGACGGTCGCGGCCTTCTTCAGGTAGCCCATCACGTCTTCGGCGCTTCCCGGATCGAGGCTCGCAACCGGTTCGTCGGCGAGCACGAGCGAGGGGTCTTGGACGAGCGCTCGAGCGATGCCGACGCGCTGTTGCTGGCCGCCGCTCATCTGGGAGACGCGCTGGTGGGCCTCGTCGAGCAGTCCGACGGTTTCGAGGGCCTCGAGCGCCCGGCGCTTGTCCGCCCGATCGTGCCACTGGAAGATGCTCTCGAGCAGCGAGGTCCGCTCGAGCGAGCCGGTGAGCGCGTTGAGGTACGCGGAGACGCCCTCGACGAGGTTGTGTTGTTGGAAGATCATCCCGACGGAGGGACGTGAACCCGCGAGCGGTTCGCCGTCGAGGGTGACGGTTCCCGTCGTCGGCTCGGTCAGGCCGTTGATACAGCGCAACAGCGTGGACTTTCCGGCACCGGATTCGCCGAGTAACACGACGAACTCGTCTTCGATCTCGAAGGACACGTCTTCCAGCGCGGTCACGTCTCCGTACGTCTTTGTCACGTTCTCTACGGTGAGTGTACTCATGGTAAAGGAATGCTGAGAGTAGTCGCTGGCGTATTATCCGAGTTCGACGCCGAGGTCGTTGAGGCGCTTGATGACCGGCTGGTAGTCCTCAATCGAGGTGTCTCTGAGTGTCGTAAACGGCAGCGTGGCGTCGTAGTCGTCGGGCTGGTACTCTTTCATCATCTCTTCGGTGGAATCGTGGAGTGCCTGCTCGATCTTCCCCTTCATGTCCGACTCCCAGCTCTGTCGGGAATAGATCGGCTGTTTCGGGATCGGGAACGACCACCAGATCGGTTTGAACAGTGGTTCTTCGGCGGCAGTGTCGCCGAGATAGGCCGTCTTCGGTCTGACGTCCTCTGGGACATTTTTCTTTTCGACGTGGGGCATGCCGTTGCCGCCCCACGTACAGCAGGCATCAGCCTCCTCGTTTGCGAGTTTCTCGACGGCGAATTTGTGGTTCGACCACGTTCCCTCGAAGTCGACCGGATCGCCCTGCGGTGCGTCGCCGACGTCGAGTCCGGCCTGTTTCAGCGTGTAGACGGCGAAGATCGAGCCACTCGTCGAGAGCTTGTCGGCAAAGGCGACCGTCTTGTCCTTCAAGTCGCTTCGCTTCTCGATCCCCGAACCCTTGTTCGTCAGCATCATCGAGAAGTACCACGCGGTCCCGCCCGTTACTGCCGTCCCGAAGACGTCCATCATATCCGGCGCGGAAATCAGCGTAATGTCGTCCATGCCGATTTCGGCCTGTTCGCTCTTGAGCGCCGGTCGAATCGCCGAATAATCCTGGGGTACCTTGTACTCGATGGAGAGACTGTCGATCTCGCCCTCGAGATAGTTTTTCATCGGCAGATAGTCGTTTCTGATATCCGATGGGTTCTCGGGCGTCAGAAGGATAGTGACCGTCTCTCCGTTGGCAGCAGAGCCAATACATCCTGCGAGGCCGGAGAGGGCGGCGACACTAGCCGCGCTGCCGATCGCGAAGCGACGGCGGCTCAGCCGCTCGGTTGTTGTACGCCCTGTCCCGTCCTGTACGTTGGATGCGTCAGCAGTCGGCTCGTCTGACATCATCGAGTAGCTGGCAACGGGATAGAATAACCCTTGGCTGAGTAAAGTCCGGAGGGGCTGTAGCCGGTGCAGTGATGGGAAACCGCGTCCCCGATCGACCGCGACGAGTTCGGACCGGTACAGAGCGATCAATAGTCGTCTGGATGCCAATTTACGGTCCGGGGGAGAGTCCGCCACTGGAGAGGGAGAATAGAGAGTACCCAGCGAAGTCTTACACTGGTGTTGTGACTCTCCCCGGATGATTGCATGGAAAATCCACACGATCGTTCGGATCGGTTCGAGCTCATCGCCGCGTGCGACGGTGACGTGCTCACCAAGTTGGCGAACGAAGTGCTGGCGGACGACCCACCGCTGTCCGTTCTGCAGGAACCGACCCCACAGCTCGTGATGCAACGTGTCGTCGAGCCCGTCGAAAAACGGCCGTTCAATCTCGGGGAAGTCGTCGTGACACCCGCCGAGGTTGAACTGGACGAGGACCGCGGATTTGCGATGGTCCCCGGCAAGAACGAACGGGCCGCCCTGTCGGGAGCGATCGTCGACGCTGCCGTCGCCGGCGGACACCGACTGACCGACGACATCGCGACACGACTTCGCAGCGTCTCCGAGGACCGACAGGCGGACCGCGAGCGTGCGTGGGCAGAGAGCACCCATACCGCCGTCGAGTTCGAAACCATGGAGGACGACCTGTGAGAGCGCTCGATGTCGACCCCATCCACGGGACGCGTCAGACGTTCCGTGCGCTGTGTGATGTCATGAGTCGACCGGGAACGGTCTCTCGGATTCAGACCACGCCCGCGGACTACGCCATCACCGCCACCCTGGTCGATCACGAGGTGACGTTTCACTCGAGCGACGAGGAGCTAACTGCGGCGCTGGCCGACCAGGGACGGCACTCAGCGGCCGATCCGACAGCGGCCGATATCGTCCACGCAAACGGGACGCCGTCGTGGGACGTTCGCGACCTCGAGCGCGGATCGCTCGTCGAACCGAGCGAGGGTGCGACCGTCATCTACCGCGTCGAGGGACTGTCGGAGACCCCCAAGGATGGGCTGACGGACGTCACCGTTTCCGGACCCGGCGTTAACGGGACCACCACGTTCGGCGTCGGGCTGCCCGCAGCGGAACTGTCCGCGCTCGCGGACGCCCAAGCAGACTACCCACGCGGCGTCGACGCCGTCTTCGCGAGCGACGATCGCGTCGCCGCACTCCCGCGGTCAGTCACTCTGTGCGTCGCAGACGGCCCCGAGTCGAGCGAGAACGACAACGGAGGCGATCGCTGATGGGCTATGTTGCCGTCACGGCCGGCGAAGAGATAATCGAGCGAGCCGAGGACCTGTTCGAGAAACAGCGCCTCGCCGGTGACGAAGAGACCATCACCGTCGATCAACTCGAGGGACAACTCGAGCGGCTCACCGCGCAAGCGATGAGCGAAGGTGGGCTGTACGCACCGCGGCTGGCTGCACTCGCAGTTAAGCAGGCACAGGGAGATACCGTCGAGGCAGCCTTCCTCTTGCGTGCGTACCGGTCGACGCTAGAGCGGTGGGACGAGTCGGTCCCGGTCGAGCCTGCCGAGATGTTCGCTACCCGACGCGTCTCGCCCGCGTTCAAGGACGTCCCCGGCGGTCAGATCCTCGGGCCGACCAAAGACTACACGCAGCGATTGCTCGACTTCGATCTTGAAGGAGAGGACGACCCCGACGATCCAACCGAGACGTGGGACCTCGAGGACGCCGAACCAACGACGCTCACTAACGTCATGGACGTCCTCCGCGAGGAGGGGCTGGTTCACGACCCCGAGGTACCGGACGTCGATGCCCCGACCGATACGACTCGAGAGCCGGTCACGCCGCCGGTCGACCGCGACGCCGTGCTCCAGGAACTTGCACGCGGGGAGACGGGCGCGGTGACCGCCCTGGGCTACTCGGCGCTGCGGGGATACGGGCAGGTACACCCGACGCTGGCGGAGGTCCGCGTCGGAAAACTGCCGCTGACCATCGAGCATCCCTACACGGGCGACGAGGTAACCGTCGCCGACGTCGACGTCAGCGAGAGCGAAGCGGTCGTCCCGGTGTATGCAAAGCGCGACGACCCGCAGTTTGCCTTCGGCTACGGACTGACGTTCGGTCGCAACGAACGGAAAGTCATCGCGATGACTATCCTCGACGCCTCCATCCAGCTCGACAGCGAGGACGAGCCCGCCGAGAACGCCGAGTTCGTCCTCGACGTGGTCGATGGGATGGATTCGTTCGGTTTCATCGAGCACCTCAAACTCCCCCACTACGTCACGTTCCAGTCGATTCTGGATCGCATCCGCGCTATTCGCGAACGAAAAGGCGCAGGCGCAGGGACCACGGGCGACGACGAAGCCGAGGGTAGTACAGCCGACGACAGCACGGACCCGACCGACCGAGAGACGATCGAGGCGAGTGACGATGACTGAAACCGACGACATCGACGTGGAGACGGCGGTACCGACCGACTCCGTCGAGGCCGCCCTCGAGAACCTCGAGGGAGACGGCCTCGAGGGCTACAACTACGCCTATCTGGACGAACACACCAAACGCGAGGTCAGACGCGCCACCCTGAAGGCCATCGCGATCCCGGGCCATCAGGTCCCCTACGCGTCCCGGCCGATGCCGCTGGCGCGTGGCTGGGGGACCGGCGGTATCCAGGCGTCGCTCTCGTTGCTCGGCCCTGAGGACACGTTCAAGGTCATCGACCAGGGCTCCGACGAGTCCGTCAATGCGGCCAACATCCGACGATTGGCCGAGGACACCGCCGAGGTGGCGACAACCACCGACACCACCGAAGCCGACGTGATCCAGACCCGCCACCGAATCCCCGAGGAAGTATTGACCGAGGATCAGATCCTCGTCTTGCAGGTGCCCGTCACCGACGCGCTCCGTAAGGTGGACTCCTCGGACGCGGCGAACCGGCGGCGACACGCCCACCGAAACTACGGGAAGATGTGGGTCCACCTCTACGAGAACGTCGTCGAGTGGGGCGAGATCAACATCGCCTCGCGCTACCCAACGATGGTCGGCGGCCGCTATCTGATGGATCCCTCGCCGATCCCGCGGTGGGACGTGCCCAAACTCGACGACGCGGACACACTCTTCGTGTTCGCGGCGGGACGCGAGGCGCGCATCTACGCCGTTCCGCCACACACCGAGGTCGAACCGCTCGCGTTCGAAGATCGGTCCTTCCAGATCGAACGGTTCCCCGACCAGTCGTGTGCTGCCTGCGGCTCGACCGACACCTACCTCACGGAGGTCGAGACCGACGATGGCGAGCGCTACTACGCCTGTAACGACACGAGCTTCTGTCTGAAACGGCAGGACGATCCCGCGCTCCCGAAGGACCACCACCTCGAGCGGTCCGGCGTAGACTGGGGGCCGGGCACGCCAGATACCGGTGCGACTGACGGAGGTGACGACGAATGAGCCTGCTCGAGGCGACCGGCCTGAGCAAGGTCTACGGCGAGGGCTGTGCGGTCTGTCGGGACCGCACCGGCGACCGTGCGGGGACGAACCAGTGTCCGGCCTGCGGGAGCGTCGTCGCCTGCGCCGACGTCGACCTCGACCTCGAGGCCGGCGAAGTGCTCGGGATCGTCGGCGAATCCGGCAGCGGCAAGTCGAGTCTCGCCGAGATGCTGGCACTCGAGCCAGAAGGCGAGGGTCGACAGGAGGGGGCGGTCCACCTGGAAGGTCACGACGGGAACCTGCTGGAGGCTGACTACCAGACGCGCCACGAACTCCGCAACGGCGAGATCGGCCTCGTCCACCAGCACATCCGCGACGGGCTGAACCTCGAGTTCACCGGCGGCGGCAACGTCGCCGAGAAACTGCTGTCCTCGGGGTGGCGCAACTACGAGGATGTCCGCGACCGCGTCCGTGACCTGTTCCGCGAGACGGAGGTGCCCGTCGACCGGATGGACGATCCGGCCCACACGTACTCCGGCGGGATGCAACGGCGCGTCCAGATCGCCCGCGCGCTGGCGAACGATCCCGAGCTCGTCATCCTCGACGAGCCGACGACGGGACTGGACGTGAGCGTTCAGGCCCGCGTCCTCGACGTATTCCGACGGATCCAGCGTGAAGAAGGCGTCGCCGCCATCGTCGTCTCGCACGACCTCGGCGTCGTCCGCCTGCTGGCCGACCGGACGCTCGTGATGCGCCACGGCCGGGTCGTCGAATCCGGCCTGACCGACCGCGTCATGGAAGATCCACACCACGAATACACGCAGACGCTCATCAACTCGGTGATATAAATGACAGTTCTAACCGTCAACGGTCTCTCGAAGACTTTCGACATGCACGTCCTCGGGGAGAAGCAGGTCGTCGGACTCGACGACGTCTCCTTCGAGGTCGACGACGGAGAGTTCCTCGCCATCGTCGGCGAGTCCGGCAGCGGGAAGTCCTCGCTGCTGAAGTGCATCTACCGGACCTACCAGCCGACGTCCGGCCACGTTGTGTTCCACGACGCGGACGGTGACGTCGACTTGGCGGCCTGTCCCGAACGCGACATCATCGAACTGCGCGACGACGCCATCGGCTATACGTCTCAGTTCTTAGATGAGATCCCCCGCGTTCCCGCCGTGGACGTCGTCGCCCGACCGCTCCGCGAGCAAGGCGTTCCGATCGACCAGGCACGGGAGACAGCCGAGTCGCTGCTCTCGCGGCTCAACCTGCCCGATGAACTGTGGGACGCCTATCCTGCCACCTTCTCCGGCGGTGAACGACAGCGGATTAACCTCGCACAGGCCATCGCACCCAAGCCGCGTCTGCTGTTGCTCGACGAACCGACCAGCGCGCTCGATCCAGAAACGCGTGCGGCCGCGATCGAGTTACTCCGGGAGTTCCTCGACGACGGAACGACCGTCGTTGGCGTCTTCCACAACCGCGACGTTATCGAAGCGGTCGCCGATCGAGTCGTCGTTCTCGAGGACGCACGCATGAGAGGGGTCGTTCCCATCGAAGAGTACGACGGTGAGGAGTTGGATGGGGAGGTGGTTGCGTGAGCGAACCACGTGAGCGAACGAGAGTACGCCAGCGCAGCGCGCTGGAGGTGGTTTCGTGAGCGGACAGCGCGCGGTCAACGAATCGACGATCGTCGTCGAAAACGCCCGCCTCGTCACGCCCGAGGCCGTCGTCGAAGGAGCGCTCCGTATCGAGGGCGACCGGATCACCGATATCGGCGACGTTGAACGGCGCGCAGACGAGACCGTCGACGCACGGGGTCGCCTCGTTCTCCCCGGACTGATCGACCTCCACGGCGACGATATCGAGTCCCACCTCCACCCGCGGTCGGGTGCACGGATGGACACGCACATGGCGCTCGCCGCCGCCGACCGTGCGAACCTCGCTGCCGGCATCACGACGAAGTTCCACGCGATCTCCTTCGAGGTCGATCCCGAGGAGAACCGTTCGCCGGAACTGGGCGCAGAGATCACCGACGCCGTCGAGCGCGCCGACGACCTCATGGCAGACCACCGCATCCACGCTCGCTGTGAGGTGACACAGGAACGGTGCGTCGAGGCTGTGGAAGAGCTCATCGCCGCCGGTGACGCCGATCTCGTGTCCGTGATGAGTCACATCCCCGGCAAGGGCCAGTTCCGCGACGAGGAGGCGTTCCTCGACTACTACCGCAATTCCCAGAAACACACGATAGAAGAAGCACAGGAGTTGATCAAAGAGCGCGGCGACCTCGAGCTGGCAACGATCCGCGATCGGGTACACCGCGTCGTAGAGACGGCCCACGATCACGGTATTCCGACAGCCTCGCACGACGACGAGGAGGCCACAGAGGTCGAACGGCTCTCTGATATCGGCGTAGACATCAGCGAATACCCGATCACGCTCGAGACAGCGAAACGTGCACACGAACTGGGGATGACCGTCACGATGGGTGCGCCAAACCTCGTCCGCGGTGGGAGCCAGTGGGGCAACCTGCGAACGGCAGACGCCATCGACGCCGGTGTCGTGGACGCACTGGTCGCGGACTACCATCCCACGTCCCTGCTCGCCGCGCCGTTCGTCGATACCGGCGACCCGCTGCCCGAGCGAGTCGCTCGCGTCACGAAACAGCCGGCCGACGCCGTGGGACTCACTGACCGCGGACGGATTGCGGAGGGAGCACGGGCGGACCTTGTGGTGATCGACGAGAACCCAACGCCGACGGTTACGCAGGCGCTCGTCGCAGGCACGCCGGTCTATCGCGCGGAGGGATCACCATGAATCGACTCGGTGCGGCTATGGACGTCCGCTTCGGGGCGTCCGTCGAGGAGTTCCTCAAGTTCCTCACCGAACTCGGCCTGAATCACCTCGAGGTCAAACGCGAGTATCTGGAGGGACACCCCGACGTGCCGACGGCAGCTGAACTCGGCGAGTTGGCCGACCGTTACGATGTCTCTCTCACGTACCATGCACCGTTTCGCGACTGGAACATGGGCAGTTTCAACGACGGCGTCAGACGGGCGAGCGTCGAGCAGGTCAAACGGACCCTCGACGATGCGGCGACCGCCGACGCTGGTGCCGTGGTCGTCCACGGCGGTGCCGTTCCCCACCGCTATCCCGAGTGGGTCCGCGAGAAGGCCGCCGACAACGCCCGTCAGTCACTGCTCGAGTGCGCCGAGTACGCCGACGAGATTGGCGTGGCGCTCTGTCTGGAGAATCAGCCACGGAACGAGTCGAAGCGACGCTACACGACTTCACCGGCTGATCTCGAAGCGACGCTACAGAACGTTCCGATCGACGGTGATGCCCTCGGTGTCACGCTTGACGTGGGCCACGCAAAGGCAAACGGCTACGACTGGCGTGACTTCGTTGACCGGTTTGGCGAGCGCATCCGCGTCTGCCATCTCCACGATAACGATGGCACCGGCGACACCCATGATCCGCTGCCGTCGTACCGAGAGATCGTCGAGACAGTCCCAGCGGACTACTTCGTCTTCGAGATGAAATCCGTCGACGATGTCGCGCGCTGTATGGGAGTGGAGAGCCCGTCGATTGACACCGCACTCTAATACATTGGCAAGACTACACGCTTCTGGAATGTAGAGCGTCTACAACCGAACTCTAGAGGAGATCGATCTCCTGGATTACAGCACGCTGGAAACACGATACGAAGACAGGGCCGCAGGTCGTCCACCGGAATGCGGACGACCGCTCTGTGAGCCGCGCTAACTACCACTCACCGTCTATTCACCACAGCAGTTGTCTCAACTTCAGTGGCTGTGTTCATCAACAACAGCTTTGGGATGTGATACTGTCGGCCAGCAGTCAAGACGAAGTCGATCGTGAATTCGCGGCCGTCTCCACTGGTGACGGCCGCAGCAGCGCGACCGATCTTCACGTAGTTCTGTCCGCCAGTAGCGTTCGTAGGCCCCAAATACAAGTGAAATTGTCATAGTGAAAAGTGCGTTTATGAAATGCGTTTGTTGAAACACATGATGACGAGAGGCTCACAGATGCGACAATCTCGGAGATCACCCGAGCAATCGGACAAAACAGGGAGTCGACAGGCGCGACGACGAGCCGTGTTGAGTGGTCTCGGAACGACGGCCGTTGCGGGACTCGCAGGATGTACGAGTGTCTTACCCGACGGCAAAGCGAGTGGTGACCGAACCGTGACAGACATGGCCGGTAGGGCCGTCGCTATTCCAGATGATCCCGAACGGATCCTTGGCATCGGAGCCGGCACACTCAGACAGCTCGCATACATGGATGCTACCGATCGCGTCGTCGGCATCGGAAGCGTCCGAGAAAGTATACTGAACGAACTTCCGTATCTTGTAGCCAACCCTGAACTTGGCGACGTACCAACTTTCGGCGACCGTGGTGCAGACCGAGATGGCGACACCGAACAGATCCTCGCTGTCGAACCCGACGTGATCTTTTTCACTGGAAACAGCTCGCGCGCCGACGAGTTACAGCGGCAGACGAACACACCAGTCGTCCTCGTGGAGATCGAGAACATCTTGACTTCGGATGGCCGTGACGTGCTGTTCGAGACCTGGGAGACAATCGGTGAGGTCCTCCGCTCACCAACGCGCGCCGAAAAGTTAGCGACATTCCTTGAAGACACCGTGGCCGATCTAGAGAGACGTACCGGTGACATTCCCGTCGGGGAGCGCGTGGAAGGTTACGCCGCTGCGTTTCGCTTCCGGGGCGCACACGGCTTGTCGACTACCCGTGGCGATACGACGATGTTTCACCTCGTCAACGTCGAAAATGCCATCGAGGGACTCGAGACTGACCAGAAGTCCATCACTCTCAGCCACGAGCGCCTGCTCGAGGAGGATCCTGAACGAATCTTTCTCGACGTTACGAGTGTCGAGAGAGTACTCGAAGACATCGACATGAATCCAGAATTCGAGGCACTGACTGCGGTGCAGGAGGGCGAGGTTTACCCCGTCTTGCAGGTCTATCGCGACATGCGTAACTTCGGGCCAATGATCGCGAACGCCTATTTCGTTGGAAAGACATCCTACCCCGACCGCTTTGCTGATGTCGATCTCGAGACCCGGATCGACGATGTCTTCGAGGCGCTGTTTGGTGAGCGACTCTACGGAGACCACCTGCACGCACAGTTCCCACATGTCTATCGACCGCTCTTCTGATTCCATGCCACACCAGAGTTTGCGCGCGTATCGGGAGGCGGTACGTCGGAAGATTGCCTTTCTCGTCGGGATGACAGGACTTCTGGTCGTCCTGTGGATCGCCGGCGTTGTCGTCGGGTCCGTCTCGTACCCGCTTGAAGAGGTACTGGCTGCACTCGTCCAGCGCGGTCCAGAGACACAGCAGTTGGCGGTCTGGCACGTCCGGATTCCGCGCGTGCTCGCGGCGACGATCGCTGGCGGCGGCCTCGCGGTCGCGGGTGCGGCGATGCAATCGATGCTTCGGAACCCGCTCGGAGCGCCCTACACCCTCGGTATTTCCCACGCAGCAGCCTTCGGTGCGGCGACGACAATCGCCGTCGGCACGGCTGGGCTCGAGGGAGGCGTCCTTTCGCTCTCAGTCGAAACGATCGGTGCGTTCGTCGCCGCGATGACAGCGGCCGCAGTGATCCTCTTTTTAGTCACCTCCAGAGAGGCGACTCCCGAAACGCTGATCCTTACGGGCGTCGCGATCGGGTCGCTGTTCAGCGCCGGGCTGGCGACGATCCAGTATTTTGCGACCGATGCCGAGGTCGCCGAAATCGTCTACTGGACTTTTGGCGATGTGAGTCGGGCGGCGTGGGATGAACTCACAATTATGCTTACGGCATTCGGCTTGGGACTGGGCTATTTCATCTACAACGGCTGGAACTACGATGTCCTCGACGCTGGGACTGAGACTGCACAGAGCCTCGGCGTTGACGTCGAATCACTTCGCATCCGAGGGATGGCAGTTGCGTCGCTGCTGACGGCGGTGATGATTTCGTTCGTTGGTATCATTGGCTTCGTTGGCCTTGTTGCACCACACATCGTCCGGATGACGATCGGCGGGACCGAGCGGTTCCTGTTGCCGGCGTCGGCAGTCACCGGGGCAGCGCTGCTCGTCGCTGCGGACGTGTTCGCCCGGACGGTCATTGCTCCGATCGTGTTGCCAGTCGGTATCGTCACGTCGTTTCTCGGCGCACCGCTGTTCCTGTATCTGACTGTCACCGGGAGGGAATACTGGCGATGACTCTTGAGATCACCGATCTCCGGTTTCAGTACGGTGATAGCACCGTCCTGGATGGGATCAATATGAGGGTGGACGCGGGTGAAATCGTCGGCCTGCTTGGCCCCAACGGATCGGGCAAGAGCACCCTCCTCAAATCGATCCCTCGGATTCACAACCCCGACGCCGGACAGATCACCATCGACGGGCGGAACGTCGAGGCATTCAGTCCCAACGAACTCGCTCGAGTCGCTAGCTACGTCCCCCAACACAATGACAGCGCGCTCCCCGCGACGGTTTTCGAGACGGTCTTACAGGGGCGTCGGCCACACGGCGGCTGGTCGCCGAGTGAAGCCGACCGGGAGGCGGTCACAGAAGTCTTAGAGCGGCTCGAAATTGAACAGTTTGCCACCCGACGAATGAGCGATCTCAGCGGTGGTCAACAGCAGAAGGTACGCTTCGGACGTGCATTAGTCGGTGACCCTTCAGTAATGGTCTTGGACGAACCGACCAGCGCGCTCGATCTCAAACACCGTCTCGATGTAATGGAACTCGTTTCTACGCACGTCCAGAACCGAGACGTGGCAGTTGTCGCCGCCTTGCACGACCTGAACCTTGCCACCCGCTACTGTGACCGTATCGTGTTACTCCACAACGGGCGGATCTACGATGCAGGCTCCCTCGAGATCCTCACACCGGATACGATCCGGACGGTTTACGGAGCGAACGTCTCGGTGGTTCGCCACGACGGAGAACGGTTTATTCTGCCGAATACCTCGTCGAGGACGAACGACACAGACGCCAGTTAATCTCCTAGAAGAGAAAAGCCCGACACAGTTCACGGGTTGAAAGCGCTAGTGGCTAGTATTATTACAATCACATTCCCAAGTACATCAGGGCTTTACCCGAAGCGGTCTACGTTCTCTATTGACTGCTGCTCTACGGTCAGCTGTCTAAATTTTCTACTTCTCGGGAACGCAGATCCAACGCTCAGTCTAGATGCGTATCAGTCAGCGAAGCAGCGAGAGTCCCGAGGAGGAGCTCTCCCAAATCACGAACCCTTCCTCAACCGGGACGAGCCCACCAATCGTGCCAAAGTGGTACTCGGCGCGCGACCAGGTGGTCCGCCCCTCACCTGTCGATCGGTCGTAGACGCTAACCCCGTCGTTTGTCCGCCCGAACGCGACCCAGTCGTCACCGACCACTGGACGGCCGGTAACGATGCCAGTATCGACGTCCCAACGGATCTCGCCCGTGGCAGCATCAAGGGCCACGCTCGTGGTCCCGGTACCGGCGGGAACGAATACCTCGTCACCAGCCACCGCAAGTCCGGCGTCGATTTTGTTGACACCGGGAAGCGAGTGAGACCAGTCCACCTCTCCGGTCTTGGCGTCGAGAGCGTAGACCGTCCCATGGTAGTCGGCAACCCAGACCGTTCCGTCGAGAACTGAGGCGGACCCGCGAACCTCCTTGCTCGAGATGTTCCTGTGCCAGCGCTCCTCGCCGTTCAGGTCGTACGCGAAGATACCGGAGCCGCTTCGGGTTGTGTAGATGCTATCATCGTCAATAGCTAGCGTTTCGCCGGCACCCTCGAGCTCTTGGACCGTTCCGGTATTGATGTCGACGGCGGCGAGACTCCCTCCAGCAACGTAGACCGTGTCGTCGAGAGTCGCGACAGTGGCATCGTTGCGGTGGTGACTTCCGGCGTCAGCTCGCCAGTACCGGTCGCCCGATGTCTGGTCAAGGGCGGCCAGCTGATTCATTCCTGGGGCGAAGACGGCCTCGCAGGCGAGCAGCGGTACGGCAGTGATGCCGTCGGCGACGTCGCGACCCCACATCGGCCCGTTCATCGGCGCGTCGAGGGAAACCGCAGCGAGTCCACCACTTATGGGGGTATACGCTGTTCCATCTGCGACCACGGGGAGAGACAAAGCGTGTTGCTGCTGCCCATCGTCGTCACGGATGCTGGCGAGCAGGTCCACAGCGGTAGCGTCAGGTGCTGGCGGAACAGTGGTAGTCCGACCGGTGCGTCCGGGGTCACCACCGGCAGTCGGCCACGCCCCTGGTGGATCGTCACAGGGGCCTTCGATCGGGGTATCGCCTGCAAGTTCGCGTCGAATCCGACCGACACAGCCGGCCGTTCCGACGGAGGCGGTAGTACCGATGGCAGACAGGAGGGCTCTTCGGGAGGGCATCGAATTACAGTGTACTTGACAGCAAAAAAATCTTCCGCACGAGCGTACCATCAGTCCATACCAGCAAGCGGGCTATCAAACAGTGAAGCCCACCGCCATATGTCGATTCAACACAGCCGAACGAACAGACAGCTCCATCGATGTCAACGCGATCGACGCTGGCGACGAACACATCTCAGTAACCGTTATCTCGGCCGGTGGCAAGCGCGATGAGCGCAGACCCATACTTGAGGTACTCGATAGGGTACGCTTACCGGGGAAGCGCTTCAGATAATCGATCAGTTCATCGCTGTTATTGACTCGCTTAGTGGGCTAAACAACAGGTACAGCGATCACTGTCGAAAATCGAGATCGGAAAGGAAGAGTAAAAAGCAGAGCAAACCTTCGTCAGAGCCCCGAGGAGAAGGCAGATAACCAGCTCACTGCGGCCAGCAATGTACTTGGAGCAATCCTCAATCAATTGGCCACGCTGAATCGCGGTCGCCAGCAGCTTCAACCTGCCAAATTCGCCGGCTCGAGAGTGGTGCTACGTCGATCATCGAACAGGTGGCCACGTCCCGTGAAGCAAATAGTTAATCGACATCGAAAAGAGATGCTATGAACACGAGGCCATGAATGAAACGAATCCGACACTACTTCGCGGGATATATGCCGTCGTCGCGGCCGCATTGGTAATCGGCGTCGCGTTGGGTGTGGTAAGTTTTCAGGGGTTCGTCGGTGGGACGGGACAGGTTCCATCGATACTGGATATCCTTGGATACGGCCACATTGCCGGGGTCGCGTTTACTGCGAGTTTGATCCTAATCGTCAGTAGTCTCGCGCTTGCGTTCGCGGCCAACGAGTTCCTCGAGCCTGAGTAACTCGGCACCCGATTTGGCTCACCGCGCTGTGACTTCCGCGTTCGATAGACTCGATATGGCCGTTTGGCGTGCTTCTCATACGACCGGACAACAGTCAGTGAATACTCGATCGCGTCTCGACGGCTGTCACCGTCGGCGACAGCGTCGTGCGTGCGATCGAAGGACGAACCGTTTTGTCCGGCAGTATCACCCTCCCTGTTTCACTACTCCCAACCAACGGTGTTGCGGCGACCGACGAATCAGCATTCGACCGAAGTCACGCCTCGAACCACCACACAAAACGGACGAAGCTGACGGTTCACCAATTAAAAGTCACGCTCTTCGTCGATACGGAGCGGACGCGATCTTGGAACGCCACATCCCCACGACCCGAAACCACGATACGCGGGTCGCACCATCGGTCATCAACCGCAACGCAGTTGAACTCAGAGTTTTGCTTGGAGACGGGGGAGACGACGATCAGCAGATTCGAGCAATGGCCCGCGAAAACGGGATTCGGCTACTCATCAAACACCATGAATTCACCTCACTTCAGCAAGCATGGAATGCTCGGCTGGAGTCCAAACTCTACCGCCAACGGAGTCAGAACGAAACGGTGAACTCTCGACTCAAGCGGAAATACGATGCGTTTGTGCGTTCACGCCGTCGGTGGAAGACATTTCGTGGACTTGTCCTTTCGTATATTGTTCACAATATCGACTGAACTCTCTACTGAGCAGTATAGTGTAGGGTTATCGAGATCCCACTTCGCATTCGTCACAGCGATCAGTAGGAGAGGGCTACCTGTTCGTTCGGAGGTGCTCTGAGAGGCGGACGGGCATTGCTCTGAGAACAACCACAGCAACTCCAGTTAGTGCGATCAGCAATACATTTCTCTATGAAGAAACTGAAAGCAAGAATGACGTTTATCAGTTACCAATAATTTAGGACAGGCGTATTATTCCATCACTTGATTAAGAGGAATCTTACTATATTTCTTCTCACTTAGATCCGTGTACAGTTTGGTGAAAAAGTGTGAAAATAAAACGGATAAAAGGTAGGAAGCGTGCGGCGGCACTGGTGGGGGTTCTCCTCATCGTAGTGGCGGGGATCGGCATGATCACGCTCGGAGGCGTTGCGGTTGACAACCCGTTCACAGTGAGCGACAGGAGCACGGATACTTCCACGACCCCCGGAAGCGAAGGCACCGCGGACGAAGAGAACGCGGCGACACCGCCACCCACGACAACCGAGTCCGATCCTGAACCCTCGGACGACCACGTTGAGGACAGGACAGGGGTCAACTTCGTTCCAGGCGTCGAGGATTTCAGCGTTTCAACAGAAGTGTTTGATGAGTCCAGCCCTGACGTTGAAGACGGCTTTGTAACCCCAGGCGAACATAGGCTACTTCGATTTGATATGATCATCTACAATATGGGAGACGCAGATGCCGAATTGGGCCGTCCTGAGAACCGCCCTGATCTGTTCGAATATTCGGAGTCCCATGGTCACGCGCACTTAAAAGGTTTCAATAACTATATCCTGCTTGATGAATCAGGCGAGAGGACGGGCGCGGTAAGAAAACAGACATTCTGTCTTCGGGATCTGTACCAAACCCGTTCAACCGCCAGTAATAGCTCCCAGTTCGATTGTGAGTATCAGGGGATCAGTGCCGGGTGGGCTGACGAGTATGACGCGTCTCTGCCCGGTCAATATATTGTTATTGATAATCTCCCTGATGGAGAGTACACGCTGCAAGCCACGACGAACGCAGCAGGCACGATTGACGAGACGTGCGACGACGATAACACCGTTCGCGTCGACCTTAGTATAAACAATGATACAGTTACGGTTCATACTCCACAAAGCCACTATGTGAGACCGTCTGCGTGCTGAGATATTTATAACCGTCTTTAAATTTCACCAGGGCTGAATTGACCAATACAGAGAGTGTTCTCGCCGACCTGATTACGTAAAATATAAATAAAATAATTTATATTCCCGCGGAATTCCTCGGTATATACGAGACAGAAATCACCGTCATGTGTGTCGACATTGCGGTAACGTCATGGCAACATCGTCTCCAAACGAAGGCCCACGAAAGTGCTTCAATTGTGGCGAGAAACTCTTCTCACTCTTTCTTAGCCGTCCTGAAGTTCCTGATGAGCAATATTTCCATCAATTATAATATATATTACTGATTTCTACCGCGATAGATTAGACACACAACAGGCGCAAGACCACAGTCGCTAGAATGTGTAGCCTGTCAACGAAGCAGATGGATCGCAGCAGGTGGAATCGTCACTCGAACGCTAGAACCAGCTTCAAGCGGTAATTGGTCAAAACTCGGTGGACGAATCGTCGTCGTAAGCGTGATCGGTGCGTCGTCAAAATCGACTTCCACCCGATACTCATTCCCTTCAGTTAACCATCGGTCGATCGTCCCCGACACCGTGTTCTCATCATGGAGGTCGTCACCCTCGTTCGGCGTGTGTACCTGCATGCGCGATGGATGGATGCAGAGAGTGACGGTTGTCCCAGCTGCGGCCGTCGTCGTCGCCTGAAGACGAATGTTGCCAACTCGAAGAAAAGCGGTGTCTTCGCGCTGTTCAACGACAGTTGCGTCGAACAGATTCTCGTTGCCGGTAAATCTCGCGACGAATTTCGTTGCAGGACGGTTGATAACGGTCATTGGCGATCCCACCTGTTCGATTGCACCGTCGCGAACGATGGCAGTTCGGTCACCAAGCGCCGTCGCCGTTCGCTGATCGTGGGTCACGTAGATCACCGGTATCTCGAGCGATGTGAAAAGCGCATGGAGTTCTCTGCGAAGTCGACGCCGAATCGGCGCGTCGAGACTGGCTAGGGGCTCGTCCAATAGCAGGAGGTCAGGGTCTGCCGCTAACGTGCGTGCAAGCGCGACACGTTGCTGTTCGCCGCCAGACAGTGTCGGCGGGCGGCGATCGAGCACGTCCGTGATCTCGAGCAGCGATGCGAACTTCGTGATTCGATCCCGGTCAGTCGCGGCATAGCCGATGTTCTCTCTGGCAGTCATGTGCGGGAACAGAGCACCGTCTTGAAACACGAGGCCAGTCCGGCGCTCTTGAAGCGGACATCCATTGAGACGGTCGCCGTTCAGCGAGATGGTTCCACCATCTGGATCGACGATGCCCGCGATCAGCGATAGCAGTGTCGTCTTGCCACTTCCCGACGGGCCGAGGATCGAGAGGACTTCGTTGTCGACGGTGAGATCGACTGGGCCAAAGTCGAAGGTGTCGTACGTCTTGGTAAGGGAATTGACTTCGAGCATTGCTCACTCCAGTGGGTTCGTTCCGAGCACATTCAGCACGACGAGCGTTGCGACGGCGATTCCAACCAGAATAACAGCCACGGGGAATGCGTTCTCCAATCCAAGTGTCGTAAACGAGACCCAGATCTGTACGGGCATCGTCCGTGGGTAGTACGCGAGCATGATCGTTGCCCCGAACTCGCCGATCGCACGAGCGAACGCGAGCGTAATACCGGCGAGGATTCCTGGCCAGGCAAGCGGCAGTGTGACCCGGCGAAACGTCGTCAGTCGGCTCTTTCCGAGCGACTGCGAGGCATACTCGAGGCTCCGGTCGACGCTCTCGAAGGCTGCTTTCGCCGTGACGACGACGAATGGGGAGGCGACGAACGTCTGTGCCAGCACGATTCCGACGACTGATCGGGTCAGTTGGAGGCCGTTTGCTGCTGCCAGTCCCCCGAGGAACGTGTTCGGGCCCACGACCGTGAGCAACACCATGCCGCTGACGATCGGCGGAAGCACGAGCGGCAGTACGACGACGGCGGTGACGACCGTTTTCACTCGTCCGTCAGTGCGGGCAAGCCAGTAAGCGAGTGGGAGTCCGAATAGCGACGCGATGGCCGCACTCGTGACCGATGCCGTCAGTGATGTGGTCGCGGCTGAGACGACAGCAGGTCTGGTCAATCGCTGGATGACGACCCCTGGTGGCTGACTGAGAACGAGCGCGAGGAGTGGAACGAGATAGTAACAGAGCAGCACCGCTCCGAGGAGGAACGCGACTGTCAGCCAGTCGAACCGCCCGGCAGCAACGTCAGTTCGTGACTTCGTCGGGAGCATTGCCTGTGAAACGTGGATAATCGTCCGGAACAACGAACCCAAACTCGTTCAGATACTCGCCCGTTATGTGTTCCGTGAACACATCAACAGCGGCTGGAGATTGGTTGCGAATCGTTGCGCCATAACTGATGAGTCCACCGCTGACGACCGTTCCGCTCGGGAGTTCGTAGGTCGCCGATTCGTAGGTGTCTGTATAGCTCGGCTCACTGAGATCGATTTCCGCTGGGAGGTCGATATAGTCGTATCCGCGCTCGACAGCCATGTTTCGATACGCAATGGCGGCATCAACTGACCCCGTTTCAAACTGGCTAATGAGCTGTGTTTCGGGATAAATCTGGTCTGTCCGTGGAATCGCGTCTCGGAGATTCGTGTCCGTTCCGTAGTGTTCAGTCGCGAGCTCGAGCATGAACAGCGCTCGATAGCCGAGTGGGTCGAGATCCGGGTCGGTTCTTCCGATCGTGATGTCTCCGTTCAAGAGCGGTTGATACCAATTCTCCGTTCCTGCGTCGGCGAGCTGTTTGCCACCGTCCGTATTGGGATTATACGCGATGACGACCGAATTGGTCGCAAATTCGGCAAACCAGTCCGGCTGCAGTGGTGAATCGAAGAGGGCGATATCCGCAACCGAGACGAGATCGGGATCTTTCTGTCCCGCTGCGATGAGCCGAGCGACCTCGGCGGAGCCGTGTGCTTCTATCTGAACCGTTGCATCTACACTCGGTCGCAATCCGTTTTCGAGTGCATTGTTCAAGCTTCCCGCGGCGAGCATCGAGACGGTCACTGACTGTCCGTCGGTCCCGTGGAGTGTGTCGGAACAACCAGCGACTCCCGAGAGTGCGACAGCGGTAGCCGAGAGAACCGAGCGTCGGCGACTCCGCAGTCCGTCACCAGCCATATCACAACAACTAGTGTTTGATCAATAAGCTTATCTCAAACACACCTGTTTGACTTTATATGGCTGCAACCGAGGGGACAATATTGACGGACCGACAGGTGGAGGTGCTCGGGCTCCGTGAAAGCGGTCATACCCAGCAGGAAGTCGCCGATAAACTGGGAACGACCGCGTCGAACGTGAGTGCCATCGAACGAGCCGCAGAAGCGAACGTCAAGAAGGCACGTCGGACGCTCGAGCTTGCCCGGACACTACGCGCGCCAGTGCAATTTACTGTTCCAGCTGGAACGTCGTTTGATGAGCTTGTTACTCAGGTATACGCCCGCGGCGACGAAGCTGGTATCAAAATCGCATACTGCCGACCAGAGCTCTACACACATCTCTACGGGACGCTCGAAGCGGTCACTGACGCCAATCAACTCACCGAAACGGCCACGCTCGGTCTGACGAAAGATGGAGAGGTGAAGGTGTATACAGATGATGGAGATTCCGGTAAACAAAATGATCAACTGCGCACATAAGAGAGATTGGTCTGACCGTTGGTTTCCATTGTGCGAAAGAGAGGAAAGTGATGCACAACGCTTTCGTGAGCAGCAACGATGGGCGCTCACGTTGACCTCCTCCACGCCCTGAAGGACGTGGAATCCGACCATCGGATTTCCGCCGAGTGTAGCGTTCGAGGTACCAACCCGCACTCGAGGGGAACCGGCAGCATACCGGAGGAACTCTCGTTTCCGCCCCTGTATAGGGCTGTGGCCCGGTCAATGAGGTCGGTCGAGAGGCATTGCCTCTCGTGATCACGAAAATCTCCGATTTTCGAACGACCCCATCGGAATCCATGTCATCGCCGTGCGAACCACTGCTGGTTCGCCACCCCTTGTGGTTCGGGGACGGCATCTCACCGATTCCGTAGCACTCCGTGTTACACGAGGCCACAGCAAAACGGTTGCGGTGGGAAATCCGGCAGCCACCGTCCGTGGTTCGTGGCCGGTGTGTCCGCTCACCCCCTCCTGTTCGCTCCTCGGTTCCGACAAGCGTCGGAACACTCGTCGCTCACGGGAAGACGGGGGTATGCGCTCGTCTCTCTATCAGAACAGTTGGGGCTGAGCAACTCGAGTAAGGCATCCTCAACATACTTCACGATCTGTATAGTCGATGTTGCACGCTTTCTGAGAAGGAAATAGTATATAGAATTTTCAGTAGATGACCAGAGACCGCGTTGGACCACTCGTGAAACACGATGTGCAAGCTATGTGCATCGAGGCGAAACGATTATACATTTGTGTGCAGAATCTGCACATAGAATGAGCGCGAGTGATGACCCCCGTCGAGTCCACTTTCAGTCCCCAAAGTACCTCGTCGAACGACTCGACGCGATCGCGGACCTCTTCGACAAGGATCGGACGGATCTCCTCGTCGAAGCCATCCGTGAATATCTCGCAGACACCGCCGAGGACGAGACGTTTCAGGAACTAGTGGCAACGAAATACTACGACGACCAACTCGAATTCGAGACGGTCAAACAGCTCGTTGGTGCTGAGACCGCCCAACGGCTCCGTCTTTTGAAGGCCGATCTCGAGGACGAACCGCTCGATCTCGCTGCACCCGACGACGACATCGATATCTACGGTCCCGACGCGACGGCGGGTGATACCGACGCTAGTCAGCGATGAGCAGGCCGCGTCTGCGGACGGTTGTCGCGGATACGAGTGCGCTTGTCAGTCTCGCTGTCCCCCGTGCTGATGCTGACTACGACACTGACACGGCTCCGGACCCCCTCCAGTATCTCCTCACCTCGTGTGCAGTGTCCGTACCGCCAGAAGTCATCACAGAGCTCCGTGATATCACCCAGTATCAAGACGTTCACAGCGCTGCAGCGACCAACGTCCTGGCGGCCCGCGACCATTACACGGTTGAGGATCCGTATCAGCAAGCCGATACACCCGAGTCACGACCGACGTTCGGTCTTGATGATGGCGAAACCGACGGAATCGTTCTCGCAAACGCGCTCGATGTCGATGGATTTCTCACCGACGAATTCGGTGGGACGAATTTCGCGCTCATTCATGCCGTACTGCAAGGTCCGCGTATCGTCCCGACACCACGGCTGATCTATGACTACGCCCGGAACGAGCATATGACTCACGAGGAAGCATGGACACTCATCATGACGATCAGCCCACATCGAAGCTGGGAAAACAGCCCCTACGTCGCACAATTGCTCAGTCTTTTGGAGTAGTTCATGTTTCGTTCCCGTCAGTTCGTCCCGGCACTCCTCGAGGCAGACATGAAGGTCGTGTCACTCGACAGTCGAGCGAGTCAGTCCATATCCGGTTTGACGAGGATTTTGACGTGATCGCTTTCGGGATCGATAAGCCGCTCGAACCCGTTGGCGACGATCTCATCGAGGCCAATTCGGCTGGTGATGAACGGCTCCGGGTCGAGGCGGCCGTCGGCAAGCATCTCGATTACCATTCCGTACTCTTCGTCGGATCGCGGGCCACCGAGATAGGCGAGCGTTCCGGTCACGGTCCGTTCGCCGAGGACAAGGGTATTCAGATGCGTATTCACTTCTTCTTCCCAGATACTTACGATGGTTGTACGGCCGCTTGGTGCCGTGCTTTCGATGGCTGCGTTAAACGAGGGTTCGACGCCCGCGACCTCGAACGTGATGTCGGCACCGCCGTCCGTGTGCGAGTGGATATACTCGACGGGGTCGGTCGTCGATGGATCGACGAGTTCCGTCGCACCACAGTCCGCTGCGCGGTCGCGCCTGGCGTCGCGCGGTTCGGAGACGAAAATCGTTCCCGCACCGGCCACGCGAGCACACTGGATGACCGCCAGGCCAATGGGTCCACTCCCGAATACGGCAACAGCATCGCCTGCCTGAAGTCCGGAGCGGCGGACTGCGTGCAGTCCCACGCTCAGTGGCTCGACTAGCGCGCCGTGTTCGACGGGAACGTCCTCCCCGAGCGGGACGGCGTGTTCTGCATCGACGACTGCGCTTTCGGCGAATCCACCGCTCCCGCCGGACAAGCCGATAAATCCAATCGACTCACAGATGTGGTAGTTCCCCTCTCGGCACTGCCGGCACTCACCGCAGGAGAGGATGGGATTAACTGCGACGGCGTCACCGACGGCCAGGTCCGTCACGGACTCGCCGACCTCCGCGATGGTGCCACTGTACTCGTGACCCATCCTGATCGGAGCTGCCTCCCCAGAGACGGGGTGGGGGT
Source organism: Natrinema hispanicum (assembly GCF_004217335.1). GTDB lineage: Archaea > Halobacteriota > Halobacteria > Halobacteriales > Natrialbaceae > Natrinema > Natrinema hispanicum. The sequence continues at coordinate 161,631 of NZ_SHMP01000008.1, forward strand.
CGTCCTCCGGAACGAAAATCGGACCAGCGGTGTATTCGTGGAGATCCGACCCACAGATGCCACAGGAATCGACGTCGATTCGGACCTCGTCCGCACCGACCGCTCCCGCTTCTACCTCTTCGACACGAATGTCTTTCTGTCCGTGATATGTTGCTGCTTGCATAGCAACATATAATTACATTCAAGCACAATTAAATCCCTACTCACGGCGGTTGATAGATTGTCGTCCTGATCCGTACGAGCCAACAGCGCAACTGAACGTCACTGCAGACCCGATCGCATAGCTATCATGCAGCTATCATGCAATCGGTGTCTCATACGAACTACTGGAAGTCATTTCCGGCATACCCACATGACAGGCCGCGGGTGCGCCGGGAAACAGTGACAGCAGAATCACTCATTTCACTTGTGACGCAGTTGATCACGGTACAGCGCCGTTGAAACACCCAATTTGTGATAGTTCTCAGAAACCGTACTGAATACACAGCGCATATACCGCCGTATTCGAGGCGATGGGCGAGTCCGACACCAGAAACGAGTTAGTGACCACCAGATGCGAGGTGGAGACCGACGATACCGACGACAATTACGCCGATAAACGTAATCCGGGGAAGGCTGGCTGGTTCGTCGAAGAGGAAAATTCCAAGCGAAGCGGTTCCAACGGCTCCAATACCGGTCCAAACCGCGTACGCCGTGCCGACAGGGAGGTCGTTGACGGCCTGCGCGAGCAGGAGCATACTGATGACAAGGGCGATGGCGGTTCCAAGCGTGGGCACTGGTCTTGAGAGCCCGTCAGAGTATTGAAGTCCAATTGCCCAGCCGATTTCGAACAATCCCGCGATGATCAGGATGTACCACGACATTTCACCGCCGATCTACTCATGCAATCGGGCTATAGGTTCTGCTATCCGCCTGTTTCTGGCAGACTATTGTACGGAACTAGAAACAGTGATAGCAGACCGTCTCAGTCGTTTGCCGGCTGGCGTTGGTCTCCGAAGATCCGCTCTAGATCCTCGTCGTCGTAGTTGACCAGCAGGCGGTCCTCGTCTTTGAACGTCCGCAGCACAATGTTCGTCGTCGAGTTGTCCACGCCCTCGGTCTGGATGATCTCCTCCATCAGTTTCTGGAGATGCTCGTGATCGCGAACGCGCGATAACACGTAGAACGACATCTCACCGAGCATGAAGAAGACTCGCTGAACGCCCGAGAGACCGGCAATCTTCTCAGCAACCTCCTCGTACCCGGGACCGTCGTAATCGGCGTTGATCTCGGTGATCGCCGTCAATTCGAGGCCGAGTTTCTGGGGGTCGAGTTGGGCTATCTCTCCTTTCACGATGTCCTTCTCCCGATAGTTCTCCATGCGATAGTAAATCGTAGAGGTACTGACGTCGAGTTCCTCGCTTAGTTCGTCGACGTCGATATCCCCGTTTTCGTCAAGCCGGCGGAGAATCTGGAAGTCCACCTCGTCGAGCGCTACCTTCGGCATCGATTGGTTGTTGGCATTCATCTCGTTAATATGTTAGGTTCGTTCCGATCGTCGCGGAATTTGATTGGAAGACTCCCAACCGGATCGCGTATACGATCACTGTCGGACCGCATCAGCGTCGATCACCGGACGGTCCGTGCGCATCGGGTTCCGTTCATGCTCGGCCGCGACGACGCCGGGATCGAGTGTGACAGCGGCCTGTCCGGGGCCGGTTCCCAGCTCGACGACCGTCGCCCCATCCGGTTCGATCACCGTGCTGTGTCCACAGAACGTGGTCCCGGCCTCCGTGCCGGCGCGGTTGCAGCCAATCACGTACGCGCCCTGTTCGACTGCACGCGCGGGCAACAGCGTGTGCCAGTCGCGTTCCATCCGGATCGTCCAGGCGGCGATATTGATCACGACGTCACACTCGGCACGCGCAAGCGCCAGACTCGCAGCGGGAAAGTTCAGATCGTAACAGATCTGGATACCGACCCGACCGAACGGTGCGTCGACGACGGTGTACGCATCACCGGCCGTGTAGTGTGTGGCCTCGTCGTTCCAGAGGTGGCGCTTGTCGTAGCGTGCACGCACAGTACCGTCGGCGTCGAGCCAGACCGCACAATTGTAGACATCGTCGCCGTCCTGGACAGGCATCCCGAACAGCACCGCGGTCCCAGCGTCGGACGCAGCCGCACTTAGCGCCTCGGTCGTCGGACCCGGAATGGGTTCCGCGACGTCGTGGAGGTCCTCGAAGACGTGATACCCTGTCGTTGCGAGTTCCGGGAACACGACCAGCTCCGCGTCGGCGGCGGCGATCGCCTCTGCCATCCGGTCGAGCGTTCCGTCATCTGCCGGGCCGAGCGTGCTGTCGAACTGGACCACACTGGCTGTGAATCGCTTCATCGTCCCTCGAACTCCGGTTCCCGGTCCTCCTGGAAGGCAGCGACCGCCTCCTCGTGGTCAGCCGTCTGTGAACAGATCCGCTGTGCGCGAGTGGCATCCTCGAGTGCGCACTCGAGGTCCACATCGAAGCTCTCGTTGACGAGCCGCTTGCTCTGGGCAAGTGCGATCGGTGGACGGCCGGCAAGTTGGTCTGCAAATGCTGCGGCCGCGTCGAGTAGCTCGTCCGCGGGGACCTGTTCGCGTGCGAGGTCCCACTCGACGATTTCCTCACCGGCGAGTTTCCGGCCGGTGAAGATGAGTTCCTTCGCGCGTGCCTCGCCGATCAGTCGCGGCAAGAGGAACGCACCGCCGTCGCCGGGGACGAACCCGACGTCGATGAACGTCTCACCGATGACGCCCTCGTCGCTGACGATACGGAAGTCACAGGCGAGTGCCGTATCACAGCCGGCACCGAGCGCGTAGCCGTTGACCGCCGCGATGACGGCCGTGTCGATTCCGCGGATCGTTCGGACGACGTTCTGGAACAGCCCCAATCCCGTCTCGTACTCTGCGAAATCCATCTCCGGGGTCAGGGGCATGTCGTTCAGATCCACGCCGGCACAGAACGCGTCACCAGCGCCCGTGAGAACGATCGCACGGATCTCGTCTCGCTCGTCTAAGCGCTCGAACGCTTCAACTGCCCCTCGAAGCAGGGGTTCGTTGTACGCGTTCATCGCATCGGGCCGGTCGTAGGTGACGCGAGCGACGTGGTCGTTGGTCTGTTCGACGTGCAGTGGTGCGTCGATTTCAATCATCGGTCGTACCTCGCGAAATGGGTGCTTCGCCGTCGACTCGGGCAGTGCCATCCGACTCGAGCGTAATCGCGGCATCGACGACTTCGACGCCATCGTCGGTAGCGAAGACTGGATTTAGGTCCAGTTCGGACACCGACGGATTGGCTTCGACGAATTCGGAGACTGCGACCAGCAGGTCGACGACCGCGTCGCGGTCTACGGGTTGGTTCCCGCGTGCGCCGTCGAGCAACTCTTGAGCGTCGATATCCTCGAGCAGCCATCGAGCGTCGGTTTCGGTAAGCGGCAGTGCCCGGAACGCGACGTCTTCCAGTACCTCGACGAAGACACCGCCGAGGCCACACATGACCACGGGGCCGAATTGGTCGTCGTCGACGACGCCGACGATGAGTTCGACGCCAGCGTCGGCCATCGGTGAGACGAGCACGCCGTCTATCTGTGCGCCGGGATCGTAGTCGCGGGCCGCCGCGAGCAGGTCGTCGTAGGTGTCGCTGGCCGCCTCAGTTGACACCTCGAGTGCGACGCCGCCAGCCTCCGACTTGTGGACGATGTCGGGCGAGACGATCTTCATTGCGACCGGCCCGTCGACTGACGCTGCGGCGTCCCGTGCGTCGCCCGAGCTCGTCGCGAGTTCGAACGGCGTGATCGGGAGATCGGCCTCCAACAGCGCTTGCTTGGACTCGAACTCCGAGAGCTGCGTCCGACCGCTGGCGAGCGCATCGCTGATCGTCTCGGCCGTGTCAGTCGTCCCGGTAAGCCGGAAGTCGCTGCTCTCGGTGGCGGCTGCGACGCGCTCGCCGTACGTTGCCATGGCCTCGAGGCTCGCTGTCGCGACATCGAGCGATTCGACGACCGGAATCCCGTTTTCACGCAGGACTGCGTGCGGGTCCGTGTCGAATCCTTCGTAGGCGCTTTGGACGACGAGCGGTTTCTCGTGTTCGGCCGCGAGGTCGGCCAGATCGTCTGCCGCCTCGATCTCGACATCGGTGTACTGTTCGGCAAAGCGGATGCCATAGCCCCCGAAGAGGCCGGAAAGCATGAGCGCGTCCACGTTCGGATCGGCGATGATGGCTTCCGCGCAGTCGACGAACACGGACTGATCCTCGTCCGTGCCGCCTGCAACGTCCACTGGATTGACGACGCTGGCCGCGTCCGGGAGGACGTCTTGGAGTTTGTCCTGTGCCTCATCCGTGAGTTGCGGGATGGCAAGTCCGCGTTCGGCGAGGGCGTCCGCTGCGAGCGTGGCATGGCCGCCGCCGTCCGCAAGGATCGCGACATTCTCGCCGTCGGCGCTGGGAAGCGACGAGAGTGCGTTCGCGACCGACAGGAGTTCGTCCGAGCGCTCGACGCTGACGACGCCCGCCTGTTCGAGAACAGCATCGGTCACCGCGGCGTCGCCGGCCAGCGATCCGGTGTGCGAGGAGGCCGAGCGCTTGCCGACGTCAGACCGCCCGCTTTTCAGGACAACGATCGGCGTGTCCGTGGTTACGTCGCGGGCCTGCTCGAGGAAGGCCCGGCCGTCGCTCATGCCCTCGACGTAGCAGACGATCGCATCGGTTTCGGGGTCGTCGTCGAAGAAAGGCAGGTATTCGTGGAACTGGAGATCGGCCTCGTTCCCGACGCCGACGTAGTGGCTGAAGCCGACGCCCTCTCGGGTGGCGGCCTCGGTGAACAGCGAGATCGCCATGTTCCCGCTCTGACAGAGCAGCGCGAGGTTTCCCTCGGGGACCGTGTCCGCGCCGACGAGGTTCAGGCCCTGGTGGACGTTGATCATCCCGGAGGTGTTCGGACCGATCAGTCTGACCCCGTGCTCGCGCGCGAGAGAGACGATCTCATCTTCGAGTTGCTGGCCGTCTTCGCCGGCTTCTCCGAATCCGACGGCGATGACTACCGCGCCCGCCAAATCGGTGTCCGCACAGTCCTCGAGGATCTGCGGGACGACCGGTGCCGGGGTAACGATGAGCGCGAGGTCGACGCGGCCAGGGATTGCGGAGACGGTCGGGTAGACCTCGAGGCCACGGATCTCGTCAGCGGAGGGGTTGACCGGATATATCTCGCCCTCGTAACCGCCTTCCTGAAGCGTCTCAATGGCTTGATAGCCCCGTTTCGTCTCGTCGGTGGACGCGCCGACGATGGCGACCGAGTCGGGGTCCATAATTCGGTCGATGTCAGTCGAACAGTCCGACACAGTTAGACCCCCTCGAACGACGGCTCGCGGTCCTCGGCGAACGCGTCGACACCCTCTTGCCAGTCGTCGGTTGCCATACAGGCCAGTAGCGCTTCGGCCTCGGCTGTCAGCATGTCGTCACGCGTTGCCTGGCCGACACGCCCGAACTGTTCTTTGGCGAACTCCATCGGAATCGGGGCGTTCCCCGCAAGATCCTCGGCCAATTCGTCGACGGCGTCCTCGAGTTCCCCGTCGGGGTGTGCGCTCGTCACGACGCCTTCGTCGGCTGCTTCTACACCGGTCAGCGACGCCGCCGAGAGGACGAGTTCCTTCGCACGGGCCTGTCCGACGCGCGCAGCTAACGTGTAGGAGACACCGCCGCCGATGTACGTTCCGATCGACACTTCCGGGAATCGGATCTCCGCGTCCTCGCCCATGAGCACGAAATCAGCACTCAGTGCGAGTTCAGCACCCGCACCGATAGCGTATCCCTGAACCTTCGCGATCACCGGTTGCGGGTGCGTCTGGACTGCTTTGGCGGCCTCCTGTGCCTGCCAGACGTATTCACGGCGTTCCTTCTGGGTGCGCTCGGCCTCGTCGTGGTTCTCCATGTCCGCACCCACACAGAAGGCCCGCCCTTCACCCTCGAGGACGACGACGCGCGCATCGTCGTCGGCTGCTCGCTCGAGGCCGTCGCAGATTCCCTCGTATAACGCAGGCGTCACTGCGTTGAGACTATCGGGTCGATTCAGCCGGACGCGTGCGACGTCCCCATCACGTTCATACCGCGTTGGTTCCTCCGCCACCGTGTCTGTGGTAGTCATGGTCAATCGACTACGTAGACACATATCAGTTATACACATAAATCTTTGCTCGCTCCTAATTATAGGGATCAAATTCAGAATTCTCACAAAATAATGGTACTTTTCTGGGAAAGACTATTATACTATTGTGTAATAGAAACTCACGGCAATGACACACAAAGGCATGGCGGATCGACGGGACGTACTGGCAACAGCAGGTGTTGGGACACTGACGGCACTCGCGGGCTGTGCATCGGTGCTCAGTGGCAGTTCGGGCAGCAAACTTCGGTTCCTCGGGTTCGGTGGGAACACACAGGAGACCCAGATGTCCGTGTTCGACAGCTGGGATTCGGAGATGACCGTCGAGGGGACGTCGGCTGGCGGAACGACGGAGATGATCTCGCTGATCAAGCAAAACCCTGGCTCGTTCGACGTCGTCGCGCTCAACGACACCGGGATGGCACGCGCCCAGCAGGAAGACATCCTCGAGCCGATCGATCTCTCGCAGGTTCCGAACTACGAGAAGAATATCAAGGAGTCGGCGCGGACGCTGTCGTTCAACATGAACGGCGAGGACACCATGGGTCTCATCCGCGAGAACGGCGCGACGGGCTTTGCCTACAATACGGACAAGGTCGACGGCGAACTCACGTCATGGGACGCACTTCTTGACCCCGCATACGAGGGGAAAGTATCGCTCATCGATCGAACGATCGACCGGCTCTCGAACGCGGCGGCCGCAGCGGGACTCAATATCAATGAGGTCCCAGATGACGAAGACAAAACGGACACGATGTTCCAGCGGGCGCGTGAGGAGAATGGAAACGTCTTCGCCTACTGGGGCGACGGCGCGACGTCAATTCGCTACCTCCGACAAGAGAACGCCTGGATCTGTGAGGCATGGGGCGGCCGCGTGCTCGCACTGCAGAACGAGGGCTACGACAACATTGAGTACGTCATCCCAGAGGAGGGTGCGATGGGGTGGTCCGACAACCTCGCGCTCGTCAAAGGATCGGAAAACAAAGAGGCTGCCCACGAGTTGCTCAATCATACCTACCAGCGAGAGAACCTCCTGTCTCTCTCAGAGGGTATGAATTACACCGTTCAGGTCAAGAACCCGCCGAGTTCGATGCAGGAACTCCCCGATTACGCGCCTGCGGAGGATCTGGCCTTCCGCGACTGGGATGCGGTACTGCCGAAAGAAGACGAGTGGACCCAGCGACTCGACAGCATCAAACAGAACTAACCGCCAATGCTCGAAGTAGATACCTTCACGAAGTACTACGGGGAGCTCTGCGCCGTCGAGGATCTCTCCTTCCGAATCGAGGAAGGGGAGTTCGTCACGTTGCTCGGCCCCTCCGGCTGTGGGAAGTCGACGACGTTACACGCGATCGCTGGTCTCGTCGAACCGACCGATGGGCGCATCCGCCTGCGCGGGACGGACGTGACGGACCTCCCACCCGAGAAGCGCAACATCGGGATGGCGTTCCAATCGACGGCGCTGTTTCCTCACATGACCGTCCGGGAAAACATCGCCTACGGGCTGAAGATGCATGGCTACTCCGCGGCCGACGTCGAAGACCGCGTCGAGGAGTCACTCGAGCTCGTCGATATGCCCGACCACGGCGATCACAAGCCGGGCGAACTCTCCGGTGGGCAACAACAGCGCGTCTCGCTGGCTCGCTCGCTCGCCTACGAACCAGACATCCTCCTGCTCGACGAACCCCTCACGGGGCTCGATCGAGTCCTTCGTGAAGAGATGCGCGGCTGGCTCAATCGCATCCAACGCGAGGTCAACGTCACGACGCTGTACGTCACCCACGACCAGGAGGATGCGCTGTCGATGTCGGACAAGGTCGTCGTCCTCAACGACGGCCAGGCCCAGCAGATCGACAGCCCTGAGCGGATCTACGAGTCGCCAGCTAATCCGTTCGTCGCGGAGTTCGTCGGCAAATCGACACAGTTCAACGGCACCGTCACCCACGAGAACGGGCAGGCCGTCGTCTACAACGACGAAAAACGGATCACGCTCCCCGACTCGAGCATCGACGACGACCAGTCCGTCTCGCTGTACGTCCGGCCGGAAGACATCGAGGTGAGCCCGGAGCCGACGGGGGCCGAAAACGAGTTCTGCGGGATCGTAACCGATATCGCGAACCTCGGGAACCGCGCGGAACTCTCGGCCACACTCGAAGATGGCTCGACGGCGCTTGCACACACCACGCGGTTTCCGGATATCGATGTCGACGACGATATCTTCCTCAGATTCCCAGCCGAGCGGGTGATCGTCCTATGAGCGTCCAACGGGGCGGTCTGGGGAGAGTAACGCACATTATCGGTGAAGGGCTCGAGGGGCGGATCGCCAATCGACATCTGGCACTGTTCGGGCTCGGATTCGTCGGCCTGTTTTTCGTCTTGCCGATCCTGTTGTTGGTCCCGGAGAGTCTGAACCTCGGGTCGACGACGCCGTTCGAATCCTACCGGCGTGTCCTGAACGGCATCTACGTGGACGCGTTCGTTCGATCGTTCCTCTATGGATTCGTGACGACCGCTGTTACGCTCGCGTTGGCGTACATGCTGTCGTACTTCCTCGCGTTTAGCACCGAGCGCGTCCGCACAGCGATGATTCTCATCATCGTCCCACTGTGGATCGCGTACATCGTCCGCTACTTCGGCATCCTGCTGTTCCTGTCACCGGCCGGTCCCCTGGCCGACTTGACTGGGTTCGAGACGGACCTGCTGTTTACCACCCCAGCCGTCGTTATCGGCCTCGCGAACGTCTACCTGCCGTTCGCTGTGTTGCCGATCTACAACTCCTTGAACGCCATCGATGAGGAACTGGTCAACGCTTCGCGTGTACTCGGTGCCGGGAAGTGGCGGACGATAACCAAGGTCATCTTCCCACTGAGCCTGCCAGGACTGGTTGCTGCCGGTCTCATCGTGTTCATCCTTGCGGCCGGCTCGTTCCTCGGTCCGGCTGTGCTTGGCGGCCCGAAACAGACCATGATCGCGAACGTCATCGCACAGGCGTTCCTGGACAACTTCAACATCCAGTTCGCCTCCGCACTGGCGATCGTGTACACCGTCTTGCTCGTCGGACTCCTGTTGGTGTTCAACACGCTGTTCGATCTTCAGGAGGTGCTTGGGAACATATGAGTACACGTACGACAGCACGGCTCGAGGGAGTCACGTTCCGGGCGCTCATCACGCTCGTATTCGCCTTCCTCCTGTTGCCGGTCCTGATCGTCATCCTGACATCGTTCACGCCACAGAATTTCCCGGCGATTCCACAGGAGGGGTTCTCGCTCAAGTGGTACCAGGAACTGCTGGCTGACCAGCGACTACTCAACGCGCTCACGGTGAGCCTGATCGTCTCGACGGTATCGGCGATCCTGTCTGCCATCATCGGGACGATCGCCGCTATCGGCTTCGTTCGCGGGGAGTTCCCCTACAAAGAACAGATATCGACGGTCATGCTCCTCCCGATGATCATCTCGCCCGTCATCACGGGAATCGCGCTCGTCCGCTATTTCAGCACCATCCAGCTTCCGTCGGGCTTTCCGGCGCTCATCCTCGGCCACACGGTGCTGTCGCTTCCGTACGTCTTCTTGCTGGTGCGTTCGGAGTTGCTCACCTACGACCGGGACCTCGAGCGCGCATCGCGCGTTCTCGGTGCGGATCCCGCTACCACGTTCCGGCACGTGACTGGCCCCATCATCTCGCCAGCCATCCTCGCTGGCGCGTTCATCGCGTTCGTCGTCTCGTTCGGCGAGTTCACGGCAACGCAGTTTCTCATCTCGCCGGGCACCAGCACCGTTCCGGTCGTCATCTACACGATGCTCCGAACAGGGCTGACCCCGACGATCAACGCACTCTCGGTCGTGCTCATCGTCGTCATGCTCGTCCTCGCACTCGCTAGCCGAAAGCTCTCGTCTACGTAATTCGTATCCTCCTCGATGGTCGTTGGTTCCCCGGCAGTGTTCAAATGCGGATTGGTAAGTAAGGTGTTACGTTTTCTGAGACGGGCTGCTGTCCCGCTGTCCCGGTGGGCTCGCGGTGTGGGGTACGGTCCCGCCGGAACTGACTGACAGGAGTCCGTATGGATGGTAATTAGGCGTCGGAACGATCCGCAGCCGACTGCGTGTCGTGTGCCTCCTCGACGCGCGCGGCGTGTTTCTCGAGGTCCGCCGCAAGCGTCCGAGCTTGTTCGGGCGTCAACTCGAGGGCTTCCATATGCGCGGGCAGGTGGGCTTCGGTCATGTTGTCCAGTTCGAACTGCAACCGGACGCAGTCGGGGTCGTCTCGATTCGCTGTTGCGTTCACGACGGCTAGCGATTCCGTCTCGAAGTCGTGGCCCGTCACGACGGCGTCGACGAGATCGAGAGTCGTGTACGCGTTGACTTTCATTAGCCGGTCAGCCATGTTAGTCGTCCGATGGAATCGGTGTCCCGTCGGCTCGTGCCGGAGCAGGACTTGCCTCGAGGTCGTCGTCCTCGGCGTAGGGATACCAGGTGCGCTTCGTATTGTGCAGGTACGGATCATCGTAATCCGTCTCTTCTGGCTCGATGAGATCGGCCAGTTCCTCGTCGTCTCGCTCGAGGACGAACTCTCGGAAACTCTCCGAGCCGTCGCGGGCAGCCGCGAAGTTCTCGAGCAAGTTCGCGATCGCACCGGGGACTTCGTCCGCCGGGACGCGTTCGGCGACCCAGGAGGCGAACTGTGGGTCCTCTCCGAGTCCGCCGCCGAGCCCGATATCGAGGGCTTCGACCGGTTCGCCGTTCTTGCGCGTTTTCATCCCTCGCAGGGAAACGTCGGCGATCTGAGGCTGGGCACACGAGGCCGTACAGCCAGACAGGTGAATGTGGAAGTCCTCCACGCCGTCCGGCAGATCGACGTTCTCCTTGAGCCAGCGGGCGTAGCGCACCTGCCGATTCTTCGTTTCGACGATCGAAAGCGAGCAGAACTCGGTGCCCGTACAGGCGATCGAGCCGCGCTGGAACGGATGCGGATCGGGGCTGTACTCCTCGAACACGGATTCTGCGAGCAGCGCGTCGAGGTTCTCGTCAGGAACGTCCGTGAGGATGATGTTCTGACGCTGCGTCAGCCGCACTTCACCGGAGGCGTACGCCTCGGCCGCATCGGCGATCTCGGAGGCGTCGTCGACGCCAATCCGGCCGACGAGGACGTTCAGTCCGACGTAGAAGTTCCCGTCTGCCTGTTCGTGGACGCCGACGTGGTCGTGTTTGCCGTCGGCGTCGCCCGCGTTGTACGAGTACGACTCACGGAGATCGTCGCCGGCCGTCTCGAGTTCGAAGTCGACGTAGTCTTCCTGCAGCGTCTCGCGGACCGTTTCGGGCCCCCAGTCGTCGACGAGGAACTTCATGCGAGCGTTGTAGCGGTTCTCGCGGTCACCGTGGTCGCGGAAGAGCGCGGAGAGTCCACCCGCGACGTCGACGGCCTGCTCTGGGGTGGCGAAGACATCGATGTTCCGGGCGAATCGCGGCTCGTTGCGCGAGAGGCCGCCGCCGACGCGGACGTTGTAGCCGGTCACCGTCTCCCCGTCGATCACCTTCTCGGCAGGTTCAAACGAGAGGTCGTTGATATCGCCCTGCCCACAGCCTTCGTCACAGCCCGTCACCGACACCTTCCACTTCCGCGGGAGATTCGAGTGTGCCTCGTTCTGCTTGAACGTCTCGTTGAGTTCGGTTGCCAGGGCACCCGCATCGACGTGCTCGTGTTTGTCCTTGCCGGCGACCGGGCAGCCGACGATGTTCCGCCAGGAGTCACCACACGCCTGCACCGTCGAGAGCCCGACGTCCTCGAGGCGCTCGAAGATTTCGGGGACGTCCTCGAGTCGGATCCAGTGGAGCTGGATCGCTTGCCGGGTGGTCACGTCGAGCCAGCCGTTGCCGAACTCGGGGTTTTTGGCGGGGCCGCGAGAGAACTCGTCGGCAAGTTCGACGATGCGCCGGAACTGGCCCGGCTCGAGGACGCCACTCGGCGGGCCGATCCGGAGCATGAAGTACGATTCTTGCCCGGCCCGCTGGTGGTATAAGCCGAACCATTTGAAGCGCTCGAACCAAGCGTCTCGCTCGTCTTCGGGAATCGACTCCCAGCCCTCCTCGGCGAAGCGCTCGATCTCGGCGCGTATTTCGGTTCCATAGAGTTCGTCCTTCCAGTGCTCGACGTCGGTAGGCATTACGACCGCATATGGAAGGTACACATAAGACACGTCGTCTGTCGTCAGTTCTCCCCGCGTCTCGGCGGTTCCGGTCGTCTTTGCCACCAGCGACTTACGGACGTTCGCCGTCGGGTTCGACGAGCCACTGGACGTCCTCGGGGTCGTATGGATAGAAGTCGTCGTTCACGATGCGGCCGACGGGAAGGCGCTCGATCGAATCACGCGTGCCACACTCGAGACACTGCCCGACTGCGTGGGCGACGACGATCGAGCCGTCGATGTCGACGTCGACGAACGCCTCGAGCAGGACGTACGCTGGAGAACAATCACAGAACGCGCCGGTAGTGAGCGACCAGACGTCGCTGACGCTCACCTGCCGACTATCGTTGATGCTGATCCACGCGCCGTCGTCGAGCGTTCGCAGGGCGATCGACATACGGGACGTTGGCCCACTGTCGCCCTTCGTCTATCGCCCCGTGCAAACCTTACCGACGTGCCGACGCCGTGTTCGCCGAAAACAGCATGACAGCAGCGGGTTCGAACCGTTTCGGCCGAACCCAGATATCGGAGAGAATAGCCGGTATAAGCGAGCACGCGACTCGTTCTGATCACCAGGTTGTGCTGGGGATGGAAGCGAGCATCTTCGATGTTTCATGGAGACGTACAGAAATCGCGCTCGCTTCGAGGACTGGGCGACTCGAGGGCTTACGACTTCGATGCAGTGGGGAAAAACTGCGCGCAGTTTGGACACCAGGCAGAGTTATCCGCTCGTAGTTTTTGTTTTCCACCGCAGGTGGAACACCGCGAGGCCGCATAACGAACCATACACCCCATCACGTGAGCACAATTATATCTTTGTCGTATTTGCTATTTCAACCGATAAAGATATGAAATTCAGCCACTGACGACGGTCAGAATTGGCGATACGTCAACGAGACTGATGTCCGCGATCTCGATTCGGTGACAACGAGCGAGAGAGGGATGTCCCGTGTGAGCGCGTGCTGTCGGCTCCTGTTATCCCTGACCGACCAGCGAGTCTTCCTCGTCCCACTCCTGCTCGCGCAGTTCGTACTTTTCGACTTTCCCAGTCGCCGTCGTCGGCAGTTGCTTGACGAACTCGACCCGGCGAACGACCTTATAGCTCGCGAGGTTCTCACGAGTGAAGTCGATGATCTCCTCGGCGGTCACACCGGGATCCGTTGGATCACCGTTGGCAGGCACGATAAACGCCTTCGGCGTCTCGCCCCACTGGTCGCTCGGCGACGGAATCACGGCAACCTCGGCGACCTCGGGATGTTCGTAGAGCGTGTCCTCGAGTTCGATACTCGAGATGTTCTCGCCGCCGGAGATGATGATGTCCTTCTTGCGGTCCTGGATCGCGATCATGCCGTTCTCGTCGACGGTGGCGAGATCGCCCATGTGGAACCAGCCCTCGAGACGGTCGTTGAACGCCCGTTCCGTCTCCTCGGGGTTCTCCCAGTAGCCTTCCATGATCTGGTTGCCACGGACGACGATCTCGCCGATCGTCGCGTCGTCCCACGGGACCTCGTTGCCGTCGTCGTCGACGACGCGAATCTCCGTGCCGAGCATCGGGATTCCCTGTCGCTTCTTGATGTCGTAGCGGGCCTGATCGTCCTCGAGGAAGCGATTGACCTCGGAGGTGGCGATGAGCGGGCCGGTCTCGGTCGCACCGTAGACGTGTGCCAGTTCCCAGCCAAACTCGTCTTCGACGGTTCGGATCGTCGATTCCGGCGGGGCGCTGCCAGCGGTCGCGACGCGAACGTCGTTGTCGCCCGTCGTCACCGGATCGTTCGTCTCGTGGTAATCGAGCAGCATGTTGAGCACGGTCGGTGCGGCACAGAAGTACGAGACGTCTTCCTCCTGAATCGTCTCGAACACGTCGGCCGCGTCGACGCCGCGCGTACAGACGTGCGTGCCGCCGATACCGGTGATCGAGAAGACGTGACCCCAGCCGTTGACGTGGAACATCGGCAGCGTCCACAGATAGACGTCGTCATCGCTGATGTCACGGTGGACGGACGAAGAGTAGGCGTGGATGGTCTCGCCGCGGTGGTTTCGCATGACGCCTTTCGGATCGCCCGTCGTCCCCGAGGTGTAGTTGATCGTGATGATGTCCTCTTCGTCCATCTCGGGCCGGTCGTACGTCGGCTCGGTGTCAGCGAGCACCTCGTCGAAGTCCTCCCAGTCACCGTCGACCTCGTCGGCGTTGGACGCGATGAACGTCTCGACCGGAACCTCGTCACGGACGGCCTCGACCTGATCGGCGTACTCGTGATCTACAATGATCGCGGTCACGTCGCAGTCGTTGAGCATGTACTCGAAGTCCGACGGGACAAGCCGGTAGTTTAGGGGCGTGTGAACAGCCCCGATCTGGGTGATCCCGTAGACGGACTCGAGGTGGTAGTGGGTGTTGGGCGCGAGCACGGCGACGCGGTCGCCTTTTTCGACCCCGCGGTCCTGCAGCGCCGCCGAGAGTCGGTCGGCTCGCTCGCCGAACTCGTCGTAGGTGAATCGATCGCCGTTCGCAGCAACGATGGCCTCTTCCTCGCCAAAATACGTTCGGGCACGGTCTAAAAACTGTGGGACGAGCAGTGGTCGATCCATATTCAATCGAGTGCTGGCGGTGGTTTAAAACTAACTCAATTCCCCGAATTTCGCAACAAATTAGGTATAATAATTCGTGATAGACTGAATCTGTTAGATGTGCGTGCGTGAGTATCCGGGACGTTCTCGGATACGTCGCAGCAACGCGTCTGGTAGTGGTTGGGACACGGAGTCGGATGGAGATTAGAAGCCGGAAGTCACAGGAGAGGGCGAGTAGTGTTGGGAGGGACACCGTCCTCACCCTCGAGTTGCGGCAAACGACTGTCCTCGTTGGCTGCCCTGGCAGCCATGATAGTTTATACCAAACACACTGTTGAATCTATCGCTACTTCGCAGTGAGTGGACCAACGGACACGATGAGCGATCGAAACGGCTGTCACAACTTGTTGTACTGCAGCGCCGTGAGCTGTCCCTGCCACGCGTGCATGTCGCCGTCCGGGAGGTGCCAGACGACCTCTCCCTCCGTCGGCACGCGAACACCGTTTCGCGTCTCGTAGTTTCGCCAGTAGCCGGACCAGGGTGTCGACTCGTAGCCATCCTCAACACGTCGATACCGATCAGCGTGGACGCGAGCTATCTCATCGTCTTCGGTAAACGAAAACGTGAGCGAAGCGGACACGGTCCCGTTTTCGATGGTCGCTTTCGCCGTCCGCTCATCGATCGACTCCCACTCGACCCCCGCTGTGGGAAGGAGCGCAGTCGGATACCACACCGCCTCGGCGAGGTACCGCATCAGTGCTGCTTCTTCCAGTTCCGGACTCGAGTCGCCCCTCTCGAGTGGGATGACACCGAACAGCGACACGCTCGCAGCCCCCGTCCAGTCGTGGAACCGGTCACGGACGCGAACCGAGACGAGCGGCGCAAGGCTGACTGACGCATCCCAGAGGAACCCTGGCGGATCGACAGTAACGTGCTGGGTCGCTGTAAACGGTTTCCACGACGATGTTGCATCGCCGGGGCGCAGTTTACCGGTCTGTTCGAGGCGGACCGAGTCGATGACTGGCTGTCCCTCCTGCAAGACGGTGTCGAAATATGTGCGGACGGGAGTGGGTAGTCCGTCAAGATCATCTTCGGTGACCACGCGCTCACGTCCCGTGGTCGCAGCCTGTCGAAGCTCGGCCACGCGCCGGGCCGTCTCACGCCGACGCCAGCCGATGCTGGCGAGAACGATGACGAGAAGCGCGATACCGATACCACCGACGCGTTCTCGAATGCGACCTGAGAACATAGCTATACGGTCACATCAGCGTCCGAAACCATATTCCGCTTGCTTGTTGCTGGTTCACTGCGAGGGGATCCCTTCGACGCAACTGTGAGTTACGATCGATGGCACTATCGTTGCTCGAGACCGCAGTGAACACGGCCGGTCTCGCCGTTAACCGATATACTGTGATTTCCATTCTTGTCGGTCCACGATCGCTTGCTCGCCGTCCGCTGTAATCGCATAGTAGTTCGTTCGCCTGTCGAGCTGTCCTTTCTCGACGAGGCCTTTGTTGACGAGGGTGTCGAGATTCGGGTACAGCCGGCCATGATTGATCTCGCTACTGTAGTATTCCTCAACCTCTTCTTTGATGTCCTGTCCAGACGGTCGCTCGAACCCAGCGATCACGTACAGCAGGTCTCGTTGAAATCCTGTGAGGTCATCCATGTCACAGGCGTTCAGCTGATTCAATATTTGTTATCCAACACGTACACCACTGTAAGGTGGCGCAACTGGCCGTCTCTTTATTTGTCATGCTGAAATCGAGCGGGACACTCCACAGCGGCCGAAATCGATCACTGAGGAATAGTCTCCTCGTATTTTATTCGCCGTCACATTTCGCTCGACATTCGGTGACTTTCTCCAATGTTTCAAATATACTGAAGGTAGCTAGCGATGCACGACAACACGACCACAGGTCTATGCTAGGATCATACCGATCACGCCAACTTGCACGAATTGGCTTACTGATTCTCATCGCACTCGTTACGGGGACACGTGTGAGTAGCTACGAGCCCAGTCCGTGGGGATGGGTCGCAGTATTCGCTGTCGTGACCGGTCTCATTTTTGGTCCGATCACGTGGCTTATTCGTGATCGTGTTTCCAAAGAACAGCGCGAACGTCTCAGTTACGTTGTAACTGGGATCGTGCTCCTCTGTGTCCCACTCGTCATTGGCCTTGGATTCGTTGTTGAGGGACTCCTCTTTTTCATCGACGTCGGCATACTTGGCAGCGTTATCGGTCTTGCAGTCACGTTTCTCGTCGAGCGGACAGTGATCCCCGAACGGTTTGGTGGCACCGCTCAGTAACCTGCCTCGAGGTCATTGTATTCGAGAACGGGGGTCTACCGGGACATCGGGACAGCAGACCGTATCAAGAATTCTGGGGATGTCTTTAGGCGCGAGAGAAGGTCAGTTCGTTGTGTCCCGTTCCCATCGCTGGATAACCTCGACGACGGGTTCTTCATCACCGATCTGTCCAATCTTTTGTTCGAGGTCAGTCGCTCGGAGCACTCGAGCGACTTGCGGGTCAGCGCCTGCGACACGGAGATCGATCTCTCGTTTCTGTAAGTCGTTGTGGAGGTCCTCGAGCATCTCTGCTGCGGTGACATCGATCGACGGCGACGAGATGAGATCGAACACGACGAGAGAGGGCACTGTCTCTTCGGCGTCGACCCGATCCAGAAGATCGTCACGGATGGTGGTCGCATTTGCGTAGAACAGCGGTGCGTCGACTCGATACACGAAGGCACCCTGTACTGGTTTGGCTTCGGGGTGGCGCTTCCGTTCAACAAAGTTATCAGTTCCTGGGACGCGTCCAAGAACAGCGGTGACCGGCGCAGAAACGTGTGCAATGACGTTCAGGAGGGAGAGAACGACGCCGATGAGCACACCCCAGAGCATCCCGAAGGCGAGCACGGCCACCAACACTGCCACGGCGATGGCGAACTCGGACGGACTGACTGTGTAGAGACGACGCAGTCCCGAGAGGTCGATGAGGCTCGTGACGGCAACGATGACGACGGCCGCGAGAACTGCTTCGGGGAGGTTCGTGAAGATCTCCGTCAGAAACACCAAGACGACCACGAGCGCGCCCGCAACGATCGCACTGGTGACCTGTGTTTTCCCACCGACCGCGTCGTTCAGCGCCGAGCGGGACATACTTCCACCGACGGCAAACCCACCACCGAGACCAGCGGCGAGGTTGGCGACGCCGGTCGAGAGGAGTTCCTGATTCGCGTCGATCTCGTAGTCGTTCTCTCGAGCAAACGTCTCGATCGCACCGATTCCCTGAACATACGAGAGCAAGAACAAGGCCCCGGCGATCGGGATGAGTGACCGGATTGTCGATAAGGATGGCACTGCGGGAATTGTCAACGCTGGGAGGCCACTCGGAATCTGTCCTACGATGGCGACCCCCTGCTGTTGGAGGTCAGTGACCGTGAGGAGGAGAATCGACGCCAGGACGACGATCAGAGCCGTTGGAAGGCGTGGAAATCGCCACTCTCCAAGTGCGAGGACGGCAATAGCGGCGACACCGAGAAGCAGCGTCGGGAGGTTCGTCGCACCCAGATGCGTTCCGATGTAGGCGAGTCGCTCGAAGAAGACACCGCTTGCGCCGTCGATGCCAAACAGTGGCCCGATCTGGGTCGACATGATGTACAATGCTGCCCCCGTTGAGAAGCCAGTGAGGACTGAATCGGAAATGAAATGAACGAGGAATCCGAGCTGGAAGAGCCAGGCGACGACGGCAAAGACGCCGACGAGGACCGTTGTCCAGAAAACGAGCCCGACGTAGGCGGCCGTTCCACCGGTCGCGACCGACCCGACGCTTGCCGCCAGCAGGATCGCCAGTGCTGACGTCGGTCCGAATATCACTTGTCTCGAGGTGCCGAAGAACACGTACGCAGCGGTTGCCAGCAACCCGGCATACAGCCCCGTCACCGGCGGCATATTCGCCAGCGATGCATATGCTAGCCCTTCAGGGATCACCGACGCCGTGACCGTGATCCCAGCGAGTACGTCACGTCGAAGCCACGAGGGATTATAGTTCGGTAGCCACTCGATGAGAGGAACCATCGAGTCGAGTGCCGACTCGAGACGGTCGCCGAACGAATCGGCCATCGTGATAAATTCAGGTCGGCTACTATTTAGCCTTCACCGGCAAGTGCTACACGATACAAGTGGGGGGGTAGCGGTTACACGCGATGTGATAGCGTTGCAGGTGTCGGCTTTACTACCAGCGACGGTGTGTGGATAGGTATGACTGATGATGACCCACGATGTACGGCGAATTCGCGATCTGTTCACGACGTTCACCGACGCAGATTCATGGCCCTCGGCGCGGCCGCAACACTCGGAACGACTGCAGCTATGGCATCGGGTTCTGTCGCTGCAGAAGGCGACTCCGAAGCGTCGGACACAAGCGATGCGGTCGAACCGACCGACGTCCCATCGGATGCGAACTGTGCGGTCTGTAACATGGTCCCTGCGAAGTTCCCAGACTGGAACGCGCAACTCGCCCATGAGGACAGCACGCGGGTGTACTTTTGCACGCCCGGCTGTCTGACCACGTATTACGTCGTGCCTGAGCAGTTCGACGGCCCCGACGTACCGATAGTGGGGGCATGGGCGCACGATTTCGAAACCCGTGACCTGATCGACGCACTCCAGGCGAGTTTCGTGCTCGAGACGGACCCCGACCGCGTTGATGACCCGATGCGACTGAACCCGCTGCCGTTCCGTGACGAAACGGATGCGACAGCGTACGTCGAGCAGTACGACGATCTCGACGACGATACCGTCATCTCGATCGATGAGTTCGATCTGGACATCGCCGAGCTATATCGAGGGCAGTTACTCGACGGAAACGAGTCCGACTGACGGACGGCGCGCTTCGGGCCATTTCTGCACCCTCAAAACGGGCTGAGAAGCCAGTGTTGTGGCGGACCCAATTTCCGGATTCCGCCTTTTTCGTGATGAATTCAACCGCCCCGCATTGATGTATCCGTGAATAACTAGATCGCTCGATAGAACCTCTCCTAAAATCCCATATATGTGTTGTCAGAAATCACTAAATAATATATGGTGGTAGATGAGACTGGTGCTTGGTAACAATGACTGGGTTATGAAGCACCGTCACCACGGAGAAACAGGAGTGAGAACCGATGGCCGACGCACACAAACTCGATTGTGAATCGGTATCCGACACGTGCCGGTTTATTATTCAATCGGAAGACGAAGAAGAGGCGGTAGAACTGGCTCAGAGACACATGAAGGAGGCTCACGGACAAGAGGTCACGGACGACGAACTCCGGGAGGAACATCTACAGGTCGTCTAACAAGCAGAGGACGTTGGTTTATTTACAGTCTATTCTTCCACTATTTCAACAGATAGTTAAGAAAATCTGGCACACATAGATGACACTCCCCGGTGGGTGGGGTTAACTCCCACCGAGCACGCGCTTGAATAGCGTGAACGTGAGGAGGGTGAAGAACAATCCGTTCAACATCCCCTGACTCGCGGCGAGAACCCGCGCTGCGGGACCGAGCGGGTTGATGTCACCGTAACCGACTGTACTGAAGCTGATGTAGCTGTAGTAGACGCTGTCGAAGAGGACGTCCGGTGGCGTCTTGTCGACCCCACTCGCGTTGAAGACGCTTCCTGCCTGAGTCAGAAACGGACCGCCAAGGGCATATAACAGCCCGAATAGCGCGGGCAACAGGAACGTGAACGCAGCAATCCGTGGGAGTCGATTGCCGTACCCGCAGGTCACCTGCATGAACATATTGAGGATGACGCTCGCGCTCTTTTTGACGCGTCCAAACGCGTTCAACGAGTATTCGTTGCGGATGATGTCGAGGTTGGTCTTGCGGTTGTAGTAGTAGCGTTTGAACTCGAACTCCCTACTTGCAGGCGTATCACCGACCGCATCGGCGCTGTCCTGTGCTTTGCGATACGTCTCCTCGATGATTTCGTTGTTCATCTCGACGGCGAACTGGCCGGTCGCGCTGTTGCCGACGAAGTCGTGGATCGTCCAGTCGTTGCGCTCGAGATACGCGTGATGAGTGCTGAAGTCGAAGTGGTCGAACTCGGTCAGACAGAACCGGAAGTGGTCGAGCAGTTCGTGTTCGTTCCCCTGTCCCTCGAGTTGGATGTCGCCGATCGTTGCCCGTGTGAGGTCGTACGGGATCGCGTCGCCGCCGACCTGCGAGATCGTCCCGCCGTTGATCGTTGCATCGGTGAAATCGACGTACGTATCGCGCCCACCATCGAGCAGTCGGAACTGTGCCGACTCGTGGATGATCGCATGCCGGAAATCACAGCGCCCGTGGAACGTCGCATCCCAAAACGAGACGTTCGTGAAGTTCGCCGCCTCGAACTCGGCGTCTTTTCGGAAGACGGCTTCCTTGAACGATGCGTTTTCCTCGAGATGTCGCGTTTCGCCTTCGAACACCGCTCCGCGAAACTCCGCGAGCCCGTGAAACGTCGCCGCAGAGAAACTCGCATCTTCGTTGAAGCGAGCTTCGTCGAATCGCGCTCGAGCAGTGAACGTCACCTCGTCGAACGTCGCATCCCCCTGGAATGCTGTCTCGACAGCAATGACGTCGTCGCCGAAACTGCTCTCGGTGAAGTCGACTTCGTCTTCGAAGGTCGCACAGGCGAGGTCGAGTTCGTCGGCGATCTGCACGCGGTGGCAGTCCGCACGGGCGGTAAACGTCGCCCGATCGAAGTTGACCTGTCCTTTGAACGTCGCGTCTTTGAAATCCGCGAATCGGAAGTGGGCGAGTTTGTAGTCGGCCTCACTCTCGAAGACTGCTCCCTCGAAGGTTACGTCGTCGTTCGTGGTCCGGCTGCCGCCGTTGAATTCGACACCGCGAAACTCGGCGAGTTGCATGAAGCGTACGTCCTCGAAGCTCGCGTCGTCGTCGAAGCGCGCTTCGTCGAAGTCAGCCATCTGCTGAAACGTCGCGCCGTCGAACCGGGCGTTACCACTGAAATCAGCGTGTTCGAAGTCGGAACCGGCGGTGAACTGTGCGCCTTCGAACGTGACGTACTCGAATGTCGCCTGTCGGAAACTCGCGTCGTCACGAAATGTCGCGTCGGCAAAGGAAATGTGGTCCTCAAGGACGTGGCTACTGCCGCTGGTCTCGACGTTTCGGAAGTGGGCAACGCCGTGGAACGTCGCCGCTTCGAACGTGGTATCGCCTCGAAACGTCGTCTCATCACAGTTCACATCACCGTGGAAGACGGCCCCGTCGAGTCGCACGTCCTGTTCGAACGTCGCTTCGTCGGTCGTCACCGTCCCCTGAACTGTTAGGTCACTCGCCTCGACGACGCCCGTGACGACTGAGTCTTCGAACTTGAGCTGTCCGATGGTCGCCTCTCGAAGGATGAGCCCTTGATCGAGGCAGCCGTGAGTGAGGTCCAACCCGTCGATGTCCGCATGTTGGAAATTGAGAACGTGGTTCGTCGAGCCGTTGATGTCCTGATACGTAAGTGAGAGGTGTGGCAGATCCGCGCCCACGTACTCGTTGACGCGGGTGTCCGGCGACTCGAGGTTCGTTTGGAGGACATCGACGATATCGTCGGCGGTGACGTCGTGTGCCACGCGTTCGTCCCGACTCATGTGGAACACACAGTATTCGCTCTCGGGATGTGCCTCGTGTGGACACTCCCACGTCGTCTGGAGCTCGGCGTCCGTCTGCGTCGATGGGTCGAACGTGTACCGACAGGCCGACGACGACATCAGCGCCGGTTTTGGTTCGTTTTTCGACATATTATCGTATCACCTCGTGACACCCCGATTGACGCGATGTAGCTCTCGATATGACGGTCATACTCACGATAGATTTCAGTGTGCTATATAGTTTCGGTGGATACGACCGTCACTCGAAAACTCGCCGCCGTTCTTCGGGCGAGAGTTCGGCGTGAACGACGTTTGGTGAGCAGTGTTCACACTCCTGTGCGGGGTTGGTACTTTGCTCGTAGGTCCACACGGGAATACGAAAGAGGAAGAACGCCTCCATTTGGTGGCGTTCGATGATCGCATCGGCTTCTCGCCCGCAGTTCGAACACCAGTCTTCGTCGTCGGCTGGGACCTGAAAGGTCACTTTCCGGCGGCCGAATCCCGCGTTCGCGTACGCTTCGTCCCGAGACATCTCGATGAGGTCGGCTGCGGGATACGGTTCGGCGTCGATTTCGTTGTCGAAGCCGGTATCAGAGACGACGTTGGTCGCGAGATGCGGGCCGACGTTGACAGTATTATCATACCCGAGAAAGTGAACGGAAACCTCGGCGCTGCGGCCGTCAACGGATACCTCGTGGCCGTGGCCGACGAGGTAGAGTTCGATGTCCGTCCGCACCCCCTCGAGTTCGATCTCGTGGTCCATCCCAACCGCGTAGCCGCCGGTCGATGGATCGCTCGCGTGCCCGGACTGCTGCCAGCCGACGGTCGAGACGTCGTACTCGGTGGGTGTTACCGCTGTCGAGACAGCATCCGTATAGACGTTCTCCGCGCCGGGTGCGGAAAACTCGCCGTCGACGGCATCAGTGGCAACGAACACGTCTTCCGTATCGGTAATGCGGATGTCGCCATCAGTCCGCTCGACGTAGCCGTCCTCGAGATCACCACGGATCGTCGTCTCCGCGTCGGCGACGCTGACGCCGCTGTCGACGGACTGGTGTGTGAATACGTACTCCGCGTTGCGAACCTCGAGGTCGCCGCCGACACCGGCTGTCGTGACGAACACGTCGGCAGGGTCGTGTAGTTCGATCGGCGGGCGTTCCGAGCCGTTGATCGTGACATCTCCGTTGTAGGTCGTCTGTGTCGAATTACCTGTCATCGTGTGTGTTCGCTGGTCTGTTGTGGTGTGATGGTAGTCGTCTCGTGGATCGCATCGTCGGTCACCTCGTCGCCGTTGCTCGAGCGCCCGGCACGCGACGCGTGCAGGCGCAGGCTCGTCTCGGTATAAAGCGCCAGTCCGTACTCCGGATAGGTGTGGTACGTTTCGTAGCCCGCCTCGTCGACGCAGATCGTGGTCCACGCGTCGGGGCCGAACCGGAATGCGACCGTTGCCGTCTCGGGGCCGGGGAACGCGTCGATCGGTCGACCCGAGACGGTCGTCGTCGCGAGAAGGGTGTCCCCGTCGAAGCGAAACGTGCGTTCGACATCGGTCGACAGTGGTGTCTCGTAGGCCGTTTCCAGCGACACCGGCCGACAGGAACAGAGTTCGTGAAAGCCGAGTGCCGGCAGCCCGACGTAGTGTGACTCGCCGATGACGGTAAACACCGCCGGCGACTCGAGCAACGTGTCGGGGTGGACGGTCTTCACGTCGAGTGCCTCGAGATCCGGCGTCGCATCGGCGTAGCCGAAGTACAGTTTTGTGGGCCTGTCGTCGGTCGAGTGAAGGATGTTTTCGGGCATGGTCAGGTATCGACGAGGACGTCGTAGTTCGGATGGAAGATGGAGTTCACCCGCACACCGCGGTAGCGGGGGACACGGTGCCACTGGCGATCGTGATAGCGGTCACGGTACTGCTGGACGTACGCGGTCCCATCGGCGACGGATAGCGGCTGTCGATCGCCGGGTGCGAAGGCGTAGAATCGTTCGACCCGTTCGGTCTCGCCGTCGCTGTCGATGTCCTCCCACGCCCAGTAGGGAAGTTGTCGCGTGAATCCGGCGGCACCGACCGTGTTCACGAACGCTTTGTGATGTTCGGGATAGCGGTCTGCCGAGTATGCCCACGTCACCATCACACCGTCGTCCGAGAGGTGCTGGCCGACGGAGCGGTAGAACTCCTTGGAATAGAGCGTGAGCAGGTCGTCGTCGGTCGCACCCGGGACGTCGAGGAGAACGAGATCGTACGTTTCGTTCGTCTGCTGGAGATAGCGGTAGCCGTCGGCGGCGGTCGTCTGTAGGCGGTCGTACTCGTAGGCGTCGTCGTGCCAGTGACGGAAGAACGGGTCGTGCTTCGTCATGTTCATGAACTGGGCGTCGAGGTCGACGTGGTCGACGGTGACGTTGTACTGTCGGAGATGGTCGATAGCGATCCAGTCGCCGCCGCCGACGACGAGCACCTTCGTCTCGGGACCGTGGTCGACCAGCGACATCGGCACGTCGACGAGGCCGTTGTGATAGCTGTCGGCCCAACTCTCGCATAGCTGGACCGCCGACCCGAGCCTGAGACACTGTTCGGAGCGCCCGGTGAAATGCGGGTTCGGCCCGGTTCCAGTCCAGGTACGCTCGTAGCGGATGGCGTGCTGATACCGTGTCGTCTCCTGGTCGGTGATCTCGACGCTCATCGCGCCCGGGGGATACTCGTTCTCGATCTGTTGCTCGAGGTAGAGTTCCGACAGTCGCTCGTCTGCTGTCTCGTGGTTAGCCACGACGCCCGCGTACGATGCGGTCAGCAACAGACAGACGACGAGCAGCGTCTTCGGGACGCGGCCGACGAGCGGTGTCGGCGTCGAGTCACCGAACAGTCTCCGAGCATCGTTGTCGGACGACGGCCACGACCAGCCGCTGAAGTAGCCGACGAAGGCGAGTGCTGCGACGGCGTTGAGCAACGCGAGCACGAAAATCGTCGGGATGAGTCCCAGCTTTGGATACAGCAGTCTGGCGTACACGACCGCCCCACAGAGGCCGCCGACGTAGTCCATCGCCAGTACGACCGAGAGGCCGCTCCGTCGCCCTTCCTTGCGCTCGACGTTCCAGAAGATGCCGAGGCAGGTAACGGTCCAGTCGTGAAGCCGGTCGCCGAGGCGATGGATCCACACGGGTGTTGTCGTGCCATCGTCGTCACGGTCGTCGACCATGTGGGTCAAAAGCGGGAGTTCGAATCCCGAGAGAAAGCCGACGACGATGACGGGCAGCCGTGCGACTGTCCAGAGCAGTTCCGGTGGAACGGCTCGTGGAACCCGAACGCTGTTGAGGCCGACGATGAGCAGAAAGCCCGCGGGAGCGACGGCAGCGAGAAGCACTTCCGTTCGAAAGAAGTTCCCGCCGTAGTCCTCGGGATTCAAGTCGTCCGAGAGCGCAGCGCCGACGCCGAGACTGAAGAAGTACAGCCCGACGGTGATGACGTACTGCGTCACGGTCCCGCCGTACATCACCGTTAGCAGTTCGGAGTAGACGAACTCGTAGACGAAACTACAGAACGAGACGACGAACGTAAGCACGAGGAGGGCAGCCGTCGCAGTTCGTGTGTCGGACATGGGAAAGCGGATCACCGTTCGCTCAGATTTCCCTCGAGCGGGCACGTCGAGGGCAGGGGAGACACACAGCTTAGATGCGTGGCGACACCTTCCACTGTTCGTCGATCCGAAAGCCCGTAGCGCCGTCGCTGACCTCGAGATCGTAACACTCCCAGCGGAAGTCATGATTCGAATCGCCGCCAACAATGTTCGCACCGACGCGATACCAGCCCGCCTGGGAGAACTCCGGACGGTTGGTGATGTCGTACATGACGGTCCCGCTCGGATTCTGGAACGTCTCGTCCCAGGGGACTGTGCCTGCGTCTGGTGCCTCGTCTTGCATTTGATCGGTGCTACCGAGATAGGCGACCCCGAGTGCGGCGACAGTAACGGGGTACTGCGTCACTTCCTCCTCGTGGTCTTCGTACCAGTCGTCGGCGTAGTCGCCACCGTGGTACCACGCGTGTCCGTGGCTCGTATGTGGCGCAGAGGTGTATCCGCCGGTGCCGCGTCCGGTCGCGCCTCGGCCACCGCCGCCGCCACTGCTGCCTTTCGCGCTGGCGATACCAACGGGGCTTACCGTGGCGGGAGACTGCTGTGATCCGTCGTAACGGGACATGACCCACTTATTGTCGGCAAGATCAACGACGAGTGTGCCGTCGCTCACCTCGAAGTCGGAGACGACGCTCGACTTCCGTGGTGGTGGTGACTTGCTACCGAGGCATCCACCCAGAGCGGTGACCGCTCCGAGACCGGTGGCGACGATAAATTGACGACGGCGCATGGGTTTCGATTCCTCTCTGAAATATTAGACAACTGTATTAACTATCTTGCGATTTATTCTATCACTAATCGAACGCTGTTGGCGGCAGCAACACTCAGTACACTGGTCGTGCACTGCCTCGCACAGTCCCCTGCGCCATTCAGTTACCTGAGCTGCGTTCCGCCCGAGATCTTGCCAGCCCGATGAAGAACGGAACAAGCAGCCACAATCAGTCCATTTTTCGACCATTCGTCGGTGTTGCATAACCGGGGTTCCTTTTTGCTCAACCGAAGCGAAGTCACCAAAGACACGAAGTGAGCAAAATGTACCGAAGAATTCCCAGGAATTGCCGCGGTGTCTCGAGGCGAACGATGCTGACGACCGCGATTGCTGGCGGCGTCGGAACCGTCGCAGGCTGTCTGGATGGCCCGAACGAAACCGAGGGGGAATCAGAGAGCGACGTGGACGCCGTCAGTGAGAAAGACAGAACACTCGCTGCAGAGATGGTCGAAACCATCGACGAGGACCTCTCGGTCACAGGATGGGACCTACCTGGGATGTTCATTCCGGAGTATACCGATAGTCGCGGAGTCGAAGCCGACGTTCCGATTCTCGGGAACGCCTACGCCGATATCGTCGAGCAAGGGTTCGATCGGCGAGCGATGCCGACCGCCTACGAGGATGATGAGATATTCTTCATGGTCTTTCTCGAACCCGAGTGGGCCACCGCATATCTCGACGGTGAGTGGTCCGAATCGACGTACTACACTGAGATCGAAGACTCCGCACATTGATTCTGAACCCAGTACGTCTTCCGTTACCCGCTCGTCGCTCGTCGGTTCGCACGAGAATCGAGCGCGGTACCCTCTTCTTTCGTCGATCGTGTTCTACTTGTGCACATCCTCGATCGCTATTTGGGCGTTCCTGGAGTGGGTATCGCTGAAATGTCTGATTTTGACGTCCTCATCATCGGCGGTGGTACGGCCAACAACGTCGCCGCGGCAGCAGCTGATCACGGCCTCGAGACGGCGCCGGTCCGCTCGGCGGGACGTGTCTCAACCGAGGCTGTAATCCCTCGAAGATGCTCATCCAGGCAGCAAACGCGGTCTCCCACGTTCGAGACGCCGACGCGTTTCACGTCGACGCCAGCCTCGAGGGAATCGACTGGAACGCCGTCGTCGACGAGATGGACGACCTGCTCGGTGGTATCGCAGCGGATATGGAGCGACGATCCGAGAGCAAGCTTCCCTCACGCTCTTCAAGGAACGAGCCGAGTTCGTCGACGAACGGACGGTCGAACTCGACGGACAGGCCGTGACTGCCGAGAACGTCGTCGTTGCGACCGGCAGCCGCCCCGCCGTGCCGCCGATCGATGGTCTCGAGGAGTGTGACTATCTGACGAGCAACGAGGCGCTGTACCTGACCGACCCACCCGAAAGCCTCGTCGTTCTCGGTGGCGGGTACATCGCCGTCGAACTCGGCTACGTCTTCGGCTCGATCGGGACGGACGTCACCATCATCGAAAAGAACGACTCGCTCGTCTCGCGCGAGGATGGTGCGGTCGCGGCGACTCTGACCGAGATCGCGAGTGATCGTCACGAGGTACACACCGGTCACCGAGTGACGGCAGTCGAGGCACTCGGAGATGGGTATCGCGTCCACGCCGAGACTGAAGCCGGGGAACGATCGCTGTCGACGGCGAGGACATCCTCGTCGCACTCGGTCGACGGCCGAACACCGACGTACTGAACCTCGAGACTGCTGGTATCGAGGTCGACGATCGCGGCTTCATCGAGACGAACGAGTACCTCGAGACGTCAGCGGAGAACGTGTGGGCACAGGGTGATGTCGCCGGAAACGCCCTGTTCAAACACGCTGGCGACTACGAGACGCGTCACGTGATTGACAACGTCGTCGATGACGAGCGCCGAGCGCTCGATCTCAGTGCGATGCCACACGCCATTTTCACCGAGCCGCAGATCGCCGGTGTCGGCGTGACCGAGGACGAACTCGAAGCCGAGGGGCGCGAGTACGTCGTCGGTCGCGCCGAGTACGCCGACTCGGCGATGGGTCGTGCGAAGAAACTCGACGACGGCTTTGTGAAGGTGCGAGCGGCACCTGACGGTGAGATCCTGGGCTATCACGTCATCGGATACGAGGCATCGATGCTGGTACACGAGGCAGTCGTCGCGATGCGGGTCGGTGCGACTGTCGACGAGGTCGCTGACACGATCCACGCCGTCCGAGCGGGTTGCACGGACGCAATCACAGAAAAGTTAGTCACGTGATAGACCGGGTTCGGATTCACCAGGGATACGAACCTGCTATCTCGGAAGGGTGTCCGCATAGCTGGACTATCGGGTATTTTTATAATATTTCTGAATTGTAAATAACACTTATGATTGTGTGGTCATCTCTACCAAGTATGGGAGACGATGGTACACCGGACGGCCGCGGCCGCCCCGATCTCTCGAACGACGAATTATTTCACGTACTCTCCGACGCCAGTCGGCGAACTGTTCTGTTCCACCTTCGTCAGCATAGGGCTGCGACGGTTGACGAACTCGCCGACGTGATCGCAGAGGTCAACGGCGACGAGTCTCGAGCGGTCGACCGCGAGCACCTTCGCACGTCGTTACATCACAGTCACTTTCCCAAACTCGTGGGCACTGGATTGATCACGTACGATCCGGAGCAGCAGATCGTCGAGTCTACGAGCCTTCACGGGAACATTGGCGAGTGGCTCGACCTCGCGGTTCGCCATCAGATCCAGTTCGAGAGTGTGCGCGAACCGGACAGTCAGCCTGACGAGCGCGAGAAGATTCAGGTATTACTCGTCGACGACGAACCGGGACTTCCCGAGACGATCGGTGCCTACCTCGAGCGCGAGAACGACGATATGACTGTTACCACCGCAGCGAGTTCCCTCGAAGCGGTGACCAGACTCGAGGAGGAATCGTTCGACTGTATTGTGAGCGACTATCAGATGCCGGCGATTAGCGGGATCGACTTTTTAAAAGCCGTCCGCGAGAACGACGCGACGATGCCGTTCATCGTCTTCACTGCCAAAGGCAGTGAATCGGTGGCCAGTCAGGCTATCGAGACTGGCGTAACCGATTACGTTCAGAAGGGGCCGGATACCGAACAGTACGACGAACTGGCTGATCGGATCCGCAAGGCTGTCACTGGAGACTAACACATCTTGGAATTGATACGAACGTGCCGACCAGAGCACGGTTCGGCGATCGCCCAACTCATCGGACTGGATGATATCGCAGCCACGAATGAACGCCGAAAACGTGTCCCGACGGGACGTGTCGGAGGTCCATCTAGAACGCACAGTCTCCGCCCACTGTGTCACCGCTAACTCCCGTTTCGAATCGATTGCGGGAAGCGAAACCGACGACCCGACTGCTGGAGTCATCGCACGGGACGGACCTACTTTTCATCAGTCTGTGCCCGGAGTTGACCAATACACGCTACTGATACGGTGCCTCGAAGATACCGCCGTCCGACAATGATCAAATGAGCACTAGCCAATCGACGTACGAACAACTGACCGAACGTATCTCGGATGCATGCTGTGCAGTAGATACCGAGTGTCGAATCACATACTGGAACGACCGGATGGCGGAGTGGACTGGCGTCCCAGCAGCGGCTATCGAAGGCGAAGTCGTGTGGGATGTCGTTCCATCGTTTCGGGGGTCCGCATTCGAGGTACAGTGTCGGGAAGCGATTAAAACGCAAGAAGCACGCTCGTTCGAGACACGATTCGACGATCCACTCGACTCATGGATCGAGGTGTCGATTTACGTTAACGCAGACGGCCTCACGATACTTTCCCGCGAAATTACCGAGCGCAAGGCGCGTCAAGAACGAGTCGAACTCGCAGAAACACTGTTCGAGAACACGCAGGATGCGCTTTTCCTCATCGATCTCGACGAGGAGACAGACGAGTTTCAGTTAGAACGAGTAAACCCCGCTTATGAACGCCACACGGGACTTACAAGCGATGAACTCAGCGGGCGGGGGTTACGTGACGTCTTCGGTTTTGAAGAGGGGAACTCCATCCTCGAGAAGTACCGCGAGTGCGTTGCCCGGCGTGAACCGATCGAATACGAAGAACTCGTCTCGGTCCCCAACGAGGGCCCCTACTGGGAGACGCGGATCGCCCCCGTCATTGTCGATGACACCGTCGAGAAACTCGTCGGCGCGACACGCAATATCACCGCACAGAAAGATCGAGAGCGCCGGTACGACGCCATCTTCAATCAGACGTACCAGTATATCGGGTTGTTAGACACCGGCGGAACATTGCTCGAGGCCAACGACTCCGCGCTCGAATTCGGCGGTCTCGAACGCGAGGAGGTCGTCGGCCAGCCGATCTGGGACACGTATTGGTGGCAGCGAGACGAGCGTACTCGGATGCAGCTGAAAGACGCTGTCACGTCGGCTGCGAACGGCCAGTTCGTCCGATACGACGTCGAAGTACAAGGTGCTGATGAAACGGCCATTATCGACTTTTCGATTCGACCGATCACGGATGATCGAGACGAAGTCGTCCTACTCGTCACCGAGGGGCGAAACATCACCAAACACAAACAACGTGCCCGTGAACTCGAGCAAAAGCGGGAGTTTCTCCGGCAGATCCAGGCCGCCGCAGATATCGGCGGCTGGGAAGTCGACTTCCGGACGGAGACGATGCGATGGACAGACGAAGTCTGTCGCATCCACGACCTGCCAACCGAGTACGAGCCAACGGTTGAGGACGGGATCGACTTCTATCATCCACAAGATAGAGCGACGATTACGAACGCATTCGAACGACTGCGGGAAACGGGTGACGGCTACGATCTGGAGTTGCGGATCATCACGGCCGCCGATGAGAGACGCTGGGTTCGAACGCTCGGAGCGCCGTGGTACGACGACGATGGCACCCTCATCGGTGCACGCGGCGCGTTTCAAGATATCACCGAACGCAAAGAACGCGAGCGTGAACTTCAACGGACCAATGCCCGTCTCGAGGAGTTCGCCTCCGTCGTCAGTCACGACCTCCGGAACCCGCTGACAGTCGCCCAGGCTGCACTCGAGCTCGGCCGTGAGAGCGGTGCGTCGGACGACTTCGATCGCGTCGAAGCCGCTCACAAACGGATGAACGCGCTCATCGACGATCTACTGACGCTCGCACGCAACGGCCGGCAGGTCGACGAGACCCAGCCGATCGTCTTGGCGACGCTACTCGAGTCAGTCTGTGAGACGTTTCCGAACGACCGTGCGACCATCGATGTCGCGCTTGAGGACTATCGCCTCGAGGGTGACGAAGCTCGGCTGCGGCAATTGGTCGAGAATCTCCTCTCGAATGCGCTACACCATGGCGGTGACGACGTGACGATCCGCGTCGGCCGGCTCGAGAGTCGCGACGGATTTTATGTCGCAGACGACGGGCCAGGCATTCCACCTGCGATACGCGAGGCGATATTCGATCAGGGGTATTCGACAACAAGCGAGGGAACGGGCTTCGGGCTCGCCATCGTCAAGGGAATCGCCGAAGCCCATGGCTGGACAGTCGACGTGACCGATAGCGAGGACGGTGGCGCACGATTTGAAGTGACCACAGCACAACAGAGTCCAGCTTGATGCGATGGGGCCGACGACAGGGCGTCTCCGGTGATACGATCTGTCTCGAGTGGAAATTCACTATTTGCTGTCGCGCAGAACTATTACTTTCACTCGATGTACTCCTGCATCGCTTCTCGGACTGCCCGTGACCGATTGTCGATTCCTTCGTCCTCCCAGACCTGATCGAACTCTTCGAGAAGCCATCTGGAATATTGAAACTCGTTCGCATGGTTTATATGATCTGCTGTAACGGTGTACCGGTGCAACCGCAGTGCGGGTCGCGGTTGCACCGGAACTGACTGACAGTAGTCCGTATAGTGCTTCGTCAGTCCAGAGTAAGAGTCCTGAGTCTGGCGATACTCTCATTTTTGGAATGACAACCAAGTGTCAGAGACCCCTCCGCGAACCACCCCTTTGAATCGGTAAGTACAGGCGAACTATTGAGCGTCTTTTAGGTGGACGTGCGAATCCTCGAGAGCAAGGATCCACTTTGCATGTAGCTCATCACATCTTGCATTTTCTGGGAAAAACACACACTTGTCAGCTTCTCCTGGGTCTTCGATCAAGACATGGATAAGTTCATTTTGATCCGAAATGTCGGTTGAAGGGGCGTTTTCAGGTATTTCATCCATGTCATGTCCGCACACGGCTTCTGGGGTTAAAAACCTTAAATATGGACAATAGGATGCAGGTCTTAAGACAATAACTGTGATTTCTCTTTATTAGTCTCGACGCACTGATATATCTGTGTGGGCATTGTCGGCCCGATTATCTCGAATGAGCAACACTCGGACTGGACAAGAGATCGTCGCCATCTGTCCTAACTGTGATGCCGTTTATCCTGCTATTCGGCTTCCTGATGGGAAAATAAGACGGAAGGGAAGGTATCCGCATTGTCAGTGTGGAACCAAATCGCTTGTCGAAATTGAAAGCGAACAGTAAGCACAACTACTTATCGGCCAATTCACGATAATGTGGATGTAATCAACACCGTGAGAATACTTCTAGGAGCCACTCAGTAACGACTGTTATTCCTCGTCCTCCCAATCTCCGAAATCGGACGATGCTACACGGCGAACGCTGTGCCATTTGTACTTGAAATTCTGGAGAGCGAGAACTCGAGCAGTGCCGGTTCTGGTGGGGTCACGCGATAAACAGGCAGTATCGGCTGACGCTACCCGGGATACCCCCATCACATTTTAGTCCTCCTCGGTGAGTAGCTACTTGATGTCACGCACACAGGAGCTAGACGAGTTCAAGGGGACGCTCGGCGACCTCGTGGAGGAAGCACCGGAACTGAAACAGTTTTCGGGCTTCATCGAATCGGCAGAAGCGACAACCGTTCTCGATCACAAGACCAAGGAGCTACTGTCGCTCGCGATCGGCGTCGTCACCCGCTGTGACCACTGCATTCTCTGGCATACAGACGCCGCACTCGAGGCTGGTGCAACCCATGATGAAATCGTCGATGCACTGAAAATCGCCGTCGTCATGGGCGGCGGTCCGGCGATGACGTACGCGGTCGACGCTTACGAAACGCTGCAGGCGCTTGAAGCAGAACGGAGCGAGTGAACTACCTTCGGGGCATCCTGCAGTCAACCCTTATCGTTGTGCGTCCAGCGGACGATGCTCGTCGTTTCGATGTCTACGCTCAGGAAACTCGACAGTGACTGGCACGGTCACCGCAACTCGCCAAAAGGTGGTGGCAAGTACCACATCTATATTGGTAACACGCCCTGTGACACTGGCCAGTTTTATTAACATCCCTAATCTCTATCATAGCTATTATTATCTAGTGTAGTAGACTTAGTAACAGATGGCGAAACATACCCGCCGACAATTGATTGCAACGAGTCTTGGAGCAGCCACGCTCGGGACGACCGCAGGGTGTCTCTCGGATTCTTCGGGCAGCGACGGGACAGTGGCACAGTCATCCTTTTTCGTGTTTGGGGATTTTGCGAGCAAGGTCGCAGGCGACACTGCTACCGTAGAGACACTCGTCCCGATCGGAAAGCATGGACACGGATGGGAACCGGGCCCGAAGGTCCAAGGAACGGTTCTCGAGTCCGATCTGTTTATCCACGGGATGGAAGGGTTCCAACCTTGGGCTGACGACCTCGTCCAGAGCGTTCGAGACGACGACGACGTGCAAACCGTGGCCGTTGGCGAGGGAATCACCTTCCGTGAAGGCGATCACGAACACAGTCACGACGACACACACAGTGACGACTCCCTCGACAGTCACGCAGTGTCTCACGCGTGTGGCCACATGGAAGACGGCGATAGGGATTCACTCACTGCGGCTCCGTCTGCAGCGAACGCGGCGACGTTCTCACAAACCCACCAGCCGTACGCCGTCGAACGTCCCGAAGGGACCGGCTACGTTGCGTTCGAAGCCGACGAGAACGGTGAGTACGCGTTCTTTATCGACAGCCACGACACCGTACACCCGACTTCGGGCTCCATCGTTCACGAAGCCCACAGCGTCGAGAGTTGCGACGGCATCGAGGAGTACTACGTGGTTCACACCGAAACAGGGACTATCACGCTCGAGCTTACCGGTGACACCGGGTCGACCGTGACAGTACTGGCGGAAGGCGTCTCTCGTGACGACGGCGAGCACGATCACGGAACTGCGGACGATCACGACCACACCAGTGACGACGAGGACGCGCACGCAGCCGAGGAAGACGGTCACGATCACGACCACGCCAGCGGCCGCGATCCGCACTTCTGGCTCGATCCAATGCGCGCCAAACAGGCGGTCGAGACCATCCGCGACAGCTTCGCCGATGTCGACGGCGACAATGCCGAGGTGTATACCGAAAACGCTGATGCGTACAGCGCCAGACTGGACGAACTCGACGACACGTTTCAGTCCGAACTCCAGAACCCGTCCAAAGACGTCGTGTTCGTCGCTGGGCACAACGCCTTCCAGTATCTCGGACAGCGCTACGAGTTCGACGTGCAGACGCTCACCAGTCTCTCGCCGGACGACCAGCCCACGCTACAGGACATCGAGCGCGCCCAGGAGATTATCGCCGATCACGACCTCGAGTACGTCTGTGCTGATCCGCTCGAATCACAGACAGCAGCGGAGCGACTCGTCGAAGAGACGGATGCAACGGACGTGCTTCCACTGACGCCGATCCCCGGACAGACTCAGGAGTGGGCCGATGACGGCTGGGGGTACGTTGAGATTATGGAGAACATCAACCTCGAGACGCTGACGGAGGCCCTCGACGCGTAATGAGCGACTCAATACCGACCGATTCCGAACCCGAGTGGACCGGATCAACAGAATCAGGGGCGACCGGCCCATCGCGTGCGGGACTGCTGGCGGTCGTCGTCGGGACGACGGGACGATCGGCCTGTACGATCTATCCGCCGGATGTGGCCGCTCCCTATCGAACGACGACGTGGATAACGGCCCACGGCGACTCGTTCGTCGATCTCGAGGACATGCGATGACGGCCGAACCAGCGACCGAACGGCACCTAGCGGACCCGATCATCAGCGTCGACGAGGTGTCGTTTCGCTACGGTGAGCGGCCGGTCCTCGAGGACGTCTCGATCGACACCGAACCGGCCGTTCCAGAGCTGTCCTCAAGGCTGACGGCGGCGACGAGCAGCACTGGCACACAGCCACCCAACAATCACCGATCGAAATCCAATGTACGAGTACGTCATCATCGGCGGCGGCGTTCACGGAACCTGTCTCGCAAATCACCTCCTCGATAGCGGCGGCTACACGCACGACGACCTCCGGATCATCGACCCCCACGAGGAGTTGCTCGCATCGTTCGCCACCAAAGCGCGACAGTGTGGCATGCGGACGCTCCGTTCGTCGTTCGTCCACCACATCGATACCGAGCCGTTCTCCCTCGAGACGTTCGCAACGGGACACGACCGCGGGGACGAA
Organism: Natrinema hispanicum; assembly: GCF_004217335.1. Lineage (GTDB taxonomy): Archaea > Halobacteriota > Halobacteria > Halobacteriales > Natrialbaceae > Natrinema > Natrinema hispanicum. Next base: position 198,048 of record NZ_SHMP01000008.1, read on the forward strand.
CTCGTTGCAACGAACGACTACCCGAACCGACCCACCCTCGAACTCTTTCTGGACCATGCCAGATACGTTATCGACCGCCACAATCTCGCGGACTGTCACGTCCGGGGAACAGTGAGTGCGATTACGGATCCGGACGCCAGAGACTCCCTTCGAGTCGAGACGGATGCTGAGGCGTTTGCTACTCGTCGCGTCGGTCTCGCTCTCGGGCTCGGTCCGCAGCCGACGTACCCGGCGTGGACGGCGACGGTGCCAGACACCGCACCCCTCGCCCACGTCTGGGACGACGGATTCGATCCGATGGCGGCGACAGGGGTCGATGGCACGACGATCGTCGTCGGTGGCGGCATCACGGCCGCACAGCTCGCATGCCGCTTCGCGGAGCAGACGCATGTAACACTGCTTTCTCGACACGACTTGGAGACAGCACTCGCGGAAGCCGACCCATACTGGATCAACTGGGGACATATCGAGACCCACCTCCACACGCTCCCAGCCGGGTCTCAGGCGCGACACGACCGAATTCGGACCGTCAGAAACGATGCGACGATCCCACCCTACGTCATGGATCGACTGACCGATGCCCGTGATCGGGGCGACCTCACGATCCGTATCGGCGAGATTGCATGCGCCTACGCCACCGACGATGGCTTGCTCGTCCGGTTCGCTGACGGCGCGTCCACAGCGAACGCACAGGTTCTGCTTGCGACGGGCCTCGAGCCGGCACCCGACCATCCGCTGGTCAGCCAAGCCGCCGAGACGCTCGGTCTCGAGCGCGGTGCAAACGGCTTTCCCGTCCTCAACGATCGGACACTCGCCTGGCGACGTACCGACGGCACCGACTCGAGGATATCTGTCGCGGGGAAACTCGCGGAGACGACGGTCGGACCGCTGGCTCGGAACGTCGTCGGCGCGCGTCGAGTTGCTGAGCGACTCCTCGCGAGTTGTCCAGATTCGCGGAGACAGCGCCGGACCGCAGTTGAACCTGCACACCCAACTTGAGGGGGATGTCCGTGATCCTCGCCCGCTGTGTTCTCTCGGCTGCGCCGATGTCGTAACTGCGATCTTCAGTTGCAACGCGATGAAAAGCGAACCGCGAGAAGCGAGGCTACACCAACGCTTCGGCCTGTTTTCGGAGCGATCGGTGAAGGCTCGAGTCGGCAGCGAGTCGTTCGAGGTCGTCGGTCGCACCACACAGATCGAGTGCAGACAGTGCCTGCCGACGATACGGTCCAGCGAGACCGCTCGTGACTACGATGACGCGAAGTTGCGTCGTCGCACCCGCCATGGCAAGCCCATTGATGGCGGTCTCGCGCGTCTGGCGCGGCACGTTTGCATCGACAGCCGTCTGAAAGAGCGAGCGTGGCGACGGCATCGTTAGCCAGACAGGCCGATCTCTTCGGCTTGATCCTCGCTCGTCTGATCGTCCTGTTCGGTCGTCTCTTCGGCGTTTTCTTCGCCACCAAACGTTGGGAAGCGGTCCTCGAAGGCAGCCCAGTCGGCATCCATCTCCTCGTCGGTCAACGTCGCGTCGTCGAGGTCACTACGGAGGGCATCGTGGTCCATCTCGGTGCCGATGAGAACGAGTTGGGTCCCTCTGTCACCCCACGTCTCGTCCCAGACGTCCGCGAGCTCCGGATTGTCTTCGATGTAGGCCTCGCGCTCTTCAGGTGGAAGGGCTGCAATCCATCTGCCAGCTGGCGTGATTCGGATCGACTGCCCGGCGACGTTCAATCCCAGTGCGATCTCCGCTCGCCCCGCCAGCCAGAAGTGTCCCTTCGACCGGACGACGTTCGGAGGAAGCGAGTCGAGTACCTCTGCGAACCGTTCGGGATGGAAGGGACGCCGCGACGAGTAGACAAACGAGGTGACGCCGTGTTCTTCCTCGGCGGACTCGTGGGGATCTCGCAGCTCCTGCAGCCAGCCGGCCGACTGGCTCGCTTCCTCGAGGTCGAACCGACCTGTATCCAAGACGAGTTCCGGGTCGACGTTCCCGTGTTCGGTCCGGACAATCTCCGCCCGCGGTTGGAGCACCGCGAGCATCTCCTCGATTTCCGCGAGCGTCTCCTCGTCGACGAGATCACACTTGTTCAATAGGAGCACGTCACAGAACTCGATCTGTTCGACGAGCAGGTTCCCGAGGTCCTTCTCGGTATCACCGTCCATAAGCGACTCTTTCGAGTCGAACGTCGTCCAGAACTGGTGGGCGTCGACGACCGTCACCGTCGTGTCGAGCTCGTAGTAGTCCATCACTTCGATGCCGGTCTCCTCGTAGAACGCAGTCGGATCGAGATCCGACTGGTCGAACCCCATCGTGAGCGTCTGGGCGACTGGAAGCGGCTCGGCGACTCCAGTGGATTCGATGACGAGATAGTCGAAGTCGCGTGCCTGTGCGAGCTTTGCGAGTGCGTCGAGCAGGTCACCACGGAGTTCACAGCAGATACAGCCATTTGATAACTCCACCAGTTCCTCGTCGTCCTCCGAGATGTCGGAGTGTTCGGCAACGCGGTCGGCATCAACGTTTACCTCACCCATATCGTTGACGAGCACCGCGATGTCCAGCTCCGTTCGCGTGTTCAGTAGGTTGTTCAACACGGTCGTCTTACCCGCGCCGAGAGTGCCGCTCAGCACGGTGACGGGAATCGTCTCTCGAGCCATCTGTTGTTAACTACTGTGCCCACATTATTTATAATTGGGTGTGGGCTAACTCGAGTTATTAATAGTAGTCAGACGACACCGCAAATACGACTCGCTCAACGGTATCGTCGGCAGCGCAAGTTGAATTCGGACGACTGCTGGGATGCCGATCTCGGCTGCGGTCTGCGCCCCTGTACAAATATCACATTGTTTTCATGTTCCGACGCGGGCAGCCAACCGCCGCAATGACGGGTATCAGTATGTTCAGGCGGACGATAACCGGCCTATATCATGAAGTTATAAGTCGGCAAAGCACCCATGAGCACGTATGAGCGCCACTGACGAACTGTCCACGATCGGGGACCCGATCTGGGAGGCGATCCTCGAGCACCCGATGGTCTCCCAGCTTGGGGAGGGAACACTCGATGAAGCGCCCTTCCGCTATTGGGTCCGTCAGGACTACGTCTACCTGATCGAATACGCCCGCGTGTTCGCCCACGGCGCGGCGATGGCTCCGGACCTCGAGCGGATGGGAACCTTCGCCGAGTTGCTGGATTCAACGATCAACACCGAAATGGACCTGCACCGTGCCTATGCTGAGACTTTCGGGATCAGCGAGGCCGAGCTGGAAGCGATCGAGCCGTCGCCGACGACACAGGGGTACACCGATTTCCTCGTCCGGACTGCGGCGACGGGGACCTTCGGTGACCTCATCGCCGCGCTGCTGCCCTGTATGTGGGGATTCAACGTCACCGGGAAGCGACTAGCAGAGCAGGGCCGGCCCGACCACGCGGGGTACGCCGAGTGGATCGATATGTACGCCGGCGAGGAATTCACGGAACTCACCGAGTGGTGTAAGGACCTGATGGACGACGTGTGGGCCGAATCGACCCCCGACGAACGCGACCGCTATCGCGAACTGTTCCGGACCTCCGCACGCTATGAGTACCGCTTCTGGGACGCCGCCTGGCGACAGGAGGAGTGGTCGATATGAGCGGCGATTCCGTCGCCGACACGTTCGAGGAGTACGCTGCGACCGTCGGATCAGCGTCCGGGAGCACAGGCGGCGACGAACCGCGATTTACCGAGTGGTGTCGAGCGCGTTCTGAGCCCAACTGGACCGGTGCGACCGAACACCGGTTTACCGAGGAACTACACGCCGGGACGATAGACGACGCGGCGTTTCGCCGGTATCTCGTCCAAGACTACGCCTTCCTCGAGACATTAGTCGGGACCTTCGGCCACGCACTCGGCGACGCACCCTCGATGGCCGCCAAGTCCCGGCTCGCGGACTTCCTCGAGACTCTCACCGACGATGAAGACGATTACTTCGAGCGGTCCTTTGACGCACTCGAGGTAGCCGCTGCCGAACGAACCGAACCCACGCTGCAGCCGGTGACGCGAGCGTTACAGGACCTACTCGAGCGTGCCGCGCGGGAGGGTGGCTATGCAGAAACACTCGCAGTTCTCGTCCCGGCCGAGTGGATCTATCGCTCGTGGGCCGGCATGGGGACTGCGCTACCGGATCGGGACTACCTCTCTGAGTGGGTCACCATCCACGATAATCCCGCGTTCGACGAGTTCGTCGCCTGGCTTCGATCGGAACTGGATCGGGAAGGGGCAGCCGCATCGCAACGACGACAGCAGCGACTGGCGCGGCTCTTCGAGCGGACGGTCGAACTGGAAGTCGCCTTCTTCGATGCCGCGTTCGAACCGTCTGACGAGCCGGAAGATACCGTTCCAGATGGTGATTGATAGTGGTACGGACAGCTGTGGCGCTCGGCCTGACCATCGCAGTGCTGGTCGGGTTCACCGCCATCGGACTCTGGTATTCGCGGCGACGGATCGGAACTGTCGAGGATCTAATCACGGCTCGGAACTCGACCGGAACCGGACGGACGACGGCGACGCTCGTCGCCTCCGTAATGGGTGTCTGGATTCTGCTAGCAGCGCCGGAGGCCGGGGCGAGCTTTGGGATCGCCGCCGTCGTCGGCTACGCGATCGGTGAAGCACTTCCGATGCTGGCCTACTCGAGAGTCGGGCCACGCATCCGGGAGGTAATTCCGAACGGCCACTCACTGACGGAGTACGCCCACGCTCGGTACGGCACGGCAATGTACGCGTTCGTCCTGCTGGTGAGCTGTCTCTATATGTTCGTCTTCCTCGCCGCCGAGCTAACCGGGATCGCCGGCGCACTCTCGCTCGTCGCCGGCGTCCCCCAGTGGCAGACTGCCGTCCTCGTCGGCGGATTCGTCCTGTTGTATACAAGCTATGGCGGTCTTCGGGCGTCGATCTTCACTGACTCGATTCAGGCGTTGCTCGTTTTGCCCCTGCTGGTCGTTGCCTTCGCGGGTGCGATCGTCTCACTCGGTGGTGCCGGCGAGATCCATGACGGAATCACGGCTACGAATCCATCACTGCTCGATCCTGGCTTTGTGCCTGGCCTCCAGTTCGGGCTCGCGCTGGCCTTTGCCATTCTCGGAGCCGAGTTGATCAACCAGCTGTGGTGGCAGCGGATCTACGCCGCCGAGGATGGACAGACGGTCGAGCGGGGCTTTCGCAACGCGACCATCGCAAACGGCCTCATCGTTTTCCTCGCGGGCCTCTTTGGCCTCGTTGCGGCTGGCAACGCCGACGTCGTGACTGACGTGACGAGTTCAGCATACAACGCCGACATCGCCTTCTTCGTGCTCTTACAGACCGCCTTCCCCGAGTGGATCGTCCTTGCGGTCGTCCTCCTCGCGCTCTTGCTGGTGATGAGTTCCGTCGACACGCTGTTCAACGCGCTCTCGAGCATCGTCACTGCGGATTTGCCCCGGCTGCTGTCCGACCCGGACGACCGGTCGCTCAAACTCGGTGCGCGCCTGTTGACTATCGTCGTCGCCGTCAGCGCGATCTACGTCAGCCTCCGTGCCCGGAGCGTCCTCCGACTGTTCTTCCTCGCCGATCTGCTCGGCGCGGCGGTCGCGTTTCCGCTTCTGTATGGCCTTTACTCGGAGCGGCTCACCGGTGCGGGCGCACTCGCCAGTAGCGTTCTTGGACTTGCGGTCGGGCTCGCGTACTTCCCCGACTTCGCTGGCCTCTTGCGGTCGATTCCGATTCTCGGTGGCATCCTTCCGGCTGCGGATCCGCTCTACTTGACGGCCTTCGGTGGTGCCTTTCTCGTCTCGACCGTCGGAACGCTGATTGCGGCACAGCTCTTTGCTGGCGAGTACGACCACGGCGAGCTCACAACCGAAATCCAGCAACTCGACGAGCCGGCGACCGACGGCGGGGAGGTGCGCGACTGATGGCCGTCATCGGATCGACGCTGTTTGCTGTGTTGTTGTGGGGCACACTACTCGGCGTCGCGATCATATTCGTCTACGAACTGTATGCCATCGCCGCCGATGCTGGCTGGCTCGAGAGCATCTAAAACCGGTTCTATCGTCGCTCTGTCGACTCGTTCCCTCGCTGAGAACAGGAATGAAGCTCTCAGTATTCAAGTAATTCCGGGCGTGGAGCCAACAGTTCTATGTGTGATATCGCCGCCAGTGGTAACATGGCACATGCGCCAGAGAAACCGGTACAATACGTCTGCGAGAACTGTCAAATAACCCATGCAGGCACGCCGATCCATGAATCCGGAGGCGAGCATACGTTCGAGCCACCGGATTCGTGTGGCGCGTGTGAAGAGTCCTCATTTATCAAACTCACTAACTGGGTACACCACCACAAGTAACATCGTCTTCACACCGTTTGACTCCGCTAGCGTCACGTCCGCGAAGCCGTCACGTTGCCGACTCACTCATATCGAAATACTTGCCTGAAGAGATGACTTCCTTCAAGATCTCAATCCACGGCGAACGAGAGTTCTGAGGGCGCTCGACTGGAACGGCGCGGAATGCGGACGTCACAGAGGGCGGCGTATCTGCCCCCGGTCGTTCACTTGATGAGCTGCCGTCTCGTCAAACGAAACGATGAGCGAGGCAGATCATATCCAACGATTCGCGATTTCAGCAGAAAGCGAGAGCGAGACGAAGACGGTCGTCGAGGCGCGGGACTTCGAATTCGTCATTGATGAGCCTACAGCACTCGGCGGCACCAATGACGGCCCCAACCCAGTTGAGTACCTCATCGGCGCGTGGGCTGGCTGCCTCAACGTCGTCGTCCATACCGTCGGCGAAGAGCGGGGGATCGACCTCGAGAATGTCGAAATCGAGATTCAGGGCGATCTCGACCCGCGGAAATTCCTCGGTGCGGCCGACGACGTTCGCGCGGGCTATCAGGAACTTGGCGTGACGATCCACGTCGAGTCCGCTGCTGACCAAGAAACCCTGGATGCGCTGAGCGAGGCGGTCGAGGAGCGCTGCCCCGTTGGCGACAACATCGGGAATCCAACGCCAACGGACGTGACTATTGAAGCAAACTGATCGATCGGAGCAGGAGTTTTCCAGCATCCCCATGCTGCGCGTAGCCTTGGACAGGACGCTGGAGGTCGAGCTGCCCGTTGGACCGATCGCTCGAGACGGTGCCATCTTGGTCTCCGCTCAGCCCTGCAAGCCACAGCTCGATCGTACTAGACACCTCGCCATACACGAATCTGAATCTGCGAGTGCTTCGAGGAGTCACAAAGTCGGTGATCGGTGGACGCTGGCGGCACCGTTATGACCAGTGTCGCTCTCCAACTCTCGTTCTTGTTCACGTTCGGTGTTCTCAAATAGTATTACTAATACTATATTGTGAACTTGTAGATCTAGATGGTTAATTATAGAGACATAGATATCATATAAAGCGTCATAAGCGTGGTCGATGCCGGCTTACTCGATGTCACGAGATCACACCCGCATTATGGACCGTGTATCACGACGGAGCGTCGTCAAAGCGACTGGTACGGCACTCGGTGTCTCGATGGTGAGTAGTACCGGAACAGCGCACGGGAGCCCAAGCCAAGATCCGCGAGAGAAACCCCATATAACGGCACACCGCGGGTTCAGAGACGTGTTCCCCCAAAATACGATCGCGGCCATGGAGGGCTCGTCGCGGCTCGGGGCTGATCGAATCGAGATCGACGTCGAGGCGACGAGCGACGGGGAGATCGTCGTCTTTCACGACGCAGCACTCGATGCCCTCACGGATAAAGACGGGCTCGTCAGTGAAACCCCATCCGAAACAGTGTTGAAAGCAGACGTACTCGAGTCCGGGGAGACGATCCCAACCCTCGCCGAAACGCTCGATGCAGTCAAGCCGAGCGTTACGATGAACATCGAATTCAAGGATTCAGGGCCTCTCTCTTGGGATGAGTTTGCCGAGCGCGCGTTGGATATTGCGTCACAGTATCCAGGAGAGTACTACGTGTCCTCGTTCGACCCAGATGCGCTTCGAGCCGTTCGAGACGCCGATCCACGCGTGGCCGTGGCCCCGATTTTCGGGGAGAACAAAACCGAGAATTTGGAGCTTGCTCGTGAACTCGACGCCGAAGCGGTCAATCCATCAACTGGCGTCCTCGACCGCGACCTCGTGGAAACTGTACATGGAGAAGAACGGGACGTGAACGTCTGGACGATCGATAGCTGGCGGGAGGCACGAGCCCCGCTCGAGTTGAACGTCGACGGGCTGATTGCAGACGTCCCCAACATGGCGGCCTTCGCGACTAGTGAGACGCGTCGTGACCGCTAGAGTGGAGATGCTACCATACTCTGACCGCGAAGTCGTTTAAATCAACGACTGCAAACATCACTCGCGTCTCTTCTCTGTGACTATTTACGATAGCGAAACAGCGAGATTGAAAATACGGCCGCTCAGCGCCCCCATGGTGAGATGGGGCCACCGGTGATAATCGGCTCGTCAGCGAGATAGCGATCGTGGACGACACAGGCGCTCGTCGCGAGGATTGCAGCTCCGATCCCGGCGATACCGACAGGGGCGATCACGAGGTTCGTAGCACCAGTGAGATAGACTAACGAGAACCAGCCGACCGCGTTGAAAGTCCCGTGAAAGAATGTGGCGGCGAGGACGGATTGCGCCCGCACGGTCAGATAGGTGAACACTGGCGACGCGGCGACGGTCCAGACGGACATCGTGATCACGCCGACCACCGGTGCGTCCGGAAAGTTGTGGCCTTGCAGGATTATCGGTGCATGCCAGATACCCCAGACGACGCCCGTGATACCCGAAACCCGCCAGAATCCCAGCGGCGAGAGTTCTGCCAACAGCAAGCCGCGCCACCCGAGTTCCTCACCCAGCGCTGCGAGGGCGTTGATCGTTAGCCCCGCAACGAGTCCCTGTACGACGAACAGAACGATCGGTGGAACCGGGGCCTCGTCGAGAACGGCAAGGGACTCTGCAATCTGGTCCTCCGACAATCCCTGTTCGGCGAGGAACGCGCCGTAGTCCGTGGTGAATTCGACGCTCGGCAGTCCCAGGCCGATTCCAACGGTCACGGCCAAGAGAGCGATCGGAGCCAGCCACGCGATGGCGATCCAGCGGAGTCGCCCGTGGACTGAACCGGTGTCCCTTCGGATCGGGTCGCCATATCTGAGTTGGACCCCGATGGCGGCGATTGCAGGTGCCCACATGAAGAATACGACAACGAGTATCGTGCTTGTGATTCCGCCATACTCAATACCGGAAACGTACAGCAGCGCGGCGGCAGTCCACGAGATACCGAACGCGAGGACGAGAAACGCGCTCACTTTTCGCGTATTCACTGCGGAATCACTCGGTCTCGACTCAGCTATTCCGCGCGAGTTCATGATACACGATGTGTCGTAGACATCCTAAGAGTGTGTTACAGTTACGTGCATATATTATATTCTAGTGAAAAACGACGTAGCTATAGTGACAACTGGAACGAAAGGCACGCTCATCGCATAGCCGTCGTGCGATCAGGTTGCAGTGACGTTCAGTAGCCAAAGATAAGAGAGTGCACGCACCGTGGAGTCAAACACTGGCTCGCATCAGAGATGAGTGGACGAGCAATTACGTTTCGAGACGGTGATGCAGGCATGTTCCTGCCACGGAACCTTTTGCGAGTCTTCCTATCTTCCGCATGGCCCCAACTACCCACAACTCCTGCACTTCATGACCAGACGTGCCGACGGGGCCACTGAACGCGACCCCACCGGGTCGTATTGTTTTATACTACTACCATAGTTAGGATGGCCCTTGTCCTCGCCGACCGTATTTTACCGCGAATCGTGATTCCATACCCTCCGCCCGAACGGAGGGTCGGGATACGTTCACAGATCTCGGACGCAGCACGCAGCAACACCACAGTTGGCAGCCGTCGCGTTCACGTTAGTCATCATCAGCCGCTCGTTCCCGGTCACCAAACGTCGATTTCGGACCAGGGAGGTCCCGAATAGAGCGGTCAGTCCACGTGTATGGGACGTACGGTTCGTCACCAACGTCGAGCCACGTTTTGTGTCCCCGTGTGGGGCTATCCCACATCGGACGGAGTCCGGAGTCGAAACGATTGTCGAGTGATTGTTGTGCCTTCTCGCTGAGGTCGAACTCGAATTCGTCCGGTAGCTCCCAGAAATCACGGAAAAAGGTGGCGAACTGCGTACTCATCCGCATGCTACTCTCGTAGGTCTTTTTTACGTCGTCGATGAGGTCATCCTCGTTGCGAATTCGCTCACGTTCTTGTGCATACCATTCTGAGACCGGCTGTGCCTTCTCGGTTCGCTCTGCGCGCCGCTCTCGACGGCGCTTTTCGGTCGCTTCCGCGTCGAGTTCCCACTCGCCCTGCACGGCGGAGTTATGCATTGCTTCGTCGTCGACCTTCTCGACAATGACGCCGTAGGCGTCTTCTGCATGGCGGGGCAGGACGTAGCCATCGTGGATGTCCGCGAGGACGTCCTCGGGGTCGCGCTCGAGGGGATCACCGAGCCCCGAGCCCCCACGGAGATAGTTCAGATACATGTCGTAGTCGTCGAACTCTTTGGGCGTGCTGATCCCCTCCGGGCGGCGGGTAATCTCGCCGTCGATCTTGGATTCGAAGTCACCGCTTTCGGGGTCAAGATCGTGCTGTGGGTAGTCGTCTTGGTTCTCGAAGCGTTCCTCGAGATCCGTGTTTCTAGCGTTGAGGATATACCCTGACGCAGCAGGATAGCCACCGAAGAGGCCGCCGTCGCTGGTCATGTAGCCGTTGCCCATCTCGTAGAGCAACCATCTGCTGACGTCTTTGACCGTTCGCATGGACTCGAAGCCGGCACCGCCTGCCCGGCGGCCTACACCGCCCGTATTCGGTTTGACAGACCGTCCAAGGAACGGAAGCGGTTCGACTGTTTCCCACGCTTCGGCGTCACCCATATCTCCTTCCGGGTTCCAGACCGCCGAGGCATGTGGTTCACCGTCCTCGACGTAGCGGGCACCGACACCCTCACAGGCCGACTCGAAGGAGTTGACGGCATGCAGTTTGTCGAACTGGTCGATACCACCACCCTGCAGCCAGTTCGACGTGTTTGCGTTTCCGGCGTTGATTTCTTCCCAGAAGCCGCGGGCGAAGTACCCTCGTGAGAGGTGTTGCCAGAGCGGTGCCCACGCCGACACGAGGAAGTGCCAGGCGTAGGCGTGGGCTGTCTCCGTGTTCTGGGTGTTGGCCCACGAGCCAACCGGCAGGTGGAAATCACAGGCGTAGTAAGCGCCGTCATTGACCAGTTCGTTTGGAATGACCGTCTGAGTGAGCATCACCCAGATGCCGCCCTGTATCGCAGCCGGCGTACAATTGAATGGGTGCCAGCCCCACTTGTTCGCGCCCTCGAAGGAGACCTGAAACGTCCCGTCTTCTCGGACGTGGAGTTCCGACGGAGCGTGCATGATATGATTTTCTTGGGCATACTCGCGAGTGACGTTTTCCTGACCCTCGTAGAGGGCGTCGACGAACGAAGCACCGCGATAGGTGCCGGGAAGCATCGTTTTCTTAATCCGGTTTCGGAAGCCTCGACGACCGTCCTCGACGGCTTCACGGGAGAGTTGCTTGAACGTCTCGACCCCGTGTTCGGCTATCATCTCCTTGACCGAATGGCGAATCATCAGACAGCCAGTCATCCGCGTCCGCTCGTCGAGTTTGAGGAAATCCGGTGTCCGTGTCTTGGCAGGGTATTCCTTCTTCCAGGAGTTGTAGAGTTCGAAGTTTTCGCCGATCTTGCGGGCCGTGTAGTAGGCACCGTCGCCAAAGCGCGACGCCTGCGAGACGTTCATACTTCCTGGGCCGATCGCACCGGTATCGATGACGTGATTGACGCCGCCGACCCAGGCGATGAGTTCTCCCGCGTGGAAGATGGGAATAATTGTCATGAGGTCACACGGATGCACGTCGCCAACGTGGGGATCGTTGTTGACAAAGATGTCACCCGGCTCGATACCGGGGCTCTCCTCGTAGTCGTGGTTGATCATGAACTTGATCGCCTCGCTCATCGTGTGGACGTGGACGATGATCCCCGTCGAGACGGCGATCGAATCCCCTTCAGGAGTAAAGAGGCCGTAGCACAGCTCACCCTCCTGCTCGACGATCGGCGTCGCAGACACCTCCTTCGACGTCTCACGTGCCGTCACGAGGTCGCCACGAAGCCGCGCGTACAGCTGTTCGTATCGGATCGGATCCTCGTTTTTCAACGTGAGCTCCGACAGGCCACAGTAGTGACCCGTCGCTTCCGTTTTGTCCTCGAGTTCGGCCAACTGCTCGCGGAGCGTTCGGCCGTTCCAGCCGATCCCTTCGCCGCGTTTTCGCTTTTCCCAAACCGTTTCTTTTTCACGCTGTGCTTCAGTACGCCGTTCGTCGGTTCGATCGGATGGACTCATGAATCGCTATGTGATGTGGAGGTTCGACAGACGGGTGTTCGGAAGGCAACTCGGATTCGCGGCGGTCTCGTACAGTCAGTCACCATACTCGAGTTCCTCCAGAATGATCGCGTGTTCGCCGACGATGAAATCGCCCGAGATGTCGTTGTGGAGCAAAATCGATTGCGTCAGATCGTCGATCCGCGCCTTGCCAGTCAGCGTTCGGTCGGAGATGCCGATACAGATTCGATTCGCGTCGAATTCGGTCGCGAACTCGACGAGCGTGGATACGTCGTATCCTTCAGGAAGCGGGGTGATCGTATAGTCTACCCCATAGTTGATCATGGGGTTTACTTCCTGAATGAGTGGACCGAGACACTGTACAGTCGGCAGTCTGAGAAAGTAAACTCGTTCACCGTCATCGACGACCGATCCGAGGATCTCTCGGACGGATGCGTGATGGTCAACCGACTTGATGATGATGATCGTCGTCATTCTTGGGGACCAAAGAGCAGTGCACAGAAGTTGTGCTCAACGCGGCGAAGGCGCGCAGAAAGTGTCGATCGACTGATGTCTAATTCGCTCGCGATCTCCTCAGCTGTCACCTCCTGTGGGACCTTGAAATAACCCATCTGGTAAGCCGTCTCCAGTACCTCCAACTGTTCTTCCGACAACTTCCCGGTCATGCTCTGCTTGATTTTGTTGCCCCCGAGCGGAAAGCCGATGTTCTCAGTCTGGGTCGTGCCGAGCAACTCGAGCGACCCGTGTTCCGTTTCGATCGCGTCGGCGACCTCCTTGAGATGGTTCCAATCGCGAACGGACGCCATCACCTCGAGATGAGCGTTCTTTCCGACGATTCGGTGTGGGATCGCCTGGGTTTCGGTCAACAGCGACAGAACGGAGGCGTCGGAGAGGTGTGCCATCACACCGAAGTAGTAGATATGATGGTTCAGTTCCGCTTGCGTGACGTCGACCACCTCTATGTTTGACAATTCATCCGACAATCGGCCTACTGTGATTTCAGAATCAAATTGAACTGATAAGAAAAGAAATACCTTATCCCCCGAGACCGGTAGCGCATTGTCGATTTCGACGCTCACGACTGGCTCGTCGATATCGAACAGGTGTGACGAGATCCCCGCCAATTCGATCTGGAATTCGATTCGAAGCATCCCTTTATCGTATTCTCTCGCCGTCTCTCGCCTCGAAAGCAGTTATTCGCATTCCCCCTAGCGACGGACCGTCACGAATCCATGCAGGCATTGATTAGCGTTTGCTGAGAATTGTCAATTAGTATATCAGTACGACCTTCAACAGGGATGGTATTGTTGGCAATTGCCACGGCTGTGGGTGCCATATGTGGGCCTCTCATAAAAACCCATACCATTTCAACAATTCCAATCAGCGTATTGTCAAGTCTCCTTCACGCTCGACGAGTTCTACCCGAACCCCATTGGCAGCTCGCCGCTCGAGAAACGCGACGGACGCGTCGCCGGCACCCTGACGCGGCGTTTCGTCTGCGAGGGCCACGCCAGCACGCTGGAGTTCTCCGAGTCGTTGTTCGATATCGTCGACACGAAAGGCGATATGATGTAGCATCGCCGTCTGGTCTGCCCCCTCGAGAGCGGCTGCGAGGGCAGTGGTCGGGTCGACCGGTTCGACGAGTTCGACCAGACTCTCGCCGACCCGGATGAAAGCGATCGCAACGCCGAACGATGGCACCCGTTCGATAGCTCCGACCTCGAGACCAAGCTGTTCGAACAGCGTTCGGTTCCGTTCGATGTCGTCGACGAGGATGCCGAGGTGATCGATCTTGGAAACCATCGTTAGCTGATCTCCCGTGATTGGTCGTCCCAGTAGGGCTCGCGGAGTCGTTTCTTGTCGAGTTTGCCGTACGGCGTCGTCGGAAGCTCGTCGACGACGTCGAACGATTTCGGGCGTTCGTAGTCGGCGAGCCGATCGGCACAGAACGACTCGAGATCGGCCCGGTCGATCGTGGTGTCAGCCGGGACGATGACGGCTTTGACCGCCTCGCCCCACTCGTCGTCCGGGACGCCGATGACGGCGACGTTCGCAACATCCTTGTGTTGCTGGATGACGTCCTCGACGGTGACCGAGTAGACGTTCATCCCACCGCTGATGATGACGTCGGAGTCGCGGTCGACGATATAGACGTAGCCCTCCTCGTCTCGCTTGCCAATGTCGCCGGTGTGTATCCAGCCGTCCTCGATCGTCTCGGCGGTCTTCTCTGGCAGTTCGTAGTAGCCCTCCATGGAGTAGGCTCCACGGGCGAGGATCTCTCCCGGCTGACCAGGTGGGACTTCCTCGCCGTCCTCGTCGACGATTTTCACCTCGCACATCGCGGTCGGGAGCCCACACGAGGAGAGCCGTCGTTCGTCGTCGGGGTCGTGTGCTGCCTTCGGCAGGACGGTGATGAGGTCCGGCGTCTCGTACTGGCCGTATAGTTGCACGAAGACGTCGCCGAGTTCGTCGAGCCCCTCGCGTAGCCGCGCCGGTTTCATCGGGGCCGCCCCGTAGACGAGCGTCTCGAGCGACGCGGTGTCGTACTCGCGGTCTACGAGCACGTCGAGGACGCGGTAGATCATCGTCGGAACCATGAACGTCCACGAGATGGCCTCCCGTTCGATCGTATCGAGGGCCTGTTCGGCGTCGAATCCCTGCGTGATGACGTGAGAGCTCCCCTGTGTCAAGCCACCAGCCATGATGAGGCCAGCCGAGTGGGGCAGCGGCGTCATCAACAGGAGGTCGTCTCGCGGCTGGATGTCGAGTTCGATCGCGTGTGCCAGCGCGTTCAACGCGAGGTTCTCCTGGGTGTGTTTCACCCCCTTTGGATCGCCTGTCGTTCCACCCGTGTGAAAGACCCCGGCCAAGGTGTCCGTCGACACGTCGACATCCGGCGGTTCCGGGGCCGCCGTCTCGAGGAGGTCCTCGAGTTGTGCGACGTGATGGTCGTCTCCAATGGCAGGCAAGGCCGCGGTGTCGATGGTGACGATCAGGTCCAGCGACGGCACGTTCGGGGCGACTGTTTGGATCGTCTCGCTGAACGCCGGGCCGACGATGACGGCGCTGGCGTCGCTGTTGTCGAGCATGTACTCGATGTCGTCGGCCGACAGCATGTCGTTTAGCGGTACCTTCGCGAGCCCTGCGCGAGCGAGTGCGATATCCGCGATGGGGTACTCGAGGCGATTCGAGAGCAAGAGCCCGACCCGGTCCTCCGGTTCGAGGCCGAGATCGACGAGCGCGTTGGCAAGCCGCGCCGAACGGTCGTCGAGGGCCCCATAGGTAAGCGTCTCACCCCCGAACGAGATGGCCGGTGCCGTCTCGTACCGCTTGAGTACCGAGTCATAGAGCTGTGTGAGCGTTGGTGTGCTTTTATCTAGCATAATCTGTCACGTGATGATCGGATCGCACAGAACGGAAAGGAATCGCTCAGAAGGTTACGCCGACTCAGGCTCCGCCGTCGGAATCGGCTCCTCGATCCACTCGCTGTAGAACGTCTCGATGTCGGGCTCGAATTCGTGGATGAGCGGGTAGCCCGGCATGACGTTCGTCACCTCGAGCAGCGTGTTACAGCCCGGACAGAAGAACTCCCGCAGCTCCATGTAATCGGGATGCGGGTGCATGTCTTCGGGATAGATCTCGAGGTATTCCTCCTCGGAGTCGCGGACGTTGATCAGCGCATCCATCTTCCAGTTCTCGTCGTGTTCACAGAACTCGTGGCCGCAGTCGCACTTGATGACCCAGCGGCCGTCCGGTTTCGCGACCACGTACAGGTGGTCCGCGTAGGGGATGATGATCGGGTCGTCCCAGTCGACCCGTTCCTGTAAGACATCACGGACCTGCTGGAAGCGGTCCGCGTCCTTGAAGTCGCTCATCATGTCGTGCAGCTGATTCCACTCTAAGTTGTCGTCGACCAAGTCCTCGATGTGTTCGCGTGGGTAGGATTCTGGCATTGGTAGTCACCTCGTATTAGTCGTCGTCCGTTGCTGGTTCCGCAGTCATGTCACTGAACGATGCATCGGGTGTCGGCAGGTCCTGAATCGTCCGGTCGGCCGTCCAGGTGTAGGGCACTTCCGGTTCATCGTCGCGGCCGACGCCGAGCCACGTCTCATGGCCCTTCGTCGGGTTGTCCCACTTCTGTTTGAGACCGGTCTTGAATCGGTTCTCGAGGGATTTCTCCGCCTTCTCGCTCAGCGCGAATTCGAAGTCCTCGGGCAGGTCCCAGAACTCGTGGTAGAACTCGGCGAACTGCTTGCTCATCCGCATGCTGCTCTCGTAGGTCTTCTTGACGTCGTCGATGAGGTCCTTCTCAGTGCGGATTCGCTCGCGTTGCTCCTCGTACCACTCCGTGACTGGCTTGGCCGTCTCGGCGCGTTCTTGCATCCGCTCTTCACGCAGTTCCTCGGTCGCCTCCGCATCGAGTTCCCACTCGCCCTGAACGGCGGAGTTGTGCTTTGCCTCGTCGTTGACTTTCTCGACGACGACGGCGTAGGCGTCCTTGGCGTGGCGTGGGAGCACGTAGCCGTCGTGGATGTCCGCAACGACGTCCTCGGGATCGCGCTCGAGGGGATCGCCCAGTCCCGAGCCACCGCGGAGGTAGTTCAGGTACATGTCGTAGTCGTCGAACTCCTTGGGCGTGCTGATCCCCTCCGGCCGGCGGGTGATGTCGCCGTTGATCTTCGACTCGAAGTCGCCGCTTTCGGGATCGAGGTCGTGCTGTGGGTAGTCGTCCTGGTTCTCGAAGCGCTCCTCGAGATCGGTGTTCTGGGCATTGAGGATGTAGCCCGACGCAGCGGGGTAGCCACCGAAGAGGCCGCCGTCGCTGGTCATGTAGCCGTTGCCCATCTCGTAGAGCAACCACCTGCTGACGTCTTTGACCGTCCGCATGGATTCGAAGCCGGCACCACCTGCACGACGACCCGCGCCGCCAGTGTTGGGCTTGACGGCCCGTCCGAGGAACGGCAGCGGCTCGGTCATCTCCCAAACCTCGGCGTCGCCCATGTCGCCTTCGGGGTTCCAGATGGCCGCGGCGTGGGGCTCGCCGTCTTCGACGTATCGAGCGCCGACACCCTCGCAGGCCGACTCGAAGGAGTTGACGGCGTGCAGTTTGTCGAACTGGTCGATCCCGCCGCCCTGCAGCCAGTTCGAGGTGTTGGCGTTCCCGGCGTTGATCTCTTCCCAGAACCCTCTCGAGTAGTAGCCCCGCGAGAGGTGTTGCCAGAGTGGGGCCCACGCCGACACGAGGAAGTGCCAGGCGTAGGCGTGGGCCGTCTCCGTGTTCTGGGTGTTAGCCCACGAGCCGACCGGCAGGTGGAAGTCACAGCTGTAGTACGCGCCGTCGTTGACGTTCGAGTTCGGGATCACCGTCTGGGTGAGCATCACCCAGATGCCGCCCTGAATTGCCGCAGGCGTGCAGTTGTACGGATGCCAGCCCCACTTGTTCGCGCCCTCGAAGGACACCTGAAACGAGCCGTCTTCCCGGACGTGCAGTTCCGAGGGGGCGTGCATGAGGTGGTTTTCGTTCGCGTACGCACGGGTCAGGTTCTCCTGGCCCTCGTAGAGGGCGTCAACGAACGAGGCACCGCGATAGGTACCGGGAAGCATCGTTTTCTTGATGCGGTTCCGGAAGCCCCGGCGGCCGTCCTCGATTGCTTCCCGCGAGAGCTGTTTGAACTGCTCGACGCCGTACTCGTTGATGATGTCTTTGACCGCATCGCGGATCATCAGACAGCCAGTCATCCGCGTCCGCTCGTCGAGTTTCAGGAAGTCAGGCGTTCGCGTCTTGTCCGGGTAATCTTTCTTCCAGGAGTTGAACAGTTTGAGATCCTCGCCGACCTTGCGGGCCGTGTAGTAGGCACCGTCACCGAAGCGCGAGGCCTGCGAGACGTTCATGCTCCCCGGGCCGATCGCGCCGGTGTCGATGACGTGATTGACGCCGCCGGCCCAGGCGACGAGCTCCCCGTCGTGGAAGATGGGGATGAGCGTCATGATGTCGCACGCGTGGACGTCACCGACGTGGGTGTCGTTGTTCACGAAGATATCGCCGGGCTCGATGCCGGGACTTTCCTCGTAATCGTGGTTGATCATGTACTTGATCGCCTCGCTCATCGTGTGGATATGCACGATGATCCCCGTCGAGACGGCGATCGAGTCGCCCTCCGGGGTGAAGAGGCCGTAGCAGAGTTCACCCTCCTGCTCGACGATCGGCGTCGCCGCGACCTCCTTCGAGGTTTCACGGGCGTTCACGAGGTCGCCACGGAGCTGGGCGAACATCTGCTCGTACTCGATCGGGTTGTCCTGTTTCAGCTCGAGCTTCTCGAAGCCGGCGTAGTGGCCCGTCCCTTCAGTCTTCTCCTCGAGGGCTTCGAACTGCTCGCGAAGCGTCTGGCCATCCCAGCCGATGCCGACACCCTCCTGTTGTTGTTCTCGAACCGTTTCCTTCTCGCGTCGCATCCGGGGGAAGCTTTCCCCCTCGTCTGGTTCCGTGCTCATGGTGTATTGGATTCGTCACATCTGTTCAGAGCCAGATGCGGGCTCGTACAGTGCACCTGCCACACCGGTCGACCGACCGCGAAAGCGGCGGTCACGGAGACGGGCAGATGCATCTCCGTACGAAAGCGGTTTGCCGCGCTATTCGGTCGTGGTGAGGTGGTGGACACGGTGTTCGTCTAACCGGGTCTCACAATCCGGTGGCAACGCGTAGGTTGTGGCAGCGCCCTCGAGGATCGCTGGGCCGCTGAGTTCGTTGCCGGGCTGGAGCGCGTGGAGGTCGTAGATCTCCGTGTCTAGCCACTCGCCGTCCCAGTAGGCCTCTCGGGTATCTTTGTAGGCGTCTGCAGGCGGCTCCGGTCCCTGGAGCTCCTCTGTGGGGATCTCTGGCTTGACGACGTCCCGGACACCGCGAACGGACGCTTGCGTGACGGTGTGTCCGAGTTCCGGCGACCGTGCCTCTTCGGAGTACTGCCGGCGGTATCCCTCTTCGAACGTGTCCAGCAGTTGCTCGAGTTTCTCCGGCGAGTCGACGCGCCCGACCGGGGACTCGATGTCGATACTGTTGAGCTGGCCCTGGTACTGGCCGAGGATGTTGTACTGGAACTCGATCTCGTCGCGGCCGATATTGCTGTTCTCGAACTCGTTTTCGACCTTCTGCTCGAGGTTCGTCCAGACCTCCGTCAGCGCCTCGCCCGCGGTCGCCGCTGCCTCCTCCATCGAGAGGTCCGGATCGATGTCGATACTGGTCGTCTGGTCGTAGCGGTATTCGTAATCCGCTGCGCCACAGCCAAACGCCGAGAACCCGGCTGCCCACTCGGGAATGAGTACCTCGTCGAAGCCGAGGTCTTTGGTGTAT
>NZ_SHMP01000009.1 GCF_004217335.1 Natrinema hispanicum
CTCTTACCCATAACTCAGCACCAGCGAGAAAAATCAAGTAGATGCGTCTGAAATCAAAGAATTAGTCGGGATGTTTTCATTATCTGGACTGGCTCACCGTTTCTGAGGAGTGGTCAGTCTGTAAAATTGGAACGAAGTCTGAATTCACGTTGAGGTCCGCTGAATGAGTCGCCGTTGGCGCTCATTCAGCACCGAGTTCGTACCCTTCTGCCCACATGCGTAGCTTCTGGAGGCCTTTCCACATCGTTTCCCATCCTGGAGGAGGATCTGATCCGCGGTCCAGATACCCGCCAAGCTTCGCTACACTCACAGCGTAGGCTTTCCCGTTCTGGTCTTGCAGTTCTGGAAATTTTGTTTCCAGAACTGCGCGCTCTGCTTCGCTCAACAAGACATCAGGTGCAGTCGAGGTCTCTCCCCGAGCAAGCTCTCGTAACTCCAGGACCTTCCAGGCAATCACCGAGTACAGACTTAGCAAGACTTCCATTCGTTCCCAAGTCTGGAGTTGCCGTTCTTCGATGTTACAGCCACTCTTCAGCACTTTGTGCCAGTCTTCGATTCGCCAGCGAAGACCATAATAGTCGATGACAGTCAGCGTCTCGTTAAACTCTTCGACCGATTCAGTGGTGAGTAACACCCACTGAATCGGGTCGTCAGTTTCACCGATCTCATCGACTCGTACGACATTTACTGCCACTGAACCGTCTTGATCAGGATTATTCCGCGGCGCACGCAACTCACAGGTTCCCGTTGCAATCGACAGCTCTGCTGTCCTGGCTTCTCGCCCACTTGCCTGTTGAATCTCGATCGTTTTGCGACCTTGCTCGGCAAGGTCGCTGCTCCAGTCAAAGAGTTTCCCAGATTCATCGTTTTCTGTCCAAATCCGTCGGTTTTGGTTGGCTCGAACGATGAATCCAGCGTTCTCTATCTCTTCGACAACGTCTGTATAGAACGCGAATGCATCTGCTCCTCGATCATGAACAAACAACGGGCGAACATCGTCGGCAAGCCAGTTTCTGGCTTGCCTGTCACCACGAGCCCACTTCTCCTGTTCACTCTCCAACGGAATTGGCTCTGATTTCCCGTTTGTCTCATACTTTTTGTCAGCCTGTTGGTCCTCGATCAGCGCCTGCTGATCGAGGACCCCTGTCATTCGATGTGTTTGTGGATGAATGCCGATCGTTGAGTGGACTTTGACGCCCTCAAGGTCCATCTCAGAGTTACCAATGTCGCCGAGTCCGTCCTTGGATGGATGTCTCGGAAAGACAAGTTCAGTGGTATCGGAGACGATCACGAGTTCGTCTAACTGACTCACTCGTGATCGTTGTGCTTGCTTGTGAGCGGAGAGGATCTCGTTCGGTTCCACATTCTCATTATCGCAAAATCGGTACGTAGCCTTTGTGGAGGCCCAGTCTTCGCAGGCAGTTGGGATGGACTCGGCAGGTGAACTGCCGAGTTCATCCCCAAGTTGCACCAGTCGATCGGTGAGGCGCTTGTCTCCGAGATTAGCTGAGCGAAACTCTGTTCGAATCCAACCTGATACATCCATGTCACACAACTCTCCGTCATCGTCTAAATCAGGCTGCCAACTCCGTGACCCCCGTCCCATTTTCCCGTCTCAATTCGTCAGCTACGGGGTTAGAACTTGTGGGTAAGAGACAGGGCTTGACCCCGGGGTTGAATCCGATAGGCAGGGGTACAAACCACTAAGTAAACACATCTCTAACCAAGAGACAGCGATGGAATACAGTCACCGCTACTCTGTATACCCGACACAAGAGGTAGCGGCTGAACTGGAATACCACATCGACGTTCATCGCCAAGCATACAACTACACTCTGTACGAGTACGTCCATGTTGACGCCGATACCATCGGGTCTGCATACAAACACCACTCCCGACTTCCCGGCTGGAAAGACGAGTTTCCCGTCATCTCAGAGGTCAATTCGAAGGCCCTACAACGAACTGTCACGCGATTCTACCAGAACCTCTCGAACCTCTCTGACCAGAAGGCGAACGGGAACAAGGTAGGGAAACTCACGTGGAAGTCACCACGGGAGTTCCAGAGTATGACGTATTCGCAGTCTGGCTTCGAACTCAAAAACACGAGTGGCCGACATGCGACACTCTGGCTCTCCAAAATCGGCGACATCAAAATCCGCTACCACCGCAACATCCCCGACAAAGCAGACATCAAGGAAGTCACGGTCAAGAAGGAAACGACCGGCGATTGGTTCGTCTCCTTCGGACTGGAAACCGATGCGGACGACCTGCCCGAGAAACCCGACGTGGACTCGCTCAACGCGAGTAACAGCGTTGGGGTTGACCTCGGCATCCTCAACTACATCCATACGTCGGACGGCAAGACTGTGGATTGGCTCGACCTCGAAGACGAGTACGAGCGATTGCGCCGCGAACAGCGCAAACTCTCGCGGAAGGAGCAAGGTTCGAACAACTACGAGAAACAACGCAAGCAGGTCGCCAAGGTCAAGCGCCACATCCGCCGGAAGGTGTTGGACTATCAGCACAAGATTACGACGTGGCTCGTCCGCGAGTACGACGCCGTATTCGTTGAGGACTTGGACGTGAAGGGGATGCTCGAACAGTCGCACAACGCCCGGAACAAGCAGGATGCGGCGTGGCGACAGTTCATCACTCTGCTCGAATACAAGGCCGACCTGTACGGTTGCCACGTCGTGCAGGTCGAAGCGGCAGGAACGACGAAAGAGTGCGCGTCGTGCGGTGGAGAGACGGCGAAGCCCATCTGGGTGCGGGAACACTCCTGCCCGTCGTGTGGGTTCGAGTGTGACCGTGACGCGAATGCGGCGATGAACGTGTCACAACGCGGCTTTTCTGAACTAGGGCTGGGATGGCCCGAAGACACGCCTGTGGAGACTGCGCTCCCTACGGACACCACCTCGGTGTCTGCAAAGCGCGTTTGTCGAGGGAACCTCGACAGGCTGTCAGACAGAGTCTGACAACGTCGTGGAAACAGGAAGCCTCGGGGCTTGACCCCGAGGCGGTTCACGACAATACCGATTTCGAGGACGTTTCGGACCTCGATACGGCCACCTCGGCGAACATCCTCGACACCGACACCGCCACCGTCAACTGTCCCATCGTCTCCGTGGGGAGGGAGTGAGCCGATGAGCGAGAGGGGGACATAACGATGGTTGATTATCCATCCCGCAACGCTGTCTCGTTCGCGACGCTCGCGGGCATGACCGGCGTCGCAGGATCCTACATGGCGGCGGGATACACCCGGGAGTTCCTCGTCGCGCCTATCGACGACCTTGTCGTCGGGACCACGCCGGGACTAATCGTCGCCTGGATGATAGAGAACGTCGGCGAACAGGGGCATCTGCTGCACATTGCGCTTTCGTTCGTTATCGCAATTGGATTGCTCGCGGGCACTGCGATCGTCGGGCTTCACATTGCTCGAGGATTCGAGCGGCCCGTGATCGGTGTTGGCCTGTCCGGCGTCTTGGCGTGGAGCCTGACTGCCTTGATTACGGCAGAGCCACTACTCGCAGTCGGTGCTGCTGGGCCCGTAACAGTACTTACCGCCGTTGGCGCTACGCCGCTCGCCGCTCCCGAACATGACCCGTCGCGGCGGCGCGCACTCATCTCGAGCGTAAGCGCTTTGGCTTTCATCGGCACAGCTATCGGCTTCCGTCAATTGACGGCTGACGACGACACCGCCGGCGGCGAACCTCTCGACGAGACGACGGATGACGGGATAGCCACACTAATGCAGGAGGCCGAATCGAAATCCCTCGACATCCGCGGCGACGTTCCGGGACTCGTGAGTACGTTCGAGGAGTTTTACAACGTCGACATAGCGGAGTTCGACCCGAACCTCTCGCCCGACGACTGGTCGCTGACGGTCACTGGGGAAGTCGGTGACGACGTAACCGTTACGTTCGACGAACTGACGGATATGCCGACCAAGCATCGGTTCGTGACGCTACGGTGTGTCGGCGAGAACCTGAACGGTGCGAAACTGGACAACGCCGTCTGGACAGGGACACCGATCGAACCGCTCCTTGAGGAGGCCGACCCCGAGGGCGAATGTGGGTGTGCGATGCTCCGTGCGGAAGACGGGTACTTCGTCCAGTTCCCGATCGAGGCACTCGAAGACGGCTTTCTCGCGTGGGGAATGAACGGTCGGTCGCTCCCCCAGTCTCACGGCCACCCGGTGCGCGTGCTGATCCCCGGCCACTGGGGCGAGACGAACGTCAAGTGGCTCACCGAGATCGAACTCCTGGACGAGGAGATGGACGGCTACTGGGAACAGCGCGGTTGGCACGGCACCGGGCCAGTGAACACCGTCGCCAAACTCTGGAGTGACACTGTGCTTGACAACGGGAACGTCGAGGTGGCCGGCCACGCCTACGCCGGGACACGTGGCATCGAGCGCGTGGAAATATCGACGGACGGGGGCAGCACCTGGCAGGACGCGGAACTCTCGGAGCCGCTCCGCGGGATCGACGTGTGGCGACAGTGGCGATACGAGTTCGAACCCGACGGCAGCCATGAGGTCGTGGTTCGAGCGATCGACGGCGAAGGGGAGCTCCAGCCCGAAGAGCGGTCGGACGCGTTCCCGAGCGGGGCAACCGGCTGGGTCACGAAGACGGTACACGGATGAACGCCGGACTCATAATCCCTAATACGAGGCAACGCACGGATGGAGAAGGCACTCTGGTATCTCCTCGTTGGCACCCGTGGCGGCGAGAACCGTGCACGCATCATCGCCGCTCTCGACGATCGACCCCGGAACGCCAATCAGCTCGCGGAGTGCCTCGACGTCGATTACAATACTGTGAGACACCACCTCAACATGTTACAGGAACACGACGTTATTGAATCCGGTGGCGACGAGTACGGGAAGTTGTACTTTCTGACCGATCGGTTCGAGCGACACCGCGAGGAGTTCGAAACTGTTCTGGAGGCGATGTGAATGGCGGGGGCGATGGGGCCCTGGATGCTGGTGGCGACCCTCCTCTCGGCAGTGAACGTACTTTTCCTGGTGGTGTTGACGGTTATCTGGGTACGCAACTACCGAACGTTCGGATCCGAGATGACCGCAGGGTTGGCCATGTTCGGCGTTGTTCTGCTCCTTGAGAATGCCGTCGCAATTTATTTCTTTTTCAGCACCGGGATGCTCTACGCTAATTCCCCAGGTGTCCAGCAGTCCGTGGCCACCCTCCGTGTGCTTCAGACTGTCGCTCTGGCTTTCCTCACCTATGTCACCGCCAAGTGACACAACTTTGGAAAATCCGACATATGTTTGAAATATATCTGGAATACATCCCCGTATTCAGCATACTGATCTTGGCAGTGGTTTGATAGTCCGATTCAGTCATCGCACTGTGGCCGAGCAAACGAACCGCTTGACAAACGCCTCGTGGGACGCTTACGATGGCGCTGGTCGATCTGAGCCGGCGGGCTGCCCCATTCGGCACCGAAATCAAATTCTACAGGCGGAGCAGGCCGAGTGCCTCGGGGCTTGACCCCGAGGCGGTTCACTATCGAGCAAGCAGACGATTCAATCCGCGAGGACCAGCTTTATGAAGTACTGAAACTTACTTGTCCCGTGGGTACTGAGTACTAGAAACTCAATGGTCGAAATTCCAGATTCCCTTTGCTCTCTGTTCAGCACCCCAGTCGAAAAGCGAAATGGAACATACGTTGTTGAAGTTCCCTCGAGTGAAGTCGATCATGAGGCGTTATTAGCTGACGAAACATATCGCGTAGCGATTCTTGAGTCTCCTGCTTCGACAGAGTCATCGATGCAACAGGGGACACAGCAATCACCCTCTCAGGAGACCGTGAGCCGTGCCCCATCGGGACCTCCTGTCGAGGAAGGCGAAGTACGCGATGTAACAATCGAGACTGTCGGTGATCAGGGCGACGGCATTGCAAAAGTCGAACGTGGCTATGTCGTGATCGTCTCTGGGGCCCAACCTGGTGACAAGCCTACCATCGAAATTGAGCAGGTTCAGAAGAACGTCGCATTTGCGAGTGTTGTCGATAGCGACCCTCGAGCCTTCTGACTGCTGTCACCTCGTAGGCCGACCCCCTTCTCGGTAAACTACTGGTACTGAGATGACTCCGCTCGAGTTGGCAGTCGTTTGAGGACTATTAGTCCCATCCGTTATATCTCAATGTAAACTCGCGTCCTGTACAATTTGCCGTGCTTGATAGCGTATCATAGAACCGGTCACACGCCTATTGACGCGTAGAGAATGTAAGTACAGGTCACTGGCCTTGTTGAAACCCTTGCTGAGAAACATAACGAGTGAGTAGCGCGAGGGATGATGGATGCCCTCCCGAAATCACAACTCCTCCAGTTCGTCGAACGTGCGATGGTGCTGGCTCGCCGTGCAGTAGCTCGGTTCTCGACCCGATATTCACGGAAACGATTCACGCTCCGCCAACACGTCGTCCTGCTCTGTCTGAAGGTGAAGAAGACGACCACGTACCGTGACCTCGTTGACGAACTCATCGAAATGCCCCGCATCCGTGAGACCCTCGGCCTTAACTCGATCCCTGCTCCTTCGACGCTCTGCAAGGCGTTCGACCGCTTGGAGATGGCTGTCTGGCGGGTGTTACTGAACGTCTCGCTCACGGATCTGCCGGTCAACGGTGTCACCGGCATCGATGCGTCCGGGTTCGAGCGGGCGCATGCCTCAACTCACTACACGAAGCGAACGAACCTCACCATCCAGCAGTTGAAGACAACGCTGTTGGTCGATACAGCGACTAACGCCGTTCTCGATATTCACGTGACGACGACACGAAAACACGATACGCAGATCGCGCCACAGGTAGTGAAACGGAACGCAGCGTCCATCAAGGTGTTGACCGGTGACAAGGGATATGACGACCAGAAACTTCGACACCTTGCCCGTGACCACGATATTCGCCCTCTCATCAAGCACCGGGAGTTCACCTCACTCCACAAAGCGTGGAATGCACGATTGGACACTGATCTCTACCACCAGCGGAATATGAACGAGACAGTGAATGCTACAATCAAACAGAAATTCGGGGCATTCGTGCGGTCACGCCTCTGGTGGAAGCAGTTCCGCGAACTCGTCATCAAGTGCGTCGTTCACAACGTGGAACGAAGCCTCGCTCTTTCACACGAAGAGTACGATTGCCCACGAGTCTGAGAGAAACGGCCTGCTGCATACAGAGGATTAGTGCAGCACGACGATTTCGTTTGTTTCACGTCGAAAGCAGTGAACCAGCCGCTCACTACAGGTGCGAACTTAACACGCATAGAATTGATATATACGATAAATTTCACGGACGCTAAGAACGATTGCACTGCTGCCGAGAGAGAATCCTAAAATAACCAATAGAACGTTCGTCCTATTGAAAGATGACGCGGCTATCAGGAGTCCGATAACAGAGAGAACGGTATAAAATAAAACAGTTATAGCTATCCTGAAACACTCTTTCAACACATCCGCACTCACCTTTCGGAATTTATCTATATCTTGAGTATCATTCCCCATACTATAATGTAATATTGGTTATGGAAAAGGATAGTGAATTTACGCTAAGCGATATGTGCTTGCTCTGTACTGAGCGATCACCACCGTCGTAAATTGCGTCAAATCTCGTGCGACATTCGCGCGTTCGGGCTTGTTTAGATGCGTGAGATCAACGGTATCAGAGCCTCACGGCTTGCTCGATGTTTCTGACGGCGGCCTTTAGGACGAGTTCTCGGAACTGGCCAAACCACGTTCTAGCCCGCAACGTCTCGCCGAACCGATGTTTCAGTGCGAAGAATATCGCCTCGACGATCGACCGTCGGTAATAGACATTCTCGTCGTGGCGAGCGTTATGCGCTTTGTCGAGCGCGTAGAACTCTCGATGTTTGATCACTGGTCGGATGCCAGCGTCCCTGAGTTCGTGCCGCAGCGCGTCCCAGTCGTAGCTTTTGTCAGCAGTAATCGTGGTAAGCTTGGTGAGATTTCTCGTGAGTACCTGTCGTCCAACTTGTGTATCGTGCGGCTGTTTCATCGAACAATGAACGTCGAGGATGACGCTAGTATCGCAATCGACGAGCGCTGTCGTCTTAATATCGTCAAAGTTGTAGCCGACGCGGAGAACGTAGTGACGGCTGGCTTGATGGCGCTTGAAGCCCGTTGCGTCGATCGCCTGAACATCGCCGAGGTCGTGCAGTGAGACAGACAGCCGCAGTAACACCCGCCAGATCCGCATTTTGAGATCTTGTTTCCGCGTACAGACGGTCGTGAAATCGGGCAACTGATCCACAGAAAGTCCGAGTTTCGCGGCGATTCCCGGCATCTCGTGTAGAATGTCGAGCAACCGGCGGTACGGCTGGTTCAGGTACTCTCGGAGGCAGTGGATCGAGATAATCACCCAGTCAGCGTAGCCGCCGTCACCCTTCTTGATCGCCGGAGCTGGCTTACCGATGACAGCGTTCTGGGACAAATCGATGCATCGGTCGGTGAAGCGGGCGAGTTGAGACGGCATACTCACCGCTTCCTCGCTCAACTCCACATAATCCCGGTCGAGACGTCAACTGAGCGGCGTCTAAACACGGCCCGCGCGTTCTATTCAGCACGGCCCCGAGAACCTATCACCGCTTGAGGGTTTCAACAAGGCCAGGTCACTCAGATACCAGACACCGTAGAGAGAATGGTTCCAAGAAGAATTACACAGGCAGCACCAACTACCGCAAAGAGGGCGGTTGCGGAGATATTAAACTCCTCAGGATCGGTTCGCAGTGATTCGTAGCCAGCAGTGACAATCATCCCACTTCCACCGATTGCCAGAAGCAGTACCGGAATACTGTGGTCTCCATCAATGAGCGATCGCACTGCTGGGAATCCAAGCGAAAACCCAATTACTGCAAGAGCGCCGTTATAGATATACAGCCGTTCCATAGGCGCTGTGTCAAGACTTGCTCACTAATAGCTGAGGGAATCGTGCTCTTCCGCACCATTCGCACGTGCAGTGAGCATGTCTGAGCCGGCCGTCAAACGCTGTCTTCAAGCATCCTGGCCTGCCTAAATATAGCGAAGGTCCCTACCCGCACCTTCGCTTTTGCAAACCGGGAGAGCATCAATTAGCTTGCCTAATAGCGGTTCAATGTTGACACGCTACCGCCAACTACGAAGAGCAGTCCGATACCAACAACCAGAAGCGGCGCGTTCGAGGATTGATGCTTTAGATAGGCATCGTCAGGGTCGCTTGGAGGGACGTATGCGGTGACTGTGTCACCGGTCTCATACCCACCTAGAACCGACCGAGCCTCCGATTCCGTGTCGTATGTCGGTGAGATGGTTGTCGGAAACACGTTTGTGCTCGTGTACGATGTCCCATCGTATTCGTAGGTGAACCGGACCGTCGGCCGGTAGTCGACTCCAGAACTACTTCCACCTGTGTCAGTGTCAACGCCCTTTGTAGTAAGTTCAGCAGTGACCTCTTCCGCGTTCGTGAGTGCCTCAGACTGCTGGACGTAATCGTATGCGCCATATCCAGTCGCCAAAAGCCCGATGAGAAGCATGATCACTGCCCCACGAAGGGTGTCTGGACCATTGAAAGAGAACTCTGAGTCATCAGCCATTCAGCACACCTCCCAAGAGAGCGGCGAGTAACCACACCTGCGCTGAGTTCGTGACCAGTTAGACCGTATACCGGGGAACATATGAGAGTCTCCGGAGTCCTGTTTGTTTACTTCTTATCATGTAATGTTTTGCTGCATTGAGTGCTACTTGTGGTCGGGCAAAATAGTCATGAGGAAGAGCTCAATAGTTGTTTTACTATTACTTCTTCTTTATCACCCTTTGAATTGAGAGCTAAGCGCTCGCGGCTACCCGATGGAACGGGCGGAAAATCCGACGTGGGATCCACATGAGGAACTCAACAATAGGAGTCACCTTCCCCCATCGGGGTGGCTTCGCATGATATTGGTCTCCGATCTCCTCAACACGACCTTTACTTTTTAGATACCCAAGAGCACTTTCGGCGCGTGATTCGGTGAGGCCACGTGCGGTTGCAATCTCTGCAGCGGTTTGCGGTTCAGAGGCCTCTTCCAGCGTCTGATACACAACGTTCAACGTCTGCAGTCGGAACATCACCTCACCCGTCTCGTCATCAAGGCCAGACACGTACTCGTGTTCCGTTTCCTCTTGGCACGATTCATATCGGATGACTGTGGCACCATCGAAGATGAACCAGAGACCTGCGAGGGCCAAGAGACCCCCAACCCACGTGTCCAAGTTGGTGACCACCAAGTATGCACCTGCAGCGAAGATAGAGCCACCGTAAACTATCCATTTTGACCCCTTCGGAAGGTCGTACGATTCGTCTATGACGTCATGTAATATGAGTGTGAAAAAGATAACTGCTACGGGGGCAATTGTATGGAGAGTCGCATCGGTGAACAGCACAAAAGCGGCGAGTACGCCGATTGTCCCACCAATAATGTGGAGGACTTTGTTCTTATGGAGTGACGCGATACGGGGGACCATACTACATATTTAAAAATCGGGTTTGTGCATGTGAAACTTGTGGTGTGTGTGTGATGCGTGAGCACGAATACCGACCACTGGAGTCAGCCGAACCTGTGGCGAATAAAAGACAGTAGCTACGATACTCACCTCATCTGTACTTATCTGATCAGATTTTATACATAGTCGTCGTGACGAGCCAGTTTTTCTGCGCCAGAGAGGGCGAGGCGCACACTCGTGTGGCTTGAGGCCACGAATGAGTCCAGATCGACCACCCGAGGGCGACCCGCATCGAGATCGACTGACAGACGAGTACACGAGCGACCGCGATCGTAGCTATCCTGGTGATGTTGCCCGACTAAACGGACACGAATTCGTCGCGATCGACGAGTGGCTGCCAGGCGCGGAGCCAACACCAGACGATTACGCTTATCGGGAATTGATGTCTGTGAGTGGACGGGCTGAATATAGCACTGTGTCACCAAGAGATGTTCTCCCTGATGTTTTTGACATTAACTATAGTAGTTAGCAGTATGACAACCATGGATGGGGAAAAGAATTCAGAGTCAGAGGTACGATTCAGGAAGCGTCTCGTGAGGGTGGTTGTCTCGGTCATCGTACTGACTGGTGTGACTGTCATTCTCGGGTACGGCGGCTGGATTGTCTTGACGCTCACCGCCAAAGTCGGGGGATATGATCCGGAAACTGCTGACGGCGAGTTGCTTCGTGATCGGTTATTGGCGTGGCCCGATCGCAACAGAGAAGTTATGCGCTCGAGCGGAAGAACGAGCCTCCCATTGAAACCGTAGCGGATCTACGGCACTCAGTTTGATAGCTATCGGTGAGTCAGTGGCTGCCCCGTTATCTGCTTGGCCTGTATTGAACAACGACTTTGCGCAAGCACAGACCGAAAGTACCGTCCGAGAATTGCTACTGGATCGGACAGACGAGCTCAAGTTAGCAATAAGTACAGAGGGCGTATGTAGTAGCACTCCGGCTACTGTTCTTGGATTCCGAGAACTACAAGCTCGCTATATGTCGTCTGTCAACCTAGAAAGCGTATGAATACCGCCTCAGAAACCGAACTCGGGGAGAACGAATCAATCAACCAGCAATGGATGCTCGGCTTCCTAGGTCTGCTGTCGGTGATGGGTTTCCAGGCGTTCCAGCTCGGCGAGCCGCTCTGGTTGTTCTGGTTCTCATTTGCCAGCTTCTTCTCCTTCTTCCGATACCGGTGGGAACCTCTGAAGTATCTCGGGTTGCTGGGGATCGGCGGGCTTCTCGTGGCAATCCTCGGCGTGTTCGGCGTCTTCACAGTATGAATTGAAGACACTTCACCAAGATGCAAGGCAGATACCCCGAGGTTGTTCGGAAACCTTCATCTTCCGTGATCACGAGAATCCCCGATTCTATAGGGATCAGCGTGGATATTCGGAGGTTCTCACGAGAAAAACAGCTCACTGGAAAAACCGCACGACGAGAGAAACTATGAACTAGTCTGCTGATCCCTATAGAACAGATCACGCATCGAACGGCATAACCAAAGTGAGCTGTACCTATAGCTCTCACAGATTGACCGCTGTCAAGCGAATCGTCACGAGTCTGGAGGCCGAGTACGGTTCTTCATCGACGCGCCAGCACCGACGAATATCAATCCGAGCGCGCCCAAGGCGTATACGAGCGTGTCGACTTACCATCAACAGCGAAAGCTGCGTTCGAGTTACTCCCGCGACGTCTGAAGACTATTAGATCAAGAAGTGTTCTGATCGTCGTGCGAGATACAGGGTGCGAGTCTTATATGACGGAGCCATGTAGACGTGGTCCGGATCAATCTAATGCGGTTCACCGACACCCTTGTTCAACGGCCCTGCCCCGACGGACCGGGCGTGTCGGCGGTCCGTTCGCCGGCTTCGGTCTCGGCGGTGAACTCGAATTCGAATTGTCCGTCAAGGACGTGTGTATGGTCGGTCAGCCCCGTCTCGGTGAGTTCGACGGTGCTCTCAACGACGAGTCGAGGGGCTGACTCCGGCCATTTGGTGACTGGAAAATCAATAAATACAGTCTCATCGGCGAGTTCGCCGAACCGGTGGACTTCGACGACTGCAGCCGTCCCCTCTCGGAACAGTGACACAGATGGATGGGGTTTGTGGTCACCGATAAATGGGCCCTGGAGCGAGAGCTGTGGCGGGGTGCCGTCACCGCCCAGTGCCACAAACCGCTGTGTGAGCGACTGCAGTTCGGTATCCTCGAGATGTGAAATCGACGTGCGGAAATGGTACGGCAAAGGGGCAAACCTGGGGTCAATGCCCACGGTAGCGAGATCAGTGCCACCCTCTCGAAATTCGAGATATTTCGCATCATCCCGTGGATTGTCGTCGGTCTTTACCGTTGGATCCGTGTGTTCGGTCCGTGATTCGACAGCACTACACCCCGCAGCGGCGGTGGAGGTGGCGGTCAGGGCGGACGCGAGGAATGCACGACGGCGCATAGATGTCGATTTTGCTGGCAGCACCAAAAATATTAAGAATCTGTCACTACACTCCGAAATTGAGAGCTCTCTTTTGATACGGCAACGCCTGATATGCGCTGAATACACGCTTGTATCTCGCCAGGGTCTCCTAACAGAAGACGGAGAGCCATCTTTCTTCAAGGAGAGAATCCCGGCGTTTACGCCGTCATCAGAAATCTTCGATTTCTGATTGCCCGTCAGACGTAGTCTGACGACCGGGCGTGAATCTGACAACGCTTACACAGTCCCCGTTCGGTAGCAATACAGGTATTTAAGTTCAGTCGAGGTGTAGTATGACATACACCGAGGCGGCACGTCCGCCCACCTAATCGGACAATATCGGGACTCCGAGACCCAGAACGTTCGAGACTCCCATCTCGAACCGCTGTGGTGTCTCGGTCACCAAGATAACTCCGAGTCCCCGTGCCGGGGATAGGAGTAACGGCGGTGTGGCCCCGCCATCGGCCCGTCATACCGACGAGTCGTAAACCAGCAAATATCCCAACCCAGCGGTGCGGTGCCGTGGGAAGCCTCGCCGTCGTCGGGCGTAGCCCGACTGCCCGAGGGATCTTCGATCCCTCTCCGTTTACGGCGAGGAGGAGGTCACCTTTGCTGAACTCACAGCGCGAGAGCGGCACGAACTGATGGGTGAATAGCGGAGTCCGTGACCGTTCACTACAGGGACAGATAGTTGATCGAGAACCTAGAGATTGTCAGCAATCTGATACCTACCATCATATCATGAAATTATTCTCGAGTATCGTCATTGTATTATATCGAACGCTGGTGTGCAAGCGTCTGAGTCGGTCACAACTGCTGCTGTGGGCCACTCAGAGAGGCATGAGCCATACCCATGAGCAACCAGCCCCACCACACGACACCAGTATCGGAGTCCGACCCGCTGCGAGCAACGCGCTGGACCGCGCTGAGCGGGACGAATACTCGCCAGAGAAACCAGCATTCAGACAAGACAGCTGATGGAGGACACCAGTTCAGCACCCGAACGCTGACACGCCGCGAGGCCCTCCAGAGAGGGGGAATCATCGCAGGCGGACTCACACTTGGTGGATCGACGGCAACGCAGACAGTCGCTGCCGACCAAGAGTCCGAAGCGAGCCAGGGCAACGACACGGATAACAGCGTGGCAGCGATTGCAGAAGCGGCGTACCGCTACGGGCTCCAGCAGTCCCTCTTCTACGTGACGCGCTTTAATTACACGCAGAAGGAAGACAGCGACGTCTTCGTAGGCATCAATCGGTTGTACTATCCTAACGAGGGCCGACCGATAACGGCCGACTTCACGGCTATCGTCACTCCGAACAACACCACTCTGTACGGAATGGGCTTCCTCGACCTGCAGGACGACCCCATCGTCATCGAGATGCCCGAGGTTACCGACCGCTACTTCTCGCTACAGTTGATGAACCAGTACGGAATCTTCCCTCTCTACGCCGGGAATCAGTTCAACGGCACCGACGCGCGGTCGTACCTGATTCTGCCGGACGACTACGAGGGCGAGATCCCGGGCGACTTTGCCGCGACCGACGTTGTCCAAGCAGGGACGAAGACTCTATTCACCCTCGTCCGGTACGCGTTGCGCAACCCCACGGACGAATCCGAAATCGCGTACGTTAACGACTTACAGGAGCAGACGACCGTCACCCCGCTCAGCGAGTGGCTTGCCAACGACCGCTCGGGCGTGCCACGGGCGGAACAGTCAGTCGTCCCCGGCGACTACGAGACAGTCCCGCGAATGGCAGAGCTCACAGAGCAGCAGGTCGAAAACCAGACCCCAGCGGACTTCTTTACCCTCCTCAGCCTCGTCCTGAACGACCCGAGCATGTCACTCATCGACGACTCCCGAAAAGAGGCTGCGATGCTCGAGCGGTTGGAACAGATCGGAATCGGCCCGGGACTGGAATTCGACTGGTCCGCCCTCGAGACCGACGTACAGGAGGCCCTGACCAGCGGATTCGAGAGCGGGTTCGAGCGCGTCAGAGCCACCGTCGTGGAGGGCAACAGCGACGTTGTAGTAGACATGAATGGCTGGAACATCGTTCAGAACACGGCGGACTTCAGAACCGACTGGTTGACCCGGGCCGTCATGGCCGACTTCGGCTGGGCGGGCCCCGACTCGCCCGCGTCTCACGTCGCTGGGTTTAAATTTACCGACGCGAACGGCGAGCAACTGGACGGGTCGAAGCGGTACACCATCACGTTCGACCTCGACAACCTTCCGCCGGTCACCGAGTTCTGGGAAATCCCGATCTACGACGCGCAGGGCTACTTCGTCGAGAACGAACTCGACCGCTACAGCATCAACAGCTACATGCTCGAGGAAGGACTGTTGCATACCGAAGGAAACGAACTCGTCATCTACGTCCAACACGAGAAGCCAGACGATCCTGAGCAGGCGACGAACTGGCTGCCGGCCCCCGAAGGGGGTATGCGCTTCGCGGCCCGATTCTATGGTCCCCACTGGTCGCTGGTCGATGGGTCATACGACATGCCCGAAGTCATCCCTGCGGCGGAGTGACGACCTCTACCTTCATATTCAACTAGGCAGTTGCCCCGCTGCATCCCTTCTCTGTATCTTGCACGCGCTTTCTGCCAGCTACTGGATAGATTGAGCGAGGCGTGCAAGATACACAGCGCGAAGGGACTGTGTATCAGTTCTTTGTGACATCATCATGTGGTTTGCTGTATGGATTCGCAGGTGCTCAAAAAATCAGTTATTGCAGGAGCTATTTCACTTGCAATTACATTGGTTGTAACCTATATTACGTCACTAATCTGGCCGACACCGTGGGAACTGTTCCTTGCTGTCGGATTGGCCTCATTCTTTTCAGCGTTTGGTAGCGCGTATGGTGCACACATAGAATATCGTGATTGATAGCTGAGGGGATAGCACACGTTGTGGATACCCGACGGTCCTATGAGTGTAAATATACTAATAAAAACATTCTATTCAGCGTGCAGTTTCTGGCATCTCTCAGATAGATTGATCATCTACCTGTCACTAACTTCACCTGTACGTATCATTCGTACGGTGTCCAATATGGCAGACATGCGAACAGTTCATGAGGATAAAACGTCTCGAGCGGGGTGAGCCTAATAACATGGATGGGGCCGCAGACGTCTGTGACCTGGCATAGAGAGTCGATATAGCCGTACTTAGATGCCAGACTGCCCTGTCCGAGGAGTTGTTTGTGCGCCGGAATAGGCACCGGTGGAATTGGTGTCAACCCGTAGCCAAATCCAATTCGTCCACCGAAACGAGTTTACAGCAGAACAGGATTTAACCAATCGCATCGCACAGGTCTACCGCCATCCGACAGATATCCGGAACGCGTTCGCCGAGACTTCTCGACCGGTTTGAGCAGATCAGTTCGACCGCCTAGAAGATCATCGATGTCGTCAGCGAGGTGACTGACGATGAGGATCGACCGCTCCTGCTCGAGATCAGCAACGAACTCGACAAAGAGTGTATTGATTCGGTGACTACACCAGGGTTCGGATGTCACCAGCAGACTGCCGTTCAGTAGGTCCGTGAGTTAGTTACTGGTCGCGGGTGACGAACCACCAGTCGTAGTAGTTGAGTTCGTCGTCGTCAGCAGCCTCGGCTTTTCGGTCCTGAGCGTCCGCCTCGGTACCCGGCGGCGACAGGAGGACCTGATCACCGAACTTCTCGTTGTTTGGCCAGTCAGCGGGAGCAGCGACACCGTCGTCGTCGCTCTTCTGGAGTGCACGCAGCGAGCGGAGGACTTCGTCGATGTTGCGGCCGATCTCCATTGGGTAGGTCAGGCGCAGCCGAACTGCTCCCTCCGGATCGATAACGAAGACGGTGCGGACGGTTGCCGTTCCTGCACCGGGGTGGAGCATGCCAAGTTGCTGGGCAACCGCTCCCTGATCGTCGGCGATGATCGGGAACTGAATGTCGACGTCGAGGTTCTCGGCGATCCACTCCGTCCACTTGATGTGTGAGTGGACGCGGTCGACCGACAGCCCGAGCAGTTCGGCGTTCAGCTCCTCGAACTCCTCGCGGCGCTGCTCGAAGGCGACGAACTCCGAGGTACAGACAGGCGTAAAGTCACCCGGGTGACTGAACAGGACGAGCCACTTGCCCTCGTAGTCGTCGGGCAGCGAGCGCTCACCCATGCTTGTCTCAACGGTCAGTTCGGGGAACGTATCGCCAATGCCAGGTACGTCAGTCGCCGCTTCGTCAATTTGGTCTGCTTGTTTCGTCATCTACAGCTTTTCTTTGGGTAGCAGGCTACTAAAGCACCTTCTTACAAACTATATTTTTGGTTCCGACAACCCACGGCCCCGGGTATGATACATAATTTCTGGTTGTTCACT
Organism: Natrinema hispanicum; assembly: GCF_004217335.1. Classification (GTDB taxonomy): domain Archaea; phylum Halobacteriota; class Halobacteria; order Halobacteriales; family Natrialbaceae; genus Natrinema; species Natrinema hispanicum. The sequence continues at coordinate 17,362 of NZ_SHMP01000009.1, forward strand.
CGAACAGTCGTGGTAACGGATTAAAATTGAGTCTACTCGATTCCAACATGACCGCCCAGTGTGGTGATGCCGAATGGGTGAACACCATGACAGGATGTCTGACGCTTTCGGAGTTCGCTACGAACCAAGCGACTGACTCGAGGCCAGCTAGTCAGCCATCGACTGACGAGACCGTGACAATGATCGCTGACGAGCGGGTTGCAACGTATCCCATCGAAGATCAGTTGGCGGATCTCACAGACGCGATTCGCGAAGCTGTCCAAAGCGGCATCGACAGTCCCGGTTCATCCCGTGTTTCAGTTAGCATCTCACTGAGCGGTCGCTCAGCCTCGATGCTGGCGCTGGTATCGATCTCGAGTCAACCAAAGGGCGGCGCAACCTCTCAGCACTCGGCGCAGGAAGCGAGCGACGAGCTGATGACGAGCCGATCGGCAAGTGGGGCATCGGCAAGGGTGCGATCATCGCGAAGGGTGCAGTTCGCATCTGGTGTCACGACATCGAACTGTGTTTCGACTATCGAGACCGGCGCGGTTCTGGGCCGTGGGCAGACGTCAGCGGTCGTGATGGCCAACTCGTGGACACTACGCATCCTCTCGAGGGGCTGCTCGTCGAGGTCGATCATTACGAGGAGGGGGTCCCTGATCCGGACAGCTATCGATGGCGGCACGACGTTCGTGGTCTTCGCAATTGCTTCGTGTACGTGCAGTCACGAACGGGCGTCTCGGTTGTGATCAATGGCGAGCCAGTCGACACGAGCGATCGGGGGCTCATTCGCGGAGCTTGTCCAGCAGGTCGTCGATGAAGGATTCGAGTCCGTGTTCAAAGCGTAGGGGGTGAGGGTCTAGCAGAACGCAGCCATGCTTCCGGATAATTCCGGTAATGGAGTGGCGAGATGTCGAACTGACTCGAGTTGAGTGCAGTGGCTCGATATCGGTATCGTATGCTGATAGCTCTCTACAGGTCTGCGCTTCGGAGAGCCGTCAACACTGCTCTTCTGGCGATGTAACCCGAAGTTCGTCTTCGACTTCGTAGAAGTAGCCTCGTTCGAGGAGGCGCGTCAGTGCGTGCTCGACGTCCCGTTGCTCGAGTGCCAACTCTGCATCGGAACTCAGTATAGTGACGGCGTCGTCGTAATCGATCAGCGGAACACTGTCTTCGCCGATATCTGGCTGACAAGCCTGCGTACACAGCCGATCGTAGCACTCGAGAATCCACTCCGGAAGTGGTGGTCGTGGATCTGTAATGCCAGCCATTGCAGTTCTGTATGGTGATTTTGGTGGGCAGCCGCTTAAACTTTCGTCCAAGGTAAATTCGCTAGTGATCCGAATTTGCCTGCCCCGTTGATTGTGGCAAGCCAGTCAACTTCCCCGCCCTCAAGATGTCGCCGAATGCGGCGAGTAGGCGGGTGAGTTCGCCGCGACCCTCGCCGCTGCCTTCGCCTGCGATATCATCCACGCTACGGACTAACCGTTCATCCCCTGAGTCTGCCAGACATTCCGAACTGTGTCAATTCAATGAGAACAGCTATAGTAACAACTGAAACGATTTACACACCGATCGCACAGCCGTCGTGCAATTGGGTGTGCAGTGACGTTCAGTGGCTACTATCGGTGAATCCACCGCCTCCGAAGAGCGCATCGGAGTTGACTTTCCTGCCACCGGATACCCCGTCGACGAGTATCGGCTGGGCCTCCAGACAGTCGATGACTTCGTCGACAGGCTCGTCCGGAGCGACAAAGATTGCCCGTCCGCCTTCCGTCGCGCTCTCCGGTTTCAATGCGGGGAACCGGTAGTATGCATCTGGGGTGGCCACGTAGCCCGCGTCGTAGTCGGGATCGTCCGACCAGCAGAGCTCGGCCCGCGTCCCCGGCGCGTGAGCGATGGCAGTTGCGAGCACTACTGCCTCCCGGACTGTCTCTGCAGACGTGACCCCGTGCTCCGTGATCAGAGCCTTGAGCGCGTCCCGACATGCGTCGCTCGTGCCGATGTGGGTCGCCCGCACCCCTCTCGCTGGCTTTGGATCGAGACGCGAGCCGTCGGTAGCGTCGATCAATGCCGCCCCGCGTCTGGCGGTATCGCCCTCGATGACGTCGAATCCACAGGTTTGTATGTCGTCCGCAACGCCAGCACGCGCGAGGAGTTCCTGCGCCACTCGACGACCTTCGTCAGCATCGGCAACGTCGACTGTGACGACGGGGAGTGCCTCGACGCGACGGAGCGGACGCGATAGCCGTTCGACAGTCACCGTCACGTCGTCCGGATCGCCTCGTGGATGTTTGAGCGCACGTTCGACCATCGACTCCGCGACTGACGCGACCACGTCTTCCGTGTCACCGGAACCGTCGTGAACGACGATCGTCTCGGCACCTGAAACGTGCTCGTCACCAGCGCTCGCTCGCATCCGTACGTTGAAGGCATCCGCTTCTCGGTTATGTCCTCCGCCGACGATGCCGTCGCTTGAGGTTCCGTTCACGCTGCTTCCCCCGCACACTCGCATGGCGGAAGGACCGCCGTCGAACGGTGACCCCGCATTTCTCGAACGACATCGGCCGTCCCGTTACCGAAGTGGGCACGCACCGCATCCGTAATCGGCCGGGCTAGCATTGCTAGGGCGTCTCGCCTGTCGGGACGTTCCTTGTCCATCACGCGTTCGACCGCTCCGTCGATCGTCCGATTACCAGTCTCGTAAACCATAACTTCACTCGTGGTTTACGGAGTTGAAAATAGTTGTGGTGACCGCGCATGCAGGTTGATCGTTGCGGGCGGCATGATATTCAGCGAGTACTTCGCTGATGAGCAGGTCTCTTGCGACGTGATGTCCAGCACTACCGTCGGTGGCCGCAGTTTCGGAAAAAGAATCAGAGCTACTCGTCCTCGAGCCCCTAATCCAATGCCTCGAGCCCCCCGTCGGCGACGATCAGTTCCTCGTACTCGTCGGAGTCGAAGGCACCCATAGCCGGGCGGCGAGCAGCCACGGCAGTGTGCGGTTCACGATTCGGGCATATGCGACAGTTTGGACTCGAAGATAGCGATAGTCAGTTCAGCGAGAAGCGAAAGCGGGAACGTTGGTGGAAGTCCTGTCTAACCGGTTGGTTCCCGCCCGCCATTCGAGGATGATCATGGACTGATAGATCAGTGTTTGGGAGTGTATCAATACGTGATGTGGCTATAGGCTGGCATCTAGCATCACATTTCATAAGGTGAATTTTATATCCATTACTTCGAGAAAATTGGGGCATTGGGTAGTCAGTTTGACTAGAATCTCGAACAGTGCTGGTTCAGCGACCTTCTTGGGCCAGCGTTTTCCGAACACAACCTGTATCAGCAGCCTCAGAAACGTCAGTATTAGAATATCGTTTTCACCGAGACGGCTGCCCAACACGACCAGCTGTTGGCGTTTCTGAACGAGAGTGATCTCAGCCACGACCAGCTTGCCACGCGTCTCGAATCACTCAGTACCGACAGGACTTGCGACCAACTCCTCGAGGGCGGGGCTATCCGCAGCTGCATATTCGACAACGAACCAGTCAGAACTGTTGAACACGCCGTTGCCGTGAAGGAGCGCTGCAGCGGGCACCGATTGTGCGCGGATGACCAAGGAGGTGTACATAATACCTCCCGGCTCAAACTCCTCGGTCCCCCTCATTCGTCGCTTCAAGGCCCACAAGTAGGCGTCCCAAACACCCAGGTGCAGAAAAACTGACTCATCACGTTTGACCAGAGCCAGCTTTCGAGGCGTTTCCTCGTTGCTACGCTCGAATTTCGAGAAGCTCTGTGAGATCTTCCTTCGAGAGCGGTTCAATCTCGACCCGGCTGTCCCTCGCCGAATAATAAATCGAGGCGCTCACGTCTCGACCCTCGAACCACGCATCGAGTGCATGATAGTACACGCTGAGCTGCGTTCGATATTCTGACTCTGCGTGATGTCCCTGATCTGTCTTGTAATCGATGATCTCCGCTCGGTCGGATGTCACATTGACGAGGTCGACAACCCCGGAGATCGTCACCTGATCACCATCGCTCTCGAGTGGTAGATACACCTGTTCTTCGGCTCTGAGGGTCCCTTCGAGCGAATCGAGAAGTCCCTTGATATTCCGTTCATCGTCGTTTCGAGGGACAACGTCGTCTCCGAGGGCGTACTGTTCTGCGAACGTATGGACTGCCGAGCCAAACTCCTGCCCTCTTCCCTCGTCTACATTTTTGTAGACCTCGTCGCCCATTAGCGAGTGAGGCGAGTACCCATCGGGACCGTTCGGCTGTGGGATCGACACGGTGAGTTGTGACTGGACAGTGTCTTCGATACGCTCAGTATCAACTGCTGGCTTGAGTGGGGTGATGTCGACAGGCAGCTCCTCGAGGAACGTATTCGGATCGTCACCAGCCGAAAACAGCAGATGGTCTTTCGCCCGCGTCATCGCGACGTAGAGCAACCTGCGTTCTTCGTCGGCTTCCGTTGGCTGACACCGTCTCAGGACGTCGGTCCGCCAATTGTCATAGATGTGTGGATCGCCGTGGGCTTCGGCATAGCACTTGCGCTGGCGGACCCCTGTGAGTTCGGAGTACGTGATCGTTCCATCTCGTCCGCCAGCAGGTGGGAACTTCCCGCTGTTCATGTTCCCGAGGATCACGATCGGGTGCTCGAGTCCCTTGACCGAGTGGATCGTCTGGACGGTGATCGCGTTGGTCCCTGCTGCAGCGTGGACCTCCTCGGTGTGTCCCGATTCGATCCCCTGTTCGATGAAGCGGATCAGATCACCGAGCGTCATCGTCGTCGCGTTGTGGACCGACTGAACCGTGGTGAGGATGACGTCTGCTGTCGGACCGTCGTATCCGTAGCGATCGAATATCCGTCGTGCAATGGCGTTCATGGTCTCGAGTGCTGCGAGCTCTGTCCGGAACGCCGCCATATTCTCGGGATAGGCCTCGTGCTCGAGGATGTGATCGATCTCGTCGAGCGTGTAGCCAGCACGCTCGAGGACGACTGCCCAGCCCCTGTCCGCGTTGGTCTCGAGGATACGCAGCCAGGCAAGCAGGAGTTTGGCCTGATCGGTTCGGAAGAGTTCGATGCCACCCTCGTATGCCATCGGAAGGTCGTACTCCTCGGCGACAGATAGCAAGTCTCGGCCGAAGTCTCGCGTTCGCGTTAACACTGCGATGTCGCCATACTCAGGAGTGCGAAGCTCACCATCGTCCTCGACTGCGTAGGCGTCGTTCCCGACGATCTCCTGAATCTTCGTTAGGATCGCCTCGTGTTCATCGTTGTGCTGGATGGCTTCGATCCGTGAGTGTTCATATTCGGTGTTCGATGACAGTGAGACAACCTGCTCGAGTATCGACTCTCGATCGATTGATTCGCGGCTACTGGCTGGGGTCACGAGAGCGTGTTCCGAGAAATCGAGGATCTCCTGGGTCGACCGGTAGTTATCCTCGAGTTCGATTCTGGTTATCGGCTCGACCGGGAACGAAACGCGTTCGGCGTCATCGTTCAGGTCGGTCGTGAATCGCTCGAGACGGGCGTCGAATTCGGTGATGTTCTCGATCGCGGCATACTGGAACGAGTAGATGCTCTGCTTCCAGTCGCCAACGACGCAGATATTGTCCGTTCCAGCGAGTAGCAGTGAGAGTTTGAACTGGATCTCGCTCGAGTCCTGAAACTCGTCGATCATCACGTACTCGAACGCAAGCGACTCGCGAAGGTCGTCGTCCTCACAGAGGAGAACGAACGCGAAGAGCTGAAGGAACGAGAAGTTCAGGTAGTTCCGGCGGAGCGCGAACTCGAGGTACTCGATATAGATATCGTGGATGAATTCGATGAGGTGCTCGCGGTCGTCATCGAAGGCGCGTTCGGCAACCTCGTCGGGAACCGTCTTTGTGCCACGTGGGCCACGCAATTCTGACCGATCGGGGGCATCCGGAAGGTAGCACTTGTTCTTGCCGTATCGGCCGAGTTTCGAGCGCAGTTTTGACTGTTTGCTGCCCCCATTTCGAGGCTGATTCAGTTCGTCGAAGACGTCTTCGAACGCGTCGAAGTCGCCCTCGAGATGGCTCTTGCTGTCACGATACCAGCCGTCGGCAGTCGGGAAGACGCCTTTGGCTGCGAGATTGTTGATGAGATCCAGCAGCTCTGTCGGCTCCGAGAGACTCCGGAACAGGTCGTCGTATTCCGAATGGTCGTCGCTGAACTGGTCGATGAACTCCCCGAAGTACTCACGCTCGATCGTCTCGTTCTCGAGGACCTGCGTTGAGCCAGTGATCACATCGTCGATCCCTAAATGCGTGGGCGCATGGAAGCCGTGTTGCTCGAGGATATCGTTACAGAGACTGTGGAAGGTCTGGATCGGCGCGTCCATCAGCGCCCGCATATCGTAGTCGCAGTTGGCGACGATGCGGTCTTTCATCTCCGTCGCTGCGTTGCGGGTGAAGGTGATCAACAGGACGTCATCTGGCTCCACGTCGTCCTGGGAGACGATATTCGCGTAGCGACGAGTGACTGTGAACGTCTTGCCGGTCCCAGCGCCGGCATCGACGAGATACAGCCCCTCTGTGCTCTCGATAAGTTCACGCTGTTTCGGATTCGGTGCCGTCATCGGGTCACCTCCGTCTCGTCGGCTGTTTCATCGGTCGCGCGCTCTGTTGTCAGAATCATATCGCGGTTGTCCACGTATCGGTAGTTTGGCTCACCTGCTCGTCCCTCGACGGGGAACCGGGACTCGCCGCGGCGATATCGGTTTAGTTCCGCGAGCTGATCGTCGATGAACCGCTCGAATTCGTCGAGATCCTCGACGAAGTAGCCCTCTTTGCGATAGCCACACAGGTGCCTGAATGCCTGCATACAGCCCTTTGTGACGTACTTGTAATCGCCGACGGCTTCGATCATCCGCTCGAGAAGTGCGTTGCCGAACGGTGAATCGGCCATCTCATCTGCATCCCGCGTTCTGGGAGGCTGGTGTGCGTCGAACGCTGCCTGATAGTCCTCGTAACTTGTCTTCGAGAACGTCTTGTTGCAATCGTTCGGTGCCTCTTCGCGGAGCTCGTCAAAGACGGCTCGCGACTGAACGAATTCGTCGAACGGGATTGGACGGTACGTGACCGTCGTCAGGCAGTCGTCGAGCGTGCCCTCGCCTGTGACGACGTCGTCGAGCGTCTCGAGGAAGTGAAAGAAGGTGAACTCGAGTTGTTCGTCTGGCTGCTGGCTCCGGTAGTAGGTGAGATAGAGCAACGCCTGGAAGTTCGGGCGATCGCTCGGTGGCTCAATTGCTGCGCGTTTGATTACCTGCGACGGTGATTTCTTGCTGCCACTTTTGAAGTCGACCAGCTGTGTCGGCGACTGTACGAGGTCGATCTTCCCGTTGATCCCACGCTCGGCGTCCTCGAACCATCGTTCGGTCGCTGGGGAGTCGACCGGTCGGTCGAAATATGTCGCGAAGACGTTGTCACTGCTACTCGTCGGCGTGAGGAAATCAGTATCCGACGGCGCATTCCTCTCGAGGTAGTCGACGATCGTCTCGAGACCGACACGGTACGTCGTTCGTCGGGTGGCCAGATCGACGTCACGGTGGAACGCCCGTGTCTCCTCGATCATGACGTCGACGACCGCCTCGATGACAGTGTCATCGACGAACTCGGGATGGTTGACGACGAACTCCGCGAAGTCGTGGAAGAGGTTCCCCTCGACGAAGTGATCCTTGTCTGGGTTGTCGACGAGCCGTCCAAAGAAGTAGTCCCGAGGGCAGTTCGCGTACGAATTGAGACTCGACTGGCTGAGTGCCGTCTCTGGCTCGGTCTCGACGTCGACCGGCTCTTTGTCGAATCCTGCGCCCGTCGACCGAAACGTCCGTGCGTAGCGAATCGATTCGAAATCGCTGAATTGTTCGAACTCGACCTCGAGGAGGTCCTCGAAGTACAGACACGGCGTTACGGGTGTCCCACCGGCAGTGTCCTGGACGAGATAGTACTGGTCGACACCACTCTGGAGCAGCGACTGAAACTGATCGATATTCCGCTCGAATTCCTCGTCGTGATCGACCCATGGTCGCTCTGGCGACGTGTGCGTCCAGCTTTCGTCAAGGCCGAGGTAGAAGACGACTGGCCGATCGACAAACGACGCTGATTTCGCATCGGCCAGCAGGACGCCCTCGTTTTCTCGGTCGATCGGGACGTCGTAGGTCTCGAGATAGAAGGTGAGTCGATCAATGGTCTCTTCGGTGATCGGTTCGGTGAGGAGTCCGAGATGGTCGAGTTCCTCGCGAAACGTCTCGAGCGTACATTCGGCGCGGTTTTCGTAGACGGTTAGCGCATCGCCGATCGTGAGCGCTGCTGCCCGATCACAGAAGTCACGGAGCCATTCAAGTTCGGGATCGTCGACTTCGAAGAGCCGCTTCTCGTCGTGATCGATGTCGATGGTCATTCCGAGACGGGTTAGGAGCGGTTTCACACTCTTGAGGCGGGTATCGGATCCTGCAATCGTGCTCCGGAGAAGCTGGATGACGGCTCGATGATCCTGATCGTCGGTGAACGATGGACCGCCGTAGTATGGGATCGCTGTGGCTTCGAACGCGGACTCGATGAGTGGCGAATACTCACTGCTCGCGTCGAGTACGACTGCGATATCATCGGCATTCTCTGGGGTGACGGTATCGAGGACAGCATCAACGATTGCTGCCGGCGAGTCAAAGATTCGGATGGGAGGTAGCTCGAACGAGTCGTCACAGAAGCGGTCGACAGCGTCGTATTCTGCGGGAAGAATCGATCGCTCGAGATTCGTCAGTTGTTGTTCGCCGATGACGGCGACTGAGTTGTCCTCCTTGCGGTCGATCTGATAGTCAGTGAGCGTTCGCGATGTCGTTTCGAGTGATTTGATGCAGTCGACAACAGTCCGTGTTTCCGGTGTATCGAACACATCGTACTCGAGAATTGCATCGGGGCTGCCCTGATACTCCCAGCACTGGAGCACGTTCCCGATCGCATAGGACGCCTGTTTCCAGCTGAGATCGGTTTGGCTGATCACCTCGAGAAAGGCCAGCCTGTCTTCTGCAGTTTCTCGGCGTCTGGCAGCGAGTCGCCGTGGTGTGATCGCGAACGGGCCGAAATGAGGGTGCTCGAGGCGTCGGTTGAGTGCACTTGCTAACGGGGCGTCAGGGACAATGACGAGATCGTACTCGGATACCTCCTCATACAGCCGATCGATCGGTTTCGACCGCTTGATTGACACGATGCACAGATTCTAGTAGACGACAATAAGTCTGTATATCGTGCTAATCTAGCGATATGTGGGTTTTTCCAAGGCGTAATCTGAGCGATCGAATCCCGTTTTCGGGTGTAATGAACACCGCGTTTCAACGCTGTTCGGGACCAGCGCAGCGCAGACCCGCTTTTGATGATAGAGCACAGGAGACTCGAACGTGGCAGCGCCCCGTATGCATATGTGACGGGTCGGTGTAGTCCGACACGGATCATGCCAGAGACATCTAACGTGTCATTTCACCGGTCGGCCGAGCTCGATGCGGAGTCACCGACGCTGATCGAAGGGTTGCCGGGTCATGGGCTGGTTGCGTCGATTGCCGTCGATCAAATCACAGATCAGCTTGGACTCGAGGAGTATGGGTCGATTCGGTCGGATTCTTTTCCGCCTGTGGCATCGTTCACCGACGGAATGGTTCAGGATACAGTACGCGTCTATGGCGGAACTGATCCGGATATTATGACGCTGCAGAGTGATGTCCCAATCCCGGAAGACGCGTTCGCCGATCTGAGTCAGTGCGTTCTAGAGGAACTGGTCGACGACTTCAGCCGGGCGATCTTCCTTGCCGGTGCGCCGGCCCAGTCCGAGGAACAGCAAGGCGATGTCATCGGCGTCGCGACGACCGAGACGTTGAAGACGGACCTCGAGGACGCCGAGATCGAGCTCGCGGCGGATTCCGGTGCCGTCGGTGGTGTGACCGGTGCACTCATCAATGCCTGTTATCAGGCGGACGTTCCGGCAGCATTGCTGCTTGTCCGCGCGGATCCGCGTCTCCCGGATCCAGCCGCGGCACAGTCCGTGATCGAGACGGCGCTTGAACCACTCGTCGAGTTTGATATTGACACTACTGAACTCCGCGAGCAGGCGGAGGAGATTCAGCGCCAGAAACAACAGGTCGCACAGCAGTTACAACAGACACAGGAGCAACAGGAAGAACCCGTCCGAGGGATGTTCCGGTAGTGAAAAAATCAAGTATGATCGGCTACTGTCGCAGTGTTCATTACTCACACGTTTTAGCGATCGATTGCTGGATGTGAGTGCGTAGTACACTGGTTGCAAGCGATCCAGTGACGTGCCCTTTTCCCAGAACCGAAAGATCGCTTCCCTCGTATGCAGTTCGTTGGGTCTCGAACTCGATTATCCGATCGTAGCGAGCGAGCAGGGGATCACAATCGTCTGCAGTAACGTCGGTAAAGGCCTCCTCGAAGTCGAGCATCGTTCGCAATACTGCTGGGTTCGCTCGTGCAGCTTCGGCTGTCACTTTCCGATAGATCGACGATACGAACATTTCACCGAGGCGTGCGCCGGCGAACACCGGAATGTACCGATCGACACTCCCATAGTAAGCGCGATGGAGATTGACAGCCCAGCCGCCAAGGCTGATACCCGCAGCGAGGATATCAGGACAGCGTGTCTCTCGTATCTGACGGACCAGTGCCTCGATGAGCGCAGCCGACGTGGCGAGCATCCCGATGAAGTTTTCGAGGTCGCCCATCGCCCGTATGTACTCCCTGTTCGAGCGGTCGTGAAACGGTGCTCGGAGCGCAATCAGGTTGACGTTTCGGTCAGCGTTCGTCCCGAAGATGCGGTGAAACGAGTTCGAACTGAATCGCCCGAAGTCGAACGGCTGCTCGCCACTTCCGTGATGATACAGCAGGGTCGGTGCGTCTTGTCCTCGCCACTGGGAGACGAGATACGCTGCTTGGAACTCTCCGACAGGAGTAGATGCAGAGACTTCTTGTACGCTGCCAGTCCGAATTCCTTCGGTATCGATCACGGTACCACTGACGACGTCACCGATCGGAGCACCCGAGACGGACCGCGAAAAGAACTTGGAATTCCGCAGCAGCATCCGGGTTATCGAGATTGTCGCGACGTCGACAAATTCGTGTCTGTTCATCGGGCTCGAATTCCTACATCTCTGTGGCACCTGATAAGTTAATCCCCGCTACCGTTGGTGGTCAGAGCGGACGAAGGCCTGTCGTGTCGCTCCACAATACATCGTTCAGCAGACGACCTCTGTCGACTGTCGAGGGTCTAGCAGCTGTGAATTGTTCACTTAATCTTCTGCAGTACTTCGTCTGAACGAGCCTTGTCCACGCTCTCCGTGGCAAGTGACTCACTCGACTCACCCGTATGTGCTCGAGCGAACGAATCGAGGGTGAGCTTTGCGCCGCCAAGGACGACAGGACCGATAAAGAGCCCGATAGCCCCGAAGACGATGAGACCACCGAAGATACCGACGACGACAATGGCGGAATTGAATGCACTAGTGCGCCCGATCAGCGCAGGTCGAAGGTACGAATCCGAGAACGTGACGAGCAATCCGTACACGACCATGGCTGCGCTGGCGGCTGGTCTACCCATTGCAAGTAAATAGGCTGCTGCCGGAATCCAGATCCCGAACGCACCGACCAGCGGAAGCAGTGTCAGAACGAACGTCGCAACAGTGAGGAAAACGATGGCGGGAACACCTGCGATCGCGAGTCCAATTCCGAGCATCACCGACTGAATGGCCGCGACGGCGACGTTCCCGACGATCGAGGCCCACATGAGCTGATCCAAACCAGTTCGGAGTTCTGCCAATACCTCGTCGTCGATCGGTAACACCCACTGCAGCCATGCGACGAGTTGTTCTCCATCTCGCAATAGTGCAAAGAGGACGAACAGCGTGACGGTCAGGCCGATGAAGATTCTGGGCAGATCACCGACGACAGCAATGATCTCCCGCATAATCTCTTGGAGCGTGGACGCAATCCGGTGTTGATTTGCTTCATATAGTCCAACGAGATCGGCCTCATACCCGTTGCTCTCAAGATTGACCTCGATCGTCCCGAGGATTTCTTCGATCGCCTCACCGTCGGGTTGTCCCTGTCTGATCGCGCGGACAAGCCGGAACGACTGTCGAACCGCAGTCGTGACAATGTAGACGAGCGGGAGCAGTACGACGAGTACAGTTGTTACGACTACTACGATCGCTGCAACTGTCGGGCTGACGTATTGCTCGAGGCGGTGCTGTACAGGTACCATAATATACGCGAGTACGATTCCGAAGAGGACGTACTGCAGATACGGCAGGAGAACGAACAGTGCGAGGAGACTGCTTACCAGTGCGAGTATAGTTACGCCGAGCTGTGCGGTGACCCAGTTCGGCAAACGAGTACTATCTGCCACGTATGAATGTATACTCAAATATAAGATGAATCTGATGATACAAACCGCTGTTTGACCGGTGCGGGATGTGGACACCTGCCCATCCGTATCGCCGTTTGCTATCTTTAACCAGCGAGAGAATCCCGCCGTTCACAGTCGTTGCCGAACCAAGATATAGAACAAGCTGAAATCAATTGTTTCGTTACTATCCGTGACGGTAGCAATCGATCCAGAGAGTGGAGGACCGATTGAGAGAGCGAAGGAGCGCCGTCGAACGGCGCTCCGAAGCGTTATCACTCTGTGGTTACTTCCTAACCGATTAGCTCGGTCGTCTGGAGTGGAATTCTACCCGTAGTCAGTTGGAAGCACGAATTCACGGAAGATCTTCGTCGAGAGTGGTGGCTTCCCAGGAATTGTGCCACCGGTGACGAGGACGTTCGCTAGAACCCAGAGGTTGTACAGCGCGACTGTAAACAGAAAGTAGAACAACCGCACCGAGAACGTCGGCGATGACGTTCTCGGAAGAAAGTCACCGATCTGTCGGTATGAGGTTTCGATCCCCCATCGGCGGCGGAATGCCGCCGCGTACGCTCGTGCTGCATCAGGCGCTATCTCTCGGTTTGTGACAAACCACACGTGTTCATTCTCTTTCGAGCGGTGTGGGACAGCAAAGACTGTTACAGCCACCGACGCAGTCGGTTTTCGCTTTCGTTGCATGAGATAGTCATCAACGACCGTCTCAGCGTCGGCGCTGAGACGGTCTTTCATGCCCTTGCTTGGACGCGCACGAACGATGTAATCGACACCAAGTTGTTCCAGTTCCGCGACAACGTGAACCTGATAGAAGCCGCGGTCAAGATAGACGTGTCTAAGCGAGACATACTTCTGGGCAGTCTCTAACAGGGTTCGAACGGCTTCGCGCTTGGCGCGGAAGCCGTTCTCTTCGAGCGGGAGCACTGCAAGCGTAAACCGTGTTCCAGGTGCCACGATATACAGTGTCGCAAAACAATACGTCCGAGTCGTTCTCTGGTCTGGATAGGTGATGAGAACGTGGTCTGTCTCGGCTGAGCCATAGAATCGCCATTCGTGAAGGTCGATCGCAACGTCGACACAGCTTGGTAACAGCCGACGTTTCCGAAGAACTTCGAAGAGATCGTCCCGGACGCCATCGAACTGATCATCGATGGCGTCCGCGTCCAGATTCCGCAGGTGGTAGAGGAGCGATTTTGTAAGCGGATTTCGAGCTGTGGACGTGACGTCAACCGGCTTATCTTGGTTCAACTGGTGTGTTTTTCCGCCTGTGTTGGCGAATTCCTGCTCGAAAGCGATACGAGAGAGGACTTTCGAAGTCCTCTCTCGTGTACATCCCACAGGGCTTGATCTCAAAGTCAAGTTCTGGATAAAGAAGAGCTGATGCAGCTTGACAGACCTGTTTTGCTTCGGTTGTCTTCACCATAGACAACCTACCAGCAGTGTCGTAAATTAGGTTCGGCGTCTACTGTTTACGGCGAGGAGGATGTCACTGATGGATATCGTGGATTAAGTACGAATGAAGAATCACTGCGGCTTCCTCTGCGTATTCGCACTCTCCTGAGAAGACGAAGTTCCGAGGGGAGTACTCCTCAAACCTGCTCACTGTTCAGAAAAGGACTCGGGATTCTCCATCGATTTGTCTCCATCCTGGACTGAGATGCTCACTGTGGGATCGTTCCGGATCTGAACGACGTAGTCCAGGTATGTGAACTCGATTTCCACCTGACTGGTGTTCGAGTCCGCATCCTCCTGAACGAGCGTGTCCAGTGCCTCCGGATCGATGACGCTGAACAAGGGTGGGGATAACTCGGTCGGCGAGACGCCCTCTTTCCAGGCTACCGCCTCGACCACCCGATGCGACGTGACGTGTGAAACCATCACCCTCCCTAAGATGGGATAATATATAAATATTTGCTCGAATGTTCCATATTACGCAAATATAATCCCAGTATGTGCAAAATTCGCAGTTCTGCTTTCGAATGAGCAACCTCGGTGCGTCGCCCTCGCTGTGTGATACACCGACTGTGTGGATTCCCGCGCACGGACGAAGATTTACGCAGATGGCGGGTTTGTACGAAGCTATGAGTGAAGCCGCACTCGACGATGTCGATCGTGGGATCCTGTTCTTGCTACAGAAGGATGCCCGGAACATTACGATTGCCGAAATCGCAGAGAAAGTGGACGTCTCCGCCAGCACCGTCCGCAACCGCATCGAGAACCTGGAAGAGACAGGTATTATCGAGGGGTACTTCCCAAAGATCAACTACGAGCTGGCGAACTACCCGTTGCACGTGCTGTTCGTCTGTAGCGCCCCCGCCGACGAGCGCGAGGAGTTGGCCGTCAACGCACTGGAGCACCACGGGGTAGTCGACGTCCGAGAGATGCTCACCAGCACGCACAACATCTACGTCGAGGTCGTCGCCACTGACACCCGGGACCTGACCGAAATCACCAACACCCTCGCTTCGATGGGCTTCAGTATCGAGTCCTCCGAAATAGTCACCAATCACTACACTCGCCCCTGGGCTGAATTCGAGTTCGACGGAGACGAGTAGTCCAACTGGCCGACGGTCAACAGGAGTCGCTGACCGTCTATACTGACGACTTTCGCGCGTACGAACCGCTTGAAGAAGACGAGGCGTTCGACCGTGAATACGTCGTCCACGGTGACGGTGAATACGTCGATGAGGTACACGTCAACACTTGCAAGAGCTACGCGTTGCTGACGCGGCGGTTGCTCTCCTCGTATCAAGGCAGCTCAAGGGACAAGCTAACGCAATATCTCAGAGCGTTCCAACTGTGGCGAGAATTATATCGAAAACAGGGACGAGAAAACGCTCAAATACGCTATCTGAATAACGCTTTGAAATTAACAATGTGCGGCTGTGTTGAATCACTAGACGGCGGCGGAATGGTTCGCTAAATCGAAGGTCTTGAAGCGGGAGACTTCAGTTGTTCATGACCCAAATCTCCCGCTTCATTGGAGCAGTTGTGCCGATTGCTCAAAACGTTACTGGCGATGGAGACGAATCCGCCGCCCCGAAGGGTGGCGGCGGATTCGCCGACTATGCCCTCGTTTCCCTGCATTGTCTGCGGATTTACCTCGATACGTCCTACCGAATGACGATTGACCTGCTGAAGGAGATGCCACAAATAACCGGGGAGATCGGCCTCAGCACGGCCGATCTCCCCTCACCATCCACGTTATGTAAGGCGTTCGACCGGATCAGTATGAGCGTCTGTCGAGTGTTGCTGCGCCAATCGGCGCAGTTACACGATCCATCCGAACACGCTGCTATCGACGCAACATTCTACGAACGTGATCGTGCGAGCCGCCACTACTGCCAACGAACGAATTACCGCGTTCAAACGCTTAAAGTCACAAAACTCGTCGATACAGCAACGCAAGCCGTTCTTGATCTCCACTGTTCGACGACGTTAGAAGGAAGCGACGCAGACCTCGCCTAGCAGATCGCCCGCCGGAATGCGGGCGATCTGCGGTCACTTGCCGCTGACAAAGGCTATGACAAGCAACAACTCCGAGAACGACTACGTGAACTCGACATTCGCCCACTGATCAAACACCGGATCTTCGCTCCGTACGATCACGCACATAACGCCCGCATTGACGACGATCGGTACGCTCAGCGGTCAATGACCGAAACCGTCAACTCAGCTGTCAAGCGCTCGCTCGGCTACGCCGTGCGAGCGCGTACCTGGTATCGAGAGTTCCGTGAAATCGCCTTGATGTGTGTCGTCTATAACATCAAGCAGGCCGTCAAACAATGAAATCCACCGCCGTATGGCGATTCAACACAGCCGAACACACCGACTGTGGCGGTTCCTATGCGACGGTGTCTATATACTGTTCATAGCAGCGTTCATATTTCTCGATATTGTTCTCTGTAACTTAGATGCCCTCCATAAACCGACGAACGTTGCTTGCCAGTTCGACCGCGGCACTCATCGCCACCAGTGGCTGTACTGCCCTGGGTTTATCTCCGAATTCAAACAGGGGAGAATCCGATCCACATTGGGTAACAATGTATCTGGGTGATCGTGACGAAACTCACGACGTTACTGTCACGATCACAAACCCGGAGGGGGACATCATTTTTGAGAAAGACTACCAACTCTCAGATAGCAATGAGGCTGACGAAGATGCGACGTTTCCAGCATCGACTGCACCCGAGACCATCGTCGTGACTGTTGACGGAATGCGATTTGAACGCGACTGGCCAGGTTTCGAGCAACCGCCACTCCCATGTGATGGCGCAAATGAGGCGGGTGTTGAGATATATATTGAGAACGCTCAGGACGGATCACCGGATATTCGCCTTGAGGCAGACTGTCAATCTCTTCCAGGAGAGTAATAGCATCCCTGCCGAGACGGTTGTGCTCTGAATAGAACGAGAGATACTATGGATACTCGTTCTCTCCAGCGACGATTGGAAGCCGTAGTCGTCTTTCAGCTACTGATTGTCTGTCTGCTTAGCGCCCTCTCCTTTGGACGGAGCTATGCGAGTGAATCTTTCCCTGGTATCTCGAGTTTCGCTGTTGTCGGAGCGCTTCTGCTAATTAGCTACTTCCTCCGTCTGTTATAGCACGCTGACTACACTGCTTTTATCAGATTGGGTTCAACTCTGGTCGTTTGTTGAATACAGCAACCTCTTTTACCGGGAGCATCGGCTGGCGTCTGCGACGCCAGCCTCAACCCCCGGCAAACCCCGTTGATGTTGTCAGAACGCAGCGCGTTCTGACTGCTAATCAGAACTGTAACACAGTTCTGATGATGCCAAACGGCCGCCGTCGCGGGGTTTCACCCCGTCCCGGCGGATGCTAATCGCTACCCGCAGCGGTAAGTTCACACTCTGTACTGAACGTTACTCCACAGCCGTCTGTCCGACTCTGTAGCAATTCTCGGACACACTAACGCCGACCCGGAAGTTGTCGGGCATTCGGCGCAGCGAGTCTGGGACTAGTCTCGGCAGACTCTGTGTCGGTGGCTTACTGCTGTATTTCCTATCGTCCCCGATAGAATCATGCGGCATGAGAACGTACCGAAATCTATGGTTGAGAGAATTCCGGTGCAGGTCATCACCGGAAGCGAGGAAACCACTATTCAGGTCGAACCCGGTGCAAACCTCCGAGATTCGTTGCTCGACCACGACTTGCCTGTCTATGGCACTCTTTCACAGTATGCAAACTGCGGTGGGCGAGGTTTGTGTTCGACCTGTACCGTTGCGGTCGATCCTGCGCCAGATCCAACCCACTGGCATGACACCGCAGCAGTTCGGTTCGGCTATCCGCGACTCTCCTGTTGCATCACGGTTGAGCAGCCGATGACGGTCAGGCTCTTGGACAAGCACGTCTGGGGTCAAGTCTTTCCGCGCCAGGTATCTCCGGACGAACCCTGATCGTGGTTCCTGGACTGACCACCCGCTGCTGAGGGCGCAACGACAACTGGGGCAGTTTACTCGTCACGAGGGTTCGTCACTCGCATTTTCGACTCGAGGGCGTCCGTCCGAAAACCAGAAGCTGCAACGACGAGCTGATCGCTGGGCGAGCGAGCAGTCGCCGTGATCATGAGATCTCGAACGGCCACCCGTTCGCCGTTAGAAAGTAATTCATCTTGTAGCCGAGCTGCCTCGAGTGCGAGGTTCTCGTTCAACTCGAGTGAACGGACACCGCTGAAGTGCTGCCGTTCTGCGTTACCATCGGTCTTCCCATGTCCGAGTGTCCCTGCGAGATCCTCGGTCTCCGAATAAAAGTGAAAGCTAGCGTCTAGAATAGTGGCCGTTTCTTCTCCCGAACAGCACGGAAGATTGACAATCGCTAGGTCATCCGCTTCCAACCGATTCGAGCAGATCATCGCCGGTCTCTGTCGTCGCATAGTACGTACGGTCTATCGCTGATCGGGCTTCGCCATCGACTGGCTCACCATCGCACTGCGTAAGGAGTCCCACGCGTCGAAGTGCCCGGTAGAGGTGTCTGACGTACTCGAACTCCATCTCCCACTCTGCAGCAGTCGCACGAGGAGCGTCCGGACCAGTACGGGAAAGTCGCTGGACGACCGCTTTTCCATCTGGGAGGTGTCGTAAGACGTTCACCTTCCCCTCGCGCTCAGAGAGAAATCGGAGAAGATGATCCCCGTCCCGTGACAGCCGGTAGTAGGTGTGATGCTGGCGGACTTCGTCAGCCATCTTCGCCTTGACTCGACGCTGCTTGACAGTTCCAGATTCAACGCGTTCGAGCAACCCCGACTGTTCCATCTCCTTACACAGCGTTCTCACTTGGCTCCGCTCCGCGTCAAGGTGTCCAGCAATCGATTTTGGGTAATTCCCTTCGACAGTATTGAGATGATAGCAAATAAGATACGCAACCGGATCTGCTGGGAGTGGATCCAGTTGATCGGTGATTTGCTGTCGTCGCTCTTGCTCAGCTTCACGTTCGGCGACCTGGTCATATCGCGCTTGAGCGTTCCGCGCTGGATTCGCGTGGAGATCAAGCGCGACATCAATCTCCTCGCCATGCGGCGTTTCGAGTGTAATCTCGATTTCTTCTGTCTCCCAGTGTTTCCCATCCTCGTTACGTGCCCGTTCCAACGCCTGCTCAACCTCCTGGTAGCGAGTCATAATCGTGTCTGCTTCCAGTTTGAGTCGCTCAATCTCCGACTGGGAGGCCATCGTTATTCGTTTAATTACAACAGCTCCGGTTGTTTGAACCCATCTGTTTGGCGAATCGAGTAATACATGCCTGTCGACCACTTAAAATATAAAGAATATAGCTTTTCAGGGACCAATAGCTATTTTATTGGGCAGAAAAGTGGGGTGTCCTGGTTGTGGGGAACAGTATCGTTAGCACTGATTGTGAAGCGCTTGCCACGGTGATCGATTTGCTCGAGCATCAGTACTGATCCGCAGCTTCATCTACTGCAGCATCTCGAGCGGTCCGCTTGGAGGGGCTCGTAGCGGACCTCACAACTGTCCGAACAGAACCGACCAGCATATCCTGCACGATCACGAGCAGGTTCCGGACACGTCGGCATCCGACACTTACCGCGGTCAGTCATCTGGCGATCTCTCGGTTCAGGAGCTGCGTTGTTTCAGTGGCTGTCGACGCGATTGCTGTGTCTCTTCGTCTCATGAGTTGCTACGGTGGACTCCTTTCGAGTCCCCGCACTCCTTTTGGGGATAACCATCTCGAGTGGGGAGATCACGCCACAGTCAGCGGCTGAACGTCCCATCTGACGCGGGGACAAGCCCTGTCCGGATCTCGAGATCGCCCGTCCTACCGTGATTCTCGGACAGGGAGAAAATGACGAACCATTTGTAGAGAACCGGCGAGAAATCGATGGTTGGACTGATACCGTCGATTCGGCCGAGTTGAAAGGACGCATCGGCGATAAGCTCCGTGAGTTCGTCGTCGACATCGAGCCGTGTCGAGAGGGGGAGCTTGTCCGGAATATAATATGGGTGTGGATGAGACTCGCGATAGTGCCCGGGTGCCTCTTCCGGAAGGTCT
Source organism: Natrinema hispanicum (assembly GCF_004217335.1). GTDB lineage: Archaea > Halobacteriota > Halobacteria > Halobacteriales > Natrialbaceae > Natrinema > Natrinema hispanicum. The sequence continues at coordinate 37,313 of NZ_SHMP01000009.1, forward strand.
CGAGTCTGCATTTGATTATACCACAAACTCCGGCCTGTCAATCATATCTCACTTAAACCGATTTGATTACTGGTGTCTGAGACGGGTTTGCTCAAAACACGGCCGGGAATTTGAGAGAACACGGCCTGCAACCTCCCACTCGAGGCGTACTTCGAAGACGAAGTGGGACTTGCCACGATGGGCAGCAACCGACTATCGCGAGAACTGACTGTTGCCCTCGATTGAAGACCACTATCTATCTTAGACGTCTAAGATAGCTATCTAAGACTGCAACTAACAAGGGTTCGTCTGTAACCCGATCCGTTTGATCTCGTCGATGAAGACAATCCCGAGTGGTCGTGGGTGAAGGAGGCGGCCGATCGGTGGCACCGAGTATCTGCCGTTATCGAAAAAGAGGACGGCGAGAAACGAGCACTCGCCTGTGGGGATGTCCTCGAGGACGACGAGATCGAGGAGATGACTATGTATGATCCATCTGATCAGGACTACCAGCCCGTCGAACTGTGCCATGACTGCGCTGCCAGCAGGTAGTGATGTCGACTGATACTGATGTTTCTATCAGAAGCCGCGACCAACGGCAGGAATGTCACTCACTGATCGTCGCGAGGTCCTGCTGATTGCCGTCGCACTAGCTGAGTTCTCAGTCTACTACGAGTAGGCCGATCCTAAACTCGCCGAACACGCGTGGCAACCCACTGCCGCTGATCTTGTCGTCGGTAGCAGGACTATTACAAACATATATAGGATCCAGCCATCAGTTGGATGGGTAATGATATCAGAGGTGCACTAAGAAGTCTCAACGAACAGCGCAGGGAAATCTATGTCTTTGCTCTTTCTGTTCTTGTGTTTGGGCTTCTGCTTTATTTACTTCCCGCGCCACTCGTGGAGATCTGCTTGCTGATCGGGATCCTTGGATTTGCTTACCACATATTCCTCACATACTTTGAGGACTATACTACCAACTTGAAAATGTCTGTAATACCTATTTGGGTCCCCTTCTTTGTTTTATCATTATCATTGTCATTTATGTATATGATGAAGTATAACTACTCTATTCCTCAAATAGTGGTTTTCAGTGCTCTGTTAGTGGTGTTTTTCTATTTCTGGTTTATTATACCAGCCGCTTGGTATCAAAAACACATAAACAAGTCATCTAGCGGAAAGAGATCACCAAGTTCGACTCTCTCAATACTTGTCCCTGCATACAATGAAGAGGAGTATATTGGACGGTGCCTTGACTCCTTGAAAGATAGTCAGTATCCCATCCCCAAGGAGATTATTGTGATTGATGACGGGAGTGAAGATAACACCTACGATGTAGCACAAAATCATGCAACAAACAATGTGAAAATCATACAACAATCAAATGGAGGAAAACATTCTGCGCTTAATGCAGGACTCGAACAAGCAACCGGTGATGTCATTGTTACTGTGGATGCCGACTCTGTTATAACAGAGACAGCACTTGTCCAAATTGTGGCCGATCTAGAAGCAGACGCGAATATTGGAGCTGTAGCAGGTACGGTGAAACTCCTTCGTGTCCAATCTCATGTTGAGAAATTACAAGCTCTAGAATATGCTCTTGGGATTAACACCTTCCGCCGAGCATTTGCAGTATTAGGGTTCGTGAACGTTGTTCCGGGTTGTCTCGGCTGTTACCGGCGAACTGCCCTTGAATCGGTCGGCGGATTTGACGGCGATACTATGACAGAGGATTTTGATGTCACGATTAAACTTCTTAAATCTGGGTGGAATGTACAAGCGAGTGACGCGCTCGTTTATACAGATGCCCCTAGAACATGGAGGACTCTTTACAGACAACGGATTCGGTGGAATTGGGGAAATATTGAGACATTGACCAAACATCGAGATCTACTTTGGGACAAGAGAGTAAATAACCTTACAGGTATCTTGATCCCTTATCAAATTATTTCACTGTTTGTTATGCCTTTTGCGACAATCGTCATTCTCTGGACAATCATTAGCCAATTGGCAATGGGAAATATATTATACGTCGCTACAATGCTGGCAATATTCACACTTCTCCAAATGATTGCAAGCTTATTTGCTCTCGTTTTAGATGAGAATGACGTCTTGTTATGCATTTATGCACCACTTGTAGTGGTGGTATACAAGCATATAATTGATGCAATTATAATAAAGTCACTGCTTGACATACTGCTTCAAAAAGATCTGAAGTGGACGCAATCTCGGGACCATTCGCCAGATAATTCAAAAACACCGGATAGCACGAGGAACAAGACCAACACCTCAACGATAGATATGGAGGCCGAAAATGACTAAGAAGTCTCGTCGAGCATTTCTCGGGACACTTGGTACGGCGATGGGGGGAACATTACTTGTCCGTGAAGGTGTTAGACAAATCCATTCGTCAATTCGGTCTAATTCTCATGGGACAGAAAAACAACCGATTCCCACAGATTCGCTCCGTGTAGATCGCTCCGGTCGTAACATCACGGTTCAACGTGGAACTCTACGTACCGATCTTAATTCAATCGATGCATGGATGTCTCTTTCTGGAGAATTCACCCTTGAAAGAGAATCGATAAATGGTTCTTCGAGCTCTCTTCGTCTTGCCTCGAATCCGATAGGAAAGATAGAGCATGTATTTGATGAACCTTTTAACATTGGTGAAAACACCATCTGTTTCTGGCTTAAGGCCTTAAATAATGTACCAAGCCAAATTCGAATTCGGTTACTCGCCCCAGATGAGCAGAATCAATTGATCACATCACAGTATCTGTCTAAGGATCTTGCTAATACTTGGTTTGGTATCGAGGTCGGTCCAACTAATAAAATTGGTTCACCAGACTCGACGAATATTTCCCGGATGCAGATTGAAGTCGCTGCCGAAGACCAGGCTGTCCTTCTCGACCGATTTAAAACAAAACCCACAGCAGATACAGGGCGTGTAATGTTGATTTTTGATGATAACCGTGCAAGCGTCTCCACTGCCTATGAGGAGATGCACCGACGCGGACTTTCGGGTGCTATCGCCGTTATCCCCGATTTAGTAAATGCAGGGGGCCATCTATCTGCTGACCAACTTGCGACATATCATGCTGATGGCTGGGATCTCCTTTCCCATCCCCAACTTGAGGAGCCGTTACCGATGTACTCCCAGGCACGCCAGCGACAGGAGATTATTCGTGCGAAAGAATGGCTTGTGACTAATGGATATCAGGAAGGTGCCGACCATTTTGTTGCTCCCTTTGGAAAGGTTAGCCCAGACACGCTTGAAATAATCGAGGTTTTTCACTACACTAATTATATGACCAGTGAGGGGTTGAGTGGGACACCCCCAACAGACCCACTCACAATTAATCGGGTTGCAATTGATAATATTTCTCACGTAAAACGGCAGATTCAACGTGCAGCGAGGTTCAATATGTTGGTTGTTCTCTCAGCCCATACAGTTGGAAATCAGAATGATCAGTGGGTATCTCAGGAAGATTTCATTAATATCCTTGATTTCATTAAAGGAACTGATGTTGAGGTTGTCACACCGATAGATTATTGGAAAAACGAGATCTCACGGACCCGTTCGGACTAGAAACGATTCAGCATCGTTCTGTTGAGCAAATTCAGTCGTCGGTTTCCGCTTCAGCAGGTAGTGAGTGGTCGCATATCTCGCCAAGACGCCTCGTGCATCGTGAGTGCGGGCAGTCTCGAGTACGTCAAGAGTGGCGTCGACGTTGATTTCGTGGTTCTGCTGTGGGCCCTCAATCGATTTCTGAACGCTGACAAGACCTACAAAATTGAATAACTAATTGCTGCTGTATGTTTCTGTTACCGACCCGCTTGAGCTACCTTGACCTCCTCACGCTCTAACAATCCCCCTGAAATCTGAATCGGTAACTACTGTTCACGCCGGAGAGGATGTTACAGATCAACGATACTGCTCGAGGGGTGACGTGTGACTGGATGGTCGTACAGACAGGTTGTGGATTGGGTGTGCGACTGAATTTAACGACCGCGCCGCGGCTTAATAGCCGTCGTGCGTCTCAGACAGCATGGCAACCATACGTGCCGGGCTGGCCGGTGGCGTCATCGCAACGATCGGTATGACTCTGTTGATGATTGTGATGGGCGACGATGGACCGCCACCGACAGCACAGTTCGTCTCGACGTTCGCCGATGGTGATCCTGACGACTACGCGATGCTTGGGCTGATGTTGCACATCCTGTACAGCATTGGGGCTGGCGTCGTCTTCGTCGTCGGCGTCCCGTTACTTGGTCTCGAGTTCGGCTCGATCGGGAGTAGCGTGGCGCTCGGTCTCGTCTACGGGATCGTCCTCATGATCGGTGGGATGGCCTTCTGGATGCGAACGGTCCTCGGAATTGAGCCCGACCGTGGCATGATGACGATGTTCGGGACGGTCCACATCGTATACGGTGTCGTCTTGGGTGCAATCGTCGGGGCTGGAATCATCGCATAAGCGAGTGAACCACATGTCACGACTACCCCTGCTCGAACTGGACGACATTCCGGAGGAGTACCACCACTTGTTCACCGATGACTACCTCGGCGACCGCCATATCTTCCGCGCGTGGGCGCACAACCCCGAGGTGCTCGAGGCCACGCTGGAGTATCTGAACACGCTGTACGATCAGCTCGGAGCGAGACGCAAGGAGCTGGTCATCCTCACTGTCGCTCGAGCCCGAGGTGCCCGTTACGAGTGGCACCAGCACGTCGACATCGCCCGCGATAAGGGCGTCACGCTCGAGGAGATGCGAGCGATCGGCGGCGATGATCTTTCCGGGTTCGATGACGCCGAGTTCGTGTTGCTCCAGTACGCTCGGGCCGTCGAATCCGGCACCGTCACCGACCAGATCCACGAGGCGCTCTCGCGACAGTATTCGCCAGGGGAGATCGTCGCACTCGGTCTCCTCGTCGATTTCTACGTCGGACTGTGTAACTACGTCGCCGCCGTCGATCTCCCGTTCGAGGGCGGCGAGTTCGTCGGCTGGATCCCTGACGAGGAGTCGATCGCAGAACTGTTCGATGAATCGGCAGCTGACTCGTGACGACCACAGCGATATCACAACATGATACTTCGGACAGATAGATTCCCGCCGACCGTTTTCGACGACAGTAACGGCACCCGACCTGCCCGTCGATGATCAAAAACCGCACTGCCGTGATCAGCGGCTTCGTCGGTGTTTTCGGGATACTCGTCGGTTCCGCGGCGTCTGGTTTGGCCGGACTCGGACTCGTTGATGTCGTGCTCCAGTCGCTTCCCGTGCCGGCTGGGTTTCCGGTCGAACAGTTTTTCGCCCACTGGTGGGTGTTTCCGGCGTCGATTCTCTTCTCGCTGGTCGCGCTCTCCTCGGGCGTCTCGGGCGCGTTATTTTTCAGCCCGTTCTTCATGCTGGTCGTGGGCCTCTCGCCCTCGCAAGCGATCGGCGCTGGCCTCCTGACCGAAGTGTTCGGCATGGGTAACGGATTGCTGAACTATGTTCGTCAGCGGACAGTCGACTATGCGACCGCGAAGTGGCTCCTCCTCGGTGCAGTGCCGGCCGTGGTAGTGGGGGCGTTCGCCGCCCATCACGTCCCGACGACGCTGCTGACCATCGCTTTCGGAGCCGGGTTACTTCTTCTCGGGACCTTTCTCGTCTACTACGACCCGCCCGAAAAGTGCGTTCCGGGTGAGGGCGAAGGCACGTTCCTCGAAGAGAAGAACACCGGTCGTGGCGAGACCGTCATCGAGACGACCGACGGCGAGACGTTCAGGTACGACACCTGCTGGCGACCGCCCGGTCTCAGCCTCGCGACCGCCGGTGGGTTCATAACCGGCCTGATCAGCGCCGGACTCCCGGAGATCACGACGACGCAGTTGATCGTTCGGTGTCGACTCCCACCCAGGGTGGCGATCGCAACGAGTGTGTTCGTACTCGCCATCGCTGCGATCGCCGGCGCTGCTGTCCACGCGCTCGCTGCCACACCGGTCTGGTATGTCGTTGCTTGGTCGATCCCTGGCGTGCTGATCGGCGGCACCGTCGGGACGCGGGTCGGCAAGTACGTCCCCAGCGAGATCATGGAACCGGCGCTCGGCATCGTGTTCGCGATCGTAGGCGTGATGGTGCTTGGGAGCGAGGTACTCGTCTGAGTCGTGTCCACTCGAGCGCGTTGCCGATCCTCGCCGTGTATCTGTGGGACACAGCCGTTATAACACTATATGTGCTGCCCGCATAGCCCTGCGTATGTCTCCCAGTGAGGTCGATCTCACCGAACCGACGCTTACGACCGACGACCTGCTCGTTCTCGAGGATCCACACTTCGGCCCCGAAACCACGGCCGTCGTGACGGGGGCCGCATCTGGCATCGGACAGGCGACTGCGGTCGCCCTCGCAGCGAACGGTCTCACGATTGTCGGTGCCGACATTGACGAGGACGGCCTCGAAGAGACGACGGAACTCGCCGAGAATCTCGACGTGCCGGGCAAGATTCACTCGGTTCCGACCGACCTCACCGACGACGCCGATGTCAAGGCGATGATCGACGCCGCGGCCGAAGAGGGTGAGCTTCGATACGTCGCGAACATCGCGGGGATGCAACACATCGCGTCGATCTCGGGGTTCCCGATGGAGAAGTACGACCTGCTGCTGGACATCATGTTGCGGGCACCGTTCCTGACAGCGAAGTACGCAATGGCCCACGTTCGTGCCACCGACGACGGCGTCGGTGCCATCGGAAACATGTCCTCGGTCCACGGGAACTATGCGACCCAGGACAAGCCTGCCTACATCACCGCGAAACACGGGCTGCAGGGGCTCACTCGAGCCATCGCTGCCGAGGGCGAGGGGACGCTTCGTGGGTTCTCGGTCAGCGTCGGATACGTCCTCACGCCGCTCATGGTGAATCAGATCGAAGACACGGCCGCGGAACGCGGCATCTCCAAGCAGGAAGTCGTCGAAGACGTGATGCTCGGGCAGGCCCGGACGAAAGAGATGATGACGCCGGCCGAGGTGGCGAACCTCTTCGTGTTCGGGTTTTCCCGGCACGGCAAACATCTTAATGGCGGTGACATGCTCTGGGATGGCGGCTACACGACGACGTATGAGTGAGGGCGACCCGACGCGTGTCGCCATCGCCTGTCAGGGCGGTGGCAGCCATACAGCGTTCACTGCGGGTGTCCTCCGAACGCTGCTCGCAGAGTGGGACGACGCGTACGACCTCGTCGGGATCAGCGGTACGTCCGGTGGCGCGTTCAACGCGCTCGGGATGTGGTACGGGCTTGTCACTGGCGATGCCGACCGGGCGCGTGCGATCCTCGATGGACTCTGGACTGATCTAGCAGCCGACGGGGGACAGGATCGCTGGCTTAACTCTCTGGTGACGACGATTTCGCGACTGGAGAGTGCCGGTTTCCCGCTCCCCTCGATCAGTCCGTATCAGGTACTCGGACCGGAGGTCGGGAAGCAGCGAATCAGAACGGTGCTCGAGCGACATATCGACTTCGACGCGATCCCGGACCTCTGTCAGAAGCAGGTCCCGGAACTCGTGATTGGGACGGTCGACATCAACGCTGGCGTCTTCGAGACGTTCGTCAACGAAGCGGTTACCGTCGATGCTGTCCTCGCATCGGCGGCGGTTCCGAACCTGTTCGAGGCTGTCGAGATCCACGGGCACCTCCACTGGGATGGCCTGTTCTCGCAGAATCCTCCGGTTAACGATCTGATGGGGCTTCCGCCGGAACGCAAACCCGAAGAGTTGTGGATCATACAGATAAACCCTCAAGAATTCGAGGGTGAACCTGGCACGTTAGACGTCATCGCCGACCGGCGCAACGAACTGTCGGGGAATATCTCCCTCAATCAACAGTTAGGATTTATCGAGCGAGTCAACGAATGGATCGCGGACGGAAAACTCCCCAACGACGAGTTTCAGCAGACGACGATCCGCCGTATCCATATGGGAACACGATTTCACTGCTCGACGAAGGTCGACCGTGATCCGGCGTTTCTCAACGAACTCCGGTCTCTGGGCAATCAACGAGCCCGCGAGTTTCTGGACTCGAGACTGGGCTCGTGACGAGGGCAGTCTCGAGCATTCGACCTCGAGCGGTCCGATCATGAGGCCGGCGTGCAGCCCGCAGTCGTCGTGTCGCCGTCCCGGTTCGTCGGTTGCCACTCGACGCTGTTCTCCGCGGCAGAGACGGCCGCTCGGAACGTCCCGTTCGGCGAGAACGCTGCTGTGTGTCGGTCACACACGACTGACGCTCGGTTATGAGTGTCGCGCTCCAACCGACGAGTATGCCAGAGAGATACGAGAGTGTGGGCGTCTCCCGGCGGTGTTTCTTCGGTGCGGTCGGCGGCGTTGGCCTCGCTGCGCTCGCTGGCTGTCTGGACGGTTCCTTCGCGCCCATCTCGGGCGATGACGGGAGTGCGATCACCAGCGCTCCGCCCATGGTCGACCGGTCGCTCCCCGAGGCATACGCGACCGACGAACTCGACGAGGCGAGTTTCTCCGGCGGCCCGGGCAAGGACGGTATCCCCTCGATCGACGAGCCCGAGTTCGCCACAGCCGACGATCCGCCCGCGAGGCTGTCGCCCGACGATCCAGTCTTCGGCGTCGAACTGAACGGCGACGCGAAGGCGTACCCCCAGTACGTCCTCGTATGGCACGAGATCGTCAACGATGTCGTGGGTGACGAAGCTGTCGCAGTGACATACTGTCCGCTGACCGGGACGACGCAGGGGTTCTACCGCGGAGCGAGCGAGTTCGGGGTCTCCGGCCAACTCGTCAACAGTAATCTCATCATGTACGACCGCGGGAGCAATACGTGGTGGTCGCAGGTGCTCGCGCGGGGGATCCGCGGCCCACACGAAGGAGCGTACCTGTCGGAGTTTCAGGTGACGTGGACGACGTGGAGACGGTGGCGCGATCGACATCCGGAGACGACCGTGTTGGCCGAGAATACCAGCCACGTCCGGGATTACGGCGGCGATCCCTACGGGCAGTACAACCCCCGAACCGGCTACTACGACGACGAGAGCTTGCTGTTCGACCCGCTGGCTAGCGATGACCGATTCCCCCCGAAGAAAATCGTCGTCGGGGCCCGGAGCGCCGACGGGGCGCTGGCCGTTCCCAAGTCGACGCTCCGAGAGCGCGGGGTCGTCGTCGGCTCAGTTGGCGACGTTCCCTACGTGACCGCCTACGACGAGGGACTCGATACGGGCTACGTCTACCGCAACCCCGACGCCCGGTCGGTCGCGTTCGACGGCAGTGCACTCATCCTCGACGGCGACGAGTACGAAGCGGACGGGCTCCCGCTCGAGCGCGTGATCGGAGTTGACGCGATGTGGTTCGCCTGGTACGGCTTCTACCCCTCGACGGAGGTCCACGGATGAGCACCTGGACTCAGTTCGACCCAGCGCCGAGGCGGCGGGTCGACGAGACGATCGCCGCGACGGCGCTCGTCGTCAGACGCCGCGATTCGCTGGCGGTTGCCACCTTCGTCGGGATCGGCTACCTCGCGGCTTTCCTCTGGGCCATCGGCGACCTCGCGATGCGACCCAGCGTTGCCCCGAACCTGATCGTCGTCGACGATCCACTGGTTCGGATGGTTCAACGGACCGGCCCCGCGTCGTTCGAGGCCGTCGCACTGCTCGACACCGGCGTCGTCCGACTTCTGGTGTCACCGATCGATGTTACGATCGGGCTTGCGATAGCCGGCCTCGTCGGCCTCAACCTCGGACTGACCTACCTCGCAGTCGTCCAACCGGCGACCTGCGGGATCGGAGCTGGCTCGGGGCTGCTCGCGTCGATGCCGGCCCTGCTGTCCGGGACAGTCTGCTGTGGCCCCGTCATCCTGATCGCACTCGGGATACAGGCGAGCGGCCTCCTGTTGACACTGTTCGCCTGGCTGTTGCCGCTCGGCGTGGTGCTGCTGCTTGCCAGTCTGGCGTACATCGCCGGGAGGGTTGACATCGCGACCGCATCGAGCTGAGATCGATTACAGCGGCGCTCGAGCCCCCTCATACGGACTTTTGGCAGTCCTGTCGGGCTCGTGACCTGCCATGTGAGTGTGCCGGAAATCAGTGACAGGGAACCGTTTCAGTCGTAGGTGTGGAAATCGACCGCCTGCTCGAGCAGCTCGTCCGGTATCCCCGGGACTTCCGCCGAGCGAACCGGCCCCTGTTCGTCGAGGATGTCGGAGTCCCGCGGGAAATCGCGCAGCTGAAAATGGACGTCGATCCCCGCTTTTGCGCCCTGGCCCATTCCGATGGGAACCTGGTTGTGGCCCGGCGTACAGTCGCCGACGGCGTAGACGCCCTCGACGGAGGTCTGCCCGTGATCGCCGACCTCGATCGTCCCGTCGTTGTTGATTTCACAGCCGAGTTCGCGGGCGAGGCCATTGTTGTACTCGGCACCGTACATGGCGAACCCGCCCTTGTACTCCCGGACAGTCCCGTCCTCGAATTTAAGCGCTTTCAACCAGCCATCGTCGCCGTTCTGTACGCCTGTGACATCCTCGTGGACGACATCGATGGGGTGGCGCTCGAGCATAGCTGCCGTCTCATCGCTCCACTCGGGGTCGTCGCCGCGGGTGAGCAGGTCGACCTCGTCGGTGAAGTTTAGCATGATTCCCGCGACGTGGGCCGTACTCTCCGAGTGGCCCATCACGTAGACCGACTTGTCGACGAACATGTGGGCGTCACAGTGCAGGCAGTAGTGGAGCCCGCGACCGGTCCGCGGCAGCGGCGGTTCCGGGCGGACGTCGTTGAACCCCGTCGCGAGGATCACGATCTCTGCGTCGTAGTCGTCATTGTTGCCCGATAGTCGGATCAGTCCCTCCTCCTCGCGGGAGCACGAGCTGACCATATCCTGGTAGAAGTCACAGCCGTATGCCTCGAGTTGTTCCCGCCCGATACCGAGGAATTCGGCACCGCTGGTTTCCTCGCGAACGCCCAGCAGGTTATGAACTTCCTGCATCATCGCCGCCCGACCGCCGCCACGACTGACGACCGCCGTCCGATGACCCAGTCGCGTGCTGTACAGTGCCGCCGTCATCCCTGCAGGCCCACCACCGACGACGATCACCTCATACTCGGTGGCCGTCTGCGACTCGCTCATTGTCGCGTCGCCTCTCGAAACGCGGCCTCGAGGACCTTGCTCAACGTCGGATGTGCGTGGATCGTTCCGGCCACGCCGTCGACCGACAGGTCGTGTCGCATCGCGAGGACTGCCTCGTGAAGCAGCGTCGACGCCTCGTCGCCGATGGCGTGGACGCCCAGAATTCCGCCGTCCGGGTCGGCGAGTACCTTCACGAATCCGTGCTCGAGCTTCTTCGCTCGTCCCATCGCCGAGTCGCTGTAGTCGGCCTGTCCCACGACGTACTCCCTGTCGTCGTCCTGAAGCTCCGTCTCGGTCGCGCCGACACCGGCGATCTGGGGGTCGGTGAAGATGACGTGGGGCATCGCCGAGAGGTCGATTGCCCTTCGCTCCTCGTGGACGACGTTCGCGACTGTGTGCCGCGTCTCGTAGTCGCCGGAATGCTTGAACAACGCGTTCCCGGCGACGTCGCCTTGGGCCCACACGTTCTCGGCGCTCGTCTCGAGATACTCGTTCGTCTCGATAAATCCACGATCGTCGACGTCGATGCCTGCCGCCTCGAGCCCTAGCTCGTCGCTGTTCGGCCGTCGGCCGAGTGCAACGAGCACCTCGTTCCCTTCGACGGTCAGTTCCCTGCCATCCGCCGTCTCTGCGTGGACGGCGTGGCCAGCACTGCGCTCTTCGACGGCGGTCACGCGATGGCCGGTGTAAACGTCGTGGCGCTCGGCGGCGAGTTCGGTGAACGTTGCAGCGATCTCGTCGTCTTCCCGAGGCACGAGCGAGTCCATCATCTCTACGATCGTTACCGCGGTGCCCATCGACTGGAACACGTACCCCAGTTCCACTGCGATGTACCCGCCACCGAGTATGACAAGGCTCTCGGGCGGTTCGCGGAGGTAGAGGGCGTCCTGACTGGTGAGGTAATCGATGGTGTCAAGGCCGTCGATCGGCGGGACGATCGGCCGGCTCCCCGTAGCTACGACGACCTTCTCGGCGGTGACGGTCTCGCCTCCGAGCTCGAGCGTTCGCTCATCGACGAACTCGGTGTACTCCGTAACCAGCGTGAGATTGTCCGTTTCGCGGTACCGATCTTTCATGTCCTCGGCAATCCCGCCGAGCAGGTCGTCCATCTCGTCGACGACAGCGGCGTGATCGATTCCATTGAGGGTGGCATCGACGTGGAACCGCTCGGCCCCACGGACGTGATTTACAGCGTTTGCCGCCTGAATCAGCATCTTCGAGGGGTTACAGCCCCGATTCAAACACGTTCCGCCCAACGGTCCCGGCTCAACCAGTGCGGTGTCCAGCCCAGCGTCGGCGGCAGCCGCAGCGACGTTATTCCCGGTTCCTCCGCCGACGACGATGACGTCGAAATTAGCCATAGGTACAGTACTGAACAGTAGCTGTGGTAAAGAACCCCGTGCGCCGGTTCAGTTCGGTTGCACGCCCGTGAGGCGGGTTGGAAACCAAAGTACACACTCGAGCCGCAGTTATACCCGTTCCCGCAAAGTTCGATTCGTGAGTACGTTCGTTGTCGTTGGCGGTGACGCCGCAGGGATGTCAGCAGCAAGCAAAGCAAAACGCGACGATCCGGCCCTCAACGTCGTCGTATTCGAGCGAGGGCAGTGGGTCTCGTATGGGGCGTGTGGCCTCCCGTACTACATCAAAGGCGAGATACAGTCGCTCGACGACCTCGTCTCGGTCACGCCCGAGCAGTTCTGCGAGCAGCGGGATATCGACCTCAGAACCGGCCACGATGTCGTCGATATCGATCCGACGACGCGAACCGTGACGGCCCGCGCCGACGGCAACGAGATCGTCCAGGAGTACGACCACTTGCTCGTAGCGACCGGCGCGACTGCAGTCACGCCGCAGATCGATGGGATCGACCGAACGGGCGTCTACACGCTCGGCTCGATGTCGGATGGGAAGGAGCTCCGCGAGTACGTCAGCCGTGCTCGGAGCGAGGGGGACCTCCAACAGCCCGACCGTGGTCCAGCGTGCCAGTTCCTCGAAACATGCAATGGCCCTGTCGGCATCGTTGGTGGTGGATACATCGGCGTCGAGATGGCCGAAGCGTTAGCTGCGAACGATTTCGAGGTTCATCTCTTCCAGCGTGGCGATCGCGTGCTGAAACAGTTTAGCGAGGCCACGAGCGAGACCGTTCTCGCCCATCTCGAGGAGCAAGACGTCGCAGTCTATCTCGACACGGAAGTCAAAGCACTCGCCGGAAACGAGGCGGTCGAGGCTGTCGTGACGACCGACGAGCGTGTCCCCGTCGAAATGGTGCTCGTCGGAACCGGTGTTCGTCCACGGACAACGCTCGCCGAGGCTGCTGGAATCGAACTCGGCGAGACGGGCGCGATCGCGACCGACCGATATCGGGAGACGAACCTGCCGGACGTCTACGCAGCAGGAGACTGCGCGGAAGCTGAGCATGTTGTTACAGGTGAGCCGATGTCCGTCCCCCTTGCGTTGACTGCCAACCGACACGGTCGAGCGATCGGCCAGACGGTCGCTGGCAACCCGACCGAAGGTGGTGGTATCGCGGGGACGGCTGCGGTCAAAGCCTTTCACGTCGAGGCGGCTCGAACCGGGCTCCTCGACTACGAGGCTCGCGAGGCTGGCTTCGATCCGATCACGGAGACGATCGACGCGAAATCACGCGCTGGCTACTACCCCGAGGGTGGAACAGTACGCGTGACGCTCACTGCCGACCGTCCATCCGGACGCGTGTTGGGCGGCAGTCTTGTTTCCGAGTACGGCGAAGGTGCTGTCCACCGAAGCCACGCACTCGTTGGGGCGGTTACCGAAGGTATCACCGTCGCCGAACTCTCCGACTACGATCTCGCATACGCGCCACCGTTCAACACGACCTGGGATCCCGTGTTGACCGCAGCGAAGGTACTCGAGGGCAACCGATAGTCCCCGGTTCGTCGCGCGCAGTCTCTGTCAGCCGTCACGTCCTGAAAACGATTCCCAGAACACGTCTGGTAGCTTTTGATCGGGGTTCTCTTCGAGATAGTCCTGTTTGGTCAGGTTCGCATCTTCGATGAGGGCAGCTGCCTCGCCAGCCCAGACGTAAAACCCGATCAGGGTCTCGCGACGCATGCGCTCGAGATCGACCGAATGATAGACGTTAACGACACCGCCCGCTTCCCGGTTTAGTTCCGACCGCCGGAGGAGCCCGAGTTCGACCAGTTTGTTCAGATACCGGGTGACTGTACTTCGGTCGTACCCGAGCGTCTCGGCCACTTCGTTCGCCGACAGCGGGCCCTCTCCGATGACACACAGGCAGATGTCCAGTCCGGCTTTCGGGAGCCCGAAGGCCTGGAGCAGTACCTGCCTGACATCCGGCGGCTTGACGCTCATTTCCACGTCAGTCACGCGTTCCATCGGTTTGTCGTGACAAGACACCGGCGGATCGTCGCGACCGAGGACGAGGACGACGTTATTACAGTCGGGACACTCGAAGAGATCGTATCGTGTGGCTGATGGATCGTACTGGACCTCTTGTGGTCCTTCGGGGTCGGTCGTCTCGCTATTAGACATTTGTTTCCAGTGCCTCCGTCTAGGACATCGTTAGGTGGGCACGTGCTAAATACTAACTCATCTCATTTATCCGGATTTATCGTCTCCGGATCAACGATCACTAGCTCGTCGAGGTCGAGTTCGAGCAGTTCTTCACCAGTAACTGTCACTCGGACGCTCCCGTCCGATCGGATCCGAGCCAGTTCGCAGTCCGCCAACCCGTGGAGGTGGGATTCAATCGTGCGTTCGTCAGCTTCGAGTGCTGCTGCGAGCGCACCAATCGTCGTCGTTTCTCGCGGATCGCTATCGCTGGCTGTCGCGAGTTGCTCGAGCACCGCTCGTCTCGTTACTGCCATGGCGCTCGGAGCGCTGTCCACACTAGTGGTTCGTCACGCCTGACGTTGCGGGTCGAATCGATCGCGGTTCTCTGGTTCGACTCGCACGTCGACGCGTGACGGAGTACTAGCCGTGGTGGTCCGTTGGGCTGGACGGACGTTCTCATCGGTCCACTCTCGATGGAGTTTACAGAGATGAATCTCGCAGTTCGTTTCCCTCGCTTAGAGCGGCTCTTGTACATAATCGCTCCGCCTCGAGTCTAATCGTCCGTGCGTATGAGCCCTCACGTAACTCTCGCCACGGCTCCCATCTGGCCCGTAGTCCAGTTCCTGACCGGTGTTCAGGATCGCGTTGGGTTCCATGCCCTGTGGGCTTGAGACAGCAACTCGTCGCATTCCAGAAGCCGTCCGGGAACGACTGTTGCTCACGGAGTGAGCTTCTCTTGGTCCCTCGAATCGTGATACGTCGTGAGAAGCGCTCATCATGAGATCTCACTCCCATCTACATTAGCGATAACGTTTCGTATAGGTTCGTCGAGAGTGCAAGTCAGTCACAATATCGACCTCAATTGAGAGATCATGGACTGTAGATCCTCATATCCTAACGGCGGCCGGGATCCCACATCGGTCATGTCGGAGGACGTATCAAGCGATCGAGCTTTCCTTGTCCCGTGCAGCCGTCAGGTGTTCCTGTCCCCACGTAGCCATCTCCTGAATCACTGGCTCTAGCGATTTCCCGTGTTCGGTCAACGAATACTCGACTCGAACCGGTTTTTCGCTGACGATCGACCGCTCGATCAGCTGTTTGGCCTCGAGATCCTCGAGTGAGTCCGAGAGCACTTTGCTCGAGATCCCGCCGACTTCTTCTTTCAGTGCGTTGAACCCAAGCGGTCCGTTGGCAAGCAATCGATGGAGAATAACGGTGTGCCACTTCTTGCCGATCAACGTCGCTGTGGAGGTAACAGGACACCAGTCTTCGCCTGCACACCACACTTCCAGTTGCTCAGTCGACTCGCTCATATCTGTACACTAGTGCTGGAACAGTATATAGTTACGTGTTGTAACCAAGTTACTAGTCAATACTATTCTTTGTCGGTCGATACGTCCTGCTCACGTGTACGTTCCCCGAGTGAGTGTGATACGATACAAACACTCATACGCTACTTACCCTCGTCGTGAGTGTCGTCTCGAGCAACGAGCGCATACGCCAGCGCAACGGGAACGGCGTAGACGACGTGGCCGACGAGGCTCACGATCGTGCCGGGAACTGCGACGTTCGGGAACGGCGGTGCACCGGGGAAGCCGAGCGTCGAAAGCCAGATCGGCATTACGAGGACCGCGAGAGCGGCAGTTGTCAGCACTCCGTAACCGATTCCGAGTCCGATTGCAGGGCCGATGCGCTTCGCGGGGTCGGCAAGCGGCCCGAACTGAACGAGTGCGACGTAGGCTAGGCCGAGGACGACGCCGTGAAACTGGTGGATCGCCCATCCCGCGAGCAAGGCCGGTCCCTCAATGCCGTACATTGCGGGGATCGCCATCTCGAGCATCGGTGCCGGGATGACATACTGCATGATGAGGCCGAAGAGGACGCTGCCAACGAAGCCGCCAATCGCTCCTGCTGCCCAATCGACGGGCGTGACGGTACTAATCGAAGTTGTCGTTTGTGCTTCAGTGGCCATGTTTGTAGTTACCTTCAGTAACTTCGTTCGCGACCGCCCCACATAATTGTAAGCTAAGCTAGAGGTAATGCCATTACCCAGCAGTAACGTCGATTCGTATCGAAGGAGAGAGCCCTCCGAAGGCTGCCATCTCTCGAGTTTCCCCGATTGAATTTCTGGGAGCTGAGCCGCCGGAACCTATCCAATCGGGCTATCGGCGAGTGCCAGGCGGAGATTCCGCCATGTCGAAAGTAATCATGTAGTGGTCCTTCAGGTCCCTACTCGATGAGCGCGTCGACGAACACGTCTCTGCTCGGGTGTGACCGTTACGGTCGTGTATAGTCGTTGCATCGGCGCTGAAAGCATATGTGACGACACGAGCAACGTAAAATCATGACTCACGTTCCGGACCAACTCTACGACCTTCCACCGAGTGGCAAACTCGTATTGAAAGTTCTCGACGTCAATGGTGAGATGACGCAGAGTCAAATCGCAACCGAAACTCGGCTGAGCAAACGGACCGTTCGGTACGCACTCGATGCGCTTCGGGATGCCGGCGTTCTTCGTGAACGAATATATTTTCGTGATGCGAGACAATCGCTCTACTCGATTTCCGACTCGGTGCTGACAAACGAGCCGACGTCCGTGGACGACTGAGTTTTCGGTAACCTCCTAACGAGGTGGTTCGCGAGTGCTTATACGTTACCAAGTGTAACCTAGTAGTGTAAGGTAAGCAATCGAGGAGAGATCCCATGTCCACAGATACAACACACCGCGACCAGCAGCCAACGATCGGCGTCGACGCCGCCCCGCTCGAGCACTATTCGGCTGTCCAGACGGAAACCAACCAGTTGATCGTCTACGACGAACAGAACGAAGACGCCTGGATTCAGTCGGACGACTGGATCGACGCACTCACAGTGGCGTGAGCAACTGGATTTCGGACAACAAGTGGAGAATCGACTGGCAGTTCAGCATTTTCGAGGTGGGGCTTCCGGCCTCAAGTTGTGTGGGACCTCCGGTCCCGCTGACCATTCGAACGGGCGCTCTGCGCCCGTGCGAAGAGAGCGACCGGCTTCACGTAGTTCTGTTCAGCAGTATGAGACAACAGTGGATGAGCAGCACTGCTTTACATCCGCATGAATGTTACTCGCTTGTGTATCAGTAGCGAATAACCGTCGAGACTTCGATGAATCTGTCGGCGATCTCTAGTGGAGTGCGTTTTGACCCACCATACTAGTAATGCTTATATTGCTGATAGGTTTGTAACTTCATAGGAAATATACCAAAACCCTGTTCTTTCGATAATAGCTTTTATTATATTTGAAGGTCAATTTATCATATGGGAATCGTCAGCGTGTCCATGCCGGAGGATCTTCTTAAAGAGATCGACGAACTCGTCGAGATACACGACTATTCGGGACGGAGTGAGGTATTCCGGGAAGCCGGACGGAAACTGATCCGGGAATTTCAGGACCAGTCACTCGAAGATCGGGAAATCATTGCTATCGTGACAGCACTATTCCCTTACGATAGTCGGGCAGTGGAGACGAAAATGACTGAACTCCGTCACACGCATGCTGATGCAGTTCGGTCGAACTCCCACAGTTGTATCTGTGATGACCGGGGGTGTGTCGAGACGTTCATTATTGAAGGCGATCTCACTGATGTCTCGAAATTCGTGCGCGACGTCGAAGCGACGAACGAAGACGTACAAGTCAAATATTCACTATTTCCCGTTGACTCGATTCAGCAACCCACATTGTGATTTGTCGTTATACGGTGATTCTTACTGCAACGCCCCTGTTCTGAGTGCTCGTCAGGCAACTCGTATCGATTTTCCTACTTTCGATTTCGTACAATTTTCCAGTTTCACTTCTAATATTGTGAAAATAGTTCCAGGAACACTTTCAATGGTGCAGAGTACTGCTTGCTTCCAGCCGTGTAACTGAATCTTCTTTGCTATTAACTTCTGGCCAAAAATCATAGTACTTATTATCTACTTCGTCTGTGTTAACAACTGATGGCAGAACACACACGCCGACGATTCGTCACTGGTGGAATCGGAGCCGTCGCTGCAAGTGCACTTGCTGGCTGTCTGGGGGGCAGCGGACAGTCGAGCGGGACGACTGGCCAGGCGTCATTTTTCGTATTCGGTGATATCGCCTCACAGGTCGCCGGCGACGCAGCGACCGGCGAAACGCTCGTCCCGGTCGGCCAGCACGGACACGGCTGGGAGCCAGGTCCGAGGGTGCAACAGACCGTCCTCGAATCGAACCTGTTCATTCACGGAATGGAAGGGTTCCAGCCGTGGGCCGACGACATTGTCGAAACGATCGAATCCGACGGTGCGGACGTCGCTGTCGTCGATGCTAGTGCCGGTGTCCAACTCCATGAGCCTGGGCACAGCGGTGAATCGCCCCCATGGGAGTGGGCGGGACTCTATCATCTCGAGACAGGAACGTACACCTATACGTTCGAGCAGGGTCCGGACCCCCAGATGCACCTCGCCGTCCTTTCGACGGACGAGGGTGGCGACCACGGTATCCACCACGTCGAAGAGACCGCACATTCGCTCTACGAGAGCGACCACAGTTCACACACGACGGTTGAGGCTGATGGAACACTCTCTCCGTCGTCAGAGTCACTCTACACGCTCGAGTTCGCCGAAAATGGTGCAACGACATACACACTACAGGTCGAGTCAGAAGGGCACTACGTGCTATTCGCCCAGCACGTCCCTTCGGAGTTCAACGCGGCGCTGTCGAACGAGGGCGGCACGTCAGTTACACCTGAAGTAACGGAAGCGGTCGGTGGACACGACCACGGTCACGAAACGGAAGACGATCATGAGAACGAGGACGGTCACGACCACGGGCACGGACACGCAGGTGGGATGGATCCGCACTTCTGGATCGATCCGGTCCGCGCAAAGACGGCCGTAGACAACATCCAACAGGGCTTTGCGAACGTAGACAGCGAGAATTCGTCCACATATGAGCGCAATGCAACGCAGTACAAAGACAAACTTGACGACCTGCACAGTTCGCTCCAGAGTGGTCTCGAAGGGGCTTCGAAAGACGTCGTCTTCGTCGCCGGTCACAACGCGTTCGGCTATCTGGGCGCTCGCTACGGGTTCGAGGTGAAAACGCTGACGAGCATTTCTCCTGACGATCAGCCAACCCCGAGAGACATCGAACAGGCCCAGCAACTCATCAGTGAACATGACCTCCAGTACGTCTGCTCGGATCCACTGGAATCCCAGCAGGCTGCCCAACAGCTCGTTGCCGAGACTGACGCCACGGAAGTACTGCCGCTGACGTCGATTCCCGGACAGACACAGGAGTGGGCCGACAACGACTGGGGATACGTCGACGTCATGAAAAACGTCAATCTTCCCACGCTGCGGAAGGCACTCGACGCACAATGACCGGTGAGTGCGAGCCGCATCGAGGCGAGACCGACCCGGACTGGGTCGACCGTCGCGACCGTGACCAGCCACCACAACTGGCGTCGGCCGTCGTCGATCCTGTGGACGGGCCAGCGCAGCGAACGATCTACCCGCCAGACGTAGCGCCGGTCGTTCAGATGGAGCGCTGGATTACCGCACGAGACCAGGATTTCGTCGACTCCGGTGAGTGGCGATGACCGGGGCGACAGTCGAGACGGCCCCGGAAGCAGTCGTGACCGCCGACGACGTGTCGTTCGCCTTCGGCGACCGGCCCGTGGTCGACGACGTGTCACTCACAATCGAGCCGGGCACGTTTCTGGGTCTCGTTGGCCCGAATGGGTCTGGAAAAACGACGCTCGTCGAACTCATGCTTGGTCTGCGCCGCCCAGACAGCGGGCAGGTTCGGCTGTTCGGCACGCCAGCACATGAGTTTGACGACGGCGAACGGGTCGCTTACGTCGCCCAGCACGCGACGAAAGCGGCCAGTCGTATGCCAGTCACCGTCCGCGAAGCGGTCACCATGGGCCGGTACCCACACCGTCTCATCGGTCGCTTCTCTGATTCGGACCGACAGGCGATCAACGAGGCGCTCGAACGCGTGGGCCTGACCGAACTGACCGAGCGCCGTGTCGGACGGTTGTCCGGCGGCCAGCGTCAGCGCGTATTTATCGCTCGTGCGCTGGCCGCGCGAGCGGACCTGCTCGTCTTGGACGAGCCGACTGTCGGCGTCGACGCCGAGTCTCGAGACGCGTTCTACGACCTTCTCCGCGACCTCAACGCAACCGGAATCACCATCGT
Organism: Natrinema hispanicum; assembly: GCF_004217335.1. GTDB lineage: Archaea > Halobacteriota > Halobacteria > Halobacteriales > Natrialbaceae > Natrinema > Natrinema hispanicum. Next base: position 58,166 of record NZ_SHMP01000009.1, read on the forward strand.
CCTCATCGAACACGATATCGGTGTCGTCACCACGCACGCCACCGAGATCGCCTGTATCAACCGGAAACTGCACTTCCACGGCGACCCCGAGACGTTCGCCGAGACGAACGCACTGGCCGACGCATACGGTGACGGGCGGGCCGTCCTCGAGCATGATCACTGACCATGTTCGAGATGACCTCCCTGTTGACGCTGAAGCTGTTCGCGTTCGCACCGTTCAATTGGTTCCTTGAAGACGCGTACGGGGCGTTCATGGAGGCGCTCGCGAAAGCGCTTGGCCTTCCGGTACTCGAATATGCGTTCATGCAGCGTGCGTATCTCGCTGCGATCTGTATCGGTGTCATCGGCCCGCTGGTCGGCACGTTCCTCGTTCACCGAGAAATGTCGATGATCGCGGACACTCTCGCACACACGGCCTTTGCCGGTGTCGCCGTCGGCCTGTTCGTCAACAATGCCCTGTCGCTGTCACTGTCGCCTATCCACAGCGCGCTCGTCGTCGCTATTGGAACAGCGCTGCTCGTAGAACTGCTGGTCCAGTACGGAGACGTCACGACGGACACTTCACTGGCGATGATCTTGACCGGGGGCTTCGCACTGGGAAGCGTGCTTATCACGGCGACCGACGGCGGCATCGCGGTCGGCATCGACGCGTACCTCTTCGGATCGCTCGCGACAGTGTCGAGGGCAAGTGTGGGCCTTTTGGTCCTCATGACCGGTCTTGTTTCTGTGGCGGTCGTGATCACTTATCGACCGCTGCTGTACGTCACCTTCGACGCGACTGCAGCACGGGCAGCCGGTATCAGCGTCGTATGGTACAACCGGCTGATGGTCGTCCTGACCGCGCTCGTCGTCGTCAGCGCGATGCAGGTCATGGGCGTCATCCTCGTCGCCGCGATGCTCGTCATTCCGGTCGCAACGGCTGACAGTGCCCGCAGTTTCAAGCGATCGATACTTGTGGGCGTCCTCGTGGCCGAAGTCACTGTCATCACCGGTGTTACGCTCTCGTATCAGTACGGGATCGCAGCAGGCGGAACCATCGTCCTCACAGGAATTGGACTCTACGTGCTGTCGTTGGGTGGTCGTCGGCTCGGACTTCAAACGCGAGCGTGGCTCCGTATCGGCCGTCCCGGCGAACTGTTTACGCGTGTAATCGACAACACTGCCAGTGAACCGAAAGCCGACGGGGGGACCGAAGACGAGGAACGATAAATCGCACAGGGCCGCCGCAAAAAGAAGCCGACCTAGTCGTCCGCGAGTGCGAGTTCCCGTTCTTCGACTCCAAACGGATCGGGGTATGTACTCCAGTCTTCGTCCATTTCCGTGTCGCTGAGCAGACAGTCCTCGAGCCACGCCTTCATTTCAGTTGCCTCGAAGTTACGACCGATGAAGACGAGTTTGGCACCGCGATCTCCCCACTGGTCGTCCCACTCGTCTTCACGGCCAGGGGTTGCTTGGAGGTAGCGCTGTTGTTGCTGCTTTGGAAGCGTTACGATCCACTGTCCTTGGGGGCCAGCTCGTACCGACTGGCCTGCTTTGTCAAGGCCCATCGCAACGTCTTCACGGCCAGCTGACCAGAAGAACCCCTTCGCACGAATGATAGCCGACGGAAGGTTCCGCAGGAGGTCTGCGAATCGCTCAGGGTGGAACGGGCGATCTGCCCGGAAGACGAACGATTCGACGCCGTGCTCCTCCGCGGCGGCGTCATGATGGTGTCCCCCTTGGAGTTCGTGTTTCCAGCCAGCGGAGTTTTGCGCCTCCTCGAAATCGAACCGCCCCGTATCGAGAATTTCCCCTGGATCGACACGCCCGAACTCGGTGCGGACGAGTTTCGCACGCGGTTGCAGCGCCTTCAGGACAGCCTCAATTTCATCAAGGTCCGCGCTGGGGACAAGATCGCACTTATTGAGCAAGAGAACGTCGCAGAACTCGATCTGGTCGAGCAGCACTTCTTCGGGCACGCGATCGGTCCCGGCGGCCGGTTCGTCGCTCGTGAGCGCTTTCCCGGAATCGAATCCCTTGTACATCGCGTGGGCGTCGACGACCGATACCATCGTGTCGAGGTGGTAGTCGTCGGTGGGATCGTACTCCGTATCCTCGAAGCCGAGCGCGAACGTTTGCGCGACAGGGATCGGCTCCGAGATGCCGGATGACTCGACGAGGAGGTAGTCGAACTCGCGGTTCTCGACCAGCTCGCCGACGGCGTCGAGCATATCGCCGCGGAGCCGACAGCAGATGCAGCCGTTAGACATCTCGATGACCTCTTCGTCAGCCTGTGAGAGTTCCGACTGTTGTTCGATGTGTTCGACGTCGATATTGACGTCGCCCATGTCGTTGACGAGGACAGCGACCTCGTGACCGTGATCTTCGGTCAGGACGTGGTTGAGTGTGGTCGTCTTGCCGGCACCGAGCGCACCTGATAGCACGGTTACTGGGATGGTATCGCTCATCGAGAGGTAGTTATGAACTATGGGTACTAAATTGTTAGTCATTCATTGTGATATCCGCAGACCTAATAACACCCATTACATTTTAATACTGTCTGTGATATATGACGGTCATCAGCGTCTTAATGCCGGACAGACTGATAACTGAACTCGAACATTCATCGGGGAACACGTATACAGCAGCTGAGGCGAACGGAATCGAACACGTTCGTCGCCGCCAGACTGTGGTGAGTCAATCGGACACGTCCGTTTCGTGAACCGATTCGCTCGTACCCCCTGCTCCAGAACGGTGAAGACGTCGCGTGATGGCTGCCGTAATCCGATCGCCGGCTCGTCTAGCTCCCGGAATGTTGGGTGCGTACGGACCGACGGACCCGAGAGCAAGCGCCCCGGAGACATATAACGGAACAAATCGTTCGTCGTCGCGCTGCCAAGCGAGCGTGTCGTCGTCAAGAACGGGCATCTCTCGATAGCCACGAGATAGTCCAAGTTCGTCAGCAATTCGGTCGATGAGGGGGTGATCGAATACCGGTTCGAATCCAGTCGCGAGGACGACGCGGTCTCCGAGTAACTGCAACCCGTGGCCTAGGGAGAGCCGAACCGATTCGTCTTCTTCCGCCGCTAAGTCGACTTCTCCCTGTGTGAGTGTGAGCACGCCGTCGTCGATTCGGTTCTCGAACTCGGCGTAGAGATACGGCGGAACCGTCGCGGTGTGTCGAGCATCCAAAATTACGTCGAGTCGGTCGCTCGAGCCCGGCGGATGGACGTGGAGGTTCCGCTCGACGTACGACCAGTTAATCCACGGCGGATCCGCCTCTGAGACCTCCCACTCGAGCGGGTGTCGTGAGAGCAGGGCTACCGACTGCGTCTCGCTCAACGTACACGCGAGTTGCGCGGCCGTGATGCCACCGCCGACAACGATGGTTCGGTCGACCGAAGCGTTAGGATCGAACCCATCCCACACGTGTTCGACGCCGTCGAGACCGGCCGCCCAGTTGGGCCACCGATACCGATTGCCGTGGCCGATCGCCAGAACGCAATGGTCGGTGTCGAGTGGTCCCGCAGTCGTCTCGAGCCGAAGTCCCGTCGCGCCGGGCAGTTCGTGAATAGCGTCGACGGCGGCCCGACGATGCAACGATTCGAGGTCCTTCCGTTTGATCACATACTCTGAATGATCAAGAAAAAGATCAAGTGATGGCCGCGGCGGGTAGTCGACCGTCTGGACGAGTTCATCTCCCCGATCGTTCGCTTCGGCAAAGCTCTCAAGACCAAACGGCTCGGTTCCGACGTGGTGAACGAACGTCGATCGGAGCGCTTCCATGCCACAGGCTCTCGCCTTCTCGCGGAACGACGCCAGCAATCGGTCGTGGGGATCGACGATGAGAACGTCGGACCTATTGACGGGAGTGTCTTCGAGGAGCCGCTGGGCGAGATACGTTCCGTGGATTCCTCCCCCGACGATGATACAGCCGAATTTCCGGGTTGAGTTGCATGTCGTCATACGAGGTTCGTCGCGTCGGTGTCCGAACATAATCTGCGACTGTTAATAAGTTCTTCTCATAGAGTGATAACTTATATTACTATGTGGGTTGATGTTGTCAACACATGGACGAGCAGACAATCCCCGTGACAGTTCTTTCCGGAACGCTCGGTGCCGGCAAGACGACGACACTCAATCACATACTGCGCGAGAGCGGTGACCGAGATCTCGCCGTACTCGTCAACGATATGGGCGACGTCAACGTCGACGCGGACCTCGTCGCCGAATCATCTGATATCTCGGCGGACGAAGAGGAGCTGATCGAACTCTCGAACGGCTGTATCTGCTGCGAACTGCGTGGTGACCTGCTTGACGCGATCAGCGGACTCACACGCGATCGGGAGTTCGATGCGATCGTGGTTGAGTCGACGGGCGTCGCCGAACCACTACCTGTCGCGCAAACGCTGACGCTTGGATTCGATCAGTCGGATCTCGATCCCACTGAGTTCTACGAGGAGACAGGTATCGAGCCGCTCGAGAACTGTCACCTCGATACGACGGTGACGGTCGTCGACGCCCACCAGTTCAACGAGGCGATGCAGTCGGACGAGATCCTCGACGATGACGGGACGAAGAAACACCTCGGTGACCTGCTCGTCGAACAGGTGGAGTTCTGTGATATCCTCCTGTTGAACAAGTGTGACCTCGTCGACGAGGCGACACTCGACGAGATCGAAGAGACCCTAGAGATCCTCCAGCCCCGCGCCGAGATCGTCCGAACGACCCATGGTCGGGTAGACGTCGATGCGGTGGTAGACACTGGGAGGTTCGACTTCGAGGAAGCAAGCCAATCAGCCGGCTGGATGCAGGAGCTCCAAGCTCCGCATGAATCGGCCGAAGAAGAACACGGCGTGACCTCGTTTGTCTTCGAGGCGCGGCGTCCCTTCCATCCTGAGCGGTTCGCTGAACTACTTGACGCGTTCCCCGAGAACGTCGTCCGATCCAAGGGCCACTTCTGGCTCGCCGGGCGCGAAGCGATGGCGCTCATGTTGAACGTCGCTGGACAGTCGATTCGGGTCGCACCCGCTGGGAATTGGATCGCAACCCTCCCGCCAGAGGAACGCGACGAACAGCTCGAAGCGTACCCCGAACTCCAAGAGATGTGGGACGACCAGTGGGGCGACCGCGGCAGTCAACTAGTGTTGATCGGTACCGAGATTGACCACGAGTCGATCCGTGAACATCTCGAGCGCTGTCTGCTCACCGACGAGGAGATGGACGCCGACTGGGAGACGTTCAACGATCGTTTCCCGACGTTTGAGCCACCCGAAGATGCTAACGGAGATGGGGCAGAGAACCCCGAACACGACGGCCAAGAAGAGATCGGAATCGCGGATTAAGCGACAATACCTGACTGACCACGTGACCGATACGAGATTCACATCGTCGGCCGAGCACCCGGCACCGGAGTGCTGTGCGATCATTGAATCGATGGATTCGGGTCCGAACCTGTGTACAATCTACTCGATCTCGCCCGAGGACTCGCTGGTGACAGCGTGGATTTCGGCTCACGAAGGATCGTATTGCACCCTCGAGGACGCACGATAACTGACCAGAGAACCTACTGAACGATGGCTACGACATTCCAAACGGCAGTCAAGAAGAACGTTTCATCAACGCAACGGTACAAGGCGATCGATTCGCTCGTTCGAGCGAGAGAGGCGACGAACCTCGGAATTATCGTCCGAATGGGCGGTCTCCGCGGTGAGTTCCGTCGACACGCACTCAACGGTTTAGCCGACTGTAATGCCATGACGACTCTCGAGGAACTCTCCGAGGACACGACGGTCGAACCCTCATTGAGACGGAAAGCGGAGGAGTTGATATGACCAATGGATCGTCGATCGACCCTAAAAGTAAAGCAAATGACAGTATCGGCGCGAACAGCGGACGTACCGGAAACCAACGCGTCTGCAGAGACACTGGCCGAGAACAGGGCTTGATCGGCAAGTACGATATCTGGCTGTGTCGGCAGTCGTTTCGAGAGATGGCCCGCGACATGGGTTTTCGAAAGTACGACTGACCGATCAATAGCGGATCTTTTGAATTGACATTCTCATCCGCATTCACGCGGAGAAGGATGTCAAAGCTTCTTAGTCCGTGGCGACCTCGACCTTCGCTTCGTCCGTTTTGCCGATGGCTTCGACGATGAGCTCAGCGACATCGACGATTTCGATGTCGTCCTCGTAGCCGCCGGTCTTGCGGCCGTCCTCGTACATCGTCATGCACATCGGACAGGCGACGACGAACTTCTCGACGCCGCTGCCGGCGTCAGTATCCTCGAGCGCCTCACGAATGCGCTCCTCACTTGGTTTTGGCTCCTCTTCGAAGTCCATCCAGAGGCCACCGCCACCGCCACCGCAGCAGAAGGAGTTAGCGCGGTTGCGGGGCATCTCGTCTAACGTACAGCCCGTGGCTGTGATGAGTTCTCGCGGAGCCTCGTACTCGTCGTTGTACCGGCCGAGATGACACGGATCGTGGTAGGTGACCGTGTAGTCAAGTTCCGTCCCCGACAGCTCGAGGTGGCCCTCGGAGACGAGTTCCTCAACGGCCTGCGTCCAGTGGAGGACGTCGATCTCGCCGTCTGCGTTCCACTGTTCGTCGTACTCGAAGGGCATCATCGGGTCGTCGGCGAACTCCTCGAAGTCGACCTCGGGATACTCGTTTTTGAAGGTGTTGTAGGAGTGGGGGTCCGTACAGACGATCGTATCGAACTCGCAGTCTTCCCAGGTCTCGACGTGGTGGCCGGCGAGTTCGATGTAGAGAAACTCCTCGCCGACGCGACGGATGTCGTTGCCGTCGAATTTCTCGTCGTCGAAGAGGATGCCGAAGCTGACGTCGGCTTCCTTCAAAATCGTGGCCAGCGAGCGCGCGACCTGCTTGTTACGCTCATCGTAGCTGGGGAAGTCACCGACGTACCAGAGGTAGTCGACTTCCTCCTCGCGGGCGTCGGCCACGTCGAACTCGAGCTCCTCAGTCCAGTCGCCGCGATTGCGGGGTGAGTCGCCGAAGGTATTGCCGTTTTGCATGACGTTCTGGAAGACATCCTGCATGCTCGAGTCGATGTCACCCTGATCGGTGAGCTGGCGGTTGAGCCGGGTAAAGCTCTTGAGGTGCTCGATCTCGACGGGACAGGCGTCCATACAGGCCATACAGGCCATACAGGACTCCATCGTCTCGGCGTTGATCACCGAGGTGCCGCCGTCGGCGACAATCGGCTGGTCCTCCCCGCCGGCCTCGAGGTCTTCGCGGTAGGATTTCAGGTCGAGGATGACGTTCCGCGGGTCGAGCGGGCGGTCGGAAGCTTTGGCGGGACAGACCGAGGAACACCGGCCACACTTGGTACAGGCGTCCTGATCGAGCAGTTCTTTCCAGGTGAAGTCGTCGATGGATTCGGCGTTGGTCGCGTCCAGATCCGAAGGAACGTTCGGGAGGCGCTGGCCCGCTTTCTCATCCCGGGTGACAACGTTGGCAAAGGACGAAAGCATGTGGAACGGCTTGGCGTAGGGGATCCACGCGATGAAGAAGAAGGCGACCAGCGAGTGAGTCCACCACGCGAGCCAGTGAAGATTCTCGACGTTGAGCCCAGCCCCGTTGAGCCCGGCCTGCTCGGGACCCAGCGTCGCCAGCCCGAGCGCGTCGAAGCCAAGTGCCATCCCGTAGGCGACGAAGCTGACGACCTCGTGGTCAGGAATCCCGGCGCTGTAGACGCGCAGTCCCTCGAGCAGGAAGCCACCGATGCCGAGGGCGAACAGCGTCCAGATGAACAGATCGTCCTCAGCGGAGGTGTGGCGGTCCCAGAGACGGTGGTTGCGGACCCAGTAGCGCCGGTAGAGGGCCATGCCGATGCCGACGACGAACAGCAGGCCCATCGCGTCGACCATGAACTGGTAGGCGAGATAGAAGTCACCATTCCAAAACGAGAGGCCGAGGAGTTTCTTCGCGGCATACTCTTCGACCATCAGGATGGAGGTCGCGATAAACAACGTCAGGAACCCCCAGAGGATAAACGAGTGCATCAAGCCGCCGTAGAGGTCTCTGTTGAACTGCTTTTCGTTCGAAAGCACGATCTTGGCCGCGCTTACGACACGGCGTTGTAGATCGTCGAGCCGAGGGAACGACTCCCCGTCACCCTGCGTGTACCGAGCGAACCGTCGGTAGACACCGTAAGTGAAGACGGCAACCGTGACGAACGCAAGGAAGTAAAACACCGCATACTCGACGCTGGTGATTCCCCAGTACGTTTCCCTTGCGACATCGGTCTGTGCTATGAGGTTCATGTGACAAATACAGAACTGATTATTTCTTACAGCTAGTCTTACTCCGTTGGACGGAAGACGATCGTTCGTTCGTCTGCCGTCTCGTTGGATTCGACGGTCGCGGTGACGTGATCGCCGATCGCAACGTCTTCTTGAGCGATGCCTCGCACGACACCCGTGAGTCGGACGCCGTCGAAGTCGGCGACAGCGGTGACGTAGGGTGCGTCGTCCTCGAACTGCGGCGTCGGCACGAACACGGTCGTGTGCGTGACGATCTCGCCGGACTTCGGGAGGTCCCGCTCCGTGAGCTCGCGGTCGCCACAGTGTGGGCAGGCACGCCGTGGCGGCAGCAGGCCGTGCTCGTTCTCGCAGACGAGATAATAGCCCTCGCCCTCGGCGAGCGCGTCAAGGAACGCGTCGTACTCGCCGTTGGTCACGTCAGTCATTACTCCATCACCTCCAGAACGTGAACGGTCGCACTGGCAACCGTCCCACCGGCGTTCTGGGCAACGCCGACCGTCGCGTCGTCGTCGACGGCGTCGGCACGCGGATGCGTGCCATCGAGCAGCGTCGCGATGGCCGCCACCTGGGCGGCACCGGTCGCACCCACCGGATGGCCCTTCGCTTTCAGGCCGCCCGAGAGGTTCACCGGCAGCTCACCATCCCGGCGCGTCTCGCCACGGCGGGCCGCTCCGATCGCCTCACCGTGACTGTAGAGCCCAAGCGCCTCGAGCGCCAGCACTTCCGCGATGGTAAAGCAGTCGTGGACCTCTGCGATGGCGATGTCGCTGGGCTCGATGCCGGCGTCATCGTAGGCTTCCCCAGCGGCGTCGCGGGTTGCAGGCGTCCGCGAGAGCGACTGGCGATCGTGCAGCGCCATCGTATCGCCGCCGTGGCCGGCTCCGGTGATCGCAACGTTGGCGTCAAGGCCGTGCTCGTCGGCGTACTCCGGCGAGGTCAACACGAGCGCGGATGCCCCGTCACTGATCGGACAGGAGTCATAGAGTGTGAAGGGAGATGCGATTTCGGGCGCGCCGAGTGCGTCCTCGACCGTGATCTCTTGCTGGAGGTGTGCGTGGTCGTTGACCAGCGCGTTGTCGTGGTTTTTAACCGCGATGTGAGCCAGATCCTCGTGGCTCCCGCCGTACTCGTCGAAGTAGGCACGTGCCATCAGCGCGTACGCGCCGGGGAAGGTGACGCCCGACCGGACTTCGTAGAGATCATCGGCTGCGCCGGCCAGTCCTTTGGTCGCCCCGGCCGTCCCCATGTTCGTCATCCGTTCCATGCCACCGGCAACGACGACGTCAGCCTCGCCGCTTCTGATCGCACGGACGGCGTCACGCACCGCGACCCCGCTCGAGGCACACGCGCTTTCGATTCGGCGCGAGGGAGCAGTCGTCCCGAGCGCTTCTGCCATGAGCGGTCCCTGGTGGCCTTGCCCTTCCGAGAGGGTGCCGACGAAATTGCCGTAAAAGAGTTCATCAACGTCCGCAGCAGGGACACCTGCGTCCTCGAGAGCGGCGAGGCCGGCCTCTGCGAACATGTCTCTTCCCGTCCGGTCGGGATGCGATCCAAACGACGTCATACCTGTCCCCGTAAGAGCTACATCCGACATTAGCTACCAATGTTAAGTTCCCGTCTGCTACATATAACAGTGTCGGATAATGGGTCAGTGATCAAAGACACTGGACACACTGGGGTGGGGGAGTATGTGTTTCTCTCAGCGTGTGCCTTTGACTGGGAATCGGGAAGAAATTGATAATGAGGACATCGGATATATCATATGTCGCGTGATCCGCTGCGCGCGACATTATCCGATCACTCCCACCCCTCAGTCTATCCGGTGCTGATCTTTGTCCTCGATCCACCGGACGTACCGCTTTTCGGTACTCGAGACACACCGTGTGCAGAATGAATCGCTCAAGGTCACGCCACGAGATACTCGATCTATTTTATTTATTACTTGAGATGTTCGGTGTCATTGTTCGAGTAGCTCAGTGTCGGGATTCGCACTGTCTGGTCCAGCGACGGCTTTCGCACGCTCGAGCTCACAGAGCTCTCGCTGAGCCTACCGTTCGAGTAGTTCGGCTCGCAGACAGCGTTCACGAGCGTTGTCGACATCGTCCTCACCACCGACCGTGAAACGCGTGCCACGGTGATCGATCTGCTCGATCATCAGTGCCGATCCCCGGCTTTGTCCACTGCAGCATCTCGAGCGTCGGCTTGGAGGTGCTCGTAGTGAAAAGCGTGTCTGGTGGGGACACCATGCTGCAAGTGTTCTCTACTCTGGATTTCTAGATCATTTAGCAACAATCGAACAAAAGCAACGGTATAACATAGACACCACCCTGCAAGTGTTTTCTCTGCTAAGACGCGCTAAAGTGCCCCATTTGGGGCGATTTTAAACCACGCAGTTTTGGAAGATATTCAGCCTACCTGATCTGTAGAATACAGAGCCTATAGAAGAATAGGGCTCACTGGGACACCACCCTGCAAGTGTTCTTGATGTACATTAGGACACCATCTTGCAAGTGTTCACTATTGTATCGAAATAAAGTCTGTATAGTCTACGTGAATTTCCATAGATTTTCTTGATGTTGATCAGAGATATCTGGTGCTTCGTATTCAGATGCTTCTTCTTCCAAATAATAGGCTAACATTTCATCTACATTACTCGGAACAGCATTGTTGTACGATGACTTGCGGGCAGCCGCAATAATATCACGTGGGTCGTCTGTAATATCGTACACGTACCGCCGACCACCTTCACGTCCAAGGTTCTGCTCAGCCGATCGTACTAAGCCCTGCATGGATAATTGATCCAAGAACTCGTAGATTTTCCGTTCACTCTTCACACGGGATACGACTGATTCCGCTACAGACGAATATAATTTGTAAATCCGTTTCGTCGTTGCTTCTTGCTTCGGTTCAATAACTGCGAGTGCGGTCGCTAAGTACGTCATCGCTTGATGCGATGTGAGATCCTGCTCAAAATAATCCAAGATCTCGTCTGTTTCAACGGTTTCTGTCGCTTCGTGCGTGTGTTCAGAAGTCACGATTTCTTTACCGTCCATACGGGCGAGTTCACCCGCTTTCTGTAAGATCCGTTTTCCTTGCCGAACGTCACCGCGCTCTTGTGCAGAGAATGCAGCTGCAAGCGGGATTACATCTTTTTCAAGGGCACCATCTTTGAATGCCATGTCAGCATAATACTCCAGAATATCGTTAAGCTCATTCGCGTTGTACGGCCCGAACTTAATCTCCCGTTCTCCGAGCGTGGACTTGACTTTTGGCTCGAGCACGTCAACGAATTTTAGATCGTTTGAAATACCGATTAACCCGATTTTCGCGTCTGTGATCGGCGTATTCTCGTTCGCTTCAGCGCGAGGTAACTCGTAGAGGAAATCATTTCGAGCATCCGGTGGAATGTTATCGATTTCGTCTAAAATGATAAGCACGTTCCCACCAGCGTTCTCGATTTCTTGATACAGAAAGTCGAATACTTTGTCAGTGGAGTATCCGCTGTTCGGTAATTGGTCGTCAGGCGGACGAAAATCATTGACGAGCGCTGTGGCGAGCGCGTATGCTGATTTGTAGTTCCGACAGTTGATTGGCCCGACTACATTCAACGGGACGCCGGTTTCCGCAGCTTTCTCCTTGAGCTTGTTCCGCATCCAGAGTGTGACAGCGGTTTTCCCAACACCAGTCGGGCCGTAGATGAAGACGTTGTTTGGATCATGCCCAACTATGATGTCTTCGAGAGCGATTGTGTACTGCTGGATTTCATCGTCTCGATGAAAGATTTTGTCAGGCATTTCATCCTTCTTGAGGATTTGTTTTTGTTTAAATATTGGGTCCGTTGTATTGAACGGATTTTCGTCGAGATCAGTCATAGCTAGAAAGTCAAACGAATCCAACATAAACTTTGCTGACCACCCTGCAAGTGTTACAAGTGTTCTTCAGCAGGACACACACACACACCACTTTGCAAGTGTTCTGCCGTTCACGAAAGCCTCCCTCCAGTTCCATATGAAATACCTGTTATGAATGAATAAGGAGGGAAAACAATAGATTAGACCACACTGAAACACTAGAAATTCGGCATCTCACCACTCACAACGATTCTGTAGATCGGGTCATATTCAGTATTTCAACTGGATGTTATACTACTAGCTAGTACTAACATGAATGTTGTTATTGTTGCTATAATTGCTGTCATATAGAAACGCCCTCTAAAACGCCTAGAGCAGAGAAGATCCGTGGAATAGTGCAAGAAAGACACTCCTCAAAACCGTGTTAAATCCTGTTTTTATAAGTGGGTCTCTCCTGATCTGTTACCTGGACTCTTTCGGAAGGCCACGAACACTTGCAGAGTGGTGTGTGGGTGTGTTCGATGCGGAGAACAAAGACATCGGTACATCATCTGTCGCGTAATCCGCTATGCGCGACATTGTCCGATCATTCTCACCCCTCAGTCATGTCCGGCGCTGATTTTTGTCCTTGATCCACCGGACGTATCGCTTTTCGACACTCGAAACACACCGTGTGCAGAATGAATCGCTCGAGGTCACTTGACCTCCTCCGCGTTCACGCGGAGAAATCCGATCATCGGATTTCCGCCGAGTGTAGCGTTCAAGGTTCCAACCCGCACTCAGAGGGAACCAGCGACATCTCGGAAGACACAGTCTTCCGACGGTTCCGCGAGAGCAAAGCTCTCGCTTGACACCGGGGGAACTTTGATTTCCTCCCTCGTCTAGGGCTGTGGCCCGGCCAATGAGGTCGGTCGAGAGGCATTGCCTCTCGTGATCACGAAAATCTCCGATTTTCGAACGACTCCATCGAATACCATGTCATCGCCGTGCGAACCACCGCAGGTCCGCCACCCCTTGTGGTTCGGGGACGGCCTCTCACGGTATTCGTCGCACTTCGTGCTACGCGGGACCACACGAAAACGATTACGAACGAAATCCACTCCGGCCACCGACGGCGGGTGTTGCACCGGGCCTCCCGCTTGATCTTCGCCTGAAGACGGAGGTCCGCGCTATCGGTCTGTATCATTGCTTTAGTACCTACACATCCGGATTAGCACCGTCTGGTCCAGCGACTGCCTTCGCACGCTCGAGTTGACGGATCTCTCGCTGAGTTTGTCGTTCGAGTAGTTCGGCTCGCCGACACCGTTCACGAGCGACGTCGACGACAACGTCCTCGTCACCGATCGTGAACCGCTTGCCACGGTAATCGATTTGCTCGAGCATCAGAACCGATCCTCGGCTTCGTCCACTGCAGCATCTCGAGCGTCGGCTTGGAGGTGCTCGTAGCGGACCTCGTAGCTGTCCGAACAGAACCGACCAGCATATCCTGCACGATCGCGAGCAGGTTCCGAACACGTCGGCATCCGACACTCATCGCGGTCAGTCATCTAGCGATCCCACGGTTCAGGAACTGAGTCGTCTCAACGTCTGTTGATGTGATTGCTGCCTCTCTTTGTCTCATGGGTTGCTGCGGTGGACTCCCTTCGAGCCCCCGTACCCCTTCCGGGGGATACAATCCGTCTCGAGTGACGAGATCACTCGACAGTCAGCGGCTGAACGTCCAATCTGGCGCAGGGACACGTCCCGTCCGGATCTCGAGGTCGATACGGCGAAGATGCTTGCAGCCGTCGTCTGGCTGGCGCTGCTCGAAATCAGGACAGGTACACGTTGTTGCCTCGATATCGACCTCGTAGGTAGCCACCACTCTCACTCTCGACCTCGTAGATCGGGCCCACTGTCGCAAAGCGGACATCCAACTTCTCGTTCAGTGCACGGCGCGTTCGTGGGTCGTCGATCGAGTAGCCACTTGCATCGAGCGCTGCCGACATGATCTCGAGAACGTATTCAAATTCCTTCAGGAATCAACGGTCAAAACCGCAAGCCGGCGGCAGTGATTACATATCAACCTTCCGTTTGAACCAGATACCGTCCGTTTCTCCAGTCGCATGAGCGGGGAAGCCGACACTCACAACAGTATTGAACCACCCGAGATCACTGCCGACTCGATCCATCACCTCGATGATCCACGGTTTACGAGGGAGAACGTGGCAATCGTAACCGGCGCGGCCTCGGGGATCGGCCGTGCGACGGCGCTCGTCTTGGCGGCAAACGGCTTGACGACGATTGCGACCGACATTGACGAGGACGGTCTCCACGAGACGGCCGAGAAAGCGAATGACCTTGCGGTCGAGGGCGCTCTCGAGACGGTTGCCTGTGACCTGACTGACGACGCCGAGATCGAGGCGCTTGTTGAAACGGCTGCCGATGCGGGACAGCTTCGGTACATCGCAAACATTGCTGGCATACAGCATATCTCACCGATCACGTCATTCCCGATGGAGATGTTCGACCTGCTCTACCGGGTGATGCTCCGTGCGCCGATGTATCTCACGAAACTGGCGCTCCCACACATCCGTGAGGCCGAGGACGGCGTCGGCGCGATCGCCAACATGGCGTCCGTCCACGGCCACTACGTGACTCGCGATAAGGTCGCTTACAATACGATGAAGTTCGGTCTTCGAGGGCTAACCAAGTCGACTGCAGCTGAGGGCGACGGAGATATCCGTGCGTTCACGGTCAGTACTGGCTACGTCAAGACACCTCTCGTATTAAATCAGATCGAGGATACGGCCGAAGAGCGTGGTATTTCTGAGAGAGAGGTCGTCGAGGACGTGATGCTTGGACAGGCACGATCTTCTGAGATGATGGAACCGGTCGAGGCTGGCAATCTGTTCGCGTTCGGGCTCTCACGTCACGGCAAACACCTGAACGGCGATGACCTGCTGTGGGATGGCGGCTTCGTGAACACTTACGAGTGATGTACACATGCGACATACAACCTGGATACAACGGCGCGAACTGGAGCGCAGGAATTGGAGTCACGAGGCGACCACCGAGAGGGCAGCGACATGTTAGACGGCGAGCTCAACGTCGAAGGAATGACTTCGAAGCTCATGCTCGCAAGCGGTGTGCTATGGACTGCTGTGCTCGGACTCGGGCTGGCTGGCTATTGGTTCATCGCCTTACTCGTCTCGGCATTCCTCTTTCATCCGTGGTTCGTTATCGGCGCGAGTTCCAACGGGACCATTTCGACGAAGCTGCTCGTCTACCCCCTTGGAATCTGGACTGGGCTCCAGCTATCGGCGTTCACCCTGACCGAGTACTACTCGAATGCGTTCGCAGGCAGCTCCCCGGAGTTTCTGATTACCGGAATGCACCCGTCCTTCGCTGCTGTCTACTGGCTCTACTGGGTCGGTGGATTCATGACGGTCACCCTCGCCTACGGGATTTATTTTCGGAAACACTTCTTGCCGGACGGGGAGTGGGACCGGTTCCTCGAGGAGGTCGAGCGGGTGAGCGCGGAGAGCGACATACAGGATGCCGACGAGCCTGTGGAGGTGCGTAGTCAATGATCGACGTGCTCGTTCCCGGCTTCGTCGCACTGTTTATTCTCTCAGTGTTCGCTGTCGGCCTCTATAGCAAGCGCCTGGTCGACTCCTCCGACGAGTTTTATGGTGCGACAAAGATGTTCGGTGCGGCAGTCATTACGCTGGCGAGTATGTCCGGGGTCATGAGCGCCTTCGGGTTCATC
Source organism: Natrinema hispanicum (assembly GCF_004217335.1). Classification (GTDB taxonomy): domain Archaea; phylum Halobacteriota; class Halobacteria; order Halobacteriales; family Natrialbaceae; genus Natrinema; species Natrinema hispanicum. Next base: position 74,032 of record NZ_SHMP01000009.1, read on the forward strand.
GGCGGCCCGGGGCTCGTCTACCAGATGGGGACGTCTTCGCTGTGGATGACCTTCGCCAGCGGCCTTGGGTTTGCGATGGCCTATTGGATCGTCGGTAAGCGCGTCCGTGGGATGGCCGACGTTGCTGACATTGGCACGCTCGGGGACATCGCCGACGAGCGGTTTAACAGTGGCGCGATCCGCGGGATCCTTTCGTTGATCCTCTTTATCGCGTGTTGGGCGTACCTCGCTTCGCAGGTCGCCGGCGGCGGCTACGTCCTCTCGGTGATCCTCGGCATCTCGGTTGAGACCGCCGTCTGGCTCGTGTTCGGGCTTATCACCGTCTACGTCGCCGTCGGTGGCATGGCGTCGGCCCAGCTCGCAGGGGCATACACGGGAGCAGTGATGCTCGTGGGCGTCGTCGGTGTCGTCGTTGGTTTCTTCCAGATCGCTGGCGGGATGGAGAGCACGACCATGACTGTTGTTGAGGCCGGTGAGCTCACAGGCGGAGATGTGGCGAAGGCCTTTACTCCCCGGTTGCTTGACGGGTGGGGACTCGCTCAAAGCTCCGCACCTGGTCTGCTATTGATCTGGCCGATCGTCTTCAGCATCGGCGTCATGGGCCAGCCCCAAGTCCTCCAGCGGATGTTCTCGATCGATGACCCGAAGGGACTGCGAACCGTCGGCCTCGTCAGTGGCGTCACGTATGCCGTGGGGAGCATCCTCTGGTTGCTCATCGGCTTCGTTGCACTCTATCTGGTCGCCTCCGGAAGCGTCGAACCGCTTTCGAACCCCGACATGGCTGCCTTCGAGTTCGTCGAACGGTTGCACATCATCCTGCGGATGATCATCTACGCGGGGCTGGTCGCTGCGATCATGTCCACCGCCGCGTTCTTCCTGTCGGTCGCCTCCGGCGCGATTGCCCGTGACTTCGTGCGGGCGATGGGCTGGGAGGTCTCCGAACAGCGAGAAACATGGCTGGGGCGGGCCGCAGTTCTTGTCGTCGGGATCGGCTCGGTGCTCTTTGGACTGTATGGCGGCCATCTCGTCGCGATCCTCGGTACCTTTGGTTGGGGAACGTTTGTCAGTGGGACGATCCCTGCTGTGGTCGTCGGCCTCCTCTGGAAGGGCGCAAGCCGAGAAGGCGTCACTGCTGGACTTGCTTCTGCACTCCTGCTCAACGTCACACTGCTGGCTGCGACACAGCTCGGATACGCGTTCCCGATCGGGATGGACTTCTATTTCATCGCGATCGCCGTGTCGATCACCGTGACGATCTTCGTCTCGTACGTGACCGACGGAGCCAGCGGTGAGAACGTTCCAGAACACGTCAAACCCATTTTCCGACTCTAACGGAGGTGATTGATATGGAACTCTGGCTCGTTGGCTTCGTGGCAATGATGGTGATCAACCTGATCATTCTCTTCTTGAAAATATAGGCGGTCTCCCGCTGTCGCCCTCTCTGGGCTCACTCTACGGCTATGTCATCTTTTCGAAAGGCTCGCACGACCGTATGGTTGGAATCGTCTTCCGAATATATCAGATGAAGATGTAACCGATGGGTGTGAATGCCGCACTCGTCACGCCAATCGGATACACCACCCGATGGGACGGAGTCGTGTAGCCGGCACCAGCCCTATGCCGTTCACTGCCTTACTAATCAGTGTGAAGAAAGCTATCGAGGTGGAGTACTGGGTGATCAACTCAGATGGGGGACTCACAACGCCCGAGGAGTTGACAGACGTCTCGGAGTACACCGAGAAGGAATTCGTCAAACCCCTATTCGAGCTGAAAACACCTCCGTGTGAGACGATGGCAGATCTCCGCGCGACGTTCATCGACCAACTCGACGAAATTCTCGCGCGAGCCGACGAGCTGGACAAGCTTCTCGTTCCGCTGGGGACGCCGATCAATTGCGAGGAGATCGAACGACTCTCCAGCGAACGCGGCCGAATCCAGAAACGCGTCATCGGAACCGAGTTCGACTACGCAAGTTACTGTGCCGGAACACACATTCACTTCGAACAACAGAACGTCGTCGATCAACTCAATACCCTCATCGCACTCGATCCGGCACTAGCGTTACTCAACTCCTCGCCGTACTTTCAGGGAACGGACGTCGCAAACAGCGCCCGTGCATACCTCTATCGGAAGAAATGTTACGAGGACTATCCAAAGCACGGACAGCTCTGGGACTACGTAGAGACGGTCGGAGAGTGGGAGACACGACTCCAACACCGATTCGAGGAGTTCAAAGCCGCGGCCATCGAAGCGGGCGTCGATGGGGACGACGTCGACGCCAACTTCTCACCCAACACTGTCGTATGGACGCCCGTCAGATTGCGCAAGGAGATGCCGACCGTTGAGTGGCGGTCGCCCGACGCGTCGCTCCCGAGCCAGATTCTCCGCCTCACGAGAGAGGCGAACGCGGTGATGGAACAGATACCGAACTCCGTCGTTCGAATCGATGGTGACGAGGCCGAAATCGGGCAGGACACGATCACGATCCCGACGTTCGACGTGGTGTGCGACTACGCCGAGGAGGCAATCCACGAGGGTATCGAGTCGGAGACAGTCAGCGGATACCTGCAGCAGTTGGGGTTCGACGTTCAGGAGTACGACACTATAACACGGGAGATCGCTGGACGTGAGATCGTCAGTCCGCGCGAAGCGCGTGATCTCCGAGTGAAGTACGCAACACGGTTGAAAGAAGATGTGAAGAGCCTACGCGAAGCGGCATAGACGAACTATTCGTGAGGGGAGTAACTTTGGTAGTCCAGCAAGCCACAGCGTTCAGAAACTCCTTATCCCGTAGTGGCCTTGACTCTCGAACTGCGGTGCAGTGTGGCGAAGAACGTTTGCGGACCGACCGAGATAATGTGGTGGGGCCTCTACACAGAGATACAGCGAGAGTGCCTCGGGGCTTGACCCCGAGGGTGAACCGTGTAAGCTATATGATGGATACCACTGTATTGGAGAGTACAGTTGCGACATGGATTAAAGACCTTAATCCGAAGCAACTGCCGGCAGTTGCAAGGAATGCGACTCCTCTCAAAACCCGCGTCTTTGGCGTGGTGAGACAGGAGTTGTCGGGCCGTGGTGGAGCGGCCGACCCTCACGGACGCACCGAGCGTTCGGGTATTAATTCCAGACGACTCGTCACGGGAAGTCCGAGGGGAATTAAATTCGCCTGCGACCGCACGGCCCGTTTCGGGACGTGCGGTCAAAACGGTGAAGCCGCGGGGCTTGCCCCCGCGGTACTTCACTATCGAGCAAGCAGACGATTCAATCCACGAGGACCAGCTTTGTGAAGTACTGAAACTTACTTGTCCCGTGGGTACTGAGTACTAGAAACTCAATGGTCGAAATTCCAGATTCCCTTCGCTCTCTGTTCAGCGCCCCAATCGAAAAGCGAAATGGAACGTACGTTGTCGAAGTTCCCTCGAGTGAAGTGGATCATGAGGCGTTATCAGCTGACGAAACATATCGCGTAGCGATTCTTGAGTCACCTGCTTCGACAGAGTCATCGATGCAACAAGAGCCACAGCAATCTTCCTCTCGAGAGACCGTGAGCCGCGCCCCGTCGGGACCCCCTGTCGAGGAAGGCGAGGTGCGTAATGTAACGATTGAGACTGTCGGCGATCAGGGCGACGGCATTGCAAAAGTCGAGCGTGGCTATGTCGTGATCGTCTCTGGAGCCCAACCTGGTGACGAACCTACCATCGAAATTGAACAGGTTCAGAAGAACGTCGCATTTGCGAGCATCGTCGATAGCGATCCACGAGCACTGTAAAAGTCCAGCCAGATAGCCGAGGACTTGATCTGTTCATGCTCTGTTGAACGCAAGACGGCGGCAGTATTGAAATTTTGATATTCAGGTAGATGGCGTTAGAACTCCTGTACTGATGGTTTTGAGATCTGGATGATGTGGGAGGAGTCCAGTTCGTTGATTCTGCAACCATCAGAATTAGGTCACTTTGTGAGAACCCGTACGTGGATGACGGCGATGTCTCTGGCGGATACGTCCAGAGAAAGAGAGCAGGCGGCGAGCCCTAACTCGCCGCCTGCGATAGGTTATGCACGATACACTTGCGCGTGAGCTCTCGGAACTGGCCGTGCCAGCTCCGAGAGCGTAACTTCTCACCGTCATCCTTCAGTAGTGAGAACGCAGTCTCACTCAGTGTCCGCTGATGGTACAGATCTTCGTCCATCCGAGCGTTATGCGCTTTCTTCAGCGCATTGTGCTCCTTGTGCTTGATTAGCGGTCGTGTCGCGCCAGCGCGACACTCCTCTCTGAGATCTGACCACGAATAGTTCGCATCTGCAAGGAACTCTTGCAGGTCTTCGGCGTTGCGCCGATAGACCTGCAAGCCGATGTGTCCGTCCCACTTGCGCTTCGTCGTGAAATGAACGTCTTTGATCGCCAGTGACTCTGTATCGACCAAAACCGTCGTCTTCAGCTTATGAAACGAGAAGCCAGCACGATTCCGGTAATGATAGCTGGTCTGATCTCGCTGGAAGCCACTGGCGTCGATTGCTGCTGTTCCCGACCAGCCAGCCTGCTCCGCACTGCGGCGGAGCAGGCTGCGGAGCTCACGCATGTCGACCTGTTGCTCCCATCGACAGAGCGTGGTGTGATCCGGCGATTTGTCGATGTTGAGCTCTTCACGGATGGCTCTGGAGTCATTGAACCATGCTTCAGTCTCTCGGAAATCTTTGTCGAGTTCCGCATGCAAGAGGATAAACGCGATCTGAGCCCACTCGGCGAACCCGCTGGCGCCGTCCGGCGCAGCGGGTTCGTCAGGGTTATCCACGTGCTGTTTGGCAAGATTCTTACACTGCCGTATGATCGGTCGTTTCGACCTCATATCGCCAGACGGCGTCCAATTCCCCACAAGTCTCACGGAATTCAGCCGAGAACAAGGCTGAAACTGGTGCTATTCGACGCTGCAACAGAGCATCTGTTCACCTAATCTTCTTACAACGGTGATTTTCAGCGCCTGAGAGGGTGAGGCGCATACTCGTGTGCCTCAAGGCCACGAATGAGTACAGACCGACCGCCCGAGAGCGACCCGCATCGAGATCGACCAATAGGCGAATACACGATCGACCGTGACCGAAGCTATCCAGGAGACGTTGCCCGACTGAACGGACACGAACTCGTCGCGATCGATGAATGGCTGCCGGGCACAGAGCCAACACCGTACGAACTCAATCTCACCGATGGCTACGAATATCGAACACGCTACTGGCGCTGCAGGAAGTGTGACCAAGAGCGCAACCATCGCGACGAGTTCACCACCCCCTGCGACAACCCCAAACCACCGACCGCACTCGAGGCAGGTGGCTACTCGATCGACGACCCACGAACGCGCCGTGCACTGAACGAACAACTGGACGTCTGCTTTGCGACACTGGGCCCGGTCTACGAGGTCGAGAGTGAGAGCGGAAACACCTACGAGGTCGATATCGAGGCAACGACGTGTACGTGCCCCGATTTCAAGCAGCGCCAGCCAGACAACGGCTGCAAGCATCTTCGCCGTGTCGACCTTGAGATCCGCACTGGACTTGTCCCTGCGCCGGATGGCACGTTCAACCGCTAACTGTCGAGTGATCTCGTCACTCGAGACGATTTGTACCCCCTGAAAGGGGTGCGGGGGATCGAAAGGGCCCACCGTAGCAACCCATGAGACGACGAGAGACAGCAATCACATCGACAGACGTTGAGACGACTCAGCTCCTGAACCAAGGAATCACTAGATGACTGACCGCGACGAGTGCCGAATGCCGACGTGTTCGGAACCTGCTCGCGATCGTGTAGGATATGCTGGTCGGTTCTGTTCAGACAGGTGTGAGGTCCGCTACGAGCACCTCCAAGCGGACGCTCGAGATGCCGCAGTAGATGAGTCAGAGGATCGGTACTGATGCTCGAGCAAATCAATCACCGTGGCAAGCGGTTCACGATCGGTGGCGAGGACGGTATCGATGATGTCGCTCGTGACCGTTATCAGCGAGCAGAAATGCTCGAACGACAGACTCAGCGAGAGAGATCCGTGAGCTCGAGCAACGCTTCCAAGAACATCGGCCTCCAGTATTTCCGGCGTCGGCAAAACGCAGACGACGGAGGTGCACCCGTAGATGTGCGCTTGAATCGCGGGACGTTGAAAGTGAGCGGAGAGTACGACCTTCCCGTCTCATCCGAGGCGTAGAACGGGAGTCCACGCGAAAGCCCTCCCCTCAACGAGCGAGCGGGACGATTAACCCCGAGCGAAGTAGGGGAGGGTAGTTCACCCCACGTTTCCGACGTATCAAGACAAGAATTGAGCAGTTGTCTTTGAGAGGGGAAGAAGGACCCACCCCCCACGTTTCCGTCGTTTCTCCAAGAAACCATGGGAAGGGTTCGGCTGCACAATTATAACATCGCTCAAGGTAGTTGAAATATACTGTTGTCTAGCTCCACTGCACCCTAGATTGAAGTAGACTACTTGAGAATAGTCCATTGACTGTACTTCGTTTACCGACGAAACAACTTAACTTCGTTTCGTCGGTTGAAATTGAGGTCTGCTTATAACCCTCCAGCTAACTGCTATACTGATGTAGACTGGCTCTTACAGCTGAATTGATTCTTTGGACGATCTCTTCAACTGGACCCGTTCTCTTTCTCTAAGTTACGACGGAAACGTGGGGTGTGTGGGTAAAATATTGTGGCGATCTTATCGCTTCTACTTGCCGAATACTTCCTTTATTCCGTCTTACGTCGGAAACTCGGTTATCGTATCAAATACTCTATTTTCCACTTTTAGGCTCTGAATCGCATGAAGAATCGAGAATAACGTCGGAAACGTGGGGTGGTTGTGTCCACTAGTTTTATACTCTCACCGCCCACATCATGACATATCAGATGACACCCGAGTCTCCGTCCGGTTCCGTTGACGATCCACTTTTCGAAGCAGGACACCGGATCTTTTCGAATAAGGATCTCCTGAAAATCGGCCACGTTCCAGAAGCTGACCGAATCGTTGGTCGGGATGAGGAAATCTCAAAGCTAGCGAAACGTCTCAACGGTGCTGTCCACGGATATTCCCCTGAAAACGTAATTATCTACGGAAAGACTGGGACAGGAAAGTCACTGGTTTCGAGACATGTCTGCCAACGTGCTCAAAATGCAGCTCAGGAAGGTGTCTCGATCGGAATCGCGTATCTTGATTGCGCGGAAGACAATACGGAGACACAAGCTATCTCTTCTCTCGCCGCAAAACTAAATGACGAAGATGTGACGGCTATAACGGTCCCCCACACTGGACTCAGCACGTCAAAATACTATAAGCTCCTCTGGGAGATACTCGACGCGCAGTTCGATTCGGTAATCATCATCCTCGACGAGATCGATTTGATGAACGACGATAGCCTGTTGATGAAGCTTTCGCGAGCCGAAGAGGCGGGGAAAATCGATTGTAGCATCGGTATTATTGCTATCAGTAACAAGATCCAGTACGTCGACAACACGAACGAACGCGTCAAAAGTAGCTTCCAGCATAAGGAACTGTTCTTTAAACCTTATGACGCGAACCAGCTCCGGGAGATCATGCATAATCGAGCAGACGCCTTCCAAGATGGCGTTCTTTCCGACGATGTTATTCCTCTTTCTGCCGCGTTTGCCGCTCAAGAACACGGCGATGCTCGAAAAGCGATCGATATTCTCCGTCATGCAGGCGAGGTTGCCTACGAGGATGATGCCGAGAAAGTGCGGGAGGAGCACGTCCGCCAAGCCCAACAGCATGCTGAAAAAGACCGCTTCCGGGAACTCGTCAACGGTGCGCCTACACAGGCGAAAGCAGCACTACTCGCACTCACTGAACTCAGCGTAAATTCCGATGACGATGCCTTCCTTACGAGCCGCGTTTATGATCAGTACGAACAGATCTGCGAGTACCTTGACATGGACGTTCTTTCCGTTCGACGATTTCGAGATATTCTGAAGGAACAAGCATTCCTCGGTGTCGTCGAAATCGAGAAAATCAACAAGGGTAGTGCGGGCGGTATCCATCTTCAGAACCGACTGATCGAAGATCCTCAAGTTGTCCGCGAAACCATTTTGGAAGATACTCGAATGCAAAATTGGAATGATGGGTGAAATATAACACACCTAACAGGAATTTACGACGGAAATTTGGGGTGGAGTTACGGAAACGACGGAAACGAGGGGTGGGTAATTACGACGGAAACACGGGGTATGTGAAGAATATTTCAACCACGTCGGAAACGACGGAAGTCTGGGGTGGGGCTATGGAAATGAGGTGATGGAAATTACGACGGAAACATGGGGCGTATCGAGAAGAGTTCAATTACGACGGAAACGATGGAAGTCCGGGGTGGGGATACGGAAACGACGGAAACGAAGGGGGTCAACTACCTCTCCCCACTTGCTCGGGCCTTGCGCCTGCTCGCTTCAGTCAAAGCAGTTCCAGAGTCAGGAGAGTTCAGCCTGGCGAAGAACTCAGTATTCGAGTTGCAGTGGGGATTACGATGTCCGTTAGGTGAACTACCCCGCCCTACTCTCTCCCTCCGATCGCTCCTTGAGGGCGGGGGCTTGGCACCCTCACCGCCACAGCTAAAATAGCGTCACCCCAGATGTCAAGTGAAATTCAACCGGCCTGCAAGACCTAAAATTTGAATTACAATCCAGAATTATCTAGTACTGAGAACCCACTGCGAATACTGTTTCTACCTAGAACACACAAAACGTTGTTTTTAATATACCAATGTAGAAAGAAAATACTTCTCGAAACCGGCATATATTTGAGATTCCTCCAGACAGAACCCTTATCGCCTAATTATGGGAATTTACACTCGACACCTGGGGTGTGGATGCTCTCTATGATCCAATTTGCAACAAGTGTCTGTAATAGATATCTGTTACAGATTTCTGTAACAGACATCTATTCCACAAGGCAGCACAGATTTCCGGTGTGCGAACGAGGGAGAGAATTCGTATACGGTCTGGAATTCAATCGATCAAGCCAAACCCTTCCTCACGCATGAGCTCAGCGACACCCTCTGGGTTCTCAAACGCGAACTTCAGGGCGAATTCTCGAGCGTCAGTTTTTGAGACTTCTTCAGTTCCGAGTTCATCAGCGAGTTGACTGCGGAATGCGGACTCCTGACTATGAACTGCCTTACGAAGGTGAACTTCGATTCGTTCATCGCGTTCGTCACCGACATTGCTTCGACGGACAAAATAGGGGAACTGCTCCCGATCGCCTTCGTTGTTTTCAGCCTCTCCCTCACTGCTATCCTCGTCGGGATCGTCCGCGCTCTCCACCTGCGGCTCTGGTTCTGCTGGTGGCGAATTGGTCACTGGACGATCCGATTCTGAGTCGGTGTCCTGTATCGGTTCGTCTTGAGCCTCGGTCTCACTCTCAGTGTCTTCGTCATCACTGTCTGCTCCCGGCCCAAAGTCGAGGTTTCCAGATCCTCGTTTCATGGGCATCAGGCCGTCACCTCACGCTCGGTGTCTCCCACATCGAATCGCTCCTCGCCGTAGCCGTCGATCTCGAGGACGAGCTCGGTATCGACATCAATGTCGAACGTCTCGGTCGCGATGAACGCAGCGAGCGAGTAGAGATCACGTGCGGTCTCGAGCTCACGATCACGGACGCCACGCTGACCGGGTTCGCTGACCATCTCGCCGTCTTGTTCGAAGGTTTTCCAGCGTTCTTCGAGCACTTTGAACGCGGACCCACGGGCTTCCCACATCGTGTCCATGAGACTCTCGCGATTGGGGATCGAGACGGGTGTTGGGTAGTACTCATTGTTTTCGAACTGCTTGGTGTACTGCTGGTGGGCGTTCGTCTGCCCGACACCAGAGGGAACGACACACGAGAGGCCAACCTCGATATCCAGATGCTGCTCCATGTTCGTCACGAGCTCCTCGAGCCCCCCGAGACTGAGGTTACCCTTTCCGGCGGGTTTGACCGGCGCAACCAGTGTTCGCATAGCGTAGATGGCGTTGTATAGCAGGTCCTCAGCACGGGCGTTCGGGTCGATCAAGACGGCATCGTACCGTTCGTGGAGTTGTTCTTTGTCCCAGAGCAGGTCGTACAGGAGCTCGTACCGGGGGAACTCCTCTCGGCTCATATTCTTCATGCCCGTCTCGTAGTCGATCTTCTGCTCGAGGTTCGACGTGAAGTCGCCGAGCATGTCATGACTTGGAATCACGTCGACGCCTTCCTCAGATGTCTCGATGAGATCCTCGAAGGGCCCATCAGGCATCTCGAGGATGTGCTTAACGATGTTGTCTGCATCGGGATCACTTCGGAACTCACCGACGTCGAATAGGCTTGTAAGATTCCCCTCTTGGGGATCCAGATCGATCACACAGACGTCGAGACCCATGCGCTCGAGGGCAACTGCAAGGTTTGCGGTGGTGGTGGTCTTGAACGTGCCGCCCGATTCCGAGTAGACGACTGCTGTTATCATAGAAGTCAATACAGTCACTACATACATAAATTTGTGGCAGACATACGGTACTGACTTCCAGTACAGATATCTGTAACAGACTTCTGTTCTCAATGTCTGTTCTCAATATCTGTTTTATCTGTCTGTATTATCTATCTGTAATCGAGCCCTCTTGCGGTTTTACGGTGGATGACATCCGAAGGATACCGGCTTCGGTGGGTGTTTGTAGCAGTCGGAGGCCAATCTCTGACCAGCCTGTATAGGTGTCTGTAATAACTATCTGTCACAGAAATCTGTACCGGATGTCTGTACCACACGTCAGTGACGGATATTTGGGATGTTGATATACTTCTGCGGCTGGGCTGAGGGATCTCCGGTCAGGATGTTGGCTATTCCTTACTAGAGAGCAGGCGCAAAGCCTCGGCATTCACGTTGAACTTGACCTCACGAAAAAACGTGATCAGGATAAACTGATACTAGCTAACAGTTAAAAACAAATATGATATTACACCTGTCTTTGTCATCTGGCAATCTCGGTTTAGAGACTCAGTCAAAGAAGACCGTGATGGGGGTGTGCATCAACTGTTCGTCTACCAGGATACCGAGGACAAAGAGAAACGGACATGCCTCGAGCGCGGATCGCGCCGACTACTCCTCGTAGGCGAGGTTCATGATCCACTGCGAGAAGGAGTCGCTATTGGGATCAATCTCTTCTTCGCCGACAAACGGCGAGAGCATATCGCCGGCCATCAGCAGTCTGAAATCGAGGCCTCGTGCGGTCGGCGAGATGAAGTAGGTGTTGTGGCCCTTGTAAACGGTTTCCTCGCGGTTGATCAGTTCCTTTTCAACGAGCGATTCGACGATCCGGCTGCCCTTGCGCGAGGAGAACTCCAGTTCCTTCCAGAAATCGCTCTGGTGGATGCCGCCAGACTCGCGGATGAGCTCGAGGCCGGCGTGCTCATCCTCGTTGAGTTCGGCTTCGGCCGTGGAACTGCTCATGGTGGCCACCTCACCGTGTGTACTGCTATAGGCAGGAGTGCATCCATACTACATTCAAGACAAGGAGGACCGTTAAAAAACGTCTTTCGTCGACTGTCGATTCGACCGCGGTGCCACTCTCGAGTCTCTCGCCGTCCTGCTAGATGCAGTACACGCCAGCTAGCGTCAAGATCTTACAACACGGAGTCATGCTCGAGTGGACTATCTGAGTCTCATAACAATCGCCTATGGCAGACGTGGCATGGGTGATCCGCCGTGAGTCCAGTAGATACATCCCGTCACTCTGCGAGAATCGTCCTATGCGGATCGATACTGCAGAGCTACGAAAGGGTCTGAGCAAGACGCGCCGATTCGTGCTCGCACACCACCTTCCGTCTGAATTCTATCGGTGTTATTCACCTTCTGTCTTCGGTCACCGTGTTCACATCTGCGCGCGGTGTCTGGGCATCTATCCAGGGATCGCCATGGGATTTCTCTCGTATGGCATCATGTTTCGAGGCACCGATGCGCTTCTCGCTGTTGGGTTGCTGCCTGTTCCCTCGTTTGTCGACTGGGCAGTTACGACGTTCCGCGACCGGCGGGGCTATAATATCGTTCGAACTGTAACCGGTGCGTTACTCGGCTCTGGATACGGACTTGGACTCGCGTTGTTGCTGTTCGAATCTTCGCTTACCGTTCTCGGTATTGGTCTCGTATATGGTATCCTCGCTTTCAGTTCGATCTTATCTTCGTGGTGATGCGAGTCCGAACGATCAGGTACTTATGTCGAGTCTGAGAAGAAGTCAGTCCTCACTACATGAAGTACTGTATTAATTGTGGCGAGCAGATCGCCGACGATGCAGAGGTGTGTACCAACTGCGGGGTCAATCAAACCATATCTCTCGAGGGAAGTTACGACGAGCGGGCTGAAAACGAGAAGTACTGTGTCGAGTGCGGGACCCTGATAACCAAGCAGGCGGAAATCTGTCCGGACTGTGGTGTTCGACAGCCTTCCGTGCAGGGATCGACAGATTCAGACAAGATCGCGGCCGGCGTTCTGGCGCTACTGCTTGGCGGCTTGGGGGCACATAAATTCTACCAGGGGAACATGAAACTCGGCGTACTCTACCTCTGTTTCTTCTGGACGGGTATCCCCGCAGTGCTTGGCCTGGTTGAGGGAATTCTGATGCTGATCGCCGACGATACCGAGTACGAGGAAAAGTACGCCGACGGTAGTCTCCTTGGGCGATAATACCGTCCCGAACACGGAAGACTGTAAGTCCTTCTTCTCTACAGGCAGAGCAGGCCGAGTGCCTCGGGGCGTAACCTCGAGGCGGTTCACTGTTTGCGCTCGAGTTCTGAGAGCGCCTTGATTCGTTCGTCGGTTGGTGGGTGTGTTCCAAAGAGATAGCGTTTGAGTCGGTGTGTCCACCGTCTGAGCCACCAATACGACGGCTCAGTGTCTCCGTCTGGTCCAAGCATGACTTTTTCAGGTTCCTTTGGGTCAAGTGGCAGAACGGATAACGAAGAGACACTCGAAACTTCACGAAGGTCACGAGTCGGTGTGTCTGCGATTTCGTCATCGAGTCGTTGGAGTGCGATGGCGAGGGCAGCAGGTGATCCGGTAACCTCCGCCGCTGCCTGATCTGCCGCTCGTTCTCTGGTTCGAGACAGACGAGCTGTGATCGTTCTCCCGATAACCCAAATGCCGGTTGATAAAAATCCAAGCGGCACGGTCACAATACCAACTGCCCCCGGATTTTCTATCTGCGTGACTCGTGATCGCAGTCCATCAGCGAGCACAACAGGAAGTGACACAACTGTCATGATCATCGCGTCTCGGTTTCTGACGTGAGCGAGTTCGTGCGCAATCACTGCCTCGAGTTCTTCCTGCCCATCCAGTGCCTTGATTGTCCCAAGAGAGAGTACCAGATGGATGTTTTCTGGTCGGAACCCAATCGCTAATGCTTCAGGCACATCTCGGTCTGAGATAGCAATCGTCGGGACAGAGACGTTGAGTTGGGCAGCAACTCGCGTCGTTATTTGATACAATTCCGGTGCCGTCTCTCGATCCACTGGATAGGCATCTGCACGTCGTTCGATCGTTTCGAGCTGCCTGTACTCGAGATAGCCGATCGTCAAAAGCGTTGCAACAGTAATGATGCCCGCTATCTGAGTGGCATGCGCCCTCTCAAAAAAGACGAGTACACCGTAGAATACAACCCACACGCCCACAAGAAATCCAACTGAGACGAGGGCAAGTCCAAGGAGGGCAGCGACCATCCGTAATTGAAGAGTGGTTGGTCTGGAGGACATGGTAATTAAATGAGGGTGAGTAACCAGAAGACCAATGCTACACTTCCGGCCAGACCGGTCGCCTCTCCCGGTGCTAACCCCCGTTTGTGCAGAAGCCCAAATCGCCAGATTATCCCACTCCACAGAGTTGTGATTCCGGTGAATAGCGGTTTCAACTGTTCTAACGGTTTGAGGTCCGCTTGGAACTCGTCCATCCACACGGTTGGATTGCTATCTGGCGTCACCGTCACAGGGTCAACCATCATGTAGAGGAGGCCGACACCGAGGAGAAGATTGAACAGAATCGGGACCAGCCCCCAGATCGCGACGGCGAATGATGTCGCTGCCCCGCCCTCACCGCCAAGCACCCATGACCCCGCATGGAGCAGACAGGCTGCTAGAACGATCACAATGAGTATGCCAAGGAAGACAAGTCCGATGACTTGACCAGTAGCCTCCGAGAGGAGAGTATCGACGTTTCGGTCAACCTGAGCGGGTGCATCACACCCTGTCTCTATCGATCCCGGGGCAGCCTTGCAGAAACTCTCTGACGGTCGGTTTGGATTATCGATCATAACTGTCCCGTCAATACGCTCCTGGAGTATCCAACTAACGCCCCATACCCCGATCGGGTGAGAGAAGACAAATAGGAGAGTGACGGCTATAATACGTCTAGTGTGAAAGTCCCGCTCGGCGAAGAACCGATCAGGGCGGAAGAGTAGTGTGAAGGGCGGCATTGTGTTGAACGACTATTGGTTCCTGGTAAAGTGTTATGATATCCATATAATTACCTTGACCTTATGAACTATCGACTCGATACTTACAGCAGATGATGGCATCTTGCGTCAACTGCGCCTGCTTATCAAGCAGCGAGGGTTCTATCACTGATCTCATGCGTCTAAACAAGCCCTACTGCGCGTATCTCGGTGAGCGGAGTAAGCGCGGATGCGGCAAACCGATTTTCCTGCAACCTCAGGCAGGGTCCAGCGCGTACACCCGTGGCCCGGTGTCGCCCTTCAGCCCCTCTGTACAGGCGAAGACTGCACCGTCGGCGACGGCGATTCCCTGCCCAACGGGACGATCACTCCCGACATCAAACTGCCACCGCTTGCCCCCGACCCGCAGCGACCCGATGCCGCGACCTCCTGAGAGCGCGTAGGCCGCGACGAAGCCGCTCCCGCCCTCGCCCTCTGTCTCGCCACCGATGTAGACCGTATCGCCAGCAATGGCAGGGGCAGCGGTGAACTCCCCTTCTCGGTTCCACCCGACGTCCCCGCTGTGGGCGTCGAACGTCCGGAGGCCGCTCAGATCGCACCCGACCACGTCTCGTGAGGCTGCCGCGAGACCACCGACGGCACCACGTTCGGCCTCCCAGCGGCTCGACCCCGCGTCGAGGCCGCCCTGAAGACGGTAGGCCGGGCCGCCCCACGTCGCCACGTAGATGTCGCTATCGGAGGTGACGATAGCTCTCACCGACCCGACGACCTTTAGGCGCCACTGGTCGCTGAACCCACGGTCCCCGACAGAGAAGCTGTACACCTCGCCACCCTCGGTGCCGACGAGAAGCGAGGTGTTGTGTGCGAGGGCCGTCACGGAGCCGAACACCTCAGTGCGAGCCGTGACTTTGCCGGTGGTCGGGTCGATCTGGGAGACCTCTCCGACGCCGCCGACGTAGAGGTGGTCGTAGTCGACACCGAACGTCGGCGCAGCTTCGTCGTAACCGATGTTCTTGATATGCCACTGCTGGTCACCGGTCTCGACGTCTAGCGCGAACAGACCAGGTGGGTCGACGAGTCCAACATACGCAGTACCGTCGTGGACGACAGGTGTGCGCGCTCTGCTGTCCGCTTTGCCGTGACGCCACCGTTCCTCGCCGGTGCCAACATCCAGTGCCACCAGTCCCGAAGCGGTCGGCACCAGCACCGTCCCCGCCGCGATCACGGGGCGGCGAGGCAAGGCAGGGATTGCGGTCGACCAGCGCTCGGTCACGCCGTCGCGCGGCGCCGCAGCGTCGGGGTTGTACGCCGAGAACCCTCGGTCGTATGCAGGCATCGGCCACTCGGTGTCAGCGTCGGTCCCAGGTGAGTACGTCGCCTCGCCGAAGTCGATACAGCCGGCAAGGCTGGCGATGCTGGTCATCCCCAAGGTCGTCAGGAACCGTCGTCTGGAGGGCATCATGCCGAGTTGTGAGGCAAGACCGAAATTTCTTTTGTTCGGTCAAGATCGTGTTCGAATCAGGTGCAGTGGGGCTTGACACTGGACTTTATCTATTGTTTTTCGCTGGTGTACAGACTGTACGATGGATAAAATCCGGCGAACGTATTCCAGCGACGAAAATCGAGCCATTAATTGCAATGGGTTGTCCAGGATGTTGGACACTGACAGTCCATTGTTCAGTCAGGCCAGGTGCAGGTGCGCTCTCGAACGGCACTGTACGAGTGTTCGCTCCGTCGTAGTTGGGCAGGGGCCAATCGGTTGGCCGCGTCCCAAAGCCGTCTAGAGTTTGCCGCTGAGAGTCGCGGCGGCACCTTACTATAGACAGTGATACTGCGTTAGAATGGCGTGCACCGAGTGCACGCAGTTTAGAGAACGTGAGATGCGCCACCAAGCCGTCTACTCAACCACAGCTCGAAACTCTAGACCGCTTTGGGACGGGACCAAATTCTTGCTCTGCATTGACTGCTGGTCCATGATCACCTGTCCAACTTTTCCACTTCTCGGACACACCGCACCCACGCTCAATCCAGACGTGTATCCGTCAGCGAAGCAGCGAGAGTCCCAAGGAGGATCCCTCCCAAATCATGAACCCCTCCTCAACCGGAACAAGCCCGTCGATCGTGCCGAGGTGGTACTCGGTGCGCGACCAGGTGGTTCGCTCCTCGCCTGTCGATCGGTCGTAGACGCTGATCCCGTCGTTTGTTCGCCCGAACGCGACCCAGTCGTCACCGACCACCGGACGTCCGGTAACGATGCCAGTATCGACAGCCCAACGGATCTCGCCCGTGGCGGCATCAAGGGCCACGCTCGTGGTCCCGGTACCGGCAGGAACGAATACCTCGTCTCTAGCCACCGCAAGTCCAGCGTCGATTTTGTTGACACCGGGAAACGAGTGAGACCAGTACACCTCTCCGGTTCTGGCGTCGATAGCGTAGGCCGTCCCATGGTAGTCGGCGACCCAGACCGTTCCATCGAGAACTGAGGCGGACCCAACAAACTCACCCGAAACGCGCCAGCGCTCTTCGCCGTTCAGGTCGTACGCGAAGATACCGCTGACCTGCGAGTCGCTTCGGGTTGTGTAGATACCGTCGTCGTCGAGGGCCAGCGTTTCGCCGGCACCCTCGAGCCATTGAACCGTTCCAGTACGGATGTCGACGGCGGCGGGACTGAATCCAGCGACGTAGATGCTGTTGTCGAGAACTGCGGCAGAGGTATCGCTGAAACCGACGGCGTCAGCTCGCCAGTACCGTTCGCCCGAGGTACTGTTGAGAGCAGTCAGGTGATCCGTTCCTGGGATAAAGATAGCTCCACAGGCGAGTACCGGTACAGCAGTGATGTCGACATCGAGATCTCGACTCCAGATCGACCCGTCCATCGGCGCGTTGAGGTCAACCGCGACAAGTCCACCGGTTACAGGGATATACGCTATTCCATCTGCGACTACAGGGAGAGACAAGGCGTGTTGCTGCTGCCCCTCCTCGTCACGGACGCTGGCAAGCAGGTCCACAGCGGTGGCGTCAGGTGCTGGCGGAACAGTGGTAGTCCGACCGGTGCGTCCGGGGTCACCACCGGCGGTCGGCCACGTTCCAGTTGGAGCGTCACAGGGACCTTCGATCGGGGTATAGCCCGCAAGTTCGCGTCGAATCTGACCGATACAGCCAGCTGCTCCGATGGAGGCGGCAGTACCGATGGTCGACAGGAGGGCTCTTCGGGAGGGCACCGAATTACGGTGTAATCGACAGCAAAAAGAACTTTTCGAACGAGCGTAACGTCGCTCTTTGACATCCTCCTCCGCGTGAACGCGGAGAAATCCCGAGCGGTGGGAGTTTCAGGTTTGCAACCATGGACGCCGCCACTTCACGGGAGTTTGCATCTAACCCAGTCGTCGTGGTCGGTGGCTGACTGGCGTTCACAAGAACGGAGTTGTCGTGCAGCCCATCAGAAATCTTTGATTTCTGAGGACGGTGCCAAGCCGCCGTTACTCCTATCCTCAGCGTCGTTGACTCCCAGGTGTTGTTTTTGCCAGCAGGGAGTCGCTGACACGTTGACAGACTTGGAGTTATCGTCGTGCTTGCTCAGGCCGACGGGCACAAGACGAACCCTTCGAGGATTTGCGTTCACCGCGTCGGCGTTTCGGATACTACCTCGTTACGAGGGCGGACAGGCCGTGGTTCGAAAATCTTTGATTTTCGTCATCACGAGAGAGCAAAGCTCTCTCGAACGACCTCCGAAGGTCGTTCGGAATCCGCTCCGTTCCGACCTGACCTTGCCATTGTGTAGAGCTTCCTGTGAGTTGAACGTTAGGATTGGAAACTCGGACTATGCTATTGTCGGTGGAACGTATCACTGAGTGACGGCGCGTATCCACGGCGTGAACGCCGTGGTATTGCGCCTGTTCAGCGTATAATATATAAAAAGAAACATTATTATCGCCTGTAGCTATCCTTGTATGGCCGCCATCAACCTCCAGGGCGTAACCAAGCGCTATAATCAGAGCGGGTTCATCCGCAGTAGCACAATCACTGCCCTCAACGACGTCGACCTCACTGTCGATGACGGTGAGATATTCGGCTTTCTCGGCCCAAATGGAGCCGGCAAGTCGACGACCATTGACATCCTGCTCGACTATGTCGCACCTACCCAGGGATCGGTTCGCGTCCTCGAACACGACGTCCAGACGGAAAGCGTTCGCGTCCGTGAGCGGACGGGCGTGCTCCCAGACGGCTACGGACCGATCGGCGAGCGAACGGGACGCGAGCACCTCGAGTTCGCGATCGAAGCGAAAAACGCCGATGACGATCCAGACGAATTGCTCGAGCGGGTCGGGATGCGCGGATCGGAGACATATCCCGCGACGCAGTACTCGAAAGGGATGGCCCAGCGGCTCATGCTCGCGATGGCGCTCGTCGGCGAGCCCGACCTGTTGATTCTTGACGAACCAACGACCGGGCTCGATCCAAACGGCGCACGAATGATGCGCCGTATCGTCCGCGAGGAGAACGAGCGTGGCGCGACCGTTTTCTTCTCGAGTCACATTCTCGAGCAAGTCGAGGCTGTCTGTGATCGCGTCGGGATTATCGAAGACGGCGAACTGGTCACGGTCGATAGCATCGACAACCTCCGGGACGCCGTTGGCAGCGTGTCTCGAGTTATACTCGAACTGTCTGCTGCTCCCACAGACGTGACAGATCGAGTGCGGGCGATCGAAGGCGTCACCGATGTACAGACCAACGGCTCGACAGTCATCGTCGCGTGCGACGACCGCGCGAAAGCACCGGTCGTCTCGACGCTTCACGATACCGATGCGACAGTGACAGATATCAGGATCAGCGATACATCACTCGACGAGTTGTTTGCGACGTACACGGAGGGTGCTGCGTGACGCACAGTCGCGATCGTGGTGGCAGTAGCAGTCGCAGGGCTCTCGGGCGGTTCGCACTCTACGTCCGCGAAGACGTTCGCGATTCCGTCCGTGAACGGCAGGCACACATCCTCGGCACGCTGTTCGTTCTCATCGGTTTCGGTATCGCTTACACTACCGGGCGTGCTGTGGCGAGGGCACCACCTGCCGCCGAGATCGGACTCATGTCGCGGCTGGTCGGCCCACTTCGATTACTCATTCCGCTTGTCACACTGGGAGCCGTCGCTGTCGCACTTGTCGAGAAGCGGATGAGTGGGGAGTTAACGGTTCTGCTCGGCTTGCCGTTTTCGCGCTTGGTCGTCGTTCTCGGGACCCTAGTAGGGAGAAGCATTGTCATTAGCGCGGCGGTCCTCTCCTCTCTACTCGTCGCCCTTCTAGTCGCGCTCGTAATGGGCGTCCCTGTCGATCTTGTTCAGTTCACCGGTGCTGCGATCGGTCTCGTGGCTCTCGCGATCACGTTTACTGCGATCGCGGTTTCGATCTCGGCTGTCACGCGAACGTCAGCGCGAGCCACGTTCGTCGCGTTCGGCGTATACGTACTGTTCGCTCTCCAGATCTGGGGAAACCTTCCGATGACCATACTGTACGTCAGTCACGGGTTCACACTCCCTGAGACGATTCCACAGTGGGTCGAATTCGTCCAAGCGTTGAATCCAATGACGGCCTTCTCCAACGGACTGGGTGTCGTCTTCCCTTCGCTTACAGAAGGGGCACCCGGTTTGATATCGACCGACCCTGCACTGTACGAACGGCCTGCGTTCGTGGTCTGTATCCTCGCCGCGTGGATCGTCGTCGCTGTCGCACTTGGATACCGCCAGTTCCGGACAAGCGATATCTGATCGCGTGGTTAGTTCCGTTCCGTTTCGACCCAGATACAGATTGGTACCTCACAGGGACGCTGTTCAGATTCCACTGTTGAAGACGAGGTGATTCACACCCCAGTCACTCCGATGTAATGGGCACATTTATGAGATGTGGCTGACATTACTTGGGTGTGGATATTCAAGCGAAATCACCGCCCACACGTCTCGTCCAGTGACTGCGGAGGCGCTCAGGTCCTGCCCAAACAGCCGATCCAACATCCGCCCTCGAGGCGTGAGACACCCGACGCAAACACTACTGATCGATGCCCTCCCGACTCCCACGACGCCAGTTCCTGTCGCACTCCGCGGCCGCCAGTGCCGGAACCGCTGTTGCGGCCAGCGGTTTCGTCGACAGTGTGGCAGCGACGACTCAGGAGACCAGTTTGGAAACGTTCGTCGATGATGCGGCCGACCGCGCGTTGACGGAGTACGACGCCGGCGGCCTGACGATCGCTGTCGTCGACGGTGACGACGTTCTCACGAGCGGCTACGGCCACGCGTTTCGGAGCGAAGACGTTCCGGTTCATGCGAACGAGACGCTTTTTCGCGTTGGTTCCGTGTCGAAGGTCGTCACGTGGACGGCCGCGATGCAAATCGTCGACCGTGATCGCGTCGAGCCGGACGCGCCCGTCGACGATCACCTCGAAGCCGTGGACCTCCCGGAGACGTTCGACGACCCCATCGCGCTCGAACACCTTGCCACTCACACGTCGGGGCTCGAGGTCCGAGGGCGTGGCGACTCGGTTCGAAACCCCGAGTACGTCCGCCCGCTGGCCGAGTCGGTGTCTACAGATATGCCAACGCGTGTCCGCCCGCCGGGTGAACTCCCCCAGTACACCAACTACGCCGCCGCGTTGACCGGTCAGTTGGTCGCAGATATCACGGGACAGCGATTCGGGTCATTTGTTGCAGAGAACGTTTTCGAGCCGCTGGGTATGTCGAACAGTACGTTCCAACCAGCCCCTCCAGAACTCGTTCCGGCTGAGGGGACTGCTGTTGAAGACGTCGTGAACTTTTATTCCGACGTTGCACCGGCGTCCGGTCTCCACACGACGGGCGCGGACATGGCACGACTGCTCCAGGTGCACCTGAATGGCGGCGTCGTCGACGGCGAGCGAATTCTCTCCGAGCGCGCGGTCGACGAGATGCATCGACAGTGGTACACGCCACACGAGCGGATGGATGGGATGGCGTTCGGACTCTTCGAGGAGTCTCGTGGCGACGCCCGACTGGTTCGTCACGGCGGTGGCGTCCCGCAGTTCGCCTGCGAGTTCGCACTGCTTCCCGAAGACAGTGTCGGCCTATTTGTCGTTGCCCACGGCGACGAGGCGTCTGACGCCAAGCAGGAGGTCGTGGACGCGCTACTCGAACGATTCGCTCCCGTCGATTCGAGCGGGGCACGACGCACACCCGACGGCACGCCCCAGCGCGCGGACGAACTCGGCGGCCGGTATCGGTCGGTGAACACGACCGACAATGCCACCGCCGAGAAGCCCATCTATGGTCTCTTCACGGGCCAGCCGATCGACGTCCGAGTCGCTTGCCGACGGCCGGCTGATAACCGAGCAGGGAGAGAGCACAGACGAGTGGGTTGAAGTCGAACCGCTCGTCTTCGAGCACGTTGAGGAGGACGCGACTGCTGCTGTTCCACGAGGAGAACGGCGAGGTGACGCACTTGCTGGACGGACTCGGTGCCTACGAGCGGATCGGCTACCTCGAGCAGTTATCAGTACAGGGGTGGCTAGCGGTCATCGCTGCGGTGACCGCGCTCACTGGCCTCCTGGGCTGGCCGGCGGCCGCCGGATGGCGTCGGTATCGCGGCGGCGAGTCGCCGCCACCGTCTGCAACGCGCGCTCGGTGGGTCGCTGGCGTGGGCGTCGCCGGACTTCCACTGTTCGTCCTCGTTCTCGGCGGCGTCGCAATTGCCATGGCGTCGATGGACGGGCCGACGCTGTTCAACCGCCCGCCTGTGTGGTTTGAGGTCGTATTCGTCGTGCCGACGCTGGGAGCCCTCGCCACCGTCGGTGCAGTCGGGTACGCTGTCCGTGCGTGGCTTCGGCACGACTGGACGCTCGCTACGCGGGTCCACTACTCGGTGGTCGTCGTCGGAGCGCTCGTCCTTTACTGGCTCCTGCAGTACTGGAACCTGCTGTGGATCCGGACGGGGTAACGTCGTCCGCCGCTCGCTCAACACGCGTTCTCGTGTCCGGAGCGATTTATACTATAGAAATTATGACCGAAGGGTCGATCACGATCGAGCCATCTGAGCTTGTCATCTCGGAGAGTCAGTTCGATGATTCATTGTATGTGGCTGTCGGGACTGATCCTGCTTTCCGTCGTCAGAACATCAGTAGAGTCGGAAACGGTTCCGAATCGGAGATCCGGTATTCGCTTGACCCTGTTGGACCAGCAACCGTGTTGCATGCAATTTCTCGTGAAGAAACTGAACTCCCTCCTCGTATTCGGGAGGTCCTTGACGGGAAGAACGTTACCGTTCACGGACGGGTCTATGACATCGAAGGCGTGGTCGTCCGCTCGGAGCAGGAGTATTACCGAATCAAGGTCGTCTCTCGTTCTAAGCCAATATGGGGCCGAAATCGCAGTCTTGTGCTCATTGCTCGCGGAATTCCGTTCGTGATCGGGCTTGCCTTTCTTCGGAATCGATGGCGAACATAATAGAAGACCCACCTACTTCGTAATTCGAGGGATGGAACCGTTCTGTTACAGCATTCTTCCAATAGATGTTGGGTGGCCCCGGCCGCACTACCGGATCGAACCGCCGGATTGAGATATCGGGATCGGGTAGCAACGGTCGTATGCCTCCGCTTTCCCGCCGTGCCCTCCTTGCGACCGTAGTCGCTGGGTCCTCCAGCGGCGTCGCTGGCTGTAACGCCCTTTCCAAGGATTCTTCTTCGACCCCGACATCGTCTGACGGATTCGGCGGAATTCCGCTCTATGTCGCCGAGGGTGTTCCACTCCCGGACGGCGCAGACGTGGTCACCGTCGACGATCCAGTCGGCGGCCACGTGGCGCTGTTCCCAGCCGACCTATCGGACACCGAGGGAGCGCTATACGCGCTTGCCGGTTCCACACCAGTGGCCGTTGTCGGCCGCGACGCACAGGACACTCTGATGGACATCTGTGCGGCCGATGGGCGCTCATATGGCTTCGCCAGCAATAGTTGGGGTCCCGGAACTCGGGTAGCCGCTGCTGTTCCACTGGGTGACAGCCTCGTCACGCACCTATTTAATGGAAGTAAAATCCCGAATTCTCTCCCTCAGGTACTCGACCGACTCCGGAATCCGCCAGCGGCCGGTTGCACCGTCGACGAGGAACTGTCAACTCTCCCGGACGGGCTCAACGAGCAGACGATGTCACTCGGTGTGTCCTACCTCCACGGCCGCAACGACGTGGCCCGCTTCGACCGTCGAGATACTGTCCGAGCAGCTACCGGCACGGATCAAGCGGATCTCGTGGTTGATATCAGAGGGACGATTTACGCCGGCAGCGAAGTCGGTGGCGACGGCCGGTACGTCGCCGACCAGGTCCGACTTGAAGCGTCATTTGACAACCACCTGAGTGCGACTGCCCCT
The DNA here is from genome assembly GCF_004217335.1 of Natrinema hispanicum. Taxonomy (GTDB): domain Archaea; phylum Halobacteriota; class Halobacteria; order Halobacteriales; family Natrialbaceae; genus Natrinema; species Natrinema hispanicum. The sequence continues at coordinate 97,836 of NZ_SHMP01000009.1, forward strand.
CCGGCAGGCGAAACTGAGAATCTTGTGGTCCAACGTGACGTGGACATGGCCGACGACGCCCTCGAACACAGGTTTGCGCCGGCGAGCGACGAGACGCGCCAGGGGTTCACGGCCTGCCAGCACTCGCTCGTGATCGCGCCAGAGATGCCCGAATCGTTCTCGTACACGGCCAACGGACGGTTCAGGTGGCGCGACCCGCGATTTATCCGCAAGGACGACCGTTGGCATCACCACACGCCCGGTCGTGCGGTATGGTATCCCAATGGGGGCCGATGACTAATACTTAGACGCGAAGTGAACCGCCTCGGGGTCACGTCCCGAGGCACTCGCCTTACTCATCTGTAGACCTCCGATCATACAGTCACTTCTCAGGTTTGCGTGGATTTGTCTCGGTGTCGTACGAAATCGTATCCACGATGGACGAGGACACCACCGATGTATGCGATCGTACCGAAGGCAATTGAGGCGCCTGCAGCGAATGCAAGTCTGACTGGATCGAAGAGGAACGCGAGTTGCCCGGTGAGCGAGTGACTCGAGAGCCCGAGGAACGCCCACTCAGCGTAAAATCCTTGATAGGCGGCGAACAGCGCGACCCAAGCAGCGATCAATCCACCACGTCGGTATCCAACGGTGGTCGCCATGATGATCCCGATGGATGTTGCATTAGCTGGGAGGAAGATAACCCCGCCATTCACAGTGAACAAGCCGATTGCGTACGCGGCGAACGTCCCGAGGAAGATGACAGGAACGGCGAGAAAAGTGAGGTTTCGCTCAAATTGATTGCCAAGGAAGTGTTTGCGGAGGGCACGCACCATACACTGATCTTATTACTGATCTATCATAGAAATTGGGAATGTTGAACCACCTCGGAGAAAATAGCTGTTTGGTATGCCACTCGTTCTATGACTCCCTCAAAGTAAATCCAATCAACTGACGGACCACAGAACGTTAACGAAGCGATCCCAATCAAACTGGGGCCATGATACTGCGCTAGTGAGCAGACATCCCCGAGACGACATTGACGAAATAGACGCCAGCGATGATGAGGAGGATGCCGACAACGCCGGGGAGACCAATCTGTTCACCGAACACGACAACGCCGATCGCGGCGACACCGACGATTCCCAGCGCTGCCCACGTCCCGTAGACGACCCCAATCGGGAGATCCTGTAGCGTCAACAAAACCAAGTAGAACGCCAGTCCTTGACATCCTCCTCCGCGTAAACGCGGAGGAATCCTGAGCGGTAGGAGTTTCAGGTTCGCAGTCCAGTCACCGGACTACCAGTCCTTTCGGGCACGGGTAGTCCCACACATCGAACTGGTGGACTGTTGGCGGTGCCAAACCGCCGTTACCCCTATCCTCGACCGTATTTGGCGTCCCGGTGTTGTTTTTGCCAGCGAGACGCCGGCAGGTGTCAGCAGAGTCGGGGGTATCGTGGTGTTCGCTTTGAACAGTCAGCACAGACACACTCTTCTGGAATGTGCGTTCACCGACTGCCTTTTCGGATACTGCCTCGTTTCGTGGGCGGACAGGCCGCCTCCGAAGGACGGTTCGGAATCCGATCCGTTCCGACCGATTCCTACTCTACAGTAGGTCGCCTGTCACTTAAACATCACCATGGGAAACTCGGGGGTGACGTTTGAACGGTGGTTTGTTACCACAAGTGACGGCGCGTATCCACGCCGTGAACGGCGTGGTATTGCGCCTGTTCAGCCTATAACCGACGACAACGCCGAAACTGGGGATCGGCCGGGAAAATCCTTCCGAGAGCTTCAATGATGTGGTCCCGATGAGTTCGGACACGATCGCTGCACCGAGGAGGGCATACGGATTCATAGGGCCATTGAAATTCCTCTCGCTTCGGGCTATATTTTTCTACTTTCGTGACTGTTTTGACCATGGTTGCGGTCGACAGGGAAAAAACCACAGGCGCAGTCACTAGACCAGAATCTGGGCACATCTTTCAATGGTACTGGCAGGTAACTCCGACGTATTATGAGAGTGCTTAGGCGTCTCAAAATCGGATTCGGCATGGCACGCCGGAGCGGTCGCGTGCTCAGAGCTTATCCGAAACTGTTCGTGTTCCCACTCATCGGCGGGCTCTCGGGCGTCGCGTTCATCGTCACGCTGTTCGGGAGTCTGTACGTCACGGACTCGTTCCTCCAGGAGCCTGGACTGGCAGTGTACATCGCATTGTTTGTCGCCTACCTCGTCGAAACGTTCATCGCGTCGTTTTTTACGGCGGCGCTGGTTGCTGCGACTCGAACTGTTTTCCACGGCGAAGAACCTTCGATCCGAGGAGCGCTGGCTGCCGCTTGGAAGCGGAAACTACCGTTGTTGGCCTGGTCGCTTATCGCTGCGATTGTTGGCGTTGTCATCCGGATAATCGAATCAGAGGATAACATCGTGGCACAGATCATTTCGGGCGTCTTTGCGGTGGCGTGGAGCGTGATGACCTACTTCGTCGTTCCGGTGATCGTCTTCCGTGACCCATCGGTCACGGAGATGCTCAAAGAGAGTGCGAGTACGTTCAAAGACACATGGGGCGAGTCAATCGGTGCGATGGGCACGATCGACATCGTCACCACTCTGCTGGCGCTCATTGGCGTCGGACTCGGTGCCCTCACGTTCATCGTGACCGCCGGCATGGGCACAGTCCAACTGCTGGCAACGGTGCTAATCGGTGGCTCTACGTTCATTTTTGGCCTCCTCCTCGGAAAGGCGCTCAGTGGTGTCGCAAAGACAGCACTGTTCGTCTACGCGACAGAGAGTATCGCGCCAGAGTACTTCGACGATATGGACTTCAGTGAGTTCGGCGGTGACCAGTCGTCGTCCACGGGTCGCCTCGGAGGCCGCCTTGGTGGCTCCGGCGACGGTCAAATCTAATGTGCATATCATTCTTCAAAACACTAGTTAACAATTTATGACAAGGATCGAAACGAATGAATTGACGAAACAGTATGGCGAGACACTCGCTGTTGATCGATTAGACTTATCGATTTCTGAAGGGAGTGTGTACGGGTTTCTGGGACCGAATGGTGCAGGAAAGACGACAACGATGCGGCTGCTTACCGGTCTCACACGACCTACGAGTGGAACCGGTTCTATCGCTGGCGTTCTGATCACGGATCGGGACGGACTGCGCCCTCATCTCGGGTATCTTCCCGAAGAACCCCCACTATACGAACAAGCAACCGCATACGAACAACTCGAGTACGTCGCTGGACTCCGTGATTTACCCGAAAGGGCTACACAAGAGCGTATCAATACGTTGCTCGACGAACTTGATCTCACAGCCGACGCTATGACGCGAATTGCGGACTATTCGAAAGGGATGCGTCAGAAAACGGCGTATATCCAGGCTGTGCTTCACGAACCGGACGTCGTGTTTCTAGATGAACCCACGTCCGGGTTGGATCCACGCGCGGCCCGCACGATTCGAGAGATGATTCTGGATCTCGCTGATTCAGGAACCACTGTCTTCCTTTCGACGCACATCCTTCCCGTTGTTGATGAAGTCGCGGATACAGTCGGCATCCTCTATGATGGGCAACTTGTTGCTGAAGGCGCTCCAGAGACACTCACACAGCGCGCAGAAACAGGCGATACACAAACGCTCGAGGACGTGTTCCTCGAACTGACGAGTACTGATCCCGCCGCAGATGTGGAGGCAACCGATGGCTGAGCCAACCTGGCCGCGACATGCTCTAAGCATCGGCGTGTTCGAGTTCCGACGGTCAGTACGCGCACTGTGGCAGGATAAAGCCCAGCTCACGTTGAGAGCATTCGGGATGGTGATTCCATCACTCTTGACGCTGGCAGTTACTATCGTGTTCGCCGATGCGATACGTAATCTCGAGCCATTTGCCGTTCCAGATATGGTTCGCGGAACGGTCGCGCTGTTCTGGTTGTTCGGTGTCTATCTCATCGCTCAGCGTGTCGTCTCAGCACGACCGCGCATCAACGCCGAATCGCTGATGTTAACAACGGTCTCAGCACGAACGGTCGCATTTGGATTGCTCGTCGCGGAGATGCTGCGAATCCTTGCGTACGCTGGCTTTCCAATTCTGGTACTGACTGGTGTTAGCGTGTTCCTCCTTGGCTCACCCGCAAGTCTCATTCTGCTCCCAGTAGTTGCTGTTCTCTTCGCTGCGACCGTGGTGGTTGCAGGATCGGCGGTGGGGTACGCGGTTGCGTTGCTCGTTGCGAGGTCTCCTTTCATTGCCCGCCATAAGACGATCCTCGGAACAACTGCTACGCTGCTCGCAATGGGTGGGTACTTTCTCTTCCTCTACCCACAAATAAGTGGACTCAGCCAAGCGGCACTGGCATGGGTCCCAATAGGGTGGCTAGCCGATCTCGCAGTCGTGGGAACACCGTTTGTCGGGTCTTCCCTCCGAGCGGTCGGCGTAATTGCCGGAAGTGCAGTACTACTCGTTGTCGGTGGGCTCCTTGTCGAACGGGAGACAGCCGTGTTTTGGTTTATTGAGCCGGTGAGTCCAGATACAGAGGGAAGCGTGTCTGTTCTTGAGCAAACCGCTGAGAAAGAGAACCTTCGACCAGCAACCCAAGATTCCCTCGCAGCTGCCGTAACACCACTAGTTGTCCCCCGATTTGTTTCGACACCAGTTCGACGTGTTGCAGAATGGGCACTCATGCGGACGCGCCGTGATCCGAACCGGTTGATGTTTCTCCTCATCCCCGTCTTCGCCATCGGCAGTCCGCTCGTCAGTACAGCTGTCCAATCTGGATCGATTGGCGCATTAGGTGCTCCACTGACTGCAGTCGCACTCCCATGGCTTGTCGGCTCTCTGTTCGCAATGAACCCACTTGGTGATGAGGGAGCGGTACTCCCAGTAACACTCACAGCTGTATCGGGGGATCACTACGTCCGTGGTCTCATAGTGCCTGGTCTGGTCTTTGGACTCCCGATCATCCTTCTTGTGACGGTTCTTGCTGGACTCGTTTCACCATACACGATCGGTGAGCAACTCGGTCTGGTCATCCTCAGCGGCTATCTTACGGTCGTTGCTGTCACCATCTCTCCGGCGATCGGAATGGCATTCCCCAGGTTTAGTGCAATTAGCGTCGGTCAGAGTCGAAATGTCCTTCCACCACGAATGACTGCTGTTGCCGTTCACGCAGGACTCGTACTGCTCCCAGGTGCGTTGCTGGCTGCCCTACTAGTTGCACCACGAGTCGCACGAACTGTCCTTGCTGGCGTATTCGGCTTCGTTCCAACAATCGTATTAGAGTTGCTCAACAGTTCTCCTTACGGTATCAGTATACTATCTACGGCTGCTGGCGCGTTTCGTGCTGTTGGAGAGAATATTCAGGCTATTGGACTCGATCAATTGCAGATCATTGGCGGAGGGGCGATGTTGATCGGTGGGATTCTCTGTTCATATATACTGTATCAGAATGCTGTACACCGGTTTAACCAATATATGCCTCCTTGACACTATTCCCATGTTAAGCGGAAAAGTTTCCGAAGACGGCGAACAATGATCGAACGAAATGTCCGTCGGTAGGTCCTTCCCACTCGCTTCTGTGTTCGGACTTCTGGTTGGGGTCTCGTCTACAGGCGGAGTAGGCCGAGTGCCTCGGGGATTGACCCCGAGGTGGTTCACCGTATTTCCATTCGTGCGAAAGTTCGATACCCGAATCCGAGCGGCAGGAGGAGCCAAGCTGCGAGGATCGGAAATCCGACCCACTCCTGAAGGTAGAACGCGTCCGACGCCGGATACGCCGTGATTGCGTCGAATTCAGGGATTATCGCCTGTGTCGCGTATTCCATTGCTGCCGTCGGGTTGAGCACGTAGACTAATACGACCCAGTCTGGGGGACCGGATTCTGGCGGTACCCATCCGACCGTCACCGTCTGTAGAACGGCCGTGACGGCGTCCCATCCCAACTGAAAAAGGACATAGAGGCCCGTTGCACCGGCAAGTGCCGTAGGCTGGGAGTTTACCGTTGACGAGAAGCCGATCCCGATGGCGACGTAGACCAATCCGTAAAAGACCGTCATCACGGTGTAAAGTACGAACTCAACGGCTGCGAACGACTCGTAAGTCAGCAATGCGATGACGGCTACGACTAAAAAGGCGGTGAGTATCGCCACGGCCAAGACGATGCTCCTCCCAATGAACTTCCCGAATACGATGTCACGTCGCGAGTTCGGTAAACCGAGCGCGAGTTTGATGCTTCCACTCTCGCGCTCACCCACGATTGAGTTGTACGCGATATCCAATCCAAGCAGCGGCACGAAGAAAGCCATTGGTTGGCCCATGCTGTTCAATAACGCCAGCGTGCTGGTTGGGATGTCGCTCTCGCCATATATCGGGGGGACGTGTTGAATCGCCGCCCAGAACCCGGCGACGAGGACGAACAGCAGTGTGCTGGCGAGTAGAGCCCCCGATCGGACGGAATCCTGAACGTCTTTTCTGATTACCGCACTGAGTGACATGTGTTGGTGGTTTATCCAGAGCAGCTAATGAATGTGGTGCGCGGATTCCGCGCTTCGGGCCGTCTCATTAGGCGAGAGAATGGTCTGACTGCGAAGCGTGTGTCTCGGGCGGGGAGTGGACGGAGTTGACGAATCGAATTGTCGAACTAGAACATGCGCACTACTGACCATCAACGAGTTATATATCGGTCAGACGGCCGTGCCCTACGACATCAAGTGGAGTCGTGACCGCTCGACGATTGGCATCTCGATTGGGTTGCGGGTGAAAGCGCCCGTCAACGCAACTGTGGTGGACGTGAAGGGGGTCTTGGAAGAGAAGAAATCGTGGACCTCGAAACGCTGTACGGACTCTCTGAGCAGAGCGATCCACCCTCAACAAGGAGTTCCTCACCGGCGAGAAGCCCCTGTTTGACATCCTCCTCCGCCTGAACAGTAGTTGCCGATTCAGAATCCAGAGAGTTCGTTGAAGCACGACGAGGTCGCTGAAATCCGCTTGAGCGGGTGGTTCAAGCGAAGACGTGAGCAGACAGCAGCGGCTGAGACAAGTGATCTGGAATGATAGAGAGTCTCGCCAGTACGGAGGGGCGTGCTGACCCGAGCTGGCAAGTCGCTTCTGTTCGCGGTGTCGGTCGTCCTGTGTGAACTCATGGCCGGGTTCTTTTTTGCCTACTCGCTGAGCGTGGTGCCGGCGCTCGAGACTCTCTCGGCGTCGGAATACGTAACGGTATTGCAGGAGATCAATGCCTAAAGTAGCATGTCATCGAACCGGTCACACGCCTATTGACTCGTAGGGAATGGTAAGTACAGAGCATGTAGTTAGCACCGAACGCGATGCACGGTAATTTCAAACATCTACACTCTACGGTATTACATCTGGATTAGACAAGGTGACAAATCAACTATCAGTATCTCTGAGTGTCTTAATTGGAACCCATTCCTCTCCCGTATTCCATTCCCATTGTTCCCACGGATAGTCCCACGCATAACCGTCGTCTCCTCTAATGAGTTTATCGAAATCACGTGTCGCGCCTGAGGGACTCCTCGGCTCGCCTTGGAATTGAATCCGGCCATCTTGCACCTCCGCAAAGATTGTTATTGCTGAGTATTCGCCTTGCTCAAGGTACTGCCATCGGAGTGTTGTACCGTCTGGAAGCATCGGTAGTTCTGGGTCTGGCATTGCTGCTAGAGCAACAGTCGGGTTAGTCTTAAAACTTGACATGGGGTCTCAATCACGGCATCGGAGACTGTAGCAGTCTCCGAGACTTGCTACATTTGGTCGAGGAACAGACCCTTGCGAGATTCGCGTGCGTAGTTACCGGTTAGTACAGCACGAAGAGTTAGTGATCAGTACGGCGTAACGATTACTATGTAGGCGGCATACGCAGAACTACAAACATGACCAATAGAGTGAACGAGTATCTGCGGAAACGGCCTTTTCTTGGCACAGTGTTTTTTCTACTGATGTTTGTCAGTGGCAGTATCATGTGGATCGCGATAATGCAGCCGTCTCGTCCGCTATTCTCAATTTTATCTGATGGGGGAGTCTGGTTTACTATTGGCCTACTCGCAGCGCCCTCTGGACTGGTCTATTTTATCGTTTCGAAGCGGACTCACTCGCAGACCTGATCGAGGAGAGACCTCCAGTCAATACGCACGTGTAGTGGCCAGTAGTTTCGACATGATAAGTATATACAGAAGAAGTTTTCAACAGGGCTATATTTTGTAATCGGTCGGGTACCTATTTACCACTCGAGCTTAATTTCTGAGACGACATGCATTATCTTGGTTCCCCTCTAGTCCGTCCGGTTCTCAATTATTCGAGGTGAAATCCGTCATGATGTCGCTTCCAACTCGTGCTGGCCTTTTTGTCCGGACAGTCATCGCCGGTGTTAGCTGTCTGTTCCTCTCGAGTGGTGTCGTCGTCGCTGTCCTCTTGTTGATTGGCGTCCCGATCTACGCTGGGGCTCACTACGGTGTTGAGGTGGTTTCCTCACTAGCGATCCTCTCTGATTCTGATTTCCGTCTCGCCGCCGAGCCGCTCGCTGTAGCACTCGTAGTTGCGGTCGGGATGCCTTGTTTGGCGGCCGTCGAATTGTCGCTGCGGACCGTCCGTACCGCTCGCGAGCGCTCCGCACCGGCTGGTGCACTTGCCCAGGGGATTATCGAACTCGCCTCGTACGTACTGTTGCTTTCGTCGTTACTGATTGTGCTAAGTACTCTGCCGTTCCTTCGTTCAGTACTGCCTGCTCCGCTGTTCGGACTCTTGGTCCTGCTCGGCTTCTTTTATTTGCTGATGGCTGGATACCTCTGGGCTGCCCACGAATGGATCCGTTCGAAAGACGATGTGAACGATGAGCGCACGACCGGCGGTAATTGGCTCGTCATCGGGATTTTTATCGTCGGCTATCTCAGTATGGCCTATTGGGTTGGGTTCGCACTGCTCGTTGTCGCTGCACTTGTTTGGCTCGTTTTCGGATCGATTATCGTTCCCAATCATGTCGATGGGGTGCGAGACGCCATCGAGCGCCGCGCCGCCGAAATCACCGAGGAGGAACCTGTCGACCCAGCAGCCGCCTACGGCATCACGGACGAGGTCAAATGGGTGCGTACCAGACTTGAGCAAACTACAGATCTGCGACCGACCATTCTAGTGACCGTCACAGGAATCGTTATAGTCGGAGCCAGTTACTGGGCAGCAACTCTCGTATCAGTCGAAACTGTTGTCGTCTCAGTGGCCGCCGTGAGTGCTGTCGTGTTCGTTGGCATCCACGTCGGCGCTACAATACGCACAGAGTTTACAGGCAACAACGCTGTTCTCCGAGATCTCGAGGACCGATTCGATCTCGAGGCGCTCACGGTCACGGACATCGAGTCGGTCGATCAGATTGACGGTACAGCGGGATCTACCTCTGACTCTGACCGGAAAGTCGATGTGAATGCATCCCTCGAGTCGATTGTCACTCGACTCGCTGGTCAGGTCGACCTGCCGCCGCCCGAGATTCGAGTACTCGAGCACGGAACACCCGTCGCGCTGACAGTGGGCTATCGTCCCGCTGTCTCGACGCTTGTTCTCTCTAGGGGGCTGATCGAGACGCTTGAGTACCACGAACTCGAGGCCGCTATCGCTCACGAACTCGCCCACGCTGCCAATCGAGACGCCGCGGTGCTCACTGCGCTATCGGCGCCCAGTGCCGTTGCACGACTCGCTCGTAGTCGATACGGCTACAACCCTGTCGTCGAACCACTAGCAATGTTGGTTGGAACCATCAGCCGGTGGTACGTCGCTCTCGTCTCCCGTGGCCGAGAGTACGCTGCTGACGACGGCGCGGTCGCGATTACCGGCGACCCAGCTGCGCTCGCAAGTGCACTTGAGTCGCTTGATGCTGACCTTGAGCGTCGCCCATCGACGGATCTTCGCGAGCGGGATACGGCTACTGCGTTCGCTATTGTCCCGCCACCGTGGGAGAAACATCCATTCTTCGATCGGACGCGACGATTTATTGCGCGTCGGGTCTTCGGTACGCATCCGCCAACCGAGAAGCGCATCGACCGGCTTCGCGCTCGAGTGTGACCAGCACTTGATAGAGATGCGAGCGCATACCCCCGTCTTCCCGTGAGTGACGAGTGTTCCGACACCCTGTTGGAACCGAGGAGCGAACAGGCGGGGGTTGAGCGGGCAGCATAGTGTGACAGTCCACCGTTCTGTTGCAGTGCCGGATTTCCCACAGTTTCACTGTCACTTGACGAACCAACACGGTCTGGTTGGACGGTTGTGAGAGAGGGGTTGGGCAGGAGAGACGGGAAGCGCTCGCTGGTATCCGTAGAGACCGTCAGATGACGAACTGTTCGATAAGGACCCAAAGCGTTACTACCAGCACGAAGACCGTCACATCAAGAAACGTCAGGTCATCGTCTCGTCGTACGAACACACCGCCTTCGTGGCGGAACCAGTCGCGGCCGATGAACCAGAGAAGCATTACCCCACTCAAAAGAAATATCCAGGCGTCCTCGAATCCTTCCTGCACGAAATCCAACGTTGCCAGCGCCGTAATTACTAGCGCGATCCCTCCCCAGATGACGGATAGTATCGTGGGGCGATTGAAACCCGCTGTTGGCTGCTCGCCGTTATGGGTCGCGTCTGTCACTGCACACTCATTTTCACAACCCCATCTCCTTAAATATTAAAGGTGGTATATATTCTGTTCGATATCCAACCGGTTCTGGGGTGTCGCCCCTTTTGAACAGAATCTCCACGAACTCAGTGAATACCCCTGCTACTCTCCATCACTGTTGCTGGAACGGTTAATCGACGATGCCCAGAAAATACACCAGTAACGGCCGATACTCCAAGGAGGCTCGCTACCGCTACACGACCGAGGTCTGAGGCTTAATTAAAGACAAATGAGAAGTGAGATATGAAGAGTCTCTGCATCCTATGGGGATATAATGCTATTCAGATACCGAAATGTAACTCACGCTCAACGACTGTGTATCCTTGCGCTGTGAATGCATCATCGCGGTACTGTTCTGCGAAGTACTGCTGTGGGATACGCCGTAATCCGAAGCGCCGATCCGATGTATACTCGACATCGACGATTGTCTCACCGTTTTGGCGACTAATCGTTGCTGTGTACGTCGCCCATGGCTGATTGTTCGCCATGATCTCCAACTCGACTCGGTGAATTCCACTTGGTGTATCTTCCGTCTGTGTCTGGACAGTCACCACAGCAGATCGGAGACCGAACAGGTACGAGGTGCGATATCGTATCGTGTCACCGTCGATTGACACTTCGTCTGCAATTCCCCACTGGAACGCGAGCACCGGCGGTGTCGGGCTAGTAAACGCCTCGACGACGGTCTCGAGATCAGCATCAGTTCGGAGTTGAACTGTCCCACGAGACTGCAGAATCGGAGCGCGGGCAACGACGAGTAACCCAGCTGCGACGATGACCGCTGGCAGCAGTGATGTCATCAAGTATGTCCCAAGGAACAGCGACACTGCGATCACGACAACAAGAGCACTCAGAGGGCGTTCACGGTCGAGGTATCGGTTTGCAACCGTGACCGCCTCCTGTGGTCGTTCAATGTCGTTTATGGAGGGCATGTAGAAACATCCTTGTAGAATACAGTTAGATCTAATGATGATTTCTACATTCCTTGTGGATGGGTTTGGTGCGTGCAGTTCAGTCCTACTAACTGACCTATGTCTCATCGCTCAGTGACGAGAAGTGGATGAGACCGGCGCTCTCATTGCAGACGATGTGGGCATCCAGAGTTACAGTCAGTGTGATTATGACTGACTCAACTGCTTGGTAGATATGCAAACGGATCGCCAGGGTTCTGCCACTTGCGAGGGGGGGTTTCGGTACTCGTGCGAAATATAGGCATCTATCGGTTACTTGGAAATGAAAATAAAGTTTCATTATGAATGCTTTGAATGTCTGGCGCTACTACTCGTACTGATGCGACGGACAGTAGTCCCGTGATTCATGGACCAAATTATAGCACCGGCGATAATCACAGAATTTGGTAGAGAGATTCTCGTATACTGATTGGATATTGGAGTTATCCTTGTCTGCGCAATCAGTACAATAGTAAGTTGTGAACCATTCCTCAGGGTCAGTAAACTCAATCTCAACCGTATGCGTTGCTTCGGAGTCACAGTCGTACATACGACAAGACGTTATGTCGTCTGATTCTTCTCCAAGCACCGCGTTGAGTATCATCCGGACGCTTTCGTGACCTTCAGCGATCGTTTCGCCTTGTTTTGTTTCGATTCTTGGACCACCCCACATCCCAATAGATTCGAATTCCACACATTGATCGAACTTGTCTCTGAACTCCGCACACGTTGTGCACCGCTCGTGAGTCGAGAAGTTCAGTGGAAGGTTAAATTCGTCCTCATCGAATGAACGTTCGACTGGCATTGTACATCTATATGTGATTTTGAAAATCCTCGCAGACTGAAATCAGTGCTGTGGTACTGGCAGATATGGGGCCTCACACTCAGAGAATCCAATAGACGATACTTCTGCTAAATTCATCCTCCCAATACAGCACACCGTTATTGACAACAATCAGAGTGACCGGTGCTGGCTTGATAACTATACTACCTATACTGACCGATTCATTGATTCGAAGGGAGATGGTGTGACGGATTCTATGACACTTTGTATTGGAAGTTGATTGGCTCTAAGACTTATTGCCGTGTCGTATTTGGTGGCGGAGTCGATTGGCGACGCGCTCGGGTGTGTTAACGTACAGAAGTGTCTGCCGATAGAATTCGTATGGTGACTGCTTGACAGCCAGATCGGACCGTTCAAGCGTGACTGTCGCCGCGTTCGTGCCAGGCGGTTCTGCCCAGAACCCGCGTTTGACGGAAACGTCCCGGATTGCGTCCAGTGGGACACGCCACTGAACGGCGTTGAGTCGTGTGTCGTATGCGACCAATTCGTCGTCGTATAACCAGTACTCCATCGCCCCGAAGGCCAACTCAAAGTGAATGATCCCCATGAGTACGAAGCTCATTACGGCTACGACGAGTGCAACGCCAATCCCGACGACTGTCGCCGTCGGTCCAACAATGAACGCTCCGACGAATCCCAGAATAGCCACCAAGAAAAGGGCTGCAACTCGAGAAAAGATGTTGAGCATCTCCCACTCAATGTGGGGAATGACCCCGTCGATAGCCCCTGCAATTTGAACCGCGCGCCGATCAGTTCGGAACCGCTCGCTCGGACGTCCCGTCGGCTCCGAAAGTTCGAATGAATCTGCTCCCGTTGGCGGCGAGTCTCGGCATATCTCGTACGCGATCCGCCCTACGACGAGGACGACTGCAATCGCGGTGAACCCGGTCGAGGGGTCGAAGTCGGCTCCCGCGTGGACGGTGTCGACAGCGACGATTGGAAGCGCCATCAGAATCGGCCCAAGCCATCGTACGCTCGGGAGAATCCTCTTAGCGGGTGGACGATCCGAGTGGACGAACCGCCGAAAGGTCCAGCCGTGTTTCACAATGATAGCGAGACCACCGGCAGCTAGTATCCCGAGCGTCGGCTCTGACCCGATAGTGAACGGCGGATCAAGGAACGTCGTCGTCAGTCCGATAGCAAAGGCGGTTAGTGGTGCCGCGGTAAATAGCCCAACCACGGCCGGCTTAAGATTGTGTACTGCGATCGGTGGCACCCCATCGACCGGCCGGATGGTCCCGAGTTTTGGAGTCAAAAATCTGAACGGGTTCGGGTCTCCGTTCCGGCGCATTGCTGGTGGTTCCGTTGGCGAGAACTCTTCGCGTGGAGCTGCAATCACTGTTTGACAGAACCGCTGAACTGCCTCTCCGATCATGTCTCCCCAGTAGATCAACAGCACGATGTATAGCGAAAACGAATGAAACAGGACCGCCACGAGCGCAACGAGATCGACAGATAATACGCTAGTACGACGGAAAATATTGTCAGTCATACTTATATATGGGTGGTGGAATAAAAAATGTTGTCAGTCAGTCTTAGAGAGCATACGTAAGTGTCTAAACTCCTTTTATAAATACAACCCAATAGCATTCGAGACAGATTTAACTGTTTTAAAACATTTAAAATTGATGCTCAGGATTATCTGGATGAGAAAGTAGTTAAAAGATTTACAATAAACTGCTACCCGTGTACGTGTATGCCAGCGATTACAGTCGACAATCTGACCAAATCATTCGGTCAGACCCTCGCACTGGACGACCTCTCCTTCCAGGTCAAAGAGGGTGAAGTGTTCGGCTTTCTTGGTCCCAACGGTGCCGGCAAGTCGACGACAATCAACATCGTCTTGGATTTTGCCCGACCGACGGATGGCTCAGTCAGCGTCCTTGGTATGAATGCACAACGAAACAGTCGGGACATTCGGCAGCGAACCGGTGTCCTTCCCGAAGGTGTCGAAACCTACGACCGCCTGACCGCCCGCCAGCACCTCGAGTTTGCGATCAACTCCAAGAACGCCAACGACGAACCCGAAGCGCTGTTAGAGCGTGTTGGCCTCGAGGATGCGATCGACAGGAAAGCTGGCGGCTTCTCGAAGGGGATGTCCCAGCGGCTCATGCTCGCGATGGCGCTGGTCGGCGAACCGGATCTGCTCATCTTGGACGAGCCCTCGACCGGTCTCGACCCAAACGGCGCCCGCGAAATGCGCGACCTCGTCCGTGAAGAGAATGAACGGGGCGCGACGGTCTTCTTTTCGAGCCATATTATGGAGCAGGTCGAAGAAGTCTGTGACCGTGTCGGCATCCTCCGTGACGGCGAGATGGTCGCTGTCGACTCTATCGAAGGGCTACGCGACTCTGTCTCTGGCGGCACGTCGCTTCGCGTCACCGTCGATCGGATCGACGATGCCGCCCTCCAAGCAGTTCGTTCGCTCCAAGACGTCACTCGTGCCACCGTTGAGGGCGAAGACCCGCCAGCGATTGTCGCCTCCGTCAACGGCTCGAAGACAGCCGTCCTCTCGACGCTCGAGGACCACGGTACCGAGATACAGGACTTCCAAACGACTGAGTCCTCGCTCGAGGACGTCTTCCGTTCGTATACTACGGGCACAAGACCGGAGGTGCACGCGCAATGAGTACCGAAATCGACGCCGTAGGTGAGTCGACCGAAAGTGGATCAACCTCGAGTGGGATCCATTTTGAGAGCATCCTCACGGTCGCGAAGAAAGACTTTCAGGATGCGGTTCGTTCGTGGCTCTTCTGGGGGCTAAGCGTGCTTTTCTTCCTAGTACTGGTCGGCATCTCGGGAGCGCTGTCGTACTTCGGCGAGGATATCGCAGCACAGGGAGTGACGACCGATGCGCTCGTCTTCCTCGTCAGCCAGGTCACCAAGTGGATTGTACCGCTGATTGCGCTGATTCTGGGCTGGAAGTCGATTGCTGGTGAGCGAGAATCCGGAAGTGTAAAAATACTCCTTTCACTTCCGCATTCGCGAAAGGACGTCGTTATCGGAAAACTACTCGGCCGCTCAGCCGTGTTGTCGGTGTCGCTGACAGTCGGATTCGTCCTCGCGGCAGCTCTCGTTGCCGCATTTCTCGGTGGTTTCGATATCGTAGACTACGGCGGCTTATTAGTCATGTCGATGATTTATGGTATGGCCTACACGAGCATCGCCGTCTCGCTCTCGTCTCTGACGCGTTCGACGACCATTGCTGGAGCTGCGATGTTCTGTGTTTTCCTGCTCTTTTACGTTGTATGGAACAGTCTCGGGGTTATATTTAGGCTGCTCGGTGAGCGAGAGTTCCTCTTCTTCGATACCGTAACGTACACGCAGGAGTTTCAGGGGCAAGAAATGGCGGCAGAGCGGCGGCAAGACTGGACGTACTTCATCACGAATCTCGATCCCGGCCAGGCATACAACAGAGGATTGACATTCCTTACCGACGTTGATATGCTCGAGCAAGGATCGACCACCAGTGCACAGATGTTCGGCGGCGAGCTACCGATCTACCTGAATGATTGGTTCTCATTCATGATTCTGCTGTTTTGGATTGTCGTGCCGCTCGGGGTTGCACTCTATCGGTTTGATCGTGTCGACATCTGACTTTCCGTTTCCCGACGGTGGAGAAGTGCATCGGTAGCGTGGCACTGCCAGCAGTCTCTCGTGGAACGAAATGGGAACCCGTAACTCACCCACCACAGCAAGCTGCTGTGTATGGGAAGCCGCGCCTTTCAGGGGGTGTGAATGTCACTATATCTTAACTTTTATAACCATGCGGTTGAACGTCCATTCACATGTCATCAGTATTGAAATCGCTAGCGAAACTGCGATCGACGGACGGCTTCAGGGCGTTTCTGGCCGTGTGCATGGTCGCAGTCGTTGGCGTTGCAACGATCGGACTCCCGGTCGTCTTCGGCGGTGCGACGACGACTGCCCAAGCGACTGAGCCCTCCCCGGAGTTCGAATCGCACGACTCGATCACACAGGTCGACTCACAGTCTGAGCCGGCCGATGATATCTATCTCGGCGACAACGGAAGCGCCGTCCTCCACTATGAGAACGACTCCGAGGACCTCGATAAGATCGACGTGGGTATGGACGTCAGTGAAGGTTTGGTTCACATGCTTGTCGTTGATGACGTCGAGAACCCAAACGAGGATGTAGAATCAGCGAATTTCTCGACGATCCTCAACCAGCAGGGCCTCTCCGGAAACGGATCGATGGTCATGCAGCAGCCGGACGATCTCAAAGATCTCACTGTTGACGTCTCTGGAGAGGTCTCCGAAGACGCCAACGAGTTCAACGCGGAGATGTCTGGGTCGTTCAACGGCGAGAATACGAGTGCTGGGACAGTCAGTACGAGCGGCGAAATCGCCGCGACTGCGGATCGATTCGAGACGAACGGTGAGGTGTTCGCAGAGACAGACACCATGGGTAGCGGGTCGAACATGTACGTCGATGCGGCCGTGACGGAGACGAAGAGCGGCTACACGGTCGACGTTACCCGAGAACGGAACCTGTCCCAGTGGACGGCGAGTCAGTGGGAAACACGAGAGCAGGCTAAACAAACGCTTCAGGACCAGTATGGGATGCTCGCTACGAGTCTCAACGGAACTAGCGAGATCGAGATCACGAACTACGATTTCCAGAACCAATCGAGCGGCCAGTCCCAGCTCGAGATTTCGTACACCGTTGCGTACACCGGCATCGACAGCGGTATCGAAGAGCAGCTAACCGACCAACTGGTGTCAGATGAGTCAGCCGATCTGACCCGCTCGGAAGCACGGGAGATCGCGACCAGTGTCACTGAAGTCAATCTTGAGACGATCTCGTTCATGGTGGACGTGAACGAGGGCTCGGTTGACGCCGACTGGGATATTGCGATCGCGAACTACGACGAACTGACCCTCTCGATGTTCGATCTGATGAAAGCGACCGATACGACTGGTCAGCTTCCTCAAGAGCAACTCGAGAATGCGCGAAAATCCATCGAGGCTCAGCAGGCGGCGAACCTCGAGTCGACGTTTACCTGGGACGGGTCGGTCGAACAAGCGTCGTCCGGTGATTTGTCGTTTAATGCGACGATGACGGGCGATACCAAAAACTGGAACGCCTACATCGACGAACTCGAGTCCCGCGACATCGAGCCGCCGAACGATGTCACGTTCGATCTCACGGCCGAAACCGACGGTGACGAACTCTCGATGGACGGCGAATTCAAACTCGAGGCAAAAGACCTGGCTGGACAGACGATTAAGAGTTGGGCACAGTCGATCCAAAACAGTCAGTCGTCGACGACGATGTCCCCGAAAACAGAAGAGTTCGTGTCGGCGCTGAACGAATCCGAACTCAAGGTCGCTCGCATCGACGCTGGGCTCAAGGACGGCACGGTGCGCGTCGAAGCCGGAGCACAGTTCGAAAACATGAGCGAGATTACCGACACAGTCAGTGAGAGTCTGTCCGTCAGTGGCGTCGCGACCGAACAGCACAACGAGACGACATCGATGTACGTCTACGTCGACGACATGGACGGGATTGACACCGCCTCGGCAACGAAGGCAGATCTCGAGCAGTTGAGCGTGGTCGGGCCCGAGACGACCGTCCATCAGGCCGGCGAGTGGGAAGACGACTTCCCACGACCCGATACTGACGCGATGAGTGAATTCCTCGAGACTGAGACCGAAGACGCTGCTAAAGACGACGAGAACGCGGATGGCACATCCGGCTTCGGGATCGGTGCTGGACTCGCGTCGATTGCAGGACTACTGACGGCGCTCGTGCTCCGACGGCGAGCATAGGCCGATCGCACGAACGGAAGTACCGCTCGAGAACGTGTTAACACACATACTATTTTAATTTCGAGCGAGAATACTCTCTTGATGCCCTCCAGTATCAACGAAGTCGTGTTTAGTAAGCCGTCTGGCCGCCTTACGGCGTTAGTTCAGTTCGCTGGATCGCTTATCTTCCTGGGGCTTTACGTATACTCTTGGATTGAGGGCAACGCTGACTCAAGCAACTGGTTGCTTATTATGGTGGTCGGGTCCGCGTTGGCTGGTATTGCCGAGGTCCTTCCAGAGAACCGGCGACAGACAGCCGGCGCATTACGTTTAGCAGCAATCCTCGTATTACTGTGTCTCATCGGTGCTATTATCTTCACACCAGAGGCCAGTCATTAGATGACCGTCAAGACTTTCGCTCATCCCGATAGATCGTAACGTCATGCCCGCTTCGTTAATCCACTGATCGCTCACATATACCGCTGAGACGTGGGTTCTGGGCTATTGCTCTGACATCACACGATGTTACAATCTACAGGCGGAGCAGGCCGAGTGCCTCGGGGCTTGACCCCGAGGCGGCTCACCGGGAAGAGCGACTCTGAAAACTGTGCCGAGATAGGCTGAAATACAGGTTCTTATGTCACACCTGAGTGGTTCGTCAACCCTGACTTTGCGAGTCGAACCAGATAATCGCGATCGGTTCGACCCGCACGTCAACGCTTGACGAAGTACTCAGAGAATATATCGTTATATGTTTACACTTGAAGCTACACTGAGTTACCCGTAATTTCATTTGTAGGGTTCCAAACGCCGAATCCCTGGCTCGGGTTTGATAGAATTTTATGTAGCGATATATGGTTTACTCCAATTCAGCTGACTTTCTCGGCTATAGGGTGTATTTTAGTTGTCCCACGACGACAACAGAGTACACGATAGCTTTTAATTACTGTCATGAAAACAGAGACGTACAGAAATGGCAGTCTTAGAATCACCACAACACGGAGCAAACGGGGTTCTCGAGTGGGTGAGCCGATGAGTAACGAACGAATCCGCTGGTCGCACAAGTCGCTCGACGAACTCAGGTCGTTCTGGAACAAGCAAATTGAACCTGACCTCCGACACGCCGGCCATGATCTCGACGAGTGGCCGGCCTATCAGGATCTCCTCGAGATGGGCTACGGCGCCTCGTTGGATTCCTCGAGCCAGTCGTCTAGACCCTCGAAACCATCGTCGACGCCGGCCCCTTGAATCGCTGTCTCGATGCCATCGGCCATATCTGATTCCCGTCGTCATGTCGTTTGTTCTTCGACGGAAGCTCGGGGCCGGTGTAGCGCTTGAGGGCATCGCGATAGTCGTCGGCCTTGTTGCCCGACTCGAGGAAGTCGTCGATAGCGTTCTCGAGGAGATGTTTACAGGTGTCGCCGCCAAGTCGCTTGAGTCCATCTATTCGGTTTCCCGTACAGTGTCGGGGTGTAGAAATTCACTGTGCATTGTTGGTGTTTAACCAAGTAAATCTGAAACACCTCTCGCGGTTGATTTCGGTGGTCTCGGGTACTCGAGACTGTTAAACTCACATCCATAAATCATATTGGGCTATATCTTCTGCGGGCCGTGCTGCTGCGAATACCCCGAAATCCGTGCACGGGATTCGCGTCTGTCGGTTTGAATCGGTCCAGAATACAGGCCGATCAAGGAATCACGACCGCCACTCACCACCCGTGAGTGGCGGTCAGGTGGGCGAGAACGGTATAATCAGTCTATTTAGACAGTGATGCCTCTCGGAAAGGGCAAGCACGGAGCAGGGTCTACAGCAATGCGCTCACCTCTCTCCGGAGGAACGCACGAAACCGCGGGGCGGTCACCCGCGGTTTCGTGCGAAACTGATGACCTCAATCAACGTCTGGACAAGGAAGTCCACGAGCAGCCACAGATCGTACAGCAGGACTGCAAAGCCGAAGTGGAACAACCTCACTGAGAAGTTCGTCGACGTCGTCCACGGTGCGAACTCCTTGATTTTGCTATAAGCCGTTTCAATCCCGCCTCGGCGTCTGTAGCGATTGACCTGCTTTTTCGTCAAGCGCCGGTCAAGACCAATCTCGTCGTTTACGTCGAGATTGGTCGCAAATACCTGCACCTCGTCGCGGTCCTCGTCTGGCGGGAGTCCGACCAGCGTTGTCTCGGCTCTGGTGTTGGGGACACGGTGTTTTACCGGCCCGTACACTGCGTGCTCGGATTTGACTGTCACTTGCTTTTGTCCCTCTACATCCTCGTCCGTGCGCGCGATGAACCGCTTGACGCGGTCATCGCGCAGTGTCGGGATCACGTAGAAAAGGTCTCGCTGTTCGAGCACCGAAAATACGTCCGTGGCGTAGAATTCCCGATCAGCGTAGAGGCGCCGCGTATGAACCCGACAGACGTCGCTGACGTGGTCGACGAGTTGGCGAACAATGTCGCCGACTGAATAACTCTTGTCCTCGCCAGGATAGCTCTCTGGATCGCGATAATCGGCGTGCCCAACTGAAAGCATCGCAGCTGCGAAGTGAACGTTGTCTCCAACAACGTTCGCGGTTGCGAACTTGTAGCACCAGTCGTAGGACTTGTCCTTTGGCGCATCCTGAACACGTACGAGTTCCTCACGCTCCCCGTAGAAAGCGACGTAGGTTATGTCGATCGACAGCATGACAGGCGTCTCGAACTTCAAGTGAGGCTTGGCCCGCGTCAAGACGCGGGCCGCGCTTTGGTTGACCATCTCCGCGATTTGTGTCGGTGAAAGGTCCTTGATCGCCTCCAGAAGCGTCTCTCCACTCGGTCCATCCTCGTAGAAGGGATCGTCGAGATCCGGGTCAGGATTGACGAAATCGCCGTAGGTTTCGGCACCGCCGTTAGCGGCGGTGCCTGTCACCCCGAGACAGGCCTCCAGCATCAGGAGTTCCTCGTCGTCGTAAACCGGGTCATCAGGCCGGTCAAAATCGAAGGCAGGCAACACGACAGTTTGGAGTTCGTCGAGGAGGTCACGTGTTTTCCCCCGAATGAGACGGTTGACTGTGCGCTTCGAGGAGCCTGTCGGCTCCTCCGAAGCGCTGTCTTCGTACGGTGTCCCGATGGGACTGCCGCGTTCGGCGGCCAACGCCTGGATCTGACAAGTAGCGGTCTCGATCGTCGACTGGAGGTCCGCAAACCGGTTAGTCTGTGCCCGAGAAATCGTGCTTCGTGAGGGTGTGTCGTCGGGATTGAAGCCAAGAGCGTCAGCAAGTTGAGGGTCACTGTCGAGCGTCCGATGGAGCCAGCCATCGGACGCGTCTTCGAGTTCTTTCAGAAGGATCGCCCGGAGCATCGGTTCGAACGGTTTAGAGTCGTGCCAGTGTGGAATGGGATCAGCACGGCAGTATCGGCTGACGTCGAGGTGAGTGACTAACTCGACCGCAGAGGTCGTCTTGTCGACGACCTCGGCGGCCTGCTCGGTTAGGGGCAGCCACCCGCCCGAGAGTGGACCGATATCTTGTAGGCGCTCGTCAACTGACCGTTGAGTGCGGTTGTCATCAGCAGCCGCAATACGGTCTGACCAGTTGTTTGTCACAGTGGGGGACGAATCGTCCCCCACCGGTTAGTCAATCGATGTTGAGATTCCGTGCACGGGTTCTATCATTCGTAGCTACAGCTGTGGCCCGGGAGATGAGATTATGAGGCCGTTGGCAGGGCTGAAACGCATTATCTCAGTCGAATCGTTAATCGTATTTGACCCGAAAAGTCACCCCACAGTCCGTAATATGGCTACATTTCTAACTACTTTGGGCTTCACACGTGAAGTAGAATTGCTGCTTGCGCAGAGGCATTCATATGGAAAGTGCAGCGTGCCTTAGCCGATTTCTGTCTGCTTTTTCAGCAGTGTCAGCGCATTTTCTGCCGTTATCAGCGATTCTTCTTCGTATTCTCTAGTGAGCGCAATTTGGACGAGGGGATCAACTGTTCGCCAGATCGAGTACAAGAAGCACACGAAGTAGGAAAAACAGTAGTACGAAGTTCTTCGATGTCGTGTTTTGACCACTATCCGCCTGGCAAGCAAACCGTCGTGGCGTAAAAAATAGACCACGAAACCTGCTTAGATCTCTGTGATCTCGTTGTGAGGTTCTTCAATCGCCTGTGCGTCCTCGTCCAACAGTGCCACGACGAGATACGGGACGTACGATTCGAAGTACTCGACGAGCGCTGCGATCCGTTCAGAGTCGATTGCCTCGAGGGAGTCAAGCAGCATAAATGGAACTGTCTCGTAGACGTCGTGAACCAGATAGCCCGCAAGCGCGAACACAAGGCCAGTCACTTCTCGCTCACTTTCGCTTAGGTGATCGATCGTGTCCTCGTAGGCTGTGCCATCGTCGGTGCTGCGCACGATTTTGAGGTCGAACGACGACTTCGTGACCTTGCGGCGCCCCTCCCGAACCTCACGACGGGTCCGATCGATCCAAATCCGATCGAGATTATCGTATCCGAGCGTCGCACGGAGATTTTCCATGTGTTCATTGAACGCTTCGACGGCGTTCGCCTCGATTTGGTCGATGCGCGTCCGGAGGTCGGTCAGTTCGTCGGTCACGTCTTCACGACGGCCCTTGAGTTCTTCGCGCTCACTGAGACGGTCCTCGATCGTGGCGATTTCGTCTTCGATCTCGTCGCGCTTGCGCTCTTTGCGCTCGAGTTTGAACTCGAGTTGGTTGACCTCTTTGTGCTGGTCGAGGATATCGCCATAGTCCTCGCTTTCGAGGTCATCGATTTCAGCTTCGAGATCGTCAATTTCGTCGGTCAAACGCTCGCGCTTGTCCGTCAAGTCGTCGATTCGGTCGCTCCGCCGCTCAATCTCATCTTCGGTCGACTCGAGGCGCTGCTGTGTCTGTCGGTATTCAGTCCGATTCTCTTTGATCGTCGACAGCGTTTCTCGCCGATCGGTCAGCTCAGAATTGATCTCGGATCGCTCCTTGAGACGCTCCTGGTGTGCCGTTCGGAGTTGTTCGATCGTCGTTTCGATCTGCTCTCGAGCGACCGAGGAGCCACAGGTCCAACACGTGACAGTCTCGGAATCATCGAGCAACTGGTCCGTTATGGGCCCGTCATCGGTTTTGGTTGTCTCGCCAAGAAACGAGTCCGGCTCCTCGAGGAGCCGCTCGTTGAACTGGATCGTACTCTTGAGTTGTGAGACCTCTTCGGAGAGATCCGCTTTCTCCTCTTGGAGCGCGTCGATTTCGGCTTCGATCTGACTCACGTCGGTCTCTTCGCCTGTCGAAAGCGATTCGAGTCGGTCTCGGATTTCGCCCCGTTCTTTTTTCAGGGCCTCGATGCTCTCGCGCTCAGTCTCGATTCGATCACGGACATGTTCGAGTTCGGATCGTGTCTCGCGCAGTTCTTCAAGTTTCGTCTCGAGTTCAGACTGCTCTTCCCGTCGCTTTTCGACGTCAACGTTCGCTTCCTCGAGTTCGACCCGGGCCGTCTCGAGTTCCTCCCGTAGCGTCTCGATCTCGTCTGTCACCCGCGTCCGTTTCGCTTCGAGGTCAGGAAGTCGCTGCTCGAGTGTGTCTAGCTCTTCGAGTTGCTCGTCGATTTCGCGTTTTCGCTGCTCGTACTGTTCGATCTCTGTCTTGATTGCGCCAGTGTCGACCGGGCGCATGATCAGTTCGCGGAGGTCGTCTCCGCGAGCAACAGCCTGGCGTGCCTCGTTCGACTCGAGCAAAAACGCAAATAAATCCGCGAGTTCTGGATCCTCCAAGTACGGATCGCCTTCGGTGGTGATCGTTCCGTTCCGACGGGAGAGGTGCCGGCGGTAGATTTCGTCGCCGAACTCGAGCGCTGCGCTTCCCTCATCGGCATCGGCTTTGAGGCTCACCTGGTCGCTTCCGAGCGCTGCCATAATCGCCTGTAGGAGTGATGTTCGATTGGTCGCATTTCGTCCGGACAGAACAGTTACTCCCTGCTGAAACGAGACCTTCGTCTCATCGATGCCACCAATATTTGTAGCAGATAGCATTGCCTGCGTCGGAACTTCCTGCTTAGCTGTCCCCAATTTAGGTTCCATGCAATGTTATAGTTCCCACTCTTACATAGGTATAACGCTTCATCCCATTGTATGGATCTCTCGCTGTGCGCAACCGATAGGACCTTTACTGTCGAGGCGCTTCTTTTACGATTGGCTTTGGCAGTTACAGGATCGTTCGTTGAGTAACTCCCTGACAGTGTACTCTTGAAGACACTCCTCGCAAGTCACGGTAATGGAGACGGTAACGTTGAACTCACCGATATCGATGAGATCCTTCTGATTGAGTCGGGCAATCGTATCCGATGTAACTGCTGCGGTTCGATTTTGGAGCGCAGCGAGCTTTTCGCCGCTTCGCTCGAGTTGTTCCTCGTCACTCGGTTTCTCGAGTTCTGTCTCGAGGCACTTCGTAAGATGATTGTAAACGGTTTGGTGGGAGACGAAATCAGATTCGACCTCTTCGACCGGAACCCCATCGCGCTGCAATTCGTTTCGCGTTTGGACCTGTGTGCCGCTGCTGACGTCGTCGTCAGTGAGCAATCGGTACGTATTCTCGATTTCGCCCTCTCTCGGCGGAATGTCTGCGTCAGCAAGTGCCGCCGACAGTATTTGCTGATTCACGTATGTCGCGAGTTGCCGTGTGCTGAGCTGTTCGTCGGCATCGCCGGTCCAGTATGCGATCAGGTCGTCGTCGAGACCCGTCAGGTCGTATTTGTCGGCAACCCGTCCGAGCTTACAGCCACATGACGCTCCGTCCGTCTCGGCATCATCGAGATTGGCCATTATATAAGTAAATGAAGAGGGATGTAAAGAGTTTTTCCCTTCCAGAATAAATCACGAGGGCGATTCAGATGTGTTATTCTGTCTCCTGCTGCTGGTTCTGGACCATATCGTTACTCTCTGACAGCATATGAATACATTGCTACGAACTCAAAGTCATCCGGTTCAATCATCTATATACATCTGTTGTCTCTCTCTGGTTTACGGTAGTACAAATGTAATAGAACGTGGATACGAACCGTTCTGGCGGCGACGGCTGATCGAGTAGAACCGATCCTCGAAGCGACCTATTTACTGATACTTATCTGCATTTGAGTACCGTATCCGTTCCATGACCACCCAATTGAACTCGAGACACTGCCGTCGGCGGTAATGAATAAACCAGTCGGTGCCGACGCCCAGGCACTCGTCGTCTCCAATCTCGAGCCCATGTCGATTGTAGCAGGAGCGCTGGCCAGACTATGAGTTGAGCACGTGTTCGTCGAAGAATTACAGAGGTACAATTGTAATACAGATGGGGTGGCATTCCCGTTTTCCCGTCGGTCCAACCGGTCGGAGTAGTTGACCATGATCCTCGATTTCTCCTGATATTGGATACACCAGTTATGTCAGGGAGATCTCCAGTTCGAACTCGTTGGCGGTTGCAAGGATTATTTCGGGGAGTTCATCTTCGAACCACTCTCCTTTCATGCGGTTAGCAGGACTTGCGACGCTGAAGGCCCCGAGGACTTGTCTGTCGGGACCGAAAACCGGAACACCGACTGCCTTAACACCATCAAGCTGTTCCTCGCGGTTGATGGCGTAGCCCTGCTCATCGATAGTGGCCAGTTCCTCGAGTAACACATCCCGTGACGTGATGGTGTTGTCCGTTTTCGGCTCGAGTCCGTGCTGGTCGATGATCTCCTCAACGCGTGCATCGGGGAGCTGAGAGAGGATTGACTTCCCGGCTGCCGTCACATGCAGCGGGAAGCGTTTGCCGACAGAAGAGTACGTCCACACGGCGTGATCTCCGGAGAACGTGTACATGTAGACGCCTCTGCCATGTTCTTCGACAGCGAAGACGGCGCGTGAGTCGGTTTCGGCTGCCAGTTGTTCCGTGTACGACTCCGCGATGGCATACGGTTCCTTACGAGTTCGAACGTGCTCGCCGAGTTCGAGAAATGCAAGTCCTAGTTGATAGATGTCGCCTTCCTGAGTCAGGTACCCCGCCTCGATGAGTGTCGCGAGGTGGCTGTGAACTGTACTTGGGGCCAGATCCAGTTCCCCGGCGAGTTCCGTCACTCGCCCGCCGCCGCGCTCTTTGAGTAACTCGATGATCTCGAATGAGGTCTGCGTCGTTGCGAGCGTGCGTGGTGCCGTGTTCTCTGTCATACCATGACTTCACACAGCAGTAATATAAATAATTCGCGATGCGCGAATCGATCTTCTCGCTGAGGGTGCCATTGTGCCTCTTCTCTTATAAAGTTCGCAGGATAGGAATTCTGTTTTTATTTGAGAAAGAGGTTGGCTAAAAATATCTGCGATCAGCGACATCAGATGGTGCCGACTACGGCGGTTTGACTTCAAAACACCCGGTTTCGGCAGTCTAAGCGGTATTTGCCAGTACTATGGTAAATAATCCTGATAGTTGAATTCGCACATGCCGAATCATGATGTAATGTTAAATATATTATGTTTTCTCCCGTCACTGCTGGATATCTGGTCCTAAAACCTGATCGGCCGAGTTCGGATGGGTTGCTGGCTCTCACGGCAACTCGTCGTATCCGAACTCGAAGATATAATTCGGGACCCGTGAAGGGGAGACTCTGAGCGCTGGACAGACTAGCTGGCGTGCAGCGTTAGCGCGATATCCCTGCGCTTGGTCGTTGCAGTACGGCGCTCAGAGGCCAAGGCGGTCTCGTGCGTCTGCGGGAGTCGCGACCGGCCGGTTGAGTTCGTCGGCGATTCGTGCAGCACGGCGAACCAACTGAGCGTTGCTCTCGGCGAGTTCGCCCTTGCGATAGTAGACGTTGTCCTCCATCCCGACGCGGACGTGCCCCCCCATGGCCATCGCCATTGTCGTCATTGGGAGTTGGTGTTTGCCGACCGCAAGACACTGCCACTCGACCGGATCTGGGAGGTTCTCAACGAAGGTGACGAGATTCCCCGGGCTCGCGGGCATCCCGTTTTGCATCCCGAAGATGACCGTCGCCCAGTAGGGGTCGTCAAGCAGTCCCTCGTCAATCAGGTGTTCGGCCTCTGGGATGTGACCCGGATTAAACAGCTCAAGCTCAGGCTTCACGCCGGCCTCGCGCATCCGTTCTGCGTACTCCTCATTCTGTTCGCGGGTGTTCACTGCGGTTCGCGTCTGGCCGAAGTTGACCGGCCCCAAATCGACCGTCGCCACCTCTGGGCGCGGTTCGGTCTCCAAGCACGGGGCGATACGCTCCTCGCGCGAGTAGATGCCCCCGCCGCCGGTCGTGAAGTTGACGATGATATCATCGCAGTACTCCTCGATCCGATCGCGCAGTTCTTGGTACCGCGTGATGTCTTTCGTGTTCTCGCCATCGTCGTCTCTCGCGTGCAGGTGAACCATTGACGCGCCGGCTTCCTCGCACGCTTGGATGTCCCTGGCGACCTCCTCGGGTTGTGTCGGGAGGTTTGGGTTCGCTTCTTTGCCGTGATGACCGCCAGTCGTTGCGACACTGATGATTACCTCTTTTGAGAAGTAATCCTCGTAGCCACTGTATGCCATACGGCTGCAGAATAAATTGACTGCTATTTAAATATTCGTGTTGGCAAGGAGAAAGATCGGCTGTCGCACAGGATCTGGGACGAATTACTCACTAGATTTATGGTGTTGAACATGAGTTCACAGTATGTGACTCACGATAGCACTGCAATTGTTACCGGCGGTGGTCGCGGTATCGGACAAGCGATCTGTGTAGAGTTAGCCAACCAAGGCTTCGACGTCGTCGTTGCGGACATCGACGACGGCGCGATGGACGAGACCGTAGCCCTAATCGAAGATGAAGGACAGACCGGCCTCCCAGTGTACACGGACCTCGGCGACGAAGCCAGCATTGAGTCGACCATCGATACAGTCGTTGAGAAGCTCGGATCGGTCGACGTTCTGGTGAACAACGCCGGCATCGCCGGCCCGACGACACCTTGTGAGGAAGTTGCGACCGACGAATGGAGACAGACCATCGCGGTTAACCTCACTGGCCCGTTCACGATGTGCCGTGCCGTCCTGCCGTACATGAAAGACGCTGGCTATGGACGAATCGTCAACATCGCATCGGTCACCGGCAAACGCCCGCTCGTTAATCGGACTCCCTACGCGGCGACGAAGATGGGATTGATTGGCTTTACCCGCACGCTCGCGGCTGAAGTGGGTGAACATGATATCAACGTTAACGCCGTCTGTCCAGGCTCGGTCGATGGCCCGCGTATCAGGAGTGTATTCGAGAAACAGGCTGAAGCGAACGGACAAACGTACGAAGAAGTACGGAGCGATGTTGAGTCAGAGAGCGCACGCGGCGAACTCGTCCAGCGCGAGGACGTCGCTGACCTTGTCTCGTTTCTCTGCTCCGACGAGGCAGACCGCATCACGGGTCAGGACATCAATGTCTCCGCCGGCAAAGTGATGTACTGACGTGGGACGACGTACTGCTCCCTGAGCGACTGTTCACGGCGGCGGCTGCACCTTTCTCCCACCACTTGGATCGGCGGGACTGCCGTGTTGGCGAGGGATACTGTCGGGAATACCAGAACGACGGTGTTGCCATCGGCGGTCACACGATCCTCGCGGAGAACGACATAGACGTCCCGATCGTCGGTATCGACGCCAGCGAACCCGGTCTCGCAAAGATCGACGAAGGCGCAATCACTGCTTCGGTCTCTGGGATGAGGCCGTGGCAGGAGGGATGGTCAGTCGCGAAGTGTCACGACTTCCTCAACGGGCACAAACTCACGCCGGCAGAGCGGATGATGTCGTTCAACGCACCAGTCTGCGTGAAAAAACCGAGTGAGTGGCGCGGAACAGTCGGGTGGCTTTCAGTCGTCGACGCCGCCGAGTATAACGAGGCGATTTTCGAAGGGCAGACACCGTACGACTGGAAGACGATGTCCGTCGTCGAAGCCGGCGAAGATAGTTGGGACCCGCAGATCGACCTGCAGCCGATGAACAAAGAGGTGATAAAGACGGTGCTTGCGTGGGATGAATCGGACAAGCCAAATGATTACTCGATACCGGACGTATACACGGACAGCGCCAAACAGCAGGAAATCACTGAACTGCACAAGAACCGCTTCACCAGCAACCCGCTAAAACAATAATTTGTTTGCCTGTTGAGAGAGAAACCATCGTGCTTGTTGGGAGTCTGACCCAGGAATAGAACACTGGCTCACGTTCCCGGATCTCTCGGAATTTCATAGATGTACGAGCGTGACCGCCAAGCGTGAGGAAGTAAGCCGAAAGACGCGGGCTCTATTGTCGGACAGGAAGTGCATGATGGGGATTGCTCAGTGGCCGTAGCCGACCTTCGTCTTGATTCTCTGTTCTGCTCATACAGACCGTATCACAGGCAGTCCTGATCTGTAATATGGGCTAGGGCAGTAATGTCCCTACTGGCACAGTGGCAGACCAACCGGTGCAACAGCAGCGTAAGCCCCTGTGTGGTTGGATGGTTTAGTGAATCTGGATCTATCCTATGAACTCGAACGGATCAATCCTTATTCTGCCCACATGAGTATGGCTGTATGTACCATAATCTATATATAGGGATTGTACAGAAACATAGGTGTGTATTCACATGGTAGGCAATCCCAGTAATCAGTCGAGACGGCGATTCATCAAACAAACAGCAGGTGCCGGGACGATGGCGGGCCTCGCTGGTATCGCAGGCTGTCTTCAGAGCGACTCTAGCGGAGGAAATACGTCGCTGGGTTCGATTGCGAATCTCCAGAACTCCTACTGGCTATCCTGGAAGAAAGGCTACGAAGAGGCTGCAGAGGCGCTCGGCTACGAGACGAACCTCCAGACGAATGACGGGAACGTCACCACCCAGCAGGAGCAGTTTGACACGGCGGTCGCCAGTAACACCGATACGATAATCGGACAGACGTACACGAACGCGGCGGCGATTTCGCTGGCGGAAACGTGTGTGGCAGCAGGTGTGCCGACGATTCTGGCGGTGACCATCGCGGATTGGTACACGCCACAGGACGCGGGCGATGAGTACGTCCAGTTCTTCGCACCCCACTTCGTCAACCACGCCTACACGGCAGCGAAGATCCTTTTCGAAGCGATGGGTGGCGAAGGCCGCTTCGTCCACATCGAAGGGAACCGGGGCACGGCACCGAACATCGGGCGAAACAAAGGTGTCGACCTGGCGCTCCAGGAGTACCCGGACATCGAGATGCTTGGTCCGCGTCTGCAGGGGAACTACATTCGGTCGGACTCACGCGACGCGATGGCAGACAAGGTCTCACAGTTCGGTGACGACATCGACGGCTTCTTCGGACAGAACGACGCCGTCGCCATCGGCGGGAACACGATCCTCGAGGAAAACGGCATCGACGTGCCGACCGTCGGCATTGATGCCAGTGAACCTGGCCTTGCACAGATCGCCGAGGGGAAGATGACCGCCTCGGTCTCTGGGATGGGTCCATGGCAGGCCGGCTGGTCGCTCGTGAAGTGCCACGATTGGCTCAACGGGCATAAGCTCGCGCCAGCGGAGCGGATGATGTCGTTCAACGCGCCGGTTTGTGTGCAAAATCCTGATGAGTGGACTGATGTCGTTGAGCGACTTCCCGTTGTCGACGCTGCCGGGTACAACGAAGCGATTTTCGAGGGGGAGACACCGTACGACTGGGAGAAGATGTCCGTTGTCGAAGCCGGCGAAGACAGCTGGGACCCACAGGTCGACCTGCAGCCGATGAGCCAGGAGGATATCAAGCAGGTGCTCGACTGGAAGGACGCGGACAAGCCGAACAACTACTCGATGCCGGATGCGTACACCGACAGCGGCGCACAGCAGGAGATCGCCCAACTCTACGAAGATCGGTTCACCAACGACCCCCTGAAGCAATGAGAGAGGGTACTTGCACGAATGTCCGAAACTGATATACATACCCTCAACACAAGTGAGGGTGTGAGTGACAGTATAGCATCAGCCGAGAATCCTGTCAAGGGAGAGATTAGCCTCCGTGTTGAGAACGTCTCGAAATCATTCCGGCACGTCCAGGCGCTTTCGGACGTGTCTCTCGACATCCGTCGTGGGGAAGTCATCGGTCTGGTCGGCGAGAACGGCGCGGGAAAAAGCACGCTGTTGAACATCCTAACGGGTGTCCTCGAAGCGGACGAAGGCCAACTACATGTCGATGGGGAGTCCGTCGAGTTCACGGGTCCGCGGGAGGCGGCCGCCCACGGCGTCTCTCTCGTCCATCAAGAACAAGACGTTATTACGAACTTCCGTGGCTACGAGAACCTGTACCTCGGCCGTGAAAAGGGACAGCTCGGCGTCCTCGACCGCGAGGAGATGAGCGAGGAGGCGCAGTCGTTCGTCGACGACCTCGGGATCAATATCGACGTCGACGAGTTTGTCAAGGAATACTCGTTCAATGAGCGCCAGATGCTCGAAATTGCCAAGGCGTTCCACGTTTCGCAGAAGTCCGATAACCCGGTTATCTTGCTTGACGAGCCGACCGCCGGACTTGAAGAGGCCGGTCGGGAACTTCTCTTCGAGTTGATTGACGACCTTAGAGACCGGGCGACATTCGTTTTCGTCTCGCACGAACTCGACGAGGTACTTTACGTCTCGGACCGCGTCTACGTTCTCAAAGATGGGAAACTCGTCGACGAGGTGTCAGCAGCGGAGGCGACGACTGATGACCTCCAGCAGAGCATGGTCGGTCGCGAGACGGCAGACGAGTACTACCGCGTCCCCGACCAGCGAACCGATTCCGAACTCGGTTCAGAGACGTTTGGTGTTGAAAGACTAACGACTGAGGAAATCGGTCCGCTCTCGTTTTCGGTCAAAGAGGGGGAGATATTCGGCATCGTCGGCGTTGAGGGCTCTGGTAAGGAGCGACTTGGACGGGTACTGGCCGGCGACGTCGCGATGACCGACGGGACGATCCGGGTCAACGGCGAGGCCGTTAACGCCACGTCAGTAGCTGACATGGTTGACGCCGGTGTCGGATACATCCCGAAAGACCGGAAATCAGAGGGCGTGTTGCTGTACCAGTCGGTCCGGACAAACACGTCGCTCGCGATGGTGCGGACGATGAACGGGAAACTCCCTCTACTCGATCGTGACGCGGAGCAACAGGCGACGGCTGACGCTATCGAGGAGCTTAGCATTAAGACACCTGGCTCGGACACACTTGTCCACGGGCTGAGTGGTGGCAACCAGCAGAAAGTCGTCATCGCTCGCTGGCTCGCCCAGGACACGCCGATTCTCGTCATGGACAACGTGACGCGCGGTATCGACGTCGGTGCTAAAGAAGAAGTATATCGCCTCTGTCGAGAACTGACCGATAAGGGCGTCTCTATCGTGTTTATCGGTGACGAACTCACGGAAGTCACCGGGATGTCGAACCGGATTGCCGTGATGAACGACGGCCAGTTCGCAGACAAGACGTTCGATGCCTCGGCTGGGAACAAGCCAACCGAAGAAGACCTAATTCAGGAGATGATCTAAATGAGCGCTGACAACACGAATCCCGTTCAAGCATGGCTCAATGAACAACGCGAGCAACGAACACTACACGACTGGATACGGGATATCGGGCCGTTCGCGATGTTGTTTTTCCTCTCTGTACTGTTCGCAGTGGGGACACGCGAGTTTCTGACGTTCCAGAACCTGATCAACAACGTGGCGAAGAACAGTGCCTTCCTGCTGTTGGTCGCACTGGCTGGCACCTTTCCGATCCTCCAACAGAGTATTGACCTCTCGGTCGAGTCCATCGTCACACTGACTGGCGTGTTGACGGTGGTTTTGATCTCCGAGTATCAGCTGGGACTGCTCGCCATCCCAATCGCCATCGGTGCCGGGATGCTCGCGGGGCTGGTCAACGGCGTCGTCTTCACGAAACTGAAGGTCCCGTCGTTCCTCGTTACACTCGGTACGCTGTCGGTCATGATGGGGGTTGCGCTCATCGTTACCGGCGGTTCGACAATCACCTTCCGCAATCAGGCGATCCGGAACATTGCCACCGGGGCGTGGATTCCGGGCATCCCGAACCTCGTGATGTGGGGCCTGCTCATCTACGGTGCGACCGTGTTCCTGGCCTGGCGGACGAAGTTCGGCCGCTACTGTTTCGCCCTCGGTGAGAACGAGCGTGTCGTCGAACTCGCCGGTGCGAAGGTCGACAGGTACAAGATCTACCCGTTCGTCCTCTCGGGGCTGCTCTGTGGGACCGCGGGCGTCCTGCTCACCCTGCGCATTTCGTCGGCGTCGCCAAACATCGCTGGCGGGATGATGCTGCCCAGTATTGCTGCTATCGTCATGGGCGGGACGGCACTGACCGGCGGCGTCGGTGGGCCACACCGGACCATCCTCGGCGTGCTGGTCATCGCTGTCCTGCAGAACGGAATGAACCTCCTGTCGATCAACCCGTTCGTCCAGGAGATCATCCTCGGCGTCGTGGTCGTCAGCGCAGTCGCGATGTCTATCGACCGCGAGAAGATTGACGTGGTCAAGTAGACGGCATCACGCTTTCGACTGCTGCATCGACATCAGCATCGATCGACGTGTGATCCGTTCGAAAAACTCGAGCGTTCGGGCGACCCAATACACGAATTGCCGTGCTGTGCCAGTGAGTTTTTGAGTCGTTTCGCTCAGTCGGGGCGGTTGCTGTATATCCGTTCGTGGCTGTGTGAGTAGATCTCGACGAGGTCCCCGTATGTATCTCGACAGTATGTCTGGGTGTATTGGTCATCGTCCTCGAATATCTGCCACACTTCGGAATAATGGTCACCTCCGGCCTCATCGATACGCGTCGCTAAACCTTCGATGTCTTCGTCGATGACACAGAGGTGGAACAGCCCCGATTGAGTGGGATCAGGGTTCGGTTTGCCCTCGGTCGACTCGAATAGCGGATGAGGTTCGCCTTCATTTGGAGTGAGGTCGGGGCCGGATTCGTACTCGTGGAGATCCGTCCCACAGATCCCACAGGCCACCACGTCGATTCGGACGGCAGTCTCGCGGAGCGTTGGTTCGTCTACTGATTCGACTCGGAGGTCCTCGGGTCCGTGATAGTGTGCAACTCACATCATCCACCACAATCTGGTGTCCTGTATTAAAAACTAGCTTATAACACTCGTACTGGCCGGGTGCGAGGCTCGAGAAAAGTCAGTGGGGTCCGATCACACAGTGAATCCGCCGTCCATCACGAGGTTGTGACCGCTGACGTACGACGACTCATCACTGGCGAGAAACAGCGTTGCGTCGGCGACTTCCTCGGGCTGACCCGCCCGCCCGAGCGGCGTCTGATCGAGGAGATTGTCAGCTGTTTCGCCGTCTTTCGTCGTCATCGCCGTCTCGATGAACCCCGGATTGAGTGCGTTCACGCGGATGTCGTTTTCTCCGTGTTCAACAGCTAGCTCTCGGGTCAGGTTCGTCACGCCCCCTTTCGAGGTGCAGTACAGCGAGGAGTTCTCTAGGCCGCGAATCCCAGCCATCGAGGACATGTTCACGATGACGCCGCCGTCGTCCTGGTCGACCATCTGCTGGATAGCTGCCTGACAGCCGAAATAGACCCCCTTGAGATTGATATCCATCAGCCAGTCGTAGTCATCCTCGTCGGCCTCCTCGATGGGAAGCTGGCGTTCGACGCCTGCGTTGTTCACCATGACATCAAGCGAGCCGTACGCGTCGACCGTTGCCTCGACAACTTCCTGTAGGTCCGCGATCGAACTGACGTCACACTCGAGGAACTGCGCCTCGCCACCCGCATTGGTGATGAGTTCGTGTGTCGGTTCTCCACCCATTCGTGGGTCCTCACGGATGTCCGCGACTGTGATACTGGCACCTTCTTCTGCGAACCGGCGTGCAATAGCACGACCGTTGCCTGACGATGCTCCAGTCACTATCGCAGCCTTACCGCTGAGTCTATCTCCCATATCTATCCGTGGTGATTTTTCACACATAAGTGTTGTCGCTTTACTGGCGGCGAGAAATCGCAGAATCCGGCGGACAGCTGATCAGCGCCGGCCGATATTCGCACAGACGTTCTTCACCTGTGTGTAGTTGTCAATGGCCTGTACGCCGTTCTCGCGACCGATCCCGCTGTCCTTGAACCCGCCAAAGGGCGTCTCGTTGCCGCCGGCGAAGTACTCGTTGATGTAGATTTGGCCGGCGTCGACCTCGCGGGCGAAGCGGTGGGCGCGACCGATGTTCTCGGTGTAGACGCCCGCGACAAGGCCATAGTCCGTCGCGTTGGCCAACTCGATGGCCTCGTCCTCGTCGGCGAAGGGCGTGACTGTCAGCACTGGCCCGAAGATCTCCTCTTGGGCGATGCGCGTGTCAATCGGCACATCGTCGAAGATCGTCGGTTCAACGAAGTAGCCATCGCGGTCCAGCGCACTTCCGCCGGCCACCGGCTCGCCGACCTCTTCGCGGCCGATCTCAACGTAGCTCATGACCTTCTCAAAATGGGCCTCGGAGACGAGCGGGCCCATGTCCGAATCCTCGAGACCGGGACCGATCTCGAGCGACTCTGCACGCTCGACGAGGTCGTCGACGAACTCCTCGTGGATGTCCTCGTGGACGAGCAGGCGCGATCCCGCCGAGCAGACCTGCCCGGCGTTGCTGAAGATGCCCGTCATCGTCCCGTCGAGGGCGGCCTCCCAGTCGGCGTCCGGAAAGACGACGTTTGGGCTCTTTCCGCCGAGCTCGAGGTGCGTCTCGGTGACGTTTTCGACCGCGCTCTTCGCGACTGCCGTCCCGGTCGGACCGGAGCCGGTGAAGGTGATGCCATTCACATCGGGATGGCTAGTGATCGCGGCCCCGGCCTCGTTGCCGTAGCCAGGAACGACGTTGAGGAGGCCGTCGGGGAGGCCGGCCTCTGAGGCGAGTCTGGCGAGTTCGAGTGCGCCCAGCGGCGTCTCTTCGGCGGGCTTGACGACGGCTGCGTTGCCGGCGGCGAGTGCAGGGGCGACGCTCCGTGCGAAGAGGTAGATCGGGACGTTCCAGGGGACGATGTGGGCGGTGACGCCCAGGGGTTCGCGGACGGTGTAGTCGACGTACTCCTCGGAGAGCGGGATCGACTCGCCCTGAATCTTGTCAGCAATGCCGGCATAGTACTCGAAGTGGCGGGCACAGCGTTCGACCTGCTCTCGGGCTTCCGCGAGCGGCTTGCCGTTCTCCAGCGTCTCGATACGAGCCAGCCGGTCGTTCTCCTCGCGGATGGCGGCCGCGATATCCGTGAGAATCCGTGTTCGCTCCTTGGGTGGGCGACGGTGCCACGACTCGAAGGCGTCGCGGGCGTTTTCGACTGCCGCGTCGACGTCGCCGGTTGTTCCCATCGCGACATCGGCAAGCGACTCTTCAGTTGCGGGGTTGACGACTGCTAGCCAGTCGTCGCTCCCGGCCGGCCGCTCATCTCCACCGATCCATAGATCGTACTGGCCACTGACCGCAGCTAGCGCTTTCTTCGACATTGTCACCTGAAGAGAGTCTCTGACCGGTTAAATAGCTTGTGCGTCGACCGGATGCTGGATGAGTCGGGTCCTGGCTGGAGGCCGTAAACTCATTATCAAAAGTTTTATTACGGAATTCACATAACTATATTCCACGCTATGTTAGACAATGGCGCCCTAGTTGTTGATTCAGTATCGCACTGTTTCAACCACGCAGAGGAGAATCTGAAACACCCACACGCACAGCGTTGGAACGACGAGACGTTCGAACTCGGCGAGCAACTCCAGCCCGAGAAGTACGTCCACCCGAAAGAGGTGTTCCACCGTGACCACTCGGTCGAGGAGCTCGAACGGCTGCTCTTCCTGGAGAGTCAAGTCGATTACACGAACTACCACTCGCTGCCACTCGACGACTACTTTCACGACGGACTGGTCTCCCGAGAGAAAGGATTCGAGCTTCGCGACCGCAATCCGAATCGCGTCTCGATGTACGTCGACATCAACCCGCTTGACGACGACGCCGTCGAGCAGGTCGAGTACTACGTCAAAGAAAAAAACGTAGAGGGAATCAAACTCTACCCCGCCCGCTACCAGAACGGCCAGGATCTCTCGCTG
The DNA here is from genome assembly GCF_004217335.1 of Natrinema hispanicum. Lineage (GTDB taxonomy): Archaea > Halobacteriota > Halobacteria > Halobacteriales > Natrialbaceae > Natrinema > Natrinema hispanicum. Next base: position 135,080 of record NZ_SHMP01000009.1, read on the forward strand.
CAGCTCAACGAAGACGCGGTCCGCCCCGTCCTAGAGAAATGTGCCGACTTGGACGTGACTTCCGTGGGTATCCACAAGTTCATCCCGTTCGCGACGGCACCGGTCAAATACTTCCGCATGAGTGACGTTGAGGACGCCGCGAACGCCTTCCCCGAACTCAACTTCGAGGTCATCCACGCCGGCTTCTCGTTCCTCGAGGAAACTGTCTTCGCGATGGCGAGCCATGAGAACGTCTACGCGAACCTCGAAAACACGATTCACATGGCCTGCTCGCGGCCACGGAAGTTCGCTCGTTCACTCGGCGAGATGCTCTACTGGGCCGGCCCGGACCGCATCGTCTTCTCCGGCGGTGCAACGGCGCTGCACCCACAGGCGGCCATCGAGTCTTTCTGGGACTTTGAGATTCCCGAAGACATGCGCGCTGGAAACGACTACCCACAGGTCACCGATGAGATCAAAGAAAAGGTTCTCGGGAAGAACGCCTTCCGCCTTCTGGGTAAAGACCCTGAGAAGGTCAGAAAGGACATCAAGGGCGACAAGTGGGAACAGAAGCGCCAGGAGCGCAGAGAGACTGGTGACTTCCCGGCTGAACCGTGGTCGACCTACGACACCCCCGCATAACTATGCGTATAATCGAACACGCCGAGCAAGAGCACATCACGCCCGACACTGAGTTCGACAGCGAGCTCAAGATGGCTATCAAGACACAGCTTCAGGAGGTTCTCGACCCCTGTAGCTGTATCACCGACAACCCAATCGATCTCGTCGATCTCGGCATCATCGACGATATCACGGTCGACGAGCAGACTGGCGAGGCACGGATCGACATCCTGCTGACCTCCCAGCGGTGCATGTACGTCATCGACATCACCGACGAGATCAAAGAGCGCGTCGAGTCTCTCGAGGGGATTGAGACAGCTGAGGTTCACCAGGTAACCAGCGGGAAGGTCTGGACGGCGGAACGTATGTCCGAACAGCAGCAGAGAGAACGCCGCGAGCGCTTCCAGGAGCGCGTCGAGGCTGCGGACATCACGCCCTACGCGGAGCGGTCGGACTGAGCCATGACGTTTCAGATACTCGTACCGCTCGACGACTCGCCGCAGTCGATGGCCGCGGTCAACCACGCGGTCGCACACTACCCAGGCGCCGACATCACGATACTCACTGTCATCGAGTACACCGAGAAGAAAACCAGTCTCACACGCGGTGGCCGTGGTCGAGACGAAGGGTGGTACGCCGCCGAACGAGAGGCAGCAGAGGCCCTACTCGACGAAGCCACCGATATCGCGGCTGACCACGATGGTGACGTCAGCACTGTCGTCAAGGATGGGAGCCCGTCGAGCGAAATCCTTGACTACGTGACCGATTATAATATCGACATTGTCGTGATGGGATTCCGGAAGCGAAGTCCGACCGGGAAGGCCCTTTTCGGGTCGACCGCTCAGGACGTTCTGCTGTCGGTCGAATGCCCCGTGGTCACTGTTCCGAATCCGGAAAGCTGACGCCGGCAGTTCTTACTGCCTCGCCGTCTCGATTCCTCGTCACTTTGTAGCTTAGTCATCCGTCTTTAGCTAAGAGACGAACCGCATGACAGCGACGGCTTATCGGGGCTATTTTTCGAGAGGAATGAGGAGGAGAAGTCTGTGCACAACCCTACCTCCTCACCGCGAATTATGCGTCGGCTCACTACGCTTTTTCCATCTGAGTTCCTCGAAGAGCACGCCGAGGAACTCGGCGTGGTCGAGCGAGAAGGCAAGCTCCAGATTCCTGCCTTCGTCTGGGCATTCGTGTTCGGCTTCGCCGCAGGCGAGAGCCGAACACTCGCTGGCTTCAGACGCAGCTATAACTCCACAGCCGACGAGACGATCTTGCCGGGTGGTTTCTATCAGCGATTGACGCCGGAACTCGCGGAGTACTTCCGCGACCTCGTCGAGTACGGTCTCGACGAGGTCGCTGTTCCTGACGCTGTTGACGCTGATATTGACCGATTCAGCGATGTGATGATCGCTGATGGAACGGTGTTGCGGTTACACGAGTTCCTTGCCGATGAGTATGAAGCTCGCAAGGAGGAGCAGGCTGGAGCAAGGCTCCACCTGCTCCACAATGCCACCGAGCAGACAATAGAACGGCTCGACGTTGCTAACGAGAAAACGCACGACAGCACGTTGTTTAACACAGGATCGTGGCTCGAAGATCGACTGGTTCTTTTCGACCGAGCCTACTTCAAGTACCGCCGCTTCGCGTTGATCGATGAGAACAACGGCTACTTCGTGAGTCGGCTGAAAGAGAGTGCGAACCCGGTTGTAACGGAGGAATTACGGGAATGGCGCGGCCGCGCCATTCCCTTGGAAGGCGAGCAGATCCACGATATTGTGGATGATTTGCACCGTGAGTTCATCGACGTAGAAGTCGAGATAGCGTTTGACCGAAGATCGTACGCAGGTACGCAATCACGCGATACGAAACGGTTCCGCGTCGTCGGCGTCCGCAAGGAGGACGCCGACGACTACCACCTGTATATCACGAATTTGCCAAGAGACGAGTTCCTGCCGTCGGATCTAGCCACGATCTATCGCTGTCGGTGGGAGGTGGAGTTGCTGTTCCGTGAGTTAAAGACGCAGTACGAACTGGACGAATTCGATACGACGAAGAAGCATGTCGTCGAAATTCTGCTGTACGCGGCGTTCCTGTCACTGCTGGTAAGTCGTGATTTGCTCGATCTAGTCACCGAACAGGCGGACGATGAGATCGTGTTTCCGCCAGAACGCTGGGCGGCGACCTTCCGGTCGCACGCCCAGCTCATCCTCCACGAACTTGGCGAATACCTCGGCTACTCACCGCCACCACTGCTCGAACGACTGATCGAAGACGCACAGAAAATCCACAAGCAACGGCCAGTGTTACAAGAGACGCTCGCTACCGCTACACAACCGAGGTGTGAGTCTTAGCTAAAGACGAATGGTAGCTTAGTATTGCTCGAAAAAACGACCTGCGGAACCGTTGTTACCTGGCGTTCTCGACGTTGTCGAGTGCTTCCGGATTCTCGATGCTGCTCATGTCACCGAGGTCCTCGCCGGTGTAGGTCGCCTCGACGGCCCGTCGAATGATCTTCCCAGATTGTGTTTTGGGGAACTCGTCGACAAACAGCACCTCTCGTGGGCGGAACGGCTTGCCGTGCTCTTGGCCGACCATCGCTCGAATCTCTTCGCGCAGCTCATCAGTTTCCTCGAATCCGTCCTCGACGATGACGTAGAGGACCACTGCTGTCCCCGTCGTGTCGTCGGGGACGCCGACGGCCGCAGCCTGGTTTACGCCGTCGTGTTCCATTGCAGCGCCTTCGACCTCTGCCGGGCCGACCTTGCGACCGGCGACGTTGAGGGCGTCGTCGGCGCGCCCGTGGAGGAACCAGAGGCCGTCCTCGTCTTTCTGTGCCCAGTCGCCGTGGTCCCACAGCGGTGGGTCCTCGAACGATGACCAGTACTCCTCGAGGTAGCGATCATCGCCGGACCAGAGTGATTTCGTCATCGACGGACAGGAGTCACGCGCCACCAGATACCCGCGCTCGTGGTCGTCCTTGATGCTGGTACCGTCGCCGTCGACGATGTCGATGTCCATGCCGAGGCCAGGACCACCGAGTGTGCCAGGTTTGAGCGGCTGTGTTGGCATTGGCATAAGGAAACAGCCCATGATTTCGGTGCCCCCGCTGATGTTCACGATGGGCGTGTCGCCGCCGCCGACGTTCTCGTAGAACCAGAGCCAGGACTCGGGGTCCCAGGGTTCGCCCGTCGAACCGAGCATGCGGAGCGAGGAGAGGTCGTAGCCCTTGACCCACTCATCGCCCTGTTTTCGGAGGGCGCGAATCGCCGTGGGTGAGATACCAAACTGGGTAAGCTTATGCCGATCGATCATCTGCCAAAATCGATCCGGCTGGGGGTGATCCGGCGCACCTTCGTACATGAAGACGGTTCCACCGAAGGCGTGGTTGCCGATCAGCGTCCAGGGTCCCATCATCCAGCCGATATCCGACACCCAGAAAAATCGGTCCGAGGGCTTGAGATCGAACCCGAAGTGGAGCTCCTTGGCGGCTTGCATCACTGCACCGGCGTGGGTGTGAACGATGCCTTTGGGTTTGCCGGTGGTGCCCGACGAGTACAGGAGCATCGACTCCTGATCCGACGGAAGCGCCGTGGTGTCGTAGTCGTCATCCTGGGTTTCGACGGTGTCGGTCCAGTGTTCGTCGCGGTCATCATTCCAGGGGATTTCATCGTTGCTGGCGAGACCGAGTCGGTCGAAGACGATAGTGTGCTCAACGTGGCCGGCCTGTTCGATGGCGTCGTCGGCCGTTCCTTTCAGCGTAATCTCCCCTCCCCGTCGCTGGAAGCCGTCACCGGTGAACAGGACGCTACACTCGGAGTCTTCGATGCGTGTCGCAGTGGCGTCGACGCCGAAGCCCGAGAAGATGGGGACCGCGATCGCGCCGACCTTGAAACAGCCGTAGAGGATGGATATGACCTCGGGGACCATCGGCATATACAGGCCAACGGTGTCGCCGGTCTCGACGCCGCGCGCCTCGAGGGTGTTGGCAACCTGGTTGGCCTGGCGATGCAATTCATGATAGGTCACCTCGCGGATCTCGCCGTCTTCGGCTTCCCAGATGCAGGCGACCTTGTTCCGGCGTTCGCTGTCAGGAGCGGCGTGTCTGTCGAGGACGTTGTGAGCGATGTTGAGTTCGCCGCCGGGGTACCAGTCGGTGAACTGCGGTCCCTTGCTATTGTCTCGTACCTGATCGTAGTCCGTGTAGAACTCGATGTCGAGATAGTCGACGAGTTCGTCCCAGAACCACTCGACGCCCGAATCGGGGATGCCGTTGATCTCGGTCGTCGTGCGTTTGATGAGGTCGTCGTAGTCGTCGATTCCGTACTCCTGCATGAACTGCCAGACGTTCGTCGATTCGACGAATTCCCGGCTCGGCTCGTGGACGATACCCGTCTCTGTCAATGACTCTTCTTGCTCCGCCATGTTCGCCTACACGTGTGCGCTCCCATCACCTATAATTGGCGGTCGTCACTGTTTGAACGCTGCCAGTGTGTCGCCCTGTCGCTGAAGGAGTGAACATTATATTGGGGCGAAATTGGCCGATCTACAGGCGGAGCAGGCCGAGTGCCTCGGGGCTTGACCCCGAGGCGGTTCACAGATCAATAAGGCGAGTGCTTCGGGGCTCGACCCCGAGGCGGCTCACGGATCAATTCGACCGGAAAATCTCCCCTCAGTCAGCGACGGTCGCTGTCGGTGTCTGTCGGTCGATGGCTACCTTCGACGCAACGATGACGAGCGCCAAGACGGCCATCGAGACGATGAGCAGCCGCATCGCCGTTGTGATGGTACTCTGGTCACTGACGATGCCCATAATGACCGGGACGACCGATAGGCCGAGAAAGTTTGCACTGATCGCGATAGCGTTAACTGGGCCGCTGTGGTGCGGAACGGCATCGATTCCGAACGCCGAGAGCGTCGGAAAGAAGCCAGAGACAAAAAAGCCCACAAGGAAGACGCCGAGAATCATCCCGCGACCGTCGCTGATGAAGAAGACGTATCCGAGGACCGGAATTGCGGCGAGTGCCAAGGTCAAGAGGAGCGTGAGTGGTTCGACCCGGCCCGAAAGCTGGCTGTAGACGAACCGTCCGGGAATGTACGCGACCAGAAACCCAGACAGGACGACATTTGCGGTCGCTCGCGGGAAGTACTGGTTCGCGTAGTAGGGTAACCAGGTGAAGAAGCCGCCCTCGATGCCACCACTCAACAACAGCGCCACTGCCATCCCGACGATGGCGGGGTTCTGGAGCAACTGCCGGAGTTCAGCCAGCGAGAACGACTCTCCTTTATCGAGATTCGATGGGAGCTCGAGTTGCGTGATGAGTACGAACGCCGGGAGAAAGCCAGCCGCCAACAATAGGAAGGTGACACGCCAGTTGCCGCTCTTGAGGACCTGGTTGACCAACAGTGGCCCTGTCGTGGCACCGATTGCCCACATCAGCGCGTAGATATTGAACAGGCGGCCGCGATTTTTCGGGTAGAGCGTACTCAGTAGTGCTCGATCCAATCCCCGAAAGACCCCAATCGTAAGACTCTGTCCGAGCAGGAACACTAGTAGTAGCGCGTACGTGGGGACCTGACTCAACAACGCCAGGAACAGCGCCGTCCCACCCGCCCCGATCAGGAGGAATCGACGGGTATCGAGCTGACTTGCTGCGAAGCCAACGGCTACTGCGGCGAAGAGGTACCCGAGTGTACCAGCTGGTGCAACCAGACCCAGCAGAGTGTCTGAAACAGTGAAAGACTCCTTGATACTCGGCAGTAGTGCACCGCGAACCTGCGAGGTGATTCCGTCGCTGATGATAAACAGAAATACCGCCGCTGTCCAGAGCTTTCGCTTTACCATGTCACTATCACACATCTACACGCCAGGGATAAAAAGTGGTACCCTATACCTTCACGAGCAGTCGGAATGAATACGAGTGAATTGCTATCGGAGTAGACGTACCACGAGCGTGTGCCTCGGCAGCGGGCTGTCGCCTTCTCTTCGACAATCATCATGCCTCACAGAACTTCGGTCAGGAAGCACCGATCTATTCATTCCAATACCTGAGCGTGTCATAGAATCCAACTCATAGCTTGAGCTTCTCACGTCCTGGATCGTGTCCTCGCTCGTAGTTGGTGATTGCAATGACGATCCGAAGACACAGCGCAACAAACACTTCTGTTCGTGCGTGGACGCGGCCTCGGGCGCGGACGTGCCCGAGGCCGCAGTCCTTGACTGCATCGTTGGTTCGTTCGACTCCTGTCCGGTTGTTGTACGTCTCTTCCAAGATGGATTGTTTCAGCTGAACGTCCTCGCTGTGTTTCTCGATCCGGTCTTCGACTCTGTACTCGATGTCTTTCGGGTCGTCAGTGTTTCGCGGGTTGTATGGAGCGATTGGCACGACTCCTGCGGCCAGCAGGTAGTCGTGCCAATCGAGGATGTCGTAGGCGCTGTCTCCAAGCATCCAGATCGGTGTGTCGACGGCGAGCGCGTCACGTGTGACGCGCATCGCCGTCTCTTGGTCTGCTTGTTTGGCCGGTGTGAACTCCGCTACTATCGGGATCTTTGCGCCGGTTGAAACGATCGTACAGCCGAAGCCGTAGTAGTACTCCTCGGCGGTTGGATCGTAGTTCCATGAGGCAGCGTCGTTGTACTGGATCGCCTCGATGTGCGTCGAATCGATGGAGTACGTCGAGTCGAGCAGGCCGCGGGCAGCGGCCTGCTCGACAAGTCTCTCGAAGATATCGTCGATGACGTGTTCGAGGTCGGTAAGAAACCGGTCAATCGTGTCTCTGGACGGTGGTTTGTCGAGTCCACAGTAGTACCAGACGAGGCCGTGCTGGAGTTCTCGTGTAACTGGGCGTGTGCCGTAGGTGTCCTTGTAGTAGCAGTGCAGAAAGCCGCGAAAGAGGTCTGGTGGCTGGTGAACTCGTGTTCGCCCCCGCTTCGAGGGGGCGAACACGTCGTATTCCAGCAGAAACTCGAACTCAAGGTGCTCGAACAGCGGTACTGTCTCGGTAGCCGCGACATTCAAGAAGTCGTCTACCGAAGCTATGTCTTGCAGGGTTGCGCTTGTGTTGGACACACTTCGCGCACCCTGCTGCTTCGCACGTGACGCTTTCTATGACACGCTCATACCTTTGTATCCTCGTACTCCTAAAGCCTGAATATGGCAGTGAATGTCATCGTACTTGGTGCCGGATACGCTAGTACCGGCGCGATCACTAAACTTCAGTCAGAACTGAGCGACAATGCACAGCTTACGTGGATCGCTGATGTCGACTACCACCTCGTTTTGCATGAGTCTCACCGTGTGATTCGAGATCCGTCAGTCCGGTCGGACATCACGTTCCCTGTCGATGAGATCGCGGACCCGTCGACCCGGTTCATTCAGGACAAGGTCGTTGGACTCAATGTCGAGGATCAGGTTGTCGAACTCGAAGCAAGCGACGACGTCGAATACGACTACGTCCTCGTTGCACTCGGCAGCCAGACCGCCTACTACGGCATCCCCGGTCTCGAGGAACACTCTCTGACGCTCAAAAGCCTCGATGACGCCCTCGAGATCCACGAAACTGTCAACGAAGCAAGCCAGGCCGCGTCCCGCAGCGAGCCTGCACAGGTCGTCATCGGCGGTGCCGGCCTCTCTGGCATCCAGACCGCGGGTGAAATCGCCGAGCTCCGCGACCAACACCACGCACCCATCGAGGTCCATCTGGTCGAAGCCCTCGAGGAAATCTTCCCGGGTAACGATCCGGAGTGTCAGCAGGCTCTGCGCGATCGACTCGAAGACGCTGGCGTCCAGATCCACACAGACGACCCGATTACCAAAGCTACCGACGAGCATATCGAGTTCGAGAAGGGTGACCCCCTCGGTCACGACGTCCTCATCTGGACCGGTGGAATCACCGGTCGCGACACGCTTGCAGATGCCGACCTCGGGAAAGAACACAACCGCGTCAACGCGGGTGCGAACTTCCAGACCTCCGATGACCGAGTCTTCGCTATCGGGGACTCGGCGATCATCGATCAGGGTGACCAGCCTGCCCCACCGACGGCACAGGCCGCCTGGCAGGCTGCGGAGGTCGCTGGCGAGAACATTGCTCGTGCGATCGAGAACCGACCGCTCCAGACCTGGGAACACGAGGACAAAGGGACCGTCATCTCCGTCGGGGAAGAAGCTGTCGCCCACAAGGTCAAGCCGGCCTTCGGCGTCTCCCTCCCCGTCGATACCTTCAGCGGCGTGCCAGCACAGATGCTCAAAAAACTGATCGCCGCCCGCTGGATTGCGGATATCACATCCTGGAACGAAGCCCGCAAGTCCTGGTCCTCGCTGTGAACCGCCTCGGGATCGAGCCGCGAGGCACTTGCCTTGCTCATCTGTAGACGGTACTGATGATCGTTCTCGGCCCGTCAGTTATTAACTATATTCTGTCAACCACCAGGGGTGAAGAGCTGGTCGAAAGTTTACTCGTGCACGGGTCCATCGTCGTTCAAGACGCATGCCCATCGCCGTGTCGGAATCTCCCGGCCCCACGACATGAGCATCTGCTTCCTTGCGTGTATCACGCCAATCGTATCCGCCTCTTGATTTGGGAGAGTTAGTGATGGTATCCGTTCACGGGGAAGGGCTTCTCGGTATCTGGAGAACCAACTCCTTCAGCGGTGGTCGATATTCGCACAGATGTTCTTGACTTGCGTGTAGTTGTCGATGGCCTGTACGCCGTTATCGCGGCCGATTCCACTCTGTTTGAAGCCGCCGAACGGCGTCTCATTGCCGCCCGCAAAGAATTCGTTGATGTAGATCTGGCCAGCGTCAACCTCGCGGGCGAAGCGGTGGGCGCGACCGGCATTCTCGGTATAGATCCCCGCGACCAGGCCGTAGTCAGTCGCATTGGCGAGTTCGATGGCCTCTTCTTCATCAGCGAACGTTGAGACGGTGAGAACAGGTCCGAAAATCTCCTCTTGGGCGATACGCATGTCGTGGGTCACCGAATCAAAGATTGTCGGTTCGACGAAGTACCCGTCACGGTCGAGTCTACCCCCTCCAATGACGGGGTCGCCAGCTTCTTGACGGCCAATATCGATGTACTCGAGCACCTCTTCGAGATGATCGCTCGAAGTTAGCGGCCCCATGTCGTCGTCGTCGATGCCCGGGCCAACGTCCAGAGCGGTCGCGCGGTCGGCGAGATCTGCAAGGAACTCGTCGTGGATCTCTTCGTGGACGAGCAACCGGGATCCAGCAGAACAGACCTGTCCGGCGTTGCTGAAGATTCCCGTCATCACCCCCTCGAGCGCTGCTTCCCAGTCAGCATCAGGGAAAACAACGTTCGGGCTCTTCCCACCCAGTTCGAGGACCACCTCTGAGACATTCTCGATGGCACTCTTCCCGACTCTGACCCCAGTCGCGTCTGATCCAGTAAAAGTGACATTGTTCACTTCTGGATGGCCGGTGAGAGCGGCGCCTGCCTCGCTACCGTGACCAGAGACGACATTCAAGAGACCGTCAGGCAATCCGACATCGGTCGCAAGCTGGGCGAGTTCGAGGGCGCCAAGCGGCGTTTCCCTGGCTGGTTTAACGACGGCCGCGTTCCCAGCGGCGAGTGCGGGTGCAACGCTCCGAGCGAACAGGTAGATCGGAACGTTCCACGGAACGATATGGGCGGTAACTCCGAGTGGTTCGCGAACGGTGTAATCGACGTACGTCTCGGAGAGTGGAATGCTCTCGCCCTGGATCTTATCCGCGATACCAGCATAGTACTCGAAATGGCGAGCTGCACGTTCGACCTGACCACGCGCTTCTGTCAGTGGTTTCCCGTTTTCCAGCGTCTCGATCTGCGCAAGTCGTTTCTTCTCATTGCGGATTGCAGCTGCAATATCCGTGAGAATGCGTCCACGTTCGGCCGGCGTCTGACGATTCCACGTCTCGAACGCGTCACGAGCGACGCGGACCGCCTCGTCAACGTCGTTTTCGGTACCTATCGCAACGGTGGCAAGTTCACCTTCCGTCGCAGGATTGAGAACCGATAGTTGCTCGTCTGTCTCGGCTGGCTGTTCTTCTCCGTCGATCCACAGGCCATACTGGTTGCTAACTGCAGCAAGTGCTTCTCTGGACATCAGCACACGAATAGTCGAATCCATCATGCAAATAACTTGGTGAACTTGCAAGCGCCTCGGACGACCTCTCAAAGGCGAGAATATCTGGCGACTTGCGATAGGTTTGGACATCTGCTGTAAGCAGTTCGAAGGTGAGAACCCAGACCGATTGCAATCGCTATTATCTGGCGTTCTCGATGTTATCGAGCGTGTCGGGATAACTCCGATCCTCGCCAGTGTATGTCGCTTCGACGCCTCGGAGGACGATCTTCTCGGACTATGATATTGAATCGGCTCCCAGGATTTCGTGAGTCGGTGTCTTACGCAGCAACTATCGATGTCCTATCTGTTCTTGAGAACACTCCGTTCCTTGAGCCTACTCCAACCCGGCCTTCCTTATACGTCTCGGCGTGCTCCACGTACAGTTCCTGCACCCGAACGAGCTCCTCGAGATGGGAGTCCTTGATCGGCCGCGTCTCAGCCGGGGCGCCGTACGCGAGGTGGCCTTCCGGAATCGTCTGCCCCTCGGTCACCAGACTACCCGCGGCGACGAGACAGTTTGATTCGATGACGGCGTCTCTCTGGACGGTACTGGACATCCCAATGAGCGAATCATCTTCGACGGTTGCGTAGTCGATGACAACATTGTGCCCGATTGTCACTCTGTCGCCAATGGTTGCGCCGTGCAACATCGAGAACTCCTGAACGTTGGTTTCACTACCGACGACGGTCGGTCCACCGTCGCCACGAAGGCAGACAAATGGCCAAAGGCTCGATTGCTCGCCCACGGTGACGTCTCCTACTGCGTATGCCAGTTCCGAAACGAACGCCGAGTCCGCGATCTCTGGGATTGAGCCCAGTACTGATCGTTCCATGCGACACCCGTATGCCGGGGCGTGATTTAGTGATACCGGAGTTTAGATCTTCTGCGAAGCGCTCGACTGTTCAACTGAGCATCCTCGATATGCTCTGGTGGCCTCGGAGTGGGTACCGTCGATTCCCGAGAGACGAATACCGATCCGAGACGGATATTTACAGATATGGTATCGTGCGTTGCCCACTATCGGTACTTCCCGACTGGTGTGAGAACTGGAGCTAAATCGTTGGTCTCATGAGGAAGATGTCTGGTTGAGTGAATGTGTTCAATATACCTCAGCCAGACGGTGTTCTTTCGGATTCGGACGTGAAAGATTTAGCGGAAGACGTCATCTGTCAGCTCCCATTGCCGGGGATCGAGGGCTCGCCCCTCGATCCCGGCGATATCTGGGCTGTTGTCATTCTTGCAGCAGTTAATCAGACATCCATCTGGGAGACGTGCAAGGAAAACGACAACGCTCCCTGTGATGACACTGTCATGGACTGGTTCCATACGCTCGACCGAGAATGGCTTGAGCGTATTGCTAACCGCCTTCTCATGGGGTTGGCAATGACGATCCTCGACCCTGACCGGTCGAGGATCGTCTCCATTGACTTCGTCGATAACCCCTATCACGGAACGTACGCTGATGAAGAAGGTGAACTCTGCCGTATGCACGCGAAAGACGGAACAACGACGTGTCACCGGTACTGTACCGCGTATCTCGTCTCGAACGGGAAGCCGGTGACGTTGGCCATGACGTACGTCCGGAGCGATGAGAAGGAAGCCGACGCGGTCGAGCGCGTTCTCGACCGCGTCGAGGCCTATCCCTTCGAGATAGACCTTCTCTTGGCTGATCGTGGCTTCTACAACGAACGTATCCTGCGTCGTTCGCGGGAGATTGCTGCGACTGTCGTACCCGTCCAAAAGAAGGGCAAGCGCATGAAGAAGAAGCTGGATACGCACTGCTCGTACATGACGACCTATCGGATGTACAAAGGCCGCGAGCGGGAACTGGAATTCCCGCTCGCGGTCGCTGTCTCCTATCACGCCGGAGATCGCGGGAAAAGCGGCGAAGTCGTTCGAGGCTATGTGGCGTGCGATCTGGCCGATCGCACGCCGAAACAAGTCGAACGACTCTATCGGAAACGGTCAGCGATCGAAACGAGCTACCGTGTATTTCGCCAAGCACGAGTGGTAACGACGACACAAGACCCAATCATCCGCTTCGCGTTCGTCCTAGTTGGATTCCTGTTGGAGAACCTCTGGCTTGTGCTTCGATGGGCGGTCGTCGCCCGCCCCCAGCGGGGCGGGCGCGACCTGCCCGAGGAATTCACGTTCAAGACCTTCTCTGACTGGATCAGACATGCATTAGAGGAAGAGCTAGAGCGGAGTTGGGAGATCGAGATGAACGGAACAGGTGTGCCAGAAGCATACGCGCCGGCCGCGGGCTGACGCCAGCCCGCGGCCTTGGGCAAGCACCTGGTGAGCAACAGCATTCGCCTAGAACAGCGTATCTCAGCCTTCTTACTTCACTTCTCCTCATGCGTGGATTCTACTTCCTGTTCACTCAGTTACCACACCGGCATTCACTCCGTTCGTCCATGACTCAGCACAGTTCACGAAGCGACGTTCGGGAAGTACCGACTATTGGTTCGCCACTTGAGGCAGTACAGAATCGGATTATCCAGTATTGGAACCCAATCTCGAGGAAAAGGTCCAGTGAAACCGTATGAGCCATGATCATCTAAAAATTTCATGCAAAATTCTCGGATTTTCTCGAACGAAGAATTTTATACGTAGTGTTCGTATAGTAATGCCATGGGTGACAAAACCGGGCGAAAGCTACAGACAACAGCTACTTCGCTTGAGGTCATAGAGGCGCTTCAAGAACGTGACGGCGGGCGAGTCACGGAAGTAGCCGATGCGCTTGAGCTGGCTCCAAGTACGGTCCATTCACATCTGACAACGCTACTGGCGAATGGTTACGCCGTCAAAGAGGGCGACGAGTACCATCTCAGTCTTCGATTTCTCGAACACGGAGAGTACGTTCGCAATAGGAAAAACGCCTACAGAACTGCAAAGTCATATACGAAGCAACTCGCCGAAGAAACCGACTGCAGAGTTGTGTTTACGATCGAAGAAAACGGACGCGGGGTCTATATGTACACGTCCTCCGGAAAACACGCGGTCTGGACGTATTCGACCATCGGCAAGCGATTCTACTTGCACCAAACTGCCGCCGGAAAGGCCATTCTATCGGAGTTTTCTCGAGCGTCTGTCGAGGAAATAATTGACCAATGGGGGCTTCCTTCGGCGACGGAGAACACGATAACCGACACCGAAACGCTTCTTGATCAACTCGAGACGGTTCGCGAGAGGGGAATCTCGTTCAACTACGAGGAACAACTCGAAGGTATCAAAGCCATCGGTATTCCCGTAAACGGATCCGACGGCCGTGTCATCGGGGCGTTCAGCGTCGCCAGTCCAGCCAAACGGCTCACCGACGAACAGTTTGAAGAGGACATTCCGGACATCTTGTCCGGTGTCGCCAACGAATTCGAACTCGAGTTATCTCTTTCATGAATTTTGAAAGTCGTCGATGTACACCGTGAAGATGTAAATCGAATTTATAAGTTACATCTGTACGTCTGTAAAACAGTCTAACCTGCGTCAGTGCGAATTCTATTTTGGCATCGTCGAAATGCTTGTAGTACGAGGAATTATAATGAGTGTTGCAGTTGTACCTGACTTGGGAATGGAATAGCCACCCTGAGATGAACTCCATCATTGTATTTCGACAGGGTCGAAATAAGGGTGGGGTGAAATAACGCTCTATCCAGCATCTGTCTGGATCATAAATTGGGTCAGTAACTGCTGAGGATACCAGAATACGCGCCACAAGTACCTCATCAACCGGGTAAACAGAGCTACTGACGATCCATGTCGGCGATCGTCCGCTATGATTACATTCGTATGTCTGTAAAACACCAAACCTGTGTCAAGGAGGATTCTATTTCGCTATTGTCGAAATAGCCGTAGTGTCTGGGATCACAAGGAATGTCGAAGTTATACTGTCAGCTGTAACTGAGCCTATGATCCGTTACGGCTGGTCCAGTAACCTGTCACAGGATCATTGATGGTGCCAGTCGAACAACTATGGAAAATGGTAATGTTTATCAGGGGCTGTTGAAAATAGGCAAGTGATGAGTTCGCAATCAACAGAACCAGCTGCTGTTCGGTCACTAGATGATTTAGACGTCATCGTCGACACTGACTTTCACCTTACAGAGCGACAGGAAGACATATTTCCGTATCTCGAGGATCCGTTCTACAGCCTGCTAAACAGCCAGAGTGACGGTGACGACTACGGCTATCTGGGACGGGTGTACCCGTCACACGGAATGTTGTACTCGGTGACGGTCGGGAAGGCCGACTCACCGACGGTGCGGACATCGGAAGACATCCAGAAGGGCAAAGACCTCATCGGGTGGGATAAAGCAATTGCCACCCCAACCCAGAATCTCTATCTCGGTGCCGTCCACCACGACGACCTTGCGGCTGCACTTGCGAAGGCGTACAACAGGTGGCTGCTCGACAATATTATCGACACGGATAACGGTGTCTACGGTGCCGCTCTCGTCGCACCACAGAAACCGCTCAAGGCTGCCGAAGAGGTCGACGACCTCGCCGACGAGCCGGGTATCGCCGCCGTGATGATCCCGAGCGGATCGGTCGATCCGACTCTGGGCAACGAGATCTACTATCCACTCTACGAGGCGTGTGAGCGTGCTGGACTGCCTATCAAGATGCACAACGCAGCTGGGACGATGATGACCCGGTTCCCAACGCAGTGGCGGTCGCTGAATCGGGCACTCCCCGTTCACGCCACCTCGCATAATATGATGCATCAGGTGAACCTGGCAGACATGCTGACGCAGGGCGTTCCCGTTCGCTTCCCTGACCTCGACTTTGTTGTCCAGGAGTCCGGTCTCGGCTGGTATCCGTACTTCATGCGTCGGTTCGATCACGACTATATGGGTGCGAAGTTCGACGCACCAATGCTGGAGAAGAAGCCAAGCGAATATCTCCGTGATCAGTTCTACCTGACCAGCCAACCCGTCGAAGGTGCAGACGACCCAGAGTACCTCAATCAGATCATCCGCCTCTTCGAAGGCGAGAACAGTTTGATGTTCTCGTCGGACTACCCCCACTTCGACTTCGACTACACTGACGCGCTGATGAAGATCATGCGCTCGGAGTTCAACGGTGACGAGATCAAGAACATCTACGGCGAGACCGCAGACCAACTCTACCAATTCTAACGAACATGGCAACAAACACAGACCCACAGAACGCCGACGCTGATAACCTACACCACGTCACAGCGGCCGACGACATCGAAGACGGAGAACGAGTCGTCGTCGACATCAAAGGCCGTGAGATTGCCGTCTTCTACTCGAACGACGAGTATCACGCACTCTCGAACTACTGTACACACCAGGGCGGACCAGCCTGTGAGGGGCTCCTGTCCGGAACGATCGACGTTGACGAGGACGACGAGCTGGTCTGGGCGTGTGATGACGAAATCGTCTCCTGTCCGTGGCACGGCTGGGAGTTCGATATCACGTCCGGAGAACACCTCGCAAGCGACGAGTACCGCCTTCCGTCCTACGACGTACACGTTATCGACGGCGACCTCTACGTCGAGTTCTGATGGCCATCGCACCCGACGATGGTGATTGCGGCCAGCGCCGGGTGTGGCCAGTTACCGACGTTTTCATGCGGGAGACGTCCCAAGACGCCTGTAACGGATTTTGTCAGTACAACACACGCAACTCATGACGAATACACGAGACGATCACGAGTCCAACGCTGTGGAACAACACTGTGACCTCGAAACGGAAGCGCCGTACGAGGAAACCGCCGTCGAACAGCTTCCAGTCTGGTGGTCTGACGCTGTCGAAGAGTTCCAGGAGCACGACCTGCCTGCCTATCGGCCGCCGCGGTTCGCCGATGATGTCATCACCCCTCCAGTTGTCGACCGGTTACAATCGGAGTACAACGCCGAGATTCGCTTCATGGGCGTTGGTGTCGAATACCGCGATTCTTGGGGTGTCTACGTCGATGACGAACAGATATTCACCGTCGACCGTGAGCGCGAACCCGCAGGATACACCCGTTATCAGGTGACAAGCGATGCGTTCGAACAAAACGTTCGAAACCACTTTGCAGACACAGGAGATGAAACTACGTGAGTCCGCTACATCCGAATCGTAACCGGCCAGAGAACAGTATCGTGCCCTCGAGTCGTCCGACCCGCACGAACGACCGGATGGGAGACAGTCCAGTCGCGGTCGAGTGCGAACCGAAGACCAGAGAGCAAACGAATGCCCACCATCGCCTGATCTGTACTGATCATGAGTACTGACACCCCCCAAACCGCGTCGCCGTCGCTCAGAGAACTGCTCGACGGCGAGATTGACTTCGGCGAGACCACACGCACCCTCTACTCGACGGATGCAAGTATCTATCAGCAACGACCTGCGGGTGTCGCCTTCCCGCGAAATAGCGAGGACGTCCGGCGAGTTGTCGACTTCGCCCGTCGACAGGGGACGAGCGTCACAGCACGCGGTGCAGGCTCGAGTCTGACCGGCAATGCCATCGGTGAAGGGATCGTTCTGGACTGTTCACGGCACATGGACAAGTTCGTCGATGTCGATCCCGACGCGAAGACTGTGACCGTCCAGCCGGGTGTCGTTCTCGACGAGTTGAACGACTTCCTCGAGAAAGACGGTCTTTACCTCGCCCCCGATCCGTCGACTTCGAGTACGTGTACCATCGGCGGCATGATCGCCAACAACGCCGCAGGTCCGCATTCGGTCAAACACGGTACAACCCGAGAGTACGTTCAGCGACTCGAGTGTGTGCTTGCAGACGGGTCTCTCGTTGAGTTTCACCGGCGGGACGGCGGGGAACTCGAGGCGGTCTGTGAACACGACGACCGGGTCGGGGAGGTCCATCGCGTGGTCCGCAGGCTTGCACGTGAACACGCCGACGAAATCGAGACGCAGTATCCGGACGTCGATCGAAACTCCAGCGGGTACGATCTCGAAACGAGCGTTGCGCGGGACGGTTCGTGGGTCGACCTCTCGCGGCTCGTCTCCGGGAGCGAGGGGACGCTTGCGATCATCACCGAGGCGACACTACAACTGACCGATCGTCCCGAGACGCGTGCCGTCTCGCTCGTCTTCTACGACGATCTGATCGCCGCTGCCGACGCTGTGACCGCCGTTCTCGAGACGGACCCGAGTGCAGTCGAACTCATCGACGACGCCGTCCTCGGCTACGCTCGAGACGCCTGGGGGTTCGATATCGTGCCCGAGAATGCTGAAGCCGCACTTCTACTGGAAATCGAGACCACCCATGCAGACCAGCGCGACGACCTCGAGACGGTCGTATCGGCTGCTCGGACGAACGGGACGATCGACATCGAACGTGCGTTCGGTGGGGAGGAGATGGCCGATCTCTGGAAGGTGCGAAAAGCTTCTAACCCGCTTTTGAACCGACAGCCCGGTGACGAACAGGCGCTGTCGTTCATCGAAGATGCGGCGGTCCCACCCGCCCGTCTCCCGACGTATCTCGAGCGCGTGGGTGATGTTCTCCGAGAGCACGACCTTCAAGCGAGCGTCTTCGGTCACGCTGGACAGGGGGTGCTCCACATCAAACCGTTCCTGAATCTGAAGACGGAACATGACCGTGAGCGACTCCGATCCGTTTCGGAGGCCGTTCACGAGATTGTCCTCGAGGTCGGCGGCTCCGTCTCCGGGGAACACGGTGACGGACGGCTTCGTTCCGAGCATCTCCCAGAGATGTACGGTGACGAACTCTACAGTGCGTTCTGTGAGATCAAACGCGCCTTCGATCCTGACGATGTGTTCAATCCGGCGAAGGTCGTCCCTGCTTCGGACGGCGACCTCGCAAAAGTCGACGAAAACCTGCGGTATGAAGGATACGACCCGGAGACCGTCGATACGGCGCTCGATTTCAGTGCAGAAGAGGGATTCGGATCGCTCGTCGAGCAGTGCAATGGCTGCTCGAAGTGTCGCACGTCGGACGGCGGCGTTATGTGTCCAACCTTCCGTGGAACGGACGACGAGATTGCCAGCACACGAGGGCGGGCGAACATGCTCAGAGCAGCAATAAACGGTGATCTCGACGAGGAGACGCTCACGAGTGATCACTTCCAAGAGGAAGTGCTCGATCTGTGTATCTCCTGTAAAGCCTGCGAGACGGAGTGTCCAACCGGCGTCGACATGGCCAAACTGAAAACGGAGGCAAAACACCAACAGCACCGGACAAGCGGCGTTCCGCTTCGCGCACGCCTGTTCGGGAACGTCCGCACGCTCAACCGCCTCGGGTCCACGTTTTCGCCGATCGCAAACCGGCTCAAGGAGTTCGGCCCCGGCCGTCGCATCGCCGAGGCTGTACTGGGAATCGATCGACGACGGACGCTGCCGGATTTCGCAGCCGAGCCCTTCCCCGACTGGTTCGTCAGTCATGAACCACATCTGAACGCCGGCGAGAACGGAACGGTCGCGCTCTTTCCGGACTGCTATATGGGATACAACCACCCAGCAGTCGGTAAAGCGGCCGTTCACCTTCTCGAGTCGCTTGGATACGCTGTCGAGGTGCCCGACGTGGCCTGTTGTGGGCGAGCGCCGCTCTCACAGGGACTTGTGGAAAAAGCCCGCGGCTATGCACGACAGAACGTCGAGGTACTTGCCGAGTACGTCGAGCGAGACGTGCCGATCATCGGCGTCGAACCATCCTGTGTGAGCGCGTTCAAAGAGTACGACGACCTGCTTGAGGACACCGTGAACATCCCTGAGACAACGGAAACGGTGCCCGCGTTCCTCGCCGATCGCATCCGCGCCGGCGAGATCGAACTCCCTGACAGCGGTGAGGCCACCGTCGCCTTCCACGGACACTGCCACTCGAAGGCCAAAGGCTGGGATAGTACCCCGGTCGAACTGCTCCGTGAAGCTGGCTACGACGTCCAGCCGCTGGACACGACCTGCTGTGGAATGGCCGGCGCGTTTGGCTATGAGACCGAACACTACGACCTCTCGATGGCGATCGGCGACGACCTCGAGTCGAAAATCGATGCCGCTGAGGCGGATCTCATCGTCACGACTGGTGCCTCCTGTAGCCAGCAGCTTGCAGACAGGGACATCGATACACACCATCCCCTCGAGGTGCTGGCAGCGTTACTCGAGCGGTCCAACAGAAACGATTAAGGCCTTCCATTCAGCGAAGAAACTGATACCAGTATTGACTCAATCGCAGATCGTTCGCCTCATCGATTCGTTGGCAGCATTCTACCGTGAGTGGATGGGCGACCTATCTGTGTGGGTGTCCTGGGTGCGTCTCGATCAAATGGGGCCGCTCCGTTCAAGAAGCCGGATTCAGTTATCAGTATAGGCTAATTTGAGCTCGATTTCGTTGACCGCTCCAAGTAGTAAGTTGGGTATCTCAGATCTGAAATACTCTCCAGTCAATCGTTTGGCCGGGCCAGCGACCGACACTGCTCCATAGACCTCCTCGTTGAGAATGATCGGAGCGCCCACAGCCCGAATGCTCTCATGAGACTCACAATTATTAAATGCGACTCCGCGATCTCGAATTTCCTCGAACTCGGACTTGAGTTCCTCGCGAGTCGTGATCGTCTCTGCTGTTACACCATCAAGACCAGTCTGACTAATGATTTCGTCGACCTGGTTCTCTGGCATGTGCGCTAGAATCGCCTTCCCAGCTGAAAGAGTGTGTATCTGTTTATGCTTCCCCACCCAGGAGTTCGTTGGGACGCCACGATCTCCGGTAAGGCGACCGATGTAGACCGCCTGATTGTCCTCTTCGACAACCAGATTGACTGCCTCGTCGGTTTCGCTGACGAGCTGTTCGAGAACCGGCTTGGAAGCATCAAGAAGTTCTCGGTAGTGATACTTCGCTTGTATCCCGTGGTCGAGAAGTCTCAGACCTAGTCGGTAACCATCTGGCTCTTTCACTACATAACCGAGTTCCTCGAGTGTTGTGAGGTGGCTGAACGCGGTACTATTGGCGATTCCAACCGTGTCAGCAAGTTCAACGAGACGGATGTGCCCCGCTTCGTGAATCGTTTTTATAATATCGAAGGCGGTTTCCGTGGCCTTGATTCCCTGTCGTTCCCCGGGTTCGTTTGTCATTGATACGTATTTCAGCGGGCTCGAATCATGTAGTCCTTACTATCGCCATTTTCAACACCTATACCGACAGAACAAATCTCTGGCTTGTGGCTGAAACCATCAAACATGGACTTCAGCAAAATATTTAATACGATAAATAAAAACAAAACATCGAGAAAATGCGAAGAGATCTGGTCATTTATCCATTCGTGCCTCTTTTACACACCCTGTTTCGCCACTGCCGAAACAGTCTTGTTGGAAAACTCCATG
Source organism: Natrinema hispanicum (assembly GCF_004217335.1). GTDB lineage: Archaea > Halobacteriota > Halobacteria > Halobacteriales > Natrialbaceae > Natrinema > Natrinema hispanicum. The sequence continues at coordinate 156,105 of NZ_SHMP01000009.1, forward strand.
ATATGGAACAGATATTAGTAGGTGGGTATGAATTTTCTGCTGATTCTGCAAGTATTAGAGTGAATATCGACACGGGACCACCGTGGTGTACCTATCTGTCATTCAGCAGAGCCAGATGACAGAGGTTTCTTTTTCCCATTGTCGAAATCCAGTCTCCTTCCATTCGTGCAATCTGATCAGGACGTCTCGGATAGCGTGACCATGTTGGTGAAAGGCTCAAAGCTGCGTTCTCAACGAACGAGACGACGGACGAGCGCATTCCTTAACGGATTAACACAGACATTGAGATCTAGTTACGCAAAGCGATTGAGTCAATCAAATCTCATATAAAATATAATAATGTATGGGAAATTGGTAGATATACTACCAGCGTCCTACTGTCAATGCTGTTTTCTTCTCCGGATACGGAACATATATCCACCTGTAAAATCAAAGACCAAACGATGAAAGTTCTCGCTACGGTCAAAGAAGTGGCGACCGTCGAAGACGAGTTCGAAATCGAGGGAACCGAAATCGCAGGCCAGTACCTCGGTGCCGACTTGAACGAGTGGGACGACTACGCGATCGAAGAGGCCGTCCAACTCCAAGAAGACGGGATTGCCGACGAAGTCGTCGCGGTCACCATCGGTCCGGAAGACTGTGAACAGACCATCCGGCAGGCACTCGCGAAGGGTGCCGACCGCGCCGTCCGCGTCTGGGACGACGCCTTAGCGGACGTCGACCTGCTCGACGTCAACGCCAAAACGGAGATCCTGAGCGCCGTCATCGAAGCTGAAGAACCCGACCTCGTGCTGACAGGCGTTCAGGCCGGCGACGACAGCTTCGGCGCGACCGGCGTCTCGGTCGCCGAAGAGATCGGCTTCCAGTGGGGTGCCGTCGTCAACCACCTCGAGCACGATCTCGAGGACGGCGTCGCTTCTGTCCGCCGCGAACTCGAGGGCGGCGTCGAGGAGTTGACCGACATCGAACTGCCAGCGGTGCTGACGATCCAGACGGGGATCAACGAGCCACGGTATGCGAGCCTGCGCGGCATCCGGCAGGCCCAGCGCAAGGAACTCGACGTCCAGACGCTCGCCGATATCGGTGTCGACGAGAGCGCGATCGAAACCGAACTCGAGCTAACCGACATGTACGAGCCCGAAAGCGAAAGCGACGCGACCGTCTGGGAAGGCAGTGCCGACGAGAAGGCCGGGGAGCTCGGTGAGCTGCTCCGTGACAAGGGGGTGGCACAATGAGCGACGTCCTCGCAGTCGCGGACCACCGTCGCGGTGACCTCCGCGACGTCAGTTACGAGATCATCACCGCCGGCCGCGAACTCGCCGACGAAACCGGCGGCGACCTCCACCTCGTGGTCATCAGCGGCACCGTCGACGACTTCGCAGACAAACTCAACCGCGACGGCGTCGACGCCATTCACATCGTCGACCACGGCGAAGAGTTCAACCACGACGTCTATGCACAAGCTGTCACGCAGCTTTACAACGAGCTCGCGCCGCAGTACGTCCTGACACCCAACAGCGTCAACGGACTCGATTACGCGCCCGCCGTCGCGAACGAGCTCGACCTGCCGGTCGTCACTGACACCGTCGATCTCGAGGCCGACGGCGAGACGCTCGTCGCCACCCGCGAGATGTACGGCGGCAAGGTCGAGACGACCACCGAACTTGAGGGCGACGCCGTCGTGACGATCCGCGGTGCCGAGTGGCCCGCCGCCGAGGGCACCGGCAACGCCGCGATCGAGGCCTTCGACGCTAACATCGATGAGGAGACAGTCGGCTCGACCGTCACCGGCTTCGAGGAGGTCGGCGGCGGCGACGTCGACATCAGCGAGGCTGACCTGCTGGTCTCGGTCGGTCGTGGGATCGAAGAAGAGGAGAACCTCGAAATGATCCGCGACCTGGCCGACGCGTTGGACGCGACGCTGTCGTCCTCACGCCCGATCGTGGACAACGGCTGGCTACCCAAGAACCGCCAAGTCGGTCAGTCCGGGAAGGTTGTCACGCCCGACGTCTACATCGCGATCGGTATCTCCGGCGCCGTTCAGCACGTCGCCGGCATGAAAGGCTCCGATACGATCGTCGCGATCAACACCGACCCCAACGCGCCGATCATGGACATCGCCGACTACGCGATCGTCGACGACCTCTTCGACGTCGTCCCCGAACTCATCGACGAGTTCAAATAAGGGGATTGATGACTGGGTGAGCAATTCTTAAACCCTTATCGGCAATTCGGTTGAAGTCGAGGATATCGGCGCGTTCCTCTCGTTACCGGGTTTTGGCTACGTTAGCAGCATTGTTATTACGATCGACAAAGGATCAGTAGGTGGATCTATGAAACCAGTTGACTTTGATGGCGCGGAAACATACGAGCCCGATGAAGGTTGGCAGCGCGTTGCGATGGCCGGCAGCAACGCGTTCACGTTCGAGTGGTTCGAGAAACCACCGGGACACAGCTCACCGATGCACGATCACGAAAACGAACAGGTTTGTATCTGTCTCGAAGGGACACTCACCGTAACAACTGAAGACGACAAAGTGACCCTCGAGAAATATGACTCCGTCTGGCTGGATGCGTGGGAGAGCCACCGTGTCGAAAACACGGGCGACGTTCGAGCCGTCGGCCTCGACGTGTTCGCACCTGGACGGTCGTTCGACTTCTGGACCGATCGAGAAGAGTGACATCTACGCACGTGTGAGAATATTCCGTTAAGGGAATATCACGTGTAATATTCATCGGTATTCTTGAAGGAAAGAGCTTATCGGTGAAGGGTGAGTTCAGGACTATTGGAATGTCACTCACTTTCAGTTGAGGTCGTCAGCCATATCGCTGAATAGTGCTATGACATTCCATACCGTTCCTGCATAACGGACAGCCTCGTCCTTCTTTGGCCGTCCACGGGTATTCAGCTCTACGCTGTTTTCGAAATTGCAATTCTATACTCACAATAGCTGGATAAATTTGATTATTATATCTTATTTTTATAAAATGAGTGTGGTGGAGTTATTGACCTCTGGATCGATATTGTAGAGCAAACGTACTATCTTGGTTACTGTCGGCCGCAGCGCGGTGGCAGCTATCATAGCCATTGACGGTCACTGGACACCCGATCGCACGACGGTTGTGCGATCGGTGCGTCAATCGGTTCAGTTGTTACTAGAGGGCGCGTGCCGTTCGATGGCGTCGCAGATGATGTCCATTCCTGCGGTGGCCTGTTCCTGTGTGAGCACGAGCGGTGGAATCAGTCGGAGCACGTTGCCATGTCGGCCAGCAGACCACACGAGGACGCCACGTTTGTAACAGTCTTCCTGTATGTCTTTGACGAGTTCCTTGCCGGTCTGGTCTTCGCTGTCTGCGAACTCAGCGCCGATGAACAGGCCGCGACCGCGCACGTCGACAAGACGTTCGTTCACGCCGGCAGACTCGCGAAGTCGGTCGCGGATGTAGCTGCCGACCTCGCGGGCGTGGGCGAGCAGGTCGTTGTCACGGATGTACTCGATGGCGCGGACGCCGCCGACCATTGCCGGGGCGTTGCCGCGGTAGGTACCGACGTGACCGCCGGCCTCCCAGGTGTCTAGGTCCTCGTGGTACATCGTTCCAGACAGCGGGAGTCCGATGCCGCCGATCGCCTTAGCCATTGGCATGGCGTCCGGTGTGACATCGTAGTGGTCGCTGGCGAACCACTCGCCAGTGCGGCCGAACCCGGTCTGGATCTCGTCGACAATCAGTGGGATATCGTTGTTCTCGGCGATCTCTTTCAGACCTGGCAGGAAGCCCTCCGGCGGGGTGACGATACCGCCTTCGCCTTGGATCGGCTCGACCCAGATGCCTGCGGGGTTCGCAAACCCACTATAGGGGTCTTCAAGGAGTTCCCTGACGTTAGCCAGTGCTCGGTCGCTAGCTTCCTGGGGATCTAGCCCCTGCTCGTGTGCGAAGGGATATGGCACATGGTGGACGTTCGGGAGCATCGGCGCATAATCTTCCTTGTACTTCTTGCCTGCTGTGAGGCTGAGTGCGCCGGCGCTGCCGCCGTGATACGCACCGCGGAACGCGATGAGGCCGTCACCGCCAGTGTTGTACTTGGCTAGCTTGATGGTCCCCTCGATGGCGTCACTGCCGGTTGGACCGCCGAAGATGACGCGATTGTTGTCAGGGAGCGCGCCCGGTGCGATATCGTTCAGTGCCTCGATGAGGTCCAGCCGTGCCTCGGTCGGGAAGTCGATAGTGTGTGCAACCTTTTCGGTCTGTTCCTGAACTGCCTCCATCACGTATGGGTTCGAATGGCCGACGTTCAGGACGCCGATACCGGCGAAGAAATCGAGGAACGTATTTCCGTCGACGTCGCGGATCGTCGCGCCTTTCGCTTCCTCGATCGCGATGGGGACGACCTTTGGATACGCGACTGCACTGCTGTCGATGTGTCGCTGCCGCTCGAGGAGTTTTTTCGACTCCGGCCCTGGAATTGACGTCTCGATTTCCGGCTCCTGTGTGAAGTGGAGGTCGTCGAACGTCTGTTCTATAGCCATGGTGGAACGTAGTTCTACTGTGTACTAAAAGTTTGCATTGGGTCCGATATATCTATTATCTCCCCACATTATGTTTCACTAGGTGGTCTAGCCGGTTCGAGTCGAGCGTCTCACTAACTGCTGATCCCGATTTTGATGGGTGACAAACTCGTCGTCCGTGTCTCGATAGGTCGACCCCGTTCCAGTTTCGCTTCTGCGTCCGCCAGAGCCGTATGCGTTCGGTCATAGCTCGGTACGGTAATCAGTTTGACTCCCTCGTGACGTATTATATAGCACTGTAAACCCCCCTCTTTTTCTACTGTTCATTGTTTACCATTCCCTTCGTTTTCGACACCGTTGTTGAATTACTTGTACTTCGCACGTGGAACTATTTGGACTGAATCCTAGAATTGGGCTACATTTTCGAACTCAGTAAGATATAAGTAGATGTGCCTAAATGGATGAGTATGGCTAACACAGAGCCAGATGGAAAATTCTCGCGCGTCCTTACGAGGCGCGACGTGTTCGTATTAGCATTTGGTGCAATGGTCGGCTGGGGCTGGATCATTCAGTCAGGGTACTGGATCAACGAGGGGGGAGTTACGGGATCAATCCTGGCATTCGTCCTTGGGTCGTTCATGGTCGCCGTCGTCGGACTCATCTACGGTGAACTCGCGTCATCGATGCCGTTCGTCGGTGGCGAACACGTTTACAGCATGCGTGCGCTGGGGCCCATCGGATCGTTCATATGTACCTGGTCGCTGATCCTCGGATACGTCGGCGTCGTCGTCTTCGAGGTTGTCGCGTTCCCGTCGGCGCTCGCGTACGTCGTGCCTGGTTTCAACGCGATTCCACTCTGGTCGATCGCCGGCCAGACCGTCTACGGGACGTGGGTCCTCGTCGGCGGCGTCGGTGCGATCGTCATGACGTACTTGAACTACAAGGGAGTCCAGCCAGCAGCACAGTTCCAGACGATCCTGACACTGGTCATCGGGCTCGCGGGCCTCACGCTGGCCATCGGTGCGGTGGCTAACGGTCACTCGACATCGACGCCGCCCTTTGCCGACTCGGGGATGGCCGGTGTGCTCACCGTCGCGATCATGACGCCGTTCATGTTCGTCGGGTTCGACGTTATTCCCCAAGCCGCCGGGGAAGCCGACGTCTCCGAACGGACGCTCGGTCTGCTGATTGTCGCCTCCGTGTCGGTTGCCGCGCTGTTTTACATCCTCGTCATCTGGGCGTCCGGGCGAGCGCTGGCGGGTTCGGTGCTCGTCGAGAGCCCCCTTCCCGCAGCCGCCGCGATGGAGGCACTGTTCAGTAGCGCCACCATCGGGAAGATCATGGCACTGGCAGGCATCGCCGGGATCCTCACCAGCTGGAACTCGTTCCTGCTCGGTGGAAGCCGCGCCATCTACGCGCTGGCCGAATCCGGTATGCTGCCGGAGACGCTCGCGACGGTTAATCCCGAAACCAACACTCCCTCGCGGGCACTTGCACTCATCGGCGGCCTGTCGGCGCTTTCGCCGCTGTTCGGAAAGCAGATGCTCATCTGGATCGTCAACGCTGGCGGGTTCGGTATCGTCATCGCGTGGGTGATGGTCGTCATCTCCTTCCTCGTGTTGCGCGTCCGCGAACCCGAAATGAACCGGCCTCTGAAGATTCCGGGCGGGAAAGCGGTTGGTGTCCTCGGTCTCGGACTGACACTCGGGTTCACCGCAATGTACTTACCGGGAGCTCCCTCTGCGCTTCAGTGGCCCTTCGAGTGGGGGATCATCCTTCTGTGGGTCGTCCTCGGCATCGGTCTGGTTTCACAGTCGCACCTCTCGAGCGGGGCATCACAAGTTGAAAGCCACGGGTTTGACGGTGACTGATAGGGATCAGCGTGGATATTCGGAGGTTCTCACGAGAAAAACAGCCTACTGAAAAACTGCACGACGAGAAAAACTATGAACTAGTCTGCTGATCCCTATGAATACCTACCGTCGTTCGCCTCTGACGTCAATTACTGACGTTACATCACTGTCCCCTTGATGCTAGAGTTCGCTCTTGGGAGAGGACTGGTGATTCATCGCGGTAGCTGTGCGTCACAGCGAGTGTAGGTGGCGCGGATGCATCACCGGATAATCGATGATCCACCTCAAGACGTTTGCCCCGGAGCGCCGCGAACCTGCAGGTAGTGAGTCAGCAGGTGTCCCTCACCGTCCTATACCGGGGGCTCCAGACCGACAACTACTGAACGAGTACGAGACAGTTGATTGAATATACGTCGATGGCTCTCAGAGCATCGACGCGTTTCTAGAGATGAGCTCCCGTCGAAGCCTCAAGTGTTCCAGCTACGTCGCCGCGTCTATCGAAAACCGGTGAAAGGAAGCACTCAAACCCGTCTTGAAGTTGTAATGACTTACCGCCAATCTACGCTGCAAGGGTGTGATTGATATCTACCGTCTCCACTGAACGTCACTGCACATCGATTGCACGACGGCTGTGCGATCAGTATGTAACTCGTTTCGGTTGTTACTGTAGTATAATTGAATTGACTTCTTCGAATGCTGTTAATCATAATTTAAAGGTGCATCTTCTAACGTTGGAATATTATGTCCTAAGATAGTGAAAGGCCGTATTACATCTATACACTTGTAAACTACCACTATATTACAGACAGAGCTTTTTAATTTGGTCGATAAATACCATTATTGATGATTATTGTTCCCAGGCGTTGTTAAACCGCATTCACTGACTTGGCGTGTTTAATCGACGGTTCGTTATCGAGTGCGTGGTAATTCGGGAGTGATCGTAGTAGGCGGTGTAGGCAGTCAGCCAGGGCTGCATGCTGGCTTGACTGCCGTTCCAAGTCTGGTGAAATTGGCCAATACGCATCGTGAAGCCTGAAACAGATTTCACGATATTTCGCTCAGAGTAATCGAAATCGCCGCTTCGATCAGTTCTTGCGAAGTCAGTTAGGGCCCATCTCATTGACGAGAGACTCCGTGTCTGTGACGCGATGTCTCTCTTTGAGTTCCCGAAGGAACTACGTCGGTGCTTTCGTCGCACGTTGGGGAGAAAAAGTTCTTGATAGAAGGGCTTCTTACTCATCAGCCTCGATTTACCAGTGGCATCACGAACTCTTTCCAAACATCTAAGATAGTTCGTAGCGAAATATTGTCTGTATGTCGGACACGTACAGAAACTACTGTAACGGTGAGTGGGTTGAATCGGAATCTGGCAATACGTTCTCTGTCAATAACCCTGCAGACGTAGAGGATATCATCGGTCATTTCCAACTGTCCACTGCGGCAGACGCAAATCAGGCTATCGATGCAGCCTCAGCAGCACAACCAGAATGGGCGGCAACACCTGGTGTTGACCGAGGAAAAATTCTACTCGAGACCGCATCACTGCTTGAAGACCGGATGGATGAACTCACTAAAACGCTCTCCCGCGAGGAGGGGAAAACAAGAAGTGAGGCCGCTGGAGAGGTACAACGAGCGGTTGATATTTTCTACTACTATGCCGGGAAGGCCCGTGATTTCGGGGGTACCATCAAATCCCCGAGTGAGCCAAACATGGAACTGTACACAAAAAGTGAACCACTTGGAACAGTAGGGCTCATTACACCCTGGAACTATCCAATCGCAATTCCAGCATGGAAGCTTGCGCCTGCGCTCGCAGCCGGGAACACAGTTGTTCTAAAACCAGCATCAGAGGCACCTCGTGTTTCACAAGCGATTTTCGAGTGCCTTGACGAGGCAGGGCTCCCTGAAGGTGTCGCTAACTACGTAACCGGTTCCGGGAGCGAAGTTGGATCTGCGTTATATCAGCATGATAGTATTGATGGTGTTTCGTTCACGGGTAGCACAACGGTTGGAACAATGGTCGCACAGTCTGCGGCAGACGATCTGAAGCGTGTTCAATGTGAGATGGGCGGGAAAAACCCGACAATCGTCATGCCGAGTGCTGACCTTGATGAGGCCGTCACTATTGTCGGTTCTGGGACGTTCGGAACTACGGGACAGTCCTGCACTGCTACCTCGCGTGCAATCGTCCATGAAGATATCTATAACGAGTTTACTCAGTTACTTACCGAGTACGCTGAATCGCTCGATATTGGGCCCGGACTTGAGGACCCTGATATGGGGCCTCACGTCTCGCAAGACGAAGTTGAATCAACCCTATATTATGTCGATGTCGGTGAGAAGGAAGGCGCAACGCTCGAAACCGGTGGTAGCCGGCCTACTGATCAACAGTACGATGACGGACATTTTGTCGAACCGACTGTCTTCTCTGATGTGACCAGCGACATGCAGATCGCTCAAGAAGAGATCTTTGGACCGGTACTATCGATAATTGAAGTCGCTGATTTCGAGGAGGCGCTTGCAGTCGCAAATGATGTTCAGTTCGGCCTCTCTTCAAGTATCGTCACGCAGGATCTCACAGAAGCAAACCAGTTTATTGACGACATCGAGGCAGGTGTCGCTAAAGTCAACGAGAAAACGACCGGACTGGAACTGCATGTTCCATTCGGTGGCTACAAGAACTCTTCCACCAATACGTATCGGGAACAGGGCGACGCTGGCCTCGATTTCTTCACAACTACTAAAACAGTTTATCTAAATTACTAACTACATTAGTACATCGTGTTCAGATGAACTGATTCCATGCGAAGCTGAACAATTCGAGCCACTCGTCAGCGGTTTCGACTTCCGCGTTGCTGAAACAGTTTGAGGACCGAGAGTTCCGTGTTTTATTACTCTGAAGATACGTTCATCAGCCTTCTTATTTCCGTATTATCCGTATCTGAAATCAAAACCGTGACCGATGACACGCATTCTGTAACGAGTACAAGCCGTTGACGAGAAATACAACATCGTTGATGTCGTGTTTCTCGCTGCGTCCGATGAGAAACGACTGAGCCAGAATCTTCGTTCTGGTCGTCTCAGGCTTTGTGTGCAGCAAAGCATTCGTTTGCGGGTCGACAGCGGCGTACAGCCAACACCTCTCAGCACTCAGTTGAATTATGGTTTTATTAGCCGCAATGAGATCTGATGATCGCCCATCCTTCGACTGTAGATCGGCCTTGTGAACACCACTTCTGTACCGTCGATCGAGCACGTACGACACAAATATCTCAAGAAAAGATATAGTATTCGAAAGTGAGAGTCCAGCTGGATACGGCTATACACTCGACTTCATTAGCAGCCGTGATATCATAACTCGTTGATGCGGTAACGTAAGTCGCTCTTGATTTTATCGTTCGACTATGTTAAAAGAAATCGACACAGATCTCTGTGAGCGGATCGCCCGCCGAAACGCGGTCGATCTTCGAATCATATGACCACGCACACGACGCCCGTATTGACGACAATCGGTACGCTCAGCAGTCAATGACCGAAACCGCGAACTCAGGGATAAGGCGCTCGCTCGACTACGCCGTGCGAACGCCTGCATAGTATCGAGGATGTGGAATTCCGTGAAGGTTATAATATATGATTTATACCATCAGGGGCCATGCCACAATGAAATACAATACCGTGTGGCGATTCAACAGAGCCGAATTGGGACAGCGGCAGGGCGGATACTCAAGGAACGGAATACAGCGAACGACGAGTGATAGTTACTGTGAGAACGCTCAATAGTCGGCTAGTCTGATCTATTCTACCCAGACCGTTTTTCTGTTCACGAACTCTTGGATACCAATCGCTGATAATTCTCGACCATAACCGGAATCACCGATACCGCCGAACGGGACGCGAGGGTCCGACTTGACGAGTTGATTGACATAGACACATCCCGCATTGACATCACGAGCCAATCGTTCACCACGTTCTCGGTCAGCGGTCCAGATACTCGCTCCTAGTCCAAACCGCGTGTCGTTGGCAATCTCGAGCGCTTCGGCTTCGTCGCTAGCATGATAGACTGTCGCGACGGGACCGAACAACTCTTCGGAATCCGCCGGACAGTCTGCTGGGACATCTTTCAGGACGGTCGGCTTGTAGTATGCTCCTGGTCGATCGAGCGGTTCACCACCGGTTAGGACCGTTGCTCCGGCATCGACGCTGGCAGTCACCTGCTCGTGAAGATTATTACAGAAGTCGGCTCGAGCTTGCGGACCGATATCCGTCTCTTCGTCCAGAGGGTTGCCAATGGTCAACGCTTCGACTTCCTCAACCAACAGGTCTACAAATTCATCATAGACGGCGTCGTGGACGACGAACCGCTTCGCAGCGATACACGATTGGCCGCCGTTCTGATTGCGCGCCCACGCACCCTTCTCGGCCACGCGTTTGATATCAGCATCGTCAAGGACAATGAACGGGTCACTCCCACCGAGCTCAAGGACGGTCTTTTTCAGGTTTTCACCTGCTGTCGACGCAACGGCTCGTCCTGCTGGTCCACTCCCGGTGAGTGTTGCAGCACGTATACGTTCGTCGGCGATGATATCGTCGACATACTCCACCGGTGCTAGCAGGGACTGAAAAACACCGTCGGGGTAGCCGGCCGTACGGAAGATGTCCTCAATCGCCCGTGCACAGCCTGGGACGTTCGTAGCATGCTTTAAAATTCCAACATTCCCTGCGGTAAGATACGGTGCGGCAAACCGAAATACCTGCCAGAACGGGAAGTTCCATGGCATGATCGCAAGGACGGCGCCAAGTGGGTCATACGCCGTCTTAACGCTTGACCCGGCTGGGCTTGGGTGATGTTCGTCGGCGAGATAGACGCTCGCGTGCTGAGCGTAATGCTCACACCCCCAAATACATTTCTCGATTTCTGCAGTCGCCTGCGAAATCGGTTTGCCCATTTCTTGTGTTATCAATTCGGCGTACTCGGCCTTTCGTTCCCGAAGTACGTCCGCAACACTCGAAAGGAGATTTTCCCGCTCCCGTAGTGGTCGATCTCGCCAGTCGTTGAAGGCTTCCGATGCTTGGGTGAGCGTCGCTTCCACGTCGCGCGTATCGGCTTGTTCATATGTCTCGATGTGCTCACCGGTTGCCGGATTGATCACTTCAATCTCGCTCATGGAATTCTTCTCTACTACACAGACACACTCTATCGGAATGAATCTAGCTTATCTAGCCAACATCGGATCTAGTACAATATATTAGAGAGATATCGAACGGCATGAGTTATTAGTATACTACTACATCTTTCACAGCGTACATGGCGAATTCAGACCATGCCAAATCTAGATTCTAGTGAGGGGTGAAATGAGCGTGCAAGCAGTGCGTCCGACAGGTACACGCCAGGGAATCCGAACGTCACTGTTAATGTCGGTAATACGATGGTTCTCCGATAGGGTCTTCAGTAGTCAGTCTGTCCTTGGTCGCGGACGTGTAACACGAGGAGACGATGACCATCATCCACGCGAGGACAACGCCGATCCACTGGCGATCTAGCCGAGCACCTGTCTATCAAACAGTGGTGAGAACACCGAGAAGCTGTCACTACGCGCTTCGGTCAGTAACGACAGAGATGTCTCGTCTGCACTACGGCCTCGGTCTCCCAGTGGCCTAACCAATATTCCTATATACGTGATGCTACTATTGGATAGTATTCAGGATTCGCCCATGGATGAGAAAGATATTCGGATTTTATCGGCGATTGCCAGAGAGGGAACGGCGAGCCCGGAAAAGCTTGAGGATGCGACTGGAATACCGAAATCGACGGTTCACTATCGGTTGAACCAGCTCCGCGAATCTGATGTCATCACTAACGATCTCTATGATCTCGATCTAGAGAAAGTCGGTATCTCTATCACGCTCATTTCGGAAATCTGGGCGGAGTTCGAAGAAGGATATCACGAAACTGTCGGCGATAAACTCGCCTCGGTCGAGGGTGTTAATCAGGTGTACTTTACCATGGGAGATACCGACTTCATCGCAATCGCTCACGTGACGAGTCGCGAGATGGTCGAGTCGCTCGTTGAGGACTACGAAGCCATTGGAGAAATTGAGCGAACGTCCTCAAAGTTTGCCATCAAGACGGTCAAGGATGAACAGAACCCGCTCAACGACTTCGACGTCGAGACGCTCATTGAGGAGCTCGCCGACTGATTCAACCACGGCTCGCCCGCGTCCTCGTCTTCGCTGACCGAGTGCACAACCACTGGTTAGGTGATCCGTGGAACTCTCGTCTTTCTTTAGATAACGTCACGGTCGGCGAGTTCTGCGATCATCTCGTCGTCGTACCCGAACTCGTTGAGGATTTCTTCGGTGTGTTCGCCGAGCAGCGGTGGATGCCGCTCAATCACGGTTGGTGTCCGTGAGAAGTGCATCGGACTCCCTGCCATTTCCACGGACCCGATAGTCGGGTGATCGACGGTCTGGTGCATGTTCCGTGCCTGCACCTGTGGACTTTCGAATACGTCTTCCATATCGCGGACGCGACTAGCGGGGACGCCAGCGTCCTCCATCCGCGCGACAGCCTCGGCAGTCGAATACTGTGAGAACTCCTCGTCGAGAATTTGATCGAGTTCCGAACGGTTCGCGACGCGATCAGCGTTGACTGAGAAGCGCTCATCATCGATCAGGTCCTCACGGTCGAGTGCGTGGCAGAATTTCGGCCAGATATTCTCGGAAGCTGTCGCGACTACGACATAGCCATCGCGAGTCTCGAACGCCTGATAGGGCGCAATCGTCGGATGTTTGCTTCCCATGCGCCCCGGCGGGTCGCCCGTCGCGAAATAGTACGATGCCATGTAACTCATCCATGCGACCTGTCCATCGAGTAGGCTGACGTCGATCTTCTGGCCGTTACCGTCGCCAAGTTCCCGATAGAGCAGGGCTGCGAGGATGGCCTGCGTAGCGTACATGCCTGCCCCGATATCAGCGATCGCGACGCCGACACGCACCGGGGGTCCGTTTTCTTCGCCGGTGATACTCATCAGACCACCTTCGGCCTGCATCATGATGTCATAAGCTGGTCGGTCCTTTTGTGGTCCCCACTCACCGTAGCCCGACAGCGAACAGTAAATCAGTTCAGGATTGACCTCACTGAGCGTCGAGTAGTCCAATCCCCACTCTTCCATCTTCCCGACCCGGAAATTCTCGACGAGAACATCAGCCTCCGATGCCAAGTCGCAGAACACCTCGCGCCCCTCTTCGCTGGCGAGGTTTAGCGTTAGCGAGCGCTTGTTGCGGTTGACACTGACATAGTAGGCGCTCTCCTCGCCGTAGGTCGGCGGGTGCCAGCCACGAGTCTGGTCGCCACCGTCCGGCCGTTCAATTTTGATGACTTCCGCGCCCAAGTCACCCAGTTGCATCGTACAGAATGGCCCGACGAGGACCCGCGAGGCATCAAGGATGGTCAGTCCGTCGAGGGGCTGGTCGTCGCCATCTGGAGTGCGTGCCTCGCCAGTCATGGATCACTCGTAGGCAGCAATACCGGTTAGGTCCTCGCCGAGGATGAGGGTGTGGATATCGTGAGTTCCCTCGTAGGTGTAGACCGTCTCGAGGTTGGCCATGTGACGCATCGGCGAGTAGTCCGCCGTAATCCCGTTGCCGCCAAGCATCTCGCGGGCAATACGTGACTGGTCACGGGCCATCCGGACGTTGTTGCGCTTGGCCATCGAGACGTGCTGAGGGCGCATGTCTCCCCGTTCCTTGAGATCCGCGAGTCGGTGGGCGAGTAGCTGGGCGAGCGTGATCTGGGTCGCCATCTCGGCGAGTTTGTCCTGCTGGAGCTGGAAGCGGGCGATCGGACCGCCGAACTGCTCGCGATCGGTGGCGTACTGGCGTGCAGTCTCGAAGGCGTCCTGGGCGGCTCCGATGGCACCCCAAGCAATACCGTAGCGGGCCTGGGTGAGACAGGACAGTGGTCCCTTCATGCCAGAGACGCCGGGAAGAACGTTCTCCTCGGGGACAACCACGTCGTTGAGGCCGATCTCGCCGGTGATCGAGGCCCGCAGGGAGAGCTTCTCGTCAATCTTGTTCGTACTGACGCCGTCGCGGTCGGTCTCGACTAAAAAGCCTCGGACGGGCGTGTCAGGGTCGGTCTGGTCACGGGCCCAGACGATAGCCACGTCGGCGATGGGGGAGTTGGTGATCCAGGTTTTCGAGCCGTTCAGCAGGTATCCCTCGTCGGCTTCCTCAGCGCGAGTCTCCATTGCGGTGGGGTTCGAGCCGTGTTCAGGCTCAGTGAGGCCGAAACAACCGACGGCCTCGCCGGAGCCCAGTTTGGGGAGCCAGTGTTCTTTCTGCTCCTCGCTGCCATAGGCGTGGATCGGGTACATGACGAGTGCGCCCTGAACGCTCGCCATCGAGCGCAGGCCCGAGTCACACGCCTCCAGTTCCTGCATTAACAGGCCGTAGGCCTTCTCACTGACGTTGGGCGAGCCATAGCCTTCGAGATTGGGCGCATAAAACCCCATCTCGCCCATTTTCTCGATGAGATCCGTGGGAAAAGTTCCTTCAATCCAGTGCTCGCCGATGTCGGGCCGTACCTCCTCGTCGACGAACTCCCGCGCCGACTCCTGGATCATCTTCTCTTCTGCTGAAAGATCCGCTTCCACTTCGTAGTAATCGAGCATGAGTCTACACATGGTTCTAATATATAATAAAATTTTGGATTAGGTACATCCTAGAGCCATATAGTTGGAAATACTATAGCAGGGGTAGATTCCTTCTTGATCGCCAACTATCTATCTGTGCAATCGACGGGGAACTGTATAGCGGAGTGTCGGATTTGTCCTGGTCCTACTGATCAGGCGTCTCGTTGAATCGCTGTGATCACGGCCAGAGACCGCGATTAGCATGGGCGTCAACCAACCGCGAGAGTGCGACGATGTATGCCGCATCTCGCCACGTCACATCTCTCTTTTCAACCTCTGCCCGAACGTCATTCCACGCAGACATCATTTCTTGGTCTAGTTCGTCCTGTACTTCCTCGAGCGACCACGACCGTCGGTTGATATCTTGGAGCCACTCGAAGTAGGAGACTGTGACCCCTCCGGCATTGGCGAGGATATCCGGGACGACCGGAATATCGCGTTCGGCTAGGATCGCATCCGCCGCGAACGTCGTCGGGCCGTTTGCACCTTCGACGATGAGATGGGCTTGAATACTGTCGGCGTTGGCTTCGGTAATCACGTCACCGATCGCTGCCGGAATGAGAAGATCGACGTCCAACGTGAGCAGTTCGTCGTTCCCGATCGTCTCGTCAGCGTAGTCGGTAACAGCCTCGGGTTCCTCGTCGTGTGACGGGATCGTATGTGGATCGAGCCCTGCTGGATCGTAGGCTGCTCCGTTAACGTCACTGACCGCGACAATGGTTGCGCCCCACTCATCGAGCAGGCGGGCTGCGTTCGCCCCGACGCTTCCGAACCCCTGGACGGCGACGGTCGTCTCCGTGAGAGGATAGTCGTAGTAGTTGCAGGCTTCGCGAGCAATAAGTGCGACGCTCCGTCCTGGCGCTTCTTCTCGGCCATAACTACCTCCGATGACAGGCGGTTTACCAGTCACAACACCCGGGAGCGTCTCTGCCTCTTGCATGCTGTAGGCATCCATGATCCACGACATCGTCTGAGAATCGGTCCCCATGTCGGGTGCAGGAATGTCTTTGTTTGGCCCGATGGTGTCTCGAATTTCGTCTGTGAATCGTCTAGTAAGGCGTTCTTTTTCTGACGTGCTCAGCTCTTTCGGGTCAACGACGATACCGCCTTTTGCGCCGCCGAACGGCAGGTCCATCACAGCACACTTCCATGTCATCCACATCGAGAGACCAATACACTCCTCGCGAGTGACTCCTGGGTGATATCGTAATCCGCCCTTGTATGGACCGCGAACGCTGTCGTGATGAGCACGATAGCCAGTGAAAACGTCAACCGTGCCATCATCGCGTTCAACTGGTACTGTTACCTCATGTACCGCTGCTGGATATTTGAGGCGTTCAATGATGTTGGAATCAATATCGAGGTGAGCTGCAGCGTGTTCAAGTTGGCGTCGCGCCGTTGCAACTGCTGACGTGACTTCCTCTTCGTCGTCGGGCTGCGACACTGTACTTTCGACTGTCGTTGGAGGTGTATTAGAGGACATCTCTTGTGGTATCAGAGATCGCGCTTATTCGAGCGACAGAGCCCGTTTTGGAAGGTATTAGCACGCCCACAACGAGCGCATTTCTTGCTCCCGGTATCGGTGGAGACAATCTCACCACAGCTCAGACACTCGTATGTCGATGTGGTATCAGAACTACTCCTTATGTCGTACATTACATGCTACTGGTCATTCGGTGGGTGCATAAATATTAGGAATTAATGTAATATAAACTCGTATAATTATATTATAGGTGGATGTCGGCCGGCTGGCATTCTGTGTCCTGGACGATGTGGTACGGTTAAGCAACTTCCTGTACTCGATCTGGTGAATAGTTGATTTCCTCGGTCAAATTGCCCTCACTGGTGAATACAAGAAAGAACCGATGGTAACGGCAGAAAATATACTCACACTGCTAACTAGCTGTTTCTGCTTAGTATTGGCAAAATAGTTTGAGAACGATGAAGTTCGATTTTCTATCTTATCGATGATATATCTAATACGATCCGATTTTCGTGTCGTTTGCATTCCAACTGGGGCTGTGGCTCTGACAGTCGTAGTTCAATGATTGGCCGCTATCGATGAGAAACACGGCGTTGTCAACATCATCGCGGTCCGACGACATCGCCGCTACCAATAGCTGCAGGTGTAAGAGATAATTCTCTCTTTCAGAGACAGTGTTTGTCCTTCTAACGCTCGTTCTGCAGTGATAGCTATGGTCCCACTCACAACGGGTGTGATCATGACCGGTCAGTTGTGGTCTGCACGTGATCGTCTCTTCTCAGAGTAGATATCAATGACATCGTGTGACTGGTATGATGACACCCTATTCAGCGGAACACAATGAACTATTATGTATTACATGACAATTTGAAAAGACTGATATTGATTTGATCAAAACAGTGACTTGGGCGTGAGGATAGGCGGTGGGGGAATAGCGCTCACGCTCAGTCAGAGGCACATCTCAGACGCACGGACCGTGTCGAATACTCGTCTCCACACGAGTCATCTGGGACAAACAGTACGACTTGGAAGGGGTAGCGTTCGGTGGCTCCGTCGGTACCCTGTCTTGAGACGTGATTTTCGTTCGATTGCATTACTCAACGAGCTCTGCCTCCTCTTTGACCGTGATTTCTGGCCCGTTGTCGAATTCAACAACAACCTATAGCCATTGTATTGGAACTCGATTCGGCCAGATTGGGTCGTCCCGTTCTGACGTCCCGACGCAAAGAGATATTCTCCTCTTCCCCAAGACTTCTTTCCATAGTGGTGGATAGACCTCTCGAGCACTAATATATGACGCCAAACGTACCAATTTCTATGATCTCGTGGAGAACTTATTACTGGCTGTAGCTGGAGAAATAGAGATCCGAAAGCGGTGTTGTGCGCCAGACTTGAGCAGTGCTGGTCATGACGAAGCATTATACGACATTCTCAGACTCGCCGCTATGGAATTCCGGAAGGCGGATATCGAGCTTGCTTTTGACTTGAATCGAATCCAGGTCCTCTCCCACTTAGACCGGGAAATAGTGTCGGCGATGGGGATGGGGGAGTGCCTCCATCAACATGGGGGAGTTGGAGGCAATTGGTTGTTATTGGCGATCATTATTAACCATTTACATTCTGATCACTTATTCAACAGATTCATACGAGACATATCCTAAGAGCACACGTGGGGAGGAACAGTGTGGCTCTAATCGATCTCCAGACAGGGAATGCAGTCGATTCGAGACACACGGCTCCTCGCCGCAACTGGGATTGCTCCACCACTGTCTGGTGCCATCAGGATCTCAGATCACCTACCAGTGACACACTACCTGGGACATGAGTGTGCCAACGTCGGCCTCTGGCCGGCGTTTCTGCAAGATTCGGAAGTTGATATCTGAAGCCACGGCTAATGGCGATGATAGCACTGACCGACCGACTGACAAGGGGTTTCCCTGGTCGCAGTCGCATTGACCAAGTTCTCAGTTCCTACGAACAGGCCGATCTCGAGCTGTCGAACACGCTCAGCAGCTGGCCGTCGATCGTTTCCTCACGCATGTTGCCGAGTCTGCCGAATTGTCGATGTCCTTGAACGTGGGTGGCGGACCAGAAGACAACAGGAGGCAAGTCGGCTATTTCATATCTCTCGGAGAATATGTAGTCAACCGCCTTAGTACAGTTAGGGAACAAGTTGATAACCTTATGGGACATATGACGGGTTGGCGCGGACAAGGTGGGTCAACCTACACTCCTGTATCGTTGCCCCTTCCTCGATCACAAGTCAGGGGGAACACTTGTCCACGCCAGCCGAGATCGGCACGTCCCACAAGATCCACAACTGGTTTCGTCTCCGATCTCTGGCTTTTAAGTGCCATCCGAACTTTGAAAAACTCATGTTGGTCTCTGTCCAGTATTTTTGCAGGGTTCAAGAACTGTATAGAAGAGTGTAATCAATATGCGTGCTGTTTGAGCGTTCCATAATAATACATAATAGAAACATTATTCTTGTTTCGGTGCAGTAACTTGACACTCGGTCTACAAGGCCTAGCGATTCAGAATTCGTATAAGGAAACGATAGCTATCCCGGAATATGGATCAACGCCAGATGAGGGAGCAGTCGCCGTTTCTCCTCATGGCGTTCGGGGCGATACTGTTTCTGATTGCAGCTATTCACTATGCACATGAAATTCTTGTATTGAATACTCTAATCGGGCCACTGGTTGCGCTTTTGTTGGATGGGGTGCCTGCACTTGGACTCATCTATGCGGGATACTGTCTCTCTCAAATCGAGTCTCTCGTCGTGTGGTAGTCTTGCAGTCGGTCGACGGCCCACTCCTTGTACTCGGTCTGGGTCTGTCCGAACCGGCGTTCGGTGACTTGATCAAAGACCTTCTCAAATCGATTCTCATCGAGGTTGACTGTCGTGTGAAGATTCTCGGTGACGAGCGTCGCGACATTGTCATCGGCTACCTGGATAGCCGCGTTCCGCATGGACGACGAACCGTGTTCGCTCGTTGATCTGGTGGATGACACCCACCGATGTCTCGAAGACCGCATTCGTCTCAGCAGTAATCGAGACGACTGGACGGAACGTCACTTGCGAGTGTGGCTCCGGAAGGTCGGATGCCGCCATGTTCTCGATGTCGCGGAATGCCTCTCGAACAGGTGCGTCGACAGTCGCCGCCGGGTCGTAGGGACGTAGCGTCTCGTCACAGAGGATCTCGATGCGGCCGTTATAGAGGTCAAGACCGATTTCATCAGCAATCTCGCGGAGCTCCGTGCCGTCGATCAGTTCGATAGGATAGGGATCGCCATTCTGCTCGAGGCGGTCAGCGTACTCGTAGGCGGGACTGGTAAACCGACCTGTCGTGACGACCATTCCGCGCTTGGGTCCATCAAAGTCAAACGTCGCAATGGCCGAATGCAGTTTCTGTACGACCGGCCGTCCGACGGTCCCTGTATGCTTACACTCGACAACGATCGCTCGTCGAGTCCCGTCGACGACCTCTTCCATCAGAATGTCCCGCCCCTCATCAGCCGTTTTTGCGGCCTGCCGGACGTTTTCGTAACCGAGGTTTCGGAAGACGTCCTCCATCAGATCCTCGAATTCGAACCCGGAGAAATTATCCAAGACAGCCATTTCGGAGATATCCAGAATACATAACTCAATTGTTAAATATGTTCTGAGTTGCTTGAGTGTGTCAGATAGCTATGGGCGGTGTTGGACATTTACCCAACATGCTTTTGCTGTTGGGGAACATCCCAACAGATGAGAGATGGATCATGAACTCACGCATCGGTATACCCACGTCGAAGCCGGACTCGTTGAAAACGTCGTTATACGACGCACGACCGATACAAACACCTACCCGTCCGGCTGGAAATACACACTTCACTTGGGCACGCTACAAGACCTGACGCTCATCCGCTACGACAACGCCCACGAAGACACCAAAGGCCATGAACTCCACACCGCTGCTGGCGATACTGATCTCGAGTTTCCTGGAATGGAAGAACTCCTCTTGAGTTCTGGGCCAATGCTGACGAATACTGGAACACCACTGGCGGCAATCCACCACGTCCCTATTGAAAACCGCATACACCACACCAACCAATGACCACACTTCACATCACCGTCGGCGATCGAGCACAGGTTCGTAAGGACACTCTCCAGTTCATCCAAGACGCCGAAGCTGATGAACTAGATCAGAGTGATGAGCAGGCAGTCCTCCAGTTCGGTACCTACGACGATCTCGTTGACAGTCTCACACCACTGCGTCTAACTCTCATCCAAGCAATCGCCAAAGAGCACCCCTCGAGTATGCGTGAAGCTGCACGGCTCGTCGATCGCGATGTCTCTGATGTCCATGCAGACCTGAAGCACCTCGAGGTGCTGGGTATTCTCGAACTTGAAGAAGGCGGCCCTGGTGGCGCGATACAACCGATTGTCCCCTTCGATAAAATCGAGATGCATATCGACTACCCCCTCCTTGACGACAGCGACGCCGACAGCACTCCTGCCAGTGCAGATTAGTCGCCCGGTTTTCTCATTTGTCAATCGACATGAAGCCATCGCAGAAGTTGGATCGCGGCGGATCAGGACTGCATACGATGCATATCCAGCGTCTCTCCTGAACAAGAGCGGAACACCAGACGACGCGCCGATCAAAATGGAGACCCCGGCATCCGCTGACTAACGACTCTTCAGTTGCACGAGTCCGGCGCATTCTGTGAGACCCCCAGAGGGACGGAAATCTTCTCGAGTTCGATCGACAAACAATCTCACGTTTGGCACTCGTAATACGGAGTTCTCAAGCGACTCAGTCGCTCTGCATGAACTCGGGGAACGAACTCCCCGGGCTTCGAGAGCGAGGGCCAAGCCAACAAAGCAAGGAGTCTCGAGCGCGGCAGCGGGGACCGGCAAGCGCGTTTTTCGACGCTGTTGTCAGGTCCGCTCGTGGACCTCAAGAACCTTCCCGGCCGCGATGGTCTGTCCCATGTCGCGGATGGCGAAGCTTCCGAGTTCGGGGATTTCGCTGGACGGCTCGATGCTGAGGGGCTTTTGCGGTCGGATGGTGACCACAGCAGCGTCACCCGCCTGGATGAAGTCGGGGTTCTCTTCGGCGACCTCGCCGCTCGCGGAGTCGATCTTCTGGTCAATCGACTCGATGGTACACGCGACCTGTGCCGTGTGAGCATGGAAGACCGGCGTGTAACCTGCGGTGATTACGCTGGGGTGTTGCATGACGACGATCTGAGCCTGGAACGTCTCGGCGACGCTCGGTGGGTCGTCGGCGGGACCGCAGACATCACCGCGGCGGATGTCGTCTTTGCCGATGCCGCGGACGTTGAATCCCACGTTGTCACCGGGTTCGGCCCTGGGCACCTCTTCGTGGTGCATCTCGATCGTTTTCACTTCGCCGCCCACGTCAGAGGGCTGGAAAGAAACGTTGTCGCCAGTGGTCATGACACCGGTCTCGATCCGTCCGACGGGGACGGTACCGATGCCCGAAATCGTGTAGACGTCTTGGATCGGAAGTCGCAGCGGCGCGTCCGTTGGTGGCTTCGGTTCAGGCAGGTCGTTCAGCGCCTCGAGCAGGATTTCACCGTCGTACCAGGGCGTGTTGTCAGAGTGCTCGGAAACGTTGTCTCCCTCGAAGGCCGAGACGGGAATGAACGATGCGTCGTCAGTATTGAACTGGACCTGCTTGAGTAGCTGCGTGACTTCTTCGACGACCTCGTTGTAGGTCGACTCCTCGTAATCGACGATATCCATCTTGTTGATACCGACGATGAGTTCGTCAATTCCAAGGGTGCGAGCCAGGAAAACGTGCTCCTGAGTCTGGGGCGCGACGCCGTCGTCAGCGGCGACGACGAGGACGGCGTGATCGGCCTGCGAGGCCCCAGTGATCATGTTCTTCACGAAGTCTCGGTGTCCGGGCGTGTCGACGATGGTGAAGTCGTACGTGTCTGTCGAGAACTCCTGGTGAGCGATGTCGATGGTGACACCGCGTTCGCGTTCCTCGGCAAGGTTATCCATGACGTAGGCGAACTCGAAGCCACCCTTGCCCTTCTCCTCGGCTTCCTCACGGTGCTGTTCGATTACATGCTCGGGTATGCTCCCCGTTTCGTAGAGGAGGCGTCCCACAAGCGTACTCTTCCCGTGATCGACGTGGCCGATAATGGCCAGATTCTGGTGGGGTCTGTCTGCGCTCATGATGGATCGTCTCTGGATCTGCCATCTGAAATACGCGCTAGACACTCGTAAACTCTTGTCAGGATATACTGGAACGTTCGGCGGATGGGAACGACAGACTCGGCTATCGATCTCAAGTAATCCTCCTGCGAACTACGTTCATGGACTCGAGTAACTGGCACCAGTCGGATCTGCTCGTTTACTGACCGCTATCGATCAATAGAAAATTGGTGTTTCCAATCGGTGTGTATCTCAGCAGTATCTGGCAGTCAGCCGGTGTTTTCCGGTTCAACGACTTCACCGCATTCAGGGCATTCTGCGAATACACGTTGCTCGCCGTTCGTCTCGAACTCAATGATAGATTGATGTTTCAGGACTTTAGTGTTACAGAACGAGCAGTTACCGAGCGCCTGGTTTTCGGGAGTCATAGGGAAAGTGGTGGAACCATGGAGCGTGTGACAGGGGAATCCACGGCTCCATTCGATGTGTTTGACGTTTTGGGTGAAAAAGGTGAGCCAGCCACAGTGAAAGTAGAATAGCTCTGTGAACCACCTCGGGGTCAAGCCCCGAAGCACTCGTCTTCCTTATAGGCTGAACAGGCGCAATACCACGCCGTGAACGGCGTGGATACGCGCCGTCACTTGTGGTAACAACCCACCGTTCAAACGCCACCCCCGAGTTTCCCATGGTGATGTTTAAGTGACAGGCGACCTACTGTAGAGTAGGAATCGGTCGGAACGAATCGGATTCCGAACCGTCCTTCGGAGGTCGTTCGAGAGAGTTTTGCTCTCTCGTGACTGAGCGAATCGGAGATTCGCGATGTCCGCGAAACCTTCGGTTTCGCTTGATGACGAAAATCGAAGATTTTCGAACCACGGCCTGTCCGCCCACGAAACGAGGCAGTATCCGAAAAGGCAGTCAGTGAACGCACATTCCAGAAGAGTGTGTCTGTGCTGACCGTTCAAAGCGAGCACCACGATACCCCCGACTCTGCTGACACCTGCCGGCGTCCCGCTGGCAAAAACAACACTGGGACGCCAAACACGGTCGAGGATAGGGGTAACGGCGGTTTGGCACCGCCAGCAGTCCACCAGTTCGATGTGTGGGACTACCCGTGCCCGAAAGGACTGGTAGTCCGGTGACTGGACTGCGAACCTGAAACTCCTACCGCTCGGGATTCCTCCGCGTTTACGCGGAGGAGGATGTCAACTGTAGAGGCTTGATTAGCTCCCAACCCTTGCAGAGGTCGAACCGCTCCGAATCGGGACGGCGTACGATGCATACCCAGCGTCGCTCTTGAACAAGAGTGGAACGCCAGACGACGCGCCGATCAAAGTGGAGACCCCAGCGTCCGCCGACTGACGACTTAGCGAACGAGCGCGTCAAAGACTTGTTTCTCGACTTTCCGAAGGTGTTCACCCACGGTTGTGGGTGCGATCCCAACGCATTCAGCCACGTCCTTGTGAGTCGCCTCCCGGGGAGAACTGTAATACCCAACTTTGACAGCCGCTTCGAGTACTTCTTGCTGACGCGTTGTTAACACTCTCAAAAGCTTATTCACGTCCGGGTCATAGCTTCCTGTTTCCATGACCTCGTACGTCAGCGGGAGTTCCTCATCGACGCGTCGAAGAGCCTCTTGAAATGCTGAATCACTCCCTACGTAGGTAACTCGAACCGATCCATCAGAGTTGATCGTAATCGGCGTCTCGATGACGATGTCCGACTCGCGTTCGAACTCCAAGAATCGCCGCATCACGTCCGAGGGCTGGAACTGACTCACCGCCATCCACCGGTCCTCTCCGGAGACGAGATATTCCTCCACAAGGGAGGACTCCCGCATAATCGCTTCATATCGGCCCGAATCGCCACTCCCCTCAGCAAACACCAGCACTGTATCATCGGCGAGCAGTTCAATATGGTGAATCGCCTCTCGAGTGATCGCCGGTTCGTCTCGCAGCGCCGCCGCAGTTGGGTGAAATGCCTCACCTTCAGCAGGAGTTATTCTGACAGTGAGATATCGCATTGACCGAAGAATCAACTCTAATAACTTAAAGAGCCATGTTTGACCGGCAGTTACGCTTCTACTTTCAAGGCCGTACTGATAGCCATGCAACACCTCGGAGAGACAACAGAGATCGCGATTATCGGCGGCGGGATTTGCGGTCTCACGACTGCACTCGCGCTCGAGCAGCGGGGGCTGTCGCCGACGGTATACGAAGCAGCATCCGAATACCAACCGGTCGGTGCCGGCATTCTCCTCCAGACGAACGCGTTGCTGGTGTTCGACCGGCTCGGAATCGCAGACCAAATCCAGTCGACAGGAGTACCACTCGACAGTGGTCGGATCCTCTCGATGAGTGGTCGAACCCTGCAGCGATTCGATCTGGATGGCGTTGAACGGGCGCACTTCGACTACGGCTATGTCGCAATCCACCGCGGCGACCTGCAGCGACTCCTCCTTGATGAACTCGACTCACGAGTCAAAACAGGCAAAGCCTGTGCAGAAGTTGAAGACACGGACCCACCAACTGCCCGATTCGAAGATGGGACGCGTATCCACCCTGACATCCTCGTTGGCGCAGACGGCATCAATTCGACTGTGCGTGACGTGATCGCTCCCGATATCGAGTTGCAGACGCTCGACGCCACCGTCTATCGAGCCACCGCAACCTGTGAGTTGCCAGAGCAACACCGCACTCGAGGAGTAGAGGTCTGGGGAAAGGGAACCTACACTGGCGGCGCTCCGATCGATTCCGATCGCTTCTATTGGTTCGCTACAGCACCAAGTCCGAGTCCGTTCGAAACGGTGACTACTGGCCGACAGAACATCACGGAACAGTTACGCGAATACTACAGTAGCTTCCCGGAACCAGTTCCGACTGTCATCAATTCGTTCGCCCCTGACGAAGACCTAATCACGACTGGCGTCATGGATGTGCCACCACTTGACCAGTGGTCACGCGGGTCAGTGGTTCTTGCTGGAGATGCCGCTCACGGAATGTTACCGTTCGCCGGTCAAGGTGCAGCACAGGCGATCGAGGACGCACTCGCGTTGGCCGCCGCACTCAGTAGGTATTCTGATCACATAACGGCGCTAGAAACATATGAACGCAAGCGAAAGCATCGTGCCGAGCGGATCCGCTCGGAGTCACACTGGCTTGGAAAGCTCGCGACAATACAATCAAACCTTGGTTGCCGAGCGCGTAATCACGCAGTCAACCTTCTTCCAAACAGCATCTTCCGCCGATTTCGTCACCGGCGAACGACTGGTACTTCACTCCCTGTAACGAAGGACGGAACCGACCTCCGCTGAAATCAACTCTAGCGCTTCACCAGACTACTGGGCTGATACCGTCGAATTCGACGAGACGGCTGTGCGGAAGTGCCTGATGAAGAGCTACGCTGCCGCGCGGTTCATGCTGCTATATATGAGATGTATTTCTGAATAGTGTGGCGGCACACTATGCTTTCCAGGACCAGTCTCATAGTGATCGATATGAGCGGTGAACGGATCGACGCCGAAAGCAAGGTGTCAGGAAATCAAGCGAACATCCCGGTTCAAATTCGGCGTGAACTCGGTATTGACGACGGTGACCAGCTCCGGTGGCATATCGAAGACGATGGGAGCGTTCGCATCCAAGTCATCCAACAGCAAACAGGCACGTTCGCTGAGTTCGATGGCTACGAGGGCGAGACGGATACCAACGTCACGACCGATCATGACGCTTGGGGCGTCGATGTAGAGTGAATGCCACGCGCGCTCATCGATACAACGGTCCTCTTCGCAGCAACATACCGACGAAACAGCTCCCACGAAGCCGCGCTCCCGATACTCCATGGCATCGACAATGGGTCCCTTCCAGAGACGGTGGTCCTCGACTACGTCCTCGCAGAAACGCTCAACGGCCTCGTTACCCACGCCGGCCACGACGCAGCTGTCGACCGTATTGAGGAAAACGCTCGCTTCCATATCGACTCGCTCACTGCCGACGCTCTTGCGACGGGAAAAGCACTGTTCCGACAGCACGAACCACTGTCCTTCGTCGATAGTTGCATTATCGCGTATATGCAGATCGAGGGGCTCGGTTATCTGTATGCGTTCAACGATGACTTCGATGCAGCAGAGGATATCTATCGACTCGACACAGCTACGAACCCCTACGATCCCAATTGACGCCGACAGACGGTAGTGAATTGCTACCGGTCACTGTCTTCAGAAGAAACGGAACGTCAGCGCCCACTGACTAACGACTCTCTAGCTGCTCGAGTCCGGCATATTTTGTGAGACCCCCTGATGGGCGGAGGTCTTCTCGAGTTCAGTTCGATTCGATCCGACACGACTCGAGAAGCAGTGATCAAACATGGCTACGAGCAGCAGCTCCCGGGAAACGTTCGACGATTCGGACACCCGGCACGACGAGATGCACAGTACGATCAAGGCGTGGGTCCAGGACCTCGTCGACAAGGTCGATGACGCCGTCTCGAGCGAGCAGTTCACAGAGTGGTTAGACGTCCAGAGTCGCTTCCATGACTACTCGCACCGAAACACGCTGTTGATCAAACTCCAGTGTCCACACGCGACACGCGTTGCCGGCTATCGAACCTGGCAAAACGAGTTCGACCGGCACGTGAAGGAAGGAGAGACAGCGATCTGGATCTGGGCACCCATCATTGCAAAGCAGTGCCCTGACTGTGGGAACTCCCCGTCGTACCACGAGCGCAGTGACTGTGAGTATGACAACACCCCTCCGGACAGCTGGGAAAAAGGACTCGTGGGCTTTCGGCCAGCACCTGTCTTCGATATTTCGCAGACTGATGGCGAGCCACTGCCCGACCTCGAGACAGAAGCCAAGGGACAAGCTGACGAGTTGGTTCCCGCACTCCTCGAGGCAGCAAACTCGCTCGAGGTAGACGTAGCGGTCGTGCCACCCCAGGACTGGTCGCATGGGAACGCCAAGGGCATCTGTGAGTACCGCCCTCAAGAGCAGCCACGCGTCGCCGTCCGTGATCGTGAGAACGAGGCTGATCTCGCTGTCACGCTCGTTCACGAGTACGCGCATTCGCTGTTACACAGTGGCGTCGACGACGAGGCTGAGCGATCGAAACGTGAACTCGAGGCCGAAGCGGTCGGCTACATCGTTGGACGGCACTTCGAGTTGGATACCAGTGGATCAGCGTTCTACCTTGCCGCGTGGAACGGTGACGAACCGGAGACGATCCTCGACCGGCTTGAGCGGATTAGTTCGACCGCCCAGGAGATCATCGACGTCGTCAGCGAGGTGACCGACGATGAGTGATCGACCGCTTCTGCTCGAGATCATCACTGCACTCGAGGAACAGGGCCTCGATCGAGACGAGTACCAACTCCAGCGGGTGATCGACGTCGAAGCACTCGAGCGACTTGTAGACTCGATGGGTCCACAGACTGATACTGATCTCGAGATTCGGTTCTCGATTGGGGAGTTCCGTGTGATAGTGACACCATCCGATGTTGGAACCAAATCTAAACTAAGTAGACATTCTGGTGGTTAGTTGCAGATCTATTCATCAGTCGATTCATCGTAGAAGCGCCTGGAATCAACACTGTGAGAAGACTTCGATGACGCCCTTATAGTATAGCTATCGTCCGATTTCACTGCCACCGCGGGTATGAACAGATGAACGGAGGACCTCGCGAATCAGACGGAGCATTGATTCATGTGCATCCGGCGGCATCCCGTCACACCAGGCATTTGTTCCGCCTACGATCCCATCGATACTACCAGCCATCGATGCCTGAACAAGCATCCGACGCTCTACTTCGGGATCATGTAATACGGGGGTCTGCGTCACGTGTGAGAGACAGGCTGCGATCGCGTGCCCACCCCAATTCGAAACCGTTGCCGGAACCAAGAGATCCGTTTCAATGTCCGCTGCTGTCCCTGCTCCACAGCCACACTGACATTCGTCCCCGTACTGGATCTCATCTTCGACTGTTTCTTGAACAAGACCCATACCGACCTCATTTCCTGCGTCGCCGACAGAGACCGTCAACACATCAGCCGGAAGTCGACTGTAGAGTTCATCCACTTTGGCTGTCTGTTCGGTCACGTCGTATCCAGACATATTGTGGTAGACACCCTCCTTGTTTGGAGCGGCCTTCTCTACGGCGATGACCGCAGCGGGGTCAACCTCTGACAAGATTTCCTCGACATACTTCTGAGCCTTAGAGCGGTCAGCGGGGAATGGTTCGACCGAGACAGACCGTTTGTTATTGGATACTGCCTCTCGATCAAGAACACGGAGTTCACCAGCCGTTGCCGTTGCCTCACAAATATCGACAGCCGCAGGTTCACATGCAATGATCGGGTTTGCATCGAGAGCACTGTCGACAGCACGTGCAACAGAGACCGCACCGAGTGGCCCATCTGTCTCCTGAACCATCGACGGCGGAATCAAAAAGCCAGTGAGCACAAGCACAGTATCCTCGGAATCGACAGCGTTATTGAGACGTTCAGCAGCCTGCATCGAAGGGTTGCTCCCCTGTTTTTCGCGAACTGCAGAGGAAATGGGATAAATCGTATCGCGACTCCCGATATCAGTCGTCGTTAGGTCATCGACAATCGTAGCCACGTTTTTTGTATTTTCTGGCATTATTATCCTGGTTGAGTGGTGTTTAGTACCCTATAAAGACTTGTCAGCGGTCACTCGTCTGCTTGGTCGTCGAACTGGATTAGCTCTCGTTCCTCAAGTTGCATGAGGAAGTGAGCAAGCGTTTCGTTGACTGGTTCGACACGATTGGCGTCGTGTTCTTCGGCGACGATCGATGCGATCTCAGAGACGGTATGATCGCCGTCGCAGTGGCGCCAAACAGTCGTACCGATTGGATCCAGCGTGAGTTCGCGTTCACGGCTTGTCCCGAAGAGGTCGAACAGGAACTGGTCGAGTCGATTCCGTGGGGATTTCGTCCACGTGATCGTGACTCGTCGGTCGCCATCACTGATCGTTACTTCCCAGTCGTCCGTGGTTTGTGTCGGGATAGCATTCGGCGCATGCGTGCTCATGTATCGACCGTTTGGGGCCCGCGGAGGACACCGACAGTGAAGATTCCGACGAGGGCGACAAGAGCCACAACGCCAAGGATCGTCTGTGTTTCGGCGCCGAACCCTAATGGGAACGGTGCACCGCTGGCCGCGCCGATCTCGAGGATGTAGAGCGCGCCGATGACGATCCCCATGATCGCTTCGCCGGTGATCAGCCCAGCAGCGATAATCCGTCCCCGGTAGGTTGTATGTTCCTCGACGGTGCCGTCCTCGTCGTCGTTCCGCGCGACGTACCAGTCGATTCCAGCACGGAGCAGGCCGCCCAAGAAGATCGGCGTCGCGAGCGTGATCGGAAGGTAGATTCCGACTGCGAAAGGCAACACTGGGACGTCCATGAGGATCAAGACGATCGCAAAGACGGCGCCAATGAGGATCATCCCCCATTGGGCGGTTCCAGTGAGAACGCCTTCAGAGATCAGTGCCATCATCCCCGCCTGTGGTGCGGGAATTGTCTCGCTCCCAATGCCGTACGCCTGATGGAAGAAAGACAGTACCCAGCCCGCAAAGAGGGCAGAGATTGCGATCCCAATCATCTGTGCGATCTGCTGGTTGCGTGGCGTCGCACCGAGAAGATAGCCGGTCTTCAGGTCCTGTGAGGTGTCGCCTGCGACTGCCGCAGCGATCGCGACGACTGAGGCCGTGACAAGTACCACGACAGGATCGGTCACGCCGGTCGACTTCAGTGCTAGCGCGGCGATCAGGATCGTCGCAACGGCCATCCCGGAGACGGGGTTCGACGAACTCCCCACAACCCCAACCAGATATGCGGAGACAGCAACGAAGAGGAATGTGGCAGCGACAGCGATGACCCCGCCCAACAGTCCGACTTGAACCTGTGGGATTGCGACCAACGCGAGCGCGATCACGGCAGCCCCGATAACGACGAGCTTCATCGGGAGATCTCGCTGCGTTCGCCGCTGTTGCTCCGTTTCAGTCGTCGCGGAGCCGCGAAGATCAGCCATGGCTGTTGCGAGCGCATCGCGGATCGTCCCGCTCATCGAAAGAATCGCATAGAACCCGCCGACGATCATCGCGCCTGCACCGACGTAGCGGATGTACTCGTCCCAGACTGCGTTCGCCTGCGTCATAAGCGTCGCGTCGGCGGCCGCCTCCGGAACGAAGCCGCCCGTAATGAGCAGCGGGATTAACATCATCCAGGCGATCAACCCGCCGCCGAACACGTAGCCAGCAATCTTTGGACCGATGATGTATCCCACGCCGATCAGTGCGGGAGTGAAATCGCCACCGATGGCGAATCCACGAGTCTGACCCGCCGAAAAGGCCGTCTGAATGGTCGTCTTGAACGCAGCCATCCCGCTAGCCGGCCACATATAGACGAAACTCACGAGAAAGCCAAGCGATATGAGCTTTACGCCCCCCTCGCCCTGTGAGCCAGCTTCGAGAACGTCTGCACACGCAGTCCCCTCCGGATAGGGGAGTTCCTCGTGTTTGTCGACAATGAGATATCGACGCATCGGGATCATAAAGAGAATCCCAAGTAGTCCGCCCAGAACTGCGACCGCTGCGGTTCCGGCAATGTCGATAGGTTGATCAAGGAACGTGACGCCAGCGATTGTAAAGATCACGCCGGCCGCCAGCGCCTCTCCCGCGGACGTCATCGTCTGGACGATATTGTTCTCGAGGATCGTCCCGCCGATACCGGCGTTGCGAAGTGCGTAAAACACGCCCATGCTGATGACCGCAGCTGGGATCGAGGCGCTGATCGTCATTCCCGACCGCATCCCGAGATACATGTTCGCGGTCAACAGCACCACGTTGAGCGCGAGACCGATCAGGACTGCCTTGATCGTGAGTTCTGTGACGCTTTTCCCAGCGGGGACGGTTGGAGACGGGCCGTCTCTCGCTGTCTGTTCATTCGCTGTGCGACTGTCGTTCGACGCGATTGTATCTTCCGATGGTCCGTGAGACATGTTCGAATCAGGCGGCCGTCCTCGTCACCCAGTGCCAAAAAACAACTTGAGTGTCACAGCGGAGGGAATTTCCGTGGTGATGCACCGAGTTCGTGGGAAAGCGGTTCCGCGTTCAGGATTGGTGTAGTCAGTTGCAGTTATAAATACAGAGCGTTCTTCGGAAACGGATTGCTAGCCGGATAGGGCGACTTATGACATTTAGTTTGAAACGTTACAGTGATGCATTTCATTGTCGTCGGAGCTGGGAGCGTCGGCACTCTGTTGGTAGATCTCGCATCACGAACTCGAAACGACGTGGTAGTCATTGAGAACGACACGACGAGAGCGAACGAGATCGCGAACAAATACGATTGTCTGGTACTCAACGACGACGCTACGAGAGAGGAGATACTCGAGGAAGCAGGTGCTGACCGAGCTGACGCCCTCATCTCGACACTCGAGTTGGACGCGACGAACCTATTTGTCTGTCTGCTCGCGACCGAACTCGGGATTCCAACCGTTGTTTCTGTGCTACATCAGCCTGAACACCGAGAGCTGTTCCGCAAGATGGGTGTCAACGCGGTCAAAAGTCCTCACCAACTCGCTGCTGAATCACTGTATCGGACGGCACGACAGCCTGCGATTATCGACTATATGCCGGTCGAAGGCGATGCAGAAGTGTTCGAAATCGACGTCACAGAACAGGCTCCGATCGCGGGGCAGACTCTCAAGAAGGCTCGATCAGACGAGGTGATTCCTGATGATGTGCTTGTCGTCGCTGTCGTCCGCGAGGACGGCAACGAGCCACAGATCGCTCGCCCGACAACAGCGATCGAACCCGGTGACCGGCTAACCGTCTACTCCGAACGTGGAACTGATCCAGCAGTGACGGATATCTTCGGATTCTTTGATGACTATCGATGAGAAGTGACACGGTCGCGCCTCTTGGACGGGATCTTGGCTGGATGCTTCGGGTTCTTGGTGGACTGATTTTGATATCGGTCGTCGTCCCGCTCGTCTGGGGGGAATACTACGCCGTCCCAGGACTTGTGATCTCAGGGCTGGTACCGGTAGCGATTGGATGGGGGCTCTCAACAGCGTTCGCTGATGCCGACAGTCCAGACAAACTCCATGGAATGATGATCGCCGCTACGGGTTGGTTCGCTATCGCAGTGTTCGGTTCGCTGCCGTTTCTCACGGTTGCCTGGATTGCGACACTTACGCCGGGTGGACTCGGACTTGCAACGCCACCCCTGACGGAGAGTCTCACCGTCTTCACGAACCCACTGAACGCGATCTTCGAGAGTATGAGTGGATTCACTGGAACAGGATTAACGATGGCCGAAGACGAGAGTACGCTCCCACGGACGCTACAGTGGTGGCGGAGTCTGATCCAGTGGGTCGGCGGTGTTGGTGTGATCGTGCTTACGACGGCAATCCTTGCTCGTCCCGGAAGCGGGTCGTTGACGCTGTACAAAAGCGAGGCGCGGTCGCAGAAGATTCATCCCAGTATCGTCTCGACGGTACAAACGATCTGGTGGATCTTCCTTCTGTTTACGTCACTCTCGATTCTGTTGCTCTGGCTGGCCGGGCTGCCACCGTGGCAGGCAATCAACCACGGTATGACCGCTATTTCAACCGGCGGATTCTCGGTTATCGACGGGTCGATCGGTGCATACGATAGCGTCGTCATCGAGGCCGTCTTGCTCCCGATTATGATTGCGGGCGGCATTGCATTTCCGGTCCACTATCTCGTACTTCAGGGGGACTTACGAGGACTTTATACGGATCTTCAGACGCGATGGTTGGCCGCAGTTCTCGTGGTTGGGTCGGTGTTTCTCTGGCTGTTGGTTTCGCCAGCGTACGATTCGGTCATGGAAGCGTTCCGATACGGCGTCTTCCAGTTCGTTTCAGCACTGACTGCCACAGGCTTCCAGACGGCGACTGAACCGGCACCTCTCTCGCTGGCTGTCTGGCCTACAAGTGCGCTGCTCACGCTGGTGTTCGCGATGGTCGTTGGCGCAGCAGCCGGTTCCACCGCGGGCGGAATCAAGCTCATTCGGCTGATAATGCTGGTGAAAGGGATCCGATTTCGCGTCTCCTATGTTTTCTATCCCGACAGTACTGTCCACCGACTTTGGATTGACGACCGGGTCCTCGACGAAGAAGAAGGTCCCCGGGAATTCGGAGAAGCAGCGATCATTGCTCTCCTCTGGTTCGTGTTCCTTGCAACGAGCCTGTTCATTCTCCTGATGACACTCCCGAGTGAGACCTACCCCCTGGAAATGATCCTCTTCGAAATCGCAAGTGCACAAGGGAACATCGGCCTTTCGGCCGGGATCACTGGCCCCGAGTCGTTACCGACGGCCGGCAAGCTTGCATTCATCCTGAATATGTGGATCGGCCGACTCGAGATTATCCCGATCCTTGTCACACTTCGAGCACTCTTCTGGCGAGGTGGCATCTACGAATGAGTCGGCGTCACTATCGGAGTCGACTCCTTACCTGGGTACTAAACTCGGGCCCAGATGATCCAGTCTACAATCTCTATCTCATACTTGGGCCGCTTCTGATTCTTTTCGTCGTCCTTGTCGGAAGGAATAGCATGACGACGGTTCTTGTTGCCGGATACATCGTCGGATTCGCTGTCTACACGATTTATAACGTGTCCACAACTATGGAACATCCCGACTGGGTGCAACGTCCGTGACTACCAGCTATGAGTGTGTCATACAATAGTTCTCAACAGTCGTTATTAATGGCATCAATCTTGAACAAAACCAATAACTGGCGAAACTACAGGCTCATACGCGAATTGAGAGCTGTATAATCGTCAGATAGAGGGTATGAGATATTCTATGACACGCTGGCTATCGTAAACGATAGTGCAGCTACAACACTGGCCGACTACAGTTCGACGAGGATCTTCACTGCTTCTTGCTCCGGACTAAGAAGCGCCTCGAACCCATCTTCAACAACATTCTCTAGTTTAATCCGACTGCTGATCAATGCTTCCGGATCAAGGTTCTCCGATTCGAACATACCGATGACCGCACCGAATTCCTCGTCTGACTGTGGACCACCTTCATAGGCGAGCGTCCCACTGAGTGTCCGCTCACCCATAACGAATTCATTCGGATTTAGTTCTACGGTCTCTTCGAAGATGCTGACGATCGTAATGTTCCCACTAGGAGCGGTCGACGCGATTGCGTCCTGAACTGTCTGCTCAATCCCTGCGGCTTCGAACGCCACATCAACGCCACCATCGGTTTGCTCAGTAATGTATTCAGCTGCGTCAGTCTCAATCGGGTTAATTGTCTTATCTGCTCCAACTTCAGATGCGAGGTGACGCCGTGAATCCTGCGGTTCAACACCGTAGATCGTACCCGCGCCAGCTGCCTGCAGCACCTGAATCACTGTCAGGCCAATTGGACCTGTTCCATAGACAGCAACTGAATCACCAGCAGAGAAATCACTGGTCTGGACTGCATGAAATCCAACACTGAACGGCTCGACAAGAGCGCCGTATTCTGTAGGGATTGAGTCTGGAAGCGTGATTGCTTTCTCTTCAGGAACGACAACTTCCTCAGAGAGCCCACCGCCACCACCAGAAAGACCAATGAATCCACCCGACTCGCAGAGGTGATAATTCCCTGCTTCACAGTGCTGGCACTCATCACAGTAAATGATCGGGTTCACTGCTACGTGATCGCCAACAGAAATATTGCTCACTCCTTCGCCCACTTCTGTCACTTCGCCCGCAAACTCGTGACCCATCGGAATCGGAAGCTCTTCACCCGTTACCGGGTTTGGCTCTCCTTCATCAGGGATGAAAATCGGACCTGCCGTATACTCGTGAAGATCCGAACCGCAGATCCCACATGCTTCCACGGCAACACGGACTTCATTTGCAGCAGGTCCTTCTGGCTCTTCAATATCTTCGACACGAACATCTTCCTGTCCATAATAAACTGCTGCTCTCATTACGGAGTTACCTTACTGCCCTCTGTGGATAATAGTTTGGTTGAATCAGGCTCTGTTGAAATCCTCAGTAGTCACACATATTGCAATGGGTACGGTCAATACACGAGACCAAGCGATCGGATAACGAGTCAAAATGGAGTAGTATGCCGCTCGCCGATGGTTTATTATTTATTATATTAGATGTATAATAATTGGGAAAAGGTGAGAATATGTGTGGATTTTTGAGCGGTTAAATAGGAATGGTACTCCCGAACAGCGGACTGAATAAGAACTCAGCCGATTAGTCGGACAGAATCATCGCAGCGGTGATCAACTCCACACACTCGACAGCGAACATGACGCCGCAGACGTGGGACAGCAGTGTGTGGGCCACCACGTAGACGAAGGACGTGAGCGAAGCAGTCGTGCTGGCCAGCCAGAACTGCTGGACCCGTCGAACATGGAGCATCTCGAGCAACCGCTGTTCCTGTTCGAGTCTGGCGTCTTTTGTAAGAGCCCTGAATGGCTGGAGGTCGTCTCGAGTTCGATTGAATTCGATTCGACTCGAGAAGCAGTGATCGAATATGGCTACGAGCAGTAGCTTCCGGGAACCGTTCGACGATTCGGACACCCGGCACGATGAGATGCACAGGACGATCGAGGCGTGGGTCTAGGACCTCGTCAATGAGGTTGGTGACGCTTTTTCGAGCGAGCAGTTCACAGAGTGGTTAGTCATCCAGAGTCGCTTCCAGGACTACTCGCACCGAAACACGCTGTTGATCAAACTTCAGTGTCCAGAGGCAACGCGCGTTGCCGGCTACCGAACGTGGCAAAGCGAGTTTAACCGACACGTCAAGGAAGAGGAGACGGCAAGCTGGATCTGGGCACCCATCATCGCGAAGCAGTATCCCGACTGTGGGTACTCTCCATCGTACCCAGAGCGCAGTGACTGTGAGTATGATGACACCCCGGACAGTTGGGGGAAAAGGGCCTCATGTGCTTTCGGCACGCGGCCGTCTTCGATATTTCGCAGACTGACGGCGAACCACTGCCCGACCTCGAGATCAAAGCGAGAGGTGATGCTGACGAGTTAGTCCCCGCACTGCTTGAGACAACAGACACACTCGAGGTAGACATAGAGGTGGGGTCAGAGCTCTACTGGTCGACTTTCACCAAGACCTTGATTGCGTCTCGCTCGTCCATCGCCTCATATCCCTCGGGAACACTGTCGAGATCGACGATCTTCGTGAAGATCGGCGACGGATCAAGGGTACCCTGCAGTACGTCTTCCATGAGTTCCTCGGCATATGCCCGGACTGGTGCAGGGCCACCGGTGAACGACGCGTTGCTGAGGAACAGCGGCTGAAGGAACGACGGGTCCTCAACGTGCGGGACGCCGACGTATCCGATATTGCCACCGGGGCGAACCACACCGGCAGCCGTCTCCAGCGAGGATTCCGCGCCGACGCATTCGAGGACGTGATTCGCGCCACCGTACGTGAGTTCCTGGACTTCCTCGATGGCTTCTTCGCCGCGGCTGGCGACAGTTTCTGTCGCGCCGAGTTCCTCGGCAAGCTCAAGACGGTCCTCGTGGTGACCGACCGCGATAATGCGCTCTGCACCAAGCCGCTTGGAGGCGAGGACAGCACAGAGCCCGACAGCACCGTCGCCGATAACGACAGCCGTGTCACCGGCCTGGACGTCCGCACAGACGGCGGCGTGGTGGCCCGTACACATCACGTCTGTCAGCGGGAGGAGTGCTTCGAGTGTGTCCTCGTCGTCGGCGTACCTGTCAGGGACACGGACAAGCGTACCGTCAGCCTGCGGCGCGCGGAGTTTCTCACCCTGCGCGCCGCGACCTTCACCGCCCCAGAAGCTGCCGTTCGGGCACGACGTGTGGAGTCCCTTGCGACAGAACTCGCACTCGCCACAGCTGGTAGAGAACGGAGCAAACACGCGGTCGCCAGGTTCGACCGACCGGACGTCGTCACCGACTTCCTCGACGATACCCATCGGTTCGTGACCAACAGGTTCACCTTCTTCCTTCTCCTCCTCACCGCGGTAGAACCAGAGGTCGGAGCCGCAGACGGCGGTGTGTGTAACGCGGATGATAGCATCTGTCGGTTCCTCGACCGACGGATCGGGTCTGTCTTCGATACGGATGTCGCCGGGACCGCGATAGACTGCTGCCTTCATAATCGTATACAGTCTACTATGCAGCCCAAGACTGGATATCGCTGATGCTATCCAGATAGGACGTTTAAATAGCACCAGAAATTTCCTCTCTTCCAGACAAAAAACCGTTCAGAATTCACTCAGCAATTTCGTGACTATCTGGAGATTGTGTCTACTGAAACCGGTGAGTCAAGCGAGGAAGTAATAAGTTGCCGTTCCCCACGGCGGAGGAGATTCGATAGCGACGGTTGTGAGATACCGAGTTCCTCGGCAAGCTCTTCGGCTGTGACCTGGCGCGGGCTCTCATAGTAGCCACGGGAGATAGCGAGTGTGAGAGCCTCTCGTTGCCGGTCAGTCAATCCATGTTGGGGCGAATCGTCAGCAGTCGATGGTTCGGAAGTAATGGAGATGAGATCAAGAGAGATACTGTGACTCTCGCAGCTCTTTTGGAATTCGTTGAAGGCCTCATACGTCTTGAACACCTTCGTTTCGTGCCATCCTTCAGTAGTGATGGTAGTCGGTTCTAACTGAGCTCCTTCGAAATCGGGGGCAAGCGCCTGTGATACTGACTCCTCCAGTTCAACGACGAGCTTGTAGATCGTCTTCTCACTTGTTTCTCCCACTGAATCAGCCTCCACAACTTCTTCGAGAGCCAGCAGGTCGTTTTTGGAGATGTCATCGTCGTGATTAAATTGAACGGTGAACTCCTGCACATCCGGTTGGAGACAGAGCGCGTGAATACACTCTATTTCGTCGGGTTGCAGTGTCTTCGGAATACTGACAAGCGGAAGAAAAGGCGACTGGAGGACGAACTCGGTAGTAATAGCCATCATATAGAAATGCGCTATCTGGGCAGTTAATCTTCTGGATCCACTCAGATAGGTACAGACTGTACGAGATACTCTTAAATCCTCTACAGGATAGAGATAACGGCTGGTTGGTGGTTCGAGAGACCGAAGATTTCTCATCATCACGAAAGGCGCTTGCGCCTTTC
Source organism: Natrinema hispanicum (assembly GCF_004217335.1). Classification (GTDB taxonomy): domain Archaea; phylum Halobacteriota; class Halobacteria; order Halobacteriales; family Natrialbaceae; genus Natrinema; species Natrinema hispanicum. Next base: position 194,941 of record NZ_SHMP01000009.1, read on the forward strand.
GAACAACACAGCCAGCGGTTCGCTTGCTCAACTGTAGCGAGAGCAATTTCGCCCCGCGAGAACAGGTCACGAACCGCGAACCGTGATCTTCTACCTGCGGTCGGGAATCTCCACCCTCAGCGAGGCCCGAATAGGTGCGAACAGGGCGGAGAGGATATTAATTATCGAAGGATGTTCCGTCTCAAAGCTCCGACAAAAGCGTGTCAGCTGCAGCACTGGAAGACAGGGGACCGCGGGCAGTAATCAAGTCGCCGTCAACGATAACGTTCTCCTCGGCATCAGGATCAGCATCCCAATTGGCACCAGCAGCCCGCACCTCATCTTCAACCCAGTAGGGGAGCTTACGCCCATCTGGCAAGCGGTCATTCTCGTCAACGAGGTCTTCCTCCCACGCGTTAGGGAATCCGGTCACATCTCGGTCTGCGACTAGATAGTCACCATCACTGGTACGCGTGAACGCCATTAGTCCAGCAGCGTGACAAACGACTAATGCCTTGCCGTCGTCACCCTCGACTGCATCGCGCAGGAGCGCGCGAGCGTGACTGTCGGTGTTGATATCCCACATTGTCCCGTGTCCACCCGGGAACACCACTACATCGTAGTTCGTTGAGTCGACGCTGGCGATTGGCTCGGGATTCTGAATTCCTTCGTAACTCTCGTGGAGGTCTTGAGCGAGTTCTGCTGCCTCCTCGGTGACGAAAGCATTGTCGGGATTCAGTGAGGTCTCATCGATGACCGGTTTCGATCCCGATGGAGTCGCGATGTCAATATCAAAGTCCTTGTTTCTGAGTTCGTCAAGTGGATTCGCGCATTCTTCGCCCCAATAGCCTTCTTCACTGATAACAAACAGAGCAGATGGCATCGATGTCGTGTAGAGGTCTGGAACGGAAAAGCCACCGGGTACTATTGTGTATTGCCGCTACATTACTCTCGTAGCCAACACAGTTCCTGAAATCCACTCACAAGCACCCTTACCCGAGTTATACGATTAATTATCACGGAGCTACTGACACACACTCAGTTTCGAGAAAATACAACACATAGCAATATTATCCGGCTATCCTGGTTATCGCCAGTCGTAAGTTAGTGGCTGGGACTCGAGTGCCTTGAGACGCTGCTCTATCGCCGTGAGTACCGTCGAATACACCTCAAGTGCCGCCAGAAGTTGATTCGACAACTACTACCGGTTCGTAGTAACTTCTAGCTTTCAACTGATGAGTGTCGACTGCGTGACTATATTCACATACTTTACCTGGGTGAATCTGCCGTTCCGGTAGGTGTTGCTGGGATCGAAATTGACTCTATCTGTGTACCGAATGGCAGGTGTGCGAAATTCAAACCGCGAGTGGATATTCGCTGAACGTCCCGAGGGCGAACCGGACATGGACAGTTTCGAACTCCGCGAGCGCGACATTCCGGACCCGAAATTCGGGCAACTTCTTGTCCGCGTTCGCTACCTCTCAGTTGATCCGTATATGCGAGGACGGATGCGGGACACCGAATCGTACGCGGAGCCGTGGGAGGTTGGCGACATAATGCACGGCGCCGTTGTTGGTGAGGTCGTCGAAAGTAAGAGCGACGCCTACGACGCTGGCGATCTTGTGACAGGAAACGGAACCTGGGCGGACTACAGTCTCCTTGATGCCGATAGCGTCATGCCCGTTGACCCCAATGTGGCTGACCTACCTGCGTACCTCGGCGTGCTCGGAATGCCGGGCCGAACAGCGTACTTTGGACTGCTTGAAGTTGGTGACCCTAATCCAGGAGATACAGTTGTCGTCTCTGGAGCGGCCGGCGCAGTCGGCTCCGTTGTCGGGCAGATTGCGAAGATGAGTGGCTGTCGCGTTGTTGGGTTTGCTGGCTCCGAGGCGAAAGTCGAGTGGCTTACCGAGGAACTCGGCTTCGATACTGCGATCAACTACAAAGAAGTTGATGATTACGAGGCAGCACTGGATGATGCTGCACCAGGTGGCATTGATGTCTACTTCGACAACGTCGGAGGTCCGATCACGGATGCGGTGTTTACAAAACTGAACCTTGACGCCCGCATCGCCGTCTGCGGGCAAATTGCCCACTATAACGACGAGGAAGTGGCGACGGGGCCACGGAAGCTTACACAGCTCATCGCAACGCGAGCAAAAGTGCAGGGACTACTCGTCGCTGACTATGCCACTCGATTCGAGGAAGCTAGCGAACAACTTGGCGAGTGGGTTGCGACCGGCGACATCGATCATCGCGAGACCGTCGTCTCCGGACTCGAAAACGCACCCGACGCATTCCTCGGATTGTTCTCCGGAGACAATATCGGAAAACAGGTTGTCAAGATATCCGATTGATATCTTCGACCCTCTAAAGCGCGGAGATGGTGTCAACCTCGCCTACTTTCGCTCGGTGGTTGCACCTTGGCTCGAGACATCTCAACAGATCGTAAACGGCAGGGTACTTTCCTTGTAGAAAGATAGTTCGCTCAACCGATAGAGTTGAAGCGAAAGACCTCGGTTGCCCATGACCGTCTTCGGGTCCGAGTTGCCGAGACGCGCGCAATGGTTGATGTCTGTCCGTCTCCAGTGATCAGTATCCCATGCGCCACGTCGAGATTTCGCTCCGACCGGAGACGCGCGAACCAGTCTTAGAGGTACTTGACTCGGAACGGATTGACTTACACAGTCGTTCCGACCGACGACAGCAGCGAGTACGAATCCCTCGTATCATTCACCCTCCCGAAAAGTGCCGTCGAAGTCATCTTAGACGAGTTAGAGAGGGTCGGACTCGGCGAGGACGATCACACGGTGATCGTTACGGCAGACATGGTCATCTCCCAAAAGTTCGGAGCTCTCAAAGATCGGTTCACGGGAGAGGTGCTGGACGATCAGCGCCTCGCTCGCTACGAACTGTACGCCGAATCGGAAGGACTCATATTGGCGATTCCGATATACGTGACGCTGACGCTGGTCAGTGCGATCGTTGCGACGGCCGGGCTGTTACTCGATTCGGCTGCCGTCGTGGTCGGGTCGATGGTGATCGCACCCTTGATCGGACCGACGCTCGCAGCCAGCGCCGGGACCGTTCTCAACGAACGCGACTTGCTCTGGACCGGGGTTATGTATCAAGTGCTGGGCGTCAGCGTAGCGATTGCCGGTTCCGCGGCGTTCGCCTGGCTCTCGAAGTCGCTGTTTCTCGTACCGCCTGGGATTGAGGTCCTCGAAATCAACGAAGTCAGCGAACGGGTTCTTACCTCACCTCCTCTCGCTGGTCGTCGCCTTCGGCGCGGGAATTGCCGGCGTGTTGTGCCTTTCGACGGGTACCTCTGTCACACTGGTTGGCGTGATGATTACTGCTGCACTGATCCCGCCCGCCGCAGCGGCCGGCATCGCTATCGCATGGTGGATACCGAACGCCGCAGTCGGCTCGCTCGTCCTCGTCTTCGTCAATCTGCTGGGCGTCAATATCACGGGCCTCCTCACCCTCTGGGCGATGGGATACCGCCCCCAAATTCAGAGTGAGGAAGGGATCGCACGGCAGTTAGTCCGTCGTCGCCTCATCGTGTTGACGTTCGTCATCCTAGTACTGTCGATATTCCTGATCGGTGTCACGTGGGCGTCGTACGAACGCGCATCGCTTGAGAACGACGTCACGACGGAAGCGGAGGCCGTCCTCGACTCGTCAGCGTATCAGGACATCTACCTCGTCGAAGTCGAACTGTTTCTTGAGGAAGAAATCCCGTTCGAGCCAGTAGTACGAATCGAAGAAGGGTCCCTATTCGAGGGACCCGAACGTATTGTAATCACGGTCGAGCAGCCGAGCGATGACGACCATCCGGAACTTGTCTCGGAACTGGACGAACGAATTACCGACGAAACGGGAGACGACGTACGGGTCGACGTTCGGTTCATTGAGTACGATACTGCGTAGGGATTTCGGCGCTCTATGACTGATAGTGACATCCACTCCTGTCTACAAGGGTCTCTTACCCACAAAGAGCGTGACTCCATGAAGATCCGCTTAATTCCAATATGAAGCCAGCTGACTGTGCGACAGCCGTGAAACTATGTGTCGTTGCTCGACTCGATGTCAGAACCATTCCGGGCCTTAAATCGAGCAGTTAACTCGATGCTTTTGCGGAGGCCTCGACGAACGATGCCGCTTGAGTTCGGGACACCCTCACCGTCTTCATACTCAAGCCCACGAGCGACCACGACGGGAACCTGTTCGTCAGCCTGTCCGAACAGCAGCGCTGAACCTGCCGTGAGTTCGTCAGCGACGAGATCGACACCGCCCATCTTCGGCTGGTCGTAGAGATCTGTTCGTCCGAAATTGGCGTCAATCGCTTCGATTCCCGAACAACCAACAGCGAGGTCCATCGATCCCGGACCGGCAACTTCTGAGTCAGAGAGCACGACAGCGACGTCGGCCCCAGTTCGTGCTTCGATTTCCTTGCGGAGCCGTCGCGCACTTTCGTCGGGATCTTCTGGAAGGAGCGTCATTTTTCCTTCCGGACTGTTCGACCAGTCAATGCCTGCATTTGTACAGAGTCGGCCGTTGCGTTCGGTCACAAGCATGGAGGGGACATCGTCGAGCGCTTCTTTAGCGATGTCGGGATCCACAGCGTGTTCCAACAGCAGGTCCTCACCAATTTCTGCGATCGGGATTGCACCGAGAACGTCACTTTCCTCATAGATGACCGCCACCTCGCGTGGATCGATTCCAGTGATATCAGCGACTCGTTGGTCACGTTCAGTAACATCGACATCGTCGGCTTCGATGAGTCGCCCCTCGGCGAATGAAACGACTTTCGTGGTAATAACGATCACGTCACCGTCCGAAAGGGGATACTCCTCGTCGGTCGTCTCGACGATTCGCTCAACGAGATCGTCACATGACGGGAAACAGCACAGCCGTTGCCAGTCAATCGAACGAGGCGCTCACTGCATCTGCGAGCACGCCCGGTTCGCGGTAGTGCTTGCTCACGGGTGGAATCTCCTCATCGAGATCAAGCAGGTCATAGACGGCGGTCATCGCCGTCCGCACCGAGTACTCGACGGTGAACACGACGTCACGTTGGAGTTCGGCGTACTGCCCGAGGAATGCGAGATTGTTCGAGCTATCGGGGACGACGAGCGGCCGGTCGCCGGGCGTCCGGGGCTGGAAGTGAGCCGTAATGAACGGCATCATACACGGCACGCAGTCTACGTCCTCCAGGATTTCCGGCAGGCGATCCTCACACTGCAGGTGATAACAGAGCTCTTCGAGGATCTCTCGTCCTGTACATTCGGACATCTTCTTTTCGACGTAGTCACCCTCTTGGTCTGTGAACAGGGCGTATCCCCAGAAGAGTTTCACGTCGTCAGGCTGGTTCGGGAAGTGCGGCTGGGCTGCGACGACAGTGGACAGAAGCCAGGACGAGTCGACGTATGTTACCAGCCCGTTGCCCGGCTCCTCGTCAGTGAATTCGACGATATGATCGAACAGATCAGTGTTGTGCAACGTGACGGTAAAGGACTCCCACTTGGTCTCCTGAACATTGCCCGCGAAGACCTCGGGGTCGCCGAATCCGGTGTTGTCCTCGGCGATCGACCGCCACAGCTCCCAGGACGCGCCGGTCTCGTTCGTTTCGGGTGCTTCGTCCCATGCCCCGAGGTCCGAGCCATCGGTCATCGAACCGTTGGTGAAAAAGACTAGGTCCGTGGAATCGACCTCGACGCTCTCAGTGCCGTCTCCGGTTTCGTAGTGGAGCCGCTCGACAGTCCGCCCTACTCGAGAAGTCACGATGTCCATATCGATCACGCGACAGTCCTGCTGGAAGTCGACGCCACGAGTTTCGAGCCAGCGCCGAAGCGGCAGGATCATCGAATGATACTGATCGTACTTGGTCCGGTCGATGTCTTCTAACGTGTGTAGACCGGGGAAGACGTGCAAGAAACGGTACATATACCGGCGGACCTCAGCGACGCTGTGCCACGGCTGGAAGGCGAAAATCGTCGCCCACAAGTACCAGAAGTTCGTCTCGAAGAAGTCGTCGTCGAACCACTCTTCGACCCGGGTGTCTCCAAGTCGTTCCTCCGGTGTAAGCAGAAGTCGAACCAGCGAGAGCCGGTGGTGCATCTTCAGTTCGAACTGCGAGGCATCGAGACGGGTGCCATCCTCGACCAGCCGCGTCTCCGCATATGACTCGTGGATCTCGTTGAACTCGTTCATCTCTTCTTTGACCGAGATACTGGGGTCCTCGAGCGAAGGGATCGTCCGGAAGAGGTCCCAGGTACATTCGTAGGCGGGGAAGTTGAACATGCGCCCACCGCGGATAACGTACCCTTCGTCGGGATTGCCTGCACCGTCCATTGCCCCGCCAACGACGTCAAGTTTCTCGTAGAAATGAACGTTCTCGCCAGGCATGTTTCCATCGCGAATCAGAAACGCCGCGGCGGCCAGGCCGGCGATGCCACCGCCAACGACGTGGGCTTCGCGGTCAGCGACGTGTGGTGTCTGTTCACCAAACATGCAATCCCCCCAGCGACGCGTTCGTTCGGGAACGATCATAGGCCGTCATACCGTCTGTATTCGTCTGAAGTGCGGGTAGTGGAGTCATAGATATACTTCTGGATCGCTGCCGACCTAACAGGTGCACCTGACGTTTCATCACACTTAAACTGGGGATGGTCAAGTACATAATGTATTCCAAAATATATACCGTAATTCATACAGTCTATCTAACTTTATTTGGTATAACCACCTGTTCAGGTAGTTAATCCGTTAGTAGGCAATCAATGATCATACCACGCTATTGATCATGTGGCCGACGAGACGACGTTGGCCGCGCCGGAATTGCTCAGAATGCCACGTGCCACGTGACAAATCCGAAACGATCCCCGATCGCCTCGAGCGGATCAGTTCGACCGCCCAGGAGATCATCGACGTCGTCAGCGAGGTGACCGATGGTGAATGACCGATCGCTTCTGCTCGAGATCATCACTGCACTCGAGGAACAGGACCTCGATCGAGGAGAGTACCAACTACAGCGGATGATCGTCGCCGAAGCCCTCGAGCGGCTTGTAGACTTGACGGGCCCACAGACTGAGACTGATCTCGAGGTTTGATTCTCGGTTAGTGAGTTCCGTGTGGTGGTGACATCATCCGATGTGGCCGTGCTCAAAACTTCGTAGAACAGACTACCAAGACAAGGGTGTCAGAGGGTTTTCAGGAGTCCACGTGGATGTGAGGCTACTCCGCAAGCGAATAGAGCTTCTGACGGGCGTCTCGAAAGGACACTCGTTGCTCAACTAACTCCTTTTCCTCAAGCCGAGAGATCGCATAGCGAACAGTCCGAGATGAGAGTCGAGTTTCTTTGACCAGTTCTTTCTGTGTGCACTCTCCCTCGAATTCCAGCGTCTTGTAGACCAACTTCGCACTCGGTGGCAAGTCCTCGAGCCGTTCTTTTGCGCTGCTCACTGTCTGTAGTACTTCTTCGAAGTAGACACTATAGGTCGTTTCGCTTCGGCAACCCGGCTCATTCTTCGAGAGCACCGAGAGACTACGTCAAGTCGAACCAGAGTTCATTCCTGTTCCCAAGTGACCGCACGGTTCGGTTTGTGTGGTGCCAGATGGGTGGACACCATGACAGATCATCCGACGTTATCGGAGTTCGTGACGAGCGAAGCGACTGACTCGAGGCCGGCCAGTCAGCCATCGACTGACGAGACCGTGACGATGACGGCTGACGAGCGGGTTGCAACGTATCTCATCGAAGACCAAATGGCGGATCTCACAGACGCAATTCGCGAAGCCGTCCAAAACGGCATCGACAGTCCGGGTTCATCCCGTGTGTTGGTCAGCATCTCGCCTGAACGATCGATCATCCTCGATGACGGCGCTGGTGTCGATCTCGAGTCGACCGACGGGCGGCGAAACCTCTCAGTGCTGGGTGCAGGAAGCAAGCAACGAGCAGACGACGAGACAATCGGCGAGTGGGGCATCGGCAAGGGTGCGATCATCGCGAAGGGCGCGGTTCACATCTGGAGTCACAACGCCGCACTGTGCTTTGACTACCGAGATCGACGCGATTCAGGACCGTGGGCGGACGTCAGTGGGCGCGATGGCCATCTCGTGGACGCTGAGCATCATCTCGAGGGGATGCTCGTCGAGATCGATCACTACGAAGATGAAGTGCCCGATCCGGACAGCTACCGCTGGCGGCGCTACGTTCGCGATCTTCGCAAGCGCTTCGCGTACGTGCAATCCCGAACCGGCGTCTCGGTCGTGATCAACGGCGAACCGGTTGACAAGGGCGATCCATTCGAAGCGGTGGCTGACTCTCCACACCCATCACTCACGCGCGAAACTGACGATGCGATCCTCGCACTCGAGTACACGCCCCACGAGGGACTCGATATCTACAGCAATGGTCTGTACGTGACGACAAAACGCGAGTACGGACTCGGCGGGGTCGTCGTCTCGAAGGGGAACTTGACGCTGAACTTTGCCCGTAACGATATCCAGTCGGGCTGTGACCGCTGGCAGCGGATCGACAACGCACTCGAGCAGACACGTGACGATCTATATGCTGAGGTTTCAGACGATCGGCTGACCGCCGAGAGTCGGGAGGTAATGATCGAGGCGATGGCATCCGAGTCATCGGACGAGCAGTGGGCCGATCGCAAGCTGTTCCAGCTGGCGACCGAGTCCCGCATCAGTCTCGAGGAGATCCAGGCGGCCCCGAAAATCGGGTGGGTCGGCGGTGCCGAAAAAGGCGCGGACAAACTCGTCGAGCGTGGTTACGTCGTCCTCGATACGAGTGATTCGGCGACGCAGCGGCTTCGCGACCTCGCCACTGATGAGGACACATCGATAGCGGTACCGGAGACGTTCGATGTTGGCGAGCAAGCAGAGTCAGAAGGTGTGTGGACAGGCTATCATCGGGTTGAGGACGAATCGCAGTTGAACGCTGATCAGCGACGGTATCTCCGCTTCGCTCGAGTGCTCGCACGGGAACTTGGGATTGAGCGAGATGTGTACTATGGCGAGGCAAGTGCCGATGCCTGGACCGACGGCAGGACTTACATCGTGATCACCGACTCGGCAGTGACGAGCCGCCAGCGTGCGGTCTGGATGCACGACCTGTATCTCGTAGTGTTACACGAAGCCGCTCACGAAACCTCGAGTCGTGATCGACCCTCGCACGGGCATCACTTCGAGAGTACGTTTCGGTCGCTCGTGGAGGATCCGGATAATCGAAGTTCGTTCGCGAAGCTTGCCCAGCAGGTCGTCGACGAGGGATTCGAGTCCGTGTTTGACAAGTATGAGGTAGACCTCCAGCAGAGCGCAGCCGTCGCCTCTGGCCAAGTTCGGTAATAGAGCGGCAAAGTGGAAGATCCACTCGAGTAGAGTGCAGCGGCTCGAGCTCGGTATCGTGTGCTGATCTCCGGATACAGATTCGCTCTTCGAAGAGTCGTTAACACTGCTCTTCTGGGGATGTGATCCGAAGTTCGTTCTCGACTTCGTAGAAGTATCCGCGCTCGAGGAGGCGAGTAAGTGCGTGCTCGACGTCTCGTTGCTCGAGTGCTAACTCTGCATCGGCGACTAGGATGTCGGTGGCATCGTCGTAGTCGATCAGCGGAACACTGTCTTCTTCGTGGTCTGGCCGACATGCCTGCGTACACAGCCGGTCGTAGCACTCGAGAATCCACTCCGGAAGTGGTGGGCGTGGATCTGTGACGCGAGCCATTGCAGTTCTGTCTCGTTGTTTCGGGAGTCATCCGCATAACAGTATCCGTCGAATGCGCTCCTCTCGCAGGAACAGTGTACTCCCTTGTTAAATTGAACTGACCATTTCCACCATGTTGTTGAGCGGCGCGGAGAGACAGATACCAAAGGTATTCCCGAACGCAGCAAAGCATCACTGCAGGCCGGTCTCGAGTTCGGCAACAGTTCCTGCCATCACACACAAAGCCATACAGGCAGCCACGAGTGTGTCTGAGTGCGAAACGAGTGGAATTACTTAGCGTTCAGGGTCTCGACACGACAAGTATGGCTGGACAGCCATCTTCACGTCCGGCGAGAGCACTGAAAGCAGGTGGGCCACCAGCGGCCATCACCGCAGCTATCGGCGCTGGAGCAACTGGCGTCGCCGGCAACGGGATCAAAGCACAAACGAAACCCATCGCCGATGGCGTCGCACAGACCATCGGCCTCGGCCCGCAGTTGGGACCCGTCCTGCTTCTGGTACTCGCTGTGCTCGTACTCGTCGTCGCGTTCGTCGTTCCCGGCATCTTCGAGGGCACGTGACGAAGTTCGTCCTGATAGAGAGACGAGCGCAGGAAGGTTCCCAAGTGAATGGTATAGCATTGGGCGCAGAACTGACCCGCGCGTGCTATTATACAGCCAGGCGAGTGTGATCGATTGAACAATAAGCGTAAACTGGTACGTCGTCCAGAACCCCGAGACGTCGTAGGCGGGCACACCGTAGAGATAGAACATAGTCTTACGAAGAGTATCGATCATAGCGCATCGTACAAATCACGTTAATAAAAAGTATTGAGGAGTGTTACTGAATAAGAAATGCGGACACTCATTTTATTTCTTTGAGCACTTCTCGGCGTGTTTCCAGTGGAGAAACACTGCTCTTGGTTGTTTATTCCCACCCATCCACATATCGAGTGGACATGAAAGAAACAGATGGTCCCGAATACTGTGGAATCGGTATTCGAGGTGTCGCTATCGGAATTGATTCGTTCGTGTGGATCGCACTCCTGTTCGTTGCGATCCTCATCACAGGTGCGTTTACCGGTGAGCTTGAAACCGGAGCCCAAGGACTGAACGCAGATTTAACCGGTGCTCCAGCGTCTATCGCACTTGGACTGTGGTTCGTGCTGGCGCTTGGCTACCACACGGTATTTGAGTGGCAGTTCGGAAAGACGATCGGGAAAGCGCTGGTGAATATCCGTGTAACGACTGAGAATGGGGCATCCCTGACGCTTGGGTCATCACTGATACGGAACGTATTGCGTCTCGTCGATTGGTTACCTGCGTTGTACCTTGTCGGGATCGTTGGGATGATCGTTTCAGATCAGCGCAAACGTCTCGGCGATAGAGTAGCAGGGACAACAGTCGTCAGGTCGTAGTCGACTGTTCGTTCTTCATGTCGTGTAGATATATCGTAACGATACTACCCTCCGGAGTATTCGCGTTGAATTGCAGATCACCACCTAATTGGGTAACAGCCCAGTTGACAACCCAGAGCCCGATTCCCTGCCCGTGTTTGAGTTGTGTTTCCGTGCCGGCGGCCAAGATTTGTTGCTCTCGCTCGGGCAGCCCAGGGCCGTTGTCCGCGACGGTAATCTCAGCTGTTGCTTGCGTATCCTTTCGAACACTGACTTCAACCTGCGGTGGATCTGTGCTCGTGTGTGTGAGAGAATTTTCTACTAATTCGGAGAGGGCCTGTTGGACCACAGTTCTGTGAGAGGAAATCCATAGCTCGTCTGGACAGTTGATCGATAGTTCGCCCGAAACGTCACTGGTTCGGAACTGATCAACGACCGTTTTCGCTACGTCTGCAAGGTTGACTGGCTCCGGCGGGTTGGTACCTGCTGTCATGACCTCTTCGGCCTCTCTGGCCTTTTTGCTGAGTTCAAGCAGTTCAGTTGCGCTCTCTCGTACCCCACTCTGAACTTCGTCCTCGTCGATGTGGTCGGCATATGCGAGTACGACATCTAAGTTGTTCCGTACGTTGTGTCGAAGAACTCGGTTGAGGACTGTGAGTTGCTGCTCTCGAGTTTGTCGGTCGGTCACATCCCGAAAGAGTACGGTACTGGCAACAGGGTCCTCTTCCCCATCGGTATCTGCCTCGTCAACGGCGGAGACACTGTACTGGAACTGGCGACGTCCCTTCGCTGTCTGGAGAGTCACGGTACCTGTGGCTCCTGCGGTCAATTCTGTTTGCTCGAGCCCATCGATTACTGATCGTATCGGTTCACCAATCATCGTTGCCGCGGTGTGGTCGAATAGATCTACAGTCGCCTGATTACAGTCGAGAATGTGGTCCTCCCAATCAAGCACGACAACAGCTTCCTGGAGAGTTTCAACGACGCGTGTGCGAGCGATATAGTCAGCCTTTGGGAACCCGGTCATCACCGGGTATCGTCGCATGGCGACCGTCAGAAGGCCGCCGGACAAGAGGAGACCGACCACTGCACCGTTTGCAACGTTGGTATTGTTCCCAACGAGGCCGACTAGATACGGTGCTCCGACACCGGTTGTCAGTACTGCTATTTGGGTGTTGGAAACACGGGCGTGACTGCCACCGAGATCGGCCAGGAGATACGTCGCATACAGAAACAGTACCAACAGATACAGTAGTTCAGTCCCCAGCATCGTTGCCGCGACATATTCAATGACAGACATAGGAGGGCGGATTGCGATGACGAAACCGACCACGAGAACGGGAAATATGATTCCAGCTAACAGCGCAATCCGTCGCCACGTCAGCCCAGTTCCGCGACCTGTGTAGCTGAGTGCATACACGGTCCAAATACCGGGAACAAGGAGAGCAGTACCGAATTGACCCAGATCCAAGATCGTAGAAACCAGGCTTGGAAGCAACAACTCCGGAAGGTTCGACGCGAATGCCAAGATCGACCACAGTGTTAGGGTAGCAAGGAGCGCAATGAACGGCTCCGCACTCGGTTGCTCTCGAGACTGGAACGCTGTCCATGCTGCCCAGCCGAGAAGGATGACCGCGACAGCGTTGGGAGTGAGCACACTGAGAGTCGAGCCAAGTGCCATTCCTCGGATCCTTGACTGGGATTTGTTCTCGAGATACTATATATCCAATGATATGTTTATCTCCGATTACCGAGAAGACACCAAGTGCGGGCTGGCCGAGTGATCCGTCTGTTGTGGACAATCGAAGGAGGCAGCGGTGACAGAATCACCGCTTTTTAACAGTGTTATGCTAAAAACAACCTTTTCAAGTTTGTTCGATCAATCAGTGACTGTCACTACCGCCTCGATTCCACTTTCGTCGAGGGACATCGAGAGTGACGTGGCAACTGCCTCAAACCGTTCCCGATGATGTCCGTCTTCACAGATAGATGTCTCGGTTCGGACAAGACCAGCATCTCGAAGGTCGTTAAGACGACGGTACGCAGTCGGTCGTGAGACGTCAGCGGCTTCGGCGACGGAACGGCCGCTTCGCGGCTGCTCTGCGACGACTTCGAAGACACGACGGGTATACACGTCTCCAAAGAGCTCAAAGATCTCTTCCGTCGTGAGGTCAGGTTCTGTCTGGTCTGTTTGCTGTTTTGCTTGGGGGGCCTTGGGGTGGGCGGACATATTATTGGAGACATCACCTATCCTACTGGATTCCGGTGCTAGGTATTCCGACTGCCGTATTCACGTGACTCTAGGAGTGCAGATACAGCGCTGTGGAGAAGGCCATCAGTTATGGGGACTCACCCCTAAGTCATAGGTAAGCGATCGAGACAGATGCCTGGGAATGACAGTTTGGAGAATCTCCGTGCCCTCGTTGTCGACGATGAGCAGGAAGTCGCAGACGCATACGCGCTTCGACTGCGAGGGTGCTGTAAGGTTGAGACGGCTTATAGCGGTGAGGAAGCCCTCTCGATTATCGATAACTCCCCGGTTGATATTGTTCTTCTTGACCGGCATATGCCCGGTCTATCCGGCGATGATGTGCTCGAGGAACTCGTCGAGCGCGACTTCTATGGGCGAATCGTCATGGTTTACTGCAGTCGATCCTGGATTCGACGTCTTAGATTTACCCTTCGACGATTACCTGTGTAAGCCAGTCGACCGTGAGGACGTGCTTGCCGTAGTCGACCAGCAGCAACAGATCCTTTCGTATGAAACGCTCGGCGAGTACTTCAGTGCTGAAGCCAAACGCGCGGTGCTCGAGGGAGAACTGAGCGCAGAACAGCGCAGCAGTAACGAGCGATACGCGGAGCTCGTGGACC
>NZ_SHMP01000010.1 GCF_004217335.1 Natrinema hispanicum
GTTCGCAAGGAAATCCAATGGACTGCTCGAGGGTTCGATGCCGCCGGGCAGTTCCTCTGGATCCTCGCGGTCGAACGCAGTCTCACCGGTCTCGGCGATTGATTTGGCCTGCTCAGCGTTCGCGTTTGCAGTCTTCGCGATTTCCTTTGCTTGGTCAGCCGTCTCGTCGGTTTCGGCAACCGACTCGGTGATCTCGTGGAGTTGACTGGCGATCTCCTTTCGGTTGCGATCAGCGCGATTCTGTTCTTGCTGGAGTTCGTCGACACGCTCCTCGAGGCAGTCGATCGTCTGCACCAGTTCTTGGATGATGGCCCACATCTCTACGCGACTCGGGAGTTCATCATCACCGTCGTCGGCCGTTGGATCAGTGCTGGTGTGCGTATCGACGCTGTCGAAGCCAAGAGCGGCGGCAACGTCGTGATTAGTGGGCGTTTCTGCGTCAACTGCGTCCGGATCTTTTCCAATTGTCATGGAGGGTCGTTGTGGTCGTGGTCGTGTGCTGCTGGTTGTTGGTCGAGTCGCGATGCTACTGGGGAGAGAGACGACTCTCAAAGGAGACGAGACACCGTGCTGGACAGAGCCATGGCTCCTCGAGAGGCAAACTTTTATGTCGATCCGGGTCGCAGGATTGAGTAGCCAACTCTGGGGGCGAATTGACGCCCCCTTCTCCTGCGACCCACATCGATGAGCGGTGGGTATATTCTCCTATCTTCTTGCCTCACTGATAGTCATGGATGTCACTTAAAACTAGGAGTCCTCACTGGCGGCTTTTCCTCAGTATCGGACTGCAGTAATCGCAAGCAGGCCCACGTATCAACCGTGATGAAATCAGTTCTAGAGCGTCGTCAGCATGCATCGAGAGTCTATGACTGTCACTGAGAACGATGGACGAGTACCAGCTGGGACTGTCCGAGATGTCTGGGTCCGTATTCAGGACGATATTGCTATGTGGTCCGCGTAGTCAGTCTATTATATACAGAAAATGTCGACAGCTGAACAGGGAGTGGGCCGTGAGACAAGATATACGTTACTCACGGTGTTCCTCGTCGGACTCCGTCGTCGGGATCCAGGCGCGGTTGTCAATGCCGTCGTCGCAGCGCTCGGCACATACCTTCCCACGGTCGTCACGCGTGCGTATGGTGTTAAACTCCAGCCGTGGCAGCGAGCCTACGTGAACACCGCGATGGTTACTCATGCTGTCGGCATGCTCGGTCCCTATGACGACGTCTGGTGGTGGGATCACCTTACACACGCACATTCCTCGTCGATTCTGGCCGGAATCGTCTATGTGGTCAGTCGCAGGAAGGGGCGCGATCCTGGCCCACGAGTCGTTGCCGCCGTCATTAGTTTCGGGCTTGTCTGGGAAGCCATCGAGTATGCTATTCACGCAACGGCGAAACGCCTGGATCTCGAGCCGATACTCGTCACGTACGGCCGGAAAGACACGTTCTTGGACATTGTCTTCGATCTGGTCGGCGCATTACTCGTGCTTGCGTTCGGTGACCGTGTTCTCGGCGAGCTCGCGGCCAACGAGTAGCCGGTCTGGCAGGAGTCAGTCGTTTCGTAGCAGTGGTGTATTTCTTCCTTAGCCTCAGTGTCAGTTGAGACCCATCGCTTCGATCTGTTCTTGATACCGATTCCGAATGGTAACCTCAGTCACCTGCGCAACCTCAGCAACTTCCTTTTGGGTCTTTTTCTCGTTACAGAGGAGTGATGCCGCATAAATGGCTGCTGCCGCAAATCCCGTTGGCGACTTCCCTGAAAGCAAGCCCTGTTCAGCAGACTCATCGATAATTTCGATCGCCTTCATCTTCACTTCTTCACTCACCTCGAGGTCAGAACAAAACCGTGGGACGTACTCTTTGGGGTCGGCTGGTTTCATCTCGAGGGAGAGTTCCTTGGCGATATAGCGATATGTGCGCCCGATTTCTTTCTTCCCAACGCGAGAGACTTCAGTCACCTCTTCAAGACTCCGCGGAATCCCCTCTTGGCGACAGCCAGCGTAGAGACAGCTCGTGGCGACGCCCTCGATAGACCGTCCACGAATCAAGTCATTGCTGAGCGCTTGTCGATAGATCACGGAGGCGACCTCCCGGACAGAACGGGGGACACCGAGTGCCGACGCCATGCGATCGATTTCCGAAAGCGCAAACTGGAGGTTTCGTTCACCTGCATCCTTGGTTCGAATCCGTTCTTGCCACTTGCGCAGTCGATTCAACTGATTACGCTTCTTTGAAGAGATCGATCTTCCGTGTGCGTCCTTGTTTTTCCAGTCGATCTGGGTGGTCAACCCTTTGTCGTGCATCGTCTGGGTTGTGGGTGCACCAACCCGGCTTTTGTTCTGCCGTTCGGCATGATTGAACGCGCGCCATTCTGGACCGTGGTCGATATTTTGCTCTTCGATAACGAGGCCGCAATCCTCACAAATGATTTCGTTACTATCGTTGCTAGCAACGAGAGCGCCTGAATCGCATTCAGGACACGTCTGCTCTTCACTCTGATTTTCATTTTCATGTTCGTCGGCTTCCGTTACCGACATCTGGTCACGTTCGCGCTGCTGCGTTGGCCGCACCATGAATGAACATTCTGACTACCCGTATGGAACACCAATAATCGGTACTTCCCGACTGGTGTGAGAGCTGGAGCTAAAGCGTTGGTCTCATGAGGAAGATGTCTGGTTGAGTGAATGTGTTCAGTATTCCTCAGCCAGACGGTGTTCTTTCGGATTCGGACGTGAAAGATTTAGCGGAAGACGTCATCTGCCAGCTCCCCTTGCCAGGGATCGAGGGCTCGCCCCTCGATCCCGGCGATACCTGGGCTGTTGTCATTCTTGCAGCAGTCAATCAGACGTCCATCTGGGAGATGTGCAAGGACAACGACAACGCTGCCTGTGATGATACTGTCATGGACTGGCTCCATACGCTCAACCGAGAGTGGCTTGAGCGGGTTGCTAACCGCCTTCTCAGGGAGTTAGCGATGACGATCCTCGACCCTGATCGGTCGAGGATCGTCTCCATTGACTTCGTCGATAACCCCTACCACGGAACGTACGCCGATGAAGAAGGTGAACTCTGCCGCATGCACGCGAAAGACGGAACAACGACGTGCCACCGGTACTGCACGGCGTATCTCGTCTCGAACGGAAAGCCAGTGACGCTGGCGATGACGTACGTCCGTAGTGATGAGAAAGAGGCCGACGCGGTCGAGCGCGTCCTCGACCGCGTCGAAGACTATCCCTTCGAGATAGAGCTTCTGTTGGCTGATCGTGGCTTCTACAACGAACGTATTCTGCGCCGCTCACGGGAGATTGCTGCGACTGTCGTTCCCGTCCAAAAGAAGGGCAAGCGCATGAGGAAGAAGCTGGATACGCACTGCTCGTACATGACAACCTATCGGATGTACAAAGGCCGCGAGCGGGAACTGGAATTCCCGCTCGCGGTCGCTGTATCATATCACGCCGGAGATCGCGGGAAAAGCGGCGAAGTCGTTCGAGGCTATGTGGCGTGCGATCTGGCCGATCGCACGCCGAAACAAGTCGAACGCCTCTATCGGAAACGGTCAGCGATCGAAACGAGCTACCGTGTATTTCGCCAAGCACGAGTGGTAACGACGACACAAGACCCAATCATCCGCTTCGCGTTCGTCCTGGTTGGATTCCTGTTGGAGAACCTCTGGCTTGTGCTTCGATGGGCGGTCGTCGCCCGCCCCCAGCGGGGCGGGCGCGACCTGCCCGAGGAATTCACGTTCAAGACCTTCTCTGACTGGATCAGACATGCATTAGAGGAAGAGCTAGAGCGGAGTTGGGAGATCGAGATGAACGGAACAGGTGTGCCAGAAGCATACGCGCCGGCCGCGGGCTGACGCCAGCCCGCGGCCTTGGGCAAGCTCCTGGTGAGCAACAGCATTCGCCTAGAACAGCGTATCTCTGCCTTCTTACTTCACTTCTCCTCATCCGTGGATTCTATTTCCTGTTCACTCAGTTACCACACCGGCATTCGCTCTGTTCGTCCATGACTCAGCACAGTTCACGAAGCGACGTTCGGGAAGTACCGATAATGGTTTTGTCCCATGCTCAGACTCATTCAACTAACCATCCGTCTCAACGTCATCTGGAAATCGTCTCTGTAGCCATCAATCAACTCGCCCGAGGTCAAGAAGTGAATCCAAATGAGAACCCGTGAGATTTCGGTAGGCGACTCTGAAGCGACGCACTCCTGTCTTCGAATGAAGGACTCTTCATTAGTATCAGGACCTGTCTGTTGATAGGAGAGGAGAGGCGTAGACTGCTAAATCTCAGTGAGAGATTCAGCAAGAGTGGCAAGCGGTAGCGTTTTGTCTTGGTCAAGACTAACTGTGAGCTACGCGTCAATTGTGGCGTGCATGGGGTCATTTGGTGGTAGGTACCAGAGGTGACCCTGTTTCCCCAGAAGTCGGTTACTACTCTAGATGAGTTTGGGACGGGACCAAAATCTGTCTCATGAACAACCACATTCGCCAGCTTCGACTCCCTCGATTTACTGACCTACACCGATGTCGTCTAGTGATTCAACGCAGACGTCGAATCTGTATAACGGAATTCTCAACTGGAGTGGGCAAAGCCCGCGGTGACCTTTTTAGTATCGATTTGACAGTCCCAAAGAATAAGTTATTTAGATAAGGAAATGATTTTACTAAGTATGACTCACAATTTGAGCCGAAGAGAGGTACTCATTTCCACACCGGCTTTTTTAAGCGCCATAGCTGGATGTTCCTCGTTTCGGAATGAATCTCGAATTTTACAAACAATGGTTATAAACCACACTGATGAACCTATTGAAATACAGTTGTTGGTTATTCATAATGATAAGAAAATTATTGAGCAAGACTTTGGACTACCTTCACAAAGCCAGGTATCATCTGGTCCTTCCTCAAGATATCGGGTGAAAATGGACAATTTATCCGAAGGTTCAGAATTAAAAGCTACAATAATTGTTGATGACAATCGTAAAGAAACAATGGAAACATCAATAAATTGTGGGGACGGCGCGGTAGGTGATAATATTGGTTTTAGAGTGTATGACGAGTATATTGATCCTAGAGGTGGTTGTGCTGCTAACAGAAATATTACAAATATTGAATGACGATTCTATACCTTGTCTACTGAATCATACCAGGCTTCTGGTGCTTTGCTCCAGTCTGGTGTAACGGTCTTGTACATACCAACAGGAGTGGCAGAATAGCAACTAGTACAGGAAGTACTATCTGCATAGTAGAAAGTGTATTCTGGTTGGAATTCAATTGAACACAGCATATCATCGGCAGGCCATTCATTATTAACTCTCAATGAAAATTGAGTGGTTTGACATTCGTCGGATAATTCTCTTGGTAAGTCATCATATGACCCATCGAGATCAACATCAAAGTCATATATCGTTCCTGAATCGTAATAATTCACTGTGGTTGAACTTCCAGATCCACTCATAATATATTTAGCAATAGATGCTCCAACTCCAGCAAGATTCCCACTACCAATAAGATCTAAGGCTAGTCCAAGTTCCTCGTTCTCGGTTTGTCCATCCTCGTCATCTGGTTGAGGATGAGAGAAATGAATATAATCTTTTTGATCGTCATAGAACGGTTCAACATGTAAGGAGTAGTTGCTTGGCCGAATGTAATTTATAGAGTCACATTCAAATATGTCATTAGGTCTATTACCAAAGTATACGTAAAATCTCCATGTATTAGAGTCGCCTTCTTCAATCTCATCGTATTCATGATATTTTTTAATATCGGACTGAACACCAAAATTCACCTGATAATCTGTATCTACACAGTCTCCGTCAAGTGTACTCTGATGTGAAAATTCGGTAAGGACACCACTATCAGCAGAAGTAGATGTAGTACTAACATTACCCTCCATCTCATTCTTTCTTGCCTCAGATTTACGCTGACCTTTTTTGTATTTTAATAGACGACCTGGGGAAGAGTCCGTTGGAAGACCCTCACTTGGCACTTCAAAGTTTAGGGGATGGTCTTCCCATTCAGGGGCAGTATTTGGTCTGAATAAACCCTTTTTATCATTTAATTTGTCGGGAGATATGAGATAGAAGCCTAGCCTCCCAAATCCTCCCGACGGACGGCTTAGCATACCAGAGATGCAATCCTCATTTTGGTCTATATGAACTTTTAATGGGATGTTTTGATCTAAACGGTTATCCTTAGAAACAAATTCTTCATCATCTAGAACACCGACATAACGAGATGCTATTCTATCTGATTTTACGGAGTGCTTGTTTAATTTCCCAAATGGGATACTGAACCCAGCAACCTCAATCACTCCATTAGAGTAATCTTGAGAAGGAATCTGTCCGGTTGCTTCTGCACCAGTCCCATGAGTTAGGGTATCATAAGACAGCCCTACAAGATCTTGTTTTTTATCATTTCTGGCAGCCCCCGTCACTGGGATAGAAGACAGGGTGGCCGCTGATCCAATCCCGATATTCTGTAACACTCTTCTCCTTTTCTGGCCATCATTTCCAGCCATACATACACATTCATCACAGTGTATAATAAAGGCTTTCCTTAAAGAAATTCAACCAATTCTACTTTTAATTCGAGCGTGTCACGGCTTCGTCAATAGCCGCTGCAGCATTGACAAGACCAGCACCTTCTTCACAAGTACCGAGGACAGTCTCTGCACTAGTGAGGAGGATATCTTGAATTTCATCGTTTGGCTCTGCAGTGGTCGAATCACCGTCTTCATTAGTTAGCGACGCACCCATCGTCTCCCAAACGAGGCTAGCAACACCGGTCACATGTGGTGCAGCCATCGATGTTCCTGTCATCTGTCGATAGTCGTTTCCAAGGTAGGTTGAGAGAACGTTCGTTCCTGGGGCTAGAAGATCAACTGCAGTGCCAAGACTGCTATATTCCCCAAGGAACGTATCGGACTGATTGTCTTCGTCCATTCCCGCAACGGCAATCGTACTCGAGTGCGTCGCAGGGAATGTCATATTTTCTTCTTCGCAACTCCCATCTTCGTTGTTACCTCCGTTCCCCGCCGAACAAATAATGAGATGCCCAGCATCGTCTGCTTCAGAGATAGCAGTGGCCACTGAATCGTTGTATGACCCACCAATACTCATCGAGATGATTTCAATCCCGTTGGACATACACCAGTCAAGACCAGCGGCGATGTCACTCCAGCGACCGCTACCTGTCTGGTCAAGAACGCGGACAGACCACAGTGTCGAGTCTGGTGCAATGCCAACCGTTCCAAGCGTGTTGTTTGTGGCAGCAATGATTCCAGCAACGTGAGTCCCGTGCCCGTTATCATCAGAGTAATCGTTTGGACTACCTTTCATGAAATTTGTCCCGCCAGTAACGGTCAGGTCACAGTGATCCGACTGGATGCCCGTGTCGAGGATACCAACATTAACACCCGTACCCGTTGCTTCCGTGACGAGGTCGGCATCAATGCGGTCGTATCCCCACGGCATACGCTGATCAGGCTGAGACGAACATCCTCCACTTCCACCACCATTTCCGCTATTTCCTCTTCCATTGTTCTTCTTCACCTGCTCAATTTCAGTGGGTGTTGCGAGAGACACGACTGAATCCTGTTGAATATGGCTAACACGTTCATCAACACGGACATCTTCAATGGCTTTATTTGGAACTCGCGCAGCTACGAAGTCAAAGTTCTCGTAGTTGTAAACGACCGCTCCACCGTGATCGTGTGCAGCGGCTGCTGCATGAGACTGGGAATTATTAGCTCCGTGTATGAAAACAGGTTGCTTAGCTGCTCCAGAGACGGTTGTCGCTCCTACAAGACTAGCGAATAGTCCACTACCACTATACTTCAACACATTGCGGCGAGTAGTTCGAACCATTGGTAATAGCCGTATGAATCTAATAGAATCTATTCAATACACTGGTTAAAAATCTTCTCATATTATAGTAAATAAATACTATATGGGTAATTGGAAGACATCTCTATAAGATACTCGAAAAAGTCGGGCAGACAGCCAACGGTGTATTAGGCTGAGTTCTCCCCTATCGTGCGTGAGGCCCTCGAGCGATACACTGACCTCGAACTGTCGCGAAAGAACGACCGACAGGGCAACGCGTGGGAGGACGATGTGGCCGACCGCGTTGCCGGGGCGCTGCGAGAGGCCGGTGTCGACGACGATCTTGGGGACCTGGAAGCGTGGCTAACCGAGTTCAACGAGGCGTATGCGGAGGTCGGCGACGCGTTCACGCGCCTGCGCGAGATAATGGGTGACGACTCGGCGAGTGGAAATCGCTGGTTCAGCGACGTGCTCACGGCGACTGACCTGCCGGTCGCAACGGTGCCCGACAGTGAAGCCCCGCTGCCCGATGATCCAATCTACGACTTGAGTCGGTCCTATGCGGAGAGCAAAGCCCGAATCGATCGGTATCGGACTGCGGAGTGACCATGCTCAAGCGCGTGCAAGAGAAATAGCTACTCGTCGTTCTCAGCGACCCACTGTAATGCAGCAACGAGAACCTGATTCGCTGTCTCGACGCTGCCCCGTTTCGAGAGTGACTGCGAGCCGTTGATCGACCCTTCGAAGATAGTCCACCCGTCGCCGTCGCGGGCAGCCATGAGCCGCTGTTGACGGTCGTGGTCGTCGACAGCGATTAGATCGTCGTCGAAATCGAGTTGGAGGTCAGCCACGTAGTAGTATTCCGTTACGTGGGTGTTTAATCTATCGCGGACAGGCGGTTTTGAGTAGGATCGGGAGTAGACCGCCAGTGTGGACTACTGATATGTGAAGGGACACCCACTGATCCGCTAGCCTTTTTGAATATCCCATGCATGATCATGTTATGTTGACAACCACTCCGAGCCCCGCGCAAGCGTTCGACGAGACAGACGGCGAGATTTTCACGGCGCTGAAAAACGCCCGCCGCCGGTACGTCCTCGATGTGCTCGCCGATCACGGTCAGATTGACAAAGGCGAGTTGGTGACTCGAGTAACGGAATTAGAACACGGGGCACTGATCGACGGCTTAGACCGCTCGACGGACCGGCACAATGTCTATGTCGCGCTCCAGCAGACCCACCTCGACGTGCTCGAGGACACCAACGTGATTCGACGTGAGGGCAACACGATCATGAAAGGCGAGCGCTTCGAGAGAGCCTACCGACACTACCAGACGGCGTTGAAAGTGCGTCAGAACGATGGGAAAGAGTCACTTCTGACCCGTCTCAAGCGAGTGGTTCAAATCCTGCGAGAATAGCTACTCGGTTTCCTCGAGTCAGGATGCAACAGCGTCTTCGACCCACTCATTGATCGTCTTGTCGTCGTCAAGCGAGGCTTCGATTTCAGCAATCAGTTCTGACGAGAGTGTATCATCGATCGGAACGCGACTCATACTCGAGATCGTGTTCTCCTGATTGGTGAATCCTTTCGGCGCTAGCCACGCACGTCGTCGATCGTATCGGACACGTCTTTCATACTGATATCGCTGTACGCTTCGTGCGTGGTTTCGATCGAATTGTGACGTAACGCCTCTTGGGCCTTTTCGGAGAGTCCTTCGGCGTACAGGTCGCGGCCTAACGCCCGTCGTGCGCCGTGGAGTGTGAGATAGTCATAGTCGCCGTCGGGGTCGATATTCGCCTCGTCTGTGAGCCGTTTCAACAGGCGGCGGACGCCCTCTTTCGAGATCGACGGCGGCGGGACCTCATGCTCACGGTGTAGCCGGTCGAGAACCGCGGTCTTTCCCGCATCACCCCTGCTCTCGAGTGCTGCGTTCACTCGTTTTGCGCCGAGTGCATCGGTCAACACGTCTTCTTTCGACCCGTAGTGGCCAGTCGGGAAGACAGGCCACTCGTCGGTCGGTGGCTCGAGATAGTCGTACCACCGCTCGAGAACGCTGTGGACACTCGCGGGGAACGGCGCTTCCTCGTACTCGCGGGACTTGCCGTACACTTCGATCATCCGCTCCTCGAAATCGATGTCCGACCAGCGGAGGCCGTTACGTTTCTCGTCTTTCGGATCAGCGAACAGTTCGGCCCCACGAGCGCCGGTGCCGTCGAGCATGACCACGATCGCCCGGTCGCGCAGCGCCGCCTTCGGATCGGTGCGGATCGTTCCCTCGAGGGCCATGTCGGCGCGCTTGGTGGCGTAGTTGACGAGCTGCGTTCGGTCCTCGTCGGACCAGTACTGTGTTTTCCGTTTGCCGTCGTCTTCGGGGAGTGGGTCCATCGCCGTGTTCGTATTCGCCGGGTTCTGCTCGAGGTGTTGTTCACGAACGCACCACGAGAGAAACGCGCGCACGTAGGCGAAGTAGCTGCCCGCCGTCGACGCCGCGAGGTCCTCGTCGATCTTGACGCGGTCGTAGAGGTGTTCGCTGTAGGCGCGGATATCCTGGTCGGTCAACTCACCGACGCACTCGACGCCGCGGTCGTCCTTACAGTGGTCGGCGAACGACTCGAGTGGCGAGCGCATAGTCGTGACCGAGCCGTCAGCGTTGATCTTGTAGCGCAGGTAGTCGTCGATCGCGTCGTGGACGGTCGTGTCCCCGGAGGAACCCCGTCTGTCCATTGATCCAGACATTCGTATGTGTGGTACAGTGTCGACCCTCGTAAAGTCCCTTGGTTAAACTGGGATTTAACCAAGTAAATTAGATACGCCCTGATACTGGCGTTCGCGGGACTCTCAGGTACTCGAGATGGTCAAACCCACTTCTATAAATCACATAGCGCTATAGCTTCTTCGAGCGATGTGAGTCACAACTTCGGGATCTCAAATTCTACAAACCACCATACAGCTGACACCCGTTACGATCGTCCTCAGAGAAGCTGTTTGAAAAAGAAACTATTCTTCGTCTTCCGAGGCAACAGCGCTCATAGCGTCCATTCCTTGCTGAATCGGATGCTCTTCGTAGAGTTCTTCGCTTCGCAGAAACCCATCTGAGAGGATGTTATCTTCCATACCGCTCTCGTAGATAATCCTCCAGCCGTGACCTGCTTCGTAGGTCACGGCTGTCACCCAGTCGTAGCCAATGAACATCGCGGTGTCCATAACCATCCCGTGTTCCGGATCAAATTTCGTCGTCTGAGGCATTATTGACTGGATGCTCTCGTGTCGTTCGAGTGAGTCACGCTCAGTATCCTTGAGTGGGCGGTCTGGAAGCGATTCAACAAGGGATCCATCTTGAGCCATACTCCAAGTAGCTCTTGGCGCGTAAATAACCGTTCGGCGTAGGTCCAAATGAGGTGCCCTAATGGGGAGTCTCTCCTTCGGTTTCAGTATCTGGACTGACTGTTAATGGCATCTAACATCACTCCTGCAGTTGATGACGATGCCCCCGCTTTGGCGGGGGCGATCGTCATCCACGCCAAGAAAGTCTGTGAAACAGCTGATCATCTTTGGCGTGTACTTGGAGACGTCTCGATTCCCGTGGATGGACTAACAGACACTCGACAACAGCACAAAGTCTCGTTCGGAACCGAGTCAATGGCACGAGTCTACATCTACCAGACGATCTACGACCTCGCCCAAAGCGAGGTCGCAGATCGGCTTGAGAACCGTCCAGCACTGCTGAAACAGCTAGGTTTGAACAGGGTGCCGACTCAGCAGAATCTCTCATACGCTTGGAACCAATTCAGCGAGCAGACAAAGACCACGCTTGAGGCCGCTGCGAAGGGAATAGCTCGTGAAGCCCGTGATCACGACGTTATTTCGGAGGCACTCATTCCAATTAACCTGGATGAAAAGGAAGCGAACGACGATAAATCCGATTCGACAGTGTCTCGCGCACACGTGCGCGAGCACGGGAGTAAGGTCGTCGAACTCGCTCGCCGACACGGCTTCGCCGAGTTCGACTCCGATAGAGCCGACAACAGGGTCTATGAGGACGAACAGATCCTTGATCTGTTCTCCAACGCGTGCCTCACGCAGGGGAGCGCTCATTCAGAGGGAGAAGCTGGGTGGTTCCTTGAAGAGAACGAGATCTGTGACGACTCGACGTTTCTCCGAGTAATCAAGCAGTTTGCGACGCCATCCGACGAGGAAGTAACGCGCTCCGTTCAGGAGTTGCAGATTGAGGATATCGTCGCGTTCACTGAGCTGTATCGAGAGGCTGTGATGGCCTCGTTCAACGCGGCGACCGAAAATATCCTCAAGACGATTCGTCACGAGGATCCCTTCGACGACCGCCACGTCGTGGCGGCCGTCGACTTCACACACGTTCCCTACCACGTCTGGCCGTGGATCGACAAGGACGAGAAAATCCCGAAAGCAGAGTATCCGCCGATGGTCAGCGGGTACAAAGAAGACGGTGAAATCAAGCACGGGTATACGTTCGCGACGATCACGATCGTCGGGAACGATGTCCCAATCATCCTGGGTATCGAGCCAGTCAAGGAACGCTCTGCGTGGGAACCAGAAGATGCGCCAGCCGATTCGAAGGCGGATGTGGTTGACGTACTGCTGGACACAGCCCAGCAGTACGTCGATCTCGACGAAGTGCTCCTAGACCGGGGATTCTACAGTAACGAGGTGTACGCAACGATTCACGACCGCGGGCTTGTGTACCTGACGCCAGTGCCGAAGTATGAAGACGATTATGAGGCAATCGGGAAAATCAAGAGCAAAGAAGGAGTTGACGCCGCTGTCAAGAACGATGTTCCGTTCGCCATTAATGGCGAACTCCACCACACCGCAGAGTTCCTGTACGTACCAGCGACTGATGAGGAAGCTGACGGAAGCTATGCCGTGTTCGTGACCAACCGTGATCACGTTGCTCCCAAGGAGATCATGCACGTCACCAACAGCTACAGCCGACGCTGGGATATCGAAAATCAGTACAAGTCGGTGAAAGCGTTTCTTCCCAGGACGTCCTCGAAGGACTACCGTGTTCGGTTGTTCAGCTTCACGTTCGCAGCATTGTTGTACAATCTCTGGAGGCTTACCGATTACTTGGTGAAGCTCGGAACAGACCGCGAGATCAGGTCGCCGCCGGTCGTGACCGCCAGGACATTCGTCCGGGCGGTCAGTCAATCTCTCCGACAAGGTGGCTAAGCGGAAAGCACTCGGTGTCGCTCGCCTGCGGCAAGCCGCAGGACTCGCGTTCTATCTCCTAAATCGTGTGTTGAACGCTGCTCAGCACATCTTGCTTAGCGAACCAAGGATTGCGACATAGGATTCGAGAGATATCTACTCGGATTTTATTTGGTTCCTCCGAAGCTCGTTTGTAGACGCTCTACATCCCAGAAACGTGGTGAGTTGCGAATGCCGGTGAAAGCGTTCACAGGAACGCCAGTTCTGACCACTTTACAAACGGTTCACCGCAGGTTCTACTCTAAGGATCCTCTCAGAAAACGGAAACACTGTCGGGCGACTGGAGAAACTCCGCGAAACAACGGTCGCTACCTACTGTTAGGACTCAAGAGATGCGAACCCGGAACGGATTTCACAGGAGTTCGCCCAACTCCTTCTCTACCCAGTTGGTAAACCGGGAGAGCTTAATCCGCGGCTTCTCCCGTGTCTCAATCACCTTGATTCGCTCCTGCGTCAGGAAATCGACGAGCAGCCACATGTTGTAGACGACACAGCCGAACGCGAAGTGGAACCATCGCACCTCGAACTCTTTCGATGTCGTCCACGAAGCTGCCTCCTTGATCGACGAGTACGAGTTTTCAATTGCTGCACGATCCTGATACTTCTCCATCTGTTCAGTCGCCCACCGACGGTCCAACGCGATTTCATCGCTCACATCGAGATTCGTCAGGAACGGTTGCGGACTGCCCTCCTCATGCACCTCATCGTCTTCATCTGGGGGCAACACCACCAAGTTGTACTCAACCGCCGTGTTCGACACATCGTGTTTCACCGGGCCATACATTGAGAGTCCGCAATCTACGTACAGCGGCGTATCATGGGGCTCGTTGTATCCTCGTTTGAGTTGGTCGAAACGGTCACAAATCCGCCTGATGCGGTCGTTTTTCACTGCCGGTATAACGTAGTTCAGACCCCTCTCTTCGAGCGTATGGATGACGTCTGTACTGTGGAACTCACGGTCAGCGTACACCATCCGAACGTTCACGTACTCATCAGCAATTGAGAGAAGCCGCCGGGCAACATCACCCACGTAATAGGACTGCTCTTCGCCAGGGTACGCATCGGTGTTGGCGTATTCAGTACTACCAAGCGGGCAGACACCGACCACGTAGTGGGTATTCTGCCCTACGATCACAGCCGTGGCGAACTTATGACACCACCTGTACTCTTTGTCATCTGGTGCGCCCTGCAACCACACCATCTCCTCACGCTCACCGTAGTAAGCGACGTACGTAATGTCCAACGCGATCTTCGCTCGCGTCCCGAACCGAGACCCATTGTCGTTCTCCAGGTCTCTGAGACGGGGCTTCGCACGGGTGTACGTCTTTCGCAATGCGAAGTTCAGTTGGGTCGCAATCTCCTCCACGGACATCTCCTTCACCGATTCCAAAAGCGTTTCACCGGTCGGTCCATCCGCGTAGAACGGATCTCCATCTTCAGGGCCTTCGTGGGAGAACGGCTCCTTGATATCTGGGTCGGGGTTCTTTTTGTCGCCTAACGATTCTCCGGCCTGGTTCGCTGCTTCGTGGTTAATCGCACCAATCGCTTCTTGGACCAACAACTCATCATCATCATAAATGGTGTTCTCAGGGCGAGGAAGTTGAATAGAGGGAATAACAACTGAATCGATTTCCTTCAGGACTTTACGCCCTGTCTTCCGGAGCAACCTGTCTGTCGTTCGTTTCGACGGGCTTGGATTCTGCTCAGTGTGTGAAACTGCTCCTCTGATGCGATGACCGATCGGGGAGCCGCGCTTAGCAGCGACTTTTCGGATGTGTTTCTCCGTGTTCTTGACCGTCCTCTGTAAATCGTCAAACCGATCGTCTAACCGGCACGGCTTACAGGTACTTTCTGAGGGGAGATTGTCAGGATCGAATCCAAACGCCTCGGCCAGCTCCGGCTGCTCCTCAAGTCGTTCTGGGATGCCTGATAGGGATTCATCCTCGACTTTCGCCCACAGGTAGGCGAGAAACATCGGGCGGAAGGGAGAGGAAGGGTGCCACTCTGGATATCCATCAAGGTGTTTGAGCCGCGTGACATCGAGTTGATTTCCGAGTGTGACCCAGTCAGTGCCCTCATTGAGGATCTCGGAGGCTTGCTTGCCGAGATGGGTTGAGGGTTCAGAGGGGCTCATGCCTAGTTCAGGTGCGGGAAAGCGAGGGAGTTCGTCGAGAGTTCCGTCATATCAACAAGGTTAGTTCAGAGTAGACTAACTTTTGAGCGTGTGATTTCCGAAACCGCTGAGAGGCGATTATGGCCGAATGGGGGTAACTGTAATTCGTGAGGTGACATGTCTACTAATCCTAAGCAAGAATGAGTCTACTGTAGATTTACTTCCAGAGTAGATTGAAATACAGCCTCTGAGCTACGGGTTTACGCGAGGGACAACCTGGAACTCTTGATTTAGATCTAAAGTAGACTCAATCCAGTGTAGATTTAAACCCAGAGTATACGGACTCTGTTTCCATTGAATGACTTGTTGCATGAGTGATGACGTTGCCAAATTTCTTTCCAAAAAGGGAGCGATCCCGTTGCTGTGGGCACTGGCACGTGAAGACGGGCGAATCGTTAACGAAATCAACGAGGAACTCGACATCTCGGGGCAAACGCTTTCCGATCGAATCGAAGACGCTCGGTCCCTAGAAATCATCGAAGAGGACTTTCACCCAGCAGATCACGGGAATGCAAACCGATACGTCCTCAGCGCTCGTGGGTTACGGATCTACGTGAAATGTAAAGATCTCGGCATCTTTGATGCATACGAAGAATTCAAAGAAGCACGGCGGACATACAATGACCGTCGATCAAAGGTGATTGACTGGGCTAATCAACCAATAGTTGAATTCCGGGGACCAGATTCAGTCGAACGACCGCACCCGTCAAAAATCGAGTGGCGTGATGACCCACCTTCTAGTACTGATGGTGAAACAAGCGACACTGTAGAGGATGAAGGTGATTATGGAAAGACCGAGACATGGGGTGTGGATACCGAGGAGAAAAAGTAGTATTCTGCTCCGTAGGATCGCTAGACGGGGCTCAATTTCGGCGTTTTCACTAACTCCACCGCCGGTCGAAAACCGACACACTGCGGTTGATCCTACAGATATCTAACTGTTCGACGAAGATTGTAGACGGCGCACTTGAGTACCATCTCTCGGAACTCAAGGTGCCAACTTCGCGCACGCACGGCGGAGCCGAGCGTGCGCTTGATCGACGAGAAGACGGTTTCTACCATCCATCGGCGATTGTACCAGAGTCTGCTCATCCGAGCGTTGTGAGCGAGGTCGAGAGATGAGTAGATCCGGTGTTTGATCAGTGGACGCACACCGTCTTCGTGGAGTTGATCACGGAACGGTTTCCCGTCATATGCGCGGTCAGCAGCCAGTGACCGCAGGTCCTCGGCGTTGCGCCGAGCGACCTGCGGGCCGATCTTCGCATCGTGTTTCTTCGTGGTCGTACAGTGGACGTCGAAGACGTACAGCGTTTTCACGTCCACGAGAGCAGTGACCTTGAGCGAGCGAACACGGTAGTGTGCACGATTCGCGTAGTACCGCGAGGGCTGGTCACGGTCAAAGCCAGTGGAATCGATCGCAGCGTGGCCAGTGCGTTTCTCGGCTGATTCGCCGAGAAACGCACGATAGGTCTCCATCGGGATCGCCTCGAACCAGTCACGAAGCACGGTGTAGTGAGGAAGCCGCGTAAGGCCGATTTCCTCACGGATACCGGGCATTTCGCTCAAGAGATCAATCGTCTGGCGGTAGGACTTCCCGAGCTCGATACGGATTGCTTGGAGAGCAAGCATTGCCCATTCGGCGAACCCGCCACCCCCTTCGGGGTCGGCGGGTTCGTCCGGGTTCTCGACAACTTGTTTAGCTTTGGCGACCGAATTACGAGCGAAGAGGCGGAATTCCGATATCACAACACTCCGTCTCTTCGCTTTCTACGGAGATAACGAGATTGTAGCTGTGCCGTCTAGCGATCCTACAGAGCAAAATCTGGTCAACTAGCGTCCGGACACTATCGGCCTCGGCAGTATCTGTTGTCTCACTGGCTGATGTGACGGTGTCCTCCCTCTGGCTTGAGTTGTCTTCAGTCACGTACAAATCATCAGCCCCACGCTAAATAGAGAGCCGCGTGTAGCTTCCGAAACCGGATAGTTCGTACTGGTCATCAATAGGCATTGTAGAGGGTCAATCGACCGAACGGTAGATTCGAGCCTTTGTGTTACCTTTCCCCTCGACGAGGTTGTAGTGTTCTAACTTCGCTAAGTAGTTCCGCGTCATTCGACGTGTCTTTGGCTCACTCACTTGATCACAATACTCCTCGTAGAGATCACTTGGCGCGATCTCTCCGTACTCAGCAATGATCTCATAGAGAATTTGCTGGTGGGTTGTGAGGCGATCGACTGTTTTCTGCTTGATTTCCGATTTCGCTTCCGGAGTGACCTTCCGAATCACGCGGTCGGGGATACTGTCCAATTGTTTTTCTTGAGCGGCGCGAGCCGCCATTCGGAGAATGCCGATTGCAACACGAGCATCGCCAGCTGCGTTGTTCGCAATCACGTTAAGTTCCTGCTGGTCGATCATCTCACCTTCGAGTCCCCATTGGACGCGATCGTGCAGGATTGCGACCAACTCGTCGTGAGTGTACGGTCGGAAGTGGATGCGGGTACAGGCAGTAAGACGACTGTTCAAGCGGTCGTCCACGTCGGCAAAGAACCCTTTTTCGTTGTTAGCAATGAGGATCATCGTGATGCGAGGGATGCGGTATAATTCGTACAGGAGGCTCTTGTCCTCTAACTGGTCCACCTCATCAAGGATGACAACGTATGGTGGGCCGTCGTAGTCGCGGAGACGGTCGAGTAGTAGATCTTTCGGGGTAGATTGACGATGGATGTCGATGGTTTGGTTGATGCCGTCGAGAAGGCTGTACAGCGTTTTGAATCGGTTGTGATTCTCCCAGCAGTTCACGTACTGGTGGTTGATATCGACGACGTTCTCTCGGAGTCGTTCAACTGTGAATTGCGCAATGCAGGTTTTCCCGACTCCGGAAGGACCATGGAGGAAGACTGGATCAGCTGATTGCCCGTCTAGGATCGGTCGCAGGACGCTTGAGAGGTGGTTGACCTCTGCGTCCCGGTGTTTCACCTCTTGCGGGATGAACTCCGGTTGAAGCACCCGAGCGTCTGTAATCATACCGCGTCGACACAGGTCTATGGTAATAAATCGAAGTGGGTGGTTTCCGAATCTTCCGAAATAGGAACTAGGGTCAGGGGGGCTACGACATAGATGCTGAAACCAGGCCAGTTTGTAGTTGGCAATACGATTTCTTTATCCAGAGAAGGTCGTGGAACTCGCGGTAAGTAAAGGTGAAGCAATCAATGTAACAACAATTTATACCTCCGTCAATTATCATTTCTGATTCTGGTCGTGTCGTGGTTGAGCCTTCCTAAATAGAGGTCACGCAACTACCGACAACCCGATAAGCAAGATGAGAAATGCGGCTCCAAGCCATGAAACTGGTAGTCCGAAGAGAGATAATCCAAAGGTTCCGATAAGTGCCAGCACGATAACTGCTATAAGGTGAGGGTGTCATAGAAGTAT
Source organism: Natrinema hispanicum (assembly GCF_004217335.1). GTDB lineage: Archaea > Halobacteriota > Halobacteria > Halobacteriales > Natrialbaceae > Natrinema > Natrinema hispanicum. The sequence continues at coordinate 18,677 of NZ_SHMP01000010.1, forward strand.
TCTCACGGAGAGATTGTTGGATTCGCTGAGACAAAGCATTCCAAGGGTCAAGATCCAAGTCGCCAAATTAACGAGATGAACCGGAATTTAAAGAACTATTGTGTCGTGTTCAAAGTCATCGATGAACGCGAGAGCGTCCGTCGAGACGGCGGGCGCTCGAAGCCACACTGTCGCCAGACATCTTCGTTACGAAGCTCTCGTGCCATGGGACGAAGTCCGTAAATCTCGTGGTAGAAACAGTGAAGGACCCCTTTCAGAAGTTCAGGTAGCTCATGAACCCGTGTTCGACCCCTCGAATCGAGGTCAAACACGGGATAGTCCATCAGAAACGAAGATTCAAGCTGATCGAAAAGTGCTGTTGTCTTGTTGTCTCAGTCTCTAGAGCTTTGAAAACCTGTGCGACCGTATCATATCCGGTAGGACGGCTTTGCTGCTGGACACATCAAATTCGTCCTGCCACTTCCTTGGAAGACTTCTGCACCACCGTCATGGTCTCGTTTTATTTCACAATACGAACCGTCGGGTTGTCTACACCGTAGTTGACGTATGCGATAAAGTCATCGACGACAATGGGGGTATTGTATCCTCTACTTCCGAGTGTCCAGCGCTTGGTTCCGGGGCTGCCGCTTGCACCATCCGAGTTCGCGTTGACGCTTACCAATCCGAGCGACGACGAGCTAGCAAGGATTGTGTCACCAACGACACTTAGTCCCGATTGCACGCTACCGTGTAAACCGCTTTTTTGCGTCCGCCATCCAAGCTCACCAGTCGCTTGGTCGAGAGCAACGATGTCATTCACTTCTGTCGTGAATACATTACCGTTCGATACTATCGGCGGCGACCAACATCCTGTTCCTGCCCACTTCCATTTTCGGTCGCCAGTTTCGATGTCGAATGCGTAGATACCCGATTTGACATCAGCCACATAAACGGTTTTGCCAGCAATCACCGGACACGCTCGTACCTTTTGGAGTTGGTGTTGCCAACGAATGGTCCCGTTCGTAGGGTCCATTGCAGTAATTCCGTCTTTGTCTGGGAAGATAACCACGTCATCCCCGACTGCCGGTCCAAAGTTCTCGAACTCCAGGGAAGAAACCCCTGATAGTTGCCTTGCATTCGAATTCTGCCAACGCGTCTTCCCTGAATCTATATCAAGTGCAATATATTTATCACTCGATCTCACGAAGACTGCCCCGTCTTGGACAGTCGGCGATGTCACAATGTTGGCCGAGAGATTTGTTTGCCATGTGACCTCTTTGTCTATTGTTATCGCAGACACGCGGGCGGTATCTACCTTCCCACGTCTACCATCACTAGTTACAATGACAGTTTGTCCATCTAGACACGGCGTTCCGGCAACGGTCCCCGGTGGTTCAATCCTCCTAGGCAGTTCTCGGCTATCAAACGGAACAACGAGGATATCTTGTTCATCGCCGACGGCGAGATAATTTTCTGAGGCTACGGGGGAAGTTGCCACTGAGCCGGATAGACTGAATGATTGGTCAGTGGAAGGTGCCTCAAATGGGATGGTGCCGTCTTCGTAGCTCGCTTGGTGTGTCGGTCCGCGCCCGTACATCACCCAGCTGGTCGGCCCCTGAATAGGCCTATTTCTTCCCGTTTGGCGGAGTGTAGTACAGCCACAGAGCGTTACAATCCCAGAAGAGAGCATTTCACGTCGTCGGAGGACCATAGGATTATATTATCTGAAGCACCTAAAAATATTTTGGATGCGACCACATTTTATCCCATTTCATATTACTTTATACAGAAAATTAAAGAATTTACTATTTGGCTTTCCAGTATACTTAACTACAATCATTTGGGTGGCCGAGTTTGTATCTCAGTCGTAGACCGCCATTCCTGTCGGAATCCTCTTTTATATTTCACGATTGACTTCTGGTGACATACAGTTCTAATCTGGAGTTCCCTTCAGTTTCTGATAAACCATATCCGCGTCAGGTGGGGAGCCGGTTCAGAACGCGGTCTACCAATACCACAGGAAACGAAGTTTTGGAAATCAAGTGGTGTTACAGGTTTCCGAATGCAGTTACACCGATCGTTCAAGATCAGAAGTTCGGGTCAACTCTACTGGAATCAATCACAGGAAATCATGCGTTTGGAGATAACCCCAATACATCGACCCCTTCGATGTGAATCGCCTGAAGGAGGGCCTCATCATCAAACGCCATACGGTCTAAATTGAGAGTTTCAAGGAAGTCTGAGGGACAATGGGCATTGTACAGGCGGCAAACAACGTCTCCGAAGGTAGTTGTGGATGGTTCCTCCAGTACGTTCCTACACTGGAGATGGGCTGATCGACATGGGTGGAAGTGCGTTGTTTGTGCGGTGGATCGTTGAGCAAGGTGAGGTCACAGTTAGTTCTAGCTTTGGTAGAGAGGACACTCAACAGGTCGTTATCAGTGAATTCGCTGACGTCGATCGTGATCGGCTTGCTGAAACAGCAGACAGAATTTCGAAGTGCACAGGCCATTTCTATGAACGCCAGCTCTGACCGGGATTTCCAATACGCACCCACTGCTGAAAGGACTGAGTTGATTCGATCTACATCAGTAGCTCGTCGAGAGGGGATGTATTCTGTCGGACTCATGGGCGAGTGTTGAGAAAAGACGAGTATGAATAGTTGGATTCCTGTTCTCTAACATCAGACAGTTCTTGCGGATCTTATTCCACACCTGCCTCACTTGGAGAGAGGCCGTGAACGTTTCGTGTCATTCGCAACTCGACCGAGCGAAATCTGAATGTTCGGCTTGAGTCACGAATCCGTCGAAAACAGCCGTCTCGAGAACGAACGGGACAATGTACGCGCGAGTAGTGTCGGTTTCGCCCGGTGCATGACCATTTATTCACGCCCCGTCCTTCAGGAACGGTGTAATGTCAGGAATTGAAATGGCACTCGCTACCGCGGCTGTGAATGTTGCCTCAAAAGAGTTCGCCCAATGGATCAAAGATCGCGGCCCCGATCTCTCGGAATCTGATTGGAAACAGGCAGGCCAACCGGTTGTGCGACAGATTCAGGCAGCGTATGAGCAACACCAAGCTGGGAATCGCCCGACAGGCGAACGGGTCCAGCAACAACTCCAACAGGGCGGACTTGTCTTTCGGGAGTTGGCGATCATCGGCGAGAACCGCGACCTCGACGAATCGATCACGAGCCTGTACGAGGAATTTGCGGATGCGTGTGCTGAATGGGAACGGTCGCCTGAATTGGACCTCGGGACAGAACCAGCCGGCGAAGCAGAACGATTCTACGATCTCTGCGAGGAATACCAGCGCGTTGTGTAGGGCCTACGCCGTCTCGCCGAACGCCCCGAGTCCGGTCTGATACTCGAGTTCGTCAGCTCGTATGCGGCCTTCGCGTCGGCTTCCACGTCGATCGCCAGGACATCGACATCCGATCCGTACTCGCGTTCGGCAGCGACCGCCACGGACGGTCCGGGTTACAGTGTTCTCAGTGGGGAATTTCCCGGTATCGTTATGACGCTCCAACCAACTGAAAGGATCACATGGTGTTAAGTCAGATTCAAGAACTGATCCCGGTGATTGCAGGGAATCTACTGATTATCCTGGCATCTTCGTTCTTTGGATCGCTCTTCATCTTACTTGGCCGGTCCATTCGGCAGAAAAGAGCACTCATAAGTGCGTTACACGCGGAATTGGTCGACAATTATACAGAGGCTATGGCTACAAATTCCGAGCTTGAGGCTCGAGATGGCGATCTCTTTGGTGCATTTACTAATCTCCAAGTTCGAAGTTCAGCCATTGAGAGCTTACAGACGAATGACCCATCACTCTATGCATCGATCGATGCGTACTCAGACAACTTGTATAAGCCATATGCAGCACACGCTCAGTTTGAGGAATATGAGAAAATTGGCTTTTGGAAAACGATGCTGGAGACGGTATCTATAACAAAAGAAACAATCCCTGATGGTGGTGAACCAATAGATCCCGACCCATTGAAGGAAATAGTCAAAAACTACGAGGAATGGACCCAAGATGCTATTGATGAAGTAGAATCATACACAGAAGAGAGCCTACTCCGAAAAATAATCTACTATAATTGTCATCCTCAGTGGTCAGTTGGCGAAGTTGAAAAGATTTAGCTATGTCGTCTCGCTGCCGGAAAACGCCTCAAGCGGCGCTTGCTCTGGCTCACACCCACCCGACTCGTCGCCGTCGGCAGCCGCTTTTCGGTCAGCGTGAGAGCTCCGAACGCGATGCCCGGACGGCCGCTGGCACTTCGAGTCGGCGCTGGCCCCACAGTCGGGCAGGGAACCTCGCGAGCCTGGACGTCTGTCTCGTCGTACTCGCCGTCGATCGGGCCGGTGGTCATGCGGAGCCTCCGTAGGAGCCGATCGTTGCCTGCAGACTCCCCGATTCACCGGGCCTCAGATCGGGGCTGCCGGTTTCTTCGGTCGCAGCTTCCAGCTTCTCGAGATAGTGACAGTAGCCGTTCTGAAAGATCGAGGTCGTATCGCAACTGTCGAACCCAGTTTTGTAGGCCCACACGAGGCCGTCAGAGCCGCCGGGATTCCCGAGTGGGTCCGCAGGCCGTTCGTCAGCGTTGGGTCGTCGTGGTTCGCTGCGAACTCAACGATTCGATCGCCGTAGGTGCGCTTCCATCGCTTCGGGCCGCCGACGAACACACCTTGACAGCCCCGAATCGCATCGAACTGCTCCCAAGGGGAAGGTCGGGTTGCACCACCCAGTAGCACATCACTTCTCCGCTGCCGATCGGCAGTTTTCGATCTGTGAGCCACTCGCGGTGGGCGTCGATCGTAGCCTCGGCGTCGCCATAGACATCTGGCAACACGAAGAAATCCGGTGAGGTCGGCATTTCAGTGAGCGCCCGGTCGAGCGTTTCGTAGTAGGCGTCCGGATCGAACGAATCCGTATACACGCTATTATCGATGAAATACGGGCCGTCGTGGGGCGTCATCTTTGCACCACGCCATGCCACACCCGACGCCAGTGACATAGTCGGACGTCTGCCACGGCGTGAGCACGGCCGCCGGGAGCGTCTCGAAGTGTCCCTCGAGCGCCCCGACGTAGGTCTCGCTGCCGATGAACACGACGACGTCGTAGTCGCCGGCCGTGAGCACGTCCGCAAGGTCTCGAGCGACCGCCCGCCCCCACGCCCGAACCTGGATGTCGGTCATAGTGTCGAGCGTGCGGTCGTAGTGAGCGAGTTCGGTCTAGTTGTGGACCAACCTGTACTCGGCAGACATGATGTAATAGCCATGCGAGTGTCGCCCGTAGCGGTCTTTGCAGGTGTTGACGCTCGAGTCGTTTTGACCGTCCGTCTATAGCGAAATTCTCGTTCAAGACTGTATAGGCGTACCCAGAGCGTACGCATCGGCCATGGGCTGAGCCAACCTGCGGCCTCGAGACAGTTATCAGGTGGTCCTCATTAGTGATGGTATGGTTCTGTCCATTCGCCTGCCGCTCGCTTCAGCTCCGCGTTCTTTGATCGGTCTGGTTAGGTGTAGCAGCAACATCCGATCTCATCACCGTGCATTAGCACAACTCACGAAGCTTCATCTGAGAAGTCGATTTTTATGATTCGTCAGTGAGGAGTGGTCCAGATTCTCGGTCTTCTCGAGTCGCAACAAAGACCTCAGCAATGTCCTCGGGAGTCAACTGTTGTGCTGCAGATTTGAGCAGTGCATTGTGAAGTTCACGTTTCTGCACAGCTTCATAGCCATCGCGACGGAGCATAATCTCGGCTTCGAAGAGAAGGCCAGATGCACCATCAATCGTGTCCCACGTTTCAGGAAGGCAGTAGATCGAATGCTGTGTCTGTGTCTTCGCAGTTGGGAATGCTGGCTCTGTCTGAGGATTATATGCTGAGACGGTATCACGATCCTCAGACGTAGTGTCATTTCCTGACGGTTCTTCCCCTGCTGTGGAGTCATCTGCAAGGGTACCAGCAAGTTCATCCAGCGCCTCGTCACCAGGATCAGATTCCTCCGACTCGTCAGCAAGGTCGTCGAAGGGCATTACCGCATCACCCCGCCGTTTTCGACGATCTGGGCAAGTTCCTCATAACACTTGAGTTGGTCACACTCTGGATCATAATCGCGTAGCGGTTTGCGAGCACGATGTGCTTTATCGATACTAGCACGGTGACGGATACCTGGGAGATCACCATTGTAGTTGCCAGCGTCGATTGCTTCCCAATCAGCCGCAGAGAGATGTGCGAAGTTTGGGACGCACGATGCAAGCTCATCACGGCTGTTAATCGCGTACAGCAGGTTTCGGTCTCGAGTGTCCTGATCGAGGCGTTCGCTAAGATCAGTTGGAACAAGTGCAAGCAATTGGAGGTCGAAGTACTGGCGCGCTTCTTGGATCAGGCGTTTGTTCGTCTGCGTGATTCCAGATTCCCATCCACTCTCCGGACGGAGTGGGACAATGAGATTCTTTGTTGCAAACAAGGCATTGTCGTTGAGCTTTCCTCGATTGGCCGGCGTATCGACAACGATGTAGGAGTATGTATCCCCAAGTAGAGGATCAACGACGTTACGGTTAAGTCGTTGACTCGAGGCCATTGCCGATTTCAGATTCGTCTCCACCTCCTCGAGAGCTTCATGGGACGGCAGAAGATCAAGGTCATCGGTAACTGGAACGACATGATCTAACGGATCAGCGCCGTCAAGTAGGACTTCTTGAACGTGGTTGTTGGACTCGTACTGGTCACGGTAGCCAAGATTGAATGTGGTGTGGCCGTTATCGTCGAGATCAACAAGGAGAACACGGCCGTTTCGCTCTGCAAGTTCTCGTGCAAGGTTGATCGCGGTAGTTGATTTTCCAAAACCACCTTTGAGGACGTTAACTGCAACAGCTCGAGGGTTTTTCGTGAGCTCGGGATCGCTAGCCATAGAGGATAGTTCACGTAGCCACAGTATAAAGTGTGATGGAAAGAGATCATGTAGAGACATGAGTGTACCTCACCACGTTATCAAAATTCAGACCCGTGAGTGAATTCTGTACAATATAGAAATGACCTACAAGATAAAGTGTGGCCCATGTAGCTACATTCTTGAATGTAGAGATAGAAGGACTAGCATAGGCGGTCGGCGAATTAGCTGAAAGAGAGAGCGCTAAGCTCCCGTCCTCAAGGAGCGGACGGGATCAGCCATGAGCGAATAGAGCGCGGGGTAGTTCATCTTAGGAATGGATCTCGTCAGGAGAGATGGACCTCAAAGAGATTCAGAAGACCAATTGAGAGAAGACGGAAGGGGCACCCCCGGGGGCGTCCAGAAAAGACGGAAGGAAAAGCGATCCACCTCGCGATCGCAGAGAAACTGTTAAAACATCCTTCTAGTAAGACTGTATCTTTTTCTAGTGAAATATATCCTAGTTCGAAATCTATAAGAGGTGTACTATTGTACAGAACCGCAAAGCAGGTAGTGGAAAGCAAGGAAGGATGAATATCCGACCGCGCTTTCGGCTGTTTTCTCCTGATCTCTTTCATTGAGGCAGTAATCGTGATATCTTGTGGTTCCAGGCTCTGATAACTTCGTTTCATTGCGGGCCTCTTTTTCCCGCTAATTCCGGACGCCCCCGGGTGGGGGTGGGTCTCATCCACCCGTATTTCTGGACATTATGGGGGGTTCTGGACACTACGGTTATTTGTATAATGAGTGCGTTGTCTCCTATCATGACCGAGTACTTTCAGGACCGATCAGAGATCTTCGAAAGCGAACGTATCCTGAAAGAGAGTTACACACCGAATGATCTTCCAGAACGAGAAGAGCAACTCAAACGACTTGGGTTGGAGGTTCTTTCCCCAGTTCTCAACGATGCACCCCCTCACAACGCGTTTCTGTACGGTAAGCCCGGGCAGGGGAAAACAGCAGCTGCACGTTTTCTCCTTGAGAAACTGCAAGAGGAAGTCGATGAGCGGAGCGGAATCAACTTGACTACTATCTTTCAAACGTGTAAAGGGCATCACTCTTCGTATCAGGTTGCGTGTGATCTTGTAGAACAATTAACTGGTGACAACCCGAACGGTCATCCAAAGAGGAAAGTATTCGCCCGGCTGTACGATGCTCTTCAAGATATTGGTGGAATTGTCGTTATTGTCCTTGATGAAGTTGACAACATCGGAAACAAAGATATGATTCTCTATGAGCTGCCACGCGCGCGTGACAACAGTCATATTGAGGATATGGACGTTTCCGTGATCGGAATCAGCAACGATATGACGTTCTACGAGGAACTCGACCCTCGAGCTAAGGATTCGCTATGCGAGGTCGAAATTCACTTTCCACCGTATGATGCTGATCAACTGCGGAGCATTCTCAACCGTCGGTCAGAGAAAGCGTTCGTCGATAGTGCTGTCACGCAGGAAGCTATCGCACTAGCAGCGGCGCTTGCTGCCCAAGATCTAGGATCGGCACGGCAGGCAATTCGGTATCTGTACAAGGCCGGTGAGTTCGCCGCTCTTAACGACGAACCGCAGGTCAGTGAGGAGCATGTCCGTAAGGCCGAGGACCATGTTGAGCAGATGAACATCGCGCAGAGCATCCGTGATTTGACAATACAGGATCAGTTGGCATTGCTAGCACTCACTTCGTTGGCAACAGGGAATGAAACGCCAGCGCCAACACCAGAGGTGTACTCGAGGTACACAGATATCACATCTCACGTGGACACGAACTCGATCGCAATGCGTCGGGTTCGCAGTCATCTCCATGATCTAGATATGATTGGTGTCGTCTCAGGCGCAAAACGTAGTGGCGGATCGCGGGGCGGTCCAAAGTACTACTGGGAGTTGAACACGGATTTGGATACTACGGTCAATGTCTTGACTGAGGAAAATCGGTTTAATGATGTTCTTAGCTTGATAGATAAGCCATAACAGCTTTTCTGGACATTCAGGGGTCAACCGGACGTAATGGGTTCTTTAGTTAGAATCCTATCTTATTCTCGAGCTCATGTGATGTACTGTATTCTTCATTTCCAAAATATCCGACAACATTCGCATGTCGGTACAGCTCTCGGCGCCACTTCTGGCTATTATCCTGTATTGCATTTCCCAGATGTAATAACATGCACTCATCTATAGGATGTTCATACCTTCTTGAATGTGGGGATAGAACAATTGTCATGGTATAATGGGTTTGAAAAGGGCTTGTTGGAAACCACAGACTCAATCTGACTGGCCCCTTCGAACTACACACCGAATGCGGATCGATTTCGACGACGGGACACTCGTGCTCCAAGATGCGCCTGCCGAGGTCCCCTTTGCGGAGTGGGACGATCGCATTGATGAGTACCGCGTGCAAGCCTATCGGTATCGGGAACTTCTTGAGTGGGCTGGTGGCTGGTCCGACAGCAACGGACAGACAACACTCGAAGATGCGTTACCACGTTCTATGTCTCTCCACGATGCTGCCCGAAGTTATCCAGAACTCGATCTGACACCGGCGCTCCACATCGAACCGCGTGACTACCAGCAGGCCGCCCTCGACGCCTGGATCGACCACAGCCGTCGAGGGAGTGTTGTTCTCCCGACTGGCAGCGGGAAGACCTTTCTTGGACTGCAGGCAATCGCTGACGCCGGCGTGAGTGCGCTTGTCGTGACACCGACGATTGACCTGATGAATCAGTGGCACGCCACACTCACCAACGCCTTTGGCGATCAACTCACAGAGCCGATCGGCGTTCTCGGCGGCGGCAGCCACGAAGTCACCGCGATTACCGTCACCACCTACGATAGCGCCTACCGCTACATCAACGAATACGGCGACCAGTTCGGCTTACTCGTCGTCGACGAAGAACATCACCTGCCAGCGCCGACATACCGGCAGATTCCCGAGATGACGATTGCACCGTATCGGTTGGGACTGACTGCTACCTACGAACGGCCTGACGGAAAGCATGAGCTCCTCGAGGATCTCATCGGTCCGGTTGTTTATGAAGAGGCTGTCGACGAACTTGCTGGCGAGTACCTCAGCGAGTACGAAACCATCCACATGTCTGTCGAGCTCACGCCAGAGGAACGGGAGACATACGACGAGGAGTACCAGATCTATCGCGACTACGTCGATAGCCACGAGTTCGATCTCTGGAAAGAGGAGGGTTATCAGGAGTTCCTCAAACGGACGTCCTACGATCCGAAGGGTCGGCGGGCACTCATCGCCAAGCAGCGCGCCGAACGCATCGCCCGAACGGCAGAGAAAAAACTCGAGACGCTCGACAACCTGCTCAAACGCCACCACGACGACCGCGCGATAATCTTCACTGCGAACAATGACTTCGCCTACGAAATCTCTCAGGAATTTATCGTCCCCTGCATCACCCATCAAACGAAGACGGACGAGCGCACCGAGATTCTCGAGCGGTTTCGGACTGGCGAGTACTCGATGCTGGCAACGTCACAGGTGCTCGACGAGGGGATTGACGTTCCCGCTGCGAACGTGGGAATTATCTTGTCGGGAAGCGCTTCGAAACGACAGTATGCCCAGCGGCTTGGGCGCATCCTCCGGCCGACAGATGACCGCCAGCCGGCACGCCTCTACGAGATCATCACGGCAGACACGATGGAAACGTACGTGTCCCAACAGCGCCGACAGGGGGTGACGACGAATGCTGACGGCTGATCTGGCTCGTTCTCGTACCACCGGCGATGCGATCAAGCCGCTATTTATTGATCCAACGGATGAGAACTATCGAGAGACGGCACGCGAACTCATTGCGCTGTTCGATGCCCATCTCGGTGAGCCGAAAGGCGATCTCGAAGACGCGATCGACGAACTCACTGTGGCGGATACCGACTACAAGATCGTCCAAGGGCTGGCGAAACTGCTTCTCGACGAGTGTGAGTTCGAAGTCATGTCTCCAGTCGAGCCTCGTGAGATCCGCCAGACCCTGTTCGAGAAGGCCAACGAGCGGTATCCGGTTGTTCGCCAACCCACGCTCGGTGACGACACACAGAAGATCGAGGTATATAGTGCAGTTGCTGATGAGTTGGGTATCTCACTCGAAGCGTGCTACCGCGGGATGTATGCTGACCTCGAGGAAAACAAACGACTTGTCCAGGTCGGCACACGGACCGCTGACCAGTATGACGGTGCTGGCGAGCAATCGACTACGACCACGACACTGACTGGACAGTAGCGATGGCGAGTACGACCACACTGACCTGACGGTCGACTGGCTGGTCACTCGCTACAATCTCGCGCTCGCCCAGGCAGCCCTCTACGATGCGACCGAGATGCGAATCCGTGTCTGGGATCATTTCGGGACGGTATTCAGCTACGTCAAACTCTTCGGACTGATGCATCGGATCTATCCGATCGATTCTGATGGCAAGCATGTCGAACGAACTGACCGTGCCGATGGCTACGAGGCCATACTTGACGGGCCAGCGTCGTTGTTCTCCCAATCGCAAAAATACGGCATCCGGCTGGCGAACTTTCTACCAGCATTGCCTCTTTGTGACCGCTGGGAGATGACTGCCACAGTGCTTATTGATGAGACAGCAGGTGAGACACGGCAACTCAGATTAGACGACACTGACGGACTCGATTCACACTACAGTACTGGCAGGCGGTTCGATAGCGATCTTGAGCAGACACTCGCCCAGAAATGGGAGCGAGCGACCACGGACTGGGAGTTACTACGCGAAAACGATGTGTTTGACCTCGGTGATGAGGTGATGATCCCCGATTTCGCGATCGAGCATCCGGACGGTCGGCGAGCGATTCTCGAGATCATCGGATTCTGGACACCCGAGTATCTCGAGTCGAAGCTGAAGAAAATACGCCAGGCAGATGCTGAGAATCTCCTTGTCGCAGTCTCCGAACAGTTAGATTGCTCGAATAGTGACTTCGGAGACACGAGTGACCGGGTGCTTTGGTTCAAAACTGGGATTCATGTCTACGACCTGGTTGAACTGGCAGAAGAGTATTCGATTTGAGAACGGAACTCTCAGTGTTCTCTTGACTGGCAGATGATTCGTGTCATGCGCGGTCGCGTCCGCGTAACTGGGAATCGGGAAGAGATTGATAATGAGGACATCGGATATATCACCTGTCGCGTGATCCACTGCGCGCGACACTGCCCGGATTCAATCATCGCCCACCCTCAGTCCCGTCCGGTGTTGATCGCTGTCCCCGATCCACCGGATATACCGCTTTTCGAGACTCGAGACACACCGTGTGCAGAGTGAACTCTGTGTACGTGGGGCATCAACTACAACTATCTATGAAGGGGGGGAGTTTCATCCCTGTTTTCTCAGGAAATACGGTGTGTCCTTCGTCCCCCTACGTTCCGTGCCGCTGGTCGAACACTCCAATATCAGAATCTGTACTGTCAGGTCCAGCAACTGCCTTCGCACACTCGAGCTCACGGATCTCTCTTTGAGCCTGTTGTTCGAGCATTTCTGCTCGCCGACACCGGTCACGAGCGACGTCGTCGACACTGTCCTCGTCACCGATCGTGAAGCGCTTGCCACGGTGATCGATCTGCTCGAGCATCAGTACCGATCCTCGGCTTCGTCCACTGCAGCATCTCGAGCGTCCGCTTGGAGGTGCTCGTAGCGGACCTCACAGCTGTCCGAACAGAACCGACCAGCATACCCTGCAAGATCGCGAGCAGGTTCCGAACACGTCGGCATCCGGCACTCGTCGCGATCAGTCATCTGGCGATCCCTCGCTTCAGGAGCTGAGTTGTTTCAGTGGCTATCGACGCGATTGCTGTCTCTCTTTGTCTCATGGGTTGCTGCGGTGGACTCCCTTCGAGCCCCCGCACCCCTTTCAGGGGGTACAAATCGTCTCGAGTGACGAGATCACTCGACAGTCAGCGGCTGAACTGTACCATCTGGCGCAGGGACAAGTCCCGTGCGGATCTCGAGGTCGACACGCCGAAGATGCTTACAGCCGTCAGTCTGGCTGGCGCTGCTCGAAATCAGGGCAGGTACACGTCGTTGCCTCGATATCGACCTTGTAGGTGTTCCCGCTCTCACTCTCGACCTCGTAGATCGGGCCCACTGTCGCAAAGCAGACATCCAACTGTCTCGTTCAGTGCACGGCGCGTTCGTGGATCGTCGATCGAGTAGCCACCTGCCTCGAGGGCAGTCAGCGGCTGGGGGTTGTCGCAGGGGTACGGTGAACTCCGTCGCGATGGTTGCGCTTCTTGGCCTGCACTTCCTGCAAGCGCCAGTAGCGTGTACGATATTCGTAGCCATCGGTGAGGTTGATTTCGTACGGTGTTGGCTCTGTGCCCGGCAGCCACTTCAGTCGATCGCGACGAGCTCATGTCCGTTCAGTCGGGCAACGTCTCCTGGATAGCTGCGATCACGGTCGCTCGTGTACTCGTTTGTCGGGCTATCTCGATGCAGGTCGCTCTCGGGTGGTCGATCTGTACTCATTCGTGGCCTCGAGGCATGCGAGTGTGCGCCTCACCCTCTCAGGCGCGGAAAATCACCGGTGGAAGCAGATTAGGTGAACAGATCAAGTCCTCGGCTATCTGGCTGGACTTTTACAGTGCTCGTGGATCGCTATCGACGATGCTCGCAAATGCGACGTTCTTCTGAACCTGTTCAATTTCGATGGTAGGTTCGTCACCAGGTTGGGCTCCAGAGACGATCACGACATAGCCACGCTCGACTTTTGCAATGCCGTCGCCCTGATCGCCAACAGTCTCGATTGTTACATTGTGTACCTCGCCTTCCTTGACAGGGGGTCCCGATGGAGTTCGGTTCGTGGTTTCCCGAGAAGGAGGTTGTTGTGTCTCCTGTTGTATCGATGACTCTGTTGAGGCAGGAGACTCAAGAATCGCTACGCGATATGTTTCGTCAACTGATAACGCTTCATGATCAACTTCATTCGAGGGAACTTCTATAACGTATGTTCCATTTTGTTCTTCGACTGGGGAGCTGAACAGAGAGCACAGGGAATCGGGAATCTCGACCATTGAGTTTCTAGTGTTCAGTACCCACGGGACAAGTAAGTTTCAGTACTTCACAAAGCTGGTCCTTGTGATTGCATCGTCTGCTTGCTCGACAGTAGACACACCTCATGCAAGCAGATTTTTCAATTAATCAGCTTCGTGAAGTACTGAAGATAGCCAGTTCTTGTATTAACCATGTGGCTGACCGACACACTGTTGATCCACCATGAGTGCGGTGGCCCACCTCCCGCATGGCTAGCCACTACAGTTCTGTCACCCAATATTGATTTATCGTTGTATAAGTGTTGAACATGGTGATATTTGCGACCGGAAGACTAAGGAGTGTGTCATGTCCATCATTGTTCTATGACGACGAATTCGGATGAACCGCAGCTTCTCTCCGATTCATCACTAGAAAAACCGGAAGAAGATCAACTGGGATACGATGAATTTGCAAAGGATATCGCAGACTCAATCACTTCAGAAGTACCCGGAGAAGAATTCATTATAGGGATTTACGGTCCTTGGGGATCTGGGAAGAGTACAGCACTCAATTTTATCGAGTACTATCTTGAGCAAAGTCAAGAACCGCCTGCTGTAATCCGGTTCAATCCGTGGTGGTTTTCCGGACAAACCGATCTGCTGGAACGGTTCTTCGCTCAGTTAGAGTCGGGATTGGAGAGCGAGGACGGATTCGACAAAGTTAGAACCCAGCTGTCAAACTTCTCTTCTGCACTCTCGACTGTTCCTTTGTCGGCGGTTACAGGGGTTCCCTCCCAGAGATTTCTTCAGTATTTAGCGCGGAGACTGGATCCAACCCCCGGTAATGTCGAAGAGTTAAAACAGAATATTTCAGATACGCTTGAGGAAACAGACCGTCGGATCGTTATCTTTCTCGATGATATTGATCGACTGACCGAGGATGAGATGGCGCAGATGTTCCGGCTTGTGAAAAGCGTAGCCGATTTCCCGAATGTAACCTATATCTTAGCGTTCGATCACGATGTCGTCACCAATGCATTGGAGAGAGAAAAAGTGGTTCAAGACGGTGAAGAGTATTTGGACAAGATTATCCAGTTGCCACAGCATCTTCCTATTCCTGAAAAGGGTTCACTTGACCAGTTTTTCATAGATCGACTTCTACAGATAACCGGAGACAGAGAACTCGAGATCAATGAGAATCACTGGCAGAACGTCTACAGAGATGGTATCCTGCCTACTTTGAATACTCCAAGAGATGCTATTAGACTATCAAATTCAGTACGATCTTCATTCAGAAAACTCGAAAATGAAGTGAACTTTATCGATCTGGTTGCAGTTGAGACATTACGAATCTTCTACACCAATGCTTACGAGTATATCCGTGAACATCCAGAAGAGTTCACCAACAAAGGGAGAACACGCCGATTACGCGACGAGGATGACTATACTGAGTTTTTGGAAGAGAGTGTTTCAGGAGAGGTCGACCGCGAGAGAGTGGAAGCTATTCTAACGTATCTTTTTCCCCGCTTCGATACTGGATCCTCGTTTACGGGATCGCGGTACAGTGAAGACTCCAATACGTTCCGTAAACGGAAACGGATCTGTCATCCCGAGATCTTTCCTTTCTACTTCCGTCAGACCGTGCCTCGAGGAGAGCTTACTACCACGGAAATCGAATCAGTGCTTTCAGTTTCCGAGGACTCAGAGGCGTTCGCTGAGGAACTCAGACGGTTATCGACAGAAGAAGGGAAAGATGGCCGGTCTAAGGCAAACCGACTTCTGAACCGGTTCGCGGACTATACAGATGAGCTTTCAGAAGAACAAATAAAGGGAGCAATGAAAGCGTTGTTCCTTGTTGGAGATGAGCTGTGTGCTGTGGATCCGTCTAAGAGTATTATGGATGGTGGTACTCGGAATCAGATCAACTCGATTGTCTGGAGTATACTTAGAGACATGGAAGACCGGGAAGAACGGTTATCACTGCTCAAACAGAGTGTTCAGGTAGGAGACTCTCCTTTTGTATCGAGTCTTATCACCGGTGTTCTGTACCAGGAGCATGGTGAGATGGGTGGTGAGGGTACTGATGAGGAAGAGCGTTTGCTGAACTACGATCAGCTTGAGGAACTCACATCGGTTGTAGTTGAGAAGATTGAGGAAACCGGTGAGAAAGGTGACCTACTGGAGTCCCCGAATCTTGATGTTGTTCTCGCAAGATGGATGGAATGGTCTGATTCAGAGAAACCAGTTAAATGGGTTCAACAGAATACACAAGAGACAGATGATCTACTGCACTTTCTCAATCAGTATGTTAGTGAAGGAAGGTATGCTTCCATGGCTGAAAGCGGTGTACAACAGTTTTTTGATCCTCAGAGACTCGATTCCTTCTTCGAACTCTCCGAATTAGAAGATCGGTTGGACGACCTTGAGAAAGAAGAACTGGAGGACTGGCAACAACACACTATAGAACTGTTTAACCGAGGGAAAGAAATGCTGGATAATGGTAGAGATCCTAGTGACTTCTCTGCTTGGCGTCTCGAAAGATAAAACAATCATATTTCAAAGAGTGGCTGTTCTTATGTGGACCATTTATGTCAGATCCCCTTCTAGTGGAGTTTCTACCCTTCTTTGGCGGCCTCTCTGCTCCATATATCGCGTTTGTCCTTACTGCACGTGATCGTGATCTGTGTTGATCCCTCTGCCAGTCCCATCGATTCTTCCCATTGGGGTCGATCAGTCATCATACGCTACCTAGCGCGGCTAGACCTTGTGTCAGTCATGCGAGTGACCATCCTACCAGTGATCCATCACAGATGTGGTGATCAGCCAGACCTGTGACTATCTGCCACGAACGTATATGTGCCAAGAAGTCGCTGACACCTCAGCTAAAAAGTTCGTCTAAAATAGTTCCTAGACGTGATCTCAGACTCATCACATCATGTCCAAGTGTCTTACCGGACTTATGATGGGCCATCCACCGCCTCTGCGCCTGATTCATACTTCTAATCGAAGAAACAGTTTTCTGATCTAAGCTTGCGTAATTAGTAACTTCATCCAGCAAACTATGATGGCCGCCCGCCAAATTATAATATACTCCTCCTTGCTGCTCTTTAGCAATCACATCAACCCCCTGTCTGTCCTCAAGATAAGCGATGAACGCCCACTCAATCGCATGAATATAACTTCCTAAAGCAGGTTGCCAGAGATCGTTCTCCACACAGGCATCACCATCCTCGATCTGCTTTAACACCTCTTCTCCATGCTTCATACCTTGCAACTTCTTTCTCACATCCTCAGAAACCAACTCCGGCAAATCACTGGAACCACTTGGCAATCCATAAGCCGGAGGCTCCGCAGCCTTATTATCGCCTCCTTCAAACCCAATCGCCGCCAATGATGTGATCAAATCTTGGATTCGGGGATTCAACCGAGTAGGCTGAGGGAGAAAAGTCAAGTTCCCTCCCAATTCTTGTATTTCACCGGAAGCGTTCATAAACCTGCTTAGCCGAGCAGCAATTAGTTGCCCTTCTCTAGATTTAGCAATTGGATCCAGATCTCCGCCAACAAACTCATATTGCACATCATCGTCTCCCCCTTCAAAATCCAACGTATGCGTATATCCGTCAACAAATTTGAAGTAGTCATCAATAGCTGACAAATCGCTCACAATTTCAAAATCGCTGATGCCAGACTCTGAGAATTTGGCCTCCTGAATTGGTTTGGTGCGTGATAGCAGACCATGTTGGTATAACCAAGAAAGGGTTTGGCTGCGATCAGAAGCCGTCTCAATTTTCAAAAGATCGCTGTACAACACCGTCAATGAACCACCTGTACTCAGGAAATTAGGTATAACATCTGTCCAAGCCAGTGATTCGAATATATCCAATAGTTCATCCTCGTTATTATCGATCTCAGCTATTTTCTTGTTCTTACCTCTATAGAGATGGTTTAGGGGAAGATCAGAAAACTCTTCGTCATCTATTAGATTGATAAAATTTAGGTCCAAAACCAGGTGTTCAGCTGAAATAGAATTCGGAGAAAACTTCTTCCAGTCTTTCACTGTGATTTCATCTGGGATCCGGTCTTCGACACCGTGTTCCTCTACGCCATCAGTAAGTCGATCAGAAACGATCGTAGTCTCCATTATTGTCTATTAATTGAGTACTGGTAATGCAAAAAGTCTCTGACTCATTCATGGAAATCTCCGCTCTCCTTAACTCCTTGGTCGCGATGATGCTTGTTGGTGCGAAACTCGGTTTTCATACAGCCACTGAACTTTACTGATCATAGAGCAAACATAGAAACCGCTTTGGACCTAAAAAGATATATTAGAGTTAGGGATGCCAGAGCGGAAGAATCAGCATTATGTCCCTCAGCACTATCTTCGTGCCTGGGCTGCTAATGGCCAGCTCAATATATTCCATCTCGAATCCGGAGGTATCTTCTCGGAAGGAACTGACTCGGTCTGCGCCCGGAACTACTTCTATGGCAATCCACCAGTGGTCGAAGAAGAACTCGCCAACTTGGAAGGATATCATGCCCGTCCACTCAACGGTCTACGACAGGGAGACAACCTACCAGATTTCTCCGATCAGTACGTCCAACTGCTTCTATCGTTCGTCACCACTCAGCGTACTAGGACGAAGGCTACAAAAGAAGACATCAGAGATGGGGATGACTTCATCCGGGATGCCGTCAGGGAAGACTTGGAGGCCGACCGATACGAGGATAGGATCACCTGGAAATCCGATCTCACCGAGGATGAAAAAGAGGACGCATTAGTTGACGCTTCTCTGCTCGGTACCCACCACTATCTCATATCGCTAGGGATCTTCGGCTATATCGGTATCAGCGACCTTGAAGGGATAATGCTGCGCAACGTCACGGACCGCGAGTTCATAGTCTCTGACGTACCTGTTGTCCATGACATTCCCCAATACAGCCGTGAGCAGGGGATTGTACCGGCGGGACTGGCAAACCGCGGCCTCCAAATCTTCTGTCCGATAGACCGCAACCGAATCCTCCTGCTGTACGATCCAGAAGTCTACAGGTTTGACGCTAACTCCAGGAAGCAGGTCCTGATCAAGTCTCCTGATGTCGTTGACGAACTGAACCTACTGCAGTTCCATAATGCAGAAAGCATCGTAATGTTCGACTCCAGTAGCGAAGACTACATCCGTGGTTTGCATGTCCGTATCGACGAGGTCCGGAGAAGAGAAGAGATAACTGTGCCTCTAGAAGTAGAATCTGGTAAGAAGGAGGTAGTGAATAAAGTTCCTGCTTATCAGGTTCCGAAGCTCTCTCCAAGCCTTCCTGGCTGTACGACTATGGCCCATCTTCCCTATGCCAAGCAGCGTCCTAATTGTCGATCGACGGAGGCACAAAACCTAGCACGCAGAACATTCAACGAGACCGGTACTCCCGATTTGGGGCTGATCACCTCAATCAGAGTTCTCGAAGAGCTCTTAGATCTAAGTTAGAGCCGTCCTGCTGACAAAGTGAATTAATTTCTATATGTTAGCTAAACCGGTGGATGTTTATACTGAAGTTCAGAAAAGCCGAGGTATGTCACAGCCTCAGGTTGTCTACGCCCATCACATTCTGAATGTCCCAGAATCCGACATCGCGGATCTTTTCGGAAACGGGAAAATCGGAATCGACTACGGCATGGGCGAGGTCTACAACAAGACCGCGTTCAAAGAAGAAGGCGAATCCACTGCTGCGATAAACACGATGGACTCTCTGAGGACTGAAGGCGGGATTGTCCTTGGGCAGTACCACCACGACGATCTCATGCTGTTGGGCTACGTCAACCAAGAGAAGAACATTAGTGTGAAAGAGGCGGATGACGGTACCCAGATCAAAACGCTTCAGCTAGATCGATACGAGCAGGTCCACCGCGCCGATCATCCTGAGCTTTTCCAAGTCTCGAAATCACAGCACGCAGTCCACAACCTAGACAAAGATGCCGACACCGTGCGACAGGCGTTCAAAGAGATTTTTGACAAAAATACCCTGAACAACCTCTAATCAACTTTTTTAGAGTGGGAAACTGCATAGTAGCTGTAACTTGTGGACTTGACCAATGGAAAGAAGTCAGAGAATTTCTTGATAAGATATCTAATCGACTTCTTGGTACCGATCCACCACTAATGTGGTGATCTGCCACGAACATGTCGTCTAATGTTAATTTCGTGCGGTATGAGTGCCGAGGCCGTTTCTCCTATGTAGGCCTATACACCTACCAACTAGAATTTAACGGAAGATGCGGCGATAACTGCACTTTTTAAACCTAAGAAACAGCTGCTTCGGTGCTAGTTCACTCTTTCAAAACCCGACCGACGTACAAGCCCTTGTTCTGGGTTTCCAGTAATTACATGATGTTTCGGTTACGTAGCTACGGCTAATACGGATGAGCCAGGCTACTCTCACTGAACGCCCTTATCATAACTCGAATCTCTTCTCAACCCACTACCTTGACGAACGGATCAAACACCGGCCCGAGTGGGACTGCGATACCGAAGCGGAAGAGGTGATGGAAGACCTTCAAACACTCTACCAGTTAGAAGGCAGTCTCTTCGAAGGCTACAAAGAAGACGATCTCATCAATAATTGGATCGACGAAGTTCTCAACATCCTCGGCTACGGAACCCAGGTCGAAACCACGCTCCCAGACGGCAACGGATACGTCGACATTCTCCTCTTCGAAAACGACGAACAGCGCCGCGATGCCGCATCCCTCTACCTGGACACCAATAACACCAAAGATCTGTTCAACAACGGGGTAGGCGTCGTCGAAGCCAAACAATGGGATGCCGATTTCAACGTCCGATTCAGCGAGCAAAGACCCTACAGAGACGCCTCCCACCAGATCAAACACTACCTCGAGAACGTCAAAGACATCGAATGGGGTATTCTCACCAACGGACGGAAATGGAGGCTCTACGGCACTAAGGACTACGAGACCAAGACCTACTACGAAGTCGACCTTCCCGAACTCCTTGAACAAGGAGACGTCGAACAGTTCAAATACTTCTACGCGTTCTTCCGGCCAGAAGCATTCCGGGAAACAGCCGGATCCACCTTCCTTGAAACAGTTTGGTCTGAAAGCGAGACCGCATCCCAAGAACTAGGGGAAGACCTCCAGGACAACGTCTTCACAGCACTACGAGTCCTCGGACACGGCTTCATCGAATCCAACGATCTCGACATCGAACCCAACGACACGGAAGCCCTGAACGAGTTGAAAGAGCAGTCCCTCGTGCTGCTGTACCGGTTGATGTTCGTCCTATACGCAGAATCCCGGAACCTGATTCACCCTGAAGAACAAGAAGCCATAGAAGAGTACGAGGAAAACTTCAGCCTTGACCAGCTCCGGCTGAGCATCCACGACACGATCGGCGAAGTGGATCAAGGATTCGAAAGCGAATACAGCGAATACTCCTCCACAATGTGGCGGCAGCTGGAGGACCTGTTCGAGCTGATCGACAAGGGTGAGGAATCCCTGGGGATCCCGCCATACAACGGAGGACTGTTCGACCGTGAGAAGCACGAGTTCCTCTCTGAAAACTCGGTCAGCAACCAGCACCTCGCCGAAGTAATCTACCGCCTGTCCACCACTGAAAACGAAGAAGGACGGTACGTCTTAGCGGATTACGGCGACCTGGACACCCGCCACCTGGGGAGTGTCTACGAAGGACTGCTGGAACACCAGTTCCGGATCGCTCCCGAAGACTACGCAGCCGTAGAAGAGGACGGGGGACAGGTCTGGAAACCTGCCACAGAAGTCACGGTAGCTGACGCAGTCGAAACAGTTTCCGAAGGCAGTCTGTACGTCGTCAACGATGAAGGCGAACGCAAAGCGACTGGTGCATACTACACGCCCGACTACGTTGTCACCTACATCGTAGAGGAAACAGTAGATCCCCTGATCGAAGAGATACGAGAGGATCTGATAGACCAGGGATTCGAACCAGGCACTCAGGAGTACCTGGGTCCGTTCCTCCGCCGAGTAACCGAGTTGAAGATTCTAGATCCTGCCATGGGGAGCGGCCACTTCCTCACTCGGGCAACCGGCTACCTCACAGAGCAGGTGATGCACGAAGTCCGCGAAGTCGAGACCGAGATGGGTGTTGCATTCGACGAACAGCACATCCGCCGTGAAATTGCCAAAGAGTGTATCTATGGGGTCGACCTGAACGGGATGGCTGTCGAACTCGCAAAGCTGTCGATGTGGCTCGACACCCTTGCAGCTGATCGACCGCTGGCTTTCCTCGACCACCACCTGAAGGCAGGCAATTCGCTGGTTGGTTCTGACGTTACACAGGTACTCTCAAACGGATCGCCTGCCGGCAACGATGACGGACAGATCACGCTTACACAGGCATGGGCACGCGTCCGCCAAGACACCTTAGAACACGTCATGGAGCGGATGCAGGAACTGCTCGAAATCGACAACGAAACCCTGGAAGACGTCAAGTCGATGGAAGAGATCTACGACAACATCCGCGAAGATCCTCTCTACCAGCGACTGTTCGAACTCACCAACGTGCATACCGCCGAACAGTTCGGACTGGACGTGCCCGAGGATGCCTACGAACAAATGGCCTCCGCCATTGAAGACGAAAACGAGTGGACTGAAATCCAGGAAAAAGACTGGTTCCGCTCTGCTCAAGGCCACAGCGATGATGAATCCTTCTTCCACTGGGAGCTTGAGTACCCAGAGGTCTTCTTTAACGAAGAAGGCGAAAAGATACCCGAAGCTGGGTTCGATATCATTCTCGGGAATCCTCCATACGTAAGGCAGGAACAGCTACAAGAGATTAAGAGCTATCTCGAGACTGAGTATGATACATACCATGGAGTTGCAGACCTCTACGTTTACTTCATAGAGAAGGGGACCAACCTACTCTACAGTGACGGATACTTCGGTCAGATCATCTCAAACAAATTCATGCGGGCAAACTACGGCAGCGGCGTCAGAAAACAGCTAACCGAAGAAGTCAACCTCGAGAGAATAATTGACTTTGGAGATCTGCCTGTCTTCGAATCTGCGAGTGCTTACCCTTCGATAATCGTATTCAATCGTTCGACAGAGTCTGACGAGAACGTACATGTAGCACAGATTGATGATCTGAACTTCCCTGATCTGAGAACGCGACTGGAACAGGAGTCCTACAGCATCTCTGTAGACGAACTCAAAGACGGGCAGTGGTCATTAGCCTCAAAGAATGAGGCCAAAATCCAGAGTGAGCTTGAGTCCTCTGCTACCAGGATAGAAGACTACATACAGTCCGAGATCAACTACGGCGTGAAAACCGGTCTAAATGATGCCTTCTTCATTGACAGCGAGAAAAGAGAAGATCTGATAGAAAAAGATAGCTCCAGTGAAGAATTGATCAAGCCATTGGCCACTGGGAAAAATGTCCGCCGATACTACATTGATAGTGAAGACAAATACTTGATTTTCACTCGAAGAGGAACTGACATTGACAAATACCCTGCAATCAAAGACCACTTGTTGGACTACCGATCTGAACTTGAACCTAAACCCTCTGGACACACTGGGGACTGGGATGGACGGAAACCCGGCGATTACGAGTGGTACGAGATCCAGGACACAGTCGACTACTGGAAGGATTTCAATAACGAGAAAATCTGTTACCCTGTTATCGCCAACAATCCTCGATTCGTCCTTGACACTGAAGGTTACTATCTAAATGACAAGTGCTTCATTATCTCGGAATCAGACTGGTTCCTTGTTGCGCTTCTAAACTCTAAGGCAGCACACTTCTGGTTCGATAACGAGCTGTCTACATTACGTGGTGGGTACTATGAGTTCCGCTCTGTCCACCTGAAAAGCTTCCCTATCCCTGAAGTCAGTTCAGAGAAACAGGACCTGCTGGAAGATCTTGCTACTGAGCTAACGCGCTTGATCAAAGAAAGAAATCAGGTGAACACTAATCTCTTAGATCATCTTGGCACCTATTCCGACGGACAGACGATTACCGATATCGGTCTTATCCAGCCCCCGTCAGGTTCCTCAGACTCGCCTCTTCAGAAGACCAGTGACGACCTTGACAACCTAAGGGTTGGCAAGGTCAACGTCGATCGAACCTCCTCATCATCCGTAGAAATCCAACTTACCGCACGATACAAGCCAGAAGAAGATGAAGAATACGAAACCGATCAATGGGGATACACCGAGACAGAACTCATCCCTGCACTGCAAATCAGCGACCTCTCTAAAACAGAGGTAGCGTTGATCGAAGAGTTCGTACCTGTTGCCGTCGACGAAGCAGGCGGGTTCGCTAACTTCCGTGAAACCGCTACAAAAACGAATTCGCTTGTTGACCGCCTACGGAAACTCACACTCCCAGAACTGAGTGAAATCGACCAGCGATTCGAAGGCTACCTGGATACCAAGGAGCAGGCCGAAGAACTGGAGGACAAAATCGAAGAAACGGATCGACTGATCGACGAGACCGTATATGAACTGTACGGACTGACTGAGGAAGAGATTAAGATCGTGGAAGAGGCTATCAATCAGTAATATCCTTTCCGGCATCGGGATTGAGAATAAATGGATGTAGTCAATGTCGTAGGATCCGGTTCTCTTGACGTCGAATTAGATCTATCTCAACTCGCTGAAGACCTGGACTCCTCGATCGCGGACTTCGACCCTGACCACTACCCTGGTGTTTATCTTCGATTCGATGACGATGCACCACTCATCACGATCTATCGGACTGGGAAGTACATCGTCACAGGTGCGGAATCTGATGAAGAGGCATACAGATACCGAGATCGTTTCCTTGATCTCTTGTCTGAGATGGGTGTGATACCAGATTCGGATGACCTCCAGTTCAAGATACAGAACTACGTCGTTGTAGCTGACCTTGGAAACGAACAGAACCTGGAATCACTCGCGATCGGACTGGGCCTCGAGCAAACAGAGTATGAACCCGAGCAGTTCCCCGGACTGGTTTATCGACCTGCTGGTCACTCCTGTGTACTACTGATATTCGCCTCCGGTAAAGCAGTCATAGCTGGCGTAACAGACAAGGAAGAAGCCAGGGACGTATTCGCCGACTTGGAAGACACCCTCAACGAATACGGGCTGAACTAACTAAAGTACGCCATCGAATGACCCTATATTTTCTAACTGGCTGATTTCGTCCTCCAGATCGATTATCTCGTCTTCGACTTCTTGGATTCGCTCCATGAAACGGGTCTTCCTGCGCTGCCGCTGATCTTCCAGGTCCGCGATTTTCTCACGGATCTTCCCTGAGTCACCGCCGGCAAAACTGAACGATTGCTGGAGCTGTTCCTCATACTCGTCGATCGCGTCGTCGAACTGGCTGAGTGCTTCCTTGCGTCGGTTTTCCAGCCGCTGTTTCTGTGACTCTTTTTTCGACAGTTGCTCTTTCAAACGCTGGACCTGCCTCCGATGATTCTTCTCGAGATCGTCTAGGACGTCGTCCATTACTCGCGTCGATAGCGTCTCGGCGATCTCCCGACACTGCTCGACCGTTGAGGTCGTCGCGCTCGAGAATCTAGCGAGACGACGGTTCTGGTACAATGCGTATCTGAGGGCGACTAAACAGCTTACAGAACGAATCGGCGAAGCGATCGGGGATCAGGGAAGCGCGAGCGCGGCTGCCGTCGAGAAAAACTACCCAGCGAAGACCGCCGCCGTGACGCCATGTGCGAGAACTTCAGTAATCCCTTCGATGAGATAGACTAGCGTCCAGCCTGGGAGTGTCGCCAAGGCGACAGCGCCAAAAAATTACAGCGCCCTCCCCCACCTTCGCGCGAAAATCTCCAGTTGATCCATACGAAATGCAGGTTTCCTAAATCCATTTGAGCAAAAGAAGCGCTCTACGAGCAGCACACACTTTACCTAGTATTTATTTGATAGCAGTCTACTCTCCAAAACACATGAGCAGTGATGATGGGGACCAATTCTCCTATGAAGGGCAATTAGTCTTCAATGGCATCCATCTAACTAATGTTTTAGATGCCGATTTTGACTTTAATCATGTTATCGAGAACGAGTTGGCTAACTACACTCAAGGCTCAATTGAGCGGCCAGGACGTGGTTATCATACAATTCCATTTGCCAAGTATGCTTCAGAGGAACCCAATATTGGCCGGCACATCAATAGGTTGCTTGGAGAGATAAATGCGTTCAGATATCTCGAGGAAAAGTGGGAATACCGGGAAACAGAAATTGACGGGCAAACAGGTAGTCGTCCAACGATTCAAGACTATTCAACGTTCGATGGATACTGGGCATTTCCAGACCACCTCTTCATAAAGGCAGACAAGTCTAAAGCCGAGAAGGCTAGAAACTTGGTTAAGCAAACTCTCGGAGACTATATTTCACTTCAAGAAGTTGAATTCAGCCCCGATTTTCTCTTATGGCTCTTTTCACATGAGAAAAACAACGAAAGTATTCCTGGAGAGATCTCGGTCAATATGTTAACTGATGCTGAAATTAGAGGAAACAAACCAGATCTATTTGGTCAACACAGTAAAGTTGATGACTCAATCGACATTACAAAATCTGCTCCCGTACTAATCGGTGTCCTTAGTCAAAAAGGACTTGTAGCAATCGAGGGCGTGTTTGGATTAGCAGATAGGTTTGTAAGAGCAAGAATCGATACCGATGGCCGAGTTCATATCAAAGCAGATCATGCGATAAGTGGGTCCTCAGATGTTGAACGCATGGCTATATCACTAGCCTTCCTCAACCAATTTATTGAACTATACCAACATTGGAAAAGCTTGGATTCTGAATTTCGATATCCCCCGCTCGAATTTTTCACAGATATATACGAAGAATGCCAACGTCAGGGTGTAGAAGTTACTTTCTCCATTGATGATGTTGTCAATGAATATCGGAACAAAGGTAGCTCAGAGGAGTACGATGAATACCAATCTGGTCTTGGAGACTTTTAAACTGTAACCTAGATACCTATTACATATGGTCCTCCAGATAGTACTGTAAAAACGATGGCCGTGTCCAACCTCCGTCGAGCAAACACGGGTGATAACTCCCTTGAGAGATATCTCACGGGGTTGTCAACGGCACGCCTTTCGTTAAAGTCAGTTGCTTCAGAAGAGATTGAACCCCTTTGTGATGATTATCCTTTCTCGCAACGGGTATACCAGGGTACAATCATATACAATGAGCCATCGCAGTACACACCTGGAAGGGAAATTGAAATTGATTTTGAATATCGAGACGGATCACAGCTATTCATCCTAGATTTAGAGACAGACGTTAGTTCCGTAGATCGCCTCGCTCAGAACGTTGCAGATGCTATTCCGGAGGGTTTCACGGTATATAGGAATCTCCATGTTCCTGAAGATGGACTTTGGTCTTTTCTAGAACAAGCAGACAGTGTTATTGATATCCATGTACTTGATCAGGGACATGAGGTACCTTATGACGAAGTAGAGGGTGTATCCCGTGAAGATGTAGTTGGCGAATATGCTATTGAGAAAGCAGAGGTCGGATTCGTTGTCGACGGACACCAGATTGTAGTCCGTTATTATCAAGGGAGTATACAAATTGAGACGGACTGGCCAAATGGACGAGAATATATTTTACAGTTATTTGAGCGAGAAGCTTTTTCGGACAATAGTTGATCATGGGAATGGGCGAACCCTCGCGCTGGCAATCGCTCAAACGAACTTTCAATAAGTTTGTCTCCCAATATCGTGAAACCAATCTCGGTTTTGTCGCTCTTTCTGTTGCCTCTGTTTTATTTGGTATAAACGGGTTCGTTTCGTTTTCTAGACACAGGCTGGTTCTTGGAGGAGGGGCTATCACGTGTATCTCTCTGTCTTTGGCCTACAACTACAAGATCGGGCGACCGTTTGGAATTGATATAACGTGTACGCCAACACATATTGTAGATGGCGAGCGTCAGCCGGATACAATGTCTGAACAGAGGGGGATTGCGATGATCCAAGACGGTGAGTTAGTGCTTCACAGTACCGTTCAGCTTTCACGCTTCACCAACGAATTTGAACTATATTTAGAAACTTCAGCAGAGATTGAAGCTGAACTTCGCACAATACCAAAAAGTGAACACAAGTATGATCCAGAAGAGAATGTACTTTGGTGCGAAGAAGTCAATGAATTTGACTTCCCATTAATAATCGAAGTGTTCCCAAAAAGAGGGGTTGCAGAGGGGGGTCGTTATCATAAATTAAAAATAGTCGATCAGAATAGTGGTCGATCGCTTGTCGGCTTTGACATTTTGAACGTAGGGCATTAATTGTGAGAGAGTCATCAAAAAGTTGCCCTGATATGCACTCCCAACTCCCCCCTAGAGTTGCACGTCGTCAGAATCCGATTCCCGAATATGCACACGAGCCGTGACTCGTCGTGTGCACGTCGTCAATTTTAGGGATTCCGAAGTAAACGACCTGTCTGTGCCTCTTTAGGCGATCTGCCTACGTATCGATGTTGATCTCACTTGGAAAAGCTGGGTTCGTGTGTACGAATCGTCTCAGAGCTGCTGCTGAAGGTGACCAATCTTGGTACTGAATATATGAATGTCCGATCGGCGACTAAGGGAGTGCGGCGAGTGTGTCGCGGGCCTGGGCAAGCGACTGTTCGCGAACCTTGAGATCCGACAATGGCTGCTGATTACTCATCGTGATCTCGCTCCTCGCAGGTGACATCGCGAAGCTCCTCAAGCAGCTCCGGGTGGTGTTCCTCGAGGACTTCGATATCCTTCGATAATTCCTCATCGATGCGCCGGCGGACACGAGATGTCGCCTGGTAGCGTCGCTGGTCTCCGTGCTCGCCGGCGATCTGCTCTCGCTCAGTCTCCGTGAGGAGCGCCCGAGTCTTCGACATACGTCCCCGTTCGGCTGTACTGGTTGTAATATTTGCTCACCTCTGCCCATACAATACTTAGCTTATATCCTAATAGTTATCGGATGCTCTAATGTTAGTGCAAATGCTAACCTTTATTTGATTAGCAAATGTACTAACTACTGTGAAGCACAGGGTGGCCGGGAGAAACTCTCGGCC
Source organism: Natrinema hispanicum (assembly GCF_004217335.1). GTDB lineage: Archaea > Halobacteriota > Halobacteria > Halobacteriales > Natrialbaceae > Natrinema > Natrinema hispanicum. Next base: position 47,631 of record NZ_SHMP01000010.1, read on the forward strand.
CGGTGTTGGAGCACCGGACCTGTGCTTCTGGAGAGAAGCAATGAGTGTTCAACCGCGAACCCACGAAACGGTTTCGGAAGCACAGACCACCGACCCACGCGCCAACTACATCTCTGTTGGCATCGACAACGAGGGCGCACACCACGTCTACCGGACGACCGACGAGTCCGTTCACGTTATCGAGAACGGCGAGCGCACCGTCCGCTACGACCTCGAGGATGTCGAGAAGACGATCGACGACTGGATCGACTACATTGCCGACCGTCGCGGCGGCTTCGAAGTGCAGTACCTGTTTAAGACGATGGCTGACGCGATCGTCGGCGCTGTCGAGGTGAGCGACCGATGACGATCGTCAACGATCACGAAGCTGTCGCAAAGCGTGCCGAGCAACTTGAGCGCGAAGGCGCTCGCGAGATGCGCCTGCGAGCAGAGGCCCGCGCCGTCGCCGGCTACGAACCGGGCGACATCGAAGCGACTGACGGCTCGGAGATCATTATCGGCGACGACGATAGCCGAGCCCAGACTCTCGAGACCGAGGACGGAATTCTACTCGTCGATGCCGATGACGACCCACGTCTTGCAACCGATGGCGGCTGTGACCAGTCCACCGAACCGACCGTCGAATTCGTGTTCGAGTATACGACGATCAACGGCCGCCGCCGCCGGGTGATGGTTGTCCCCGATACCGGTGGCGAAGCCTGGCGGATCGAACACGAACGCCGCAATAGTACGTGGAGAGAAACGGGTCGCGAACCGATTACCGAGGTTGACCTTCACGTACAGGGACGTCCCAGCGAGCGCGATTCCAGTGAACTCGAGCACCAGAGACAGTCTGCCGTGCCCGATGGCGGCCACATGAACCGTGAGACGTTCCTCACGGACCAGAGACATTACTGCGATATCTGCGAGTGTCCATTCGACTCGCTTGCCGAGCTGGCAAGCCATGACTGCGGACTCCAACCCGAGGGTGGCTAGCTGATCCAGTACACCACCTCGGGATTGCGTTGATTTATCCAGCGCAGTAGACCGCCGCACCCCGCTACTCGAGACGCCTCTCGAGTCGGTCGTCTACTGCTCTACCAGCGTTCCCGATATCGACCAGCAGCGCGAGTCGAATCGCCCGACAATGACACCGAATCCAGAACCAAATGAGCGCGAACACAGACTGTCCCGACCCTGATGCACAGCCACTCCAAACACTCGTCGACGAACTCGAGCGCCTTCACGAACGCGTCACAACTCTTGAGGATGAACTCTCTCAAAAGGACGACCGCATAGGTCGCCTCGAGGCCGAACTCGAGGCGGCCCACAGCGAAACCAAGGATCTCGAAGAACGGCTCGAGGATCTGGAAGAATCACAGACACCCATCGAGGCACGACTGGACGCCCACGAGAAGAAACTCAACGCCAACAAAGACCGCGTCGGTGAACTCCAGGCACGAGAACTCGAGAAGGGCGCACACCTCTTGGAGGATCACGTCGACGAAGGCGAGATCGACGTTGTGGATGGCCGCCTCGAGCGCATCCGCAAAGACGACGGTGAGAGCTACTTCCGACTACCCGAGAGTGACGACCCACTCGAGCGTGGTGGTGATGTCTCCCTCTCGTATGGGGATCTGCTTCCACTCCAGCAGCTCGCGAAGATGGATGAAGATATGCTTCGGGCGACGACATCGGCGCTTCCGTCACGGCTCGCTGCAAAACTCTGGAAGGCACGTACCGATCCGGCAGTTGGAGACAACCCTTGGAGGAAAGGGAGTACAAGCGTTCGAGAGTACGTCACCGCCGGCGATATGAAACACTGGATCCGACGGCAGGAGAAGGGCATCAGTGACGACTATGCAAAGAAGCTGGTCTCCCGAACGATCGATGCGTTACTCGATCTCTCGAAGAGCAGGCTAGCGGTCAAAAAGCGGACGCAGCGCAAGAACGGCCTCGAGTACACGGAACGACGCGTCTTGTTGATGGACGATGTCGACATTCCCGGTGAAATGGCCGGTTCCGGAGACACCTGACGTCGACGGTTGAGGGTGTCTCCCGACGACCCACAACCCCTGAGAAGGGTCTCACTCTATCCGCCCACCTAATATCCAGCACAAGAGCGGTTGTATGCAGTGTACTGTTAGTCTGTAGTACGTCATTTGATCGGTCGTTGTCGGTCTTACTTCAAAGACTTCCCTGTGGGTGTGTCTGAAGACGCCAGCTGTCACCGGAATCCTCTCGTCTCGAGATACGTTCTACGTCCGTGAGAAGTGCAGGAGGGAGAACTGGCCTGGCGTTACCAGAAACAATTTTGGATGTCAACGATTGCGACAATCATAGGTGTGATCTGTATTTTCAAGGTTCACAAACCACTTTCCCAGAGTGCAGTCGCTGGGCCGCCGACGAACTGGGTTGGCTAACTCTGAGTCTGGCGACTGCCAAACTCACATCCTTCAGTCTAACGTTTATATAAGAAGCCGCACCCAACGCCGGCGATGCCCACTGATCGCCAAGAAGACATCCTGATCGCCGTCGCACTGACCGAGTTTTCAGTCCACTACGAGCAGGCCGATCCCGAACTCTCGCGAAGAGCGTGGCAGTTGGCTGCCGATCATCTCCTCGAGTACGATGTCGAACCACGCGAAGCTATCGGCGCACTCGAGATCGAGTAGCTACCGCTCACCGTCCTTGATCAGACCTCAAAAGTCACCCGGATGGGCGTAGAATGGTGGCCGCCGGGCGGACTGAGACAAATAGGGTCGTGGATGATTTGACTGGCCTGTCGCGCGGGGTAACGCGACAGATGAGATGTTTGGGAGAGTTACTATCAACCTCGCTTCGATTCTCAGCTTGTTAGAACCGTCTCTATTGACTCTGTGATCGTCCACTGTTCCGTTGAGGTGCTTGGAACTGTCCTGTATGGCTTTGTGATCGACCACCTTTGTGCGTGATGTCAAACTTGAGGGAAGCTGTCGACGAACTCGTCATCAACCTCCCGTTCGATCCAGAGGCTGGCGACACGGCAGCTGCCGCACCATAAAACCTCACTCGATTGCGAGCAAAACCCGTATTCAACGGGTACTGTTAAGCGGATGACTGTCGAAACCACTAGACAGAACTGCAATGGCTCGCGTCACAGATCCACGGCCACCACTTCCGGAGTGGATTCTCGAGTGCTACGACCGGCTGTGTACGCAGGCATGTCGGCCAGGTGCTGGCGAAGACAGTGTTCCGCTGATCAATTATGACGATGCCACTGCCATTCTGGCCGCCGATGCAGAGTTAGCACTCGAGCAACGGGACGTCGAATACGCACTTACGCGTCTCCTCGAGCGGGGCTACTTCTACGAAGTTGAAGACGAACTTCGGGTGACGTCCCCAGATAAGCATTGTTAACGGCTCTTCGAAGGATTGTCCTGCATATCGATCTCGTGCCACTGCACTCAACTCGAGTCAGTTCGACATCTCACCACTCCATTCACTCCATTACCGGAATTGTCCGGAAGTGATGGCCGCGTTCTGCTAGAGCCCCACCTCATACTCTTCAAACATGCTCTGTTGAACAGCGATCTAATCAGCCGATATCACTGGCTTAGAAGGATGAAGCCGAGGAATTCGATTCTGTCCTATGGAAATCGATCTCCTCGACTTCATTGAGCAGTGTCGTGACCTAGCCAAACAAGCGTTGGGGAAGCACGCGGGCGAGCCCGCCAGCGGCGGGTTCGCCCGCTGGGTCCATGTCGTCCTACACTGTTTTCGGCTCGAAGAAGGTCACAGCTACCGTGAAACGCCGAATCGGTTGAAGTACATGACTGAGATTTGTGACGTACTCGGTCTCGATCGAGAGAACCTCCCCGACTACAGCACGATCTACAAGTCGTTCGATCGGCTGAAAATGTGGGTGTGGCGGGCGTTGCTGCGCGTTTCAGCGCAGCAACACCCGCAGTCTGGCCACGCTGCTCTCGACAGCACGTTCTTTGACCGCCGCCGTTCTTCGTCGTACTTCCGCCAGCGGTCAGGAAATACCGTGCAGACGCTGAAAGTGACGACATTAACTGATATAGAGTCGCTCGCTGTTCTCGATGTCCATATCACAGCACGGTGGAAGCACGATACGAAGACCGGACCGCAGGTCGTCCGCCGAAACGCGGACGACCTGCAGTCCGTGGTTGCCGACAACGCGTTCCAAGACTGGCACACTGAGTACGAAATCTCCGCACTTGACGTTGAGTACCTTGTTCACTACCGCGGCTCATCACCGAATGCAGTCATGAACAACGCGCTCATCCGGGCAAAAGGATACTCTCAGCGCTGGATGGCCGAAACCTCGTACTCAACAACGAAGCGCTCGCTCGGCGACGCCGTGCGAGCGCTGGGCTGGTATCGCCAGTTCCGTGAAATTGTCTTGATGTTCGCCCTCATCAATATAGAATCGCTGTGTGAGCCGCTGTAACCGTGATCCAGCATCTATTCAACAGAGCATTCAAACACGGACTCGAATCCCTCGTCGACGACCTGCTGGACGAGTTCAGCGAACGAACTTCGATTACCTGGAGCCTCCACGAGCGACCGAAACGCACTCTCGAAGTGATGCCCATGAGAAGGCCGATCCCGACTTGAGGTTTCGTGAGCGGCTTCGTGCAACACCACGAGATACAGGTCGTGCATCCAGACTGCACGCTGGCGGCTCGTCACAGCGGAGTCAGTGATCACGATGTACGTCCTGCCGTCGGTCCAGGCATCGGCACTTGCCTCACCGTAGTACACATCTCGGTCAATCCCAAGTTCGCTTGCGAGCACTCGAGCGAAGCGGAGATAGCGCTGCTGATCAGCGTTCAACTGCGATTCATCCTCGACGCGATGATAGCCAGTCCAGACGCCCTCCGACTCTGCTTGCTCGCCAACGTCAAACGTCTCCGGCACCGCTATCGATGTATCTTCGTCATTGGCGAGATCGCGAAGCCGTTGGGTTGCTGCATCGCTCGTATCGAGGACGACGTAGCCACGCTCGACGAGCTTGTCCGCCCCTTTCTGGGCTCCATCGACCCATCCAATCTTTCGGGTCGCTTGGATCTCCTCGAGGCTGATACGGGACTCGGTTGCCAACTGGAACAGCTTGCGCTCGGCCCACTGCTCGTCCGATGACTCGGACGCCATCGCCTCGATCATCACCTCTCGACTCTCGGCAGTCAGCCGGTCGTCCGAGACCTCTGCATACAGATCGTCACGTGCCTGCTCGAGTGCGTCGTCGATCCGCTGCCAGCGGTCACAGCCTGACTGGATGTCGTTGCGGGCAAAGTTCAGCGTCAAGTTCCCCTTCGAGACGACGACTCCGCCGACTCCGTACTCCCGTTTCGTCGTCACGTACAGACCGTTACTGTAGATATCGAGTCCCTCGTGGGGTGTGTACTCGAGTGCGAGAATCGCATCGTCAGTTTCGCGTGTGAGTGACGGATGTGGCGAGTCCGCCACTGCCTCGAGTGGATCGCCCTTGTCAACCGGCTCGCCGTTGATCACGACCGAGACGCCTGTCCGGGATTGCACGTACGCGAAGCGCTTGCGAAGATCACGAACGTAGCGCCGCCAGCGGTAGCTGTCCGGATCGGGCACTTCGTCTTCGTAGTGATCGATCTCGACAAGCATCCCCTCGAGATGATGCTCAGCGTCCACGACCTGGCCATCGCGCCCGCTGACGTCTGCCCACGGCCCAGAGTCGCGTCGATCTCGGTAGTCGAAACACAGTGCGGTGTCGTGACTCCAGATGCGAACGGCACCTTTCGCGATGATCGCACCCTTGCCGATTCCCCACTCGCCGATTGTCTCGTCGTCCGATCGTTGCTTGCTTCCCGCGCCGAGTACTGAGAGGTTGCGCCGCCCTTCGGTCGACTCGAGATTGACACCAGCGCCATCATCGAGGATGAGCGACCGCTCAGGCGAGATACTGACCAGAACCCGAGTTGATCCAGGACTGTCGATGCCGTTTTGGACGGCTTCGCGGATTGCGTCTGTGAGATCCGCCATCTGATCTTCGATAAGGTACGTTGCAACCCGCTCGTCAGCCGTCATCGTCACGGTCTCGTCAGCCGATGGCTGACTGGCCGGCCTCGAGTCGGTTGTCTCGTTCGTCGCGAACTCCGAGAGCGTCGGATGATCTGTCATGGTGTCCACCCATGTGGCACCACAGAAACCGAACCGTGCGGTCACTTGGGAACAGGAATGAACTCTGGTTCGACTTGACGTAGTCTCCCGGTGCTCTCGAGGAATGAGTAGAGATCGTCGTACAGGCCAGTGTCTTCGTCAGTGCCGTCTGCGGATGAGCGTAACGTGTACCAGTCGCCGACGATCGCACAGAACCGCTGGGCGCGAGTCATCGCGACGTTCAACCGCCGAGGACCGTCAATGGGTCGCCCGAGGAAGCCTGTCTCGCCCGCTGCATTACTTCGAACTAACGAAATTACGATTGCGACCTTTTCGCTCCCTTGGAAGGAATCGATCGTGTCGACCGTGATGTCTCTTCCAGAATCAAGATGTCTCGCTAGCTTCTTTCGAATAGCGTTAGCCTGGGCCGTGTATGGCGTAATGACGCCGACTTCGGATGGGCTGAGATCTGCATCGGCGAGCAGTTCGCCGACGATATGGGCAACGAGTCGCACCTCTGCGTCGTTGCGCTTGGAGTGATCAATCGTCTCCTCGCTCCCACCGATATCATAGCTGACGAACGCCGGACGGTCCTCAAGTGCGGTAACGTTACGCCCTTGCCGCAGGGCCCGGTCGTAGAAGCGGCTGTTCGGAAACCAGGCGATATCGCGATGCATCCGGTACTGCGTTCGGAGCTGGATACCGACTCCCTGGTAAATACCGCCGTCAGCGTAGAGGTGTTCGAACAGGGAGAGACCGGCTGCAGACTCCGGCGGTTCTTCGGTTGCACTGAATGGCGGCAATTGCTTGTGATCGCCTGCGAGGATCACTTTGTCCGCTCGTGCAAGCGGAATACACGAGGCGGTGCATGTCGCCTGTGTCGCCTCGTCGAGGACGAGCACATCGAACTCTCGCTCGAGGGTCGCTGCACTGCTGTTCGTCGCTGCGACGACATCGGCTAGTCCGTCGCAGGTAGCATACTGGGTGCTGACGACTTCATTTGATGATCTACTGGCGTTCACGCGCCGGAGTACGAATTCGCCGGCACCGTGTTGTGCATGGGCGTGCAGTGATCGGTCGTCAGTCTCAGTCGTTGTGCTCGAGCCAGCAACGAGATTGTCGACTGCTTGGTTTGAATCGGCACAGACGAGGACGTCGTCCCCAGCCTCAACTGACCGCCTGACGACTTCGACGAGCGTTCGCGTCTTGCCTGTACCTGGTGGTCCATGAATGCAGAAGAGGTGATCAGCAAGGAGGGCACAGGACACTGCAAGCTCCTGTTCTTGATTCAGTTCGACGTCTTGCTGACTACTCTTGACACCAGCCGTGTCCCCGAAGGTGACTGCTGTGTCGCCTGTCAAGAGCGCGCGTTGATCATCACGCTCGCGAACGCGCGTAATCGCAGCAAGTTCGCGCTCGTACGGAACGGGATTTAACAGTTGAGTGAGTGCAAAATCCCGTCGCTTCTGGCGGAGGAACACACCGACAGCCGACCGGTTCTCGATCGTATACCAGTCGATAGCGAGACTGACGGTTAGTCCCTCGATCGCATCGACTGTCGCTGGAATCGGGAACGCGTCTGGTGAGTGTTCTTTACTTGGTGAGTGGAGGAGCACTTCGTTTCCTTCGAAGATCCGGAATTCGCTCTGGACGACTCGATACGTGTCATGCTGCCGATCTACTTGCCCGTCATCGATTCTGAATCGGTAGACACCATCTTCTGGGTGGCCAAGGGATGCAAGCGATGGAATCGCACCGAACCCCTCGGCACGGAGTGCCTCGGGCGTCGACGCGGCTGCTTTCGCTCGGTTTTCATCACGTTGGGCATCCATCTCCGCTTGGACAAATGACTCGAGTTCGTCAAAGAAGGTGTCCGTGTCGTTGTCGTCAGAAAGCGGATTTCGCGGTGGTTCCCGCTCTGCAATGGGAGAGTCGAAGTACGACGGCGGATCGTCAGGCGCGTAATCGGAGTGCCAGAAGCGTACCCGGTTGGCTAGCGATGAGACGGCAAACGTGTCTTGATCGACCGAAGCATAGTCGCCGCCATCATCGTAGATGAAAACATCGCCATGGAGTGCGTGTTCTGTGAAGGCGAGATATTCGCCCGAGAGTGCTGCGCTATTGCGCGCATGGAGTGGAACCACAATCCAGTCGTCTTTCTCGGGATGTGCGAGTTGGTCGTGGTAGCTCGCATATTCAACGATCCCATCGATTGGAATGGGGTCATCTCGCACCGGTTCGAACGTCTCGTCTGCCGGTGAATGGAGGGCAGCACTCGAGAGGTCGAACTTGCCGATCGCACTCTCGAAGAGGAGAGACATGTCGATCAGAACGAATCACTGAATCCTAAATCTTCCCGTTCAGTGAAGTCATCACATGGCTAGTAGTTTTGACAGAGTGTGTCACAGACCACTTCTCATGAGGCTAATTACCTCTACTTCTCGATGAATCGGCCGACAAATGGCTCTGCGAACGGAACACCAGAAAGAATATGTGAGCCTTCTACTCCAGTGCTATTATGAAAGACAAGTGGAAATATTTGTATGGTGGAATTATGTTCTTTCTTCTGACAGCGGTTACTGTCGGGTATTCCTTCTACGATATAGGTCTTCTAATCCCTGTAGTCGGACTAATCGTATGTTTTGGGATTTCACTCATAATGATACGTCCATTGATGTACGGCTATGTGATGATTGGATTCGGAGTGATGCTCCTCGCTCTTGTTGCAGTACTTATCCTCGGCGAATCAAGTCTTCTCATTAGAGGACTTACCGCCATCATTGGAATCGGAGCAATTATTCGTGGATTACAGGCACAAAGAGTCTGTCATAGAAAGACTCGCAGGCAATTTGTTTCAACTCTCTTTGAGTGAATTAGCCGGTAAGTAGATGTGCGAAGATAACACTATTGGAGTTTACCGTCAATTAACTAATGTGAGGATTTAAACTGTTTTCGAAACAAGATCTAAGCATGAGTGATAAGAAGCCGAACAACCCACTGACGCCGTACTTCCCATCAGAAACTCCCAGTCTCTCAGGGAACGTTCCCAAGTGGATAGCAATCGGTGTCGTACTGTGGGGGGTTTTCTGGGCGATTTACATGCTTCTTGACCTTCTTTTTGGGAGTATCCCGTCTCCATTCTAAATGGAATAAAAAAGTGTGTCTAAGATATTTAATCGTACTCTTAGGGATCAGGTGGATATTCGGAGGTTCCCACGAGAAAAGCAGCCTACTGGGAAAACCGCACGACGAGGGAAGCTATGAACTAGTCTGCTGATCCCTATCTGTTACTTGCTTGCCCTATACCGACCGTACACTGCGGAGTCGAATGGGCCTGTGACCGATTCTATGACACGCTCGGCACAAAGGGCAATAGCAGCTAAGTAGTCGTGGCCGTTACCTGCTTCTCCTGTACTTATCATTTATTGCGATTACCAGCTCAACAGATCAGATAATCTATGACGGCCTTGTTTTGGCGTCCTGTTCTACGAAGTCTTGACCGTGACCTCATCAGATGGTGTCACTACCACGCGGAACTCACCAACCGAGAATCGAATCTCGAGATCAGTATCAGCTTGCGGGCTTGCCGAATCCACGACCCGCTCGAGGGCTTCGATGTTGATCACCCGCTGGAGTTGGTACTCGTCCCGATCGAGGCCCTGTTCCTCGAGTGCAGTGATGATCTCAAGTAGAAGCGGTCGATCACTCATCGCCAATCATCTCGCTGACGATGTCGATGATCTCCTGAGCGGACGAACTGATCCGCTCAAGCCGGTCGAAGATCGTCTCCGGCTCGTCACCGTGCCACGCGGCGAGGTAAAACGCTGATCCACTGGTATCCAACTCGAAGTAGCGTCCAACAATGTAGCCGACCGCTTCGGCCTCGAGTTCACGTTTCGATCGCTCAGCCTCGTCGTCGACGCCACTGTGCAAGAGTGCGTGCGCGTACTCGTGAACGAGCGTGACGGCGAGGTCAGCGTCGTTCTCACGATCTCGGACGGCGACGCGTGGCTGCTCTTGAGGGCGGTACTCACAGATTCCCTTGGCACTCCCATGCGACCAGTCCTGGGGTGGCACGACCTCTACGTCTACCTCGAGGGGATCTGCTGCCTCGAGGAGTGCGGGAACCAACTCGTCAGCTTGTCCCTTGGCTTCGGTCTCGAGGTCGGGCAGTGGCTCGCCGTCAGTCTGCGAGATATCGAAGACGGGCGCTGGCCGAAAGCCCACAAGTCCCTTTTCCCAGCTGTCCGGCGGAGTCTCATCGTATTCACAGTCATTGCGATCGTGGTACGACGGCGAGTTTCCGCAGTCGGGACATTGCTTTGCAATGATGGGTGCCCAGATCCAGATCGCTGTCTCCCCTTCTTTGACGTGCCGGTCGAACTCGTTTTGCCATGTTCGGTAGCCAGCAACGCGTGTTGCCTGCGGACACTGGAGTTTGATCAACAGCGTGTTTCGGTGCGAGTAGTCGTGGAACCGACTCTGGACGTCCAACCACTCTGTGAACTGCTCGCTCGAGACGGCGTCATCGACCTCGTCGACGAGGTCCTGAACCCATGCCTCGATCGTACTGTGCATCTCGTCGTGCCGGGTGTCCGAATCGTCGAACGTTTCCCGGGAGCTGCTGCTCGTAGCCATGTTTGATCACTGCCTCTCGAGTCGAGTCGGATCGAATCGAATTGAACTCGAGAAGACCTCCGCCCCTCAGGGGGTCTCAAAAATACGCCGGACTCGAGCAGCTAGAGAGCCGTCAGTCAGCGGACGCCAGGATCTCGAGTAGCAGTAACGACAGATGCAAACCGATCAGTTCTGTTCCTGTTGATAAGCAATCCGTTGGAGAGCGTCAGCGATCGCCTCCACAGCAGCGACGAACCGCCACGAGAGATAAAGTACCCCGAGCAGTATGCCAAGCCAGATTATAGATGTTATATGTTGAGTGAGAAATAAGTAGACTACCAAAAGCCCGTAGAGGACACCGATTCCGATAAACCATTTCTGGGGAATTGTTGGTGGAGACCAACCAGACATGTTTCTCTTTTCTAAGAAGGTGTACATAAAATCAGCTAAATCTAAATCGATATATGCGCCTCTATACTTCCTGATCGTGTGTCCGAGAACTCCCACAGGGTCGGACGGACGATCTTGAGTTAGCAATAAGTACAGACCAAAGAGTTAGCGCCAGTAACTGTAAATAACGGATTGACTAAAATACTATAACCTTCTAAATGCAACTTGTTACTATGCCGTCGTTAGAAGGCCTAAAGACTTGGTTCGACTATGAGCTCCTCATCACAGGCCTCGCCATTTTGCTTCTCGTTGCTATCTGGGGGATGAATCAGATAACAGGATATGTGCGAGGACTTCCCCTCACAAGTCCCGAATTTGCCCTCGGTATCATGGCTATCGGTTTTGGCACGATTCTTTTGCTGATTTGGCTAGCAGGATCTCTAAATGAACAATAAGCACACGTAGTTACCGGTATGTTCGGAGAATCATTGAGTAGTGCCGCGAAGCTGTTCTGGAATAATTATCCTCTCAATGACCGATGCGACTGCAAAGCCGATGAGACTGCCGAGTACAACGATGTCAAGGAAGAATAGGAGCCTACCACCAATGAGCCCAAGTCCGAGGACTATCGGTACACAGAGCAGAGCGACACCACCAGCAATGTAACTGAGTTGTTCGCGCCGTTCTTTCGGAAGCCGGTCGCGGATAGCCCACGTGATCGGGCCAAATATGAAAGCTGTTCCGATAGCGAAGATTGCAATCCAATTCCATGGTGATGGCTCATACTTAATGACACGCACCCCTGTGAGAAGACCGATCACGCCCAGTGACGCAAATAGCACAAGTTGACGCAATCGGTCTGAGTCTACCAAGGCTATGTCTTGATGTTGTCGCACAGCTCTAAATAACTACATGGCAATATGATTGGGGTTTAGAGCAGTCTTCAACTACACACACGCAGCTACCGTTCAGTACAGGCGAAGTACATCCCGTTCAGTGTAGGATGAGTGTAGAACAGCGGGGTCAATCTATTTTATTAATTGACAGGTGGGATTATGGCGTCTTATCTTTGATTGCAATAAAAAATGCGACCAGTGGAAGTGAAAAAAAGAATGAGAATACGACTGAGAATTTGAGGAACGACAGAGTAATTGGTTGGTCAGTTAGGCCTGTTGCGCTGAATAGTATCGCCAAAATTGGCATTCCAAGTGTGAGACCACCAACTATTGCTCCAATTTTCTTTTGTTCGGTCCGAGTCAGGTTCAGGCCCTTCACAGAAATACGTTCGCGTTCTAATTGGTTAGCTTTTTGTTTTCTACGGAAGGCTGATGGCTTGAATAATCTAATGATAGTTATAGTTCTGACACACGCTCAGTAGGAAGAGTACTTATTGTAATCCATCGTGAAATAGGAGTGATGAGTGTCATTCAATCAGCCGAGAAGGCTTGGGGGAATCTGTCTGTCCGCCTCTTGACCCTCGTTGTAGGTGTTGGTCTCGTAGTTGGATTGCTCTCTCTGTATCCCCAGATTCTACCCGTGATTGAGTGGACTATTCCACTGGGTCTCATTTTTTGGGGTGTCTCTAGATTCTATCTCTACGGTGTAGGAGATACCCTGACCTCAACCGCAGGCTGTTTACTGATACTCGGTGGGTTCACATTGGCCTTGTACCAGCTCATACCGATGGGCGAACTCACTGGAACAGTCGCTCATCTCATTCCAACTACCGGTATCTTTGTAGAATTGTTCGCCGTCCATTACCGGGATGAAGCATGATTGGCGTGTTCGATAGATTCGCACATCTACTTACCGGCCAATTCACCGTCGCAGTCGGTGGATCAAACCAGTGGGAGAGTTCTCTGACACCCGTCGAGAACAAGGTTTAGTCGAGTTGGCGCGTAACTTCCCCGTATGCCATTCAGCGTCAGTTGGCACACGCTTCTCGAGCATCTGGACGAGCTACCGGCGGACGCGACACTGATCACACCATTGTCGCACTCCCAGATCCACATCTCAGATATCCAGGAACATCGCATTATCGTCCAGTTTGATGAGTCAAACGAGAAACGCCCGCTTCAACGCGATCAGTTTGAGACACTCTACCATCAGATACAGACCGCTCACGATGGGTTCGATCTCGACCGGCTGCCGCCAGATGCTGACCCGTATCCAGCAGTGTTGAGCGTTCATCCCCGATTCGAGATCGACGAAGACGCGGGTGTGATCGCTGAGACAGACGGGCCGACGACGACCCAACTGGCCGACACAGCACACGAACCAGATACCGATGACGACCGCACCGAACCTGAGGGCCTTGATGTCTACTCGGATGCGCTGCTACTGATCGATGCACTCGAGCGCCACGACGTAACTGACCTGCCTGAGTTGGAGACGGCCACCCTCGCAAATCTCTACACGCTGCTGTCGGATGTCCAGCGTGACGCTAACGACTTTCGCCAGGAGGTCGCCGATGTGCTTCTCTCCCGACTCCATCACGACCGGCCTGTCGCCGGTCAGTACGGCTCCGTCCAGCGCACAAGTCGTCGCAACCGCTCGCTCAAAGACGACGAGAAAGTCCTCTCGATACTCGAGGCAGAAGGGATCGACCGCGAGCGCGTCATGAGTGTTGATCGCCAGAAGGTCGACGAAGCACTCGAGGTGACGACACTCACCGAGTCCGATGTCTACAAGATCGATGAGAGCGAGTACGTTCGCAAGGCGGAGGTCGATGATGACGTCAAGGAGTCGCGCCTCCAGGGCTTGAAGGACCGACTTGCCGCCAGCGAGGAGACAGAAGCTGAAGAACTGCAACAGGAAATCGAAGCACTCGAAGAGCGTATTGACGACCTCACAAGCTTCCGGGCAGGGACGGAGGTACAAGGATGACTGGTGACGGCTTTTGTGGCATCATGTACAGAGTAAGGGGTTGACGGGGTGTTGCCGGACGTCCTGTAATCTGTTAACAATAGCGTTGAGTTAGTCATCGTCGTCCTGTGAGCGGAGTTCGTTGGCCCGCTTCTCGAGTAGCTGGAGTATCGGGACACGTTGTTGGTGCTGGTTTTCGTAGGCAATGCAAGCTCGAAGCGTCTCCATATCGTTGATCGTCGCGATGCTGGCATCAATCAGTCGTGTGTTCGGTGCCTCGAGTCGCTGTGCTGGTGAGAGTCCGCTCGAGTCTTGTGTGTGTTCTGGCGTGTCGCTCATTGGATGTTGCCTCTACTCCTGTTGAGGCACGAAAAACTGTGCTGCTCTGTTGAGAATCTCTGTGAGCGAGAGAATAGCTATTCTCTGCGGTATGTACAGGAAATTCACATAGATCAACGAAGGACAGACATAGGGTTCAGTGTTCTAAAATAAACTATAAGGGTCTCAGACACAAATCTCAAAAACATATCACACATTATCGTCCTTTGTTTCTACTACCATAGAATCTCACTCATCTAAAAGAGTTTTCCATACTTCTTCACACTCCTCACAAAGATACCCAGAAAATCCGTCTACGTCGTGGCATTCAACGGAGGTATCTTTCCCACACCGTTCACACTTCATGAGATCTAGTTAAACACACTTGTACTAAACATCCCTGCTCTGTTCATACCATAGAAATCTAATAATTCCGCACAAAATCTGTTCTTTACAACTTATAATAAATATTCACACGGCATTTTTGAATATATTGGATTATAGGGTAAGGGAAACCACACCGAGCACTAAGATTGTTCTATCTGGATAATGGGGTCATTCGAGGGTGATTTGAACAAGAAATGAGCTGAGAAATAAAAAGACACCTATGTATCCAATCCCATTCGAAGTAGAGGTTGATATTGAATATGGGTATTCAATAATTTGCAAAATTATTGAAATTGCGATGAAAAGAATGCCACAAAACATAGTGTATACTAGCCAACGATGATTTGACTCGGAGCGTTTGTCAGTTTGTTCGGGCATACGGGATAGATTCGTCGTATATTCAAAAAGATGTCTTCAGCATTATGATAGTGGCTGTTGAAGGGCCCTGAATTGCTCCGAGTGTTCGTCGTAGTACAGTTCCAACTGTCCCCGTTTTCTTGATCCCGAGCGATCCACTAGAGGCAGACACCATTCCCAGAGGCGTGCTACCCGTAGCAAGCACCGGATTTCTGTAGTCAATTTTCAAGTGGCTTCTTCAGCGATGAATGCGTCAAGTGTGTGTTCAGTGTCACCGCTATGGGATAGCACTGTGACGATATCATTTGATTGAATAACGGTTGTTCCGTGAGGTGTCAATACGCGATCTCCGCGTTCAATAGCGATGACCAGTGAGTCATCATCAAGAATATCGTTTTGGACTGCCTCTTCAAGTGTATGATCGACAATAGGGGCATCAGCCTGCACAGTCACATCAACAATGTTTGCATCTCCAGTAAGGCTAATAAAATCTGCTGCCGTCTTGGCCGAAATTTCCTCGTCAGGGCCAAATAATGTATAGGGGCTATGATTTTCAGACTCCACGAGCGTTTCATCTTCAATCTCGATACCCAGGTGGGAGAGTGCGCGAGTGATTCGTCTAAGGTGTTCTGTATTTTCACCAACAGCCATGATATGTAGGTTTCGACGGCCAGTCATTAATTGACGGACATTGATGACACCTGGGACAGCACTCGCCTTCTGTGCGAGTGCTTTGCGTTCGGAGACTGGTGCGTTGCAAATATAGAGGTTTGTCAAGTGGCTATCTGCTCGTTCGAAGTCAATCTCAGCGGTATACTTACGGATGATATTGTTTTCCTCGAGTTGGCTGATTCGATTTCGGATCGTTGCAGGAGAGACGTTCACTTGGTCAGCGATCGTTGGCGAGGACGTATTCCGGGCATCATGCATCAATTCGTAAATAATGCGCCGGTCGATTTCATCAAGCCGATAGTCCATGATACCCGTCTAGTATTGTGGTACTTTATATCAATGCTCTGAATGTGAATTACTTAATCAGTAATCACATGGGGTACATATTACTGATAGAGAAATCATACCGGGGTTCTTATATGAGTGGTGCTCAATTGCTCGGTATGAGCCACGGCGAGGGTGACGAGGAACTGGCAAAGGACCTCGGCCTCATTTCTGCGATGACAATCGGTATTGGAACGATGATCGGTGCCGGGATTTTCGTCTTACCCGGTGTTGCCGCCAACGCAGCAGGGCCGATCGTCGTCGTGTCGTTCGTCGTCGGCGGACTGATTGCGATGGTAAACGCACTGTCCATCTCCGAACTCGGGACTGCGATGCCGAAAGCGGGTGGTGGATATTACTACATCAACAAGTCACTCGGGCCGATGTTCGGATCGATCGCGGGCATGGGTGATTGGATGGGGCTTGCCTTCGCCTCCGCGTTCTACTGTATTGGATTCGGGCAGTATCTCGCCGTTTTTGTCCCGTTACCCGAGGTTGCGTTCCTCAGCCCAATCCAGCTCGGGGCGCTCCTTGCCGGCGGTGTTTTCGTTGGCGTCAACTATATTGGAGCCAAGGAGACCGGGAGCATCCAGACGATCATTGTGTTCACGTTGCTTGCGATTCTCACTGCGTTCTCACTCGCGGGCTTTTCCTCGTTCGAGTACGCGACACTGGCTAACGAGGGCGGCCTTGCACCGTTCGGGACAGGTGCGATTCTGCCGGCGACTGCACTGGTGTTCGTGTCGTTTCTCGGCTACGCGAAGATCGCAACTGTCGCCGAGGAATTGAAAAATCCGGGACGGAACCTCCCCATCGCCATTATCGGGAGTGTCGGGATCGTGACCGTCATCTACGCGATCCTCGTGACGACGATGCTCGGGGTTATCTCGTGGCCAGACCTCAGTCAAGATGCACCGGTCGCACAGGCTGCTGAGGTCGCGTTTCCCGCCTCTATCGGCCCCGTCGGGGGTGTCGCTGCTGCGGCAGCAGCCCTGATGACCGTTGGTGCGCTGTTGGCGACGGCATCGTCGGCGAACGCCTCGATCCTCGCCTCAGCGCGCATCAACTTCGCGATGGGCCGTGACAAGATCGTCACGAACTGGCTCAACGAGATTCATCCGAACTTTGCGACGCCCTATCGGTCGATTCTCGTCACTGGTGGGCTCATCATCGTATTTATTGCATTTTTAGGGAAAGACCTCGAGGTACTCGCAAAAGCAGCGAGCGTCCTCCACCTCATCGTCTACGCGCTGATGAACGTCGGGCTCATCGTGTTCCGAGAGGCGGACGTCCCGGAGTACGATCCCGATTTCCGGGTCCCGTTCTATCCCATCACGCCGATCCTCGGCGCGGTATTATCGCTTGGACTCGTCGCGTTTATGGACAATCTGGAGATTGCACTGTCTGCAGCGTTCGTCGTCGTTGCCGTTCTCTGGTACTTCCTCTACGCCCGCGATAAAACGTCACAACAGGGTGTGCTCTCGCACTACATTCGAAGCCGTGAAGAAGAACTGCCGGATCGCGTCGTCGGAGCTGCCGACGCAGTTGCACCAAGTGGATCGGACGGGCCGACGATCATGGTCGCACTGGCCAACCCGCGAACGGAGAGTGCTCTTATCACACTTGCCAGTGCGATCGCTGAACACGAAGGCGGGCGTGTGCTTGCAACACACATCGTCACCGTGCCAGACCAGACAACGCTTACCGCTGCCGCCGAGAACGGCGATCTTAACGCTGCCTCGGAGACGCTTCTCGACGCCGCTAAACAAGACGCAGCGGCATTCGATGTGCCCATTGAGACGAAGACGATCCTGTCCCATCGCAGTCTCGAAGAAGTGTACGATGCAGCGCAATCGAACGATGCCGACAGAGTCGTGATGGGCTATGGCGGCACGCAGTTTGCGGGTGGGCGTGCCGAACGTACCCTTGATGAACTAACACACGACTTGCCGTGTGATTTTCTCGTCCTAGACGCAACGGAGTTCGATCCGACCGATATAGTCGTCCCCACTGCCGGCGGAGCGTCGTCGGATCTCTCCGCAGAGGTAGCCCTCGCACTGCAGGAAACGCTCGATACCGAAGTGTCGTTGTTACACGTCGTCAACGAGGGAGAAGAAGCGGAAGGGCGTGAATTCCTGCGTGACTGGGCCGACAGCCATCAGTTGTCGGATGCCGACTTACACATCGAGACTGGTGATACCGAGACCGTGATCGAACGCATCAGTGCCGATCACGATCTCGTCATACTCGGCGCGACAGAGCGTGGACTCCTGTCACGTATTGTTCAGGGTTCACTCGTGTTTGATGTCATCGAGGAACTCGACACACCGGTTCTGTTGACCGAACGCCCATCGTCGCGTTCGCTCCGCGATCGGCTGTTTGGCCGCCGTTGAGACACTTAGCGTGTAATCACTCAGCTGATTCGTCTCCATCTGTCCGCGGTAGTGCGATGACGGGCCGATTGGCTTGGGTAACGAGTTTGAGCGAGTGGTCACCCGATAGAAACTGCATGATTCGGTTTCCACCACGGGAACGATACGCGATAGCGCTCGCATCTACCTCATCAGCAGCCTCGAAAATAGCAGCGACGATATCTCGAGCGTAGGCAGTGTGGTCGTTCGCATCAGGAAAGACCCTGCGGACAGCGGCGTATGATTCTGCAGCGATGTTTTCGGATTGCTCGACAGGCGTCTTATCCGGAACGCCCTCTCCCTTTTCGACGACGTGAAGTACTGTCACCTTGTCTGGATCGTACGGTTCAAGCGCCAGCGCTGTCTTCTCGGCATCGTTCTCGTTTGCGACCGGAACAAGAACGTGTGCAAGAAGATTACCATGGGAGGAATCAGGTGTACTGCCCATACAAGAGAAGGAAGATAACACACAGCATAACAGTTGGGTACCCCAATAACCTTAATCAAGGCGCTAATGCCTTTTTCTCAGCAAGCGCCGACCGAAGGGAAGTGGCACGATTTCCTGCACAAACTGTCGCATCACTACGCTCGAGAGTACGACTCGTGGCGGTCAAAGATCTCAACGCGAATAGGTTGATGGAGCTCCCATCGAACAGCCACAACCGTGTTAGTGCAGCGTGGGGTACGTTTCTCCAATGCTCGAATACAAGTGCGAACCGAGGTACGCACTTCGTCGCTGTTGATCCGTCTGGAACGACCCCTGCAAAGCGCGTCTTGGAAGCAGGAAGCACTTCCTTCAAGCGCGAGCCGTCAGGCGAGCGGTAGGGTGGGATAGTTCACCCAGTGAATACCTCTAAGGTATCATCAGTGATTCCCGATCGCGAATGAATCGTAACGAAGTCATCCTCCCTGATTGTGGTCTCTCCTGTTGGAGTAATGGCTTGATCGCCTCGATCAATTCTCACTACCAGTACACTTGCGGGGATAAGGTTCTCTTTGTTGGCCTGTTGAAGCGTTTTGCCAGTGATTGGTGCACCCTCCTTCACAATGACTTCGATTACATCTGCATCTCCAGCAAGACCTGCAACACCGGTTACTGGCGAAATTGGTTCCTTTTCCCGGGGACCGAACTGAGCGTATGGGCGGACATATTCTCGATGAATAAGGCCCTCATCATCAATTTCGATACCAAGAGCTGTAATATCCTGTGCGATGCGTGTGAGGTCATCAGTATCCATACCAACTACCTTGATTTGGAGATCTCCTTTGCCAGTCATGATCTCTCTGACGTTGATAACGCCTGGAACATCGAGAACCCGCTGGGCCTGTTCCTGCCGATCAGTCGCTGGCGTGGTACAGGTGAATAGATTTGTTAATCGACCGTCGGCTTGTTCGTAGTCCACATGAGCATGATAGCCCTGAATAATTCCATCTTCTTCGAGACGGCGAATCCGATTACGAACAGTCGGAGCAGAGACATCTACTTTCTCAGCGATATCAGGTGCGGACGTATGACGCCCCTCCTGCGTAAGATAATACAGTATCTCCTCGTCTATCCCATCGATACCTTTGGACATACTTATATGAGATAATTGGTTCCCTTTTGGCTTTTAACTTGACCTTTGTTCTCGATTGGAAACAGCATCAACCATCCCACATACGAGATACTGTTTGATGGAGAAGTAGGGATTTCACGGCGGACACGGTATCTCAAGGCTGATAAACGATAAGAAAGAATTCTGGGGTTGAAGAAACGCATCCGTAAATCTAGCGGAAGTTATTTTGCTTTCCAGAATGGCGGTCCATGTATGAGCAATTCAGACGACGAACGATCACTCTCAGAGCGGCTCCCAGATGCCCTTGTTGAGCAACTTGACAACCTTGAACCGCCAGAACTTCGCACAGTACACAAATACGTCGAACAGCTTCTTGAAAAAGCTCATCCGCCGATAGAGAAACAGATCCGCGAAGAAGCGAAAGGTGATGTTCTCGCCATTGAGGATGAGGGAGTCTACACATTAGTCAAAATGCGGTCTCCTGACACGGGCGATTCGGACAGTGACTCACCCCCTGTTTCTCTCTACCACGTGACTCGAGAGAGACATCCAGATGGAGAAGAAACTCTCAACTGGTCATTTCTTGGAGATTTGGGAGAGTGATTTGCTAATGCAATCTCCTGTAGAATCTATCGTTGTTCCACGTTGTTCCAGTTTCCACCGAGGCGAACGCACGGGACATGGCAGCTATCTTCGAACGTTATCAATTCCACCGCGTTACAGGTATCAATGCCGTGGAAAAGACGATGTCTCCCTTCTGGAAAACGTCGGTGAACAAACGGATGGAACAGTTGTGACGAAATGTGGGCCAGCAGGTTCTCTTCTATCGATTCAAAAAGTAACCATGCGGCGACTCGAGGTGTAAGTATACATGTATATTATCATCGTTGGAGCAGGCGATATCGGAACGCCATTGATCAACATCGCGACTCGGTCAGGCAACGAAGTCGTCGTCATCGAGAACGACGAAGAACGGGCTGATCGAGTTGCCGGTGAGTACGATTGTCTGGTTCTCAATGCCGATGCGACGGCCCATGGGACACTCATGGATGCCGGGATCGAAGAGGCAGACGCCCTAATCAGCACGACCGACCGAGACGCGACCAACATCATGGTCTGTCTGCTCGCCCAAGAACACGAGGTGCCAGCAGTCGTCTCAGTCGTGCACGATCCCGAACACATGAACGTGTTTCGCCAGATCGGCGTCAACACGATGGAGAACCCGCAGGAACTCATCGCCGAATATCTCTACCGGGCGATCGCTCGTCCCGCGATCGTCGACTACATGCGAATCGGCGAGGAGGCGGAGGTCTTCGAGATCACTGTCACCGAGAACGCCCCGATCGCCGGCAAAACGATCGTTGAGGCAGCAGAAGAGGAGATCCTCCCTGACGACGTCCTGATCGTCGCGATCGAACGGGAAGGACAGGACCCACCACTTACCCCGCAAGGTGGGATGGAGATCGAAACCGGCGATCTGCTGACCGTCTATTCGGCGTTCGGCGCTGACCCAGAACTGACTGACGTGTTCGGTCATCCTGAAGACCAAGTTAAATGACGATCGAAATGAGGAGTTGAAGCGGTAATATGTACTTTCTAAACCAATTATATCAGAAAGTGTTACTTCAAATGGATATTCAGTACATCAATACAAATAAAAATTCGACGATGAAGGTGAGATGTGTATGAACGATGCGATGGAAACAATCAGCCGAGATTTAGGGCGCATGTTTCAAGCGCTGGCCGGGTTACTGTTCGTCTCGCTGCTCATCCCGCTTGTCTGGGGAGAGTACTGGGCGATGCCGGCCCTCATCGTCTCCGGGTTACTCCCGCTTGGGATCGGCTACCTCTTGACATCGACGTTTCGGGAGGCGACCCAGCCTGGGAAATTACACGGGATGATCATCGCCGCGACGGGCTGGTTCTGCGTCGCGCTCTTCGGATCGGTCCCGTTCCTCCTCATTGCGTGGACCGTTGAGCTTGGGCTACCAGTCCTCGAGACGCCGGCACAGACGGAGACACTCGCGGCGTTTACCAATCCACTCAACGCCGTCTTCGAGAGTATGAGCGGCTTTACCGGGACTGGCCTGACGATGACCGACAACGAGGAGGTCTTACCACGGACGCTGCAGTGGTGGCGGTCGTTCATCGAGTGGGTCGGTGGCGTCGGCGTGATCGTCCTGACGACGGCGATCCTCGCCCGCCCTGGCAGTGGGTCACTGACGCTCTATGAGAGCGAAGCGCGATCCGAACGGATTCATCCGAGTATCGTCTCGACGGTGCAGACGATCTGGTGGATCTTCCTCCTCTTTACGTTCGTCTCGATCCTGTTACTCTGGGTTGTCGGGATGCCGCTCTGGGGCGCAATCAACCACGCGATGACAGGCTTATCAACTGGTGGATTCTCGATCACGGACAACTCGATCGCTACCTACGACAGCGCCGCTATCGACTTCGCGCTCCTGCCGATCATGCTACTCGGCAGTATCGCGTTTCCGGTGCACTATCTCATCCTGCAAGGCGACCTCCGAAATCTCTATACGGATCTCCAGACCCGATGGGTATTCATCTACATGAGCGCTGGCACGCTCGCTCTTACCGCGCTCGTCTACGTCACCGAAACGTATGACACCCTGTTTACCGCGTTTCGCTACAGCTCTTTCCAGTTCGTCTCGGCGGCGACCTGCGCTGGCTTCCAGACTGCAGTCGACTCGACGAATGTCGCGCTTGGCCGGTGGCCAGCACAGGCCCAGCTTACGGTGGTCTTCGGGATGATCGTCGGCGGTGCGGCTGGGTCGACAGTCGGCGGAATTAAGCTCATCCGGGCGCTCACGCTATTAAAAGGAATCCGATTCCGTATCGCAGATGTCTTTTATCCCAAGACAGCAGTTCGCCGGCTGAAAATCAACGGTCGCCGACTTAACGAACAGGAAGTCCGCCAGGAGTTCGAGGAAGCGGCCATTATCGGCTTTCTCTGGTTTGTCTTCCTTGGCATTGGGATGTTTGTGCTTCTCCTAATACTTCCACAGGGGGAGTACACCCTCGAGAACGTCATCTTCGAGGTTGCGAGCGCTCAGGGCAACGTCGGCCTCTCCGCGGGCATCACCGGGCCGGAGTCGCTTCCGACGCTTGGGAAACTCATGTTCTTGTTCAATATGTGGATCGGTCGCCTCGAGATCATCCCCGTGCTAGTGACGCTTCGGGCAATCTTCCGCCGGGGTGGAATATACCAATGAATCTTCGCGACCTCCCGTTCGTTGGAGAACTCCTTGGGGCAGGTGCTGAGGATCGGGTCTTCGATGTACTGCTGCTTATTGGTCCACTGATGATTCTTTTCATCGCTGTCGTGGGACGGTCGATTCTCACATCTGCTGGTGCAATCATCTATATATTATCTTTCATCTCATACATAATTTACCGTAGTATAAGCACTTCTGGAATCGCGTAGTACGCGCTCCAGATCAAGGGGTTTGAGCAGCGAGACGTACAAGAGTTCAGTTAGCGCCGAAACATCAGCCGCAAGTCTCAGCCGACTGTTTCCGTCGCCTTGTCTATTTTCCCCCGGTTTCGGTTGATATACACGTCGAAATAGTAATTCGTTTGAATTTATGTCCTCAATGAGGGGAGTTGTCGAAAGTCACGAGTCCATCGTCGTTCGGTTCAGGCGTCATTTCACCCGGTCCTCGTAATGGCCGAACACGTTTGTCAGTTCGGGTTCGGCACCAAATCCAGAGTAGACGGTTAACAGATCGCCGGTCTGGATGGTCGTGCTTCCCTTTGGAGTAATTGGCGGCTCCTGTCCTTCACGTTCGATGGCAACGATCAGCACATCGTCGGGAATGATTTCTTCATTCGCGGCCTCGAGGATCGTTTTTCCGATAATCGGCGCGTTTTCAGTGACTCGGATCTCGAAGACCTCCGCCTCCTCGCCGATTCGCATGTAGTCGACGATAGCGGGGCGAGCAACCGACCGATACAGGTACTCCGCGATGAGTTCCTGGGGGTTCTCCATGGTGTTGACGCCGATCTGGCGAAACACGTTCATGTGCTCGGGGTCGTGCACGACTGAGACGATCGACGGTACCTCGTGTTCCTGCGCGAGCAGACAGACCATGATATTGGTCGCGTCCCGGTCGGTCGTGCTTATCAGGGCGTCAGCCTTCCCGATTCCAGCGTCGATGAGCGCTTCATGGGCCGTGGCGTCGTCGTTTAAGATCAGGCAGTCGTACTCACCGGCGGCCCGATCCGCGCGTTCGGGATCTTTCTCGATGACGACGACCTCGTTTCCCGATCGAGTCGCGATATCGATCAGCGGAATCCCGATATCGCCCGCACCGACGACGATGATATACATGGTGCTAAGCTTGTCGCGTCTCGGATGAAAACATACCGCTTCGGCACTGCTCGCCCCCATCTCCCGGCCTCGAGCGACAGTCAGCTGAATTCGTTCGGCGGACGGCCGTCACCACTTACTGATCCCAGGGAGGTCGCTGTCGTCGTCGCTTCGACTGTTCCTCCGATTCAGCCAGGATTCGCTCGATCGCCCACCCAGCCCACAGAAAGACGATCGCCATGAATGCGACCATCTCGATCCGGACGACCGATCCATGTCGAACCGTGAGGACAAGTGCCATGATTGCCACCGCTGTAGCGACGACACCGAACACGTCGTAAAACGAGTGTGGGTGGCGAACACTTGGCAATTGTACGTTCATAGGTCACACTACGCACGGTTCGTATAAAGTACCTGTACCCGTCTCGCGTCGGTGCCACGAGCTCAGAATCGGCGCTCGCGGTGGTGATACTGTCGGATACCATCCCGCCGCACGGAGCGAGCGGCGGCCGGATTGAGGACGCCGGGCAGCGCGTCGGTCACGATGGATTCATTACGGCCTTAGCGAAATGCCGTTACAACCGTGTCCAGACGTGACTCCGTGAGTGGGGGGTTCTATGCGGCTCCGAACTGAGTGGCGCGCCAGCTTCGCGCTCGTCGGGACCGTCCTCAAGTATCTCTCCGTTCCGTTAGTGATCCCAATCGTCGTGGCGCTCATTTACGGCGACCCGGTGTTCCCGTTCGTCGCGACGATCGCACTGACGATCGCCGTTGGCCACGGCCTCGAGCAACTCGACCTCGATCCGGACCTGCAGATCCGGGAGGCGATGCTGTTCGTCGCGATCTCGTGGCTCGCCGTCGCCGCCGTCGGCGCGGTCCCGTATGTGCTCGCTGGCTGGGGAACCGAATCGACGCTTGCCGACCCAGTCAACGCGCTGTTTGAGTCGATGTCTGGCTTTACGACCACTGGGGCCACCGTCCTCGGGGAGATCTCTCTTGAGCGCCACTCTCACGCCGTGATGATGTGGCGACAGCTCACGCAGTGGCTCGGCGGGATGGGGATCATCGTCTTGATGGTCGCGATCCTGCCAGAGATCGCCGTCAGCGGTGCCCAACTCATCGAGTCGGAGGCGCCGGGTCCGGAGCTACAGAAACTGACCCCGCGGATCGCCGAGACGGCACGGATCCTCTGGCTCGTCTACTTCGCTTTTACTGCTATCTATATCGCGCTGCTCTATGGCTTTCATCTTGCAGGGATGGCACCGAACATGGGGCTGTACAACGCCATCGCCCACGGGTTCACAACGCTCCCGACGGGCGGGTTCTCCCCAGAGGCCGACAGCGTCGCGGCCTTTTCTGCGATCGTCCAGTGGACGGCAATCCCCTTCATGATCATCGCCGGGACGAACTTCGCCCTGTTCTGGCACGTCTTCAGCGGTGACGGTCATCGCTTCGTTCGAAACACCGAGTTTCGCGCCTACATCGCCGCAATCGCCGGGCTGACCGTCCTCCTCGCTGGAATGCTCTATTCCGGTGCCGCGCCAGCGCTATCGGGCCTCGGCGGCGTGACCGAGGGCGTCCTCGGGAACTCGCTACGCCAGAGCGCCTTCCAGATCGGATCGCTGCTGACCTCAACCGGTTACGCGACCAGCGACTTCGTCGAGTGGACCTCGACGGGGAAGATCGTCCTCCTGTTTGCCATGTTAGTCGGCGGCTGCGCCGGGTCGACCGGCGGTGGCGTCAAAGTGGTTCGATGGGTGATCATTTTCAAGGTCCTCCGACGGGAACTGTTGACAGCCTCTCACCCCGAAGTCGTTCGACCAGTCCGTCTCGGCGGTAACGTCGTCGACGAGGACGCGATCCGCGGCGTCCTCGGCTTCACGTTCATGTATCTCCTCATCTTCGCCATCGCAACGCTGTTCATCGCGCTCGATGCCAGCCGTATCGGCTACACGTTGACGCCGCTCGAAGCATTCAGCGCCAGTCTCGCGACGATTGGCAATATTGGTCCTGGGTTCGGCTCGCTCGGCCCGTTTGGGAGCTACCTCGAGTTTCCGGATAGCTCGAAGCTCGTGATGGTCTTTCTCATGTGGATTGGCCGCCTCGAGATCATTCCTGTGCTTGTGCTGTTCACTGGTGGCTTCTGGACACGCTGAATATCATTCAAATTGTCATACCTGGCTAAAGTCCTGTTCTCTCACTGGGTGTTGAGTCCACGGTTAGGTACGGAGATGCGGGTGGCACTGCTCGAGTGCCTCGTGAACCGCGTTTCGGCGGCCAACGAACGTGAGGTGGTCTCCGTGTTGAAGCGTCAAGTCTGCATCAGGGACCTCCGACTCACCATTGCGACTAACGAGTGCGACTAAGACGCCATCTGGGAGCTCTTGGTCGAGTTCGCGGATCGATTTTCCGACCAGTTTTTCGGCCGTCACCTCGATTTCTTGAACGTCACCGGTTCGTCCGAGTTCAGTCATCCACTCCGAGAGGGCTGGTCGTTCGATCGCATTATCCATCGACTGAGCGATCGATTCATCAGCTGCAATCGCTCGAACACCCAGGTCTTCGAACGCGTCGGCATTCCCTGGTGTGTTCACTCGAGCGATGACCGTCTCATTGTCGAACTTCGAGTTTGCGAGCTGGGCGATGAGGAGATTTGCATCGTCGTCACCCGTCGCTGCGGCGACGATCTTCGCGTTCGCCGCGCCCGCAGATTGCAGGACGGACGTGTCCGTTCCATCGCCATGGTGGACGGTGAATCCAGCGTTCCGTGCTGCCTCGACTTTTTCTTGGTCATTGTCGATAATGATCACGTTTTCACCACGATCCTCCAGCCGTTCGGCGAGGCCGCGACCGACACGACCGCCGCCGACAACGATTACGCGCATTGGTAGTACCTTGAGTGCTTGTGCGATGTGCCTGGCAAACCCTCCTTCGAAAACGACCGTTGTCAGAATCACCAGAAACACGGTCCCGACGAGAACGGTCGCTGCTTCGGGGTTCGACGACCGGAGCTCGAGTGCGAAGAGTGTTGCCACGCTTGCTGGGATAATACCGCGAGGACCAACTCCACTCATAAATAGTTGCTCGCGGAACGAAAAGTGCTCGCCGTACGTACAGAGGAGGACTGCGACAGGTCGGATGACCGCTACCACAACGAAGACAACCACGATACCACCGACCCCGAGTGAGAGAAGGTCCTCAAACGAGAGAAGTGTCGTGAGAGATATGAACACAAATGAGAGGACGATCAGCGTGATATCGCCCTTGAACGCCGCAATTTCCTCCTCATACGGGACGCCAGCGTTCCCGAGGAGCAGCCCGGCTGTCGCAACTGCCGCGATGCCTGCCTCCGTGATAATCGCGTTTGCGATTCCGTAGGTGGCAAGTGCTCCGACAAGAACGATGAGGCGCGAGTTTCGGACGGCGTTCGACGGCGAGAGATCGACGTGGGTGAGCAGATACCAAAGAACGCCTGCTGTCAGGACACCGATGAGGAGACCGATCCCGAGCCGAGACACGAACTCTTCGACCAGAACCTGCAGTTCGCTCTCCTCGGAGACGACCATCTCGAAGACGGCGACTGCTAAGATCGCAGCCGTGACGTCGTTGACGATCCCTTCCGTCTCGAGCGCTGCCGCCACGCGGTCTCGAACCGGCACCACATCTAAAATCGGTGTAATCACCGTCGGCCCGGTCGCGATGAGGAGTGAACCGACGAGAAACGACAGCTCCCATGAGACATTGAGTGCGAATCGGACAACAACAGCTGTCCCGACGAGAGCGATAAGTGCGCCTACCGTGATCAACCGAATCGCTTCACGCGGTGTCTGTCGGAGCTTCGTGAGTTTCAGATGGAAGGCACCCTCAAAGACGATAATCGCGACTGACAGTCCAACGATCGCTGAGAGGGGTCCAGGTCCGCCGAGTGATTCTAATCCGATAATGTCGAGTCCTTCAGGCCCAACAGCGACCCCTGCGAGAATCAGAAAGAGGACACTGGGAATCTCCAAGCGATCGGCTAACACTTGGGAAGCGACGCCCAGCCCTAAGATGATCACGACGAGGGAAATTAATGCAGAACCGGCACTCACAGGGAATGCACCTAGTTGATCGACTCGACTCCTACTATAAAGCAATCGTGAAATCCGCTGCAGTCAGTGACGAACTCGATTCTGAGCGATTAGCTTGCGCTCTCGCTCCCACCTGCTGTTAGCGTTCTGCACCGTAGACGATTTTCGAGGGGGCTTCGTAGCCACAGTCTGGACAGTCGAACCATCGTTTGACCTTCGCACCAGTGGCAGATTTCTGGCCGACGATGACGTCGTTGTTTGGACACTCAGGACAAGCGAGTTCAGGGGCTGGGCGGTTCCGAAGTTCATCCCGAACGCTGGTCGCTTCTTTTGTCTCGAAGCCGTGCGACCACACTGGATAGCCGTCGACGAGGATCGCTGCCCGCCACTTGTACGCGTAGGAGTCCGGGGCACGATGCAGGACTGCTCGCGCTCCAGTCTCCGTGTTTCGATATGCCAGCGTGGGTGTTCGACTCTCTCGTGTCCAGTTGGTGATTCGGGGCATGAGTACTCAGAAATGGACGTCTGCCGGCACGATCCAGCACGTCTCGCGCTCGTCAGTGTCCTCGAGGAGGCGATCGAGGTGTCCACGATGGCGGATCCCAGTCGCGTACTGATCATACAGGCAGATCGACGGGCCACGGGAGGCACCGACCTGCTGGAAGGCGTGCCGAGCGAGGCCTTCGTCGCGCATGATCTCGTCGTCGCTGTGTTCCTCGAGTGCTTGCTTCACCCGATTCAGATTTCGTTGGAACGTTTCCGTCGTAGTCTCCCAGGCCCGCTCGAGGAGTTCTTCACCTTCGTCGGACGTAACGGGCGCAGCCGTCGGCAGGTCGCCCCACCGTGCTTTTCCAGCCACTGTCGTCTCCTCTTGGTCGAAAGTGACGTAGTAGTCGAACACCGCACAGGAATGCGGCTCCGCGCCAACCAGTCGATCGAACACGGTCTTTCCGGTTGACAGTGCCTCTTCTGCTGTCGATGCCTCTACCAGTGCGTAAATTAACATATGCATCTCGGATACCTCACTGCGCCGACGCTCTGATCAGTGTTCGCTTGGTCTTACCCAGTGCGCCGGCACCCATCACCGGCGCACAAAATCACTGCTGGAA
The DNA here is from genome assembly GCF_004217335.1 of Natrinema hispanicum. Classification (GTDB taxonomy): domain Archaea; phylum Halobacteriota; class Halobacteria; order Halobacteriales; family Natrialbaceae; genus Natrinema; species Natrinema hispanicum. The sequence goes on from NZ_SHMP01000010.1 coordinate 77,160, forward strand.
CGTACCTGTCTCACGGAGTAGAGCGATCCGGATCGATAGTAGCATCGTCAGTGGTCGTCAGGTCGCTTGACTCGTCGATAGCTTCGAAAAGACCACGGGTGCCTTTGGAAACTTGTACCTCTGCCTCGAGTGGGGTTGCTGGTTAGGGAGCCGCTGTCTCTCTTTGTTTGAGTTTGAGCTCAACGTTGCCTGCCAGACCCGCAAGGAGGACTACGCCGACCCAAGAAAGGATATACACACCGAATGGTCCCGGACCACCAAACGGGCTAGTAAAGTAACCCTGCCACTCACTATAGGCTGATACGGTTAGTAATACACTGACCAGTAGAACGGGCGAAATGGACTTCTGCGTTATGGAATACAGGACTGGAACGAATCCGAGGGCAAACATTCCGATGAGAATATACGCTCCTGAGGGTGGCTTAACCAAGAGGAGTTCCCATAGATTGTCATATGAGAAGAAGTTCCAGAGAAAGATAGCGACACCTGCATGGAGAAAACCGGCAACCAGACGGTAAATAGCCGGAACCATCGATATGGATGGGGTCTCTGAGTTTTCAGCCATATTCCGCAGCAAGAATTACACTCACTTAGAAATTATGGTGGGTTGACACTCTACGGAAAGTACATAGCCTGTACTGACCGTCCGGTACGGAGTCCAATAAGCTGCTCTGTTGAACAGCGATCTAATCAGCCGATATCACTGGCTTAGAAGGATGAAGCCGAGGAATTCGATTCTGTCCTATGGAAATCGATCTCCTCGACTTCATTGAGCAGTGTCGTGACCTAGCCAAACAAGCGTTGGGGAAGCACGCGGGCGAGCCCGCCAGCGGCGGGTTCGCCCGCTGGGTCCATGTCGTCCTACACTGTTTTCGGCTCGAAGAAGGTCACAGCTACCGTGAAACGCCGAATCGGTTGAAGTACATGACTGAGATTTGTGACGTACTCGGTCTCGATCGAGAGAACCTCCCCGACTACAGCACGATCTACAAGTCGTTCGATCGGCTGAAAATGTGGGTGTGGCGGGCGTTGCTGCGCGTTTCAGCGCAGCAACACCCGCAGTCTGGCCACGCTGCTCTCGACAGCACGTTCTTTGACCGCCGCCGTTCTTCGTCGTACTTCCGCCAGCGGTCAGGAAATACCGTGCAGACGCTGAAAGTGACGACATTAACTGATATAGAGTCGCTCGCTGTTCTCGATGTCCATATCACAGCACGGTGGAAGCACGATACGAAGACCGGACCGCAGGTCGTCCGCCGAAACGCGGACGACCTGCAGTCCGTGGTTGCCGACAACGCGTTCCAAGACTGGCACACTGAGTACGAAATCTCCGCACTTGACGTTGAGTACCTTGTTCACTACCGCGGCTCATCACCGAATGCAGTCATGAACAACGCGCTCATCCGGGCAAAAGGATACTCTCAGCGCTGGATGGCCGAAACCTCGTACTCAACAACGAAGCGCTCGCTCGGCGACGCCGTGCGAGCGCTGGGCTGGTATCGCCAGTTCCGTGAAATTGTCTTGATGTTCGCCCTCATCAATATAGAATCGCTGTGTGAGCCGCTGTAACCGTGATCCAGCATCTATTCAACAGAGCACAATAAGCTGTGACCGATTCTATAACCCGCTCGGTTAGGAATCAATGTGGGTATCAGTAGGTTCACTACGCTCTGGTCGAGTGAGAAGACTCACTTCCTCCAAGAGCGCCGTTGCTGTTTCGATTCGTTCTCTGTCGGCGTCAGTCAACTGATCGCCCTCGAGATCATTGAGTTGACTGAGTGCACGATGCAGTCTGTATCCTGGTGTGTTGCGTAGGTCCATTGAATGCGCCTCAGCCGATCGCGGCGCAGATAAACATGATATGAAGGTATAGTTGATTTTCCTTTACCCCAACATCTCTTGACTGATGTCAACTGACAGTGTTCTTTGAACTCCGCCGTCTCAACTATTTCCCACAGTAGTCGATTGGTCATGTTGGTTACCGGCCAGCCAACGCCCAACCCGTACTCCCACTTCACCGATGAGCGCTGAAATTCCGAATCCCAGGACTGCAAACACAATCGTGGCACCGATCGCGCTCGCCACAAACCATACTGGGCCGGCCAAGCGGAATGTGGTTGTAAGAAGATCGAAAACAACCCAGAATACTGGAAGTCCGCCAATAATCCCGACCCGAACCCCGACTCCACTAATTTCACCGTTCACACGCCCGATCAGATAGCCGGCAAGAATACCACCGAAAAACACCGCTCCAAGCGAGAGTTCGGATCCTGTTTGCCAGTAACTGAAGGTGGTGAATGGAAGAGAGCACAACCCACCGATGAGAGCGTACTTCCATTGGGTCATTCCGGGCTGTAGAGGAGAACCAGCTTCAGGCATAGTATTTCAATCAATGATTGGTGTTGCAATATTATAATAATTTTCCTTACAGAATATGCTATTGTGCCACCCTTTGTCGCGTCTCTCTGCAAACAAGACACACCCTGTACTTACCGCGATTTTTACGCCTCACTCTGAATAAAGAAACAGTGCTACTATCTACTGCTAAGCGATCATGTTCCACATCTCATTCACTCTGGACTCGGCCCATAGCACGGCGTCCCGCAGACCTGGCACTCCCAGATTGCGTGGCCGGTCCAGGTTTCGTCGGGAACTGATTCATGCTCGCTGAATCGATGCTCGGTTGTGCGTCCGCACTGGTGACACTCGAGGCGTTCTTTGGTCGGAATCAGACTGTCCTGACGCTCAGGTTCACGCTCGCCAGCTGTCTGCTGGAGAGCAATTGCGGGGACTAACCACGCATCATCGCCGGCGTTGTCGAGCAACGTCGCAAGCCGCTGCTCGTCGCGAATGCCAGTTCCACCTTCGTCGTAGAGATACGTTGTGGGTTCGTGGTCACTATCTGCGACCGGGTGGGGTTGGTCAGTCCACGCGGTTCGATCGCGGGCCGCTGCGAAAAGCTGCTCACCGTCAGTGGATGAGATCCGTACTGCAGCGGGTAGTACAGGCCACCGATCGGTCAATTGGGCTGCAGGCTCGTCCTCGAGATCATAGATGGACGTGCAGTCGTCGACGGTTGTTTCCGTTGCACTCGAGGCAAGGAGCGTCGCAGCGGCCCCGCCTTTCGCGACAGCGCCGTAGAACGTCGACGACTCGACAAGCATGTGGACAACGCCAAGCAGTGTCCACTCTGTCGCTGGTGCGTCTGTCCCAGAAGAGGAGTTCTCGAGATGGTTGGTGAGACAGAACAGGCATTTGGTTCGGTCGGCTGGAATCGGTGCGCCACAGGAGCGACACTCGGTATCCGCTTCCGTTGGAGTGTCCGGATATCCAGCTGTCGCCGTCGCGATCCGCTGTCGATCAGGTTCGCCGTCATCATCCTCACTGAGTGTCTCGTCTGGGATATGCGACGCTTCGCCGGTCGGACGAAGCTCTTCAAAGTCAGAATCTCGGTCAGTCATTGGCTTAGTGGATCGTGTTGTCTCGCGTCTTGATCAGGTCCCAGTTCGGGAGAGAAGATCTAGAAATGATACCACTGAGACACTATTGCTGGCGGAGTCCTGCTTCTCGAGCTTCACGGTTGCTGGCACAATGAATACACGCTGGCAGATCACCATCAACAGCGAAAACCCGGTAGTAGTTCTCCGTGACATGAGAGCCACAGCCATCACATTCTGGCATTATCCAAATCTATGTTGTTACTCCAGTAAATATCTTGTTCCAATACTTGTGTAGTTTTTCTCAATGGCATTCTATCTAAGTGGGATTGACTCTTTTCTGGGTCTGGTAGTGTTGCGGTTCGAGAAGGAGTCCACAGTCTTCACAACGAGTTTCGACTGCGTTGGTGGTCATCCGTCCGTTGCAGTTGGGACACGGACTGGTGCTCGAGTTGGGCTGAACGTCTTCGTCGAATGTTGTCTCGTAAATCTCTCTAAAAGTCATGGTGTTCACGAAGGGCAATGAGCAATTCTGACTGCCCCTCACCTCACTCGTGGGGCAGAGAAACCGCTCTATCAGGAGGCAGTAGCAGAGTTTCTTTATTCAGAGTTCTTTGTGAAAATCGCGGTCAGTACAGAGGCCTCATGTATCGCGGAGGTCATGAGACAAGGATCAATTCAGGACGTAACGTTATTTGATTGACGGGATACTAACGCAGATATCAATAAAAGCACGAAATCAAGCGCAAGAGTCGGAATCATACCAAATATAAACAGGGATGCGATCCCCACACCTGTGACCATAGCCCCAATCAGCATCCCAGAGCCGTTTCCACTACTAGCAAGTGACCGATAGAGATGGTATCCAACACCAGCTTGGAGGACAAACAATACAATACCTAACAGGGATATCGCGGGCATTATTCACGCGTTTAATTTATACACACATATGAATGTCTGATGATTTTAGGAAAATTCGTGGAACAGCAAACAATCAATCCGCAGATGTAGTTCCTAAATTGCTCTACTCAGTTTCTAGCATATTTGTGAATGAAGAAGTCGTGGAACTAATTCACGCTGTGGCGAAAGCCCGGCAGCGCAACGGCCATCGGCCGTAAGCAGCCCGGACCGTGGAGGTGGTGGGAGGTGGCGGTGACTGCGTTCACACCAGCAAAAAAGGGGCTTCTCCCCGGCTATTCCCACCAGCGGCCGCGCTCGGGGAAGTGAATGGTCGTCCATCCGGTCACGGCCAGTGAAACACGGCCTTCGTGCCAGTTCCGGGCAGCCTTGTGAATGCGCACCTGCTCGCCTTCCTCGATCCACGGCGCGTCTGAGGACTTCCAGATCGTCACGCGTGTCTGTCCACTGTCGTCTGCGATGAGCCCGACCTGTGCGATGCTCGGATGCGAGGGATCCCACAGGGTTTCGACACGCCCTTCGATGCTCACCTCTTTTCGAGCAACCTCCTCGAGTTTTCCAATGGGGATGACGTGTCCGGGTGCCGTCTGCAGCTCCTCGAACACGGTGACGACCGCACTCGTCAGGTCTTGGCCACCGACGACGGCCTCACTCAACCGCCGGCTGATCGCCGCTCGAGACCACCCATCTAACTGCTTCGCGAGTCGCATCGACTGCTTGTTCACGGCCGCCAACTGCTCTCGAGAGAGGTCTGTACGAGGATCCGCTCGCTCCGGGTCTGCTATTGGGTCCACGCTCGCCGCCCGTTTCTGGAACTCGAGACGCCGCGCTTTGTTCCGATTCGCAGTGATCACTCGCGTCCGCTTTGCACGACCTTCTTGTGTTCCTATCTCGGCCTGGACACTGATTCGCTCGAGTTCGTCCTCTCGTGCTCGAATCCGCTCTTCCTGCTCGAGGGTCGCGCCGTGAATCCGGTCATCGCTCGTATCGACGATCCCGTCTGGGTGGTTCGCATCCACCTTTGCTTGGACCTCTTGCTCGACCGTTGCCTCGAATTCCGGCGTCTCGTCGACGACCGGGAAGCCGTCTTCATCGACCGCCTGCTCGTCCGCCTGTTTGAGTGCCTGTTCATCGACCGTAACGACCTTGCTACTCGAGTTGTTACTAGACATTGCAGTATACTCTGAAGGCGTTCACGCGCCTGCCACCGCGATCCCTACATCGCGGTTTTCCGACGATACCGACCGACAGAACCATCTGCGCGCTCGCGCTCGCGCCTTCGCGAGCGCCATCTGGGCGCGAGCGAGAGCGCGCCTGAATGCGGTGTCCCAACCAGCACCGCGCGGCGATCCGCCCGAAGCGAGCGGCCAGCTTTAAGCCGTTTCTCGTGTCCGGCCCGGACTGCGGGTCTGTGTCCAGCGCGACTGTCGTCGAGAACGCGCGCCGCGATGTGGCGCGCGACAGCGCAGGCGGCACCAAGCGCTGGAACGCGAAAGCCCGCGAGGGGCGCAACCGAAAACGCGCTTAATGCTGGCGTCGAGACCAGATTCACTTTAGCCCGGAACGGTGAGCGACGCCAGGAGCGAACCGCAGCCCGGAATGGTCGGTCGCGAGCGACGCGGAGGGCGGCACGCGACGAGCGGGGCGGGCCGAATACCAAGAGCGGGCAACCAACGCAACAGCATCCCGATCAGTCCACGTGGGTGGGGCTGAAAGGGGCTGGCGTGCTCGAGGAACCCCGCCGACGCAAGCACCGCAAGCTTGCAAGGAGCGCAGCGAGGTCTTCGCGAGTGAAACGAGCGAAGGGCGGCGAGACGCGTGCGTCTCGCCAGGCGCGGGACTCGAGCGTGCCAGGGGCTTTCACCCTATTATCGAAAGTGGTGATAGAAAGCTACTCTCTGAAAGGTACTTCATCACAGTTGTTTCAGTGACCCATCCGCACACTACAGCTGCGAATCTAACGCTGGTGCTCCATCAGCTATCGGTGATATTAGCAGAGCGGTGTCGAATGCAGGAAATTAAAATACCAGAAAGCACTTATAAAACACGTATCATTCTACTGTAGTGAAGTACCGGACTCTCGTAATTGTCGGTGTTCTTGTCGCATTCCTTCTGCCTGTAAGTCTATTAGGCTCTAGCGCAACGCATCAACCTTACGAGCCCCAAGAGAGGGAGTATAGAATCGCACACGAATCTACAGACGCATACGGGACGACACCAGACGCATATGAGGGAATGTCAACTAACCCCGATACCGCTACTTCTGTAGATGAGTTATCTCCTGAAGCACAACAAATGTTTCATGACTTACTCAAGCAACCACGAGGGGCATCTGAACGGAGACCGAGTGGCTGGCAGACACAGACTATCCAAGTCTGTGCGGATTACATGTTAGTTTGCGATACGTATGCAGAGGCACCAGAATTCCCTGGGTCACCAGAGCATATTTCACACGAAACCGTTCGGGTCAGTACCTTAGAATATAACGGAGAGTATTACACTGCACAGCAGACGAAATTCTATAGTAGTGCAATGGGACTAGCTTTTGGAGCCGCCCTGACGCTACTTGTCTTTACCATTTATAGCCTCCTTCTCCTGTGGATGACATACACTCGAAGTGAGTCCCATCCTCGCGCTGTACTGAGTTTCACAGCACTGGGATTGGTTCTCATCTTGTGGCCGTACATCTCGATGCTACTGAATTTTGAGTTCACTCCATTTCTTATAGGGGTACCTGGCGTGATCCTCGCCACAGTCTTTCTAGTTTTCACTTATGTGAAATCGAGATTCGGAGACTAGACATTTGGCGTAGGTGAGGGGTTTTCATGGATTCTCTGTATTCAGTATGCAGTTTCTGAAATATCTCTGATAGATTTCTCGTCGCTCCGTTATCTACTTTACCTGTACTTACCGATTCGGGGAGCAAAGCAAGAATCTAGATCGCTTCGGATCTCGATTAGTCGATGTACTGTAATACCCACTCATGGCGGTTCTTGATTGCTTGCTCTCCCTCGTCTGTAATCGAGTAATAGTTTGTGCGCCTATCGAGTTGTCCTTTCTCGACAAGGTCCTTATTCACAACCGTATCGAGATTGGGATACAGCCGACCATGATTGATCTCTGAACTGTAGTACTGCTCGATCTCGTCTTTGACGTCCTGTCCAGATGGCTGGTCAGCGCCTGCGATCACGTACAGCAGGTCTCGTTGGAATCCTGTAAGGTCGTCCATGGCCCAGCAATTCAGGCGAGGTGATATTTGTTATTCCACACGTACGTAGATGTAAGCTAATCCAACTAGTCTATTCTTTATATTACTAGCCAACTCTCTTTCCGCTCACGACATCCTGAGACTGTGATCGTAATGGAACGACACTCGAGGGATCCGATCAGTATGCACGCTCAGCGGTCGTGATCGTCTCACTCCGAATTCGAGAGTAGCTCATCGACGTACTGGTCTTCCCACTTGCGACGGTCCTCAAGTTCGCGTTGACCACGCTCTGTGATCGTGTAGTAGTTCGTTCGTTTGTCGGCCTCGCCTTTCTCGACAAGCCCTTTGTCGACGACCTCATCGAGATTCGGATACAGTCGTCCGTGGTGGACCTCGTTCTCGTAGTACTCCTCAAGTTCGTCTTTGATCGCGAGCCCATGTGGATCGGTCTGGCCAGCAATCACGTACAAGATGTCACGTTGGAATGCAGTGAGATCGTACATATCTGAATGTGAGTATATCGACTGATGAAGGTTCCGAGAACAAGTGACACCTCAGAAATTTCTCGTATGTTGAAGATGTGAGAACGACGAGACAGACTTGCACACGGTCTGCACCGAACAGGGGGCCAGGTACGGACGGGTATGCAGGACAGTGACTGAGAACCAATGGGCGACAGCGTCGGTGTCAGGTCTCCTCGAGCAGTGACCGGGCACGTTGCACGTAGCTGTTTGCGTCCCAGCTGCGGGCATCGCTGATCTTGTCGAGAATAGCACGAGCATCGGCAGCTGACAGCTGTTCGGTGCGAACGAGTACTGAGAGCAGCGTTGGCGTCGTGACGAGCCGGGTATCGGCGAGCGAGGCGTGGACCAGGCCAAGTTGATTGAACTCATCACAGAGCAATAGTGTGGCGTCGAGGTCATTCGCGAGGGTGACAGCAGCGTTTTCGCCGTCATCAAGCGGAAATTCGGCGTCGAGATCGACCGATCGTACCTCGAGCGTCTTAGTTCGGTCGAGGACGGTCGTTGCAGCCCGACCGTGTACGTCATCATACGAGGCGATCTCTCGGAGTTCCTCGATGACCACTGTTGGGACGATAACCTCGTAGCAGGACAGACAGAGCTCGAGTGGATCGGGGTCGTCGTCAGCAACGACCCCGAGACTCACGAGAGCAGAGGCGTCAGCGACGAGTGTCGACATTTATGCGTCAGCAACCTCGTCGATGAAGTCCTCGTCCAGCTGCTGTTTCAACACTCGGAGGTTCGCTGCCTCTTCGGCACCGACGAGTGCTTTGAGTTGCTCGAAGGAGATCTCGTCGTCGTAGTAGGAAGCTGCGATTTCCTGCGTGAGCGCGTCGTCATGGGCCGCCTCTTGGAGGTACTCTCGCAGCGCAGTTACGAGGACATCCGTCCGGTCTTCCCCGAGGACGTCTGCGAGGGCGTCGGTCCGGTCGATAAGTCGGTGGGGCGCCCGGAACTGAACGCGCTTTTTGTCGCTACTCATTATGTGTACATTGTGAGCCAGTCTACTTAGCATTTGCCGTGTGTACAATGTGAGCCACGCTCCCCTCACGTCGACGACCGGTCGGCCGATCGTCAGTCAGATACGATATGGTTCTCGAGGTCGCGTGTCCAGTATGTCGCCGGGCCTCCGGGGCTACACCTCGCACACAGCTGTAGCGAGCCCTCAAGATGGCCGAGTTCGACGCGGAACCGCGTGAGCGCCGCGAGCGCGTCGACGATGAGTCCGCAACTGTCACAGGCGTAGTGATTTGTCTCGTTGGGATCCGGCTCCGCCTGGATAGCGCAGTCGACACAGATCGGGTGAGAGACTCGCTCGTCTTTTCCCCAGGTATGTGCCTCACCGGCCTCGGTGCCAGGCAGGGCGTCGCAGAAGGCACAGCCAGCGAGCGTCTGCTGCATCACTCACCCTCCTTGTCGGCGTTGCGGGCCGCCGTCCAGCCCTGATGGAAAACAGCAAGCTGAGTGCTCGAGTCAAAGGCGGTCCCACTTGGCTCGTGGACGAACACCCGCTTGCCAGGTACCGGCGTCACCACACTGTTATCGATGAGTTCAGTCACGAGCTGTCGGGCGGTTGTCTCGCCGAGATCTGCTGTCACGACGCGAGTTGCATCCAGATCATGGGCAACTAGTCTGGCTTCGAACCGGCTGTAATCGTCTGCAGTGTCGTCAATCGAATTCGGGTTGGTCATTGGAAATCACATGACGGCTCACTGTTGAGCGCGCCTCATGCCTCACGGCGCAAAAAATTCACTGCTGGAAGTACAGTCAAGTCGAAGACACTGCATGATGCGTACTGGAGTCAGTGATCGATATTCAACAGCGGGCTGGAGTACTGACGGCTGGTGATTACCTCTTGCTGGTCCGGCGACCTGTTCGCAGTTGCCACGTCGGCTTCACCCTGAAGGTATCTGGTTCTTCAACGGGATAGGAATGACTCTGGTTCGTCGCCAGTGACGCGGGTCGTTCGAGGCGATTAATCAGTTCATCACGCACGTCCTGCCGAGACATCGTCTGTTCGTGCCAGCCAAGCCGTTCGTCGTAATGGCGCTTCTTGAAGCTCTCACCGTATCGGCAGCGATGTACTGCGTCAGTTTAGCTCCCCAGACGTTCGACGATCGATACTCGGCACCGACGTCTGCATGTGTGAGTTCGACGAGAACACACTCGACGAATGAAATGAGTGATTCCCGACTTCGGTCGTTCGGAACACGTAACTCGAGGCCAGACCAGGGTTGCTTGGAGGGCTGCCGGTGAGTTGGTGTCCGATCAATTCCACGGTCTCGTGGGTGCTGTCGCTCAGTGGTCATTCGCTATCTCGGGACAGTTCAATCGCCCCGCACCCATCTCGGGGCGAAAAAATACTCCGGTGGGATCGTTTTAGAATACGTAGCTCTATCGTAATAATATTCTTTAGACATTGATTCCCGTGGAACAACTGCGCACTACAGGTGCATACTGAACACCTGAATCCCAGAAAGCACTTATCCTCGATCCGATAGTTGTCATTTAATGAAAGCTAGAACTCTTCTAGGTATATCACTTCTTGCTGCTCTTCTCCTTCTGGGTGCTATCATCTATCCAGGCGCGCTCATACAACCATATAGTGGTGAGAGCGAATACTATTCAATTGCACACGAATCCTCAGAAGCATTCAACGAGACTATTGAAGAAGAAAATCTTTCCACAAGCGATGCTCTATCGGTAGAAGATCTCTCTCAGAGCGAGCAGAGAGCCTTTACCCAAGCACAAGAACAGACACCAACCGAAGACGACTACGGCCCAAATGGTTGGCAGTCCTTAGGTGAACCTCCAGTCTGCGATAACACGCTACTCCTCTGTAATGAGTATGAGGAGATGCCGGCCCCTTCTAACGACGTCTATACCGTTGTAGAAGATACGAACGGAGAGTTGTATCTTGTGAGAGTAAGTTTTGATATTCCGGGTCCAGCATTGGATGGATTTGATATGGTTATTGAATTCTTCGTCAAACTAGCTATATTGGGGCCGTATGCCTTCTTCCTTATCTATCGAGTGTGGACGGTCGGCCCACCAGACCCAACGCTCTCCTCTGCGGGATACGGGATGGCTCTCGTTGTGACAGTATTTGCATATCCCTATCTCCTCATGTTCACAGATATCTCACTCCCATCGTGGCACCTTCATGCCTTAGCTGCGATAACATGGGCTATGATACTCGTTGAGATCTTGAGAGGGCGTAACGAAATTGAATCAGAGACAGGACAAATCTCCGATTGATAACGCGGGTGGCAAAGCCTCTTTCAGAGCATGGTTCTTCTCTTATATACCCAATATGGGATTAGGTGCTAAGTCTACCACCTGTACTTACCGCAGAGGGTTCTGAACCTATCACTACCTGCGGGTTTCAGCAGAGCCGAATACGTGCAGCGAGAGAAGTCTGATCGAGTTAGCCGGGCGCTGCGGACATTCCATCGAACCGCACCGGCACTATTCAGTCAGCGTTCCGACTCAATCGCTCAACATGGCTAATTCGGTCGTCTATCGGAGGATGTGTAGACAATATGCGTGTCCAACAGTGTCGGATTCGGCGTATAGCTCTCTCGTATAGCCTTCCGGGGGATTGTTCATCAGCTGTCTCTGTCATCCGGACGTCTCTGAGTGCACGTAACCCACTGGCAACTTGGTGTGGGTCATCGAGAAGCTCGGCTGCGTATCTATCTGCCCGATACTCTAGCTGTTGACGAGCCCATACAAAGACAACTCGTCCAACGAGCACTGCGCTACCAGCAACCAGAAACAGCATCCAATGGTGCCGCATAAAATACCGAACAGAGAGGAGTGACAGGGCTGTCAGCACTACCGTCCCAACCAAGGAGACAACTGCATGGTTTTCGTCGACGTGCCCCAGCTCATGAGCGGCAATCATTGCGATGCATTTGTTGTCAAGTGCTTCAAACGAGTGCTCGTTGATTAGAATGACTTTGTGAGTTGGAAAGACGCCGGCAGCAAGACCGTTGATCGTCTGCCCGAACTCGCCAGTAACCACTCGAAATGCAACGTCTTGATCGGCACCTATCTCACATGCAGCGCGTTCTCGATCGTTCAAGGGTCGTGTTGCGACATGATTCCGAAAGAATGTACCCGACATCGACACTATTCCTGCAAGAAGGAGTACTGCAACAACAAGCTCAAGTAGTGATTCTCCAAAGATGAGTAGTTCGCCAGCAGCGAGCGATACGAGAACGCTGAATCCGACGACTGCAATCCGTGTAACCGCATCCACACGAGAGCTCTCTTCATCGAGAATACGCTGCACTTCTGCCAGCACATGTTGTGCTGAGTAAACGACATAGTGTACGAAAGCAGATGCCATGATACTCACGACTGCCAAGGAGATGGAAACCGTCGAGAGATCGATGGTCGGAACAGCCCATCTGACATAGAGTGTACAACCGAGAAATACAGCTACCGAGAGCAGTATCCACGGTATCAGCTCGGCTACAGATTTGCGTAGTAGATGTGTGACCATCAGAGCTACTCCTTTCTTCTGCCAACGAACTGCTTTGTACGAGTCCAGAGTGAATCGTGATCGGGAGACGAATCCACGTCTGTCTCGCGTTCTGAACGCTGATCGTGCATCTCAAGTCGTTTCTCACAAGTTGTCAGTTGATCGCGAAGCGTTCGATTGGTTGCCTCGAGTTGCTCGATACGCTCAGTTTTCTGTTCGAGCGTGGCTTCAAGTTCGTCGACACGGTCAGTCAACAGTCGATTCTTCTCGATCAAATACGCACGATTCGGAGTCCGCTCCGATTTGTCACGGGTGGCAGCGGTCGACGACTCGCTCGTTCCGGGAACAGATTCAGTTGACGTCTCTCGAGTATCTGGATCGTAGAACTCAGAGGTACTCGCAACCGCTCGCTCAACAGTCTTCTCGCCGTACGTAGAGCCGTCTGCGTAGTGGACTTCGTCCCACTTGTCTCGAAGCAGCCCCGATTGGCGGAAGAGCCGATCCATCTGCTGTTGATCCCCACCAGTCCAGAACGCCAGCAAACAGCACAGCGCCATGTCTGCTTCTGACTGGCTCTCATAACCAGCAGTCGAGCCACGCCACAACCGCTCGAATTTCTCGCCGTTCGATGCGTTCCGTGCTCGCTCAAGCAGCTCCTGGTCCTCGAGGTCGACGTTGGTATCGGCTGCACTGCCCGTCGTTTCCGTCTCGTCGCTAGTGCGACGGTCCCCAGGTTCGTGCTCTGGATCCAGCTCAGAGTCTTGGACGTATTCACGATGGATCGCTACCAGCGCGTCCTGCCGACGTGCAACACGAGCTGGCGTGTCCTCGAGGTAGTCGCCAGTCACGGTGAAAAACCGAGCAGTGTCATACAGTTCGATGCTACCACGGCGGTTCCGTCCATCCGGGAGCTCTCCCTTGATGAGTACGTGGAACCCAGTACCCGAGGGAGATATCTCCGTATAGGAATCGAGTCGCTCGATGATGTCCAGCGCTATGTCGTCGACGTCGTCGCTTGCGGGATCTCGACAGTCATCTAGATCTACACCGACGATGGGATCGTCGTCGGTAAAGACGAAGCCGATGCCATCGGCGTTCCCTGTGTCAGCGTACTCGAGGGCTGTCTCGAACGACGCCCATGTTTCGGGATCCGTCGATGACGCGAACGCACCACTCCCTGGCGTCACTGGTATCTTCGTCGGCTTCCCATCTCGAGGTTCTTCTTTCCAGCAGACCCACTGGTCGCGCTCACGTAGTTCCTCGGGGAGTACCGAGACAGCGCTCTCAGACATCATCGATCGACCTCGTAATATGCGTCCAGTTGGACATCGTGCATCCACTATCACGATGCTGACAAACATACCGACATCCAGTGGGCTGTTCGCTACCCTGTCCAACGGGGGTAACCCGTTCTATACTAGTTGGTTTTGCCCCTCGATTTGCCCTGAACACCGCTCCCGTACTGCGATTTTGCCCTGAACATTCATCAGAAGCTTGATCTGAACAGTTGTTTTGCCCTGAACAAACATGGGTATAAACCCTTGATTGGTAGTTATATGGTCTGAGAAGCACGGATAGGAATCGCGTTGCTAGTGAAGAGGTATCCAGTTCTTCGCCCTCTTGAAATATAATCATATTTGTGATAAGAACCTCATTCAAGGAGTTCTGATCCGTCTCTGGTCAGATCGATACCAGAGTAGATAGTCACCAGATCGTCGCCGTCTCTGATACGATCATCCTCATACTCAACAACGTTCGCAAGCTTCCGACCGAACCAGCTCGCGTTTGTACCATCAATGTCCTGTTGATCAGTCCATCTCGAGTACGCCTGAAACAATGTTGCCTTCGGTATCTGCGTACCATCTGTTTCTCTGATGTACATCGCTGCGAACGCCTCAATGCCATCACTATCTGGCTCGATCTGCACAGATTGCTCTCCTGATGAACGTGACTCAGCCGACTGGGGCGACTCCCCACTCTTGGAGTGCTCAACGGAGGTAGCATCCGGCCATAGCTCCTCGTCGTCTGGCGATTCAGACAATTCGTATGTGTCGCCCTGCTGGAAGAGTACGGGACTACCGTCTGTAGGGTGTATCAGGATGAGATAGCTGTCACGCGAATAGTTCGCATCTGGCAGATCAATGTCAGGGAGGAACGGACGTTTGATCGGCATCCAGTCTGCCTCGAACTCGATTTTCGAGTCATAGGTCAGTGTCTCACCGGGTTGATGAACAGTGTACTGACCAGACTCATGGTCGTAACTGTAGTAGGCCGGCACGTCATCTTTTGTGAGCGGGCCATCATCCGGTGCACGAGTGAACGCCGCCTCACCGTCAGACAGCACACGTTCTCCGTTGTCACGTATCCAGACAGTCCGATTCGCATTGGATGTCTTGGGACGAACCGCAGTGACGCCACCGTGAGCCGTCGCACCACCGCCGAAGGTCACAACCTCGTCGCAATTATAGAACTGTTCAGTGCCGTCCGTTCGCTCTCGGAATGGCGGCGAGAGGATATTCTCGACTCGTGACGCCCACTCCGTTTCAGGATCACCAGGACGGACAACAAAGATCGGAATGCGGTCTTCCTCGTGAGCGCGTTTGAGATTCTGCAGAACCTTCGCTGGTCGGTCTGGCGTCGTTGTCTCAGCCTCGATATTAAACACAAAATCGTGGTCTGGGTGCGTCGCAACTGCGTCAGGTTGCTCGCTCCCATCCTGCTCGAGAATCTCGACACTGAACCCGCGTTCAGTGAGTGATACCTCAGCATCCAAAAGCACTTCATCATGGCTAGTTCCTCCAGCCGAGCCAACAGTGCCCGTCTTGGGCTGGACAAACTCTTCACCCTTGTCTGTGAGGCGCACGACGATCTCGCCGTTCTGTAGATCGACCTCGATCAGCCGCGAGGCATCACGCACGTCCGGCAGATCTTCATCTGCATAGTCAATCTCGAGTTCGGTCTTCTCGAGGCGAGCCACGAGTTCCTCGTCAACAGCTGTTACATCAACCCAGCCGTTTGCCTCTCGCACACCCTCTCGAATTTGGACAGTGCGAAGGGCTTCTGCCATGGTCTCATCCAGTATTTTCGTCGGATTGGCTGCCTCATTGGCGTCGCTGTAGAGGAGATTCTGGAGGATCTCCGCGTCCGTTAGCGGATCAGTTCCGTAGCGCTCGAGGCTCTGTTCGATGATATCATCGATAGTCTCGGTCGACCGAAGCGGTGGATACGGCGGGAATGAGTTGATGAGGACCGGCTCAGAGTAGCGTCCACCGTCAAGCGGGAGTTTCGTCCAGGCCTTGTACTGATCAGTCGAGATCAAATCCTCCGCCGTGTAGCCCTGGAACCGCTTCATCAGCAGTTGGGCATCGTCGACATCATTGACCGAGAAGGCAAGGAGGTTATCACAGTTGTTCTGCATCGCTTTCAGCGTATCCTCATCAAACTGCGAGGGGTACTGCGAGGCAAGCGTCACCGACAGACGCATCGACCGAGCACGGGCTAGCATCGACTCGATATCGAGATTGTCGCTAGCGATGTCGTCGAACTCGTCACACACGACAAAATAGGGATCTGGATCAGTATCGCGTTCATACGACCGGTGCTGAACGGCACTCCAGAGATTACGCATCACGCCGAGCGTGACCATCTTCTTGATATCCGTATTCTCGACGGGCGTTCGGACGATGACGATTCGGTCGTCTTCAATAATGTCTCGGAAGTCGATCGTACTCTCACGATGGGCGATGATCCGGCGGATCACTGAATTCTCGACCCACGACTTGATCCGTTTCAGCAGTGGCCGAACCGTCTCCTCTTCCATATTCGCGATCTCGAGGCAGAACTCTCTGATGTAAGGGTCCTCGACATCGAGCGCGAAGTCTTCGCGCCGCTCGGCATTGAGCAACGTGAAGTACATATCGATGATCGAGAACGGCTTTTCCGATTTCATCATCGCCCGAGCCATCGACTCGGTGATCGCCTCCATATTGATGCCCCAGTAGTCGGAGGTATCGAAGACCGCTTTCAAATTCTCGACCCGGTTTTCGATCTCGTTCTCGAGTTCCTCGGTCGTCTCACACTCAGGTACCTCGAGGAAGTTCATCCCGATCGTCTTCTCATGGATGGTCGAACCAGGCTCGATCCAGACCACGTCCTTGAGTCGGTGTTCGGGGAGTTTTCGCAGGAGTTCACGAGAGTCGCGGCCTTTCGGATCGAAGTAGGTGAAGCCGTGGCCAGCATACGACCACTGGACCATCATATTCAGCAATTCCGTGGTTTTCCCATAGCCAGTGGTGCCCGTAATCCAGATATGGCGGAAAAGCGAGTCAAAGCGGAGCGGCACTTCACGGAAGCCCCGCTGTGGGTCCTTGTCGTAGCCGACCCAGAGTGGTGCAGACGATGTATCAACACCTGCCTCGAACATCTCGCGAACAAACGGTCCTGCGACAGTACCCTCCTGGACCGTTTCAGTGATGGCCTGCTTTCCACCGACAGAGTTCGTCTTCTGTTCATCAATATCGTACGTCTCGCCGAGCCGTGACTGGGGAACAGGTGGTGAATCAGGCGGCGAGTCACCGTCATCAGTAGCTTGTGTTGCTGGCTCTGTCTCCGTGTCGTCCGTTGCTGCTTCGGGTTTGCTGCGGCTACGGCCAAAGAATCGATCAAACACCATTGTGTCCTCCAGAAGAACCGTTGTGTTCGGTGGAAGCGCTGCTATCGGCGGACTGTTCGTATTTCCCGAGATCGGCAGGGGCTCGGTCACCACGTCGAGTATATCGCCAGTCGATATTCGGCGTCTCAATCTCTGCATTGGGGATGTGTGCGACGCCGGCGAGTTCGTCGACGGTCATAATCATGTGCCGATCGATCCACTCGCGGTCACGCATTCGCTCGACAAACTGCCGAAGCCGTGTGGCACGTTTCCGCTCTCGGCGATGCCAGACAGGCTTGTCGTCGAGGCCCTGCTCAGTGATCGCATTGTAGTACTTCCTGAACATCCCCGCAACACCACGGGCACGGGCCTCAGCTTCGGCCTGTTCGCTCGAGACAGCAAGCACGCGAATGTTCACGTGGAAGGCCTGTTGGCCACGTTGTTGTTCGATCGTTTTTGCAGCCTGTTTGTCCTTCTCGCTTGGCGGTCGCGTGCGGGGATTGAGCCAGCCGACGGATGTCCCCTGCCGAAGCGCATGGGCAAGCTCGTCGACGCTATTATGTTTGAACTGGTCACCGTCGGTCCACGACTGTTTCGCAGGTCGGAAGACGACCTGCGTAACGACTGTACTCTCATCGAGCGACAACATCTCGCTCGTGATTTCGCCGTAGGGATCTGTCTCGAAGCCCTCGCTGTTGTGATGGCGAATCGGATAGTAGGGGATCTTCTCCATCTCGAGCCACGCACCGGCAACGTACTCGTCAGCGTCAATGACGGGAAACGCATAGCCCTCCTCAACCGGAAAGACCTCGCTGTTGGCGTAGTTGTTTCCGACACGCCGACGGAACTTGTCGGCAGCTGCCTCAGTGGCAGCGTGCATGTAGAACTTGATCTTCCCTTCGTCGAACCAGACCTCGAACGAGTGGTGGTCACTCGTGTTCTTCCCACGGAAATTCGTCGTCACATCGTGGACCGATTGGAGGACTCCAGCCCCATCCGCGATACCGTTGTTCTCTTTGTAGGGACGAATTCGCAGTAGTGTGCCTGGTGTGTCCGCTTGCCGTTGGACAAACGAGTCGTTCTCTCCGAAGTCGAGTTGCGTCGCTTCGTACTGTGGCGACGAACCCAGGATCGTCTTGATTTGATTAAGGCTAGTCATGATCTTGTGTGTCAGACACAGTTTCCGTCGTGTCCTCTGCAGTAGCTGATTCTCCACCATCAGGCCGGACAGCTGATGTTTCACTGTCCGTCTCGAGGGTATGCTCGACGACCGCATCGAGGACCTCCTCTTTCGTGAGATCGTCCTCAAGAAGTCGACTGGCGGCGTCTGCAGTGAGATCGAGACGCGTTGCAAGCGCGTTGCGCTGGGCTTCGTTCTCGACGAACTCTTCGAAGGCGAGCAACTCTGCTGGCTCGTCGCGAATCGCCTGCTCAATGAAGGTCTGATCCTCAGGCTCGTAGTCGATGACTCGTTTCTCGAAGTCGTCAGCGACGATATGCAACGGATACGTCCCGTGTTCTTCGACACGAACGAGTGCCTGACTGTAGCCAAGATCTTCATTCCCGGCGTCGGCACCCCTGACATACCGCCGCTGCTCTTCCGTGAGGCCAATCTTGTCGGCTGTCCGGTCATCCAATTCAGGGAGCTTGTGGAGGACCTTGATCGGGCACATGCCAATGATCTTCTCCGCCTGCTCAGTTTCGTAGAACTCCTGGGCCGTCTGAGAGAGCAACACCATCCGAAGCCCCGCGTGGCGTTGGTGCCGGAACGCTGTCTCGAGGAAGTCGAGATTCGCTTGATCCTCGAAGAGGTAGTGGGCTTCGTCGATCGCAAGTTCGACGTTTCGCTGGGTGTTTTTCGCCTGCTGGTAGATCGTCGACAGCAGCAGTTGCATTAAGAACGTCTGGCGATCGATCCCCGACGCGCTGCCTTCGATCTGACCGAGGTCGATATAGACAACTTTGCTGTCGCCCTCGAGGATATCGATCTCGGAATGATGTGAGAGGTTTTCGTAGGAGCCTCCCTCGCGGAATGGCTGGAACGCAATCGCGAGTTCATCTGCATACTGGGCAGCACGCTCGCGAGCAGACTCGGACTCCGCGATATTGTGCTCGTCCGGGTTCTCGGCGATATCACAGAGAATCCGATGGACGTCCTGCATTGTCGGCGAGTTTGCCGATGTGTGCGTCGAGACGTCGTCTTCAACGATCCCTGCTTGCCGGTAGGCTTCGTCGATGACATACGAGAGGACGCCCGTCTCGGTTCCGAGTTCGATATCGCGAGCGTTGAGGAAGTTCTCGAGGACGGCGTAGACCTCGTCTTTCTTCGCCGAAAGGGGAGAGATCCCGTCACCGGAATCAAGAACGTGCTGGGGCGTCTCGCGGATCTCGAGTGGGTTGAGCTTCGTATCGCCACCGACGGTGATCGTCTTCGCGTTCAGCGTGTCTGCGATCCCGCGGAAGCCACCAACTGGATCGACAAGGACAAGCATGGTGTCGTTGCGGCGTTTCATCATCCGAAGGTGGCGCATGATATCACCGAACGTCTTCCCAGCGCCCGGCATCCCGACGACGAGTTCACTATGGCCCGTCTCGAGCGCCCATGGATTGATTCGAATTGGGGAACCGTTGTGGCCGTGATAGCCGTACTCGATATTCTCGTCCATCATCAGGTAGTTCGACGAGAACGGGAACATCGCGCCGACGGCTTGGTTGGTCAGCGTCGACATACGGTCACGGCCAAGTTCGTTCGCGCCAAGCGGCGACACTGTTGCGAGTCCGCGTTCCTGCCAGCGACTTGCGACCTTGAGCGTACAGTTCGCTGGCGCATCCTTGATGATCGACCGCAGGCGCGTCGTCTGATTATCGAGTTCCTGTTGACTATCAGCGGCGAGGCGAATGAACACGCCACCGCGATAGAACGACGCTTTGTTCGCACGGACGAGCGACCGCATGTACTTCGCCTGATCGATGTCTTCCTGGAGATCCTCGGATTTGAGGCTGTTCGAGTCGTGCTGGTTGATCTTCAAATCCGAGATCCAGTCTGCCATCATATCCTGGGCCGACTGGCTGTCGAACGGATCGAGGTGAATGCTAATGTCGGTCTGCAACTCCGTGTCGAGTAACAGTCGTTCGAGGAGGCCATCAGGTGGTTCTTCGGGGAACTGTTCAATCCAGAATGTGCGAACGTACGTCTCGTCGTTGATCACGGCGTAGGTTGTCTCCCAGTCGACCGTCGACGGCGCAATCACCGACTGGTGCATCGTCGACGTGTCTGGTAACCGATCATCGGACGGAACCGACGGATCGTCGACAGTGTCTTCGGCAACGGTATTTTCGCTATGATCGCTCGAAGCCGTATCTGAAGGACTGTCGTGCTCGGCCATCGCATCGAGGACGTCATCAGGATCAGGCGTTGCTGGAACACCGTCGCTTATCCCGTGCGAGACGACCGGAAACGTCCCGAGTGCGTTCGTGATATCGGCGTACTCTTCGGGATGGCACGTCCAGTACTCCTTCGTGATCCGAGCGAGATCGTAGGCATCGACGGGGCTGACCGAACACCGATAGAGCGACGACCCACCACGGCGGAGTTGTGTGAGTCGTGACTCGAGGTGTTCTTCTTTGAATTGCTCTCGCTCGGCGTCGGTCAGATCGTCGGTTTGGAACCGACTGAAGAGCCGTCCAACAGCAGGAAGGTCAGCAAGATAGGCGAGGACACTGTCGTCCGTTTTATCGAAGTGTTCGATATCCTCGTCGTTCACCGCGGTAATAAGGTAGTACTCGCGGATCGTGGTCGTCTCCGAGTCGATTTCGCCGTTGTCAGTCGTATTCGCTCCAACGTACTCCTCGAGCAGCCGTTTCAACACGGGACGTGAGCGAACGTCGGCGTCAGCGAGTCGATCCTGGTGTGCACGGATGGTCTCGTCGTCATCGACCTCGCGGCTAGTGACGTAGATCTTCACTGGAAAGTCGATAGTCGAGTTGGCGAACTCCGAGAGCGACTGGACAGCCTTCGCCCACGCATCATCATCCTCGAGGGCCATGTTCGCGGGCTCGACCTTCATCGCCCCAACGAGTGCGCCATCCGTTCGTTCGATGGCATGCGGGTACACTCGCTGGAGGCGAGTCAGATACCGCACCTCGCTATTGTCCTCGCCACCATGCGTGTACTCCTTGTTTTTGATCGCCCAGCTAAGACGAGCAGCGAGCCACTCAGTCAGCCACAGATATCGGGGCTTGACCTTGTGGAGCAAGAACAGCAACGTCACGAGCATAAGCCCGAATCCCAGCACCGGGATCGTCAGTGCTGCCGGGACGAACGTCGCTGCAACGACCGTGACGAACGCCACTGCGAGAAACAGCATGAGCTCGCCAATAGTGTAGCCCCGGAAGAAGGCCGTTGTGCCACCCAGCGACTGATGGATCTTTCGCGCGGTATAGTCGTGATCAGAGGTGTTCGTACTCATCGAACTCACCACCGTGAGACCTTCTCCTTCGTGTTTTTGAGCCCACGCTTCGCTCGGGTCGATGCGTTCTGTGTCGCTTTGCGAGCGTCATCAGCGGCCTTATCGCGCATCCGTCCTGTCTTCGACTTCCGCAAGTTGTTGTAGCGGCCGGCGTGATCCTTCGTTGAGCGAGCCGAAGAGCCGAGCTTGTATGCTCTCGAGTCGCCGCTCCCGAGTGTCGTCTGGCCGCTCTTTGTGACGGGGCCGACCTGGTTATCTGCGTATCCACGGTGGACGTTTCGGGCACCACGGACCGCTTTTCCAGAAGTGCGCTTTGCCTTTGCAGCGCCAGCTTTGGCCGCTGCAGGATTCGTCGTAGATGCTCCTTTCTGGGCGATCGTCCGCATTGCAGGGCTACTCCAGTAGACCGTCATGACCATCGCGATAATCGCTGCAGGGATCAGTGCAAGTCCGACAAAAACGGAGTAGATCCCTTCAAACGTAGTGTTCAGGTCAATTGCCCAGCCAATTCGAAATAAGACCGCTGCTGGAAGCCCCGCAAGCACCAGCCCTGGATAGATCCCAGCGACACGACGTGCCATGTTGGATGCTGGAGTGAATGGCCATATCTCGAGCGCCCAGAGAACACCCAACAATGGCATAACTGGTGTCAGGACAAGGATCCCAATTTCTCGGAAGGCAACAATAAATCCAGCTACGACGAGTGCCACATTGGACAATACGACCATCGCAAGAATGGCGAAGATTCCTCCCAGTGCTCCTTTGATCAGCCCCTCGAAATTTGCAGTCATGTCGTCAATTGGAGCAATTGTCATTCCGACTGCGTCGATAAATTGCAACGGAATAGAGACTAGAGGGAACCAGACGAATGTCGCCATAAATACAAGCCCTAGCCGCCGCAGGAGTCGTTTCCTCCGATACTCGCTAATCGAGCCTGCCCGAAGCCCAATAAATGCGAAGGCAACGATTAGAATCATAATAGTCAGGGGCATCACATACTTCAGATAGACATCTTGGTATATACTAGCCCAAGGCTCATTATCTGGCGTTCCGATAACCATATATCCCGAATCAGATGTCGGTGCTGGAACACCAACGATCGGAGATAGGATACCCTCATAAATGGTGTTCATGAGTCCAAGGAGCATCTCTGTCATATCCTCGACGACATCCTCGATTGCTCCTTTGACCTCTTGTCTTAACCATGCCATCAGAGATCACCATTCTCCGACAAGGAGTCGTCTGAACCGTTATCGGTAATGGTGAGATCGCACGACTGCTCTGTACCTCCATATCTAATCTGTTGTGAATACGAGGGATTATCGCCAACTTGGACGATAGCCGTCACGGTTAGAGATTCAGTCCCAAGTTCTCCACAATCAACGGAGCTATGTGGACTCTCGGTTCGATAAATTCTCCCACCGGAATATACGGTGGTAGTCTCACCGGGCGGCAAGCGCGTTTCGTGGTAGTATGATTTTGTCTCAGTCGAAAGGAGATGATTGATTGGCGCTCCTGTCCATTGGATTTCAGTGAGCAGCGACGGGATATTCCCCTTATTCTCAATCAAGACAGCTGCATTTTTGTCCCAGACAGGCGAATTCTTGTCCCACTCCATGTCGGGGTTCTCTGCTGCCCACAGCACATCCGTAATCGTACACTCCGCCTCGAGCGTGAGTGTCGTCGTATCGACCTTCTCGTCTCCATCGAGAGCAACCAGTTCGTAGTCCCCAGTGGGGATACTGTCCTCGTAGCGACCGAGAATTTCGAACGATGTCGTAGTCTCACCGGTCGCAAGGCGTTGTTGATCAAACAACTCGCCGTTCGGATCGATGAGATTGATGAACTCTACCGACGCATCATCGGCAACCTCGATCTCGAGGGTTGTGTCACCCATCTCGACAGAGGTGAAGACGTCACTCCCTTCTGCACTAATCCCGTTGCCATCCGTACTGTTACTGCTGTTTGATGGGTCTGTGGACGTGTCCGACGTACAGCCGGCAAGGGCGGCGGTACTCACACCAAGGCTAGCAAGGACTGCTCGGCGAGCGATACCACTGTCGTCTCGATTGGTATTTTCTGTCATGGATGGTCTCGTAGTCCAAGGACCGCACCGCCAGTCAGGTAGTCAAAACCGTAGACAGCCAGAGCAACCGGGAGGAACCAGAGCAGCGTTACGAGGAACAGCTGGACAAGCTTCTTGAACTTGGGATAGTTCGGGGGAACCGTCGCCCGATCCTCGGCTGCGGAGTACAGCTGGTCTGCACGCCACCAGTCTGCTGGAACGTACTGGCCATCGATGAACGACGACGGCCGCTTCTCGAGTTCAAGGACAGCCATTCCGCTCGCGTTCAGCGCAGCCGATTGATTGCCGATGTCGACTCGCCCAGTCGTAACCGGATCGCCGGTCGTTGTCTCCGTGACGGTTGCCTGAACGAGCGTTCCCGACGAGTTCGCCTCGAGAACCGTCAACTCGAGAGTGGTGTCACGAACGGTTCCGTTGTCGGTGACCGAAATCGTCTCTGACTGGCCACGAACGATCCCGTGAACGGTCACCTCGTCGAAGGTGGCTGCTGGAAGCGTCTCCGATCGGACGGCGATCGACGTCGCATTCGTATAGTTGCCAACCACCGGAATGGCGATCTCGCTCGAGAGGGACGGGCCAGCGTGTTTGCTCCCCCACGCTTCTTCGATCACTAACGGCGGCTCGGCATCGTCTGTTGCCTTGCTCGGCATATCCGGACGTTTCTGCGTGGGGATAGCGTGGAGTTGTGCCGGACGAACGGACGAGTTCGTCCGAGTCGTCCCTGTTTCCGTCCGAGACACCATCGTCCGCCAGCCGTCGACGCCCGCCGAATAGAACCGCCAGTTTCCACGCAAACGCGCATCACTGCCAACATCGATTGCCGACCACCGAGTTCCGGGGTGGATGACGACACCAGTGTGTGTTGGATCGTTTTCGAACGTAACGCGCTTCCCGCCTCTGTCGTCAATCTGCGAGACAACTGTGTAGCGAGAGTCAGTCGCTGTTACCTGTTCGGTTGGATAGTCGACCTCCGTCTCCCACGAGCCCTCACAGGATCCGATTGTGCTATTGTAATTAGTGCACGTCCGGGTTTCATGGCGAAGCCGAGCAGTGATTGTGGCCTCGACAGTCAGATTCTGTGCTCTCGACAATCTCCTATACTCGAGGGTGGAGCGATGGCCACGATCAGCGTCAAGCACCCAACTATCTGTCTGTAGGACAACCGTGTCAACGGCAGTGTCAGCAATCGACCAGCGGTGGCGGACAGAGCCGCTCGTGTCATCGTCTGGGACACGGACCCGGTAATCGGCTATCGCAAGGACCTCGCCGTCTGGCGTGATGTACCGCGTCGAGGTATTCTCCGAGTGCAGCACCGTCGACGGCTGGACTGCAACGATGCTCGTGTACGCATCCCGAATGTAGAGCCCATCCACGAGGTGTGCCCGTTGTGGATGGACTGAGGTTTTCTCGCCACCAGGGTCAAAGTCCTGGAGATCACCGCTGTTCCACCTCTCGACGTCTTCGATTGGCTTCTCGAACGGGACGTCTGTCGACCCTGCAAGCCGAGTCGAAAATCCTGGTGCAGAGGAAACCGTCTCTTCGAACTCGTCACTCGAGCGGTTTTGCTGATCGAGATCGTCCGACCACAACAGCGGGAACCGTGTCTCGTTCACGCCGTAATCGGGCCCATCAGCAGGGATCGCTGTACTCGAATTCGGCTCGGCAACAGTGACACCGACAGCCAGGAACACAGCGCCTCCGCTTGCGACGAGAAGCAGGAAGGCGACGTCGATCACACGTGGCGTGGTCATTGGGCTTCAGGCAACCGCAAGTCCTGTTCTGGTTCTGGTGGTTCAGAATGGTCGGACACAGTCTGAGAAGCCGAATCCCATCTGACTGCCAACCTTGTCAATCAGTTCGGGTGAGATCAGCGCAAGGACGATGATCCCAAACCCGACACACGACATCACGAGTTTCTCTTTGGCCTGATTTTTCTTCTCAGGGTTTCCACCCGCACGCATGTACGAG
The DNA here is from genome assembly GCF_004217335.1 of Natrinema hispanicum. Classification (GTDB taxonomy): domain Archaea; phylum Halobacteriota; class Halobacteria; order Halobacteriales; family Natrialbaceae; genus Natrinema; species Natrinema hispanicum. The sequence continues at coordinate 102,907 of NZ_SHMP01000010.1, forward strand.
AGGCCAGCTCGACCGACGTAGAACCCCGTAGCCGGAAGGCCGAGACCAGCAACAGCCCCAAAGACGATGTCAATGCCGGTCTCGACACCGGTACCACAGTAGACGTCACCCACATTTGACTGGGCAGCTACTGATCCAGAAGCGAGGGCGAAGAAGGCCAGCCACACAGCAAGCGTGATTGCTACTGGCACGACTCGTCTCCACGCTTGTCGGATCCTAGTCACCGAATCAGGGCATTCCGGCGATGATTCTGTCGACTGATGTGATGTATCCGTGTTCATTGGTACAGATATCTGTCCGCAATGATTCGAACAGCACCTCGAATCACACACACACACAGTGGGTCGCTCCGATCCAGTCATTGAACTCTATTCCAAGACGACGAAGGACAGTCTCAGCGGAGGGCAACTGTTCGCCCAGTGCATCTTGCGATCTAATGGAGGCCGCAGTTGGTCCGATTTGCGAAAGGTGTGGTACTGCGTCGATTTGTGGGATGATAGTGTCCATAGGAATGCGACCTCTGCTTTATTGTTTTGTGATCCTATTAGCATAGAACTCTTATTAGCCATCCTATATAAAATTTCCCATGGCCCTTACTAATAGTATTTATTCGGATCGAGACGCCGCTGTCTTCTCGAAAGGAGAACCACTTACGAAGAGCCATATACAATGAATGCAGCTAAATTAGTTGTCAACCAGTCGCAGAACAGTAAAAATGATCAAAGTAAGTGGGAGAATATACACAAGAAGGATAGCAACTGCACCTAGAATCATATTAACTGCGCCACTACCTCCAGAACCCGTTTGTATGTAAATAAGGACAACAAACCAGAGAGTTACTAACTGAATGACTGGCGTATCTTCCATATCCCATCAATGAATATTGATTTATTCAACAAGGTGTTTTCGATAAGTGCTCAGATCACCTTACGGTCAATGCACCATAGAAGGCTGTAAGCAAGACTCTGGACGGCCCTATGAATTCTCTGACAGCGTCTATCCTCACTGGTGAGATGCTTCTACCGCAATAGTTCCGGTTGCATTGACCCAGATCGTGTAGCCACAATATTGGAAGATCAGCTTGAGTTCCTGAGTCTCACTCTGTCTGAACAGGCGTTCAACTGCTTCGGGATCTATTGAATCGTACAAGGGCGGGAGTTCTTCTACCTCTTGCTCTGCAAGATTAGATACAGTTTCAACGATTCTGGATACTATCGTCTGCTCTGAATGTGGATCGTATTGGGTTGTAACCACCATCTATTCTCTCACTATGAGTTTCGTGTTCGATGAACATAAAATGTAGCTCTAGAATGTATGTTGTAGCACGTACTTTGAAGACGTTATTTTTGAAGGCATAAAATCTGTATAAGAGTGGGTAGCAGCCATGTAGGATTGTTCCTATATGGTAGACGACGGTGGAAGAAGTGGTCCGTTCACGAAGCAGGTTTCAGACGATGAATTACTCGAGTATGTGAAAGAAGAGGAAGTTGTGACTACCAAAGAGGTCGCCGACCATTTTGACTATCACTTGCAGACTGCCCGGCGACGTCTGAAACAACTCCATCAACAAGGTCGGTTGAACCAGAAAGATGTCGGCAAGCGCTTCGTCTGGTGGCTTCCGCGCGACTAATCCGCCAAAAAGTGATTTTAAACTCCCTCAACGCAGATCAACTGTTTTACTCTTCTTACACGTCAATTCAACTAACTCTCGCCGCTGACTGTGACGGTTTAGACACCACCATAGCTACGATCGACCGAGTCAAACGTTCGATAGCGGAACATCTGCCGAAGAGGCACTGAACTAGACAATAGTTCTCAAGACATTTCATATCGAGAGTGAGTAGCTATACACTCTCGAGTTCACAGAAAAGCCGGCCAAAGGCCAGCATGAGGTTCTCGAAGGCCGGATGGCACTCGAAACCAGAGATCGGAGGACGAAACCAGTTGTGGATCTTGTGGAACGTACCGATCTCGGCCGGCGTGGACAAGTGTTCCCTGACTTGTGATCGAGGAAGGGTCAACGATACAGGGGTGTAGGTTGACCCACCTTGTCCGCGCCAACCCGTCATATGCCCCATAGAAGTATCAATTTGTTCCCCAACTGTGAGGGCGTCATAGAATAGCTCGCAAGGTGGCAGATTCCAGAACTATTGGTAGTGAATTGGCTGATCAGTAGGTCTGCGAATACACCGATTGAGAGCGTGTCATAGAAAGATCCGCAGAGAGTTTGTTTCATCTCCCTTTGGCTGAATCAGCCGGTAAGTAGATGTGCGAACTTCTCGGGTTGAACAATCGTTAAGAAAACTTATGCAGTCTGAATATCAACTCATTCGATAAATGGATGGTACAGCAGAACTTGTATTAATAGCTACGATTTTTGTCCAATTTCTGCTTTCTGGGATTGTATATGTAGATATGCGCCAATTTGATCTTGATGAATTTCAACGATATGATCTAGCCATTCTTGTTCCTCTTGGTGGCTTCTTAGTTCTCCCATATTATACGCTGAAAAGAGATGAGTTTGCAAAAAGTAAACAAGATTCATCTTCATATATTCATATTACTAAATCAGAATTAGCATCTGTTAGAACAAAATTGTTCGTCCTCGCTTTCATGACTGGAGTCCCTTTTAAGATGGCTGGGTCTCAAGCACCCAGCTCGGCATCTCAACTCATCCTTCTCATAATCAGTGGGATCAGCGCACTCCTTCTTTTTAGAGAGTTACGGCAGTATCAATCTGAATAGCGATTGAAAGACCTGTACTGACCGCACACTACGGAGTCGAATAGGCCTGTGACCGATTCTATGACACGCTCCGATTGAGTGTAGCTCCCAAAAACACTTACTAACATAGGCAAACATATAGATGATGACACCTAATAGGCGAGATTTCATTAGTAGTTTCTCGCTTGCAGTACTCGGTCTGTCTGGGTGTTTAGGCGTAAATGCTAGTGGGACAACAGATATCACTATTTCAAATGAGGCATCAAATACAGTAACCGTACATATTCAGGTCACTCAACTCTCCAACGAGGAGCTATTGCTTGACGAAACAGCCACTATTGATGTTGATAGCACTGAGGAGTACGAGGAAGTTGTTAGTGGCTCCCAAGTCGAGGTAATCCTTAGTACAGAAGACGGCCTAGAGAACACGTATGAATGGTCTGATGGAGAGAGCGATGCAGAAGGACTTCACATCACCGTCAATGATGAATCGATAACGTTCTCATCATTCGTTGACTAGAGTATCCGTACTGACCGGTAACTACGTATGCAAACTGAACGATAACCCGAAAACATATGTCTCCTCGATAAGGTATTCGCTGTATGCCTGGATTCGGAATTGGTACCCCCATCTACCTTGTCATCCAAGCGTTCATTGCACGCTTCGTGTATCGTGAGGCTTCAAGTCAAAACCGCCGCTCGCCGCTTGTTTTAGCCGGTAGCATCTTTATCCTGAGTATCGTTGCTGTGTTTATCGTGGGTAGTATTCTACCTGTTCTCCTTGTCGAAGCAGTGGCTATTATAATGTACCTCGCTGTTACATCTAGAAATAAACCACCTACTACACAATAATCAAACACCCTCCTGTTTAACTGAGAATCAAACAGTTCTTTACCTATATTAAGCGAACAAAGGGGACGAGAATGAGGTGTGAGAATTGTTGTATGACGCCCTCCCCCAACTGTACCAAGGCGAGTGAATATTTGCCTCGGATCAGTATGAAATGGATACTGCTCCACCTGCTGTCTTCTGAACCTCCAACCACCCTCAACGACGTCGACAATTGCGGCAGACTCAACAGCATGCTTGAGGAGACGATCGACGGCCAGCTGCTAAGCGTATTCGGCGAGTTCGGGATCAGCTTGTTCGTAGTGAATTGAGAACTCGGCCAATTCGACTGCGACTAGGAGACCATCTTGTCAATCAGTCAGTGCCATCATCGCTGTCGGCTGTGGCTTCGAATATAAACTTTAGCATCTTGTAGAAACGCCGGCCAGAGGCCGACGCCAGCGCACTCATGAACCAGATGGTGTGTCACTGGAGAGTGATCTGAGATTACGATGGCACCAAGTAGTGGTGGAGCAATCCCAGTTGCGGCGAGGAGCGATGTGTCTCGAAACGATTGCATTCCCTGTAGGAAGCCGTTTGGAGCCACACTGTCCTCCCCATCCGTGTCTTTAGGATAGGTATCGTATGAATCTATTGTCTAAATGACCAGAAGAGGAATCATTAATAGTGATCGCCAATAACAATCAGTTGCCTCCCACAGTGATTCACGGAGGCACTACCTCCCCCACCCCCATCACCGACACTACTCTTCCTGGGAGAGGTCCAAGCTCGAGCACAAATTAAGAGCGCAGATCGATCTCTATCTCTTGGAATTTCAGATTGGAAATTCTGCTACTGTTGTGCGATACTTCGGCAGAAGCAGCGCTGCTCAAACACAGCTCACAACGCTACTCTCGAAACACAAGTAGTCTAGCCATAGCTTATAATAATTCCTAATAAGAGTACAGAAATTAGCATATTTGGCAACATATATTTGTGCTCTCGAGATCTACCTACTACTATGAAAAAGAATCCTAGGAATGAAGATAATATTTCTTCGAAGATAGTGGATTGTGTTGCTAAGAGAGAACAGACAGACCCACTGAAGCTGCCTCCATTGTACGATTCGGTTGACCCAGATGCACTCGACGATCTCTTTGCGTCGGGGTTCCAGACCGGGACGGATCGATCTGGCCGAGTCGAGTTCCAATACAATGGCTACACAGTTGTTGTAGAATTCGGTAACGATCCAGAACTCACAGTCAAAGAACAGTCAGAACTCGTTGAGTAACACACTCTGACCAGAAATCACTTCCCGGACAGGGTGCCACCGGAGTTACCGAACGCCACTCCCACCCTCCACGTTGTACTGTCTGTCCCAGACGACTCGTGCGGAGACGAGTATTCGACACGGACCGTGTGTCTGAGATGTACCTCTGACTGAGCGTGAGGACGGTTGTCCCCTGACTCTCCCCACGCCCAAGTCGCCGTTTTGATTGAAGTCATATCAGACTTTCTTAATTACCACAATATTACCCAGTGATTCATGGCGTTCTATTGGACAGGATCTCACCATGTCGATCTCACGACGATCCTCTCCTGTGAAAGAGCGATCGTGCAGATCATAACTAATCGGTCATGATCACACCCGTTGTGAGTGGGCCCAAAGCCGAAACTCCAGAACGAGCGTTAGAGGAACAAACACAGTCTCTGAAAGGGAGGGTCTTCTCTTACACCTGCAGCTATTGGTAGCGACGACGTCGTCGGACCACGACGACGACCAGATCCGTTCGGTGTGCTCGTTAGAGAGATGCTCCCTCTCGGGATGGGTTCAACCGCTTTCTCACACCTTTGCCCTGTCGTTCTGGGTCACAACGGGTGTGACACCACCAGTGACCTGTCCATCCGAGTCAAGCAACTCGAGGTGGTGATAACGAGACTCAAACAGTCCCTCGGCAGTCTCGATATCCATCGCAATGATCTCTTTTGGCGTCTGTTTCGCAGAGACACGCCGTTCAGTGACATCGATGTCCGAACTTCCGATCGCGATCATCTCGTTCCACACGCGCTTGAGTGTCTGTGCGTGGGGACGCTTTCCAAGGATTGCAGTAAGCGCATCCCGAACATCGTCTCGCGTCCAGAAAATGCCGCTCCCGTTCGTACGCTTGGTTGCGAACTCGTCCCAGCGCTTCATCACAAGGAGTGCCCGGAATCGGTTCTTCCGCGGTGTCCCCTGGTCGACGAGATGTTTTTTGACACGGTGCTGGCGGCA
>NZ_SHMP01000011.1 GCF_004217335.1 Natrinema hispanicum
TTCGTCAAATGCCCGGAGGAGGATTGTCCGTGCATGTGACGCCTGGATATCGTTTAAGTTCCTGATTCGGCGATTGATCTTCTTTTGAGGCCGCGAGCTAAACTCATCGATGTTTGCGTCGGTTAATCCAACATAGAGATCGGCGTGGTCTACCATCCCGTCAACGTAGTCGACGAGGGTGACGCCTTCGGTGGGAAGCCGTTCCTCTATGATATTACGGAACGTTTCATACAGCTGTCTAGAGGTAACACTTCCATTGATATCCGGCACTGGTCGAGACATGATATAGTGCCGGAAGAATCGATCCGGTTCGCTGATCTCGTGAACGACCTTTTCGAGGACCTTTTCCCACTGGTCGCGGATCTGCTCATACTCTTCGCTCTCGTCACCACCGGGATACTTCTCGGAGGCGACCTGGAGCAGTGCGTTCTTCATCAGATCGACTGCGGACAGTTCCAGTCCTCTGTTATTCAGTGTCTCGAACAACCGGAACGCAGAACCGGCACTATCACATTCGACAACGACGAGCGTCATCGAACCGAGGAGGTGTTTTCGGAGTTGATCAACCTCGGATTTCTCGAGGCCCTCTATCTTGTCAGCGAAAAAGTCGTAGGCTTTCCGAAGTTGTTCTTCTTCCGGAACGTTCATCGGATCTCCATCGAGAATCTCCTGATACCGATCGTTGTCGAACCGACTGAGTTCTAGTTTCGGATACTCGTTGATGTCGAAATCTGCTTCATGGAGATAGGTCTCTCGGATTTGCTCAGCAATCGGTTCCCCTATGTCTTCATAATACTGTTGCATCGCCCGGAGCAGAAGGGAGATCGTTGTGAGCCGTTGCTGACCATCTACAACCTCCATCTCGTCTAGTTCATCAATCGATTTTCTATACTGGATTACGACGATCGAACCGAGAAAGTGCGTATCTTCATCGCTAATATTGTTCAGATCGTTCCAAAATTCCGTCCATTGTGCCTCTTTCCATGAGTAGAGGCGCTGGTAATCTGGAACAGTAAACCGGTAACTCTTTTTTAGGATATGTTGAATATCGGCCTCAGAGGCAGATATCTCGAGATTGCTCCCCATATTCGTCATAGAGATTTAACTCAGTCGTGTTAATAGATTCGAACTTGAGATAGAACAATGATGAAAAATGTTGCTGACTAAATCTCGGCAGACATCTTCGAGCGTGACCTCGAGGAACATGGCGACTTATTCACTGGCTACGTCGCTGCGATAGCGACTGCCGTCGACGAGCACATCGTATCGAACCACGATTTGGTCGAACGTATCGACGAACTCTATCAGGAAACGCTCGAGGAAGATCTGAAAGGGTGAGCTTCTACTCGATTGCGAACTGAGTCGTTAACTCATCACCTCTTGGAATCGCTCGCGAAGCGCTTCCTCGCGCTCTTCGAACTGGTTGACTTTTTCCTGTATGTCAGAGCTGACGCGTTCGATGCTAGCGAGGGCTCGCTCGCCGGCGAGTGACGCCTGCGATCCGTCGTCACCGTCCCCCTCCAACTGTTGTTCATACGCCTGTTCGACGCGCTTGATCGTCCCCTCGGGGTTGAACAGGATGTCATTTGCGAGACGGACGTACTGATCGAGTGATGTCCCCTCCTTGCCTTGGAAGAAGTGGGTCAGGGCGTACGTCGCGCCGGAGTGCAGCGTCCACATGTCGATCTCGATGGGTGAGGCGGCGTTGGCCTCTGCATCGCTTGCGGCGCGTTCGGCCAGGTAGTCCGGGAAGCCGAGCAGGCTGTAGAACTCCGTCACGGTGAATGGGAGCTCAGAGAAATCGAGATCGATCTCCTGAGCATCTCGGATAAACTCGAAGAGGTCGTCGGCGACGAGTTCGACCTGTGCGAGAATCTCTTCCCACCACGTTCGGAAGTTCTGGATGTCGCCGATGTGCTTGATGACCTCCTTGTCGGTGAGTGAGCGCATCGAGTTCGAGCAGTGGCCATCCTGGGCGAATCCCTCCACGTAGACGGCGTGTTCGCCGAAGAAGTCGTAGCCGGAGGTCACACCCATCGTGATCGGATCCACCCGCCCGGGCAACCGGACCTCAAGGCCATCGAACATGATGTCCATGTGGACCTCGCCACCGCCCCGGTAGCGTCGGATCTCGCCGAACATCACATCACCCAGCGGCGTCCCGTCGATGGTCTCCTCGCGGAGGACCTCTTCCAACGGGCCGTAGACATCGACTGGATTGATGATCGCGTAACTGTCCGTGGGGATATGGAACAACGACTTTGCCTCCGCATCACCCTTTTCTGCTTGTAACCGCGACGGCTCGACGATTGCATTAAACCGCTCTGTCTCGACCCACTCGTCAGTGTAGGGATTCCGGTATGCGACTGCCGTATCGATTGCCTGTGGCAAATCTCGAATGGCTTTACTGAAGCTGAGTGGGTCGGTGACGCCGTGTCGGTCGGCATACCACTTGGGAAGTTTTGCGTCGGTACGTCCATCAAGGCCTGCGAAGACCGTAGCTATCTCTGGGTCTTTCATCGTAGCATCCACAGGCGCGTTGCGCTCTGAACCGCGCCTGCACCAATCGCTGGCGCAAAAAAAGACGCTTTACGACGGGGATATTCTGCTTTGTTGACTAGCACCCTCTGAGAGTGAACTCTGCGGAACCGAGTTGAGAAGTCATGAACTGGTCTGTCTGCAGCAGTGTTCGGACTCGATCGCCGCTATTTAGCGGGGCAATTGCCACTGTATTCAAAGAGGAGGTCAAAGGCAGGATGTTTGTACAACACTTCATCGCACCCACGACACCGGGTGAATAACTGACGCTTGGCGTCCCAGTAATCGGTCCGCTCGATGACGGAGGTGCCTTGCCGGCCAAAATGCCCACCAGTAGTAGCAAAATGATCAAATTCACAACTCCCACAGACTGGGCAGGGATCACTGAGTCCATCCCAGTCATCTCGATCAACGCCTATAATTTCTTTCGTGGTTCCGTCTTCTCTTATCACTTGAATTGAATCTTCCATTTAGAATCGCCTCCACCCCTATGGGCGATAGAAAATCGCATCACATCGCTCACTGACCCAATGAACGAGGACACCTGTAGCCACTTCACAGGTTGTGGTGGATTGTCTCTCGAAGGAAAACCAGTTGATGAGAAACCGTATGTGATTCTCGGGCGGTCACTTCAATCAGACGGGGAATCAGTCTGTACCTGCGAGAGAAACAGATTTGACGGGTACTGTTAAGCGGATGACTGTCGAACCAACCATACAGAATTGCAATGGCTCGCGTTACAGATCCACGGCCACCACTTCCGGAGTGGATTCTCGAGTGCTACGACCGGCTGTGTACGCAGGCATGTCGGTCAGACCATGGAGAAGGCAGTGTGCCATTGATCGACTACGACGACGCCACCAATATGCTGATCGCCGATGCAGAGTTAGCACTCGAGCAACGGGACGTCGAGCACGCACTTACGCGCCTCCTCGAACGAGGCTACTTCTACGAAGTCGAAGACGAACTTCGGGTCACATCCCCGGAAGAGCAGTGTTAACGACTCTTCGAAGAGCTATCCTGTATATCGATACTGATCTCGAGCCACTGCAGTCTCTTCAAATCGACCCTCCATCTCACCGCTCCATTACCGGAATTGTCCAGAAGAGATGGCTACGTTCTGCTAGAGCCTCTCCCCCAGATACTCTTTGAACACCGATTCGAATCCCTCGTCGACGACCTGCTGGACAAGCTTCGCGAACGAACTTCGATTATCCGGATCCTCCACGAGCGACCGAAATGTACTCTCGAAGTGATGCCCGTGCGAGGGACGATCCTGACTTGAGGTTTCGTGAGCGGCTTCGTGTAACACCACGAGATACAGGTCGTGCATCCAGACCGCACGTTGGCGGCTCGTCACGGTCGAGTCGGTGATCACGATGTACGTCCTGCCGTCGGTCCAGGCATCGGCACTCGCCTCGCCGTAGTACACGTCTCGCTCGATTCCAAGTTCTCGTGCGAGCACTCGAGCGAAGCGGAGATACCGCCGCTGATCAGCGTTCAACTGAGACTCATCCTCAATGCGATGATAGCCAGTCCAGACGCCCTCTGACTCTGCTTGCTCGCCAACATCGAACGTCTCTGGCACCGTTATCGATGTGTCTTCGTCAGTGGCGAGGTCGCGAAGCCGCTGCGTCGCTGCATCGCTCGTATTGAGGACGACGTAGCCACGCTCGACAAGTTTGTCCGCGCCTTTCTGGGCTCCGTCAGCCCATCCAATCTTTGGGGCTGCCTGGATCTCCTCGAGGCTGATACGGGACTCCGTTGCTAGCTGGAACAGCTTGCGATCGATCCACTGCACGTCCGATGCATCATCGCCGTCGGACGCCATCGCCTCGATCATCACTTCCCGACTCTCGGCAGTCAGCCGGTCGTCCGAGACGTCCGCGTACAGGTCGTCACGTGCCTGCTCGAGTGCGTTGTCGATCCGCTGCCAGCGCTCACAGCCCGACTGGATGTCGTTGCGCGCAAAGTTCAGCGTTAAGTTCCCTTTCGAGACGACGATTCCGCCGACTCCGTACTCCCGTTTCGTCGTCACGTACAGACCGTTGCTGTAGATATCGAGCCCCTCGTGGGGTGTGTACTCGAGTGCGAGGATCCCATCCTCGGTTTCGCGCGTGAGCGACGGATGTGGTGAGTCCGCCACTGCCTCGAGTGGATCGCCCTTGTCGACCGGTTCGCCATTGATCACGACCGAGACGCCGGTTCGGGATTGCACGTACGCGAAGCGCTTGCGAAGATCGCGAACGTAGCGCCGCCAGCGGTAGCTGTCCGGATCGGGCACTTCATCTTCGTAGTGATCGATCTCGACGAGCATCCCCTCGAGATGATGCTCAGCGTCCACGAGCTGGCCGTCGCGACTGCTGACGTCTGCCCACGGCCCAGAGTCGCGTCGATCCCGGTAGTCGAAACACAGCGCGGTGTCGTGACTCCAGATACGAACGGCACCCTTCGCAATGATCGCACCCTTACCGATACCCCACTCTCCGATCGTCTCGTCATCAGCTCGTTGCTTGCTTCCTGCACCAAGCACCGACAGGTTGCGTCGCCCTTCGGTCGACTCAAGGTCAACACCAGCGCCGTCATCGAAGATGAGCGATCGTTCAGGCGAGATACTGACCAGCACACGGGATGACCCAGGACTGTCGATGCCGTTTTGGACTGCTTCACGGATCGCGTCTGTGAGATCCGCCATCTGATCCTCGATGAGGTACGTTGCGACCCGCTCGTCAGTGGTCATCGTTACGGTCTCGTCTGTCGATGGCTGGTTGGCCGGCCTCGAGTCAGTTGCCTCGCTCGTGGCGAATTCCGAAAGCGTCGGATGGTCTGTCATGGTGTCCACCCATCTGGCACCACAGAAACCGAACCGTGCGGTCACTTGGCAGCCAGAATGAGTTCCGGTTCGACCTGACGTAGTCTCCCGGTGCTCTCGAGGAACGAGTCGAACTGTCGAAGCGAAACGACCTATAGCGTCTACTTCGAAGAAGTCCTACAGACAGTGAGCAGCGCAAAACAACGGCTCGAGGACTTGCCACCGAGTGCGAAGTTGGTCCACAAGACGCTGGAATACGAGGGCGAGTGCACACAGAAAGAACTGGTCACGAAAACCAGACTTTCATCTCGGACTGTTCGATATGCGATCTCTCGGCTTGAGGAGAAGGAGTTAGTTGAGCAACGAGTGTCCTTTCGAGACGCCCGTCAGAAGCTCTATTCGCTTGCGAAGTAGCCATAGTCCACGTGAACTTTTGGGAATCCTCTGATACCCTTGTCTTGGTAGCCTGTTCTACGAAGTCTTGAGCACGGCCACATCAGATGATGTCACCACCACACGGAACTCACTAACCGAGAATCGAATCTCGAGATCAGTCTGTGGGCCCGTCGAGTCTACAAGCCACTCAAGGGCTTCGACGTCGGTCACCCGATGGAGTTGATGCTCGTTTCGTTGGGGTCCTGTTTTTCGAGCGCATCAATGATCTCGAGCAAAAGCGGTCGATCACTTATTGTCAGTTACCTCATCGACGATGTCGATTAGCTCTTGGGCAGTCGAACTGATTCGCTCAAGCCGATCGAGGATCGTTTCGGGCTCGTCACCGTGCCACGCGGCAAGGTAAAACGCTGAGCCGCTCGTATCCAACCCGAAGTACCGCCCAACGATGTAGCCGACCGCTTCGGCCTCGAGTTCACGTTTCGATCGCTCAGCCTCGTCGTCGATGCCACTGTGTAACAGCGCGTGGGCGTACTCGTGAACGAGCGTGACGGCGAGGTCAGCGACGTTCTCGCGATCACGGACGGTGACGCGTGGCTGCTCTTGAGGGCGGTACTCACAGACGCCCTTGGCACTCCCGTGCGACCAGTCCTGGGGTGGCACGATCTCTACGTCTGCTTCGAGTGGGTCTGCTGCTTCGAGGAGTGCGGAAACCAACTTGTCAGCGTCACCTCTCGCTTCAGTCTCGGGGTCGGGCAGTGGCTCGCCGTCAGTCTGTGAGATATCGAAGACAGGCGCTGGTCGAAAGCCCACGAGTCCTTTCTCCCAACTGTCCGGCGGTGTCTCGTTGTACTCACAGTCACTGCGCTCGTGGTACGATGGCGAGTTCCCACAGTCGGGACATTGCTTCGCGATGATGGGTGCCCAGATCCAGATCGCTGTCTCCCCTTCTTTGACGTGTCGATCAAACTCGTTTTGCCATGTTCGGTAGCCGGCAACGCGTGTTGCCTGCGGACACTGGAGTTTGATCAACAGCGTATTTCGGTGCGAGTAGTCGTGGAACCGACTCTGAACATCCAACCACTCTGTGAACTGGTCGCTCGAGACGGCGTCATTGACCTCGTCGACGAGGTCCTGGACCCACGCCTCGATCGTACTGTGCATCTCATCGTGCCGGGTGTCCGAATCATCGAACGTTTCCCGGGAGCTGCTGCTCGTAGCCATGTTCGATCACTGCTTCCCGAGTCGGATCGAATCGAATCGAACTGAACTCGAGAAGACCTCCACCCCTCAGTGGGTCTCAAAAAGACGCCGGACTCGAGCAGTTGGAGAGTCGTCAGTCAGCGGACGCCGGGGTTTCCACTTTGATCGGCGCGTCGTCTGGCGTTCCGCTCTTGTTCAAGAGCGATGCTGGATATGCATCGTACGCTGGCCCGGTTAGCAATGGCTTGACTTCTGCAAGGGTTGCGGGTGTTCCGTATGGACTGCTATCCGCTGTACTATTCCAGGCATGGATCCAGAGATACGTCTGCTGAGACAATGTTCGGGAGTCTGTTGCAACGGGGACCTCTGTTCAGTTGACGCTGTCACAGGTTTTTATCCGGGAGGCGGCACTCCCTTCTCGGTTTACATGCCGGAACGACAAACTCCCTACTCAGTAGTCTCTATGCCGTTGCTTGCAAGGGGGGTGAGCGCGGGTGCAACTGATCGAGACCGCGCCCCACGAGTTCGCGGCACATTTCCTCTTCGCCGAGCACGGTCTCGATCCGTTCTTCGCGTGCGACCGTCGGATCAAGGACGGTGACGGGAGCCAGCACGCCGAATTCGAATTCGAGGGCGAACCGTGGAACGTGACGCTATCCTACCGAGATTCTGGTCTCGAGCATCCGGGAGACCAGCTCCCGACTGGAACTGATTTCCGCCTCGCGGAGATGCGCGAATTCGAACTCAACGTAAAGAGTGGCGACGATATCGCCGGTGAGCGGTCGTTCCACACTCACATCGCGCCGCGTTGGCAGGGAATGCGGAGCAAGGGCGGTAGCACAATCTCCGTGCCCGACGATCTCGAGGAAGGGGTAAACCTCCACGTTCAAGGATCGAATATCGAATTCGATCGTTATCAATCGTTGATCAAACGTGCGGCGCGCGCGGTCGGCATCAACAGTCGATACTTCGATGAGCTACACGACTTCTCGACAGTTCTTGATGCCGAGCGATACGTGCGCGTCGACAAGAACGAGAGTGGTCCAGTGCATGCTCGCGATGGTCCGATAGCCCAGTTGGGCCACTTACTCGAGAACGATCGCACAGGACGACGCAAGCTCGTTCAGTACGATATCGATGAGAGTGCTCGAGATCGCCCTGGATACTATCACACGGCGACTCTCGGCCCACATCGCGTCCGTGAGGCATTCCCGTCGCACGAGCTACCGAAGGAGGTGAAGCACTATTACACGAAGCACGCGGTAGATCTCGATAGTAACCGTTCGATAGCGCATCCGAAAGTTGGCGTGTCCTACCAGCGATCGTTCTGGAAGGATCAACTCGATGCATCACCGAACGATATCGAACGTCTCAATCGAGAACTCGAAGAGACACTTCTCAGCGTCCTTGCGGAAGCCGGTCTTCCACTTCGATCAGGTGCCGGTACCTACGTCGAAGATGCATACTTCGCGCCCGAGAACTCCGACCGAGATCGTGACATCGTCGAACTGGACTTCACGCAGATCAAGCACCGGCAAGAGTCAGTCGTCATCAAGCATCTCGCGGACGGAATCGCCCCGACAGCATGGGAGTCTCTCGAGGTTCTGGTAACCGACGGTGGCGAAGTGAGCCCCCAAGACATCGCCGACGAAACGGGCCGTCATCCAGGGAGCGTTCGTAGGGCTCTCAACAGGATTCCGGACCTGGTTGAGCGAGAATACGGGAAGGTCTCTCTGCGGTCGAAGTACATCGCCGATCTCGTCCATGATGCAGTGACAGAGGCCAGAGAAGCGACCAGACGAGCTGCGGAAGCTGGTGCTAAAGCCATCGAAGCAGCCGAACGAGGGCTCGATCAATCGACAAGTACGTTCATCGCTTGGGCTGCAAAACACGATATCGATATCCGAGATCGTGAGGGAGACGAACTTCGATTGAAGTTCGGTGTTGTAGACGATATCAGGCGAAAGCTTCGGGAAGGCTACGAACTGTGGACTGCTGCCGACATGCCAGAGGACCGATACCGGATGGCTAAGGTCCAATACAAGAAAGAGATCGACTCTGGTCTCCGGTCGATCGACAAGACTGAGACGAAATCCTTCGCCTCAGTGGCGTGGCATCACCTCAGCTGAACCAGCCTCGGTAGTGGCAACACTATCTATCGCGGCGGCTTCCCAGCAAAAGCTGCTTCTTTCTGCATAGCTCGGTGGTCCACCCCCCGGGGGGGCACGGCTCGGAGAGCCAGGAATGTGTTTTGCTGATGTCCCCCTTAGGGACACGCCTAATAAGGAATACAACACCGCCAACCGGAATTTGAACGGTTCTCGATATTGTTCCTCAAGCCGAACCCTTGTTCTATAGAATTAAATTTAATTAAATTCAGTCAAACCTAGTGTAGAACTCACTCACGCGGTTCTGGTTTTTGATGGGGGTTTCCAGCGATATGGCTCCATTCAATCTCGCATCCTGGACAATCTGTCCATACAGTCTTAGACCAAGTTTCAACGGGTTCCTCAAAAGTATAGGTGTGGGTAACTTCTGACTCGCAACACGGGCAAATGAATTCTGCTTTTGCCTCTATTTCGTATTCCTCTGTATCCTCAGAAGGACGTTCTGAGGTTGCCTCCATTCGAATCGCAGCTTCGTCTTCATTGTATTCATGGGGCCACCATGGTTCTTCTTGATCGACCTCAACACCAATTTGTCTCTTTACCTCTCTTCTCAGGTCTTCGTGGGAATCGATGAGAGTGACTAGTGTTAATCCGTGATCTGTGAGCTTAATATAATCTTCTTTATCACCGAGGATAACAGTGTCTGTACTACCCTGCAAGTCTGGAATTTGGGCACGACGCAGGCGTTTATACCCTCCCCGAATTTCACTTTCATCAGGAATCTCAATATCGTGGCTTTTAGCGTAGGATTGAATTTTCCCGGGGAAATTATTATAGTTCCGGGCCATATTTTTACCAGCCTTCCTCCCAGATGACATGACTAATAGCCAGAGAGTGGCTTCACGGCCAAGACGATCCGTGATTTGGAGCACTTGTTCGTTATTCCACGACACAGAAGGAATTCACACTTAACAAATAAAAATACAGGGGGTGGGATAGTCTGTATATCAACACAAGGCTTAACTTCCATAGTGGCTTCTCACTATAATGAGACCATGGGACGGACTAGTCCGGCAGAAGCAATGGAACGTATCGCCTGGCATCTAAATTACTGCTCGGATGAGACAGTCCCAATAAACAAGATTGCAGAGGAAACGGGCCTCTCGTGGGCGACGGCTCGGAAGTATGCGCAAGCAATTGAGACTCAACAGAAAATCGCGCCGAAAATCGAAATCGATGACAAAGGAGTCACTGTTGGAAGAAAATCGTCTGCAGTCACCCGTTTGTTCGCAAATACCACCAGAGCAATCGCTGTCTATCTGCTCAACAATGCGGAACTAAAAGGTGGAGCTACCCAACCACTAAGTTTCGAGGAACATTCGGAAGTCCTCGAGAACCACACAGAGTCTGTGGAAAAGATGGAAGCATTGGGGTGGGTGGAACTCCTTGAGGGGGAAATTCGTTTAACACCACTCGGAGTCCAGATTGCCGGGAGTGAGCGGTCAAAGGTGAAGAACACGGAACGCAACCCCCGCCACGATATCCCTCCAGTCTGGAAGAACCAAGGGGTGGCCTCTGCAGAGTTCAGCGGAAACATTATCAAGTTCGATGAAGAGCAAGAAGAAGCCTCGAATACCTTCGATAAGGACGGCAAAACAAGCCATTCTATCGATCCAACAACTGCCGCAATGGCGTGATTTGAATGCCTAGTTCAGAAGAATTTGACCAAGCATTAGATACGATCGCGGAATATGTCCATGCAATTGGGGATGAGATCAGCGAAGAAAATGTCGGATCTCTAACTGTAGAGGTTCGAGGAGAGGAATATGAACTAACTGGACACACTTGCGTCGGTGAGGAAGATAGTGTTTATATGATTGCCGGACATCCTGATCTGGAATTTTTCTACGTCGTCTACGCATTGTCCGTGACGGGGAATGTTGCTAATCAGTTAGATGAATCGATTGTTGACGGACTACTTGAGGGTCAAGAGGACCTCGATGACACAGTACGTAAAAGAAGGGCAGCGAAGATGCTTCTTGAACGTCTTCCAAGAGGTGATATGGATGCACTCAAAGCATATACATTCATGTTCTTGTCTTCTGGACATAATAATACTCTACTCCATAGTGATGAGAATGGCGTATTCGAATATTATACTGTGGAGAACCAAATCTTCCCGTATGAAGATGACTTTAGTATTCGAGAAGTCCAAGATGCTGTTCAGTCAACAGTGACTGGTGGGAGAAGAGGGAACCATCTTCTCCGCCGGACATTATTCATAGATAAGGATGAGGATGATCCAAGTGAATCTGAAATCAATCTAAATTTCGGCTGGTGATTCCGCTCCTACATAATCTGCCGCGTTGAATAGCACTTCTGAGCGGAAATGAAGCAACGTCGATTCTGAGGCTACTCGCGTCAGCGATCTACAAGTCAAATCCGGGTGTGGTTCCTCATCAAAACACTGTTATTCAATAGAGCAAAGCAATTCAATATCTCACATAGGTGTCAATTCAAGAACTTCGATTCTGCTTCATAGTGTCCGGTTTGCCTGCATTCCGGATAGGATCTGATGAAATCTAGCTCGCTCAGGGTACTCAAGAGGGAAGATGAAATCAATTCTGTCCGACTCTCACCGAATTCTCGGACACAATGAGTCCGGTAATCACGTCTGCGAACCTAACGCTGCCCCTTATATTAGATAATACGGGTGTTGAGTCAGCACGGTTACTGAAGGTCCAGAAGTTGTTCGAGGAGTCTAATGCAGTAGATCACGGCAATGTCGGACGCCCAGTTCACCTCATTGAAGATGGTATGGACAAGTTGCCGTTCCTTCTCTATCTCCGAGGCTGGACGTCGCTTCATGTACCTGACTCCGTCAAGCGGCGTGCAACCGGGAAGATCGGGCGAAATCTTCGGAACCTGGTAGGCCGGTGCCTCCTCCATTTCGAACTCGCCCATGTCCTCTGTTTCCCGTGTCGTCGTGATCTCTTCTCTCCGCCGGACCTCGTCGATCCGATCGTACAGGTCAAGAATGTAATCTTCCCTGCTGCCATTGAACATGACGATGCTCTCGGCGTTGTGAAACTGCAGCAGGTTCAGCTCATCAACAACTTCTTCGTTTTTGATTAGGACTTGTCTCTTGGAGTTCTGGTCGAACCGGTAGACATCTGGATCGTAGAGGAGCAGGATACGGTGCTGGTCAACCGGGCAGTAGATTTTTAGGCCACGGTTTCCTATGCCTGCAGGAACTAGGCCGAGTTGGTGTTTATACTGTGGGATGTCGAGAACCATTGGGGCGTCTGAGACGATGAACTCCTGATCGGTGACGTTGCACAGCATCACTCCGTCGAGATCTTTGATTCCGATGTAGCCGAAAATGCCCTGGGCAATGAGGAAGTGGTGTACGCCGAGGAGATGGGCTTCAACCAGTTTCTCCATTTTTTCTTCTTCGTCGAAGTCGTCTTTCCACTCTATCTTGTCTCCATACCTGTCGGCACCCATGTCGTCTTCGACGGCGCCTTTCAGGAAGTCGTAGCCCTGTTCGATGTCCTCCTTTGTCGCCCGGCTTCTAGTGCGTTGGGTGGTGATGAAAGAGAGCAGGAGTTCGATACGCTGCTGGGAGAGATCGGTCAAGTCGTCTCCGTTACGGAGTTCTCTGAATGGGTGGGCGTGGTAGCCGTCGAGGTTCGCCAGCTCGTCTTCTACGACTGGAGGGTTTCCGTAGAAGTAGTTCCGGGAGCAAACTGAGTCAGTAGTATCGGGGAATATCTTTCCGGCGGAGAGGGGTAAGACGTTGAGTTTTCCGTCCGTGGCCCAGGCACGGAGGTAGTGCTTGGGAACATAGTGCTGGTTCTTCTTCTCCGGCATCCTCTTACGTCACAAGTAGCGATTCAGGCGTTAAAAAGGGTTTCAGCGGGAGACGAAGTCGTTCGGTTCGAGATCCGTCATTCCATGGAGACTTGCGGTATTACCTTCGAGCAGGATTTCCGTAGAAGCCTTTGGAGGAGTACGAGGAGGGCGTTGCAGTCCCTACTGATCTCTGTAGTAGTGACGCTGGATCCTCCGTGGATGACGTGGCTCCGGACTCGACACCAGAAGTATTCAGGGGGTGATGTCGTCGCGTCCATAGATGTCGTCTCCGTACTGGGTTTTGAGGCTGCCGTTATCCGGAACTCGAGGTACACTGATCACCAACAGCGCAATTCGGGAACTGAAATGCTATCTCGGTTCGCCTTTCCACCAAGCTATATTGAGTGGTGGGAATATTTTTGGCTGTCTGACTTGATAGTCGTTGAATATGACGACGTTCATTCCCTCTTATCTTCGTCCCTTAAGTCAAGTACGAACAGGAAACCAGTCACGAGTTGATAAAAAGGCGGAGCAGGTTGAGGTCATCCGGTGTCCAGGATTACAGTCTTTAGCATTTGAACAGTATGAAACAGTCAAGTTGTGGGTTAACGAGCAGGCCTATCACGGAAAGACAAAGGTCACCAGCGACAGGGAGATACGAGTCGATAAGACCGTAGATAATCCCGGTCATCATTGGTGGGTCATTTCACGGGGCCTGCTTGAGAACATCGACCCGCCTCTCCGGGAACACGCCGATATTTTCGATTTGCTGATTGCTCTTAACTTGTGTACGGATGATCCGGTCTTCTTCTCGCAGAACCCTGGTCAGGTGATTGGAGGAGCGTATAAGTATGAAAGAGGTGCGTTGAACTATCGAGGCGATCTTTCGTCGGGGAACATTGCTACAGCATTACTCGGGATGAATGAGATCCCAAAAGAGGTTGAAATCACTGGTGACGTGGTATCGGTCTTTGAGCAAGTCAGAGAGTACCGATCAAAGCAGATTGCAACTGATGCGGAGATGGATATTCGGATTGCCCTTCACATGTACGATGATGCACTGTCGTCTGATCTCTGGACTGCTGCTGCCAATCTGTACTACGTCTGCGAAAACGTTCTGTTCTCTGGGAAGTACGGGGACAAAGATCAACTGATCGCTGAGAATACTGCGACGAGCGAGGAACAGGCTAAGAAGTGGCGTAAGATGGTTAACAGGGTGAAGCACCCAGATAAGGGGAAGGATGTCGCTGGAATACTTGACCGTGACGAGTTAGAGATACCATCTCTTCGAATGATGAGGCGAACAGCGAACACTGTTCTCAAGCAGGGGATGGCTGAAGTTGGCTCAGAGTAGCGGTGATAGTCTTCTGGAATGGTCAAATCAAAGCCTTGTTGAGAGAATCGAGTACCCCCACCTGATCTCTTGACTACGAGGTTCTCTCGGTCGTTTCACTTTCACGACGGCTACACAGGATTTTTGACAGGTGCGACCATTGATCTATGTATGACAACAAATAACGCGCTCCTCGTGAACCGTGCTTTAGAACTTCTCTTGACGGTGTTCGCTGGTATTCTGACTGGAATCTGGGCTGCTGTTACTAGCCTACAAGTCCAGTGCGCTGTCAAGGTCAGTATGTCCGCAGTCTGCCGAGGCATTATAGTCATCCTCCGTAATATCGTCCGATTCCTTGTCCGTCAGTATCCGACCGCTCGAAATATCGTGCGTCGCGGAATCGTCGGAGGGTGGCGGTATTTCCGCAGTCAATTCAACAGGAATCGATCCTCGATGATACGAAGCACCCGGAATCAGCTTTCTCCCCTCGAATGGGTGGCAATCACTGTCTCTCTATGTGTTTTGTGGGCCAACTTTGCCGCTGGAATCGCGATGCTGCTGATGACGATCGTCGTCTTCTTTCAGGATGCAGACCAGCTGTCGTTGTCTTCGTTTGGGGTTGACTCAGCAGGCGTCGGAAGCATCGTCGGGGTCGGGACCACTTTGCTCATCAATCTCTTTGTCCTGTTCAGTGCGATCCCGGCGACGATCAACTATATTCGGACACAGATATAGCACCTGTTTTATCCTCTGTGTTTTCGCGGTTGTGGGATCCTGCAGACGGAGAATAGAGGGGACAAGGTATCTCCACAATAATATTATTTCCCATAGATTCGGTGGCGCTCTCAGTGATTATCTGTAAGAGTATAGAATGTCGGATCTATAGAGTTTTCATGCTCTGCTAAATACGCTTCACTATGGTAGAGAGCAGTGGACATCGAGGCCAGTTGCGGATTCTTCTGTATCTCCTGGCCGCTGGTCTGGTATTCCTCGCGCTTGGAGTAGGCGCACACCACTACTTTGGCTCCACGGGACTCACGGTGGTTGATGTGACTGTTTCAGCGTTTCTCTCCGCTGCATTGGTCATGCTCTATTTCCGGCAGACATCTATTCTCGAGGCTCAGCATGATCTCCTCGCCCAGGAATTGAATCGGGAGGCTCGGCAGCAGCATACGGAGACACTCCGAGATCGGGTGCGGCTATGGCATGGAGATCCAGACAGGGGGACAGCTGACAATCCGCTTGATCAACCGGGGACGAACCTGCCAGCAGTAGCCGATGCTTCGTTTGAATCTGCACCAACAGGATCGTATACGGCGATACCTGTTGAAGAGCAGCCATTTCAGGTTCTTCCGCATCGTCTCGAGGGTGATCGATATCTTGCCGACCTGTTCGAGAATCATGCGCCTGATCTTCGGGAGAAAAAGGAGGAAATCGAAGAGCTATATACGGAGTTTGATTCGTTGAGAGACGAGTTTTGCGAGGACTTTGATGGCGGCATTATCCACGAGACAGAGAACTTCACGTTTGAGCCGGACGGGTATTTCAATCGGTGGATGTTCGAGACTTTAGTGAAATATGAACGCCGGATTTTTGAGGATTTCGAGGAACTTCGGAAGCGGACACGGTCCCAGTTTAAGCAGGGTGGTTCTGGTTTCCATCCGGATAAACCGCAGATTCAGATTCGGGCTAACATCCGCGGTGAGATCAGCCCTCTGGTTTACTCTGCGGTTTTGGATGGCGCGGACCGAGCCGAGTTACAGGAACAGCGATCTGAGGCAGTGGATGAAGCAGAGAAATTATTTGAACAGGTTCTGGATCAGTTGGAGGAAGACTATCCATATGAGCAACTGGAGCGGGCTGCAGCGGTTCTTGATGAAGCAGCAGCAGCGATTGATGAATTAGAGAATCTACTGGTTGAGTATGATGGCCGTCCGATCTATTCTGGTGATTGTAAGTATCTTGAGGAGGCTCGCATCTCGAATAGCTGAAGGTCAGCAATTATCCGAACGTTCGGATCGCATTCCTCAGTCGATTTTACTTCTAATCCACTTGGAGATCCTTCGTGGTTGGGTGTCCTTGAATCTCAGATTTATCCCTACAGACTATGAAGAACCAGTTTGTCAGTGCAAAAGTTAGGCCTGATTCTTTCTCAAATGTCCTCGAAGACAGGCTTTGCGGACATGTTTGTTTGACTCTGCTACCTGTAGCCATCAGACTCCTCGTTGTCGGTAGCGTATCTAAGTCAAGCATTACGCAGACTCGGCTTGCAACTCCTCGAGAGCAGCTTCTAGCGACCCCTGAAACTGCCACGTGGCTTGCTCGAACGCCTCGTCTGTCGGCCCGTCCCACCGCGGAAAGCCGGCATGGTCGCTCACCTTGACGGTCCACTCGGCCGGTTCGTCGAATGGGTTCCGCGACGGCAATTCGACGATGTAGAGATACTTTTCGTCACCGTGAATGCCGGTGTCAGGATTCTCAACGCCGTGGCCGAGCAGGAACAGCGGTTGCTCAAGATGCTCCATGTTCGACGGGTCCAGCAAGTCATCCGGCTGATCTGCGCGAATGCTTCGCTCACGTCCTTCGTCCACGTAGAGGCTCATACTCGAGACCGTCTCGAGGAAGATGAACTGCGCAGCGGCGTAGCTGGGTCCACGTTCCGTTTGTGTCTCATCGAGCAACTGCTTGAGATGAGCGAGGTCTTGGAGGACGCTCTCGGGATAACCGTCGGAATGCCGGTAGACCTGTGCGATGCGATTGGTTGAGTCCTGTTCTGCTGCAGACTCGTTTCGGTGGACGAATCGGAGTTGACTTCGTGTTGACATCGTTCTTTCCTCTCCGGCGCGAGTGCGCCGGCACCCATCACCGGCGCACAAACAACTCCTGCGGATGGGGTGCTCTGGCGTCTAAGTACGGCTACCTCGACTCTCCGTACCAGGTTGGAGACGTCTACGAGTTCGTCCATGGTGTTGGACTCGTCCTGCTCGAGAAGTTCTCTCCGTAGAGAGAGTCATCGAACTGTTCATACTGTCCATATTGAAGTCTCCTGAATCGACAAGTACAGGTAGAATAAGTGCCGGAAAAGACTACGTGTAAAGTCACCTACTATCAATGACAGCGAGCACAGTATTTCCTATCAGGACTGTCGCTCCTGCAAATAGGCTCGCAATCAGTACCACTCCCAGTTCGGAAGAAAATAGGTGACCACCAAATAACCAGCCGAGAAGAACACCGATAGCCGCAAAAATTGGCGACCCAAAAATAACATACCATTTATTGTTCCATGCCGATAAGTCAGTCCGAAATATTCTGGCTTTCAACGAGGCATCCATACGAAGATAATTGATGTCAACCTAAAAATATTTGCTGCATAGTCCGCACATCTACTTACTGGCCAATTCACCGCAGCAGTCGGTGGATCAAACCAGTGAGAGAGTTCTCTGACACCCGTCGAGAACAAAGTTTAGTCGAGTTGGCGCGTAACTTCCCCGTATGCCTTTCAGCGTCAGTTGGCACACGCTTCTCGAGCATCTGGATGAGCTGCCGGCGGACGCGACACTGATCACACCATTGTCGCACTCCCACATCCACATCACAGATATCCAGGAACACCGCATTATCGTCCAGTTCGACGAGTCCAGCGAGAAGCGCCCGCTCCAACGCGATCAGTTTGAGACACTCTACCATCAGATACAGACCGCGCACGATGGGTTTGATCTCGACCGGCTCCCGCCAGATGCTGATCCGTTTCCAGCGGTGTTGAGTGTTCATCCCCGGTTCGAGATCGACGAAGACGCGGGTGTGATCACCGAGACCGACGGACCGACGACGACCCAACTGGCCGACACAGCACACGAACCTGATGACGACGACCGCACCGAACCAGACGGTCTGGACGTCTACTCGGATGCCCTGCTCCTAATCGATGCACTCGAGCGCCACGACGTAACTGACCTGCCTGAGTTGGAGACGGCCACACTGGTGAATCTCTATACGCTGCTGTCGGATGTCCAGCGAGACGCCAACGACTTTCGCCAGGAGGTCGCCGATGTGCTTCTCTCACGGCTTCATCACGACCGTCCTGTTGCCGGTCAGTACGGCTCCGTCCAGCGCACGAGTCGCCGTAACCGCTCGCTCAAAGATGACGAAGACGTCCTCTCCATGCTCGAGGCGGAAGGGATTGACCGCGAGCGCGTTATGAGCGTTGATCGCCAGAAGGTCGACGAAGCACTTGAGGTGACGACGCTTACCGAATCCGATGTCTACGAGATCGATGAGAGCGAGTACGTTCGCAAGGCGGAGGTTGATGACGACGTCAAGGAGTCGCGCCTTCAGGGCTTGAAGGACCGACTTGCCGCCAGCGAGGAGACAGAAGCCGAGGAACTGCGACAAGAGATCGAGGCCCTCGAAGAGCGTATCGATGACCTCACGAGCTTCCGGGCAGGGACGGAGGTACAGGGATGACTGGTGACAGCTTTTGTGGCATCACGTACAGAGCAAGGAATCAGCAGGCTTCCTCCCGGTCGTCCTGCAAGCTGACACTGGCAGTGTCGAGTTAGTCATCGTCGTCCTGCGAGCGGAGTTCGATAGCCCGCTTCTCGAGTTGGCGGAGGATCGGGACACGTTGTTGGTGTTGGTTTTCGTAGGCGATGCAGGCTCGCAGCGTCTCCATATCGTTGATCGTCGCGATGCTGGCGTTGATGAGTCGTGTGTTTGGTGCCTCGAGCCGCTGGGCTGGTGAGAGGTTGCTCGAGTTTCGAGGTTGCTCTGACGTATCGCTCATTGGATGTTGCCTCTACCCCTGTTGAGGCACGAAAAACTGCATTGCTCTCTGGTTTTTCCGCAAGTGAGAGATGACCACGTGCTACGATAAGTACGGGGGAAGCACCGGTCGTTCGCTGCAGCGGTTATACGGTTCGAAGGTCATCTGTCGCCTGTGACTGGATGGCGGCTGCTGCGACTTCGTCGGCTCTCCTGATGAGTTCCGCTTCGATCGTCGCCGGCTCGACCGGCGTTCGGCTCGTATGGGAGAGCACGATGTGTGCCAGTTCGACTGGCAGGTCCACTGCTGCAACGACGTAGACTCCGTAGTAGGGATGTCCGAGCAGGTTGTAGACCGGCGTCTCGGCCATCCCGTCGAATTCGGCGAGTTTGCTCACGTCGTGGATGAGTGCACCAGCAACCACAGTATCCAATGAGAGCGTGACCTCGCGCCGCTCAAGAAGCGTCTCCGCGAGTGTGACGGCACAGGCAGTTACGTCCCGAACGTGGCTTACCAGCCGTTCGTTCTCCAACCCTAACGCACGCTGTATTGGTGGCAGCCACGGTACCTCGGTGAGGTCGTCGATGTCGTTCTCTTCGATGGCCGTCGCCCACGCACTGGCAACGCCCGCTCGAAGATCGTCGTCTTCGATCACCTCGAGTTCGGGAAACGCGGCTCTGACTACATCCTCGCTCATGTCTCTGCTGTCAGTATTGACCACTAAAAGTACCCGCCGTGCAGTGATGCTCACTTCGCAGCTTGCGCTCTCACCTGCTGCTAGCGTTCTGCGCCATAGACGATTTTTGAGGGGGCTTCGTAGCCACAGTTGGGACAGTCGAACCATCGTTTGACCTTCGCACCAGTGGCAGATTTCTGGCCGACGATGACATCGTCGTTCGGACACTCCGGACAAGCGAGTTCGGGAGCTGGACGATCACGAAGTGTATCCCGAAAGCTGGTCGCCTCCTTCGTCTCGAAGCCGCGCGACCACACTGGATAGCCGTCGACGAGGATTGCTGCCCGCCACTTGTACGCGTAGGAGTCCGGGGCACGATGCAGGACGGCTTGCGCTCCAGTCTCCGTATTTCGATATGCCAGCGTGGGTGTTCGACTCTCTCGTGTCCAGTTGGTAATTCGGGGCATGATTACTCAGAAATGGACGTCTGCCGGCACGATCCAGCACGTCTCGCGCTCGTGCTCGTCAGTCTCCTCGAGGAGGCGATCGAGGTGTCCACGATGGCGGATCCCAGTCGCATGCTGATCATATAGGCAGATCGACGGGCCACGGGAGGCACCGACCTGTTGGAAGGCGTGCCGAGCGAGGCCCTCATCGCGCATGATCTCATCGTCGCTGCGTTCCTCGAGTGCGGTTTTCACCCGGTCCAGATTTCGTTGGAACGTTTCCGCCGTAGTCTCCCAGGCTCGCTCGAGGAGTTCTTCGCCTTCGTCGGACGTAACGGGCGCAGCCGTCGGCAGGTCGCCCCACCGTGCTTTTCCAGCCACTGTCGTCTCCTCTTCGTCGAAGGTAACGTAGTAGTCGAACACTGCACAAGAATCCGGCTCCGCGCCAACCAGTCGGTCGAACACGTTCTTTCCGGTTGACAGTGCCTCGTCTGCTGTCGATTCCTCTACCAGTGCGTAAACGATCATATGCATCTGGGATACCTCACTGTGCCGACGCTCTGGTCAGTACTCGTCTGTCCTTACTCAGTGCGCCGGCAGCCATTATCGGCGCACAAAATCACGGTGCAACGCGTCTGTCTCATGGAGTAGAGCGATCCGGATCGGTAGTAGCATCGACAGTGGTCGTCAGGTCGCTCGACTCGTCGATAGCTTCGAAAAGATTGCGAGTGCCTTCGAAAACTTGCACCCTCAACTCGAGTTGGAGTACTGGTTGGCATATTATCATAAAAACTCATAAGTGATTTGTTTCAACATCTTTTGGCTGAATCAGCTGGTGAGGATGTGTGTACTGAACATCAAGAGTTATATTAAGTCGCTTTAATATTCTTCTCATGAATTATGTGCGTGGATTGTATGTTGTAACAATTTTTAGTGTTTTTCTTATAGGCATTGGATTAATTCTCAACCCATTTTATCTCCATCCAGATGGTGGTGGGACTAAGCGAACATATCATGTTGAACAGATTGAAAACAAGTCAATGGCGAATCAAGCGTTCGGCCTCTCGGAGAAGATCTTGGACTGTCCTGGTAACAGACCATGTGTATTAGAGGAACAGATTCTTGAAGAGGATTCTGTAGAATCTACTGTTCCCGTATATAATGATGATCCACCGTGGTACTCCGTTGTTAGGACTGCAAATGGAACCTATATTCCCAAACAAAGTGCTGAAAACAATACGACTATACTTACACTTGAGGAGGTGAGTGCGATGACGGCAGTTGAGCAGCTCGCTGTCCCTGCAGGTGAACAACCGGAAGAGACTCAGAAAGCCATCGAAACTGGATCGGTCACAGTCTACGGCGAGGTGATTGAGCTGTTCGAACGGCACGAGGTTCTCGAATATGAGGGTGACTACTATATGCACAAAAAGTACGAAGGAGTAGGTAGCCACTGGACCGCAGATGGTGGCCTCGCCATAGCCAGAGCCATCCTCTTTCTGATCGGTAGTGGATTAGTCGCCGCTTCTGGCTGGCACTTCCGGAGCCTATACGACTAACAGAGATTGGCTACCGATCGGTCACGATCTACCTTCACTGACTGTTCACTACAGCGTCAAATGGATCCGTGACCGATTCTATGCCCCGCTCGGTTAGGAGTTACTGTGGATATCAGTAGGTTCACTACGGTCTGGTCGAGTGAGAAGACTCACTTCCTCCAAGAGCGCCGTTGCTGTCTCGATTCGTTCTCTGTCTGCGTCAGTCAGCTGATCGCCCTCGAGATCATTGAGTTGACTGAGTGCACGATGCAGTCTGTATCCTGGTGTGTTGCGTGGATCCATTGGATGCGCTTCAGCCGATCGCGGCGCAGATAAACATGATATAATAGGTATAGTTGATTTTCCTGCACCCCAACATCTCTTGACTGATGTCAACTGACGGTGTTCCTTGAACTCCGCCGCCTCAACTATTTCTCACAGTAGTCGATTGGTCATGTTGGTTACCAGCCAGCCAACGCCCAACCCGTACTCCCACTTCACCGATGAGCGCTGAAATTCCGAATCCAAGGACTGCAAACACAATCGTGGCACCGATCGCGCTCGCCACAAACCATACTGGGCCGGCCAAGCGGAATGTGGTTGTAAGAAGATCGAAAACAACCCAGAATACTGGAAGTCCGCCAACAATCCCGACCCGAACCCCAACTCCACTAATTTCACCGTTCACACGCCCGATCAGATAGCCGGCAAGAATACCACCGAAAAACACCGCTCCAAGCGAGAGTTCGGATCCTGTTTGCCAGTAACTGAAGGTGGTGAATGGAAGAGAGCACAACCCACCGATGAGAGCGTACTTCCATTGGGTCATTCCGGGCTGTAGAGGAGGACCAGCTTCAGGCATAGTATTTCAATCAATGATTGGTGTTGCAAGATTATAATAACTTTCCTTACAGAATATGCTATTGTGCCACCCTTTGTCGCGTCTCTCTGCAAACAAGACACACCCTGTACTTACCGCTATTTTCACCCCTAGATCTGAATAAAGAAACAGTGCTACTATCTACTGCTAAGTGATCATGTTCCACATCTCATTCACTCTGGGCTCGACCCATAGCGCGGCGTCCCGCAGACCTGGCACTCCCAGATTGCGTGGCCGGTCCAAGTTTCGTCAGGAACTGATTCATGATCGCTGAATCGATGATCGGTTGTGCGTCCGCACTGGTGACACTCGAGGCGTTCTTTGGTCGGAATGCCACTGTCTTGATGCTCAGGTTCACGTTCTTTAGGTGCCTGCTGGAGGGCAATTGCAGGAACTAGCCACGTATCATCACCGGCGTTGTCGAGCAGCGTCGCAAGTCGCTGCTCATCGCGAATGCCGGATCCACCCTCGTCGTAGAGATAGGTTGTTGGTTCGCAGTCGCTATCCACCGCTGATTGGTCAGTCCACGCTGTTCGATCGTGGGCCGCTGCGAGAAGTTGCTCACCGCCAGTGGACGTAATCTGTGCTGCAGCAGGAAGCACGGGCCACCGATCGGTCAATTGGGCTGCAGGCTCGTCCTCGAGATCGTAGATGATCGTGCAGTCGTCGACCGTTGATTCCGTCGCACTGGAGGCAAGGAGTGTCGCGGCGGCCGCGCCTTTCGCGACGGCACCGTAGAACGTAGACGACTCGACAAGCATGTGAACGACGCCAAGCAGTGTCCACTCTGTTGCTGGTGCGTCTGTCTCAGAAGAGGAGTCCCCGAGATGGTTGGTGAGACAGAACAAGCATTTGGTCTGATCAGCAGGAATCGGTGAGCCACAGGAGCGACACTCGGTATCCGTTTCCGTTGGAGTGTCCGGATATCCAGTCGTCGCCGTCGCAATTCGCTGTCGATTCGGCTCACCCTCAGTACACTCTCTGAGTCTCTCATCTGGGATATGCGACGCTTCGCCGGTCGGACGAAGCTCCTCGAAGTCAGAATCTCGATCAGTCATTAGTGGGTAGTGGGTTGTATTTCCTCACGTCTTGATCAGGTTCCAGTCCGGTAGAGAAGATCTTGGGAATAAGTTCACTTGGACGCTATTGCTGGCGAAGTCCTGCTTCTCGAGCTTCACGGTTGCTGGCACAGTGGATACATGCTGGCAGATCACCATCAACGGCGAAAACCCGGAAATAGTTCTCTGTGACATGAGAGCCACAGCCATCACATTCTGGCATTATCCAAATCTATGTTGTTACTCCAGCAAATATCTTGTTGCAATACTTGTGTAGTTTTTCTAAATAGCATTCTATCTAAGTGGGATTGACTCTTTTCTGGGCCAGGTATTGTTGCGGTTCGAGAAGGAGTCCACAGTCCTCACAACGAGTTTCGACTGCGTTGGTGGTGACTCGGCCATTGCATTTGGGACACGGACTGGCGCTCAAGTCGGGCTGAACGTCTTCGTCGAATGTTGTCTCGTAAATCTCTCTAAAAGTCATGGTGTTCACGAGGGGCAATGAGCAACTCCGACTGCCCCTCACCTCACTCGTGGGGCAGAGAAACCGCTCTATCAGAAGACAGTAGCAGAGTTTCTTTATTCAGGGTTCTTTGTGAAACTCGCGGTCAGTACAGGACAAGGAGTGAACGGTATCAGCAACGCCTTCGTGAGTAAATGAATGCCAGTTGCGGACACATCGACTGGGATTAGCGGTTACCAACTTGGTCGCGTCCACCACCAATTCCATCACCACCACCTCTGCCACCAACACTTCTGCCACCATCTTCTATAGCATCTGCACGCGCTCTGAGTCGGGCGGCGCGTGCTTCTAAGCGTTCGGCAGTGCGGTCGAGTGCAGCGGCTTTACGCGTGTTCCCCGGAGGGCAGTCAGCGGCGGCTGCGGTGCCAGTGCCGAGGCCAGTTCCGGCGAGGGCTCCGATGCCGACGAGTTTCAGCACGCGACGGCGCGACCGGCGAGGGTCTGCTGTGGTTGATTCTGAGTTCATGGTATCACTGTTGGTTGTTTCCACCGGGACCGCCGTTTCCGTTATCGTCGCAGTCGCGGAGTGCATCTGCTTGCGCACGTTTGCGTTGTGCGAGGGCGTCGAGTCGGTCTGCCTGTTCTCGGAGTCGGTTGGCTGCGTTGGTTCGGGCCATCACCAGTAGCTACGCTACCAGCCAGCATAAACACGTATTCTGAGTAACACGAACTCCCGACATCTCCGACAATCATGTTTATTTGATTATAAGTCAGAACAGCACTAGTGAAGGAACACCACCGGTAAGTTCGCAGATGTAGTTACCGAATTGCCAGATTCAGTTTCAGGCAGATTTCTGAATAAAGAAGCCATGTTACTAACTACTAGGTGGCGGCAATGCCGTGGAACGGATTCACGCTGTGGCGAAAGCCCGGCAGCGCAGCGGCCACCGGCCGTGAGCAGCCCGGACCGTGGAGGTGGTGGGAGGTGGCGGTGACTGCGTTCACACTAGCAAAAAAGGGGCTCAGGCCCGGCTATTCCCACCACCAGCCGCGCTCGGGGAAGTGAATCGTTGTCCAGCCGGTCACGGCCAGTGAAACACGGCCTTCGTGCCAGTTCCGGGCAGCCTTGTGAATGCGCACTTGCTCACCTTCCTCGATCCACGGCGCGTCTGATGACTTCCAGATCGTCACGCGTGTCTGTCCACTGTCGTCTGCGATGAGCCCGACCTGTGCGATGCTCGGATGCGAGGGATCCCACAGGGTTTCGACACGCCCTTCGATGCTCACCTCTTTTCGAGCAACCTCCTCGAGTTTCCCAATGGGGATGACGTGTCCGGGCGCCGTCTGCAGCTCCTCGAACACGTTGACGACCGCACTCGTCAGGTCTTGACCACCGACGACGGCTTCACTCAACCGCCGGCTGATCGCTGCTCGAGACCAACCATCCAACTGCTTTGCGAGTCGCATCGACTGCTTGTTCACGGCCGCCAACTGCTCTCGAGAGAGCTCTGTCCGAGGATCCGCTTGCTCCGGGTCCGCCATTGGGTCCACGCTCGCCGCCCGTTTCTGGAACTCGAGACGTCGCGCTTTGCTCTGGTCTGCAGTGATCGTTCGCGTCCGTCTCTCACGACCCTCCTGTGTTCCCAGTTCGGCCTGGGCACTGATTCGCTCGAGTTCATCCTCTCGTGCTCGAATCCGCTCTTCCTGCTCGAGGGTCGCGCCGTGGATCCGATCGTCGCTCGTATCGACGATCCCGTCTGGGTGGTTCGCATCCACCTTTGCTTGGACCCCTTGCTCGACTGTTGCCTCGAATTCCGGCGTCTCGTCGACGACCGGGAAGCCGTCTTCATCGACCGCCTGCTCGTCCGCCTGTTTGAGTGCCTGTTCATCAACCGTAACGACCTTGCCACTCGAGTTGTTACTAGACATTGTAGTATCTCTGAAGGCGTTCACGCGCCTGCCACCGCGACCCCTACATCGCGGTTTTCCGACGACACCGACCGACTAGATCTATCTGCGCGCTCGCGCTCGCGCCTTCGCGAGCGCCCATCTGGGCGCGAGCGAGAGCGCGCCTGAATGCGGTGTCCCAACCAGCACCGCGCGGCGTCCCGCCCGAAGCGAGCGGCCAGCTTTAAGCCGTTTCTCGTGTCCGGCCCGGACCGCGGGTCCGTGTCCAGCGCGACTGTCGTCGAGAACGCGCGCCGCGGTGTGGCGCGCGACAGCGCAGGCGGCACCAAGCGCTGGAACGCGAAAGCCCGCGAGGGGCGCAACCGAAAACGCGCTTAATGCTGGCGCCGAGACCAGATTCATTTTAGCCCGGAACGGTGAGCGACGCCAGGAGCGAACCGCAGCCCGGAATGGTCGGTCGCGAGCGACGCGAAGGGCGGCACGCGGCGAGCGGGGCGGGCCGATACCCAAGCGCGAGCAACCGACGCGACAGCAGCCCGATCAGTCCACGCGGGTGGGGCTGAAAGGGGCTGGCGCGCTCGAGGAACCCCGCCGACACAAGCACCGCAACCTGTGAGGAGCGCAGCGAGGCGCGGGACTCGAGCGCGCCAGGGGCTTTCAAAGAATACTCCTGCTGTATCGTATTTTGCTCTCTGAGAACCAGAGTCGCAGTCATCCTGACACAAACTCCATCGAGCGCCGCTCCGCCAAAGTCTGCAGCAGTGGTTCGAAACGGTACACGGTCGCTGAGGATAGCCTTACAGATCGCGTCAACGAACGGTACTCGGGGTTGCCAGTTCTGCTCCTACACGTCACACGGCCGCTTGAACAGTCAGTCTTCGTGAGGTGGCTCGAGATAGGTTTCGAGTGCATCGACGACGGTTTGGACGAACGATTCCTCGAGGCGACCTTGCCGTCGAACGATAGCGGCGTGTTTCGGTGACGCAACCACCCACGGCGAGGCGTAACTCTGGCGGGGCATCCCGCCCTCGATCCAGTCGGCGTCATTGAGTGGAATACCCTCATCGTGCGGTGTCGTGGTTAGCGTGACCGTCATGTACTCCTCGTCACCGAACGGATGGCTGTCGTTGTTCAGAATTAGCCACGGCCGCGGGTTCTCTCCCGATTTGAACGGGTCCGGACCCTAGACGACGTCGCCGCGCTGGTAGCTCATTCAGTATCCTCGTCGTCGACGGCGTGCTCCAGCCACTCGTCCATATCCTCCTCTCCGAAGCGGTCGTTCGCGGTCCGCGTGCTCTCGACCATATTCGCGTAGGCAGCGACGTCGTCGGCCTCTCCAAGCGCCCAGTAGTTGCCTTTGTGGCGCACGAGTCCGCGATCCTCGAGACGCGAGAGGACGACGCTGATACTCCCTGCTTTCACGCCAGTCGCGTCGCGAATTTCGCTCTGGGTGAACGCCTGATCAGGGTTGGCAGCGAGGAACTGCATTACGCGATCGGCGTTCGTCTCTCCGTTGTGCTGGAGTCGGTCCTCGGGCGAGGATTCGAACGTCTCGATGTCGATGGGCAT
Organism: Natrinema hispanicum; assembly: GCF_004217335.1. GTDB lineage: Archaea > Halobacteriota > Halobacteria > Halobacteriales > Natrialbaceae > Natrinema > Natrinema hispanicum. Next base: position 27,543 of record NZ_SHMP01000011.1, read on the forward strand.
ATGTATTTCTTTGTCTGCGAATGTATTAGCTATATCGACGTATTTTCTAGATGAGGCAGTCGGAAGACGACTATCACGGAGTCAACTACTGATCGATCAGATGCTCCTCAAGATCACGTGTCCAGTAGGTAGCTGGCCCACCGGGACTACATCGCGCACACAACTGTAGCGAGCCCTCGAGATTGCCGAGTTCGACGCGGAATCGCGTGAGGGCTGCAAGCGCATCGACGACGAGCCCACAGCCGTCGCAGGCGTGGTGATCGCGCTTATCCGGATCTGGCCGTATCTGGATGGCACAGTCGACGCAGATCAGGCGACTGACTCGCTCGTCTTTCCCCCAAGTGTATGCAGTGCCAGTTTCCGTTCCGGGTGGCGCCTCACAGAACGAACACCCGGCGAGTGTCTGCTGTGTCACGACTCCTCCCCCGTGACGTCATCTCGAGCAGCCGTCCAGCCTTGATGGAAGACGGCAAGCTGGGTGCTCGAGTCAAAGGTGGTCCTGCTTGGCTCATGGACGAACACCCGCTTGCCAGGGACCGGCGTCACCACACCGTTATCGATGAGTTCAGTAACGAGCTGTCGGGCAGTTGTCTCGCCGAGATCTGCGGTCACGACGCGAGTTGCATCCTGATCATGAGCAACGAGTCTGGCCTCGAACCGGCTGTAATCGTCTGCAGTGTCGTCAATCGGGTTTGGATCAGTCATTGGAAACCACATGAGGCACACTGTTGAGCGCGCCTCATGCCTCACGGCGCCGATAAACTCGCTGCTGGAAGTACAATCAAGTCGAAGACATTGCGTGATGTGTATGGAGTCAGTGATCAATATTCAACAGCGGGCTCGAGTACCGACGGCTGGAGATTACCTCTTACTGGTCCGTCGACCTGTTCGCAGTTGCCACGTTGGCTTCACCTGGAACGTATCTGGTTCCTCAACAGGATGGGGATGACTCTGATTCGTCGCCAATGACGCGGGCCGTGCGAGGCGGTTGATCAGTTCATCACGCACGTCCTGCCGAGACATCGTCTGTTCGTGCCAGCCGAGCCGTTCGTCGTAATGACGCTTCCTAAAGAGCTGGCCGGTCGTCTCGGCGGCGATGTACTGAGTTCGTTTGACTCCCCAGACGTTCGACGATCGATACTCGGCACCGACATCTGCATGTGTGAGTTCAACGAGAACACACTCGACGAACGAAATGAGTGACTCTCGACTCCGATCGTTCGGAACCCGTAACTCGAGGCCGGACCAGGGTGGATCGATTGGCTGTCGGTGGGTTGGTGCTCGATCAATACCACGGTCTCGTGGGTGCTGTCGCTCAGAAGTCATTCGCTATCTCGGGGCAGTTCGATCGCCCCGCACCCATCTCGGGGTGATAAACCGACTCTGGAGGAGCCCTCTCTGGGAGTGTCCGGCGACTCTAGTTAGGGATCTGCGTGGGCTTCTGTCCTGTCTCCGTCGTCCGGCTGTGTGAGAAGGCTCACTTCTTCCAGAAGGTCTCTCGCGGTCTCGATTCGCTCTTGATCCGCGTCGTCCAACCGGTCGGCGTCGAGCCGGTTGAGATTACTGAGTATACGATGCATCCGGTACCCTTGTTTGAACTCTTGCTCCATCGGAAGCGCCTCACCGCTCGCCGGCGCGGAAAGACTCCCCATCGAGACTGGCGTCGGGCTTGCAGGAGATCACGGTCTTAACCAACGAACCTCGACGGTACTCGCAGGCTGTTGGTTAATCGACGCCCAGCACTGGCGCTACTCGAGACTGGGGGCGTGGCGTGCTGAGCTACACACTTGGTCCTCCCAGATCGGTTGTTCCGTCCATGTCTCATCAGGAACCGACTCGTGAGTGTTGAATCAGTGGTCGGTCGTGTGCCCACAGCTCTGATAATCGAGTTGCTGTGTCGTTGGTACCGAGGACCGCTGGCTATCCGACTCAGCCTCGCCAGCGGTTTCGGTCAGCGCCATCGCTGGAACCAGCCATACCGTGTCGTCGGCGTCGTCGAAGATCGCTCTCGGACGTTGGGAGGAGAACCAAGAGGATCGTCGCCTGATCAAACACGCATTGGTACTCTACTCGGATGTCGAAGCTGCTCGCGAACAGATGATCGACGTGGCTGACCGCGCCATACGCTAATCCGTCCGCTACGGCGGGTTTGATGCGCTATTCAGATGGCCCATGTCGGCGTCCTCGTACGCTGCTCGCCACATCGCATGGACTGCACGAGTCACGAGTGATACCTCAGTCACGTCGATACAAGACGGTTCGGCTGCCGTCGTGGCTGTATCGGACGGGGGATGAAAGTGGATCTCGGGTGAGTGTGTATTCGGGTGCCGATCGAATCGCCAGTTGACGTCGTCGCTATCGACGTAATGGAACGAATACATCCCCAGTTCGCTCCACTGGATATCGAGCCGAGCGCTGTCGGCGTCGCCGAGCCCATCGCTGAGACTGATCTGTAGTTCCGTGGGGGCGACGACGTCATCATACGACGTTGCGTCGACTAACGGTTCAAGCTCGAGCCAGAGGTCACGAATCCGCTGAAGCGCCGGGAGATAGATCGGCCCGAACTCACCGGCTCGGTCGTCCTCACTCATACCGCGAGCTGATGGCTGGCCTCGTCGTAGGCGAGTGCTGCTTGGGCGACGGCGAGATTCTGCCGTGTCGTTCGCCATGCCGTGAGGTCGTCCCAGCCTTCCGTCTCGCCGGCGTCAAGCTGCTGGGCGAGTTCCTCTGGTGACACCACGTCGTAGCGGTCCTCGTAGCGCCGGATCTCGGCTTTCATGTCCTTGATGCTGTCGAGCAACTCTGGCCGATTGACTTCCTCACGCAGCTCACGGATCCGGGACATCAAAATCCGGTCGCTGTTTCGCTTGTACAGCGTTGTTTGGCCATCCTGTTTCGTCTCGGCGAACCCAGTGTTCACGAGCGTCTTGCAGTGTCGACGTGCCGTCGGCTCGCTCACGAGCGCTCGGTCGGCGATCTCGGCGGCCGACTGGCCGTCGTGGGTCTGTTCGACGATCTCGTACACTCGCTCGAACGGCGTGGTATCGTCTTTCCAGTCCGTCTTGACCTGTTCGTTGACGTCATCCCACGTCTCGGTCATACTGGGCGCTACGCGGTCGAAGAACAAATAGTTTCCTGAGAAAATTATCTAATGTCGATGCTTGTAGGCGAGCGTTGTCAGGCTACCTGTTCCTCTAACGTCTCGTGGTGCGTCCCGACCGTGGTTGGCGTACCATTCCCGGACTCGGCAACGTCACTCTACGTCAGCCATCGCCCCTCCTCGCGACCGGCCTTGTGAACCACCTCGGGGTCACGCCCCGAGGCACTCGACCTGCTTTTTCTGTAGAGGCAAGCCGCTGCGAACCCAGCCGGATGGACGCCCGTCGTCACGCCGCGCGCTTCAGCCTGCTCCGCGAGGGTTCGGGCCCGCTGACGGATCTCGTCCAGACACTCGAGGTCCGAGGCGGGGCGCGGCACGAACATACTAGGGGAGACGGGCTCGGCAGGGAGCCCCAGCTCTTCGTTCAGCGTTTTGTACGCGTTCATGACTCGAGACTCCGCGACGCGGGCCATCTCGCTGACCTCGCCAAGCAATCGCGAGAGGCCGTTGCACCGACAGGTCTCATAGACGCTGGCCACAGCGATGGCCTCGATGGATCTGCCTCGAAGCAGGTCCTCGTTCTGGTCACTCCAGAAGAGCTGACACGCCTGGTCGCGCACTGAGTCGGAGTACTCGAGAGCACTCGCCAGTCGGCGCACCTCTCCCAGCCGGGGTGCGAGATTCCGTTCCGCTTTCGACCGCCAACGGCCACGGGTCTGCAGGATAGTGCCGTAGACGCGTGTTCGACGTCGTCGGTGACGATGTACTGTGTCCGCTTCACTCCTGTGCTCGTCGAGACGAACTCGGCTCCGACGTCTTCGTGGGTCAGCTTGACGAGCGCGCACTCGACGAGTGAGACGATGGCAGTCGGACTTCTGTTGTGGGGGATCGTCAGCTCGAGATCTGCCCACGGCTCGTCGCTTAGTTGCTCAGTTTGCTCATCAGAGAGTCGTGATCGCTGTTGCTCGTGTTCTGAAGACATGGTTGTTGAGTGGGCGCTTACGACAGCCCCCTCGCTCCTCTTGGGGGCGACAAACTCCACCGCGAATCGCATCACTATCTAATGAGTGCTTTCTGACATACCGGCGATAGACGCTCGTCGTTTGATGGCCTCTCGGCCCGAGAGAGCCAGCGGCGTTTGCACCGTTGTACCCTAGCCTTCCTTTGGATGATTCTGAAGGTGCAGAGCGATCTAAAACAAATGCAAATCCAGTAATAGGGCCGTCGGGCTGTTTTCAGGCCATAATAAGGTCCTCGACGAAACGCAAGATACGGTAATATGGCATAATTGTGCTTGACGAAGTGGTGAATGCCCCGAATTCGAAAGAATTGGTGTCGGATTCTAGGCGAGACTCGACAACCGCGAATTATACCAGTTGATGGAATTTGCCGCGGTTCGCGGAGAATTCTCCTATATCTGTCGTGAACAGACGATACATAGCCTGCAAAGTGCATGACGGGGATTCTAACCTCGTCGGGTTTTCTCTCACATAGAAATATAGCGATGATGGTAGTTCAATTGTAGATATTAGAACTCCGCTCCAGTAGATTCGGCTTCATTCAGTTGGTCGTACATCTCCTCTGGGAAGGGGAGACTTCCCCAGATTGAGTATGGACATTGGTCCTGTCCAATACAGTACCGCTGCATGTCGTCGTTGTCGCAGTTCATCGGCAGCGGGATGTCGCCTCCGATCGTGTTAGAAAACTCGTAGCGGATCTGGTAGTCAGTGACTTGTTCATCGTACCATGGCCACCGCGAGAAGACATCCTTGAGATCTGCGACAATCGTCTCGAGGTCGCTGTCCTGATACTGGGGCAGCCACATTACCATCCGGGCGAAGTTGTACAGGTCCTTTCGGACTGGTTTCTTCTCGTGGAGGCGTTCGGCCATGTTCGCCATGCAGGGGAGTTCAAACAGATCCTCGATTGACTCGACAGTGAGTGGCTGGATGCCCCGCGCAGACTCCTGAATTCGATAGTGGTTCGTATTTTCGTGCTGCCGAATGGTCAGGCTCCGGTGGTCGCGCTGGGATGCGAGAAGATTCCCGAGACTCCGGGGACTCGAGATGCGATTACACACGTCTCGTTTCCAGTCCGCTTCTGGATCGTAGGCCTCCACTGCTTCAAACAGCTCCTTCGCCGAGTGGAACTCTCCCAGCGTGGTGACTTCGTCTGGAGCGTCTCGAATCGCATCCCGTAGCACACGGATGGTTCGCTCACCGGGATTCCAGTCTCGCCAGATCCGTTCGTGGTGTCCCGTCTCGATGAAGCGGTCGATGCGTTCTGTAATAGCCGACTCATTCGTCGTCAGCCACATGAGCTGGTCCTCCGTGAGGTTCTCCTCCTGGACTCGCAGGAGCTTCTTGAACGCCCGTCTGGCGTACTCGCGATACTTTGTGTCAAAATCGCCAACTGGCACGTAGAGCCGATTATTCTTAACATGAGTGAGCAGCTCTCCGACTTCGCCTGTCTCAGTGTCGGCGTGAACGAGGCAGTCCCTCGACGCCGCAGCCATCGGTATCTCGAGATATAATCCACCACCTAACTCCGGCATCTCTTTGATTCCTGTACAAACTCGACCAGGGTGTGGACCATCCTCTCCAGGATCTTTCGCGTACAGCACCTCTGCGATATCCTGTTGGAGGCTCCCGTCGCCGAATTCTCGAAGGAGAGAGGCGAGGTTGTTGACGTAGAGCTCGCGAATGTCGTAGAGGACCTGCACCTTCCGCGGCGGAGCGTGCTCGAATTTCGGGTGTGTCTTGACACAGATTGCACTCAACGTCGCGAGCACAGCGAGTGTTCCCGGTTCGTCGACGAAGGGGTCCTCTGCAGTATTGGCCCTGACGTCTTCTTTGAACGCCGCAGTCCCGAATCGGTCGAGGTCGTTCAACAGGTCTTCTGGTTGGTCTTCTCCATCGACGATGTAGCGATTGTAGCCCCGCGTGAACAGCTGGTTGATGCGTGTCGTGCCGTATTCGAGCGGAAGCATCGCAACGCGGTAGGCGGTACGCTCGTCCTCGACAGGCGTCGACTGACTCATGACTGGATGACCTCCGGTGTTGCAGACCGAACGTCGAAGTTCGGGCACTCTATCGGCGTGACGATACTGCAGACGTCAGCGTGCAACGAGTAGGGGAGCCGGGCGACTCGACGACGGTCGGCGGTAACCACTGGATCGATGGGAATCTCGTAAGTGTCTTGCAGAAGGTCGTTCAGCACCTCTCGACTCTTGGCATCATATCGATGGGCAGGGTCGGTATCGAGGAGATAGACGTGAACGCCCTGGCCGCTGTACACAACCATCGTCTCTTCGGCGTTGAAGTCGTCCTCGAAGATATCTCGCACCTCGAACCCGTACTTGATGGCCCGTTCGATATCCGCGAAGGAATATGGGTAGCCTGCTGGGTCGGCTTCGAGAATCCCCGCGGCATCGAGCAGTGCCTCGCTGTCCCCTGCAAGATCTTCGTCCGGTACTGCCTGCATTGCTCGCTCTCGGGCTATTGTTTTCGCGTCGATATCGACGAGGAGCACCCACGGCCGTTCCCAATGATCAAGGGCATAGTACACTGCATCGGGATGCGGATCTGGTTTGTCAAGCAGGTCGGGATCTGCGAGCGCGAAGTCACTCCGTCCGAGCGGGTCATTCCGCGCTGGGTGGCGAATGAACTCGAGGACGTCGTCGAAGTCGTGGAACACTGCTGAGGTCCGCTCTCCGGTGGTGTTCGTCTGCCAGGTGTCTCGTCGGATGAAGTCCTTGTCTGGAACTCTGTCTTTCCGTACCGGGTGAGGTTCTCGAAACGCGAGTGCGTACTGTTTCGGTCCCTCTGCTGTGATGAACGATGGGAGTTCGTCGACGTACGAGGGGAACTCCTCCGTGTAGTACCTGTGAATCTCCTCGCGCGTAGCTTGGCGCCAACTCATGGATTGAACTCCTCATCGAGCTTGTTGAAGCTCCGAATCGTCGTCATCCCTTCTGCGTCGAACGATTCGACGGCTTCCCGAATATCCGAGAATCGACGGGCTGCACGCCCACTCACACTGCTTTCTATCCGGTCAGCCTCTGCGAGCCGATCCAACACCTCGACGGCTGTCTCGCGTCTGTTGAACGCCCAAACAGCGTTTGCGTCCACCGCACTCTGCTTGTCGTAGTCGTCGACCGGCGCGTGTTTGTTGTTGCTCGGGAGTTCCGCTTCACCGGCCCACACGAGTTCTCCGTCAGCATCGAAGGCGGCGACGTCGAACACCGTCTCCTTGTCGTATTCGTAATAGGGTTTGACCTGTACAACGTCGTCGTGGGAGTCTAACCACAGTTCGAGTAACTTCACACCGACCTTGTGCGGCGTCTTCTCTCCGATATCTCCCTGACCAGGTCCAACCTCGAGCTTCTGGCCAAGCAGTTCACGCCCTGCCGGGAGGACGGTGTAGTACTTCCGACTGCAGGCTCGTCCTTCTTCCAGCAGGTCCTGATCGATGAGCCGCTGCACGTCCAGGTCATCAAAGTCGTCCTTGAACAAACTCATGTGATCCAGGAGCGTGTGGTTCGGTGCGTCCCTGTTCATCACGTCGAGGACACGAGTCAAGAACCGGATGTCGTCGTGAGTGAGCCCGCGCCGTCGGAGTTCGCCATCGGAGACGGTCACACCACCTGCCAGTACTGGCGACAATCCGTTTTCGTCGACGGCGTTCGTCTCCGCTTCTGTAGCCGATTCTTCTGACTCTGCAGACCCCATATTCACAAACAGCGAATCAATGGAGTCCGCGTCTTTCTCTTTCTCTTCGTCGGCTGCTGAACCACTAGCTGCCTGTCTGATGAACGCCGATTGTGTCGAGTCCACAGAGCTAGTCGACTCTACGGACGCTGACCGTTCATCGTTCGGTCTACTTCCCCAGCCCTCATCGTCACCGGTCTCCGATTCGCTTTGGCTCTCAGCAAGTCCGTACTGAGTCTGTGTACGCTCCGCCAGCCGTGGAAGGGCCACGGTTTCGAAGTGATCCGCCTGCTCAACAGAGAGCGGCTGGTCGCTTTCTGGATGGCCCGCTGCTATCGGGAGCGGCTTCACCGAGAACGGGGCTGGACCTGTTTCCCCGAATGACGGGCTCGGGAGTTGGACAATCCACTCGCCACTGGGAAGTGTATTAATCCGATTTCGAAGGTCAGTAGGGCTCAGGTCTTCGTGGGCCAACGACTCAGCAAGGTCGCGCTCGATGGAGATGTTCCCGATGAGCTTCGTTTTGATGTTATTCAGGACCTCGTCGTAGGCACGCTCGCTTCGATTCCGGACCTGCCCAGGGAACTGCATCACCAGTCCCATGCTCAGGCCGAACGATCGTCCCTGGGGAAGCAACTGCTCGGAAACGAGTTTCGTTGATGCGACGGGGGCCGCCTCCTCGATGATGAGGTTGGTGAGGTTCTCGTAGTCCGTGTTCCCGTCACGTCGACGCACCTGCACAGCGTCCCAGAGATTACTCAACAGGAGGAGTGTGATCGCTCGCTGTGCCTCCGGACGGAGATCGCCCAAATCGAACAGGATCGTGGCGTCTTCATCGAGGAACTCGCGGAAATCAAAGCGATTGTCGATGTATTCGCCATCATCGCCCTGTTCTGGAACATGACTGAAGATACGTCGCAGATGTGCGTCTTCTCTGAGTTTATCGAGGCGGTTGCCGACGGCATCCATCGATACCTGGAACTGGTGGTCATCCTTCGCGAAGTGCCGCGTGAGCGATTCTTCGACGTTCCTGTTGTCTGCCGAAACTGGTGGAATAGTTCGCTCTTGTTGCATCCGGAGTGCTGCAGCGAAGAGGTCATCAAGACCGAAGACGTTGCTACCGTACTCCTCGTCGAAGAGGGCCTTGATGAGGTAGCTGACGATCTCGTTGGCGACGAACGCCTGTCCGTACTGCTCGCGACCCATAATCATCCGCAGGATGTCGTGGAAGTGGTCGACCTTGTCCTGAATCGCGTCCTCGCGGTTGCGCCCGGCTTCCAGCGCAGGCCGGATGTCGAAGAAAGAGAACGCAGGGACGTTCTCTGGAACGCGGAATTGGTAGACGTCGTCCAACCCGTTGAAGCGTTGGTAGTGGCACCGTAGATAGTTCTTGCACATCCCGTCGCCTTTCGGGTCAACGATGACGACGGGACCACCGGTCGTCTCTCGGAGAGACAGCGCGTCGTTGATGATTGCCTTCGATTTCCCACCGCCAGTTGACGCGAAGCGACCGTAGTGCGTCGTCAACAGATCCGGAGGTACACGGATCGGGTTCGGTCGCGGCTCGCCGTTCTCGTCGAGTGCATATCCAATGGCCATCCCATCTTGGAATTGCTGAATCAGATCCGGGTTAGGCCATGGCAACGGATTCCGACTTTGTTGCTCGGCACGAGTGCCCCGTGTTCCCTCAACCGTCAACTGTTCGGAAGAGGGAACCAACACGAAGTTCGCGAGTTCTGCTCCACAGAGAACCAACTCGGATCGAGTTTTGCCTCGTCCGGTCGTCAGTTCGCGGTTGAGAAGGCGCTGCAGGGCGGCTCGTGCGTTCTTCCGCTTCGTTTTCTCACGGAACCCACTTTCGCGGAGTCGCTTCCCCTCAACCTCGTAGAACGGCCCGTCAAGCGGATCGAACACTGGGAGTAACGAATCCATGCGGGCATCGAGATCGTCACGAGTGTCCTCGGAGGGAACGCCGATCGCACGGATATTGGCCGTGAACGACCGTTTAGCGTTCTTCGCATCGATGAACTCGATTCGTTTCTCGACGGATTCGCTGATCTGTCGTTCGCCCTGGTCGTTCCATTTGTCTTCGATCTCGAGAAACGACCCGAAGACCTCTTGGAAGAACGTATCCCGGCCGTCGACGAGGTCCTCTTTCCGAAGCTCCGCATCGGACTGCCAGCTAGATCGTCGTTGGAAGACGACCTGGAACGCGATCGGCGCTGTCGCCTCTATTAAGTGGTCGATCAGCGACGCGAGCGCTGCGCCGGGTTGGTCGACGGACGGAAAGTCATCGTTCGTCTCCGCCGCTGTGAACGGCGTCAGCGAAGTCATCCAATCCTGCTTTCGAACCGCGGATCCACACCACCGGACCCCAAGCGGAGAGACGGCGTCTTCCGCCGGGCGAGCCAAAATCGTCCCCTCCGGTGTCATCGTCGGCTTCTCAACGGTCGGCCGCTCCCCGTCATCTGGAAGTGCATCGGGCGGAGCGAGTTCGAGGACGGACTCTTTGACGGCAATGTGATGATCCGGTACTGTGGTGGATGTTGTACCGCCGTCGACAATCGGATCTGCTTCCGCTGGCTCGGGATCGGGGTCATCCGCTTCCTCATCGACGAGATCGTACTGTTCCGCCGGACCAAACTCGTACTGAAGTTGTCCGGATTCGTAGTGCTCGACGAATTCCTGCGGTGTGAACTCGACCGGCTGGATGAGACGTGCAGCCACGTCAATGTCGACGCGTTCGATATCGAACGTATCCGGATAGATGGAGCGGAGACGCTTCTCGAGCGTCTCGAGATGCGCATCGGCCCCGTAGAAGAACTCCACGGGGTCGTTCGGACCATCGCTCATTGCGAGGAACTCGAATCGGGGCGGTGTCTCACTGTGGAGCGGATTCAGCTTCGACCGAAGGCCCGATGACCCTGGCGTAGTTAGTTTGTGGAGACTGGCGAGGACACGAGGGATATGCTCCGGATCGAGTCGCTCAGACGTCGGCGTTACGCACAGATACTCAGTCATCGTTGTTTCCCCCCATAGAACCGTCATCTGTCTCGGCCGTGACGATGCCAGTATTGCCGTCGTTTCCAGTTGTTTCTCGGTATTCGAGCTCCGCTTGGAGTTCCTGCACATCAGTATCGGCTGCCTCCTCACCAGCGCCGGGAAGCGAGGAACGCCGCTGCTCGGTCGGGTCGAAGTCGATGACCTGCTTCTCCTTTGGCATCGCCTCCACGGTGATGCCACGCCACTCGCCGTCGACGCCGACGAGTGCCTCTGAGAACCCAGCATCCTCGTTGCCCGGAACTGCATCTTGCACGAACCCCATCTGTGCATAGTTCAGACCGAACTCACTGGCCCACTGTTCGTCCATCCCGTCTAACCGATGGAACTGCTTGACCGCACACTGGTCAAGGATCGCTTCAGACTCTGCGTGCTCGAAGAACTCGTCGACGGTCTGCGTGACCAGCCGGATCGAGAGGTCGTGGTGGCGGTGGTGTCGGAACACCGTCTCGAGGAACGCCAAGCTCGCGGCGTCCTGCATGATGTACCGCGCCTCGTCGATGTAGAACACGACCTCCTTGTCTGAAACTTTGGCCCGCTCGTAGACAAGCGAGATGAGCAACTGCATCGTCAGTGCGGTGCTGCTGTCGACGCTGCCCTCCTGCTGGGCGAGATCGAGGTAGATGACCTTCTCGTCACGGATGTCGAACTCCGACGGGTGTCCGAGATTGGCGTGCCGGCCATCTTCTTCGAAGGGACGAAGCTGATCAAGCAACCACGTCGCGTCGTCTTGGAGCTTCCCCGCTTCTTCGTCAGAGCGCACGACGAACTTCTCTGGGGAGTCGACCATCTCCTCAAAGACGTCCATCATGTCCCGAATGGTCGGGCTCGGGTTGCTGTGTGTCGAGATGTCGTCAGTGATGCCGTTTTGCTTGTAGGCGCGCTTGAGTCCAAGTTCGAGCGTTGTCCGTCGATCTCCCAGTGTGATACCTCGGAGGGCGAAGAAGTTCGTCAGGAAGCTCATCGCATCATCGAGCTTTTCATTGAACGGACTCGCGTCCTCACCCATCGCTCGCTGGACATGCTCAGGCGTCTGGCGAATCTCGAGTGGATTGAGCCCGAGCGTACCACCAACGGTGATCCGCTTTGCATCGAGTGCTTCGGCGACGCCAGCCCAGTTGTTCAACGGCTCGAGAATGATCCCGATACGATCCGAGCGCTGCTCGATCGAGCGGATGAAGTTCTGCTTCGAACTGAACGACTTCCCAGAGCCAGTATCGCCAACGGTGAACATCGCGTACCCGTTATCACGAGCAAATGGATCGATGACGACCGGACTCTGGTTGTCTTTGTGGATCCCGAACTCGACACCGCCCTCCTCGAGGATCGTCGCGTTGTGGGGTGAGGAAAGTAACGCGCCGACAGCACCACCGAGTGCAATGGACTCGCGTCCAAACACATTGTCGCCGATGGGTGCGGCGGACTGGAGTGCGAGATCTTGCCGACAGATCGCCGTCTTCGGCGTGAGATTCGCAGGCTCATCACGAAGCGCGCTTTTGACCGTTTGAACAGCATCTCGAAGCTCGTCTTTCTCGTCGGCACGCACTGTGATGAACAGACCCTGGCTGAAGACCTGCGCTCCGCTCTCGACAGCTCTGTAGGTTGCAGCGGCCTCGTTCGCTCGTTCTTGGAGATAGGCGCTTCGAACACTCTGCTCGAGGTCTGCATCGACCTGGAGATCGTCAGCAATGTCTTGGAGTTCGTTTCGGGCCCGCTCCTGGTTCTTTGGTGTGATATGGGCCGTGAGATCGAACTGGACGTCAGTCATCTCGAAGAGGTCGCTCAGGTAACCATCGTTGGGATAGTCTGGGTAGTCAGCAATATACAGTGTCGACGTCCACTGCTCGCCAACGTGGGCCGCTCGCGTTTCCCACTCGATCGCAGCCGGCGCCGTCACTGTCTTGTGTGACTCGGCGATCTCATCGAGCAGTTGGCCTTCGGCATGCCCTTGCTCGAGGGTGTCCTCATCGAGGACATCCGAAAACTCGACTTCTTCCTCGTCATCGTCGGTATACCAGTCCCAGAGGAGCTTCCCACTGACACCGAGAGCGATAACACCGAGAAGGAAGAGTGCCGCGCCCTCTGCCGAGGTTGGATTCGAGAGCCACTCGATGAGTTGACTAACTGTCCCATCTCCGGTCTGAAGGATCACGTTATGCATCGATCTCATCCTCCCGGTGTGAGTGACCGATGATCGGTTGGTCGCGAATGACACGTTCTGCGTCGTCATAGTCGTGCTCGCGTCCGTTCCAGAAATCCATGTTCAGAACGAACAGCTCGACAGTGCTGAGCCGTCGTGCAGACCAGCCCGACGCTTGCTGGATGAACTCAGAACGAACGTCAGTAACCCGGCTGTCGAGTTTCTCGAACATCTTAGCCCGTCGCTCAACGTCTGTGAGATCCTCACGACGAGTGACGAACGGGTTGAACAGGAACCCGATAACAGGAAATCGTGTGAGTTTCTCGGCGGGCGTTCCCTCGTCGTGGAAGCGGTCATAGACCTCGAGTGGTGTGACTTCGACGCCGATGTAGTAGCGAACCTGCTGGATACCCCGGTCGCGCATCTCGCTTGGCCTCGTTTCCCGGTATTCCTCGAGGAGTTCGCGGAAGATTGGGTTCTCCGTGACGTCTTCATCAGAGAGTCGCTCCTCGATGTTCTCGATGATTTGTTCGACTGGGAACGATCGGGTTGTAGCGTGGAGTTTGAGCTTCGAGTTGAGTTTCTTGTTGGCGAACTCCTCGCCAGCGTCCTGGAGTTGAGCCCAGTCATCGGACATCGCGAAGTCCATGTTCCCGGGATCGATCTCGATGAACGCCTCCATCGCGCCGTCGGCCCGCTGAATCGCGCCAACACCCGGCCATGCTCGCTTGATGTTCGTGAGATCCTGTGTTCGTTCGTCAGGTTTGAACGGCGTGTAGTTGGCAAGCCCGCCTTCGTTTCGTTCTGTCTCAGCTGCGTCTGTTGGCGCACTGAACGTGATCTGGGGCCGTTTGGCGTATCGATAGACGTCTTTTGCCCACGTCCACGCGTTCAGGTGTTGAGGTGAAACGTAGACGATCGCTCCACCAAACCCGAAGCCACCCGCGATGAGTGGGAGGGCAAGGGATTCGATTCCAGTGAGTCCGGCGAGGAATAACCCGATGATTGGGAACCCAATCAGGACGCCAACGTCTCCTTCCTCGATGTTGAGATACGGAATGTGGCTCTTTTCGCCAAATTGATCCATGATACGCCGTGCGGCCGCGTCTGGGTCTGTTGACATCAGTAAATTCCTCGGTCGTACTCCATTCCGTGGTTGGTACTCGATGCCTCTACTGTGGACCCGCCCGGATCATTCTCAGTTCGACGATACGATGGTTTCTCCCCGTCTTCACTTCCGTGTCCACCTCGAGCGGCGGCTTTCTGGGCGACTGCGTGACCGGCTGCGGCTTTCGGTCCCCACCGGGCTGCTGTCGTCGCGACGCCGGCGCCACCGACGTAGGCACCAGCTGCGACTCCGCCGACGAGTGCTGCAGTCTTCGTCGCACCTCCAAGGACCTTCGCAGTCATCGGAGTTGCGTATTTGAACGTCTTCCAAGTCACGTAGAGGGCAACGAATGGAAGCGAAGCAGCGACCAGATATTCGAGAAACAGAGTCTCGGGCGTAAGCCCATTTTCTCCTGTGTAAATAAGGTCGTATCCCTTGAACGTTATCGCTGCAGGAAGTGGTAGAACTGCTAATGGGACGAACCGTTTGCTGAAACCCATCGCAACGTCAGAGAGGACAGGGATATTACCATAAGCGAGGCCGAAGGCAATGGGCATTCCATACAGGTAGACGTAAAGGAGAATTCTTCGGATATAGAACAGCGATTCCAAGACCCACATGGCGGTTCCACCGAGAAGAGCAAAGAGTAGTCCTAACGCTGGATTAGTAATTGTGCCCGCTAAGAACCGTAGCATTGCCGCTGAAAGGGAGGAAAGATCGGGCATGAGGGCGATCGTGAACCCATCAACGAGGAAGAGCGCGAGAGCACCAACCCAATACCATGTGATGATGAGAAACGCACCAACCCAAGCTGTCTTCTTCGTTTTCCGGGCTTCATAGGCACTGCCAATATTGAAGATTCGAATGGTGTGGCGACCTTGAACACTCATTATGAGCAGTAGGAGAGAAATAAGCATGATCTCGCCACCAATCACCCCATCTTGGATTGCTGGCCAAGGAGCATTACTCGGCTCGCCGAAAATGAAAGCACCATCTGTCTGTGGGGTTGGGGTACCAAACATTTCCTCGGTCAGGGTGTTGTACCCCGATCGAAGTCCCTCCATGAACAACCCAATAAACCACTCAACAACACCCTTGAACCCCTCAAGGACGACATCTATTAGGTCCACCATGGTTAGGCCTCCTCGATAGTAACCTCACAATCGCTCATCTCATTAGAACCCGAATACAGAACGTTGTACGCTTTCGAAATCTGACTACCATCTACCTGTGTTTGAACACTAACTGTGAATTGGCCCTCATTTCCATCTGAGGTACAGCCTATGCCGACCTCTGATTCTGAACCAAATGGAAACGAGTTACTGAACAGATCTGCTGTTTCCCCAGGTGAGACGACTACTTGCTCGGTTTCGTACATCCCACTACCTCGAGGATTTTCAATCGGATTTGGGACGCCACCAGAGAACACTAGATTCACGATCACTTCGGGTCCGCTTCCTGTGTTCTCGACTGTGACGAATGCCTCTCCATTCTTTATCCGATCCGTTTCTGTATCTCCGTAGACCTCGTCCCACGGCTTGTCAGGATTATTCCGGTAGAGTCCGACATCACGGATGCGAATGTTAGGCTGAATCTCTTTCGAACGTTCAACCACGGTCTCATCGCCATTGAGTGCAACAACGCTGTACTCTCCCGGCGTATAGGAGGTACCAAGGTCGAACGAAACCTGCTGTGCTCCAGCAGCTACATCGCGCTGCCCGAACAGCTCTCCGTTTGGTTGGATGAGATTGATCTGATCGACATCTGCATCTGCCGAGAGGTCAACAACAAGCGCGGTGCCATCGACAGCAACTCGCTGGATCACACCCTGGCTGTCTGCCGGACTCTTTCCGTTACCAGTGGTGGTGTTCTCATTACTGGTGAGGCAGCCAGCACCGCTTACCAGTGCAGCGCCTGCAACTGTTTGAAGGGCGGTACGTCTGCTGATCTGTGGGGTATCTCGAGTCATGGTTTTCGCTGGAAGATCTCTTCTGGGCCAAGCATCCGCAAGAGTCGCTGTCCCGCATAGAACATCACGAAAAACGGGATGAGGTGCCAGCCGACCTCGAAAAAGAGGGCGAACCAGCCATCGATTGTTCCCAACGGGTGCCAGCGAGCAGTTGCGGTATCACTCACGTATGCGGGGTTATGTCCGATCCACGACCCCGGATGATACCGAGCAGTGTAGATGCCGGGCTGGTCAAGCGTCACGAGAGCGACCCCGGACGCGTTAGTTTCGACACGCTGCTCTGCAATGGTGATGTATCCGTTCCGAGAGTTACCCCCAATCGGGAACCATCGATTCCGATCGGCGAGCGTGATCGGTGCGCCTGTTTTGGCATCCCGGAGTTCGATCCGGAGTGTTGCCTGGGACTGGTTCTGTTCGAGAATCTCGACAGAGAGGTTACTCCGTCGGAGTTGGCGCTCAGAACCCGCATCCTGCTCGTCGATTGAGGCGTTAACGCCTCGAACGATACCTGCAACGTGGAGAGCATCACGGTCGACGCTCTCAGTGCGAACAGCGACACCGTAGGTCGTCGTGTACGACTGGTTTATCACCTCGATGTTGACGTTTTCGCCGATGGTCTCTCCTGGGGCAGGCCGTTCAGTCCCCCATGTATCGATGATTTCTGGCCCGGTTCGCACGGGCTCAGCGCGGGGGCCGATCCGTGACGGGTAGGCGTGTACAGCTACTGGAATCGCATCAGAGTCGACGGCAGTACTATCGGTCCGACTCGAGTGAATGAGCGTGTCCCAGTTAGTGTTCCGTGCAGTGTAAAATCGCCAGACACCACGCACCCTCGACTCACCATCTGCTGTCAGTGTGTATCCCTGCCACGGCCGCGACTGGAAGATGGCAACGCCAGTATCTCCATTAGGATACTCGGCGTAGTAGGGAGACGCCGAGAGATCGTAAATCTCGACGTCGATTGAATCCGAAACGGTGACCGACTCGGTTCGGTAGGAGACACCATCCGTGTTCGGTTAAGGAGCCAAACCGACAGACGCCAGCGTCTTGATGAGGTTATCTTCAGAAACCGCGTAGAGAGAGGTTGTGCTACCTGAACTCTCTCCAACACTCATACGCCGCCGGCTGATTTCCCTCTTTCCCGTAGACCTCGTTGAAGGCATCGCGAGCGAGCGCGATGCCGTCCAACGCCATCGAACGATCGACATCACGATGCTCGTCTGGTCGCTCATCTTGGGCTTCGCCGTGGACGGCGAAACCCGCTCTATCGCCGCGTTTCAGCGGGCCTATCAGACTGCGACTAACCAAACCGTGGCTCGTTCTAGCTTCTACGACCGATTTACGCCGGAACTCCGTAACCTCTTGAGCGACCTCCTCGCGCATGCGCTCGAGGAGGTCGCGGTTCCGCACACCATCGCTCCGCAACTCACCCAGTTCCGCGATACGATGATCGCCGATGCAACCGTGTTCAGGTTGCATCGGCTCCTTACGGCATTTCCAGCAACTCACGAAGACCAATCCGGAGCGCAGCTGTATCTCGTCTACAACGTCACGAGACAGACGCTCGCACAGTTCAAACTCACTGACGAACGAACTCATGAAAGCAGCCAGTTCCGCACGGGGAACTGGCTGCGTGGGCGGCTGTTTCTGTTCGATCTCGGTTTCTACAGCTACCGACGGTTCGCGTTGATCGACGAAAACGATGGTTACTTTGTGAGCCGGTTGAAGACGAACGCCAATCCACGAATCGTCGGCGAGCGACGGAAATGGCGCGGGCGCGCCATTTCCTTGACTGGAACCCATCTCCAAGACCGACTTTCGAAGCTCACGCGCAAGCACATTGATGTGACTGGTGAGTTCGAGTTCAAGCGCCGGAAGTATGGTGAGAGGCAGTCACAGGCTATCGTTGAATTTCGCGTCGTCGGTGTCCGCAACGATGACACCGACGACTACCACCTCTACGTGACGAACCTCCCGGACGAGTTCACCCCAGAGCAAGTAGCAGCCTTGTACAGCCTGCGATGGAAGGTTGAGTTGTTGTTCCGGGAGTTGAAGTCGCGGTATGGACTGGAGAAGTTCGAGACAGGTGATGAAGCGATTGCAGAGTTGCTCGTGACGGCGGCTCTGCTGACGCTTGTGGTCAGCAGAGCCTTGTTAGCGGTGTTTCAGGAGATTGAACCGGACGTAGAGTATCCAGAAGAACG
Organism: Natrinema hispanicum; assembly: GCF_004217335.1. Lineage (GTDB taxonomy): Archaea > Halobacteriota > Halobacteria > Halobacteriales > Natrialbaceae > Natrinema > Natrinema hispanicum. The sequence goes on from NZ_SHMP01000011.1 coordinate 45,833, forward strand.
CTGGGCGACGACCTTTCGGTCGGTCGCCCAGCCAGTGCTTGCAGATCTCGGACTTGCTCTGGGCCATCCACCACCGAATCTTCCTGAACTTGTGCGTTGTGAGGCTCGCCAACCAGAGAAATCACGCCTCACCTTGAATAAACGAGTGGCTCAAGCCTTCAAGACGGAGGTCTGGCCTTAACCGAACACAGATGTAGGAGACACGAACATCTGTCTCGTTGCCGCGATCGATTCGTGTGGTCTTCTTTAGCCGCGTATAAATCTCGGCTTCGAGGGAAAGGGTTGTACTCCCGTCATCCTCGAGATTGTAGTCGAGCGTTGGCGTGTGTGAGCCGGCTTCCTTGGCGATGGTCTCATCGCCCGTCTGCAACTGGATATCCTCGATTTCGTGCTCGGTAAGCGACCACTCGATCGTCGTGTTTCCAGAGGTTCTGTCCTCGGGAACGCGAACGCGGTAATCGATGAAACCGCGCATCGTCCCGTTCGGTGCGATGTAGAGCGGGGTCTCGTTGGGCTCGAGATGCCCTCGAGTGGATGGGTGGACGGCGAAGATGGTCGCATGGGCATCCTCGATGAACACGCCGTCCTCGAGAGTTGCATGAGTCGGATAGACGGAGGTCTCTGACCCGCCGGCGTTGAGATCCTCGAAATCGTTCCGGGTCCATGTTGCGGCAGTTTCGGGAGGTCGTTTGAACGTGATGTCCGTTCCGTTGGCGAGTTGGTGAACGGCAGTACGGCTGTCTCCGTATCGCTGGCGGAACGTGTCTTGACCAAGATACTCGTCTGCGTCTCGCGACCAGAGCGTCGCGGATTCGTTTTCAGTGAGTCCGTTTCCTTCGGTTCCCGGTCGCGGTGGATCAGCAGCGACACTACCCGTGGCTAGGCTGGTCACGAACAGCGCAGCGATGAGCACGGAGCGTTCGCAGTGGTGCATGGAACTCGCGATAGGGATGGGCGTGTGATTACCAGGGGACGAAGTTGACACACTCTGCCATCGGAAGTCCCATCATGGATCCAGCAACCGTATACAGAGGGCCGAGAACGACAATAACAACCATGGACTTCATCGCAGAGCGCTTGTGACGCTTGAACGCCTTCTTCTGCTCTGGGTCGAGTACGAATATCTCTACGAGGGTATCAGCCTGCCAGACAACAACAAAACCAACGATACCCAGTGTTGTGGTTAACTGAAAGAACCCCTCAACCATCCCGGGGAGTTTGTCTGTTCCACAGACTGCGTTGTTTTGTGCTGCGGCAGGTTCCACAACGACCAACGTCAGCAGGACAATCGCGATCGCAGTCTGTCTGGGAATTCGGCTGCTCATCGGTCGGTTACGGTCGTGTTCGCTGCTATTCTCATGCTCGGAGGGGATAGGGTCTGGTGACATAGCAGGTTAGTCGTGAGTTGTATTTCCAGCGGTACGCTGGCCCTGTGATTCTTCGACAAGTGACTGAAGATCGGCGTACCGGTTGGTCTTGTCAGCAATCTCGTCTAACGTGTACCCCTGCTCACGAGCTCGCTCGAGGAGCGTACGGAATTCATGTGGATCAACGTCTCGAACGGCCATCTCTTCGCGGAGGGCACGACGATAGAGGGCGGATGCGTTGATATGACTGTTCCACATTAAATACAGGTCATCGATATCTTCGACGGTGACTGACCGTGTAATCATGTGTGATGTGATCGTATTGGTCGACACCGGTTGAGGACCGGTGCATATTGTCTGTATTATTGGGTAGAAAATATATAGTTTATGGTGACCAACACTATAACGGTACAAATTATATCTTAGACAGATACATTGATTGTGGGTAGGCTAAGTTGAATGAACAGTCAGATTTAGAACTCCTCTTTTTGGCTAGAAAGGAAGGCTATTATTCCGCTTTTGGGAGCGCAATCTGAACGAGATTGCCTCGAGGTGAGTTCTCCTCAAAAGAAAGGTCCCCACCGAGTGAATTCACAGCCCACTGCATCACCCAAAGGCCAACGCCAGAGCCATGGTACGTACTGCTAATTTCCGTCTCGTCGTCCAACACGTCAGTCTCAATTTCAGGGATAGACGGTCCATTGTCTGCGATTCGGACAATCCCTTGGTTGGCCTCGGGATCGTCAGTTACCAGTATCGTCACTTCTGGCGTCTCCTGATCGTTATGTCTCACCGCATTATCGATCGCATGCTCGATCGCATGTTTGAGTCCTGTATTCCCGACCACCCAGACATCAGCCGGTGCCTCGACCAGCAGATCGACTGCGGGATAGGTTGACTGGACCGCTGTCGCACATGTTTGAACCAGAGTCCGAAGGTTCGTCGCTTCTCGCTGTGTCGCCTCAGATTCAACGATTTGTTCAATTTCGGTGAGCGAATCGCTCAGTCGCCCGACCTCAGAAGCGATCTCTAAAACCGTCTCCAGTTCCTCCTCGAGTTGATCGTTCTCAATGGCGGCCTTGACCCGATCTGTATATCCCATAAGAATATTCATTTCATTCCGCAGATTGTGACGGATAACGCGGTTCAAGAGCCGAAGAAGTTGCTCACGAGCCTTGTACTTCGTAATATCGTTTACTTCAGCACAGACGTAGACTTCCCCATCCAGTTGTGTTGGTGTAAGATGAACGCGTACCCATCGAGATTCCCCATTTGCACGTTCAATTTTCCATTCGAAGATCTGGGAATTCCCAGCAGCAGCAGCCTGGATTCGATCGAGAGCGTCCGCTTCTGTGTATCTCTGTGAAGAGGGTGTGATGTCCCCCACAGACATGCCTCGAAGTTCGCCTGCGGAATACCCATACAGTTGCTCTAATCGATTGTTCACGTCGAGAATCACACCTGTCTCTGGTTCGTGCAGTGTGACTCCGGCATTCAGACGATCAACGATCGACGGGAGAGATGGGTTCTTGGTTTCCATTATTAGATCATACTTGACCATAGGAAATTCCCTATAATAATAGTATGTTCAAGTGCATTTCACGGAGAATGTCACTACGACTCTCTCGAGACAACACTGCTCGAGGTGACGATCGATCTGCGAAACGATCCAAGACATCGACGATCGGACTTAGCGGAGCAGTGAGCAGTTGTGGAATCACCAAAGACGATTTTATGTAGTTGAGAGCCGCGATAAGATTGATAAATGCTCGCTGAATTTATCTGCCTGTCGCGTTTCCCCCACGCGACAGGATACGCCCCTTACACTGCCGCTCTTGTCCCACCCTGCCCGGCGGCTCTCACCCCGAGCCCATCCGGGCGGGTCAGGATCCTCTTGAAAGGCGTTATATCGAGAGTGAGTAACTACACACTCTCGAGTTGACAGAAATGCCGGCCAAGGGCCAGCATGAGGTTCTCGAAGGCCGGATGGTACTCGAAAGCCAGAGATCGGAGGACGAAACCAGCTGTGGATCTTGTGGAACGTGCCGATCTCGGCTGGCGTGGACAAGTGTTCCCTGACTTGTGATCGAGGAAGGGGCAACGATACAGGGGAGTAGGTTGACCCACCTTGTCCGCGCCAACCCGTCATATGTCCCATAGGAGTATCAACTTGTTCCCCAACTGTACCAAGGCGAGTGCCTACTTGTCTGCGGTCCGATGTGAAACCAACGCTGCTCCTGCTGCTGTCTTCTGATCCTCCTACCCACTCTCAAAAACGGCGATGATTTTGGCGGACTCAACATCATGTGTGAGGAGACGATCGGCGGCCAGCTGCTAAGCGTGTTCGACGAGTTTGGAATCGGCCTGTTCGTAATGAACTGAGAACTCGGTCAATTCGACTGCGACCAGGAGATTCTCTTGTCGATCAGTCAGTACCATCATCGCCGTTGGCCGTCGCTTCAGATATAGACTTCAGCATCTTGCAAAAACGCCGGCCAGAGGCCGACGTTGGCACACTCATGTCCCAGGTAGTGTGTCACTGGTGGGTGATCTGAGATCCTGATGGCACCAGACAGTGGTGGAGCAATCCCAGTTGCGGCGAGGAGCCATGTGTCTCGAATCGATTGCATTCCCTGTCTGGAGATCGATTAGAGCCACACTGTCCCTCCCCACGTGTGCTCTTAGGATATGTCTCGTATGAATCTGTTGGATAAGTGATCGGAATGTAAATGGTTAATAATGATCACCAATAACAATCAATTGCCTCCAACTCCCCCCATGTTAACGGAGGCACTACCCCCCATCCCCATCGCCGACACTATTTCCCGGTCCAAGTGGGAGAGGACCTGGATTCGCTTCAAATCAAAAGCGAGCTCGATATCCGCCTTCCGGAATTCCATAGCGGTGAGTCTTAGAATGTCATGCAGTGCCTCGTCATGACCAGCGCTGTTCAAGTTTGGTGCACAACACCGCTTTCGGATCTCTATTTCTCCAGCTTAGCCAGTAATAAGTTCTCCACGAGATCATAGAAATTGGTACATTTGGCGTCACATATTAGTGCTCGAAAGGTCTATCCACCACTATGGAAAGAAGTCTTGGAGAAGAGAGTAATATTTCTTTGCAGATAGTTGATTTCGTTGCTAAAAGAGAACACACAGATCCACTGGAACTTCCCCCATTGTATGATGCGGTCGATCCAGATGCGCTCGACGATCTCTTTGCGTCGGGACGCCAGAACGGGATGACTCAGTCTGGCCGAATCGAGTTCCAATATAATGGCTATACGGTTATTGTCGAATTCGACAACGGACCAGAAATCACGGTCAAAGAGGAGCCAGAGCTCGTTGAGTAACACAATCGAACGAAAAATCACTTCTCAAGACAGGGTACCGACGGAGCCACCGAACGCTACCCTTTCCAGGTTGTACTCTTTGTCCCAGATGACTCGTGTAGAGACGAGTATTCGACACGGTCCGTGTGTCTGAGTTGTGCCTCTGACTGAGCGTGAGCGCTATCTCCCCACCGCCCATCCTCACGCCCAAGTCACTGTCTGTATCACAGCTATATCAGTCTTTATGACTTGGCACAATACTACACAATAATTCATTGTGGTCTGTTAAATTGGGTATCATCATACCAGTCCACGAGGTCATTGACATCCACCCCGGGAAGGGACGATCGTGTAGACCACAACTGACCGGTCATGATCACACTCGTTGTGAGTGGTCCCAAAGCCGAAACTCCAGAACGAGCGTTAGAGGGACAAACACTATCTCTGAAAGGGGGGAATCCTCTCTTACACCTGCAGCTAGCGATAGCGGCGACGTCATCGAATCAAGACGACGACCAGATCCGTTTGTTTGCTCGTCAGAGAGATTCTCCCTCTCGGGATGAATTCAGCCGTTCTCTCACACCTCTGCCGTGTCGGTCCGAGTCACAACGGGTGTGACGCCACCAGTGACTTGTCCATCTCCATCAAGCAACTCGAGATGGTGATAGCGAGCGTCAAGCAGTCCCTCAGCAGTCTCGATGTCCATCGCGATGATCTCCGTCGGCGTCTGTTTCGCAGAAACATGACGCTCGGTGACATCGATGTCCGAACTTCCGAGCGCGACCATCTCGTCCCACACGCGTTTGAGTGTCTGTGCGTGGGGACGCTTTCCGAGGATTGCAGTGAGCGCATCCCGGACATCGTCTCGCGTCCAGAAAATGCCGCTTCCGTTCGTACGCTTGGTTGCGAACTCGTTCCAGCGCTTCATCACAAGGAGTGCCCGGAATCGGTTCTTCCGCGGCGTCCCCTGGTCGACGAGGTGTTTTTTGACGCGGTGCTGGCGGCAGTTCGCAAGGAAGTCCAATGGACTGCTCGAGGGCTCGAGGCCACCAGGCAGTTCCTCTGGATCCTCGCGATCGAACGCAGTCTCACCAGTCTCGGCAATCGACTTGGCCTGCTCAGCGTTTGCGTTCGCAGTCTTTGCGATTTCCTTTGCGTGGTCAGCTGTCTCGTCGGTATCGGAAACCGACTCGGAGATCTCGTGGAGTTGACTAGCGATCTCCTTGCGGTTGCGATCGGCGCGGTTTTGTTCCTGCTGGAGTTCGTCGACACGCTCCTTGAGGCGGTCGATCGTTTGTGACTGCTCTTGGATGATGGCCCACATCTCTGCGCGACTCGGGAGCTCATCATCACCGTCATCGGCCGTCGGATCAGTGTTGGTGTGCTTGCCGACATTGTCGAAGTCAAGAACGGCGGCAACGTCGTGATTGTCGGGCGTTTCTGCGTCAACTGCGTCCGGATCTTTTCCAATTGTCATGGAGGGTCGTTGGTCGTGGTCGTGTGCTGCTGGTTGTCGGTCAAGTCGCGATGCTGCTGGGGAGAGACGACTCTCGAAGGAGACGAGACACCATGCTGGACAGAGCCACGGCTCCTCGAGAGGCAAACTTTTATGTCGATCCGGGTCGCAGGATTGAGTAGCCAACTCTGGGGGCGAATTGACGCCCCCTTCTCCTGCGACCCACATCGATGAGCGGTGGGTATATTCTCCTATCTTCTTGCCTCACTGATAGTCATGGATGTCACTTAAAACTAGGAGTCCTCACTGGCGGCTTTTCCTCAGTATCGGACTGCGGTAATCGCAAGCAGGCTCACGCATCAGCGTGGTGAAATCAGTGCTAGATCGTCGTCAGCATGCATCGAGAGCCTATGACTATCACTGAGAACGATGGACGAGTGCCACAGTTCTTGATCACCTACTCGAGAAGATATGAGATATTGATGCACTTGACACCCAACTCTGACACCTGACTTCACATCGCGAACTCAAAGACGCTATGAAGATTTATCAGGAAACGCTGAATCGGAGCAAACAATGGCGCTCATCGGGGTTGGGACTACAATCTCCCTACTAATGCTCATTTCACTCGGTATAGCATCTCTCATAAGAGAATACGACTTAACAAAAATAACAACACAAGAAATCCAGATTACGCATATTCCGCACATAGACATTGAGTTCTACCATCTCGGCCCATTCACAGTCACCCATGCTCTAAATCACTTTATCGTTATTCTGTCATTCAATATGGCAGCCAAGGCATACTCTGGTGGAGGTTTCTGGGATACCTTCACTGCTCAAGACATAAATCTCCCTCTCTTCTTAACACTGATTACAGGACTGTACGCCGCCTTCTATCCGTATCTTGAGGTAACTGAGTATCAAGTGATATCCCCTACTCCGAATAGCATCTTCCCTGCATCAATTCAATTCCACTACTTATTTAGTGGCTTTACCCTAGGGTTGGCGCTTCTGGATACCTATTTCGACGCGGTATTTGGTGTTCCTGTGACGTCTGGATTGCTTATTCAATTACTTCACATAGTTATATCATTATTATTAATTTTAATAATCCCAGTCACTGTTGTAGTGTATAGTGCAGTATTACACACTGAAATATTGCGAGATGTGAGGTCAACCAGAGGGGTTGCTAGCTAGTGGCCTTGTTGAAACCCTCAATCGATAACATATGCCAACTGATTGCTGAATACAACACGCAAATGTAGCATACGATTCGGTTCCGTTTGAAAAGGTAGTGGTCGCTCAGTATAGAGTAAGCAGATAACACTGATGGACCTAAAGCATCACTAGTGCGTATGCTTTCTAACCGTTGGATCCTGAACTGTGACTGATACTCTCCGCTCCGTATCGAGTTCTGCCTCAAATCCGAGTGTCACTTCGAATTTGCCTGCCTCTACCGAGGATTCGCCTCGTTGGAGCGGGTGTCCCTCGCTGAAAGCGTAGCTACCGGTTGGAAGACACGATTCGTTCCCCCAGTCCAAGAGACTGTAGGTGTGACTTATCGATTCTCCTGTCCGCAGCTCATCAACGAGCATAGTTTGTTTCCGTAACATACCTTCGTATTCGACTGTCCAGCAGCTATCCGTTCGAGAGGGTGGAACCAGCGGCACATCTCGAACCTCGCTATTACCATCCGTCGGAGTTATCCAACTGTTATCTTCCGGCATAAGGAGCAGTGCTACGTCGCGGTTCTGGTGCACACCTTCGAGGCCAGTGAACGGAAGTACGGGACCTCCAAATAACGTCAATCGTGTGTCGCTGTCGTTCGTGAACCTAACTTCGAACTGAGCGGGAGAATCGTTCGTGAACTGTTGTAGTACGGTGACATCGAATGCAATATCATCGGAGGTTATCGGTCTTGACAGCGAATCCGCCGTCTCTGAAGAGTCGTCAGTATTCAGCCGCTGAGATTCCGTTGATGATGGCTGTTCCCCGGAGGACTGTCGCTGGCTCGCACAACCAGCTATTGCTCCGAACATCGCTGTACCAATCGCCTGGAGGGCCGTCCGTCGTTGCATAATCATCTACTCAGTTGGAGAGAATTAGATAAGTGCTTTCAGCGAACTACAAGAGTGCCTTTACCAACGAAAACGGCTATTTGATGTCTTCGTGAAAGTGCATTCAAGAACCGTGAGTCAACTCTTGCCCTTACGCTCAGAGATCACCCAGGAGCCCTCCCGAGAATCTCTGCTACTCAGTATCGATGAGGACGCTGCCGACGAAGTGTTTGATGCATTGAGTTCGTCTACAGCACGGTCGATACTGATGACCCTATATGAGGAACCTCAAACTGCATCTGACATTGCCAATTCTGTTGATACGTCCCTTCAGAACACAAAATACCACCTTGACAACCTCCTTGATGCAGGACTGATCGAAATCGTGGATACGTGGTATTCGGAACACGGACGTGAGATGAAGGTCTATGCTCCCGCCAACGGATCGTTGGTCGTGGTTGCCAGCGACGAGTCAACAAAGAACTCTCTTCGGGAGATGCTCAAGCGGTTGCTCGGGGCGGTAGGACTCTTGGGTGTGATGAGTATTGCTGTTGACTACGTGATCAAGATTTTCAACCGGCGCTCACTGACAAATGGATCCATAGTCGTCGATGAACAGATGCAAGTGGAGAGCATCGGTGGACCAGTGGTGCCGCCTGGCGTGCTCTTTTTTGTTGGTGGACTATTCGTTTTAGCTGTCGTTTTCGCCTGGTGGTACTGGTTCCGGTAGCGGGGAAGTTAGCACCGAACCTGTCAGAGACTAATCCTATTTCTGATATCCTCAATTGTTGAGAGATGGTGTGTTGGACTTTCCCTCCGTATCCACCAGTCTGTTCCTCTCAGGGTGACGGGGATTCGCACTCTTCGCGTGAAATAGCCAGCCCTCGTTCCACGTTGTGAACGATGCACTTGATGAGGAGTTCGCGGAACTGCTTCCGCCAGAGGCGTGAACGCACGAATGCCCCATATTTCTGTTTAATCGACGCGTTGACCGTTTCGTTCATGTTTCGGCAATGGTAGAGGTCGCTATCCAGTCGTGCATTCCACGCTTTGTGGAGTGAGCTAAACTCACAATGCTTAATGAGTGGTCGAATATCATGATCACGGGCGAGCTGCCGGAGCTTTTGGTCGTCATAGCCCTTGTCACCGGTCAAGACCGCGATAGATTGTACGTTCCGTTTCACTAACTGTGGCGCAATCTGCGTATCGTGCTTCCGCGTTGTCGTCACATGAACATCAAGAACGGCGTTGGTAGCTGTATCGACCAACAGCGTTGTTTTCAACTGCTGGATGGTGAGATTCGTTCGTTTCGTGTAGTGAGTTGATGCATGCGCCCGCTCAAACCCGGAGGCATCGATGCTGGTGACACCGTTCAGCGGCAAGTCCGCAATGAAACGTTCAACAGAACCCGCCAGACGGCCATCTCCAAGCGATCAAATGCCTTGCAGAGTGTCGAGGGTGCGGGGATCGAATCGAGATCGAGGGCGTCACGAATGCGAGGCATCTCAATGAGTTCGTCAACGAGGTCGCGGTACGTGGTCATCTTCTTCACTTTGAGACAGAGCAGGACAACATGTTGGCGGAGCGTAAACCGCTTCCGTGAATAGCGTGTCGAGAATCGTGTCACGGCGAGCCAGACTCATAGCCCGTTCAGCGAATTGAAGGAGTCGTGATTTCGGCAGAGCAGCCATTTTTCTCGGCTATTCACCAGTCATGTTTGTCAGCAAGGGTTTCAACAAGGCCAAGTTGTCTAAAGTTTGATCCGGTTCTAAAGCTGTCTATGCTCGCATCTGGTAAGCCAACGAATATCAGCAGTGTGATGGCTGTTTTGGCTGACTGTTTGAGTAGTTCGTCGACGAACACCACGGGGAATTCCAGAATCGAAGGGTAAGGGATAACTCGAGTTCGTTCTCAGCCACGAACGTCGTCAATCGAATCGGAGACGTCCTTCATCTTGACGTCGGCGTAGGCCTCGTGAGTAGTCTCGATCGAGTTGTGTCGTAACGCTTCCTGAGCCTTTTCGGACATCCCGCTGGTATAGAGGTCGCGTCCGAGTGCCCGCCGAGCGCCGTGCAAGGTGAGATAGTCGTACTCCCCATCTGGATCGATCCCGGCTTCGTCGGTGAGCCGTTTCAACAACCGGCGAACGCCCTCTTTCGAGATCGACGGCGGCGGAACCTCGTGCTCACGGTGTAGACGGTCAAGCACCTCGGTCTTCCCGGCGTCACCCCTATCCTCGAGCGCCCGAGAGACTTCCTTCTCGCCGAGTTCATCCTCGAGTGTACGCTTTTTCGACCCATAGTGGCCGGTCGGAAAGACGGGCCACGCTTCTGTCGTCGGCTCTTGCACCCGGTACCATCGCTTGAGGACGTCGTGGACACTCGCAGGAAACGGGGCCTGTTCGTACTCACGGGACTTGCCGTAGACTTCAATCAGCCGCTCGTCGAAATCGACGTCCTTCCACCGGAGGCCGTTACGCTTGTCGTCTTTCGGGTCGGCGAACAGTTCCGCACCACGCGCCCCCGTGCCATCGAGCATGACGACGATCGCCCGGTCACGGAAAGCCGCCTCTACATCGGTCCTAATGGTTTCTTCCAGGGCCATGTCCACACGCTTGGTGGCGTACTCGAGTAACGTCTCGCGGTCCTCGGCACTCCAGTACTGGCGTTTGCGCTTCCCGTCGTCTTCCGGTAGCGGGTCCATCGCGGTGTTCGTATTCGCCGGGTTCGACTCGAGGTATTGCTCCCGAACTGACCACGAGAGAAAGGCCCGGACGTAGGCGAAGTAGTTGTGAGCGGTTGAAGCCGCCAGGTCCTCGTCGATCACGACGCGGTCGTAGAGGTGCTCGCTGTAACTGCGGACATCGTGGGGTGTGAGGTCGTCGACGAACTCGAGGTCACGCTCGTCTCGACAGTGGTCGGCGAACTCACGCAGTGGTGAGCGCATGGTCGTCTTCGAACCGTCGGCGTTGATCTTGTACCGAAGGTAGCTCTCGATGGCCTCGTGGACGGTTGTGCCCCCGCGTGTAGCCCGTTTTTCCGTTGATCCAGACATTCGTATGTGGGGTACAGTGTCGACCCTCGTAAAGTCCCTTGGTTAAACTGCGATTTAGACAAGTGAATACTGAAACGGCTCTCGCTGGCGATTTCGGGAGTCTCGGGTACTCGAGCGTACAAAACCACACTCCATAAACCAAATACAGCTGTATAGATTTTTCCCGGCGGCGACCGACAGTTGCGGATCTTAAATTCTACAAACCACCATACCGTTGACAGCCGTTATGATAGTCCTCAACGACCCCGTTGAGTATCGCGGCGCTCGTTATCTGTTGGCCTATTGTGTATTAGTTCGTCTATTATCGAGAAGGCGAGGCCCCGTTCAATTCTGATCCATAAGTAGACTTACCCACAGCTGTTTCACCAAATCGCGACTCGAACAAACCATCGGAGAAGCTATTGTAGCTCTTCGACGAGCGCAGTCACCGCCTCGTCAACAAGATCACTGTCAAGGCGGCCCTGCCAGAAGTCGATGTCCTCGTGATCTATCGATTGGACGCCCCACGGGACGATCCGACTCTCATCCGGCATCCCACCACGAAGCCAACGCTCTTCAGGGATGTCGATGAGGCCGTCCATCCAGGATTTCGACGTCAACGTTAGCGCGATATACTGGTCGCCGTGGAACGGACGGCCTTCGTGGTTCGAGAGGATCAGCCAGGGCCGAGCCTCTTCCTCGCCTTTGAATGGATCATCACCGTAGACGACGTCGCCCCGCTCGAAAATCGGTGTCTCTTCGTCGGTCACTGTTCGTCCTCGACGCTCGGGTGGGGTTCCTGCGGTGCGTGCTCGCGCCACGCTTCCTTGTCCTCTGTACCGAGTTGGTCGTTGAACAGAGCCGTTGCTCGTTCGTACCCGCTGTATCCGTCGAGGCGCTCAGCGTCGTCAGTCACCGCCCAGTACGTCGCCTTGTGTTCGACCAGACCACGGTCCTTCAACCGTGAGAGCGCGGTGCTGACTGCGCCCTCGTCGACGCCGATCTGGGAGGCGATTTCGCGGGCCTTGAACGCCCGATCCTGGTTGGCGGCGAGAAATCCGAGGACTTGATCAGGCACGGAGAGTTCTTCGAGCTCGTCTTCGCTCGTGTTCTCGAAGGTGTCTCGATCGATGGACATCGTTGAATGGGGTACGTCATCCGCTGTAAAGAGTGTTAGGAGTGAAAGCTACGAAAACACCGAAGGGGGAATCACTATTGGCCACGAACCGGTTCGAGAACCGTATGCATTGAGACGGCTAGCTGGGGTGTTATAGAACGGCCCTCACACCTACTGTGCGGGCATCCTAATTCGATAAGTACAGGGGATTCACTTATCGGGGCAGGCAACGTATCGTTCAGTATGCCTGAAGAAGTTCTGTTCAAATCGGAAAGCGACCAGAGTCGAGAAGAGATTGCATCGTACCTTCGGAAAGTCGCGGACAATCTCGACAACGGAAACGCTATCAGCCTGAAAGCAGGCTCCGAGTCTGTAACACTGAATCCTCCTGCCCGACCGACCTTTGAGATCAAAGCTGAACGCGAAGGCCCGGCTGGCAATATGACTGAATTAAGTGTCGAGTTCGAACTCGAATGGGATGAGAACGCCAATGTGGAGGGCAGCGGCAGTGGCCAGCTAGAAATCGAATAGTCACTCCGCAATATTACCTAACGGAAGATTCACCCAGTCATTCTTTAATCAAAGTCGATCCAGACGAAATCGTATGCATTGGAATGGCCAGTCTCAACTTGTATCTCGCGCGGCGACCACAAGTTCAGGGTCTCAAATTCTCCATAGACATAGATTGTGTTTCGCGCGCACGAGAGCGAGTATGTGAAAGCTCTCGAGCATGAGCAGAATCAGGTTTCGTACCTAATTCTCACGCCGAAATGATTTTTAAAGATGTCCATACCCCTTGCGTTCGAGTTCTGCTTCCAGTTCGACATGCATCGCTTCGACAGTCTCCTCGTCGAAATGCTGTCCCGTCATTGCACCAGAGATCTCCGCGATTTCAGCGTGCCACTCACGCACTGCATCCGCAAGGGCTGCTAGAAGTTCTTCCTCAGTCTTGTCTACTCCATCAACTTCCTCAACGATCTGCCATCCCGGCTGAAAGTTTTCGATGACGTACCCCGTGTCCTCAAACTGAATTGCGAACCGCTCGCAGACTGCCCCAAACCCAGTTTCGAGACTAAGTAGTGGAATGACGTGGACGACACGATCGCGCTCTTCCAGCTCACGAAGATCCGCAACAGGGACAGCGGTTTCGGGGAGCACTGAATAGAGAGGTTCAGGAAGGGGAGGATCGCTCTCACCGGTTTCCGGCGGATCGTACTGGTCATTGATTGGATCGCCTTTCTCTTTCACAATGGCCGGCTCTTTGTCACTCGGCTCGTCGCTGAGGACCTCTTTCAAAATGGCGTAGAACCGCCATTCATCGCCGTAGTCATACAGATAGCATATGCGATCGTACTGTTCGAGCCCGAGTTGGCGGGTCATCTCGCCGATCGTCACGTCTCCAGCGTTCTCGATCCGCTCGGTACGCAACAGTGGGTCGCCACTGAGTGACTCCTCGTATTCCTGCGGACACTGGTATTTGACAGCACTGTCCCAGTAGTCCTCATCCTCTCCAACGAACCAGAGGTGGCCCTGATCAAGTCCGACTGCGGGGTTGATCGCCGACTGCAACTCGGTGATCGTTCTGTCTGCGCCGACGACGATATCCCGCCACAGCGACGTAGGATCCGGATCGAATTTGATGCGAAAGCGGTAGGCAGTCATCCTTTGAACTCTGTTCCTATGTGGAAACTGGTAGGATCATCGATACGCTGTTCTAAGTCTGCGATTTCGTCACGGATCGTGTGCCAACTGGCAGTGGAAGACATATGACGTAGTTGTACAGTATCCGGACTAAACCTTGCTCACGGAGCCATCGGTACAGATACTCTTGGGTAGCGATTTATGAATAGGCATTCTGATGGATGGTCTCTGTCAACTACAGATATGGCTGAAACATATACACTCTGTGTTCAGATCGAGTCACACGAGTACTATGGCGAGTTCTATCTCGTAGGCGAGGGATATGGAACCCCAGCAGAGGTGCTGGACAACATCGCTGCCGATCATCTCTTGCGAATCTCGAACGCGTCGCGTATCGAAGAATACCTACTTGATGTGCTGAAGCAAGGAGAGAACGCAAGTGAGGGCGAGTATGACTCGACAGACGCTGACATCGAATGCTGGATTCACGTCGACGTCTCCTACCAGAGATACGCCTTCGGTGTAGGCGATAGAGTTGTCGAGTTTACCGGCGAACCGACCAAAAGCGAAATCGACTCGACTGTCACGCAACTCCAGTCATAGACCGATCACTATTACTCATGGATCGAAATGGTAGATGAAGGATAGTCAGCCTTCCCTGTGTGAATGATTTCCTAATCGTGTTCTCAGGAAGGTATTCGATTAGACTAGTTGGTTAGGCCATTTCATTAGACCATCCAGATGGTTTTTCTCTTTTAGGATTATGGCGACATAGAACCAAACCATTCAGATAGGATAATCGGTTAGGCCAACTCATTAGCCCATCTATAAAACTTCATTTTTACGAGAGATGTGTTAGTCAGTTTCAGATGCGGTCTGTTCTACATATAACTGCTCAAAGAAGCAGCAGAAGCAGTCTTGGAACAGTATTCGGGAAGTCAGTTGGACAGAGACCCGTCAATTGAAGCCAGGATCTATGCCGGCGTCTAAGTAAAGAGGTGTATTTAGATAGGCTAATCGGTTAGGCCAATCAATAAGCCCATTCAGGAGGACTAGCGAAAAACTATAATCAATCAGTTCATCCGATAATACATGCTTACTTATGCCACGTATTCGGAGGCTGGCGGCGTTGGAAAGACAACACTTGCTGCATCACTCGCTGACGAACACACCCGCGTCGGTCGCAACGTCCTGACAGTCGACCTTGATCCACAGTACGGATCGCTAACTCACTTACTCGGTGTCGATGCCCCACGCGACGATGGCGATGCAGACAATTTGGCTCGTCATCTGATTGACCGGCCGAAAGGCGACTTCAGCGAACTCATCCTCGAGACTGATTTCGGGTTCGATGTCGTCCCAAGCCACAACATGATGGAGCGACTCGGTGATCTCCTGACTCGAGCTGAGCAGATGGCCGCCGATCTCGACGAGGACTTTGATCCAACCGATCAGCTACGACGTGTCCTCCTCGAAGCTGGCGTCCCCAACGAGTACGACACAATCATCATCGATCCGCCAGCAACTGCGGGACCACACCTCTACAACGCAGTGAACGCGACGCGATCGCTAGTGATCCCGATCGAGCCGACGGGGAAAGGAATGCAAAGTATCTACGGCCTCGAAGAACTCGTCGACGGCCTTGAAGGCACCATCTCGAACGGCGATGAGCAGGTCGAGATCGGAGTTCTTGCGGGAGTTCCAAACGGCATCGGTCGAACAAGTGACCAACAGGAGTACCTCGAGGAAATCCGTAACCGGGGCTATCCAGCACCGGTCGCGATTCGTACACGGGAGTCGCTATTCCAAGGCTGCTGGAAAGAGCAGTGTACTCCTCGCTACTACGTTGAGCACCACCGTGATCGGAAACGCGACCATGAGATGGAGACGCTCGAGAAGTTAGAGCAACTGGCTGCAGAGATCACAGAGGTCGGTGAACGATGAAGAAAGGTGCTGGCAGCGATCCGTTTAGCGATAACGTCGACAACACGGATGACCAGAACGAGAAGGAAGACGTCGACGACGTTGTCGATAATGCCCTCGAAGAGGAACCCGAGGATGAAATGATCACTGACGATACCGCTATCGAGGAAGTAGTCGAGGCTGCTAACGACGAAGTCGTGCCAGAGCTCCCTCAATCAGGCCGTGATGATGGCGGCATTCCTTGGGTCTATACGCGAGATAATGTCAAGCAGGACCGAGATATGGTCCAGTTCTATCTTCGCAGCGGCGTCCAGGATGTCGAGGGAAAACTCGTTGACGCGGTCGAAGACGAACTTGGGACCAGCGTCTCGAAAACGGACGTTCGAGAGGCTGCGTATGTCGCTGCAATGCGGCGGCCAGAAATCGTTGCTGAAGAACTCGAACGCTGGGGCTTCGAGACCGAGTGAAGATTTGGAGAGTCAGTCAGCGCAGCGTTAGTTTTTCGCGACGGACCAAGCCATCGTTATCCTATTTTCGTGCTCTCAAGATTCGCGTATTGTTTGTCAGTCCAACGACCTTTGAAGACCCAGAGGGAGCACCTCGAGTTCACGAGTTCGACGCCGCACGAATCAGTAGCCGATCCTAGGAGCAGCCATAGTGAAACCCATACGGATTTTCATTCGGATATTGGACCTCTGTAATCCCACTTGAGGCTACCACCCTTACGACGGACAACGTACTTGTACGGACCATGCAGTTTGCCACGCTGACATTTGCAGTTGTCTTTGCCACAGCTTACCTTCTTGATCACTACGGTCCCTTCGCTCGATTCTTTGACGGTTTCGATTGACTCGTCCTCTCCAGCGTCAATGTCCTCGGTGGCGATGTCCCGTCGATATGCGAGCAGTTCGTTGATCCAGTCTTGGAGAGCCTGCAAACTCTCGTCGTCTTGCTTTGGGACACCCTCGGCGAGGTACTGTGGAAGGGAATCGGGAGCATCAGGACGAGTTGGCATTGTCTTACCAAACAACAGAGGCAGTATCAGAATAAATGTTTGGTAAGACTGCGTTTGTCCCCTCCACTATTTCCGAAGCAATCGCCACTGAGAACACCTCAAGACAGAGAGTATTGGAGAATCTGATTGCATCGGAGATGGTGGTTTGTCTATAATACACACCATTGTTTCCGAAGCTATAGACAGAGGAGCCTCAACCCCTCCACCAGTTCCGAAGCTTCGCGTAAGTTGTCGTGAGAATCTGTAAGTCGAATGTTAGCGGTGACGGTGAGGGTGCTGTATCCCCGATCTCAAGAAGCTGTGGAAGACAGTGAGTAGGGCAGGGTAGTTCACCTGGGGATACTCATTGAGAAGACCGGAACAGATCCACAGTGAGTGAAAGGAGGACAACCCTCCACCGTTTCCGGAGCTTTTGCTAAGGGAGCGTTCCGAGAACCCTCACTCCACCGTTTCCGAAGCTATCTCAAACAAAGGAGGTGGTAGTACTAGAAAAGAGGTTTATATTACCGGAAGATCCTATGATCCACATATCGTGAACTACTAGAAATCAACATATAATATATCTATAGTGTAGTTGATCCGGCAGTGCGGTTACTGTTTTACTTACTTTCATTTAAATCTTGTCCTTCTAATAGACCCTCTCGGAAAGAGGGGGGTCCCTTTTCAAACGAAAGCTCCGGAAACAGTGGAGTGAGGGTGTATTATAAAGTACAAGGGCTTAGGAAATGGTGGTGTGGGGTTGTTTTATAAGTATCTGAGCTTAGGACGCTTCGGAAGCTAAGGAAGCGGTGGCTTTATCATGTCATGTTGTATTGTAATCTCTCATGGGGATGTTCCAGCGAGATCGTCAAGTGTTCGCGGATGCCGAACCGCTTGACGACTCGTATGAGCCTGAGGATATCCGTGAACGAGACGTGGAACTCGAGAAATACCAACGAGCTCTCCAACCGATCATCGATAACCGTCCGACATCGAACATCTTCCTGTACGGAAAGACGGGAACGGGAAAAACCGTCGCGACGAAATTTATGCTATCGCACTTGGAGAACGATGCTGCCGAGTACGACGATGTTGATCTCTCAACCGTCTGGGTCAGCTGTGAGAACCTGTCCTCGTCTTACCAAGTCGCAGTCGCACTCGTAAACGAGCTTCGTACAAGCCAGAACAGAGACCGCATCAGTACTACTGGCTATTCCCAGCAACGTGTATTTGATATCCTCTACGAAGAACTCGATGCACTCGGTGGTACCGTTGTCATTGTCCTCGACGAGATCGACAACATTGGAAACTCCGATGATATTCTCTATGGTCTTCCTCGAGCGCGGTCGAACGGTTATGTCGGCAACGTTCGCCCTGTGATCGTCGGTATCAGCAATGACTTCCAGTTCCGGGATAATCTCTCGCCGAAGGTCAAGGACACACTCGCTGAAAAGGAAATCCTCTTTCCGCCATACGACGCGAACCAACTGCGCTCGATTCTCGAACCACGCGCTGAAAAAGCGTTCTATGATGGCATCCTCGATGGAGACGTGGTTCCGCTTTGTGCAGCCTTTGCCGCTCAGGACACTGGATCGGCCCGACAGGCGATCCGTCTGCTTCGTGAAGCTGGAGAACTGGCTCAGGCTGAAGATGCCGATATCGTGACCGAGGAGCACGTCCGGGATGCTCAAGACGAACTCGAGAAGAACCAACTCTATGAAGGAATGCAAGAACTCACGACACAGGGGCATGCAGTCCTCTGTGCACTCGCTTATCGCCAGGCGCTCAACGAAGTTCCTGTCCGATCTCGCGATCTTTACGAACGGTATGTGAAGATCTGTGATAGACTTGATGCTGATAGTGTGAGCGAACGGCGTGTTCGCGATCACCTTTCAGATATGAATATGCTTGGCCTCATCAACGTCTATGAACGGAACGAAGGGCTCTCAGCCGGTCGTTATCACGAGTATGAGCTTGATGTCCCGTTAAACGCAGTTCTCGAGGTTCTTCTCTCGACGAACCGGTTTGAAGAGGTGGCAGACATCATTCAGTCGATGGCTAATGACAACAATCTTCTTCAGTCAGATATCTCTGATTATTGAGTCTGGGGCTTCGGTGATTGGAACAGTTCGGTAGTCGGTGAAAGCTCCGGAAACGACGGAGGGTCCGGGCTCGCTCAAGAGTTCTGGAGATCGCGGAGAGAACTCCATTACGAATTGCGGTGGTTCATAAAGGCAACTCGTGTATATCTGTGCCGTACTTGAGTGCACTTCTTGACATCCTCCTCCGCGTAAACGCGGAGGAATCCCGAGCGGTGGGAGTTTCAGGTTTGCAACCATGGACGCCGCCACTTCACGGGAGTTCGCGTCTAACCCAGCCATCGTGGCCGGTGGCTGACAGGCGTTCACGAGAACGGAGTTCTCGTGCAGCCCATCAGAAATCTTCGATTTCTGAAGACGGTGCCAAACCGCCGTTACTCCTATCCTCAGCGTCGTTGACTCCCAGCTGTTGTTTTTGCCAGCAGGGAGTTGTTGACGCGTTAACAGACTTGGAGTTATCGTCGGGCTTGCTCAGGCTGACGGGCACAGGGACGAATCCTTCGAGGATTCGCGTTCACCACGTCGGCGTTTCGAATACTGTCTCATTGGGTTGGCGGGTAGACCGCCTCCGAAGGTCGTTCGGAATCCGCTCCGTTCCGACCTGACCTTGCCACTTTGTACGGATTCCTCTCACTTGAGAGTACGGATTGGAAACTCGGGCTCTGCAGTTGTCGGTGGAACGTGTCACTAAGTGACGGCGCGTATCCACGGCCTGAAGGCCATGGTATTGCGCCTGTTCAGCGTATAAACAACTCTAGTAATAATTCTACTCGGAAAACTCAACTATCACTGATATTGGTCAGTCTCGTGACTATTGAATAAAGAGATTGCATCGGCGATTGTTGTTTCGTCCAAATACCCCCTCCACCGTTTCCGAAGCTATAGATGGACATTTCTCAACCTCGTTACAAGTTCCGGAACTTGACCGTGGTTGTCGGCAGCCCCTCGCAGTGGTGTGATGAGCACTAATCTAGTTCATTGATAGTTCGCCAAGCATCAAACGTGAACCACGCTGAACGAACCGCCTTCCAGTGCTTCAAATGGCATTATATCGCCTCTGAGTCCATGTTCTGGGCTTTCTTCTATACTGCCTGTAGACCCGAAATGTTCGATATCATCGTTCGAGTACCTCAACATCTGGATTTGTACCCGTTGATCCGGCGACCGCTTTCGCACGCTCGAGTTCACGGATCTCTCGCTGAGTCTGTTGTTCGAGCATTTCGTTCCGCCGACATCGTTCACGAGCCACGTCGTCGACGACGTCCTCGCCACCGATCATGAAACGCTTGCCACGGTGATCGATCTGCTCGAGCATCAGTACTGATCCTCGGCTTCGTCCACTGCGGCATCTCGAGCATCCGCTTGGAGGTGCTCGTAGCGGACCTCACAGCTGTCCGAACAGAACCGACCAGCATACCCTGCTCGATCGCGAGCAGGTTCCGAACACGTCGGCATTCGGCACTCATCGCCGTCGGTCATCTGTCGATCCCTCGATGCAGGAACGGGGTCGTTTCAGTGGCTGTCGACGCGATTGCTGTCTCTCTTTGTCTCATGGGTTGCTGCGGTGGACTCCCTTCGAGCCCCCGCGCCCCTTTCGGGGGGTAGAAACCGTCTCGAGTGACGAGATCACTCGACAGTCAGCGGCTGAACGTGCCATCCGGCGCAGGGACAAGTCCCGTGCGGATCTCGAGGTCGACACGCCGAAGATGCTTACAGCCATCATCTGGCTGGCGCTGCTCGAAATCAGGACAGGTACACGTTGTTGCCTCGATATCGACCTTGTAGGTGTTCCCGCTCGCACTCTCGACTTCATAGATCGAGCCTACTGTCGCAAAGCAGACGTCCAACTTCTCGTTCAGTGCACGGCGCGTTCGTGGGTCGTCGATCGAGTAGCCACCTGCCTCGAGTGCGGTCGGTGGCTGGGGGTTGTCGCAGGGGGTGGTGAACTCGTCGCGATGGTTGCGTTCTTGGCCGCATTTCCTGCAGCGCCAGTAGCGTGTCCGATATTCGTAGCCATCGGTGAGGTCGATTTCGTACGGTGTTGGCTCTGTGCCTGGCAGCCACTCGTCGATCGCGACGAGTTCGTGTCCGTTCAGTCGGGCAACGTCTCCTGGATAGCTTCGGTCACGGTCGCTCGTATACTCGTTTGTCGGTCGGTCTCGATGCGAGTCGCTCTGGAGTGGTCGATCTGTACTCATTCGTGGCCTCGAGGCACACGAGTGTGCGCCTCTCCCTCTCAGGCGCAGAAAACTGACTTTTGATGAGACTGACACAGAACACCTCTCACACAGACTCTGTAGAATCCTTGATCCGATAACCATAGGGACTCTACCTGACAGACCTTCCGAGAGACAGTCTGAGAAATAAAGTCATACAACGGTCCCGATCTCCGAGTTTGGGCGATATGCAACAGCAGCCGGAATGAAATCCATAGTATATGATGGTGTTGGTGTTTAATGTTAATTATATTACAATGGCCACAAAGATATTTGCAGAAGGCTTGAACAAGAACAAGCAGGATAATGAGCTCAAAGAGCGGATCTGGTTCCACGGAGTTCAATCATAAGCATCAACATCTCTTCTGTACAGTTCTAATTCTGGTCGTCTACGCCGCTCCTGCTGGTGCTATAGCCATCGGTTTCCCTGTTAGCGAGTATTGGGTATTTACCGGACTTTCCTTTCTGTTGTTTGTCTGTTCGCTCTTTCTGGGATGGCTATATGGTTCCTCTCCAGATAAAAAATTCAAGATATGGGCACAAGAAAAATCGTCAACTATTCCAAAATTACAGTCTTGGGCCGACACCCTTGGTTCACGGATCGCGTTCCCACAATCGGGAACACGAGCGCCCGAGACCACTAACACTGAGATCCCAACGATGTCTCCGATAATGATGAACGAAGTTGAGGCCGATATTTGGTTAGAAGAATATCGGCAAATCTCTTCAGAAGCCCGTTATCGGGACAAGCTATTATTGCGGTCAATGTATTTCTCACTTGCCGCACTTGCCGCATTGGTGGCGATCTTTGCCTCTGGCCCGCCAAACCAGCTTCAACCGGCCGTCGCTATGATCGCATCGCTAGGAATGCTGGCTTTCGCGATTGCAGCAAATTCCTACAAAGACTCTCGTGACGCTCTTTGGGACAGACAACGCGAGTTAGAAGAAGCCCCTTTCTTTACTCAGCGATTCTCTACATATCAGACGATTCGAGAGCCAGATCTCCGACTAGCAAATACACTTAGCATCTCTGGATATGCAGTGTCAATGACCTCAACTCTCTTTCTCTTGACTTTAATCCTTTATGGATTGTTGCTCTACGGCTATAGATTCCCAATAACATCTCCTTAATGGAGGTCCCTCGTAGGTGAATACTTCTGTCATCGAAGTAGAGAAGTTACTTGAAGAGGACAGGAAAGTCTGTGATTTGATGGTTGTGAGTACAGTGCCTATCTCTGGTCACTCAAATTGCTCGCGTTCCTACAGTAGGACAGCACCCGATAAATCTATTCGATCACTCCGAGGTCCTTGACAGATAGTACGTATATCATGAAATCGACGTACACCAGAACCCAAACGTCATCATTCCACTACACTCCAACAATAGATGGATGGTGGTGGAAGAAAGAATCCTCATTCAAATAGGCTACTTAGAGGGCATTTTGGACAAGATTATCGATTTTCAGTGATTTCCCCGTCGCCAATATCCAGATCTTCCCTTAATTCTTCTAAAAGATGAGTTCCTTCCGTGTGAAGCTCATTTGCTCTCTCGAGGGAGACCTCTCCATCCTCAAGCTGTGCGATAATCTCTTCGAGGCGCTCTGTCTTCTCTGAAATCGATGCATCGTCTGGGATGTCTGGTGTGTCGCTCATAGGTTTAGCAGAAGGATGATACCGAGCAACAGCAACACGAGAATCACGAGTACGGCGATCGTGATCTGCTGCCGGCGTTGTGACTCGCTGTACTCTTGCGCAACTGCTTCTTTCTCTTCTTCGTGGACTTTCTGCTGTTCGAAGGACTCTAGTGCGTGATCGAGGTCTGTCTCAAGCGTTGTGAGCCGTTCAGCTGTTACCGCTTCAAACGCGTGGTCGAGGTCTGCTGAGGACGTAGCGAGTTCGCTGGTGACATGCTGTTTGTAGGCATTATCGAGCCTCTCCTCTGTGCCCTCGAGGTGTGTCCGGACTGTCCGCTGGTACGCACTGTTCAATCGTCCCGTGAGCTCCCGAACTTTCTCTTTCTCGTGGGCTTTTTGCTGTTCGAAAGATTCCAGCGCGTGCTCGAGTTCTGTCTCAAGCGCCGTGAGCCGTTCAGATGTGAGCGATTCAAACGCGCGATCGAGGTCTGTTGAAAACGTCGCGAGATTGCTGTCGACCTGTTGTTCATAGGCAGTATCCAGGTCATCCACTCTCGACTCGAGTTGGGTCTGGACGGTTCGTTTGTATGCACGGTCCAATTGATCAGTGATGTCCCCGAGTTTGCTTTCGAGATCCTCTTTCTTGGGTACGATCTCGCCTGCGTGTGTCGGCGTCATGACGCGCTTGTCTGCGACCTCGTCAGCCAGTGTCCGATCGTTCTCGTGGCCGACACCGACAACGAATGGTGTTGTGGTGTTGTGAATCACTCGACAAAGCGGCGTCTCGTTGAATACGCGGAGGTCCTTTTCTGAACCGCCACCACGGGTTAGCACGATCACATCGATGTGGGCGTTATCGTCGAGGTCACTGATCGCTCGCATCATCGACAACATCGCATCGTCACCCTGGACAGTCGTATGGTGGATGACGATATCCACGTCAGGGTGGCGGCCGTGAATGCTCGTGACGGCATCTTCACGCGCATCGCTGTCTGCGCTTGTGACGAGTCCGATCCGGCGAGGGAACTCTGGGAGTGACTGCTTTGTTTTCTCGCTTAAGAGGCCGTCCTCCTCGAGGATTCGCTTGTTCTCTTGATACGTTTGCTGGTAGTTTCCCTCTCCGACTTCGACAAAGTCCTCCACAATGAGCGAGACACTGCCATTTGCTGCGTAGTACGACAGCTCTCCTTTGACTGCGATGTGTGTCCCGTCATCGATCGTGATGTCGAACGAACGGAGCCGATGACTGAAGATCACACAGTGGATCGTGGAGTCCTCGTGGACGAGATCGAAGTGTGCATGTCCGTTTCCGGAGACGCCATAGTCAGAGACATCACCAAGAACATAGTCGTACTGGAGATCGGACGTATTCTCGAGGACCGTGCTAATTTCGTCGTTGAGAGCGTCGACGAACGTGATGTTGTCTGTGTTGAGTGTCTCCTGATGCGTCTCAAGGGTGGTTGTGGTCTCCTCGTCACCACTCGAGTTGACACCCATTATGACGCATCTGCTCGTGTCGGTACTAAAGTACTTGCTTTAGTAACTCACTTTCAAAAGCACTTTTGGCCAATGTCGCCACTTTTCTAGGGATGCGGTAGATTTTGGACAGAGAGCATCCACCGTTTCCCGTTTCAACTTCCTCGTTGTGACGGAGCAAGTCGACGCTGTCTAGCGATTCACCAGAGCTATCTTTTCCTGTTCCATGCGTTCGTCGTAGTGTTGGTCAATCACATCGGTCTGAATACTGATCGCAGATGTCGGCATATCTCCCCGGAGCAAGTGGGTGACGCTACCGCGCCGGATCGCTGTCGTGGGGTGTCTTTGGGCTGCTGTTACACACAAGCATTTTCTCACATCTGATTCATATCCCTGTTATGACCAAGTGTGACAACTGTGAGTACGAACTTACGATTGGAGAGGTACGGAAAGCAGGTAATGAATGCCCCAACTGCGGAAGTAATCCTGCTCGTGACAATCGACCATAGAGGGATTCCAACCGAGCTTTTGACCTCTCTTTGAGACGGATACTGGTAAGTTAGCACTCGCTCGCATGTTGATAGTGTGGACGCTACCTATTCACACATCTGGGAATTCATCATTCGGGTAAAACACTCGGTATTGACAGTCGGGTTCAGAGGATCGCTACCCTAACTAAGAATGATTGATAGGAATCGCTGATAGAGAACTGCTGTACCTTTGAGCAGACTTCTGACGAGTACAACCTAAACTAATCAACCAATAAGACTATACTCTCCAAAGCTATTCCACCAATATGACCCAGAGAATCGAGAGGGGCTCTTCAAATAGCATTCCACTGCTCGAGAGCGAACCGGTATCCCTGATTGAAAAGGTGGTTCTATATGCAAATTGAGGACACGCGAGCGATTTTCACCGCTATTTTCGCGGGCTCGATCGTCCTCGCCAACGTACTAGCGGCGAAACTGACATGGGTCGAATTACCTGTGATCGGCGGTGTTGCGGTCCCAGCGGGGTTCGTTGCGTTTGGTGTCGCCTATCTAGCGTCAGACTTGCTTGTCGAGTACCACGGACGCGAGTACGCGGCGTCGGTCGTCAACGGGACTGTTATCACGCTCGTTGTAGCGTATACGCTGGTCTTCGTCGCAATTTGGATGCCGACAGCACCGTTCTACGATGGACAAACGGCATTTGTGGCGACGCTTGGTGACTCAGCGTCGATCATTCTAGCGTCCGTCGTGGCGTTAGCAATCGCTCAGCACCTGGATGTTCGACTGTTCTCGAATCTCAAGTCACGAACAGGCGGTCGACATCGATGGATACGCAACTGTGGCTCAACGGCAGTCAGTCAGGGTGTCGACACAGTCGTGTTTATCGCACTCGGGTTTGCGATCTTCCCTACTCTTGGACTCGGCGGTGAACCCACATGGGGATGGGCCCTGCTCTCGATCATCGTCGGCCAGTATCTGGTCAAGTTGCTGGTTGCACTCCTTGACACCGTACCGTTCTACGCGGTGACGGAAGTTGTCGAACAGAAAGCCTGAGAGGAAAGTACGAAACTAAGAATACTATGTGATCTCGGGGTACGAACTCAAAGACACCAATCAAATCGATTCTTCGACGAACTCAGCGGTGATCTCTGACCGCTGTTCTCGTGCTGCTGCGTCAAGAAGTCGGCTACACACGGAGAGAACCTGACGGATATTCCCTTGGGATCGCTGTAAGATCATGTCCAAGCCATCCTCTGTGAACGGTTGAACTCCGGATTCTTCCTGTCTACGTTCTTGATTAAGATACTCCTCGACTAACTCATGGAGATGCTCGTTCGTCAGCGGTCGAAGTGCGACTTCCTGACCGATTCGTTCGCTGAACGCGTGGTATTCACTCATCACATCCTGCCACACCTCCGGCGCACACCCAAACAACAGACAGAGTCCATCGCTGTTCTGGTCCATCAGGTGGCGAATGCTGTTCAGCGTCGCCTGCTCGTCTTTGGACGAAAGCCGGGCGATACTCTCGAATTCGTCGATGAAGACGAACACAGCCGTATACCCTAACTCGAGCAGCAAGTTCTTTAGCGCTGTAAACGCCCGCACGCCCATTGTATCGTCGTCAAGGGCGGTATGGATCTCCATCTCTTTTCGCTGCTCGTATCGAATCCCTTCAGCTGTGAGCCACTGCCAGGCGTACAGATTCGTATCTTCGTACACCATATGAACGATCGCTCGAGCAAAGTCTGCGAATTGCGTCACGTCACTCAATCGCTTGATGGCTTCTGGAACGATCTCGGAGAGAAGCACATCTCCATCGTCGATCAGCGAACGCATTGCACTCGCTCCAACTGGGTTCGTCTCGGTAACGTCCTGAGCGATCGACGCGAGATACTCGTACGCGATATCTTGTACCTCAGCGAAACCGAGGTCGTACATGAATTCGTGGTAGATATCGACGAATCCCTCTCCCGGCTGGGCAACGTAGCCAACGACGACGTCGTCTTGATCCCGAAGGAGTGACCGGGTATACTTGAGCGTATGCGATTTGCCGTTGCCGTACTTTCCAGTGACGACGAGGTGTTTCGACTTCCCCGTTGAGAGGGTCGTTGAGACTGTCGAACTGATCGTGTTTGTCGCCTGCTCTTGACCACAGTAAATTTCTGGATCTTCCGCAGGGACGGGACTATACGGGAACGGGTTCCCCGTGAGTCCGAACTGGTCGTAGTCTTGCGTCTCGTCGGTGATGTCGAAGGCTTCGCTCATGGGTCTGGTGTGAACGTGATGTCGCGGTCGTACACTGCGAGGTAGTAGTACTGTTTGTCGAACTGTTCGAGACCGGCCATTACCTGTTGGGTCGATTGCGAGGTTGAGACGAGCGATTCGCCGTTTGTGAGTTCGATCTGCTTGATGCCGAGTGCTGAATCTTTGGCCTCCGTGTCTAGTGGCGCCCCCGAGAGCTCGAGTTTGCCAACGTTCTCCCGGCAGAGTTTCGAGAGGCCTCGGTCGAACGCCTCCCGAGGACATCCAAGCCGCTCACAGGTTCGCTCTCGGAGCCGAGGAATCGAGAGGTATCGCTGTCGAAGGTTGACACCAGTCGTCTCTTCGAGGGCATCGTAGACCTCGAGGAGCACGTACTGGAAATTCGGCGGTACGGTCTCGCGATCGACGGTGTAATAGTCGCCCGTGAAGGCGTTTCGTTGAATCCCACCGAGTCGCTCACCCCAACTGCCAACGACCTCGATTCCAGTCTGGTTGAACGAATAGGGTGAGAACTCGTGTGCCTCTTCGAGGTGGTCGAGCAACTCGTCAGGACCAACCGGCTCGAGTTCGGACAACGACTCGGTGAAGGCGCCATAATGTGGACTTCGAACGGCTAAGATTTCATCCGCTTTTGCCCAGTTTTCGTTGCGGACCGCGTTCAGGAACTCCTCTCCGACAGGGGTTGTTCGATAGATCGCGTCCTCATCACCTTCTCCATCGTATTCTTCGAGAAGCCCGATCCGAGTCGTCTCGAGGATCGTCTCACGCGCTCGGCGATGTGTAATATCCAACGCCTCTTCGACCTCGTCAGTCGTTTTCCCTGCTGTCTCACAGAGATGGGTCAGTTCTGTGAGCCGGCCAAGCGTAACGGGACGGACTGTCGGACGTTCAGACGTCACGCTAACCTCCGAACTTGCTGCTTGGCGATTCTGTACGCCCGTTGTGTCACCTCGTTGCCCTGGAATCTGAGATCGAGATAATTCTCGATATCCTTGCCAGCAGCCGCGACGTACCGAAACCGACGTAACTCCGCTGCCAGGGCCCAGAGATTGTGTCTGACCAATGCATCGCGATCGTCTCTGATATCATCAAGCGTTCGAGAACCGCAGACGGGACAGGGACAAGGAAGGTATTCGAGATCGTCGATATTCCACAGTTCTTCGCCGCCGAATCCGGGAAGCAGGTAGTTTCGATTCCCGGCGCTTCGAATGAAGGCGGATGAGTCGAAACTGTCGACACCGAGATACAGCAAGAGCGGTTGATAGACCAGGCCGCCAAGCCCGTAGACGTGGAGGTGTTTGTCCGTCGCAGTGCGCGCGGCCAATACTAGCTTCGTGACTTTTTCGTAATCTGACCGAACAGGAACAAGACTCCCAAGCGCGTAGCCATCAAAATCACCACGACTTTCTAGATACTG
The DNA here is from genome assembly GCF_004217335.1 of Natrinema hispanicum. Classification (GTDB taxonomy): domain Archaea; phylum Halobacteriota; class Halobacteria; order Halobacteriales; family Natrialbaceae; genus Natrinema; species Natrinema hispanicum. The sequence goes on from NZ_SHMP01000011.1 coordinate 74,350, forward strand.
GATGCTGTTTCGAAGCGTCTCGGGGTCATACCCATGGACACTTGCGAGCAGAAGTTCGTCACCGTCGTGGTGATCACTTGCCTCTAACGCGAGTTCGATACTCTGTTCGATTCGGCGTTGGTTCTCCGCTGCTCGATTTTCCCGCGAGAGGGGGATATCCACCGTGCCGAAGATGTCCGCGTCGAACAACCGTTGGGTCTCGAGTGTTTCTCGAGGCGTCGTGTCTGGTTCTGTTTGACTGAAATCGTATCCGCCACTATCGGCGTAGACGATCGTATCCTTCGGGACGCCCATCTCTTCTCTCAGCGAGACTCCATTGGTTAGCCGATTCCACATCGGATCCCGGTTCCTGATCGCCCGGGCGTTAATCATCGCTGTCGGGAGATCCGGGATCGTCCCTACGTATTCTGGTGTGTTGTCACTCGATCGCTTCCCGAGATTTCGGACGGGAAAGAGAACTGGGGTCTGCAGTTCTCCATGGGGAAGATCGAGCACCCGTTTCCGGTACAGCATCGGGTTTTAGCTCAGCTGGTCGCCTTAAGGTAATTCTCAGACTATGATGAGAAATAATATATTGGAACTAGATCTGAGGGTATCCCAGAATTCTTCCCACAGTGTTGATTATATTCCCTCCTTTGATTGATTGGCCGATAATTAGGTATGAGAACTGAACAATTCAACTCCCGAAAACACTTACCTGTTATGCCAGAAGGCAGACTCATGAAACGACGAACACTTCTCGCTGCAGTCTCCATGGGGACGGCTACAGTCGCTGGCTGTGTTGGAGAACCGAATAGGACTGGAGATGAGAACGCCGAACCGAAGTATGAAGACTGTAACATGAGGGTCCTCCATTATAGGATTTTACCGGAGGATGTCAAGACCGAGGTTGATACGGCATTCCATGGGGGTCAGTACGAGAGCAACGAAGAGTTGTTATGGCAGCAGGTCGCTGGACCGAGAGTAGAGGTGCTTGGGCGGGATGGGTCGTACTATGCTCCACAAGTAGATGTTGACAACGGTGTTTACACCCTCCAGTTTGAGGAGATAACGCCACAGTATGATTCAACGAAGTATCTCACTGTGTCTGAGGTGCCAGAAGTACCACTGGATATCTCGATAACGATCACGGATGCGCAGGGAACAGTTCTAGAAGAGATCGATCTCACTATCGAAGAGAGACACAGTGACCAGAAGGTACCGGTCGCCAGCGAGTTTGGGACATATATCATGGAGATTACGGTTGAAGACTGGGGGAGTGTGACTGAGGAGTTGACGCTTGCTTCTGCACCTGAACCAATTCTTCTGAATATTAGGGACGATGACGAAGCAAAGTCATCCTTTTCCGTACAGATAAGATCAATATCAGATCAGGGTGCCTTCGCCTGTCCTTGGGAACAAAGGTGAGAGCCGTTCTATGACTCCCTCCTAGATCTAGAAATCGGTCAGATCTTTCTGCGATGTCGGCTCAGAGAGACATGCCGATTTCACATCAGTAGGTGATTCAGGTTCACTACCGGTAGCGAGATGGCTTGCGAAGTTTTTGAGGTAGTTTCCCTTGAGCGCGACGACGATCGTGCCTTGTTCCTTCGCCTGTTCGGTGCGTGCTGGGATCGAGATGACGTTCTCGTATTGATCTGCCACCTCTTCTTGATTGAACGTCACGCCGAGTGTGTCGGCCGGCAACGCAGACAATACGTCGGACAGCTCCAAGGCACGATAGTAATCGCTCCCGAGTGCGAAGAAGACGATATGATAAGAGGAAGATGTGATTGCGTCACGTGTTCGCTCCGAAATCTCGAGAGAGGCCGACCGTGAGTCAATCTCGCTTGCAGTCATCTCTGCAAAAGTGGCGTTGTACGGTGGAAGTTCCTCACGCTCTGCAACGAGCCCGAATCCGGCACTGATGAAATACCGATCGACGGTATGGCCATCGGCTCGAAGCGAGTCGACCGCTTCACTGACATATTGCTGTTGCCGGCCATCGTAGAGTTTTCGTGCCGGTACACTGACAGCATCATCACGAGCACGAAGCGCATCGAGACCTGTGTCGTCGATTTCGGTTGCGTCGAAGACGGCGCTTTCGTCCGGGTACGACTTGCTGTTCGAACATTGGTCGATAACGAGTATGTCCATGATCAGAACTCCATCAGCCCCTTTTGTACCATAAACTCCGGCAGGAACTCGCTGTCGTATCCGAGGCGGTCGAGAACAGCCGTTCGAAGTTCTTCCGTGTTCTCATATGATTTGACAACGCATCCATTGCGTTCAATCGCCTCAATCACGTCCTTCGAAACCGTCTCCTCGGGATCGTATAGGAATGCGTTCTGGTAGCGTGCACAGAACTCGCCGACAGAGGCTGCCATAGCTTCCGACTCGTGCGAAACGGTTTCTGGCGGCTCAGCCCACCACTCGTGAACGCCAGTTCCGCTTACTACGCCAATCTCCGCTACTGGTAGATCGTGGACATCGGACCAGAAGTCCGTCTGTTCAGTGAGGAGATAACCCTCTACCGTACTGTTCTTCGTGATCGCATCGGTCGCCGGCGTTATGACGAGTGTTTTCGGCAGTGCTTCTCGGAACTGATCGTAGAACCGTTTCGTGTTATGGAATCCGCGGCGGCGGTTGCGATTGTTCGCACGGAAGATCGCGACTTCGATCCCGTATTCCTCGCAGATTCGGCAATCACAGTCCCGCCACGGCTTCTCTCGAAGCAGTGTCTTGTACTCCTCGAGTAGGTTGTCGTCACCGATCCACGACGCGTAATCCTCGACGAGTTGCCAAATCTGATCGAATGTCGCAACCTCTCCTGAATACTCCTCACGCTGCTTGATCTTGTCCGCCTTTCTCGGGAACGTTCCCTCGAAATGCTCTCGAGCAGTGTCGATCAATGTTTGGTACTCTTCGAAATCGACCGGCGATTCAGGATCGTCTTCTCGGAGCAGTTTGATTATCTTTTTCCGGAAGGGGCGGCTGAAACTCGCCCGCAGCTCGCGACCGTGGTCGTAGTCATCGCGGAAGTGCTCCTCAATGTCGCGGAGGAGGCGTTGATCATACTCGTCGTCGTGTCGATGGGCTTCTAGATAGGGAGCCAGTTCGTTGAGCGCCTGCTCTGCTTCAGCGGCCCACTCTTTGATCGCTTGTGAGATTGGTTCTTCCTCGTCAAATGCACGAAGCGAGTGAAGCAGTTCTTGCCCACGGAGTGCAGTTTGGATTCGCTTGTCAAGTGGATCCCTGTTCGATCCGAATCGAACACGAAGTGCGTCGTATCGCTGCTCGCTGTCGAGATGATAGTTGTCGCCGCCGGTCCAGGCCGCCCGAAGCATGCTTGCGCTATCGAAACTCGACATCCCGGTTCGGCCGACTGTGTCGAACGCATCGGTTTTTGCGAAGCCGAACACGTGTGTGTCGACTCTCGTCTTGCGCGCTCGCTCGTGTTCTTTCACTGCGTTCCCGACGCCAGTGACGATATCTCGAATTCTGCTGGCATTGGTGCCCGCAACACCACCGATCCCGAGATATTGGTATCCGAGGTCGAGTACCTGATCTGCGGCTTGTGCGTACGACATCGGATCCCAGCCCTGGATCGCAACCATGAGACGGAAGGAATAGTCGTTTGCGTCGTAGAGGTCTTTCATCTCCGCGGCATTGTCGAGAGTCAGCTGGTACCGGAACTCCGTGTCGTCTTCTCGATAGACGGCCCGCGGATCGTCTCGGAGTCGCTCGAGGACGGCAGCTGGCTCGCCTTCGAAGTCTTCCGGCTCAAATGGGGCGACTGACGAGACATTGAAAATTGTCGAGTTGTGGTCGGCAACGTACTCTGGCCACTCCGCCGGCCATTCGTCGATCATAACGTCGACTTCGTCAGTTAATTCTTCAGGAAGGTCACTTGAGGTGAGCGTAGACTCGGCGAACGCACGCTGATCCAGATAGAGCCGAGTTTCGTGATCAGAGCTAAGCACGAGGTGATCGATCGTCACGCCGACCGTGACGTCGAGTTCGTCGTAGAACGCCAGCATCTCGTCGTTCCCATAGGGGGGAAACGGGAGCGATTTGTAACCCCAGGCGCCGCAGTCGCTGATTGTCGGGAGCCAGTCGGGCACGTTGAGTCCCGATTGTTCGTTGTAGACGCCGTGGGATGTGAGTTGGTCGAACTTCGTTGCACTCTCCTCAACTTGTTCGCGTGAAATGAGAACGCCGTCTATCGGGGTCGTTTCGTAGTCAAAGATATCCCAGATATATTGCAACTCTCGCTCGTCTTTCCCGAGCTCAGAATGTTCGTCGTGCTCGAAATCGTAGTGAGCGTCGACGTTATCATCCCATTCAGGGACGTAGAATCTCACAGATGATATTCACCACGAGATGGTTGCCCGCTCTCGCATATGAATCTCCCCACTTGAGTCGCGCTGTCGGCTACCCACGATTGAACTTCTGTCTCTTACCCACAATGGAGCCGCTGTAGTGAGAGAACGGATCAATGAATACGACCACAACTCCCGGTATTCACGGGCCTGAACAGCCGTAAGGATCGATTTCGACGATATCGCACATCCGCATTCGTCCATTCTCTCCGCTGAGATTGCCACCCGAATCGACCCTCACCTCGAGTTTTCGGTCGTAAATCGAAGCTGCGAGCGTCTAAAACGCTTGTTTGGAACACCGCGAACATCTGGGTAAGAGACAGGATTGAACTTGTGGGTTTCCTTCTGCAACAGAGTGATTTTCGGTCCGCAATTTGAATGAGAAAATATGAACCGTCTGGTTAGTCCTGTTTACGTCGATCCTCGTCAGTATACCCTCCAGTCGATCCTTCTCGGCGGGCTTGACTGATCCGTTCCGAGGTCGATTGGTACGCGTTCCGGGCACCTTCTCCGCTGTGATCCATGTCGAGCGATCGGTTTGGATCCATTCCCATACTTGAGGCAGTCAGCGCTGCGTCCTGATTGGCGCCGACGAACAGGAACTCCCAACCGTGCTTCTCCCGACGTTGTTCGACTATATCGCGGACGATGTTTTCGGTGGTTTCGGATGCGTTCTCTTTCCCATCGGTGAGCACGACGACGATCACGTTCGATGGCCGATTGGACTCTTCTATAGTTGCTAGGTAATCAGTAGTCTCATCGATTGCGGTGGCGATAGCATCGTGGAGTGCCGTTCTCCCACTAGGCGTATAGTTGTCGTCAAGTTTCGGTGCGTCTTCGATTGACTCCCCCTCGTAAGCCCGGCTGACGTTTGTGTTGAAATCGTATAACGTTACCGTGGCGGATCCCGGTTCATCCCGCTGCTCCTCAAGGAAACTGTTGAAACCTCCCTTGGTGTCGTCCTCGATCGCTGCCATCGAACCAGACGAGTCCAGAACGAACGTAATGTGTGTCTCCATACAGAGAGTGAATGTCATCAATTCTATTTAAACAGGAAACCCGGATTGAACTGTCACACTTCTGTCCATCGGTGATCATGCCTAAAACCGTCACTCGGTATCTATTTCAGAAACAGCCGTTTGATGAGGGATCGGTATCTTTGTTCTGAGTCGAATTCGACCAATTTTGTCTGATCACTAGTAGCACAACGTTCATAGCGGAGCGCATCTACGCTTCAAATGGCGCGTATAGCGCCATGTAGTGATTGCCGAGAGGCAAACGACACCGTCGATCGGGCTGTTCCCATAGAACAATAGGGAATCAGTGGTCAACGGTGGCCCCTGACGCATAACGGCGAACGGGGCAACGGTTCCACCTATTCTGTGGAGCCGTTTTCCTAAGACTGATCGATAACGAGCAGATGCTCCAACTATTGACTACCAGAACTCAATCAGAGAAAACTGCGACTCTTCGAGTATCGAAATTGAAGATGCTCTGTGCTAAGCGAAAGTATTAATATGAGTCCTTCTGTCTGTGTAGACAGTCACGGACCCCAAAAGGTCCTGCCTCAACCGAATCGGTCTCGCTCAAAAACGAGGCTAATTCGGCAATCACTACACCATGTTCGCCGACAAACCCAGCGTTAAGCCAGCGGTATCGTCCGAAAATCAACTCGGTCCTGAGGGTGCTCTCGAAAAGGCGGACCGCTGTTCTGAATGTGGCGGAGCCATAGCATGTGCGGCTGACGTTGAGCGAGTTTGCGAAGATTGTGGTTTGGTTATTGACGACTCACCGTTGAGTCGACGGCGAGCGCGCGTATTTGATAGCCGAGATTGGCAAACGAAACGACAAACTGGTGGCCAAGAAACGGCACTTCGCGTCGATCGAGGTCTTGGTTCCGGTGTCGGCTGGGGGCGTCGGGATGGGAATGGTAACGTCTTATCAATCAAACAGCGAAATCGCGTACGGACCGGTCACTGGGGAAATGCGATCGAAACCGGGACACTCGGATACGCACTGGGAGAACTCCAGCGAGTCGGAGCTGTCACCGGCATCCCCGAACCGGAGCAAGAGACGGCGGCCCAACTCTACAGACGGGCCTCTGAAGAGGGGCTAGTTCGAGGGCGAACTATCGAGGGGTTCGTCTGTGCGTGTCTGTTGATCGCTGCTCGAGAGTCTGCTGCTTCCATTCCATTGACTAGTGAACGTCTTCTCGCCGCTTCGCGTATCGAGAGTGAAGACAAGATAACTAATGCGAGGACGGCACTCGTTCGGGAGTTCGATGACGTCAAACTGGCCCTTGCAAGCCCGCAGGACTACATCGTTCGGATCGCGAATTTCGTGGGTGCCTCGTACGACGTTCTTCGACGGGCACAGCGACTCCTTGAGGTCTACCAACGGGAGGAAGGGAACTATCGCGGAACTAGTCCGAGGGTGACTGCGGCCGTGTCACTTCATGCATCCTTCGACCAGCTCAGCGTTGAGGATAGGCCGACCCTCGAAGAGTTCGGTCGTGCGGCCGACGTTGACCCGACGACGATCAGTAAGCGTAAGTCGTCGTTCGTGAGTGTCGTCGACTGTTAGGCTGGCCCCTGATTGAAATTCGTACGCGGAGGATTTCTCCTTTATATCCGAGATACGCTTTGATGAAGCACGAAGGAATGACCGACTATGACGCCGAGAAAAGCGACTGTAGACGTTGGATTCAGGACGCACGTGAGTGTCTAAACGCCACTGATCCAGTCCTTCGGGCGTGGGGATACTATGTAACGGAACGATTGGCTGTTACTGAATCTACCACCGTACGTCCCCTAATGACGGACTGCATCGATGCACTCGCCGGTAGTAACCCAGGTGTTCGGATATCCGCTGCTCGAGCGATTGCCGCGTTCGCGTCTGCGTTTCCAGAGGAGATCGGCTCATCGCTCGTACGCACACCCGCTCCGTTCACGGATAACGCTGATAGGGTTCGGGCAAATGTCGTTCGTGCAGTTAGCGTCATCGCCAGCCAAGACCCAAAAGTAGTTATCCCGCTCGTCCCGACCCTCATCGAGCGGCTCGCCGATCCAAACGATGACGTTCGCATCTACAGCGCAACTGCGCTCGCGACACTTGCAGACCACGAGGTGTCAACGGTCATCTCTGCGGCCAGCACAATTGTCGATCGACTTGAGGACGACGTGACCGACGTTCGATTGCACACTGCCGAAGTAGTCGCAGCGGTGGCAGCGGACTCGCCGCGCGTTCTTGAAGCGCATCTCGAACAGTTGCTCGAGGCGAGTCGCACGGAAAGCCCGTGTATTCGACACGCCATGACGTCAGCTCTTGATGATTGTACTAACGTCACGGATGGTCCATGTGTTGTGGAGATGCTCTTCGAGCGACTCTTGGACTCGTATCCAGCGATTCGCGAGACGGCCGCCTCAGCATTGCGTCAGTCAGCCCAACGGTGCCCCTCGTCGATTCGCACTCCCGAAGCGACAGAGTCGTTGATCAGGGCGCTCGCGGATCCCTCTGCGGGAGTGCGAACGAACGCAGCATGGGCTCTCAAACACGTCGGATACGACGAGTACTGCCGCGTGGCGCTCGAGTCAACTGCCGAACCGGCGACCGTCGCTCACGCAATCGCTCAGACGTACCGTTCGACGGCCGATCTCGATCCAGATGCACAGATTGCTGGAGCAAGACGCTGCAGTAACTGTCGAACACCGTTTTCCGAGCCGCAATTCGAGCATCCGAACGTCGTGTGTGAGGAATGTACAGGAGAACTCAGTCCTGTTCAAACCGATTCAGGAAACCGACATGAGATCAGCAACAGGCACACGGACTCCGTGGCCATTTCAATAGGTGGGGCTAAATGCTGGCGACAGGTCCGATTCGGAGAACTCGTTATCATGCGAGACGCACACGATTGCGATACCTATGCGGAATTTTTAGACCGGCACTTCACAAGCGACGGAACGCCAATTCAGTCGGTATGTTTCCCTACTGGTAGCGATGGGAAAGTTTCCGCAAATAATTGAGCCAAATCAAGACTATTATTTTTCGGGTAGCTCCAACGTATCCCAGCCATCTCTCAAAAAGCACTCCCACTCGCTGGGACCCCAACTGCCATGGGCGTCGTCCCCTCGAATAATTTCGTCGAGATCGGTTACAATCCTGGCGATGTACGTAGTGCACCGAATGGGCCCACAATTAGACCGTCTTTGATTTCTATGATGTATTTCTATCCGGTGCTCTCGAGGTGTGTGGATCGCATGCCAATTCCGTCGGCTAACTCCGAACACGCTTTTAACGGCTGTGTTGAATCGCCATACAGCGTTGGATTTCACTGTTTGATGGCCTGCTTGATGTTATAGACGACACACATCAGGGCGATTTCACGGAACTCTCGATACCAGGTACGCGCTCGCACGGCGTAGCCGAGCGAGCGCTTGACGGCTGAATTGACGGTTTCGGTCATTGACCGCTGAGCGTACCGATCGTCGAGGTTCGCGTTTTAATGATCGTGAAAACTTTTGTTGGCCACGTTCGCTCACCAGGTGATGGGTGAAGATCGTCGGAAGGAGATCAAATATCATCTTTCAGAAGAGAAAATTGATGAACTCCTCCGCGAGGCTAAAGACGATCGCCGGAAAGAGCGGTTGGGTTTTCTGAAGAACCTCTATTATGGCGATTCGATTGCGGAAGCTGCCGACCGTGAGGGCAGGTCGGCAGCGACCGGCGGTCGCTGGGCGGATGCTTGGAACGAAGGTGGGCTCGAAGGATTGATGCCGAGTTTCGGGGGCGGCCGACCCCCGAAACTCGACGAAGACGAACAGGAACAGTTGGTTGAGATGCTTCGAGAAGGACAGCCGTGGAAATCACAGGAGATTCGCCATCTTCTCAAACAGGGGCTGTGTTGAATCGCCATACGGCGTTGGATTTCACTGTTTGACGGCCCGCTTGATGTTATAGACAACACACATCAAGGCGATTTCACGGAACTCTCGATACCAGGTACGCGCTCGCACGGCGTAGCCGAGCGAGCGCTTGATTGCGGAGTTCACGGTTTCAGTCATTGACCGCTGAGCGTACCGGTCTTCGTCAATACGTGCGTTGTGAGCGTGATCGTAGGGAGCGAAGATCCGGTGTTTGATCAGCGGACGAATGTCGAGTTCACGGAGCTGTTCGCGGAGCGCTTGCTTATCGTAGCCCTTGTCAGCGGCAAGTGACTGCAGATCGCCCGCGTTCCGGCGGGCGATCTGCTCACAGAGGTCTGCGTCACTTCCTTCTAACGTCGTCGAGCAGTGAAGATCGAGAACGGCTTGCGTTGCTGTATCGACGAGTTTTGTGACTTTGAGCGTTTGAACGCGGTAATTTGTTCGGTGGCAGTAGTGGCGGCTCGCACGATCACGTTCGTAGAATGTCGCGTCGATAGCAGCGTGTTCAGAGGGGTTGTGCAGCTGCGCCGACTGGCGCAGCAGCACTCGACAGACACTCATCTCGATCCGATCAAACGCCTTACACAGCGTAGATGGAGCGGGGAGATCGGCCACGTCAAGGCCGATCTCCCCTGTTATTTGCGGCATTTCCTTCAACAGATCGATCGTCATCCGATAGGACGTATCAAGGTAAATCCGGAGACAATGCAGCGAAATGAGGGCATAGTCGGCGAATCCGCCGCCACCGGTCGGGGCGGCGGATTCGCCTCGTTCACCCGTAACTCTTTGTGCAATCGAGACGCAACGCTCGGTGAAGCGGGAGATTTGCGTCATGGACAACCAAATTTTCCCGCTTCAACTCCTTCGATTTACTGACCTTCCCCGACGCCGTCTAGTGATTCAACGCAGCCCAAACAGGAGTTCGACGTTGAATATCACCCGGACTATCTCGGGAAATTCCTCCGTGAGTTGGGCTTATCGTATGCAAAACCTCGCCCAAAACGCCCATGGCGACCGGAGAATCCAGAGGAGATTCTCGAAGAGCGCGTCGACGACGCGCTCGACGAAGATGATCAACCCCATAACAAACGTAAAGGAGATGATGAAGAAGGGTGGATCGTCGACGACCATATCTGTACAGATGGCGGCACTGTTCTCGGGTTTTTCGATGCATCACAACCGCAACCGTATGATAATTCACGACGTGTCTGGTACGTCGATGATCCACACGTTGAGCGGCCGTTAGTGAAGACAGAAGACTCGGCGGTTGGGTTCTACGCAGTGAACGGCAACAGTGTGGTCCAGTGGAAAGAAACCGAGGAGAAAGAGCGGATTTGCGAGGTGTTAGAGGCGGTACGCGAGCAGAATCCCGGCAAGCGGATTCTGCTCGTCTTGGACAAGCACGGCTCCCACATCTGTGAATACACGCGCAAGCGTGCGCACCAACTTGGCATCGATCTCGTGTTCCTTCCCTCAGGATCACCGCATCTCAACCCAATCGAACAGGTTTGGAAATACCTCAAGTGGACGATGGCACCGATCATCGTTGAGAACGAAGACGAGTTCCACGAACTCGTCAAGGACGTATTTGATCAAGTGACACAACGAGTAAGTTTCGCAAAGAGCTGGTGTAAGAAGTTCCTTGATTTTCAAAAGTTTCCTTGATCATTAGACGCGGCACCCGGGCTGTAACGCCCATGACTCGGCTTCTTTCGCACACGGACCAGTCAACACAACGTGCTCGATGGCACGGAATAACTGTCGGTCTCTTGCGCCCCATGCTTGGATTACACTCTCATGGAGTAGCAGCGTTTCCGTCGAGTCAACACAGCCGATTATTCTTTAGTCTGATCTTGAATAACTGAAGTACTCGTGGCGTGATGTCTTGTGACATGATTGGGTAGTAAATGTGTCTAATATTCCCGTTACAGGAAGCACAGAGGCGTGATATCCGTCAATATGATAACTGAACTAATGGTACTAAGTAGTGGCGGCCGGTTATCTGTCGATACTTTCTGCCACTTTTGAAATAGGTTAAGTCCTTCTCCAGTACATGCTGTAACGCTAATTCCCGTGCTTCGTCAGACAGTACGGAAGTCCCGTCACCTCGACTGCCTCCACGTCCGGTGCCTTCACTACTGCCTGCCCTTTCCCGAAGTTTGGCAGGTCCTTAGCAAACTCAGACGGAATCGATGAGACGTCGTCGACGACTTCTGACTTAAGACCGAGAAAGATGTTCGTGTTGATCTGCTTGATGACGTCGTCATCGACATCGTCGGGGTTCTGCGTGATGAGACAGAGCCCCAGTTTATACTTCCGTCCCTGTTTGACCGCAGCACGAGCTCGACGAAGGATGTACTCTTCGCGGAGGCTGTCTGCGCTCGAAAAGTAGTTATGCGCTTCGTCAACAGCGACGAGCAGCGGTGTATTCCGGACGGCGGGGTCGACCTGATAGTCGTCGATCTTGTTTTCAATAATGTACGAAAGCAACGAGAGGACTGTGAGACTGTCTTTGCTTCCATTGATGTGGCTCGTCGGGATTACAGTCACCTGACCTTCTCGGAAGACTTCGTCGGAGATGTCTGGGAGGAAGTCCGTTCCTTCGTCGAAGACGTCGTGGAACGTTCCCCTGTCGACACGACGCTGGACGGCGCCCCAGGTGCCACCACCGATATCGTTCTCGGCCCGAAGCCGGCTATTCTCGTCGTCGTGTTCGGTGAGGAATGCGAGGAAGTCCTCGTATGTCGGTCGTGACACGCCGCGGTCACGGTAGCCGCCCTGCTCATCGAAACTCGAGAAGTACGCATCGATGCAATCGATGATCGCTCCTCGAGTAATCTCTGTCGGCTGGTACGGCATCAACAGATCCGGTCGGCCGCGAACGACTTCGAACGGGATCGAGAGTTCGCGACTCTCTGTCGTCGACGGTGCGTTCGTTCCAGCTACCTGTGGCACGAAGACCTCGAGGTTGTCGACGCCACCATGCTTCACTCCGTGTCGCCGAAGCGTTCGCTCGATCACTTCATCGTTTGCGATCGCCGAGTTGTCCTTGCCCATCTCCCAGTACTCGTTCTCGGGATCGATGATAACGAGGTTCAACCGACGCTGTTGCTCTTCACCGGTGTCGTGATGCCGGATCGGGTAGCGCTTCTCGGAGACGAACTGACGGAGGACGTTCTTGGTGAAGTGAGTCTTCCCCTTTCCGGTCGAACCGGCAACGAGCGCGTGACGGAAGACAGCCGGTTCTCCGTCTTCGATCTCTCCTGTCTCACGATCAATACCGGGATTGCTGAGGTAATAGGGAAACTTCTCGCCGTCCACGGTCATCGCGTCACCGCCGACAGAAAGCCACCCGGCGAAAATTCCATCTCCGGGGATATTGAGACCGGTACGGAGGCAATCCTCACTACGGGCAAGTCGTGCCGGCGAGTTCGGCTTCGGAATACGGTTGACGATTCCGCTCTCGACATCGTCAGTTCCAACGTCATGGAGGATCGCAAGCGGTTCTAACTCGGCAATTTGGACGTATTCGGACTCGTCGAGGTCGGCGTATGCACTGATCTGGTTGTGAGCGTCCGACTTGTCGTCGAGGTCAGTGTACGGCTCGTATCGAAGTGTGTCCGTGACCGCGAACAGTTCGGAGTCGTCGTCCGGATACGGGATCTGGACGTAGTCACCGAGCCGGATGTCGTCCCGGTCTTCGGTTCGGACGAACGTGTTTACCTGGTAGTCACGGCGGCTGACGTGGATCTCCTCGCTCGCGACAACGTGACCGAACTCGTCGTCGGACGGTTCGGTCACGCCACTCGGAACGCTTCGTTCGGGTACTTCCGTGTCGTCGGGTTGGTCTGCTTCCTTGTCTCTGTTGATGGAAGTACCGGACGAGTCGCGCGTCTCAGTATGGTCGTCTGCGATCGGGTCGTTCTCGAGGATGTCGTCGATATTGTCACTCATAGTTGCGGCTGTCTTCGAGGTGGCTCCAGCGGCCATCGCGGTTGTAATCGAACGCTGGCTCGACGGTCTGGAGCGCGTCGCGGATCGTTTCGCGATTATCCGGGCTAATGCGTGCGATGCGGTCGGCGCGTGCCACGGCACGCGGGACATCACTCTGCCGAGCGATCTCCTTGAGCGCCTTCAGACGGATCTGGTCACGCCGGTCCTCGTCGGTGAGGAAGAGAGCGGGCGTTTCGATCCTGAACACGTTTCCCGTCTTTGGCGTTCGGACGTAGCAGAACGCGCGTCGATAGTCGTCAGGCTGCCCGTGGCTGAGTTCGTCGGAGACGGCCTCGAGCAGATCAAACGAGTCACCACGCAGTTCGACGTCCGTCTGCACGAACCACGATGTGTACGTTAGGTGGTCGAGACTGGGATCCCGGAGTACCTCCCCAATGAACTGGTTGTCACGTAGCCACGGGACGTCACGGAGCGTGCCGTGGGGACCACGTAGCTCGTTCGCTTTGATTTTCTCTCGAAGCGACTCGGTGACTTCGCCCATAGAGGACGTTTTCACGACGCCGAGGACCGGCACATCGAGTTCGTAGCAGGTATCAATGACTGCGACGTAGTTCTTGATCACCTCCGTCGGGAGGTCCCAACTTCCAACGGGTGCTCCCTGTCCGGACCGCTCGAGTAGCGTCCAGTAGATAACGCTCAGTGGATAGACGGAGCCGTCGAGGAACAACGGCCCGTCGACAGCATCGAGACACCGACGTGCGTGTTTTCCCTCGGCGAGTCGCTGCACCGTCGAGGTGAGGATCGACGTCACGTTGGTCCGCTGTCGCATCTCCGGAATGCGGACGATCTCACCCTCGATACTGCCCTGTTCGATGGTCTCCTGATGGAGCGTGACGTCGTCGTCCTCGAGGTAGACGCCGGTCACGACGGTGCCCTGCTGTTCGGGCTCTCGATCGGCGTCGGCGCCGCTCACACCGAGTTTGGCGTGGGCCGTGTCGACGATTAGGCCGTTGTTGTACTCGAGCGGGCGCGTAGTACTGGCGTCGACACCGTAGGTCGGTCCGTCCCACGGATCGTCGGCCCACGTGCCGAGTTCCGCCTTGCGCGTCTTGGAGTATGAGAGGTCGCTCAGCGGTTCGACGGTTCCACCAGTGTGGCCGAGAAGGTCGAACAATTCCCGGGCGTGCGCTGCTTGATCCGCGACGCTGCGCGGAACACCGGCGTCGACGTGCTCGGCGAGTTCCTGGATGACGCCGAACGCACGCTCGTCCATTCAATCATCACCCAGCGTACGACCGACCGTTCGCACGTCGACAGTGCTGGCGTTCGTCTCCTCGTCGATACTGACGACGCACTCGCGTTCTGCGCCCTGAATCAGCCGTTCGTCGTGTGAGACGACGATCACCTGCGGCACGTCCCAGTCGGTGATGCTGTCGAGCATCTGCTCGAGGCGACCGACGTGGCCTTCGTCGAGGAACGTCGTCGGCTCGTCGAGGATGAACGGCGGGAGTCGACCGCTGTCGCCATCTCGCATCTCAGCGATGAGTTTATAGATGCCGGCGCGAAGTGCGAGGTTGACGATTGCCCGTTCACCGCCACTCGCGTTACTCGGATGCTCGAGCGTGCCATCGTCTCGGAGGAGTTGGATGGCGTACGGCGTCCCGTCGGGACCCTCGTCGAGGATACGAACCTGCTGGTAGCTACTGTTCTTATAAATATCGCTGAATATATCGTTCGTGTACTCGTTGACGTACGCGAGGTACTGCTCGCGGAGGTCCGATTTTGTGCCCTGATACACGTGCATCATCTTCTCGAACTCATCAGCGCGATCCTGTGCCCACTCGCGTTTTTCCTCCGCGAGTTCGAGACGATCGTGGAACCGCTGGAGCTGTTCGAGTTCGTTTTCGAGAACATCCCGGTCCGACCTGAGCGACTGAAGTTTCGATTCGAGGTCGTCGGCCGTCTCCTCTCGCTGCTCGATTCGGTCTTCGACGGACTCGAGGTTCGCTTGCGTTTCTTCGATGTCTGTCTCTCCGAGTTCCTTCTCGAGGTCTTCGATTTCGTCTTCGACGTCAGAAATCTGCTCATTTAGCGTCTCGATGGTGTCGCGAGCGTGACCGATGTCCTGCTGGTGACTGTGGATATCGCTTTCGAGGTCATCGATCGCGTCGTACGCGTCTACTGCCTCGGCGACGAGTTCGAGCTGCTCGTTCGCTGTCTCGATGGCGTTTTCAGCAGCAGCAAGGTTAGCTTCGGCATCCGTGACCGCCTCCTGCTGTGTTTCGATCTGCTCCGACAGCTCGTTGAGCTCCGTCTCCAGGCTCTCGAGTTCGGGTTCCGTGTCGGCATACTCTTCTTGAAGATCTGAGAGCTCGTCGACACGATCCTCGTGTCGGTCGCGCAGTTGGTCGATGGTGTCGAAAGCGTCGACAACGGCGTCACCCTCCTCGATACGCGTCTCTAGCTCCGCGATTTCCGTCGAAATCTCGTCGAGTTCGTTCTCGAGGTCGTCGACGGCAGCCTCCGTTTCTTCGAGGTCGCTCTCTGCGTCGGCCAGCGCTTCCTGCTCCTCGTTCAGTTCGTCTTGGAGCGTCTCGAGTTCGTCTTCCAGTTCCTCGACCCGGTCCGCTGTCGCTTTCACAGTCTCGGTACGGAACTCTCGGAGCTCGATCCCCTCCGCTCGGAGAGCATCGAGTTCGTCACGACGGGTGATATGATCGTCACGCTCCTGCTTCGCCGTTTCGAGTTTCGTTTCCAGCTCTGCGATCTTCGTCGAAATCTCGTCGAGTTCGTTCTCGAGGTGGTCAGCGTCGACCGTCTGACCACACTTCGGACACGTCGCGAGACCGTCCAACGACTCCAATTCCTCTTGGTCCTCTTCGAGACTCGTTTTCCGCGTAGCGAGTTCCGTGACTCTGCCGTTCGCCTCCTCGATTGAGTTTTGGATCTCAGCTTTGGCCTCGGGAATCAGATCGTCGATGACCGTGCTGAGCGTATCGGCAGCGATGTCGATGTCGAACTCCGTGAGTTCGTCGGCGAGATCGTCCAGATCGGCCTCGAACTGCTCTCGGTCGCTTTCGAGTCCGCCACGAGCGGACGAGAGCTCCGATTCCACCTCATCGATTTGCTCTTCGATCCCGTTGATCTCTGCCTCTACGGCTTCGACATCCGTGCGAGCGTCCGCAATGTTGTCTTGTTTGGCCTCGAGTGATGCCGTCTTGGCAGCGTGCTCCTCGGACCAGTCGTTCTTCTGTTCGATGAGGTCGTCTTTATATGATTCGACGATGTCCAAGGTGTCGTCGGTTACCGAGTCCGGACAGTGTTCATCGGACAGGTACTCCTCCGTAGACGCGTTGCGGTCGTCCACGGCCTCCAAGAGTTCGTCTTCGAGTGCGTCGACATCACTTTCTGTCTCGTCGACATCTTCTTCGAGAGCCGACAGTGATTCTTCGATCTCGTTGCGGTCTTCACAGAGTTGCTCACGCTCGTCGCGAAGACGATCGAGTTCATCTTCCGCTTGCTCCAGGGCGTTCTCTCGGTCCTGTCGCTCGACTTTCGCCGTCTCGACGGCATTTCGTGCGGCCTCGAGGGTCTTTTCGGCGTTAGATTCTGTAGCGAGATCGACCTCGATCGGGTCGGTCGTCGCAGGCGTCTCGAACTCCACGAGGGCGTTCGTTTTCTCCTCGATTCGGTCTTGGAGATTCTCGATTTCGTCCTCGGCGGCTTCAATCACTGCGTCTGCCTCCTCGATATCTTGTTGTTTGGTAGCCCGTTCCTCGAGGAGCTCTTCACGCCTCTCTTTCGCCTCACCGAGGTCCGTTTCCAGCTCGTCGTGGTCCTCAATTGCGTCCTGGAGTTCCCGTTTTGCGTCCTGGAGTTCCTCGAGGTACTCGTTGATCTCTTCCAGCTCGGATTCCGTCTCCGCAATCACTGCTTGCTTCTTTGCGAGTTCGGATTCGTACCCCTCGATGTCGTAGTCGAACTCCTCGTCGATAGTCTCGCGGTGGTTTTCCACCGCCTGCTCGTTCTCGGTGACGAGGCGGTTCGCTGCGCGACGTGCGCCTTTCATCCGGTAGCGGTAGCGGTCGATCCGATCGAGTCCGAGTAGATCGTCGATGAGCTCTGCACGGGCGTTGTCGTCGAACAGACGGTCGACCTCGCCCTGCTGGACGTACACCGAGCGGGAGAAGCTGTCCTCGTCCATACCGACGACATCGATGACCTCCGATCGAACGTTTCGGATCCCGGATTTCGGTTCCTCAAGCGCTGGAGACGCGATCTCAGCGCTGTTCTGTCTGGTCGTATTGATCGTCCACGTGACCGTATACGGAACGTTCTCGACCTCGAAGGTGAGTTCGATTTCACCCTCTTCCGTCCCTCGACGAACGATATCGTCGAGGTTGAAATCGTTCGAGCCGACGTTACGGATCTTCGAAAGGAACAGACCGCCGAAGATCGACATCAACAACGTCGTCTTGCCTGCACCGTTGTCGCCACGAACGAGGACCGTTCCGTCCGGGAATTCGATCGTTTCGTCGCTGTAGCTCCGGATGTTCCGTAGCCGCAGTTCCGTGATTTTCATTCGTCTCCCTCCGTTGTCACAGTTGTGTCGTGGTTCTCGTTCGGCTCTCCGATGTCGTCAAAGGCCGCTTGCTGTGCGTCTCGAAGATCGGGTTCGAGGTCGTCCGCTGCTCCGCCGACAGTGTCGTTGAGCCCGTCCCCTTCGCGAACCCGACCATCGATGTCGAGCGCCACCTCTGAGAGGTCCTCGTCTGCCAGCCGCTCTTCGATAGCACTGTCAAGTCCCTGGAGCGACATCGCCTCGATCGAGTCGACGTCGATATCGACACGCCCACGGTTGTCGTCGACGCTCACAACGGCGGCGCCGGCGTCGCGGGCCATTTGGATCACTTCATTTGCGGTGACGGCACCGCGCTCGCCGGTCAACTCGACCTTTGCAACAGCGTTCTCGAGATCACGTCGGTCGAGCACGTCTCGGACGTGGTCCGCGCCGTCGTCCTCACTGAACGCAATATGGAACACCGACCACGGGCGCGTCTCAAGTTCCAGTTGCCGGCGAGTGAGCTCTCCGTCGTCGATTTCGAGCAACTGGACGAGGCCAGTCTCCAATTGATCCTTCGCACAGCGCTCGGTCGCGCTCGCGTACCAGACATCCGTCCCGTCGACGTGTGCGCTCTTCGGTTGGTGGAGGTCGCCGAGTGCAAGGCCGTCAAGTTCGACGTTGACGCGCTCGAGGACATCCTCTACGGAATGATTGGCGACGATTTCTTCTGCAGGTGGCTCGAGCAGTTCGTGCATACAAAGGATCGAACACTCGGCGTCTTCCGGTGACGCTTCGAGGCCGAAGTCGGCTGTGTCCCAGACACTCGGGCGGACCGCATCGATACCATAGAGCGCCACATCACCGACGACTGTAGGCTCTCGATCGAGCCGAGTCACGGCGTTCGTACGCCGAAGGAGGTCGAGCCACTGATCATCGTTCTTCCGTTCGTGATTTCCTACAATCCCGTAGAACGGAATTCCGCGTTCCTCAAGTGGTTCAAGTGCGTCAGCACAACGCATAACCGTTGGGAGAGACGGCACAGGATCATCGAATAAGTCCCCGGTATGGATTACGGCGTCAACATCACGCTCGGCCGCGAGATTGATTGCCTGATCGAAGGTGTCTGCAAAGTCGTCGCGTCGGACATCTGAACCGTATTGACGCTTCCCAAGGTGGGTATCGCTGATATGTAAGAGTCGTGTTTCAGGCACGTTAACTATACAGACAAATTATGGTATATAAATGAGAAATGGTTCGGCTAGTAGTGACCTCGACTATCCGATGTGAGCGGGCAGTTTCAGAGAATTAATCATAACTATATTTATATTATATTTGGAAGAAGTTCTTGGCAACAACATATTTGTTATAGCAATGTTAGGTGCCAACTAGCAGTAAGCGTTTGCCCTTGAAATACGAGAAGAAGCACAGAATGGTTGGAAGGGTGGTGTGATATGAGTGATATACACAAAATAGCGGACGGATTTAC
Organism: Natrinema hispanicum; assembly: GCF_004217335.1. Classification (GTDB taxonomy): domain Archaea; phylum Halobacteriota; class Halobacteria; order Halobacteriales; family Natrialbaceae; genus Natrinema; species Natrinema hispanicum. Next base: position 93,637 of record NZ_SHMP01000011.1, read on the forward strand.
CGATATTTCTTCGCCGGGAGAACGGTTCAGAGACCAGTGGTTGGATGACTTGCTCAGATCACAGTGGCCGCCCTATATCGACGATACAGCGTATCTCGTGATGCAGGGTATCGCGATCGGTGAGACCGATCTCTCGACAGCCGATTTCGGCGGTGAAGTGGGCCGATACTATCGGCGTGGTCTCGCAGATTCGTCGGATATCAATCTGAAGAAGACGAGTCTGCCCATTGGATCGATGGATTCGCGAGATGTCGGGAAAATCGCTTGGGCACTCAAACGTCTCCAAACCGATATTCGGACTTCTAACAGCGCGAACTATCGGTCGACAAGTCGTGCCTTGGAGGCGGTTATTAACAAGACGATGCTCGAGGCAGCCGCCGCGGAGGACGTTTCGATTCGAGATTTCGAGACGATCCGATTACCAGAACAAGCGAGCATTAGCGATCTCATGTCTGAACTGCTCTGTCGACCACGAAGTACGGCATTCGTCAGGACGCTGAACGAACTCGCCAATACGAGTCTGAAATCGGGGAAAAGTCTCCTTGAACTCCTCGAAGAACCACGGATGGTAACGCCGCTCTGGGAACACCAGAGGAAAGCGTTCTCCAAATGGCTTGATGCTGGATGCCGGGGTTTCGTCGACATGGCAACCGCAACCGGAAAGACATTTCTCGGCCTCTCCGCTATCGCCCACCACTTCGGTCGTTTGCATCCCGAAGACCAAGATCTCACAGACAAATCGATTACCCCTCCCAGTACGAACCCAACGGTGGTAATCGTCGCTCACCGGGGTATAATTCTTGATCAATGGAAGCGAGAATTTGACAGACACCTTAACATTCCTGAAGACGCGTCGGCACAGGAAGGAGCGCACACAGCGAGATACTCATGGGGAACGGTTCACTTCTGGACACCGAAACGATTGCTCGAGAACGATATTCCGAATACAGATTTGGTAATTCTCGACGAAGCACACCACTATCTCGGCAGTAGTGGCTTCGGATCCATTCTCGATGATATCGACAACGATGTACTCGCCTTGTCGGGATCTATCGATGAGAGGAATGCAAAATCCCTCGAGCGACGGAATATTCCGGAAATATTCGAATTTACACTCGAAGACGGACAGGAAGTTGGGATCATTCCACAATGTACGTGGAACGTGGAACTCGTGCCATATGAGGGACAAGGGAGACTGAAAGAAGTGACCCAGCGTTGTCAGAGGGGATTCGAGCAGTATCAGGATGGGAGCGCTGCAGACGATGTTTCCGGCGTGTCCGAGGAAGACGTATCGTTCGAGACCCTCCGAGAAGCCCGATCGGTCGTTCACACGAGTGCTGCACGGTCCGTGATGGAGCAAAGCGAAGAATTTCGATCCTTTTCGTCGGGGATTAAATCTCGAAGTCTAACGAAATCGAATATTTCTCCTGCCCTTACTCGTATCGCGTCACTCACCCTTGAGCACATTGAAGACAACAAATGCGTCGTCCTCCTCGAGTCGGGTGACGAAATCGAGACTGTCAAGGGATATCTACGGCAGAAAATTGACGATGAAACGTTCGAAGAGTTGGTCGAGATCGTCGCAACTGGAGACGATGATCCACTCGAGGCCGCCGAGCGATTCGATGAGGAGTATGATTCGGGTGCACTCATTGGAACTGGGACGACGCTCGGTGAAGGGGTCGATATCAAAACAGCAGACGTCGGAATCAACAGAGCAAGCGGTCAAGCCAATCGTTCGCTGGTACAACGTATCGGACGTATCCTCCGTAATCCCGATGGGAAGGGGAAAGCGACGTTCTATCACGTGATGGGTGTCCCGACGAATGCAGAGGCGATGTTCGCTCGCGAAGACGGGATGGACCTACTGGAGACCGCAAGCCGGTTCATCGTCTGGGGAGAGTCGTTTGACGCACACCCGTGGTTCAATGCGGAAAAAAACACAGTAGTAGACGCGCTTGCAACACTGGAACGCGAAGGTGTGCGTGGAATTCGAGAACTCGCGCCAGACCACTACGAGTGGCCGGAAGATGATAAAGTTGAGGCGCAGCTCCGGTCGCTCTGTGAGAAGTTTGACCCAGAGGATGGATCACTGTTGCTCTCGCTTGAAGGAGACGCGTTCGATAAGCAGGACGAGCCAGATTCCGAAACTAAACGTGGCCAGATCGTTGCCGGCAACCTCAACCAGCCTATTGAAATTAGCAAAAATGTATTATCGATGTTAGAAAAGTCGAACAAAGAGTCTAAAGAGGAGGAGGAGGTCGCTATTGCGCTTCGAACGGCACTTTCGGAGGTCGAGGAACCCAAGGTAGACGATTCTGTGCGGGACCCATCTACCATAACTGTCGAGTTGAATCCTGTTCTTGACGGCATAGTTCGAACGGTGGCGGAAGACAAAGGCGTTGAGAAGGGGCAGATAGTTGAGTGGGCAATTGAATGGGCATGCGATCGAGAGGCGGTCTGAATGAGCGAACCAACGTTGAATAATATCTGGCACTGTGGGGGTGCAAAATCATGGCAGTAGACGAGGAACTATTAGATCGACTTGACCTGCGAAAATTCAATAGCACATACAAACGCCGACGAAAAATTGCAATCTTTGGGTTTCTAGTAGCGGTGATTACGTCTCTTTTTGTCCCGGAGTTGGCTGTAATCGGTATTCTAACCGCAATAGTTTGTGTATATATTTATAAAAAATCGAGATATAGTAGTGAGCAAATAGCAGACAGAGTTGAACAATACACTGTAGAACGTCTTGAGACCGCCAGAAGTCTCGTCTGGGAAGGGGAAAAAAGCGCTGCGATAACGGAAGTACAGTCTCTACAACGCGATATCGAGTCTCTCCAGGGAGGTGATTTCGATGGAACCTGTGATGATACGAAACTGTGCCGCCTTTATCGCAGTATTGTAGATGTTAGAAGATACTTAGACCGACCGGAGAATTATGACTGGCCAACTGAGAAAGTGTCTAACATATTGGACCCCAAAGAGCCACCAGCGTTCTCAGACGAGTCGATTCAGAGTCTCGTCGAGCGACTCGAGAATGCCGGTGTGAATCAAGCCCAACTTGGGGCGCTCAAGACACGTCTTGAATCAGAGCAGCAAGCTCTCGATGAAGTGAAATGGGCCCTCGAAGAGGGAACACCAGTAACTGCCGCAGAGGCATTTGTGGAATCCGTACGCGAAGAACGAACGCCAATCCCTGAAGAAATCTCGAGCGGGCATCCTGCTGGCAAGGAATTGGCAGGCCGGGTACACGAAATGAAAACACTTCGCGACGAGCTCGGTTTTCGGGCTATAGTCGATGCTGCCGTCACTTATGAAGAGAGAGGCAATCAAGAAGCCGAATCCGATCCGAATGCAGCCGAAGCGGCGTACACGGAGGCAGCCTCATACTATGACGGTGCTGCACAATTAGCGAGCAAGACTGATATCGAAGTGGTAGCTCTCGAGAGAACAGCGCTTTCCAAACCAGATCTGACGGCAGTCGACGGCATTGGTTCAAGCCGTGCTCGAAAACTCGAGCGTATCGGTATCGAATCGCCGAGTGAGTTAAGAGATAAAAAACGACTTACTGAAGCGAGAGGCATTGGCGAAACGAGAGCGGCATCTCTCATCGAAGCCCGGGAAAAACTATTAGAAGATTACCTTCGCCAACAGCGAGAACGTGTCGAGAAAAAACGAGAAGAACTGACTCCAGAGGAGAAAAAACCCGAAAAAGAAGTCGAGTACTCCAACAGATCGATCCAGAGTCTCATTACGCAACTCGAGACGGTTAGCGGGAATCAGACTCAACTCGAGACACTCTACTCTCGTATCAAGTCAGACCAGCAAATTCTCGAGCAGATAAAACGAGCACTCGAAAACGATGCGCAGGAGACTGCTGCTGAAGCGTACATGGAATCTGTACGTGAGGAAAAAACGCCAATCGTCGAAAAAATTCCGACTGAACACCCTGCTGGCGAGGAATTGGTAACTCGTGTTCGTAACACGAAAGCTACCTTAGAAGAACTTGGCTTACGGGCTGTGGTCGACGCTGCTGTCACCTATGAAAAGAAGGGTGACCGAGAAATGGAGACCGATCTGAAATCTCTGAGGTCGGTAGAGGCGGCATACGACGAGGCGGTCTCGTACTATGGACGTGCCGCACAATTAGCGACTGAAAGCGACTATGACGTGGCGATACTCGAAGAGACGGATCTTTCTAAGCCAGACCTGACTGCAGTCGACGGTATTGGAACGGGACGTGCTGGCCGACTTGAGCGTATCGGTGTCGAATCGCCAAGCGACCTAACGGAAGTGGAAAAGCTCACCGAAGTAAAGGGAATTGGCGAAACGACAGCAGAGTCCCTTATCGAAGCACGACAGAGACTACTAGAGAACTACCTCCGTCAGCAACAGGAGCGCGTGGAGGAAAAGCGAGCGGCATTGCCCCCCAGCACGGAAGAGCAGGTCGCCGAACTCGTCGAAACGACGACCGAAGCACTGGATGCTGCTGAAGCCGCCATGCCTACTGACCTCCCGACGGCTACCGAGCACCTCGATCGTGTCGAAACCGCACTCGACGACAGTTCTATCGAAAGCGAACAAGCGTTTGCGGAGGAACTTTCGCCAATCGAGGAGTGCCTGAGAGAACTCCGAAGTCGAGTTCAGGCCGAGAAAGCACAGCGAGAGTTCGAGGAGTCCATTTCGAGGGTCGATGACCTGCTCGAACAACTCGAGGCTGCAGCTGACCGCGGGGAATACGACCGAGCAATCGGCTATACCGGGCCGATTCGGCAGCAATTAGACGAGGCAAAAAAGCTCTTAAGTGAACTCGATAACGACGTCTCAGACCAGATCGAGTCCCGTGGAAAGCGACTCGAGAAACTCACTACGAGAATTTTGCGAGCACGGCGTCGAGAAACCTTCGAAGATCGACTCCAAGAGATCGAAACGACTGTCGATAACGCCGTCAAAGCAGACACTCAGGACGAGTACACGGAGGCTGTAAGAGCGTATACCGATGCACAGGAGAAACTCGAAGAAGCACTCGAAGTCGCACGTGATGCCGGATACTCCGAAGCATGGGAACTCGAACGACGGATCGAGCAGATCGAATCAGCGCGAGTGCTTGCAGTGGAACAACGCGACGAAGATTGGGAAACACGCTGTACGACAGCAACATCGCAGGTCGACCGTGCAAGCCGGGAACTCGAGAAGGTTGATCAGTATCTCGACATAGGGGATGACGGGGCAGCCTACAATAGCTACCAGGCTGCTAGAGAAGCAGTCGAGGAAGCGAGATCGACGCTTGAAAACGGACGCGTTCCAAGCGAGAGGGACTGTTGGGATGAAATCGAGGAAATGCAGACACGTGTCGACGAGGTTGGCGGTGAACTCTCTTCGAAGGGGATCGACCGACCGATGGTCAGTCATGATGAACTGCTAGCGTACCTGAAAGAGTTAGCCATAATCTTCGATGAATCCCCCTCACCTGAATTCGTTCGCACTTACGGGATCTATCCGGTAGACGAGTACGAAGAGACGTTCGGTTCGTGGAACGAGGCCCTGAACGAGGCGAATCTTGAACCCGTCGGTTCACGAAGCCGGAGAACGTATTCCAGAACCGATATCCTCGATTCGATAGCCGCTGTTGCCGACAAACTCGAGCGGCCTCCAGAGGCAACTGATCTCAACGAACACGGCGAAATGTCCTCAGCTACGGTGATCAATCGGTTCGGAGCTTGGGAAGCGGCTGTCGCACTCGCAGGACTCACTGAGGAACCGACTCTTGAGGTGGTTCGAGAGCACGCTGACGGCGTCGAAGCGACTCGAGCTGATTCGGAAAAACAGTCCACTTCGGGTCGCCAGCAGACGTTTACTTACCAGGAAGAAGAAGAAGCGAACGATGACCAAGAGAACTTGACCCCTTCCGATGAGGAAGGAAAAGAAGACGAGACTAATTTCAGTGGATTCAGAGAACGCCGTCAAAAGAAAGAACGTCTCAAGAACTCCTAACGGCGATTCGATCCACTCAAGAGATGGAACTGACTGTAGATGTCGATATCTTCCCTCATCTGATCGCTTGCATCAACTGGGTATTCCAAACCGGTTTCGTTGAAAACAGCGGAAATGACATCAATATGCGCAAAGACTCTCTAACGCGCCAAATTCCGAATTCGAGTCTAAAAACACAACACCCGTATTTAGAATAAAACAGGTGTCTGACGGAGGCCGTACTTCGATTTCTTTTCTATCAGTCAGTAATCTTAACACCCCTGCCTGCTTTTGACCTCGTATCCTAGCTAGAGAGATGGAAGCAACGTCAGAAAATTACGAAGCAACACTCCGCTCCGCGCGGAACTATCTGGACACGGCACGTTCGGAATACCGTTCGGTCGAGGACTTCGATGCAGTTCCGAGCGAACTGGTGGAATCCCTCAACGAACTCGATCGGGAACTCGAAGACCTCGAGGACGTAATTCGCGTTTCCGAACAGGAACTTCGTCGAGCGGAGGACGCCGCCGATCGCGCAGAACTACTACAGTCCGTTCTTGCGACTGTTCGCGATCGAGAGCGGGCCATCATCGAAGCCGATGTCGATCGCCTCCGATTGTGGTTTGACGGCTACGATCGGTTAACGCGACAACGCGAGATCTCTAATTCGACGCGTAGTCGGTGTTCAGAGGTGGAGCGGATCTGTGGGATGATGGAGCAGTTGATAACCAAGAATCGACACGAGAAGGTCCGAACCAACGACAAATTCTCCCCAGAGGCTGTAGATCGGACTCTTCGCGAACTCGACGGGAATCTCTTAGAGGAAGTAGATGCCAGCGAGTATACCGATGCTTGTCTTTCGATCATCGATGATTTGCTCCCCATAATTCACGACGGACTCGGCTCGCTTGCCGATGAGAATGCGGAAAAGTCGTCATTCGCGGACTCACTCGGGGAAGTTAAAAAACGCCGCTCAGATGCCAAAGAGAAGCATGAAACGGATCTGGATGCGGCGGTCGAAGTGGTCCGCATAGCTCTCGAAGGGGCACTTATCCATCACTACTCTGTGAGTAGGGCAGTTGCTAATCAAGACTTCGCAGAAACGTTAGCTGAACTCATTCGCAATCAGGGCCTCGATATCGAGTTAGATTATGAGGAGAGTGCCGCTCGCGGTGACGTTGATGTACTGCTAAGTGAGTTGATATCGGTCATCAGAACAGAAGTAACTCGATCGAAGGGGGCTCGTCTTCGGCGCCTCCTCGAAGAGCATAATGGCAGCGTTAACCGAACAGCAGCAGCGACCGAATTTGCGTTTAGCGAGATACTCGAGACGCTCCAGACGATGTACGATGACAACGAAATCGCCGACGTGGAGGTCACGTTCGAATGAGTTCTGACTCCATCTCTGCACCGGTCGACGAGCAGACCATCGAGACGGCATGGGAGACGTTTACATCCGAAGAGGAGGTGTACCGGTCGGTGAAAAATGATATCCTCGATACCGTAACCGACGCGTGCGCCAGTGGAATAAATGCAGGTAATTACGATGCGACTGCCTCCATGCAAAATGTATTCGAGGCGTTCGTCGACGAACATTGCGCGGATGACGCTCCGTTCGTGACCGATGTGCTGGAATCGGACGCACTCATCGTGGAAGTCCTCGAACGGGGCCACGAACAGGTCGCACAAATCATCTTCCAGCAATTGATCGAAGAACTCGTCGATAACGGCGATCTCCTGTACGTTTACAACCGCCAGCAAGTGCGGAGTCACGTCGCCGAAATGGCGCGATATTTTGCGCTCATCAGGCAGCGTCTATCGAGCGACACGGACTATTCGTTTTCGCCGAACCTCGTGAAAATGGTCAAAATAGCCTCGGCTGACCGCGAGCAGCCGATTATGGGGAAAAACCGCGAGAAAGCGCGGCGATTCCAACAGCCTCTGCGCCGCATCAACGAACAGATCGAAGACGCGGAACCCGCTTGGGAGTTTGAAGATTCACTCGGCAGCGACTGGCGCATGGCCGTCTCGGATACTCTGGAACTGATGGGTGAGTTCTTCCAAACTGGTCTCCCTGAAGAATTCGACTCACTCGCCGCCTATCAGGCCCGTGCGTTCGAGAACGTATTCGTCGATTCGGTCACTCAAGGCGGATCAGAGGCCCGCGATGCGAACGTGGTAACGGCGAGTACGGGCGGAGGAAAGACGGAAGCGTTCCTCTTCCCGACACTCGCGTATTCGCTGTTAGCAAACGAAGCGGGAATCGACGGAACGAAGGCCGTACTGACGTATCCGCGGCGTGATCTCTGCAATAACCAGTTCGAACGACTGTTCTCGTATATAACTACGATCAACGAACTTCAGGGTTCGATCGATGCATCGTTCAGCGACGCCCCGCTCACACTCAGCATTCAGCACGGTGGTCGAGGAGACGTCGAACTCCCGTGTCCCCACTGCGATGACGAAGTGGACGGGACACTCGAACGAAAAGACGACGCGCACTTCGAGTGCCAGCAAGACTCCGATCACGTCGTCCGCTATGCAACCACTGATCGGGGTGCGTCCGCCGACTTCCTCATCACGACCGGTGACTCACTCCATCGCCGTCTGATGGACAAGTACGGGAACGCGGCCCTCTGGTCCGAACCCTACCCACCGAAGTTCCTCGTTCTCGATGAGGTACACGTTTACACCGATCAGGCGGGGATGAACGTGGCGAACGTCGTTCGGCGGTTCAAACAAGCGATGCAGCGGCGTGCTCGTAATCAAGAACCACGCTTCATCGCATCGAGTGCCACAATCAACAATGCGACGGAGTTCACTGGCCGAATCTTCGGGATCGAAGAGTCGTCCGTTAGGCACCTTTCACCCAGTGAAGACGAAAAGGATACGCTTGGCCGCGAACACTTCGTGTTCGTCAAAGCAACCGATCCGCGTGAAGTCATCGTCCCGGTCGGAGACTCGCAGTTTAAACCTCGATCCGAGTGGACCGAGACCGCGCCGACGACCGCGACGAACCTCTCGTGTATGATCCAGATCGCGTTCGCGTTCTATCATACGATGCGGAAAGAACAGGCCGGGGATCGCCCGGGGCTCACCGACAACAAGGACCGAATCCTTGGGTTCGTCGACTCGATCGATTCGGTGAGTCGGCTCGGCGGTTTCGTGCAAGAGACTGAAGAAGAAGGGCTCTTCCGGCTGCGGACTCCCGATGCCGTACTCGGCGAACGAGGAAACAATCCGGACTGTCCTCGAGAGCAGTTCCGAGGTGCGACCGACGACACTTTCGACGAGGGTGCAGTGTGTGAATCACTTCCGCCAAACCCGAATCTGAACGCTTGTCCGGTCTACGAGGACGGAGAATGCTGGTGGACGATGCAGGACAGGCGTCTCGATCTACAGGCGATGGAAGTTGCCATCCACAAGAGTGGTCGCACACAGCATGCCGGAACCGGAGCGACGGTTGAAGACGATTGGGATCAGCTCATTTCGACGAGCGCTCTCGAAGTCGGGTTCGACCACCCAAGTATCATCGGCACCTTCCAGTACCGAGCACCGCGAAACGTCCCCGGTTTTGTACAACGGAAAGGGCGTGGCGGACGTGACGCGGAAGACGAGCCGATCACGGTCGTCGTCCTCGGATCGTCGCCGACCGATTCGTACTACTTCCACCACTCGAACTACCTGAGTGACCCTCGTGATGAACACCTGGATATCCCATTGGACGCGGACAACCGCTTCGTCCGCGCGGAACACATGACTGCTGCCATTGTCGACTACTTCAACGTCACAGACACGACCGACGCAAAGCGATTATTCCGGGGACAGTGGACATCTGGTCCCGGTGTCGGTCCGGATGTCCCGTACTTACGAGACCAATTCGAAGCGCACGAACCCGACATCCGCGACTGGCTCGACTCGGCGTTCGAGGCATCCGCCGAAGAAATCGACCGAGTTCTCCAGGAGTTCGACCAATACGTCGTATCCCTGTTCGAGGAAGTCGCACCTGGAACGGACGATACACCCTATTGGGAGTTCTTCGAACGAGCGATGGACAACCGCCAGACGACGGGCCCGATCGATCAACTCATCGACGCCCTACGCGAGGAGGAGATAGAATGAGCCGCGAATCGCGAGAGAATTCTGGGCTGAGCCGTAGCGATCGAATCGGCCGTCTGCAGGGAATCCGTAAGCAGGTAGACGAATCTGATTTCTCGTATCTCGACCTCGCGGGCATCTTCAACGCCGATCCGGCGGCAAACCCGCCGTACATCATTCCTGAGACATTTATATCCGAGGAGGTGGGCGGATCGCTCACGGTTATCGAAGACGAGAGCGAAGAGGTTCTCGGACAAGAGAATGCGAATCAAGTGTTGAGCAACTTCCTCCCAGGCGGGTACAAGAAGCGCTGGAAGAAGTTCCGACTCTGGCGCGGCGCCTGGGAACTGGGTTCCGATTCCGGTGTTGCAGATATCGGTCCGATGTTCGATTGGGCCCATTCGTACCCACTCACAGAACTCCTCGGAGATGTTTCATCGGTTAACTACACCGAACTTTCGTTCGATCCAGAAGACGTTCGCGTCTACGTTCCTCGGACCATCCGCGTCGACGATTTAGTCGATCCGGATTACGTCTGGCTCGACGACGAGAACATCGTCTGGACGGGAAGACCGCCGATGTCGAGTACGCCGCTCTCGTCGGATCCGACGACGAACTACCTGTGGTTCAAACACACAGCAGAACCGTTCAGCGAGACCGATGATGTATCTGCAATCGCGGATAGTGACGTAGTCACGGGGGTGGCGTTCGAGGAGGACCACGAGTTCGTCCGGTGTTATTACGCGTCCTTGCTCACGCTGTATCCCGAGGGGACAACCCACACGAGATCTGGACTCATTACGTACAGCGTCGAAGACGACGATACAACTGCGTTCGTCGGGACACGTGAGCGGAGCCAAGTCCTCTCGATCGAACTCGACCGGAAGGAACTACGGTCACGGATCGATGCAGCATTCGCTGACAATCCTCGGCTGAAACGCGACGTGAAATTCGCGTATCTGCACCAGCAGTTGTGGGAGCGGTTGTTCTTCGATGAGGAGGCGATCGAACACGAGTTCGCGGTGCAGCCGCTGATGGAACACCTGATCGGTGCCGACTTCTGGCGCCGGACAGTCGAAGAAGACGAGTACGGTGTGTTCAGTCTCTCAGGGCCAGCCTTAGTCCAAACAGTCGAAGAATTATTGCCGACTGATTCTCCAACGCGACTCCGACTTCTCGGACACGAGGGACCTGATTCGTCGCTCGCGCTTCAGACAGTCCGGTACGAGACGGGAACCCTCGCCGAACTCCTTGCTCGATGTCGGAACGATGACCTCGTCGCGGAGTTCGCTGAGGATGTCCTCGTTCACTCGGCCGAACATGCGCTCGCGACGTGGGCGACCGAGTCAACCGGGAGTGGAACTTCGTTCGAACTCTGGTACGATCTCAACTTCCAGGCCAGCGACGACTCACACGCCCGAATCAGCATCTATGACGCTATCGAAGGCGGAGCCGGTATCGCCAAGGAGGTCGCTGAACTCTTTGATACCGACGAGAGTCTCGGTATTGACGGCGGACTAGCCACTCAAGGACAGTGTCATTCGGCGACCGCCGACCGCGCCGCCATTCGTCTTCTGGCGGATCACCCCGACGGATCACTGTACGATATCCAGCAAACAAACCGAGAATATTTCGACGAACTGGTCGACGAAACCCTCGACCGACAGATCTCGGATACAGATGCGTTCAGCAAAGACGACCTGCGATCGCTCGTTACGGCGCGGGTTCGACGATTGTTTGAGACGCGTGAACTCGCCAGGTTTTACTCTTACTTGGCCGCCAGACTGGAGGAACTGACGACCGAACTCGGACGCACACCGCGGACCGCCGATCTGGCACTGTTCTTGGACCGGCACGTCTTCGAGGATCCCAGCATCCAGGCGACGTACGAACGATTCGCGAGCGAAACCGGCCGAAAAGATATCGCCGAGTTAGAGGAACGGCTCGAAGAGTTGACGGTGGGATGTCTCACCGCTTGCCCAGACTGTCTGCAGACAGAGCGAAGTCGTTGTCTGAAAGCGACCGGGCACCAGGGGACGACACTCAACCGGCGATTGCTGACGGAGGTGTTTGATAGATGATTCACGAGTTATCGACGCTGCTCAAGAACCCACCCGATGGTATCGGTGAAGAGATGATGATTCGGTGTCGCGTTCGTAGTGACGCCATGCCGGGAGAGGCCGGCGGTGAGAAAATCGTCTATCTCGTCGACGATCCGGTAGAACGAGAGGCCGGCGTGGCCGCGCTATCGTTTTGGGCAGACTCGCCGTCACCTGACGGCATTCGGGCCACTGACTCCTCTCTCCTGTCGACCCTCGATATTCTGGTCTCGAACGATATAAATGAGGGCCTCGAGGGAATGGGCCTTCGACAGGACGAGGAATTGATCGTCCGTGCGGTGCCCAACTATCGCCCGGGCGAGGGAGAGGCTGATCTCTATCTCAACGTCACTTCGGTCGTTATCCGGTCACCGGAGACGCTGGTAAGCAAAGCGAAACTCAGAGTCCAAGAGCGGTGTTCACGGGAATACTACCTTCGGTACGTCAAGAACGCCTACACAGGAGGTCGATACAACCGTGAAAACTACCAGCGTAGTTCGATCTTCCGCGGAAATGCGGTCCACGAAATCGCGGAGAAAGCGTTCGAAGAGCATCTGGATCGATTTTTGAACGACGAATGGACGCCCGAATCCGTCGAAACGTACTGTACTGAGTTTCTCGACGATGGACTCGGATTCGAACAGGCTCTGCTCGTTTTATCAGGGGCAGGGCTCGACGAACGAGACCACATCGTTGAGATTACGACGCGTCTCTTCACTGACGAGGAACTCCGAGATAGACTCACTGAAGCCGACAGTGTCGAGGTCGAATGGTTCCTTGATCAGGATCTCGGATTCGCCGGCCAAGTCGATCTCTTACTCGACGAGACACCGTACGACATCAAGACTACACGCAATCCAAACGACGAGACGATCGATAAGCATAGCTATCAGTTGAAGCTCTATCTGACTTCACTACTATTCGAGAATTTAGAGAACGGGCAGTCAGTACGAAAGGTGATTGCAGAGGGGCAGACTGCTTACCTAATCTATCCGAACGTAGACGCGGAAGATGTCCGCTTTGTTCCGGTCGAACTCACGTGGTCCGACGTAATCGAGTTCTTGCAAGTCCGTAACGACGCGACGAAGTCCGCTGAATCTTTTGCCCCGCCGTCAACTTACAATCGCGACTGCGAAGACTGCGCGTTT
>NZ_SHMP01000001.1 GCF_004217335.1 Natrinema hispanicum
CGAAAGGGGATACTCCCGTCGGTCGTCTCGACGATTCGCTCAACGAGATCGTCACATGACGGGAAACAGCACAGCCGTTGCCAGTCAATCGAACGAGGCGCTCACTGCATCTGCGAGCACGCCCGGTTCGCGGTAGTGCTTGCTCACGGGTGGAATCTCCTCATCGAGATCAAGCAGGTCATAGACGGCGGTCATCGCCGTCCGCACCGAGTACTCGACGGTGAACACGACGTCACGTTGGAGTTCGGCGTACTGCCCGAGGAATGCGAGATTGTTCGAGCTATCGGGGACGACGAGCGGCCGGTCGCCGGGCGTCCGGGGCTGGAAGTGAGCCGTAATGAACGGCATCATACACGGCACGCAGTCTACGTCCTCCAGGATTTCCGGCAGGCGATCCTCACACTGCAGGTGATAACAGAGCTCTTCGAGGATCTCTCGTCCTGTACATTCGGACATCTTCTTTTCGACGTAGTCACCCTCTTGGTCTGTGAACAGGGCGTATCCCCAGAAGAGTTTCACGTCGTCAGGCTGGTTCGGGAAGTGCGGCTGGGCTGCGACGACAGTGGACAGAAGCCAGGACGAGTCGACGTATGTTACCAGCCCGTTGCCCGGCTCCTCGTCAGTGAATTCGACGATATGATCGAACAGATCAGTGTTGTGCAACGTGACGGTAAAGGACTCCCACTTGGTCTCCTGAACATTGCCCGCGAAGACCTCGGGGTCGCCGAATCCGGTGTTGTCCTCGGCGATCGACCGCCACAGCTCCCAGGACGCGCCGGTCTCGTTCGTTTCGGGTGCTTCGTCCCATGCCCCGAGGTCCGAGCCATCGGTCATCGAACCGTTGGTGAAAAAGACTAGGTCCGTGGAATCGACCTCGACGCTCTCAGTGCCGTCTCCGGTTTCGTAGTGGAGCCGCTCGACAGTCCGCCCTACTCGAGAAGTCACGATGTCCATATCGATCACGCGACAGTCCTGCTGGAAGTCGACGCCACGAGTTTCGAGCCAGCGCCGAAGCGGCAGGATCATCGAATGATACTGATCGTACTTGGTCCGGTCGATGTCTTCTAACGTGTGTAGACCGGGGAAGACGTGCAAGAAACGGTACATATACCGGCGGACCTCAGCGACGCTGTGCCACGGCTGGAAGGCGAAAATCGTCGCCCACAAGTACCAGAAGTTCGTCTCGAAGAAGTCGTCGTCGAACCACTCTTCGACCCGGGTGTCTCCAAGTCGTTCCTCCGGTGTAAGCAGAAGTCGAACCAGCGAGAGCCGGTGGTGCATCTTCAGTTCGAACTGCGAGGCATCGAGACGGGTGCCATCCTCGACCAGCCGCGTCTCCGCATATGACTCGTGGATCTCGTTGAACTCGTTCATCTCTTCTTTGACCGAGATACTGGGGTCCTCGAGGGAAGGGATCGTCCGGAAGAGGTCCCAGGTACATTCGTAGGCGGGGAAGTTGAACATGCGCCCACCGCGGATAACGTACCCTTCGTCGGGATTGCCTGCACCGTCCATTGCCCCGCCAACGACGTCAAGTTTCTCGTAGAAATGAACGTTCTCGCCAGGCATGTTTCCATCGCGAATCAGAAACGCCGCGGCGGCCAGGCCGGCGATGCCACCGCCAACGACGTGGGCTTCGCGGTCAGCGACGTGTGGTGTCTGTTCACCAAACATGCAATCCCCCCAGCGACGCGTTCGTTCGGGAACGATCATAGGCCGTCATACCGTCTGTATTCGTCTGAAGTGCGGGTAGTGGAGTCATAGATATACTTCTGGATCGCTGCCGACCTAACAGGTGCACCTGACGTTTCATCACACTTAAACTGGGGATGGTCAAGTACATAATGTATTCCAAAATATATACCGTAATTCATACAGTCTATCTAACTTTATTTGGTATAACCACCTGTTCAGGTAGTTAATCCGTTAGTAGGCAATCAATGATCATACCACGCTATTGATCATGTGGCCGACGAGACGACGTTGGCCGCGCCGGAATTGCTCAGAATGCCACGTGCCACGTGACAAATCCGAAACGATCCCCGATCGCCTCGAGCGGATCAGTTCGACCGCCCAGGAGATCATCGACGTCGTCAGCGAGGTGACCGATGGTGAATGACCGATCGCTTCTGCTCGAGATCATCACTGCACTCGAGGAACAGGACCTCGATCGAGGAGAGTACCAACTACAGCGGATGATCGTCGCCGAAGCCCTCGAGCGGCTTGTAGACTTGACGGGCCCACAGACTGAGACTGATCTCGAGGTTTGATTCTCGGTTAGTGAGTTCCGTGTGGTGGTGACATCATCCGATGTGGCCGTGCTCAAAACTTCGTAGAACAGACTACCAAGACAAGGGTGTCAGAGGGTTTTCAGGAGTCCACGTGGACTATGGCTACTTCGCAAGCGAATAGAGCTTCTGACGGGCGTCTCGAAAGGACACTCGTTGCTCAACTAACTCCTGTTCCTCAAGCCGAGAGATCGCATATCGAGCAGTCCGAGATGAAAGTCTGGTTTCCGTGACCAGTTCTTTCTGTGTACACTCTCCCTCGAATTCCAGCGTCTTGTAGACCAACTTTGCACTCGGTGGTAAGTCCTCGAGCCGTTCTTTTGCGCTGCTCACTGTCTGTAGGACTTTTTCGAAGTAGACGCTATAGGTCGTTTCGCTTCGACAGTTCGACTCGTTCCTCGAGAGCACCGAGAGACTACGCCAAGTCGAACCGGAGTTCATTCCTGTTCCCAAGTGACCGCACGGTGTGATTTCTGTGGTGCCAGATGGGTGGACACCATGACAGACCATCCGACGCTTTCGGAGTTCGCCACGAGCGAGTCAACTGACTCGAGACCGGGCAGTCAGCCATCGACTGACGAGACCGTGACGATGACGGCTGACGAGCGGGTTGCAACGTATCTCATCGAAGACCAAATGGCGGATCTCACAGACGCAATTCGCGAAGCCGTCCAAAACGGCATCGACAGTCCGGGTTCATCCCGTGTGTTGGTCAGCATCTCGCCTGAACGATCGATCATCCTCGATGACGGCGCTGGTGTCGATCTCGAGTCGACCGACGGGCGGCGAAACCTCTCAGTGCTGGGTGCAGGAAGCAAGCAACGAGCAGACGACGAGACAATCGGCGAGTGGGGCATCGGCAAGGGTGCGATCATCGCGAAGGGCGCGGTTCACATCTGGAGTCACAACGCCGCACTGTGCTTTGACTACCGAGATCGACGCGATTCAGGACCGTGGGCGGACGTCAGTGGGCGCGATGGCCATCTCGTGGACGCTGAGCATCATCTCGAGGGGATGCTCGTCGAGATCGATCACTACGAAGATGAAGTGCCCGATCCGGACAGCTACCGCTGGCGGCGCTACGTTCGCGATCTTCGCAAGCGCTTCGCGTACGTGCAATCCCGAACCGGCGTCTCGGTCGTGATCAACGGCGAACCGGTTGACAAGGGCGATCCATTCGAAGCGGTGGCTGACTCTCCACACCCATCACTCACGCGCGAAACTGACGATGCGATCCTCGCACTCGAGTACACGCCCCACGAGGGACTCGATATCTACAGCAATGGTCTGTACGTGACGACAAAACGCGAGTACGGACTCGGCGGGGTCGTCGTCTCGAAAGGGAATCTGACGCTGAACTTTGCCCGAAACGACATCCAGTCGGGCTGTGACCGCTGGCAGCGGATCGACAACGCACTCGAGCAGACACGTGACGATCTATATGCTGAGGTTTCAGACGATCGGCTGACCGCCGAGAGTCGGGAGGTAATGATCGAGGCGATGGCATCCGAGTCATCGGACGAGCAGTGGGCCGATCGCAAGCTGTTCCAGCTGGCGACCGAGTCCCGCATCAGTCTCGAGGAGATCCAGGCGGCCCCGAAAATCGGGTGGGTCGGCGGTGCCGAAAAAGGCGCGGACAAACTCGTCGAGCGTGGTTACGTCGTCCTCGATACGAGTGATTCGGCGACGCAGCGGCTTCGCGACCTCGCCACTGATGAGGACACATCGATAGCGGTACCGGAGACGTTCGATGTTGGCGAGCAAGCAGAGTCAGAAGGTGTGTGGACAGGCTATCATCGGGTTGAGGACGAATCGCAGTTGAACGCTGATCAGCGACGGTATCTCCGCTTCGCTCGAGTGCTCGCACGGGAACTTGGGATTGAGCGAGATGTGTACTATGGCGAGGCAAGTGCCGATGCCTGGACCGACGGCAGGACTTACATCGTGATCACCGACTCGGCAGTGACGAGCCGCCAGCGTGCGGTCTGGATGCACGACCTGTATCTCGTAGTGTTACACGAAGCCGCTCACGAAACCTCGAGTCGTGATCGACCCTCGCACGGGCATCACTTCGAGAGTACGTTTCGGTCGCTCGTGGAGGATCCGGATAATCGAAGTTCGTTCGCGAAGCTTGCCCAGCAGGTCGTCGACGAGGGATTCGAGTCCGTGTTTGACAAGTATGAGGTAGACCTCCAGCAGAGCGCAGCCGTCGCCTCTGGCCAAGTTCGGTAATAGAGCGGCAAAGTGGAAGATCCACTCGAGTAGAGTGCAGCGGCTCGAGCTCGGTATCGTGTGCTGATCTCCGGATACAGATTCGCTCTTCGAAGAGTCGTTAACACTGCTCTTCTGGGGATGTGATCCGAAGTTCGTTCTCGACTTCGTAGAAGTATCCGCGCTCGAGGAGGCGAGTAAGTGCGTGCTCGACGTCTCGTTGCTCGAGTGCTAACTCTGCATCGGCGACTAGGATGTCGGTGGCATCGTCGTAGTCGATCAGCGGAACACTGTCTTCTTCGTGGTCTGGCCGACATGCCTGCGTACACAGCCGGTCGTAGCACTCGAGAATCCACTCCGGAAGTGGTGGGCGTGGATCTGTGACGCGAGCCATTGCAGTTCTGTCTCGTTGTTTCGGGAGTCATCCGCATAACAGTATCCGTCGAATGCGCTCCTCTCGCAGGAACAGTGTACTCCCTTGTTAAATTGAACTGACCATTTCCACCATGTTGTTGAGCGGCGCGGAGAGACAGATACCAAAGGTATTCCCGAACGCAGCAAAGCATCACTGCAGGCCGGTCTCGAGTTCGGCAACAGTTCCTGCCATCACACACAAAGCCATACAGGCAGCCACGAGTGTGTCTGAGTGCGAAACGAGTGGAATTACTTAGCGTTCAGGGTCTCGACACGACAAGTATGGCTGGACAGCCATCTTCACGTCCGGCGAGAGCACTGAAAGCAGGTGGGCCACCAGCGGCCATCACCGCAGCTATCGGCGCTGGAGCAACTGGCGTCGCCGGCAACGGGATCAAAGCACAAACGAAACCCATCGCCGATGGCGTCGCACAGACCATCGGCCTCGGCCCGCAGTTGGGACCCGTCCTGCTTCTGGTACTCGCTGTGCTCGTACTCGTCGTCGCGTTCGTCGTTCCCGGCATCTTCGAGGGCACGTGACGAAGTTCGTCCTGATAGAGAGACGAGCGCAGGAAGGTTCCCAAGTGAATGGTATAGCATTGGGCGCAGAACTGACCCGCGCGTGCTATTATACAGCCAGGCGAGTGTGATCGATTGAACAATAAGCGTAAACTGGTACGTCGTCCAGAACCCCGAGACGTCGTAGGCGGGCACACCGTAGAGATAGAACATAGTCTTACGAAGAGTATCGATCATAGCGCATCGTACAAATCACGTTAATAAAAAGTATTGAGGAGTGTTACTGAATAAGAAATGCGGACACTCATTTTATTTCTTTGAGCACTTCTCGGCGTGTTTCCAGTGGAGAAACACTGCTCTTGGTTGTTTATTCCCACCCATCCACATATCGAGTGGACATGAAAGAAACAGATGGTCCCGAATACTGTGGAATCGGTATTCGAGGTGTCGCTATCGGAATTGATTCGTTCGTGTGGATCGCACTCCTGTTCGTTGCGATCCTCATCACAGGTGCGTTTACCGGTGAGCTTGAAACCGGAGCCCAAGGACTGAACGCAGATTTAACCGGTGCTCCAGCGTCTATCGCACTTGGACTGTGGTTCGTGCTGGCGCTTGGCTACCACACGGTATTTGAGTGGCAGTTCGGAAAGACGATCGGGAAAGCGCTGGTGAATATCCGTGTAACGACTGAGAATGGGGCATCCCTGACGCTTGGGTCATCACTGATACGGAACGTATTGCGTCTCGTCGATTGGTTACCTGCGTTGTACCTTGTCGGGATCGTTGGGATGATCGTTTCAGATCAGCGCAAACGTCTCGGCGATAGAGTAGCAGGGACAACAGTCGTCAGGTCGTAGTCGACTGTTCGTTCTTCATGTCGTGTAGATATATCGTAACGATACTACCCTCCGGAGTATTCGCGTTGAATTGCAGATCACCACCTAATTGGGTAACAGCCCAGTTGACAACCCAGAGCCCGATTCCCTGCCCGTGTTTGAGTTGTGTTTCCGTGCCGGCGGCCAAGATTTGTTGCTCTCGCTCGGGCAGCCCAGGGCCGTTGTCCGCGACGGTAATCTCAGCTGTTGCTTGCGTATCCTTTCGAACACTGACTTCAACCTGCGGTGGATCTGTGCTCGTGTGTGTGAGAGAATTTTCTACTAATTCGGAGAGGGCCTGTTGGACCACAGTTCTGTGAGAGGAAATCCATAGCTCGTCTGGACAGTTGATCGATAGTTCGCCCGAAACGTCACTGGTTCGGAACTGATCAACGACCGTTTTCGCTACGTCTGCAAGGTTGACTGGCTCCGGCGGGTTGGTACCTGCTGTCATGACCTCTTCGGCCTCTCTGGCCTTTTTGCTGAGTTCAAGCAGTTCAGTTGCGCTCTCTCGTACCCCACTCTGAACTTCGTCCTCGTCGATGTGGTCGGCATATGCGAGTACGACATCTAAGTTGTTCCGTACGTTGTGTCGAAGAACTCGGTTGAGGACTGTGAGTTGCTGCTCTCGAGTTTGTCGGTCGGTCACATCCCGAAAGAGTACGGTACTGGCAACAGGGTCCTCTTCCCCATCGGTATCTGCCTCGTCAACGGCGGAGACACTGTACTGGAACTGGCGACGTCCCTTCGCTGTCTGGAGAGTCACGGTACCTGTGGCTCCTGCGGTCAATTCTGTTTGCTCGAGCCCATCGATTACTGATCGTATCGGTTCACCAATCATCGTTGCCGCGGTGTGGTCGAATAGATCTACAGTCGCCTGATTACAGTCGAGAATGTGGTCCTCCCAATCAAGCACGACAACAGCTTCCTGGAGAGTTTCAACGACGCGTGTGCGAGCGATATAGTCAGCCTTTGGGAACCCGGTCATCACCGGGTATCGTCGCATGGCGACCGTCAGAAGGCCGCCGGACAAGAGGAGACCGACCACTGCACCGTTTGCAACGTTGGTATTGTTCCCAACGAGGCCGACTAGATACGGTGCTCCGACACCGGTTGTCAGTACTGCTATTTGGGTGTTGGAAACACGGGCGTGACTGCCACCGAGATCGGCCAGGAGATACGTCGCATACAGAAACAGTACCAACAGATACAGTAGTTCAGTCCCCAGCATCGTTGCCGCGACATATTCAATGACAGACATAGGAGGGCGGATTGCGATGACGAAACCGACCACGAGAACGGGAAATATGATTCCAGCTAACAGCGCAATCCGTCGCCACGTCAGCCCAGTTCCGCGACCTGTGTAGCTGAGTGCATACACGGTCCAAATACCGGGAACAAGGAGAGCAGTACCGAATTGACCCAGATCCAAGATCGTAGAAACCAGGCTTGGAAGCAACAACTCCGGAAGGTTCGACGCGAATGCCAAGATCGACCACAGTGTTAGGGTAGCAAGGAGCGCAATGAACGGCTCCGCACTCGGTTGCTCTCGAGACTGGAACGCTGTCCATGCTGCCCAGCCGAGAAGGATGACCGCGACAGCGTTGGGAGTGAGCACACTGAGAGTCGAGCCAAGTGCCATTCCTCGGATCCTTGACTGGGATTTGTTCTCGAGATACTATATATCCAATGATATGTTTATCTCCGATTACCGAGAAGACACCAAGTGCGGGCTGGCCGAGTGATCCGTCTGTTGTGGACAATCGAAGGAGGCAGCGGTGACAGAATCACCGCTTTTTAACAGTGTTATGCTAAAAACAACCTTTTCAAGTTTGTTCGATCAATCAGTGACTGTCACTACCGCCTCGATTCCACTTTCGTCGAGGGACATCGAGAGTGACGTGGCAACTGCCTCAAACCGTTCCCGATGATGTCCGTCTTCACAGATAGATGTCTCGGTTCGGACAAGACCAGCATCTCGAAGGTCGTTAAGACGACGGTACGCAGTCGGTCGTGAGACGTCAGCGGCTTCGGCGACGGAACGGCCGCTTCGCGGCTGCTCTGCGACGACTTCGAAGACACGACGGGTATACACGTCTCCAAAGAGCTCAAAGATCTCTTCCGTCGTGAGGTCAGGTTCTGTCTGGTCTGTTTGCTGTTTTGCTTGGGGGGCCTTGGGGTGGGCGGACATATTATTGGAGACATCACCTATCCTACTGGATTCCGGTGCTAGGTATTCCGACTGCCGTATTCACGTGACTCTAGGAGTGCAGATACAGCGCTGTGGAGAAGGCCATCAGTTATGGGGACTCACCCCTAAGTCATAGGTAAGCGATCGAGACAGATGCCTGGGAATGACAGTTTGGAGAATCTCCGTGCCCTCGTTGTCGACGATGAGCAGGAAGTCGCAGACGCATACGCGCTTCGACTGCGAGGGTGCTGTAAGGTTGAGACGGCTTATAGCGGTGAGGAAGCCCTCTCGATTATCGATAACTCCCCGGTTGATATTGTTCTTCTTGACCGGCATATGCCCGGTCTATCCGGCGATGATGTGCTCGAGGAACTCGTCGAGCGCGACTTCTATGGGCGAATCGTCATGGTTACTGCAGTCGATCCTGGATTCGACGTCTTAGATTTACCCTTCGACGATTACCTGTGTAAGCCAGTCGACCGTGAGGACGTGCTTGCCGTAGTTGACCAGCAGCAACAGATCCTTTCGTATGAAACGCTCGGCGAGTACTTCAGTGCTGAAGCCAAACGCGCGGTGCTCGAGGGAGAACTGAGCGCAGAACAGCGCAGCAGTAACGAGCGATACGCGGAGCTCGTGGACCGAGCAGAACGACTCGAACACCGGGCACGACGACTGCTTGGTGATGATGAACTTCTCCACCAATTCGATCAGATTGAGCGAGAATATCGTTGAACAAACCTGATCGTGATCTTCCAACGTAATGGGCGCCGCTGTGACATCTGGGAGGACAGTCACGTTGGCAGATTCGCAAATATCAGCACAAGGCCAATGGAAATGAAGCCAAGAGAGGTGATGACTGCATACCAGATGACGCCAATTCCGAGTGCAATATGGCCATTCAGTCCATTTCCCTCCGGTATCCAATAGTCTCGAGCAGGGAGAATTCGTAACGCAGCAAGCGCACTGATCCCTGGGAGGAAGAGATTGGCGACAAGAACACCGCCAATGATACGAACTGCATCACTCCCTGTGACCGTTCCAGTCCCCGCGGAAAGGAGAATCACCACAAGATACGAGAGACACTGTCCTACGAGGAGACCGCCTCCGTTGACATCCTCCTCCGCGTGAACGCGGAGGAATCCCGAGCGGTGGGAGTTTCAGGTTTGCAACCATGGATACCGCCACTTTACGGGAGTTTGCATCTAACCCAGTCGTCGTGGTCGGTGGCTGACTGGCGTTCACGAGAACGGAGTTCTCGTGCAGCCCATCAGAAATCTTCGATTTCTGAGGACGGTGCCAAACCGCCGTTACTCCTATCCTCAGCGTCATTGACTCCCAGTTGTTGTTTTTGCCAGCAGGGAGTCACTGACACGTTGACAGACTTGGAGGTATCGTCGTGCTTGCTCAGGCCGACGGGCACAAGACGAACCCTCCGTGGATTTGCGTTCACCGCGTCGGCATTTCGGATACTGCCTCGTTACGAGGGCGGACAGGCCGTGGTTCGAAAATCTTTGATTTTCGTCATCACGAGAGAGCAAAGCTCTCTCGAACGACCTCCGAAGGTCGTTCGAAATCCGCTCCGTTCCGACCTGACCTTGCCATTGTGTAGGGGTTCCTGTGAGTTGAATGTTTAGGATTGGAAACTCGGCTATGCTATTGTCGGTGGAACGTATCATTGAGTGACGGCGCGTATCCACGGCGTGAACGCCGTGGTATTGCGCCTGTTCAGCGTATAATCGCGGAAGTCAGCCGTTCAGTGTCCCTCCGTGGATTGTGTATTTTCATCGAGATACGCGTCGAGTAGCTTCCGTTGTCCTGCGCGGAGATGGTAGAGCAGCGTCGAGCCGGTAATACCAAGATCGGCTGCGACTTCTTCTGCTGTGCTTCCTCGAGGCGACTCGAAGTAGTCCGCGAGGTATGCAGTTTGAAGGACGGTCTTTTGTCGTTCCGTCAGCCGATCGGTTAGTGCGTCTTGGAACTCACGAGCGGTCGTCACAGAACGTTCTCGTTCCTCCTTTGCAACAAACTCCGCATCGTGCTCACGGCTGATCGTCTCTGCCATACGGCGTACGTCACCGTCCGGCGGGAACTCTACGACGATTTGTCCGGAACCGCTGTCGAAACTCGCTCGTCGGACAGTTCCACCAAGCGATGTGATTGTAAGTAAGGGTGTTGGCTCCTGCACTGTGATTTCGACAGTGCCACCGACCTCCGACTCACGAATGACTCTGCTCTCGTCGATACCATCGTTATTCAGGGCCATGTCGCTGATGTCCTCGACGTCAGCGTCCTCAACTGAGACGAAACAAAGTAACGTATCGTCCCCTTGCGGAACGACTCCTTTCAGTTCTAATTTCGAGTCGAGTGCCTGACTAAGCGTGGTCAAGACCGAGCTATCACCAATTTCAAAAGTGATCTCCGCTACGGTATCGGAGAGCAATAGATTCCGGTTCCGGGCAGCAGTGATTGCAAAGCCAGCTACTTCGCCTAACGTTTCGAAACTGGTACGCTCTCGGTCCGAAAACGCCGCGGTACCGCTTGCATAGACGCCAACCACGCCGTGTACACTCGAGCCGTACAAGAGGGGGATCGCCAGTGCTGATTGCACACCGTCTGCAAACCCAGCGATCCGAACTGATTCAGGAACCTGAGTGCTCTCCGCGAGTGGTTGCACGGTCTGTATACGACCACGTTCGACTGCATTCTCTTCCGGCGTCGTCACCGTATCGTCTTCAAGCGCGTCACAGACAGCCGCATAGGTCTCGCCAGTCTCGCCCGCGACAGCATGAGTGACAAGTTCATCGCTTCCGACATCTCGCTCGCCAACCCAGGCGAATTCGTACAGTGCAGTGTCACCGAGTTCGTGACAGATCGTTTTAGCGATCTCTTCTCGAGAGGTAGCACCAACAAGTGCTGCGAGGATTTCCGAAAGTACGTCTTCGATGACAGCCGTCCGCTTCCGCTCTTGCCGAAGTCGTTCAAGAGACTGTTCCTGCTGTCGATGGTCCGTCACATCTTGCACATAGACTGTGGTTTCATCGGCGGTAGAGACAACAGAAACCTCGAGCCACCGATCCAAGTTGGGGTAATACTCCTCAAACGATGTGTCAGTGACAGACTCTCCCTCGAGGGCAATCAAAAGTGAATCCTCGACGGAACGAGGGAATACTTCTGCGAGAGTGGATCCAACTGCGTCATCCGTGGCATCGATCAGCGTCCGGGCGGTATTGTTAATATCGGTTACAATCCCATCGGACGAAACATACAGAATACCAATAGGGGCGCGTTGGAGTCGATCATCCATAGCTAGTAGCACTGCCTCCGGGTGACACCGGTCGCTGTGTTCTGACATCTGGTTCACTCATTGATTGTCGAACCGAATCTCGAACCGCGCACCACCATTCGTAGCTGTCGTGACGGTTACCGTCCAGTCGTGTGCAGCGACGATTCGATCGACAATCGCGAGGCCAAGGCCTGTTCCACCGTCTCGAGTCGAGTATCCCGGTTCAAAGACAACATCCCGCTCGTCCGGAGGGATACCTGGCCCGTCATCGACGACATAGAAGCCGTTCTCCAGTGCACCAACGGTGATAGTCACCGTGTTCCTTGCACTCGTCTCATGCCCGTGTTCCGTCGGCCAATCGCCAGTGCCCACGCTGTGTTCCACGCTGTTTCGGAACAAATTCTCGAACAGCCTCCGAACACGATCAGCGTCGGCAGTCACAGTCGGGAGTGGGTCAGTCACATTGAAAGAAGCGTGGTCGGTTTCGACGGATTCCCACGCCCTGTTCGCGGCTCTTTCGATCGAGACGTTTTCCGACGGATCCACAGCGATATCGTCGCGTGTGACGGTGAGTACGTCCCGGATAATCTGTTCCATCCGGTCGTGTGCGTTGGAGACCGCGTCGAAGTGCTCGGGATCTCCCGTCTCCTGTGCTGCTCGGAGATGTGCTTTGGCGACATCCAGCGGATTACGAAGGTCGTGGCTAATTAAACTGCTAACTTGATCGACGGTGGATGTTCCAATGAGATCGTGACACTCACTTAGATCTGTAAAAACGATGTACCCGGTATTATCGTCGGACGGGAATATTCTAGCGAAGTACGGCCCTGTTTCATCGAGTCCCTCGAGGCAAATACCGACGCTGTTGCCACGAATGAGATGCGTTACTGGATCCCCAGTAGCGGTTGCGGTAACAACGCCAAAGTGATCAAATAGTGTTGTCACTGGCATCTCAGACGAGAAGCTCTTGAAAACCGTCTCAAAAGCCTCATTTGCCGTTATAATGAGGGGTTCGTCATCCTCTACAGCGTAGGCGATGACTGGATCGGGAAATTCCTCGAGCGTGATCGTGACGCAGTGCTCATCCGTCATCGGTGCCCTGTGTTTTCTGGGGAGGGACAGAGGGTGTTTACCTTTCTGGTTGGCTGGTCAACGCACCACCGACGGAGCAGGTTTCGAGACCTGTTCATACACCATTGTTGAATCAGAGAGACGTTTAGTGTTGTTCGCTGTTTCTGGCTCAGAAACACGGCCTCCATATTTACCTCACTTTCTCCATGAATTACTGATGAAGTCAGCCATAATGGCTTCGTTCCCTATGGAAATCGATCAATTCGCATCCGAAAACGCAATAATGGAGACTGATGCACCGTTCCAACTGGAGAATAGCTACACACTCGACATCGCCGTCGACGGATCAGTGCAAGCGAAAGCCGGTTCGATGATCGCGTTTACGGGCGATCTATCGTTCACCGGAAAATCATCCGCGGAGGGCGGAATTACTGGATTTATCAAGCAAGCTGCGACCAGTGAGGGCACGCCTGTGATGTCGGTCGAAGGACAGGGACACGCCTACCTCGCTGATAGCGAGAAAAAAGTCCAACTCCTTGAACTCGATTCCGATGATTCGATCACCGTCAACGGCGAGGACATCCTCGCGTTCGACCCGAACGTCTCATACGAGATTTCCTCCATGGATACGCTCGCCGGGGCATTCGCAGGCGGGTTCACAAACGTCTACCTCGAAGGCCCGGGATACGTCGCGATCACCACGCACGGCGATCCCATTGTCCTCGAACCACCCGTTTCGACTGACCCGAGTGCGACGGTCGCCTGGAGTGGAACTTCCCCAAACGTTCAAGTCAACAAGAACCTCTCCGACATGATCGGTCAGGAGTCCGGCGAACGCTTCCAGATGGAGTTTGATGGCGACACCGGATACGTTGTCGTTCAACCGTACGAGGAACACGCTGGAGAAAGTTAGTCTCGAAACTCGCAAATATTCCGCTTCGGCTTTACGAAGGTAAAGTTCAAAGCGCCAGCCCTATCCGACCAACAATTTTCTTCCGAAGAGCGTAAGATCTGAATCATCATATATGATCTAGACTATGACAATTCACCATCATTATATGTTTTGTTGTATGATTGACTTTTCATGGCGCTCTGCATTAATCAGCTCGGAAAACAATACGCAGAAGACATCTGGGGTATCAGGGACATTACTCTCGAGATGGACGAGGGCATTCACGGCTTGTTGGGACCGAATGGTGCAGGCAAGTCGACATTGATGCAGATACTAACGACGGTAATGAAACCCACGACGGGATCCGTCTCGTGGAACGGCACCGACATCGTTGAATCACCCGACGCCGTCCGACCAGTACTCGGCTATCTCCCGCAGGACTTCGGCATCTATCCCGACTTGACACTCGAAGAGTTTCTCGAGTACATGGCTGCGCTCCGTGGTCTAGACGCAGAGACGGCGAGCGCCAGAATCGACGAACTAACCAAACTTACGAATCTCGTGGATGTCCGAACGCGGAAACTTAAGACGTTCTCCGGGGGGATGCGCCAACGAGTCGGCATCGCGCAAGCACTGCTCAACGATCCCGAACTACTCATCGTTGACGAACCGACAGTCGGGCTAGACCCCGAAGAACGTGTTCGGTTGCGAAGTGCGCTATCGAACACTGCAACCGATCGTGTCGTCGTTCTCTCGACGCATATTGTTCCAGACGTCGAATCCACTGCGAACAAGATCGCGATTCTTGACGACGGTCGCCTGTTAACCCATACATCCGTTGAAGCGCTCATCGACAACGTCGCTGAGATGGTCTATGAATTCGTTGTCCCACGTGCAGAGTTGTCCACGATCAGAGACCAGTATCAGGTATGTAGCACAGTCCAGCGGTCGGCCGGGGTTGAGGTGAGACTTATCGCCGAAAGCCCGCCAACAGAGGACGCTGAACAGGTCCCACCAACGCTGGAGGACGCGTATCTCGACGCGATCGACCAGCAACACGAGGTTTGAGATGCGAAAGCTGTACCACATCGCACGGGCGGATTTCCTGCAACGGGTCCGGTCACGGCGACTGCTGGTCGTCCTCGCCGTCATCGCGTACTTCGGGTATCTAGTCAATGTCGGCCAGATTGAGCTCGTATACCAGATCGGTAACGAAGATGCTATGAGACACGTTGGCGGCGTCAACACTGCCGCGTTTATTGGCCTCAAAGCCGGACTGACTGGGTCGGCCGTATTCCTCTTTGGTGGTTTCTATCTCATGAAAAATTCGCTGCGTCGCGATCGACTGCACGATGTCGAAGAACTGGTCGCAAGTACGCCCGTCACGGACCTGACCTACCTTTTCGGTAAGTGGCTGAGCAACATCGCACTCGGCGTCGTCATCCTCGTTGTCCTCGGTTTCGCGACGGTAGTCAACCACGCAGTTCACGGCGTCGGACCGACGAACGTGGTCGCGCTGGTGAAACCACTGATCTTACTTGCACTACCACTCGGTGCACTCATCGGCGCACTCGCACTCGTGTTTGAGACGGTGGAGTGGCTGAATGGCACGCTCGGGAACGCCGTCTACTTCTTCGTGTTCATGCCGCTCGCAGTCATAAGTCTGGCTGCCACCGAGGGTGCAATGCCTGGAGAAATTCAAGTCTGGGTCAAGGCTACGGACGCGCTGGGAAGCCTCGCAGTGTACGACTTGACAGTGGATGCACTACTGGCAGAAGTTCCGCAGTACAATGGTGGCGCGCCATCGTTCGGGACGATTCAGGCCGACGAAACGCTGGTGCCGTTTCGTTACGACGGGCAGACGTGGCCGCTCTGGATTTACGCACAGCGAACTGCGCTCCTCCTACCGGCGATAGTCCTTGTAACGCTTGCAACCGTCCCCTTCGACCGATTCACGTCGACCGAATCGTCGGAGAAATCCGGGTGGGTTTCGCGACTGACATCCGTGCTGCCGACGCTACGTGGCAAGTCGGAGGACTCGAAACCCACAACCGAACAGACCGCGCTTGAATCCATGTCGCTGACTCCGGTCACTGACCGCAAGGCGGGTGGTTTCGGCCGACTCGTAGCTGCAGAAGTGCGCCTCGCACTACGCGGCCAACCTTGGTGGTGGTACGTCATTGCAGTCATGCTCGCCGGTGCGCCGGTCGTCACGCTTGTCACTACTGGCCCTGCTGAGAATTCGCTCACACCGTTCCGACGGGTCGTGCTTCCACTCACGTTTGTCTGGCCAATATTCGTCTGGTCGGCCATGGGCGCTCGAACGGTGACGCACCGGCTGACTGCGTTGGTTCTAGCGTCGAAGTATCCAATTCGACAACTCATCGCTGAATGGATCGCCGGTGTCCTCGTAGCCATTTCGCTTAGTAGTGGCGTCCTCATCCTGTTCCTCGCAACCGGGCAAATCGGAACGCTCATTGGCTTCGCAAGTGGGGTACTCTTCGCACCGTCGCTCGCTATCGCAGCAGGAATCTGGACTCGATCTTCCACATTGTTCGAAATTCTCTATCTCGTCCTGTGGTACATCGGTCCGTTGAATGGCGGAGTAGTAGTTGACTTCGTTGGATCAACGACCCAGAGTATTGAAATGGGTGTGCCGTTCGTCTTCGTCGCGCTGAGTATCGTACTTCTTGGTATGGCAATCATCCGCCGGAAACGAGAGGTAGCGTAAGCTGACACGACTAGTATCCAGTTCGTCCAAAGCTCACGCCAGTATTTCCGCTGCTCGTCGCTGACGTATTCTACAGATGAGCAAGGCGAGTGCTTCGGAGCGTGACCCCGAGGCGGTTCACTAGCACCCTGGGGTTCCCCAGTACCTTCATCGAAGACAACACTTTTCGCCGAACATATCAACCACTCGGTTATTCAATGATAGACATACACACATCGATTCCCCCGCGGTTCGCCGTGAGTACGTTTCGAGTGTCGAAATCGAGTAGCCCACTGAACCGATCGTATTCGCCCTCGTCAACCGCCTCGGGGTCAAGCCCCGAGGCTTGTCAGTGAACTCCCGTTCTACCCGAGTAACTCGGTAGGCGTGTAGTCGCCGTTCACGTTCAACGTCCCTGACTTGAGGGCTAGCTGACTGGTAGCCCATTCACCGCGAGACTTCTGCCCGCGATAGATATACCCGCAATACCGATTCGCGATGTTCTTCGCTGCGTTGTAATCCGCGTTCACCTCGTACCTACACGATTGACACGCGAACTGCTTGTCGTCACGATTGTCCTCGTGGGTAAACCCACAGTTCGAACACCGCTGGCTCGTGTACGCGGGATTCACCGTGTCCACGAACAACTCCGTGGACTCGACCTTGTACTCCACGAGTTCCATGAACTTCGCATACGCCCACTGCTGGAACTTCGAGCCATTGGCGATATTCTCGCGGATATGGTTGAGGTTCTCGAAGATGATGCCGTCCACGTCCGCGTCTTGGGCTTCTTCGATAAGGTCGTTCGCACGGTTGTGGAGCCAGTCAAGCGACCAGTTCGAGAACCGACTGCCGATAGACTGAATCGTGAGGTGAGCCGACCGAGTGCCCACCTGTTGGAGGCGTCCACGCCGTTGTTCGTACTGGTCGCGCTTGTGGGTGAGGTGGTCTGCGCTCCCGAGGAATGCTCCGGTACTGGTGACGGCGAACGCGCCAGTCACGTTCAAGTCCACGCCGAGAACCACTCCGTTCTCGGGGGTTTCATCATCGTGACTGGCTTCTTGACGTTCCGTTCCGTCAACCACGTAGTCCGGGTTTTTCAGCGTGACGTGCAGGTAGAACGTGTCGCCTTGCTCGTCGTACTGAAGCGTGGCGCTGGAGGCATCCCAGTCGTCTCTCTCGTAGTATCGACCGAACGGCGTACCCTCACGTTCGTCCTCGAGTGGAAGGACGTATTCACAGGTGACTCTGCCGTTCGGCGTGGAGAGCGTGGCGTGGTCGTCGTTGAACGTCGCACTCCGCTTGTCGTACACCACGCTCCACGAGTCGAACTCGGGCTGACTCGTCTTCTCGCCCTGTTTCAGTTTCTCGACGCCACCTGTGACGGCTTCGATGGCGCGTCGGATGCCCTTCTGGACGAGGTTGGCGGTGAGGTCGGTTTCCTCACGCAGCTCACCGTACAGGGCGTTTTCAGCCTTTGACTTACTGGTGATGCAGTAGTCGTCGTACCGCCATGCCCACTCGCTAGTGCGGTTGGCACAGTGCAGAAATTGGGTTTTGGTTCGATGGAGGTCGCCACGACGCTCTTCGGGCACATCGAGTTTGATGGGGACGGTGCGTCGTGGCGCGTCGTCCATCCGTGGTTCACATTTACGGCTGTCACCTAATAACGGTTTACGTATGGGTGGGGAGTCGGCCTTGCCATCGAGCGTGGTGAGTTTCATCGAGTGTCGGCTTCCTCCCCGACCTCAAGGGTCGGGGCATCCGCCTCGTACCGCCTGTGAACCGGTTTGGTGCCCGCCAAATTCGGATGTGGGTTTAACTCCCCATCCAATCATAGTGAGATCACTGACACGATGTCCACGCTCCCGCCCTGGATCGAGAACCGAATTGAACATAATATCGACAAAAAGCTCACACAGCGCCACGTCGTCGAGACGATGCTCGAAGCCGAGCGGCCATACTTTTCGGCCGAGCAGATTCGTGCTCGAGCCCGTCCGGAGGTGAGCAAAGAGACAGTTCGGCTCCGACTAAACGAACTCCGCGAGCAGGACGTGATCGCCGACGATACGTATCCAGAGTCGATTACGCTGTACTATATCAACCACCCGGAGTCGAGCTGGCCACTCTCACCCGAAGGGAAAGACGCACTCGCGTTCGAGAGTTCTCTCGAGACCCTCTCCGTCAGCGATTTTCTTCGTCTTCGAAATCCGGACGCCATCCGAACGCTGGTGCTTGCAGGCTTTCAGTTGACACTCGTCCTCTTTGCGATCGGGATCGTTGCACCGGTCATCTCAAGCGACTCACTCGTACAGAGTACGAACGGATATTGGGAAGCTGGTGGAACCCTCTTTGTGGTGTGTTTCGCCCTGTTGCTCGCTGAGCGACTGGTTCGAATGATTCGGACCAACAGAGGGGCAACGAGGAGCCTTCTTCCCGATAGCATCCAATCCAAGTAATTCACGACGAATCGATTGACAAAGCACCTGCTACCCAGCACGGTCACACAAACGAACCGACCATCACGCACCTATGTCCAACGAACACCGATCCACATCGACCGATTCACAGACACAACCGGGACCGAACCTCTTGACTGAACGAACCCTAAGCGGTATCTTCGTTCACCTACTGGGTCTGGGAACCGGATTTGTTTTTCCAGCAGTCATATACCTAGTATCGAAACGCGACTTCACACGAGAAAACGCCCGAAATGCGTTCAACTGGCAGTTACTATTTACCGGAACGTTCGCCGCCCTGCTGGGGATAGTCGCTGTTGGACTGGCGATCGACTCGTGGGCCCCAGACAATACGATCTTCCAACAGATTGGACAGGGATCTGTCCTCGTTTTTTGCAGCAGGCTTCTTCATGTTCACGTTTGGGGTGCTGATTAACATCGCATTCGGCCTGATCGCCACGGGAAAAGCAATCTTCGGCAGCGCCTGGTCGTATCCACTCGCACCAGATTTCATCAGCTTCCTTGAGGCAAAAACAGACGGCTCCGTCGCTTGGCGGGCGAACCTCATCGGGTACGCTGCGACAGTTCCAATCACGTTCGCGTATCTCTTCTGGACTAGTATAGCAGGAGAGCCAGAAAGCAGCCTCGTCTTTGCCATCGGGTTCGCACTGGTCATGTTCCTGCTCATCTTGTCGATAATCACACCGGTTGTCCTCATTCGCGACGCACGAGCGAATGCCAAGTCGGATTCGAATTCAACGATGAGCTGGTTACCGTATGTCGGCAGTCCGCTCGCTTGTGCCGCACTGACATACATTCTGACAGCGCTACAGTTCGGTTCGGAGAATCCTTTCGGTGACGCGATCTACGCCTTTGCAGGCACCTTCTGGCTCGCGACGGTCGTGTATCTGGTCCGGCAGTATTGACGAGGGATAAATCGACTCGAGACTGGTACAGTCGAAGGGGACCTCGACAACAAGAGCCAGCCATCGATCGTCGTCGCCCTCGAAGAGGGCAAGTAAGCCCACTTAGTTCGGCCAAGTATTTTACTTACTTGCTGCTATTTACAGTATATGAGAAGTCGATCACGTTTGATATTGTCTGTTAACTGTTCTTTTTGCACCCATCTGCAGAGCGTGGTCACAGTCCGTGAGATGACGAGGAGGGCTGGTAAATGAGCCGACCGCGGTGGGTAATCTTGGCAGTCACCGCTCTCGTAGTTGTCAGTAGCGTGGGAGCAACGGCGATGAGCGTATCGGCGGACCAAACAAAAGTACATATCTCAGATGTCTCGGTTTCAAACGATGAACCGGTAACCGGCGAAACCGTCACGGTCACTGCCGAAGTGTCGACCCTCGAGACCAGTAACGAGACTATCGACATTAAGAGAGTGCAAGTGCGGAAGTCAAACAGCGCGAAGACATACAGACGCGTTGAAGACATCGGTTCGCTCGCTCCGGGGGGTTCGGTAAGCGTTCCGATGACGGTCAGCTTCGACAATCCCGGTATGAAGTCGCTGACCGTCTACGTGCTTGTCCAAGGAGAGAACGGGGGCACCGAAGCTTACGAATATCCTGTCTCGATAGCGGTGTCTGAATTAAACGTCAACGCTGATCTGTCGGTGACCACTGATGACAACAAATCGACTGCAGTCGAGTTCACCAACTACGGGAACGTGAACGTGAGCGACATCGAACTGACTGCAACCGCTGACGAGGAGACGATTGCTCAGAAGTACCTGTTTGAGACCGAGCCTGACACCAGCCGCTCTGTGGCCTTCGATACGGAGGGACTGAACGGGGAGGAAGTGACGGTCACTGCCACCTATACAGCTCAGGAAGAGACCTATACGACTACCACCACTCACGTCGTTGACTATCCGTTGGCGGGCGAAATGCGACTCACGAGTATCGAAACGACACAGAGTGGCTCCGGAGTGACGATCCAAGGCGATTCGGCGAACATTGGGAACACCGACGCTGAGTCAGTCCTCGTTAGCGTTGAGGACACCGACAACGTGAGTCCCACGTCTCCGTTGGGTGACTACTACATTGGAACGGTTGAGGCCGGCGAGTTCTCCACCTTCGAATTGACGGCGGAGGTTGAGGGAGCGACGTCGTCAGTTCCCGTCGAGATCATGTACATCGTCGATAACGATCGAGTGACGACAACACAATTGGTCGATGTCTCTCCGGGAAGTTCAGCTGCGGTCCGCAGCAGTCAGACGACCGACACCGCGACCGGACAGGAGTCTCCTGGCGGATCGGGCCTCCCTTTGACATCGATTAGTACAGTCCTGGCAGTACTTGTTGTCAGCATCGTTGGGTTCGGCATCTATCGGTGGCGTAATCCATGAGCGTCATCGCGCTTACCGACGTGGTGAAACGGTATCAGACCGGTCACGAGACGGTCGAAGCGCTGAAACATGTTGATTTCCGTGCCGAGCGTGGAGAGATGGTCACGATAACCGGTCCCTCGGGGTCTGGGAAGAGTACGTTGCTCAATATGATTGGGTTACTCGACACGCCAACGGAGGGCCATATTCGGCTTGACGGCCGCGACGTGACCGACTTCACGGAGGACGAACTCACGGAGGAACGCCGGTCGGAGATCGGCTTCGTATTTCAGGACTTCCACCTCCTACCGATGCTCACGGCGACGGAGAACGTTGAACTTCCAACGATGTGGGATACATCGGTTGACCGTCACGACCGTGCAGTGGACCTCCTTCACCGCGTTGGACTTGGCGATCGTCTCGATCATAGGCCAGACCAACTGTCGGGGGGCCAACGCCAGCGCGTCGCCATCGCACGTGCGTTGATCAACGAGCCAGATATCCTGCTCGCGGACGAACCGACGGGGAACTTGGATCAAGACACCGGCCGGACAATCCTCGAGGAACTCACTCGGCTCAAGGAGGACGAAAATATCGCCATCGTTTCAGTAACCCATGACGAGCAGATGGTCGGGTACGCGGATCGCGTTGTTCGGCTTATCGACGGGGAGATTCAGTAATGGGAATCACGGAACTACTGTGGCGGTTCCCTAGCGCTCAGATGGCTTGGCGGAATCTCGGTCGAAATCGAATCCGAACAGCGTTGGCGTCGCTCGGGATCGTGATCGGTGTGATCTCCATCGCATCGCTCGGTATTACAGGCGTGGCGATCCAACAGCAAGCGACGTCCGACCTCGGTAGTCTCACGAACGAGGTGACAATCACGTCCGGTGAAGACAGTTCAACTGCTGGCGTGACCGCTGATCAGGTAGATGAAGTCCGAAACGTCGCCGGCAATGTCGACGTCGTCCCCCAGTATTCCGACGCGACTACTATTAGCTCACGGAATGGACAAGAAGAAAACGTCAGTGTAATCGCCTTGATACAGGCGAACGTGTTGTATGACGTGTCGGCCGGTGAGTCTCCCGAACGACTCCAATCCGGTGTATTACTTACCGATAGCACAGCCAATCAACTCGGAATTGAGATTGGCGATCCCATCGAGTATAACGGGCAAATGTACCGTGTTCGTGGACTCATTGAATCCGATCAAGGATTCGGAGGAGGAGGACGAGGACAACTCGTTGTGCCGGAGTCAGCACTTTCTGATCGGGAGAATTACGATTCGGTGACCATTGTAACCGAAGATGGTGATGCAGCCACCGAGATTGCGACGATCCTCCGGAACCACTTTAATGAGGAGACTCACAACGGAGAAGTCGACGAAGAACTGAGTATCACCGATTACAGTGATGTCCAAGAAAATATTAATTCATTCATGAACACGCTTCGCCTCGCGTTACTCGGGATCGGATCGATCTCGCTGGTCGTTGCGAGCGTGGCCATCCTCAACGTTATGCTGATGAGTACAATCGAGCGTCGCGGTGAGATTGGCGTCCTCCGGGCGGTTGGTATTCGTCGCGGCGAGGTGCTTCGGATGATCCTCATTGAAGCAGCATTTCTCGGCGCGATCGGCGGTCTCGCCGGAGTGCTCATTTCGCTCGTCATTGGACTCGCACTATTCCAAGTGCTTGCTGGTGACGCGGTGATTGTCTTTGAGTGGGAGAGCGCCAGGTATCTGGTGTACGGATTTCTGTTTGCAGTCGGGGCGAGCGTGGTGAGTGGGCTCTACCCTGCGTGGAAGGCAGCCAACGATCGGCCCGTTGAAGCACTCCGCGGCTGACCAAACTTTTGGTCCCGTTGAAATGCGATTAGTTAGTGCCGTTGCTGGTCGCGGGTGACGGACCACCAGTCGTAGTAATTGAGTTCGTCGTCGTCAACAGCGTCGGCTTTGCGCGCCTCGGCGTTCGCCTCAGTTCCTGGCGGTGACAAGAGGACCTGATCACCGAACATCTCGTTGTTCGGCCAGTCCGCAGGGGCGGCGACGCCGTTATCAGCAAACAAGGCGAATACCCCAAGGTCGTTCAGAAATGTCCGATTTCCGTGATGACGAGAATCTTCGATTCTCGAACCACTTGACCCCGAGGCGATTCACGATACGGTCAGCATCGGTAGGGTTACACGCTACTGAGCTCACGTTTCGGGCTCGTAGTGAACGCGGTGGACGACTCTTTTGGTCATCCGTCTTTAGCTAATACTCACAGTAATACTATCTAGCCGTGATCTTCGATCGAATTTCGCTCGTACACCTCGCCAAAACGCCGAAGACACCAATTCTCAGCGTTTCTTATCACCTGGTTTCACGATGAACAGCGTCTCACCGGCCGGAATTGGCCTTCCCAATACTTTTAGTTATATTCTCAGCTTTGAATATTACTATCAGTCTTAGCTAAAGACGAATGGACCCGAGACTGGCTTGGTGCGCCGATCGACCGTCGTTCAAGACAGCTCCTTGACAAATAGCTAACACTGTTCTTCCGGCGATGTGATCCGAAGTTCGTTCTCGACTTCGTAGAAGTAGCCTCGTTCGAGGAGGCGGGTAAGTGCATGCTCGACGTCCCGTTGCTCGAGCGCTAACTCTGCATCGGCGACCAAGATGTCAGTGGCGTCGTCGTAACCGATCAGCGGAACACTGTCTTCTCCGTGAGTTGGCTGACAAGCCCGTGAACACAGCCGATCGTAACACTCGAGAATCCACTCCGGAAGTGGTGGCCGTGGATCTGTAACGCGAGCCATTGCAGTTCTGTAAGGCAGTTAGACAGTCATCCGCTTAATAGTATCCGTCAAATACGGGCTTTGCTCGTATTCGAGTAATATTTTATCTGAGACTATCCTCTCTCGAGTACATCGATGGCTTCGCGTAGTTTGACATCCTACTCGAGGAGGCGATCGGCGGCCAGCTGCCAGTCGTGCGCGGCGCGTATGGGATCAGAGACTTCGCAGTGAGAAATGTGGGCGTTGAAGATCTAGCTTGGTGAACCACCCC
Source organism: Natrinema hispanicum (assembly GCF_004217335.1). Taxonomy (GTDB): domain Archaea; phylum Halobacteriota; class Halobacteria; order Halobacteriales; family Natrialbaceae; genus Natrinema; species Natrinema hispanicum. Next base: position 24,295 of record NZ_SHMP01000001.1, read on the forward strand.
GCTTTACTCGCCGCCTTCAGCGGCTCCGTGAGGGCGGGGGCTTGGCACCCTCACCGCCACGGCTAAGAAGTGTGACTTGGACGGCATCATCCCACGTCACGATACATCACCATTGAACAAACGGCAGGTCAGGTGCGTCCAGCGCGACGAACTCCGAGACGAATTCATTGGCCGGGGACTCGTAGATCTCGCGCGGCGTCCCGACCTGCTCAACCCGACCGTCGTTCATTACGGCGACGCGGTCACACATCACCATCGCCTCCTCCTGATCGTGGGTGACGTAAAGCCCGGTGACGTTCAGGTCGGTTAGGAGCGTACCAATTTCGGTCTGGAGACGGGTCTTCAGTCGGGCGTCGAGCCCCGTCATCGGCTCGTCGAGCAGGAGGATATTTGGTTCAATAGCAAGCGCACGTGCCAATCCGACGCGCTGTTGCTGGCCGCCGGAGAGGGTCGTTGGATCGCGGTCTCCCATACTGCCAATATCGAGCATTTCGAGCAATTCATCCGCTCGTGCCCGTCGCTCGCGTTTCCCGGCGCCGCGCATCTTCAGGCCGAACGCTACGTTCTCCGCAACGGTCATATTATCAAACAGCGCGTACTCCTGAAAAACCAAGCCAACGTTGCGGTTCTCGGGTGGGACGTTCGTCACGTCCTCATCATCGAACCTGACCGATCCGCTGGTTGGTGTCTCGAAGCCAGCGATGGTCCGCAGGGTCGTGGTCTTCCCACATCCGGAGGGGCCGAGCACGCCCAGGATCTCCCCGTCGGAGACGGTGAGCGAGACGTTGTCCATCGCCGTTGTGTCGTCGTACTCTTTCCGAACTGCGTCTAGTGTTACGTCTGCCATTAGCTTCCTCTGATTTCGAATCCGCGGCGACCCACCTGCTGTAAAAAGACGGTGATCGCGACGATGATGAAAAAGAACATCGACACGGCCGCCGCTGCTTTGGTGAACGAACTATTCGAGATGTGGCGTTGCAGGAACAGCGCGAGCGGTTGCGTGCCCTTCGCCCAGACGATGTACGAGAAGTTGAACTCCGCCGCTGCGAGCGTCCAGCAGATGATAGCACCCGAGATGATGCCCGAGCGAGCGTTCGGGACGATGACCGTCAGGAACGTCCGCGGCCAGGACGCACCGAGCGATCGAGCGGACTCTTCTAATTGCCTGAGTGGCATCGACTCGAACTCGCTCTGGACCGCCATCACCATGAACGGTGCTTTGAGCAGGGAGTAGCCGACAATGAGCCCGAAACTCGTCCCCGAGAGCACCGGATAGGCCCGGAGGAACGCCACACCTAGGATGACGCCCGGGACAAGCGGCAGGACCGACACGGCATTGACCCATTCCCTGCCGCGGAACTCGTAGCGTGAGACGGCGTAGGCGATTGGGACACCGACGACCAGATTGATCAGGACGCCCCCCAGCGCCAGTCCGATACTGAACGCCAGTTCCGCTGGAACCATCAGCGTGAGGGCTTTTTCGCCGCCGATAGGGAAACGGAACAGGGGGTCCCAACCCATGCTTCGTTGTGAGCCGATCGTCTCCGCAAGCCCCAACACCTCACGCCAGTTTTGGAAGGTAACGAACCCGGAGGGGAAAACGCCGGTCCAGTTCGTAGCGAAGGAGGCGATGATGGTAAGGACAATAGGAGCTATCAGGAACATGACCGTCAGCAGCAGGGTCAGCGTCACGGCCGGCCTCCCGAACCGACGGGAGAGTGCCCGCGTCATATTCCAACCTCCGCGCTGGTGTACCGGAGTCCAAGGACGGTGAACAGGAAGGTAAACAGGAAGTACACCGTCGCCATCGCGCCGGCGACCTGCACGTTGTAGCCCGGCCCAAGTTCCCGGGAAATCTGGAGCGTCCAGACGACCAGCGTCTGGATGACGATAAGCGTCCCAAAGATGGCCAGGCCCGTCCGGAACGTGAGGATTATCGCACCGGTGATACCCGGTCTGATCTGCGGAAGTGTGACGTACCGGAACGTCTCGAAGGGTGTTGCGCCAAGCGACTGGGCGGCTTCCTCGGCGGCTGTGTCGACCTCGGCGTACGTACCGCGGAGGATGAGCGTCGCCCGAGGAACCATGGAGTAGACGAAGGCGATGAACAAGCCCGGCACACTGACCGCGAAGGCGATGTCGAGGGGTTGGGAACCGGAGAGGGCGGCAAGTACCGCCGTGACGAGTCCGTTGTTCCCGAACAGTACCAGGATCATGAACGCGGCAACGATACCTGGGAGGCTGATGGGAAACGAGACCAGCGTGACCAAGAAGTCCTCGCCAGGCAGGTCGTACTTCTCGAGGGCGTGTGCGATCGGAACGGCTAGACCGACCGAGACCAGCGTCGTTCCCGCGGCCAGCCACAACGAGTTGAACGCCACCCGCCGGTAGTAGGAGTCGCCAAACAGCGTCGCATAGGCATCCAGTGAGAGCCCAACCGACCGGTACTGCGCCGTAGAGAGACTGATGCGCACGACTTCCGACAGGGGATAGATTCCCGCGACAAACATGAGCATCATGAACGGCGCACATAGCACGAGGATCCGACGATATTCGCGGTCTCGTTCAGTGACCGGGTTCAGGGCCGCCTCGAACGTGCCGACTGTTTGTACCCCGATAGACCGGGCCGTCGAGAGAGCGCCACCGCCAGCGTGTCGGTCGGACATCTCTCAGAGGTTCGCACCCCGGGTGATCTCCTGGATAATAGATTCCTGTTGTTCGACCAGTTGACCGTAGTCGACCTGGAACTCGGTCCGATCGTACTCGGTGGGATCGATGAACTCGTCAGGAAGGTCGAGCTCCGAGGACCGAATCGGCCGGACGTACGCGTCGAGGAACTGCTGTTGGCCTTCCAGCGAGAGGACGTAATCCATGAACAGTTTTCCAGCCTCCGGGTTCGGTGCGTCCTTCAGGAGGGCGTAGCCGTACGGCATGTTCAGTGCGCCCTTGTTCCCGTTCTCGCCACCCAGAAGAGAAACACCGACGTTCTCCTCAGCGACCTCGTCGTTGTTGTACTTGAGGTCAAGCCCCGAGTAGTCGTATCGGATGAACGTCGCGTACTCGCCCCGGGAGAACTGCGCGAGGAAGTTGTCGGTGAACTCCGCGCCGCCCTCTTGAATCCGGTTGTAGTAGTCGATAACTGGCTGGAGATCGTCCATGCTCCCTCCACGGGCGTTGTTGACCGAGAGCGCCGACGCAAGACCGACCGCCGCCTGCGGGGTCTGGAGCGCCAAGTCCTGCATGATTTCTGGCTGGAGGAGGTCTGCCCACGTTGTCGGTTTCTCGAGGCCGCGTTCCTCGTATATGTCTTTCCGGTACGTCACTGCCGTCGTTACGCGCCGGGTAGCCGTGACATGACCGTCGTTGGTCTTGAGCGAGTCGGGCACCTTATCCCAACCCTTCGGCTTGTAGGCCTGGGTGAAGTCATCGTTGTGAGCGACGATCCCGTAGGTATACCCACCGTTGTACCCCGAGTGGGTCAGGCTGTTCGCGTGCGAGCGCATATGTTGGAGTGCCTCGCCAGAGGAACGGTCGTCGTCGTGGACGGCGACACCGTATTTCTCCTCAAAGGACTCCATTATCGACGGCCAGTTCATCCACCCTGACTGTACACAATAGAAATACAGCATGTCGGGGAAAGCAGACGCCTTGATGCTCGTCTGGTAGACCCCGTGTCCGACCTCGTACGACTGCTTACCGCCCCCGCTTGACGGATTGGAATCGGTCGTCGTTATGCAGCCGGCAAGGCCGGCCAACGCTGCTGTCGAACCGCCAAGAAAAGTACGCCTGGTTGAACACATCAATTGATTAGAATAACCTATCATCAAATATCGTTGCTATGAGGAGTTTGTAGCAGTTTTTACTCCGACAAAGGATCCTGGATACCTATTGATATGCCAATAGTTGTGGGTCAATAGTGCTGAAGCAGAGTCGCGACGGTGATCGAGAGTCGAAGCATGAACCGCCTCGGGGTTAAGCCTGAAGGACCCTAAGAAGAGTTCTATTCGTCAAGGAAGGTGTCGACGTCAAATTCAGTTTCCCAGCGTGGTCGCACCGGTCCTGGCATCTCGTCAGCAAGATCACGCAGTTCTTCAAGCGTCGTCCACGGGTAGCACTGCCCCATCGCTTCCCACCGCTTGAAGAAACTCAGATGCACCCAACTGTACACTGCCGGTTCCTCGTCGACACTGGCAGTTCTCTCTTTAATAATGTCGGTTAACTCGCGCTCAGTGATGTTGATTCCCTCGCGCTGTGCGGCTGTGATGAGCGACGCTAACTCTCGTTTCTTCTTTTCTTGCTCTCGGTCCTTATCATCGATGTTGTCGAAATCCGTGTAGTAAATGCTGAGTGCTGCTTGGATGACGTCCTCTCGCGTCTCGAGGTTGTCACGAGTGAGGCCTGTGTAATCTCGAGGGAACACAAACGTCTTCCTCGCGAACAACGATCTGCACACGCCTAATTCAGGACTCTCTCCGCCGTCTTCTTTTTCATAGACACCCGCAATAGAGTCAGCGAATTCGCCGAGGAGATTGATTTTGATATCGAATTCAGGGATAACCGCCGTATCAAGATCGAGCGTGTCTCCAAGCACGATCGACTCGGAGTTGGTTGACATGTTCAAGCAGTTAGCGAACTCGCGCAGCCGGTGCCCGTACTGGCCCCGATAGCTACCGAGAACGAGGTAACTGGTATCTGCTTGCTCGAATCGTGGCAGTTCCTCGTTCATGTATCGAATGACTTCCTGCCAGTCTCTCTGTGGCGCTTCTATTCCCTCGAATATTCGGTTGACAGCTTGGTAGATGGCGTTTGCGTTCTGGGGAACCCGTGGACCACTCATGTTCCTCCCTACAGAAGTGTTTGGCTTAAATGTTCATGCGCAAGTTGGCTAACTGCTCTAATCCCAACCTGGTCAATCCGAACAGTTACATAACTTCGGCTGGAAAAGACGCATATGAGCAATAGCGCGGACGCCCACCGCGGCCCGCCCGAAAGGCCAACCGATCCTTTCGGTGGGGAAGACGTTCTGCCGTTCGAGAAACAGCGACGCGCACACCGGTTTATTACGCAGGAAACTCGCTACTACATTATCCAGGCAATCCTCGGGCATCCAGACCATCTCGTCACACTGGACGAATTGGAATACCTGGTACCCAAGAATCGGTCGACCATCCTTGAGCATCTCGATCGCCTCGCGGAGAAAGAACTCGCGACAAAACAGATCTATGACGGTGATGACGCTGAGCAGAATGATCCACGCGAGTTCTGGCGGTTCACTAGCTACGGCATCACTCTACTCGATGAATACGACTACCTCCGGTACGTGCCTGTGCTGCGCGCCCTTCAGGACAACCTCTATCTAACTGAGAAAATCGAGCGGCACCGAAACGCACCTCGTCCCGCCCTGCCTGATGACGTTGCCAACGCTTTCACCGCGCCCACTCTCGACGATGAAATGCAAGCCGAACTTGACGATGTGTTGGCTGCCCGGGAGCGTGGTGGCGGCCGACTCTTCGACGCTCCCCCGGTGAAACCAGACCCGGATGCCACCACCGAGGACGACGCAGATCGCCCGCTCGACGAACTGTTCTAAAGAAAGCCGCGAGAGTTCCACGGGTCACCTGACCCGTGGGTGAATCGCGTACGCTCCTTCCAGAATCCATAGGCTCAAGTGCTAATATGTCGTATATCGAAGCGGGACTAACCGTTAACAACCTCGCAAAATCCGACTGAGACAAACTCGGTGAGCCGGGTGGTGTCGAGCCGACGTAAAGCGGCTGACCTCCACGGATACGGTTCCTACGGACCGATAGAAGACCTCTATTGGGGTAGGATTCACGAGCGTGTTCGGGTGTATATTGGTTCCACGCGAGCCGTCAGGTGAGCGCGGAGGGAATTAAAGTTCGGTGCCGTCACGTTCCACGATTTTTCGTGGATGTGACCAGAGACGAACGCCACGGGTCACCCGACCCGTGGTACTTTACTACTGGGGGCGATACCCTGTCTGACTCGTTCTGTGACAGTTTCCTACGATTCACTCTCGAGTGCGTCGGTGGCTTCGCGTGGTTCGACATCGTACTCGAGGAGGTTGTCCAAAAAATGGACTACCGTTTTCCGTCCATCCGGGAAAGAGAGGCGCCGTCTCGGTGGACGAGACCGGCGCTGTCGGCTGCGATTCCGTCGACGCCGATCGCCGCGAGTCGGGCGGCGTCGACGGCATCCCGCACGGGCCAGACGTTGACAGCCAGTCCGGCCCGGTTGGCGCGCTCGACGTAGCCAGGCCGGAGAAACACTGTCGCTCGCCGAGGGTGGACCGCCGAACAGCCGGCCTCGGCTGCCATCTTGATGCCGCCGGTTCCAGGCAGCGGCACCAGGGCGGTCGGCGGCCCGCCCCGGGCCCGCACCCGCTCGAGGATCGACTGGTCCAGTGAGGAGACAACGACTTCATTATCAACGTCGAGGGCCTCGAGGGCATCTTCGACGACAGGCTCTTTCAGTTCGACGGTCACGTCCGTTTCCGAGGGGATAGCCGCGATCGCCTCGCGAAGGGTCGGGATGCCTTGCCCGGTGCCAAGTACGTCCACATTCCGGAGCGTAGACAGCGGTGTCTCGTCGACCCTCCCAGAAGCGTCCGTGACTCGATCGAGGGTGGCGTCATGGAATGCTACGAGTTCTCCCGATCCACACCGGCGGACGTCTATCTCGACGGCGTCGGCATACCGCGCGGCCCGGCGAAACGCCGCCGTCGTGTTCTCAGGGTAGTCATCAGCGAACCCGCGATGGGCGATGACCCGCGGAAGCGCCCCGGGCGGTCGCCGGACAGCAGGACTCGAGGACTGATCCTCCGCAAACGCGTTCCTGTTCGTGCCTGTATCTGTATCTCTGTTTCCGTTCACGACCGCGTTTGCGTCCGTGTAGCCATTCGTTTGGGTCACTCGTGTCTCACCCGGTCACCGTGTTCTCTCCGTTTGGGACGCCGATCGGCGACCGAAATCATGACGTCTCGGGCCGGCCCCGATGAAACTGGCACAATGTTCAGTTGGCGTTGCTCGCGTCTTTGACCGACGGGACGGGGTCGAGGAACCCGCGGCCGTGGAACGAATTGTCGCCGGAGAGCTCGTTGGCGTTGACGGCGTTGCGCTCCAAGATCGATCGGACCTGTTTCGTCGAGGCGTCGGGATCGACGCTCCTGACCAGCGCCGCGGCGCCAGCGACCTGCGGCGCCGAGAAACTGGTACCCGAAATGTAGATGTACGGCAGTAGGATATTCAGCGGCGGCGCGGTGGTCAGCACCAGATCGAAGAGACTACCGTCCTCACGGACATCTCCGCCGGGCGCGCTGACATTGATAACGTTGGTGCCGTAGTTCGTGTAACTCGCCGGCGTCTCTGCGGGCTCCTCCGGTGGGGTACCAAACAGCGGATCGAATCCTGCCGGCGACGTCGCGCTGACGCTTACTGTATTGGCGGCTTGGTTCGGGAGGCTGACAATACTCCCGTCATCCTGGAGGTCCGCGCTGTCATTGCCCGCCGAGACGACGAGCAGCGTCCCGTTGCTGTTTGCCCGGGCGGTCGTGCGGTTGAGAACACCGCCGTAGAACTTTCCGATCCCCTCCCGCGGGACGGGATAGGCACCAAGACTCATGTTCGCGACGTCGGCGTCGATGTCGACGCTGTAGTTCATTGCGGCAACTATGTCGCCGAAGGCGGCGCCGCCCATCCCGCTGAACACGCGACACGAGACGAGTTCGGCCTCTGGTGCGGTGCCGAGGACGCCGACGCCCTGGGCCGCGACGGTCCCCGCGACGGCCGTCCCGTGGAAACCGGCATCGCCGGCGTCGCCGCCGTCCTCGGTGAAGTTCTTCGAGAGATCGGTGTTGACGCTCAGATCCGGGTGGAAGACATCATCACCGAAGAACGTCCCGATACCCGTATCGAGAATCGTCACACGAGCGCCTTCGCCCTTCGTTATTTCGTGCGCTTCCGGGATGTCCTGGACCTGCTTATCCCATTGTGCCGGTCCGAACAGGGCGTCAATACTGGTCGACGACACGTCAGCGTCGCCGACCTCGGGGGCCTCGGTCCGCTGGGCGGGGAGGTCGAGTTCGTATACTGTGTCCGGTTCGAACTCTTCGGTGACGCGCTCAAGGTCGCTTTCGGCTCCGCGTACGACCGCAATGTCGATAGCCTCGATGTCGTGGATGATCTCGTCGACCGCGGACTCGAGTTCGGATCGGTCGATATTACCGGTATCGACGAGGAATCGCTCCGTCGACTCCGCGACAGTGACCGACGTCCCTGCGGCGATGCCGCCGATCACTGCACCGCTGATCGTGAGGAACCCGCGCCTATCGACCTCGCGTCGTTTTTCATCTGACATGTACCCTCAGAAAAACTCATGTGTCAACATAAAAGTTAGCGTAGAAGAAATTTCAATTATAGATAATAATTGGTGGTCTTTACCATATTTGATAATGAGCCAACAAATAGGAGCTGTACACTGGGACGAGAAATAGATTAGATATTATACAGCCATCCACTTTATGCGAGTTATTTTGGTATAATTATTACCTTTCTCCCAAAGATATTAATATCTATTCAGTGAACCGTGGTCATATGCCATCCAAAGATGACAGAGATGACTCGGCGAATAATTCCCTCGCAAGCACGGCCGTCGGCGCCGGACTCGGCGCTGTGACACTCTCGTCGGTCGCCGCTGCCGGCAACGCGTCCGGGTCATGGCTGTTCGACCCCGCGCAGGTCGATGTTGAGGACGCGACTGGGTTTGTTGACGTCGACGTTGCTGCCCTCCGCAAGCACGACGACCTTCTCGAACTCGACGCTGACGACGTGCGAAAATCCTGGACTAGCGACGGAAGCACGTCTCTTGATCGCGTCATCGACGATGTCGACGCGGAGATCGACCTGCCGGTCGAAGACGCCTGGACAGCTATTGACGTAAGCGGCATCGAAGTTGACGACATCGATCGTGTCGCCGCCATCGGGGCCGGACAGTTTGACGACGCGGACGCCGTCGGCGGTATCGTCCTCGAGGGTTCCTTCGATACCGCGGCCGTCACCGACGGCCTCGAAACGGTCACGGACCTCGCCGCCGACGGGGGCGACGAGTACGATCACTACGCAGTCAGCGACGACCGTCTGGACAGTAATGTCGTCGTCGCCGTGTCCGACGGGCGAGCGCTTGTCGGTGGCATCCGCGAGCTCGACACCGATCCCGATGAGGCCGTCGACCTTCTCATCGATGCCTACGCGGGCGAGGCCGATCGGTTCGGTCCCCAGAGCGAGTACGCCGCCGACGTTCTCACGGAACTCTCTGGCGCGGCTGGGATTGCGGGCGTCGAGTGGGACTTCGCCGCAGAGTCCGGATCTCTCGTCCCAGACCACGTTGAGGGGGCACTCACGACCGCGTCCGTCCTCCCCGATGACGTCGACCTTGCAGAACTCACGAACGACGTCGGCGCAGCTGCCATCGGCGTTTACCCGGACGATCCCAGTGCCCGCCTCATCATCGCCTACGACGGTGACGCCCCCGTCGAGGCCGCCGCGGAGACCGTCGACCAGATCGAAGATCGGTTTGCGACCCAGCTCGACGGGATCAAACTGACCGTCGACAGGGGTGCTGATCTCCTCGTCGTCGAAGCGACCAGCTCTGCAGACCACCTTCGAGAGCTTCAGTCCGATTTCGGCTCTAGCTTCCGAACCGCAAGCACCCTCCGTCGGGGTGTCACGTGGGGCGTAATTCCGACGCTACAAGGAGCGACCGCGACCGCTCGAGGCCACTGGAACGCCTTCGTGGACACTCATCTTTAAACCTGCGCAGAGGCGATCAGAGCCAAGAAGAGAAAAGCGGACCTCTCGCCGGGGCAGTGTGAGTTGGGACGAAAACCACGGAAAACAATTACACGTTTGACTTCCAGTCGTCCCACGCGATCGATCCTTCGTCGACGATTCGCGACGAGTTGGGCAACGAAAGATCCGGATTGTCGGAGTCTTCGGCAGGACCGCCGGGTTCGCCGACGACGATTCGTCCAACCATTCCGACCATCTTGTGTGGAATACAGTAGTAGTCGTGGGTACCCTCCGTCTCGAACGTAACGTTGTGAAGGGTGTCGATTTCCCCGACCACTGTCGTGTCCCAGGCCGGTGCGCCCTCCGGGATACGGCGGTTCAGGGCGTTCTCATTGTCGGGATGATAAGCGGTCGCCGAGTGGGCACCGCTTACCAGTTTGAACGAGACGGTCTCACCCGGTTCGACGTGTAGCCCAACCGGGTCATAGTACAGGTCGGTATACATTCCCACGGTGTAGTCGCCGGGCTCGTCGGATCCTGTACCGTCCGAGGAGTTCGTCTCCCCAGAGTCGGGATTCTCAGTATCATTCGACGGAACGCTCTCGCCGGTGTTCGTACAGCCAGCGAGGCCGACCGTGGTTGATGCAACAGCCAGTCGTTTGAGTGCAGTTCGGCGGGTTGGGTTCATGTCCGGGCGTGATATCGGTAGTCGACAGTGCGTTTTGCCTCACGACTCGACGATGTGGTATCGCAAGCGCAAGATGGCGAATGTGGCATTGCTACAGTCTCAGATCGGGTCGAAGGGTGGTTTTCCAGACCGTATTCCTCAGTAATTTTCGGCCTGCATCGTGAACCGGAATGCAAACGGTTCGGTCGTCGCGTGAGTCCCTTCGCCTGTGTCGCGCGAGGAATACATCCGGAGGTAGACGCGCTCTCCGTCGAGTGACCGGTCTTGCAGGTAATTGTCCGGATCAAGATACTGTTTGTCTTCGACCATCTCGCCTGCAACACCCTCGAGCGTCTGGTCGTATTCGATGGTTTCTGGGTCATACTGGAGCGCGTAGTTCTGCTGCCCCGGTCGGGAGATGACCAGTTGTTCGGGACCGTCTGCGCTCTCGACACGCAGCCGTTCGATGTCGCTACGGTCGAAGCGCGACTCCGACGATACCGTACTCCAGCCCGACCCATCGTCGACGCTGACAGTTGCGGCGTCATATGCCGGTTCGACGGCGAAGTGGAACGTGTACTTCGGATACCCGTTAGTCGTCCGGAAGCCGGTCGTGGGGTGGCGCGAGGTGACATCGACAGTCCCGTCCTCGTGGAAGTTCCAGTCGATCAAGTAGCGATACGGTGCCCAGTTCTGTCCAAATCGCCACTCCCAGTGATCGACTGAACCGGTGTGGTAGGAGCCGCGGATCCGGAAGCCGTCGCTCAGGTCGTGCTTCTCGATGACGCCAGGCCCCGTGAACCCGAGCGTGTCCCAGAAGTGCCAGTTGCGGCGCCCAGAAGGAGCGCCCGGCCCCGCCATACCGAATGGCTCGTAGTCGCTCAACATCCAGGGGACTTTGGACTCGTCGCCGAACACTGGCTTCCCGTTGTAACTCGCCTCAACGCGGTAGGCGTCGTGGAGGGTATTCTCCCAGGAAATCTTCCAGTTGTTCTGCTCGATGGTTTGTGATGGACGGCGAATCTCCCAGTCAGTATCGTCCATCTCACCCGGAACCTCGATCGCTCCTTCTTGATAGTCTCCGGGGGCATTACCGTCGACTTCGGAGACGATTCCTGAGAGCGGGTCCGGTGACTCCTGTGCCGGCTGATATAGGTCGAGAACCTCGTTTTCTGTTGCGACGTCGTTGAGCGTCGTGGTCGTCACGGCAGCGCCAATGGCTCGCCTGTCATCTCCCTTGTCATTCCAGTTGAAGACGACTGGTGTGACCACGCCAATGGGATATTCTTCAGAGTAGGCCGTGATGATCGAGTAGTCCGCCGCAAGGACGTACCAGTCTTTCCCCTCCAGTACACTCGAGATTGTGTCGTTCTCGAGTGCTACATTTACCGTGTTAGTATTGAGTTCCTCGTTCGATCTCTCGATGACGTGTGCCTCTCGCGTTTGGATGTCGAGTTGCACCAACTGATCGTTCTCGCGATCAACTAGTCCGCGGATCTGCTTGATGTCGCTGAACTCGATTTCCTGTGTCTCGTCATCGTAGCTCCCCGAGACCGTCATCTCGTGGGGCGCCAGTATTTCGACGAAATCGTACTCGCTGAAGATGCGGTGGTACGCCGTTGAGGAGACAGCATCGGACACTAATTGTCCAGCCCCCTCGACTGCGAGGACCTGCTCGATTGCAGCCAGTTTTCGCTCCTCAACGAGTGCGTCGAAGTCGTCTGCCTCTCGAGGGGCCAAGTACGTCAGATCATCGGCCGACAGCAGGTCGGCGCCACTTGACTGGCCGCTACAGCCTGCTACTCCGATGGCCGCACCAACGCCGAGTGTCTGCAGTAACGCCTGACGTTGGGACGACACCGAAGGAATACGTTCGTTATTACCAGTCATTGTGATGCGATAACGATCGCCAATACAGTCATATATAAATTTCGATGGTCCAGACTGATTGGAGATCAAATAGAAAACGGCCGAGAATCTGCAAGGAGGGTCTGGTCTCTGAGGAATTCGTATGGTCCAGCCAATCGTCGACCCAGAGGGTGAAGTACCTCGGGGACAAGCCCCGAGGCACTCGCCCTACTCAGCCTGTAGAACCCGCAGTCGCTAACACTGTTCTTCTGGCGACGTGACCCGAAGTTCGTTCTCGACTTCGTAGAAGTAGCCTCGCTCGAGGAGTCGCGTAAGTGCATACTCGACGTCCCGTTGGTCGAGTGCTAACTCTGCATCGGCGACTAGGATGTCGGTGGCGTCGTCGTAGTCAATTAGCGGAACACTGTCTTCGCCAACATCTGGCCGACATGCCTGCGTACACAGCCGGTCGTAGCACTCGAGAATCCACTCCGGAAGTGGTGGCCGTGGATCTGTGACGCGAGCCATTGCAGTTCTGTCTGGTGGTTTCGACAGTTATCCGCTTAACAGTATCCGTCGTATACGGGTTTTGCTCGTAAGTAAGTGAGATTTTATCCAGAACTATTCAACCACGAGTGCGTCGACGGCCTCGGTAGGTGCGACGTCGTGCTCAAGGAGGCGATCGGCGGCGAGTGGCCACGCGTGTTCGGCGAGTTCGGGGGCAGCAGCTTCGTAGTGGACTGAAAACTCAGTCAGTGCAACGGCAATCAGGAGGTCCTCGCGACGATCAGTGAGTGACATCGCCGGCGTTGGCTGCGACTTCACGTATAAACGTTAGTAGAAAGAGAGGGCTCCGAGCGGCGTTGGAACTCCCACCCTGCAGTGCGTCAATCGAATGAATGGGGTCCACGGTCAAAAAATAACGACTATCAATAGTGGCTCCTATATAAACGATAAATTTTTATTTCCGACACAAGCAGTGAGTCATATGCAATCCCTTCTATCAGATCTCCTCAAAACGATCTTTGTTGATCCATTAATTGAATACTTTTATCATGATCTGACGCTCAAACGAATCGTCACACGCCTCATCTCTGGTGTTGCACTCCTCGTTGGGGGCTACCTTGCTTTGCTCGAATCGCCACCACTTTCTTACGCTGGATGGATCCTCGTTATTCCAGCTTCGCTCTTCGTCGTCTATGATACACTCACTGTCAATAGGCATACACGGAGCTAGATCGAATCTATCGGAACCTTCGCTTGCTCGATTCCGCGGTGATAACCACTACCGGGCCACCGAAGTAATGGCAGGTCGCTCGAGCGGATCATCTTGGCTTGGAGCTTTCTGATGGGCGTGTCCGAACGGCGTCTGATCTCTATTCGATTCGTGGATGAAGCTGTGAGTGCCCTCGTTCACGGGGGTGTAGGAGTCGTTGGACCAGCAGGACTCAGAGGTATGGTTGGCGCAGTGAAGGAATTGCCGGGCTGTTTCGTGGAGGTCGTCGCGTCGCTCGTCTGGGATGACGAGTTTGACGGGTGCGGTATGTCGGACCTCCATGTAGAGTGGACGGTTCTTACCCATTCGGGAGACAGTCGGTCGCAGTATGCCGGTTGTGTCGCACCATGTCGATTTCCTCCCCGACCTACTCGCTCACTTCGTTCGCTCCTTGGGGACGGGGGCACCACATTGAGTTACGCTGAAGAATAGGCGCGAAATTAGGTCTGGCTCTGATAGAGAAGAACTAGGATGGCAAGTCCGATGAAGAAGTCGGGGATAAACACGAACGCACCGATATTTGGGCGGGGTCGGAAGCCGAGGATGTTGTGTACTAACGGATTTGATGTAAACGCGTATAGGAGCAGCGCAAGGCTCAGCACAAGCAGGCTTGCTGTGTATTTGTTCGGAAGATCGCGATAGAGCTGCACGTAGATGACTGCGAGTGCCACCAGTAACACGAGATTCAGGGTCGTAAAGAAGACCTCCATCCGAATGAGCAGTTCAACCTGTGAGGAAAGCGATCTTGAAGCCGGTCCATGAGAGGGAATCGACGTGGACAGTGTAACCACGAGCGCAATCCCACCCGCAATGGCGGCACTCACTACCGTCGTTCCAAGGGGACTCTCAATCCAGTTACGAATCATCTTCATCAACTCCGGCCTGTTCCGCCACGTCTTCCAAGATGTCGAGGTTGTTCATCATTCTGTCTGAGAGAAAGTACATCTGCCCATAATTATCTCCTTCTGTAGTCACGATATTATTCTCTGCGAGGATTTCGAGATGGTGCTGCACGGTTTTGTAATTTAAATCCAGGTCATTCGACAATTGGTTGGTGTTTCGTGGCTGGTCGTTGAGCGCGCGGAGGATCCGGAGACGGTTCCGGCCACCACGAGACCCACCAATAAGCCACCAGAGCAACTGCCGCATCTATCGAGTATTCATTTGTTCGATCCAAATACATTCTGTCTCAGTCCGAGCGATGCTACTTTCCGAATTACTCTCCAATCCAGGTGATAATTCGATCAGCAATTTCGCCGTTATTATCGTCCTGCATCATGAGATGTGTATTTCCGGATATCCCTTCGTCCGGAAGGCTAAGCAGCGTCGATACAGAATTTTCCTCTCCTGCGAGATCTGCAGTTGTCTGGGTTGCTTCTTTGCGACTAGTCTGTCCACGCTCGTCGACATAATCGCCATAAACACCCATAAACGGTGCATCACCACCCATCTCCGCCACAGTTTGCGGGTCAGTCGGCGCGCCAACCGGCTCAACTGCAACGATCCGTTCAACGAGGTTAGGCACAGTCTGTGCGACTGCGAATCCGGATCCACCACCTGCTGAATGGACGAGCAACACTGCCGGACCAACACGATTGAGAAGCGCCTCTAGGGCGGCAGTTTCCTGAGGTGATGCGAACCGACTCCCACCGCCACCTCCGGTAGTCGACCCAGTCTGAGTTCCACCTGTTGTCTCAGTGGAATCCGCAGGTGTGGAATTCTGGTCGCCGCCACGTCCGCCCGTCTGGCCTCCACCTTGCCTACCGCCACCTCCGCCACCGGTGCTGGCATATGCGGGGAATGACGCAACGAGTTGGTCTACCGATTCGACCGGGTATCGAACGTCCTCGTACGGATCGCCGACCTCAGGTCCGAACCCCCACGTCGGCCATGCTCGGTCGATAGACCATCGAGAGAGTGACGCAGAGTCAGAGTTCTGGAGGGCAGCAGTATCTAACCCGCCTGAATCAACGTTTCGAGGAGGATTGAATACATACACTGGATGGCCAGCTTCAGCGAAGTACTCCATCCAACCACGTCGCCCGTCAGGTGTGGTCCGGTAAATGTACGGTGACAACCCGAGGCCGGGCACCATCACGACGGGTGACTTGTCGGTAGCCATAGCGGGCTGGGTGTATACGACTTCAGCACGTCCATCGATAACCGTACTACTGGTTGTATCCGCGTTGCCGACGTAGAAATTTCCGAACGTCGGAGAATTATCTTTCTGTTGTCCGGATTGCGGGGAGTTCTCAGTAGTTGTCTGTGTATCTGTGTTTGATTCGCCATTGTCAGCTATACTGTTACACCCTGCGATAGTCGCAGCAAATGTGACTCCGGTTGTACGAAGGAACGCTTTCCGAGAGATACCTGATGACATACAAATCGTACTGGCCAGTGAACTGACTTAGTCGATTGCCGAGATTGGCCACAGGTTAGGCACAAATTCACCCCAGTTCACGCAGAACTCCCATATGGTTGGTGGTGGCAATAATTTGGAATCAAGCACTGTGTCGCTCAGACCGTATGCATTGAGACGGTCAGGCTCAACTACTGGGCTCGGCGTTACGGCCCAGTTCGCCATCCTGCGCTTCTCACGGACGTAGAATGGATCTTGAGCCGATAGGACTCCGGTGACAGCTGACGTCTTCAGGGACACCCACAGGGAAGTCCTTGGAGTAAGACCGGCAACGACCGATCAAATGACGTACTACAGACTAACAGTACACTGCATACAACCGCTCTTGTGCTGGATATTAGGTGGGCGGATAGAGTAAGACCCTTCCCAGGGGGTGTGGGTAGTCGGGAGACATCTTCACCTGTCGACGTCAGGTGTCTCCGGAGCCGGCCATTTCACCGGGGATGTCGACGTCGTCCATCAACAAGACGCGTCGTTCCGTGTACTCGAGGCCGTTCTTGCGCTGTGTCCGCTTTTTGACTGCCAGCCTGCTCTTTGAGAGATCGAGTAACGCATCGATCGTTCGCGAGACCAATTTTTTCGCGTAGTCGTCACTGATGCCCTTCTCCTGTCGTCGAATCCAGTGTTTCATGTCGCCAGCGGTGACGTACTCTCGAACGCTCGTGCTCCCTTTCCGCCAGGGATTGTCTCCAACTGCCGGATCGGTACGTGCCTTCCAGAGCTTTGCAGCGAGCCGTGACGGAAGCGACGATGTCGTTGCCCGGAGCATATCCTCGTCCATCTTCGCGAGCTGCTGGAGTGGAAGCAGATCCCCATACGAGAGGGAGACATTGCCACCACGCTCGAGTGGGTCGTCACTCTCGGGGAGGGGGAAATAGCTCTCACCATCGTCTTTGCGGATGCGCTCGAGGCGGCCATCCACAACGTCGATCTCCCCATTATCGATGTGTTCCTCCAGGAGGTGTGCACCTTTCTCGAGTTCTCGTGCTTGGAGTTCACCGACGCGGTCTTTGTTGGCGTTGAGTTTCTTCTCGTGGGCGTCCAGTCGTGCTTCGATGGGTGCTATGATTCTTCCAAGTCCTCGAGCCGTTCTTCGAGATCCTTGTTTTCGGTGTGGGTCTCCTCGAGTTCGGCCTCGACTTCGTAGAAGTTGCCCCGTTCGAGAAGCCGAGTAAGTGCATACTCGACGTCCCGTTGGTCGAGTGCTAACTCTGCATCGGCGATCAGCATATCGGTGGCGTCGTCGTAGTCGATCAATGGCACACTGTCCTCTTCATCGTCTGGCCGACATGCCTGCGTACACAGCCGGTCGTAGCACTCGAGAATCCACTCCGGAAGTGGTGGCCGTGGATCTGTGACGCGAGCCATTGCAGTTCTGTATGGTGGTTTCGACAGTCATCCGCTTAACAGTACCCGTCAAATCTGTTTCTCTCGCAGGTACAGACTGATCCCTTGTCAGATTGGAGTGACCGCTCGAGAATCTCATGCGGTTTCTCATCAACCGGTTTTCGTTCGAGATACAATCCACCACAACCTGTGAAGCGGCTACAGGTGTCCTCGTTCATTGGGTCAATGAGCGATGTGATGCGATTTTCTATCGCCCATAGGGGTGGAGGCGATTCTAAATGGAAGATTCAATTCAAGTGATAAGAGAAGGCGGAACCACGAAAGAAATTGTAGGCGTTGATCGAGATGACTGGGATGGACTCAGTGATCCCTGCCCAGTCTGTGGGAGTTGTGAATTTGATCATTTTGCTACTACTGGAGGGCATTTTGGCCGACGAGGTACCGCAGTTATCGAGCGAACCGATTACTGGGATGCCAAGCATCAGCTATTCACACGATGTCGTAGTTGCGATGAAGTGTTGTACAAACACCCTGCCTTTGACCTCCTCTTTGAATACAGTGGCAATTGCCCTGATGAATAACGGCGATCGAGTCCGAACACCGCTGCAGACAGACCGGTTCATAGCTTCTCAACGCTGATCATCAACTCGATTTCGCAGAGTTCACTCTCAGAGGGTGCTAGTCAACAAAGCAGAATATCCCCGTCGTAGAGCGTCTTTTTTTGCGCCAGCGATGGGTGCAGGCGCAGTTCAGAACGCAACGCGCCTGTGAATGCTACGATGAAAGACCCAGAGACAGCTACGATCTTTGCAGGCCTTGATGGACGTACCGACGCAAAACTTCCTGAGTGGTATGCCGACCGACACGGCGTTACCGACCCACTCAGCTTCAGTGAAGCCGTTCGAGATCTGCCACAGGCAATCGATACGGCAGTCGCATACCGGAATCCCTACACTGACGAGTGGGTCGAGACAGAGCGGTTTAATGCAATCGTCGAGCCATCGCGGTTACAAGCAGAAGAGGGTGATGCGGAGGAAGAGGCGTTATTCCATATTCCCACGGACAGCTACGCGATCATCAACCCGGTCGATGTCTACGGCCCGTTGGAGGAAGTCCTCCGCGAGGAGACCGTCGACGGGACGCCGCTGGGCGACGTGATGTTCGGCGAGATCCGACGCTACCGGAGTGGTGGCGAGGTCCACATGGACATTATGTTCGATGGCCTCGAGGTCCGGTTGCCCGGGCGGGTGGATCCGATCACGATGGGCGTGACCTCCGGCTACGACTTCTTCGGCGAACACGCCGTCTACGTCGAGGGATTCGCCCAGGATGGCTACTGCTCGAATTCGATGCGGTCGCTCACCGACAAAGAGGTCATCAAGCACGTCGGTGACGATCCGGAGCTCGTGGACAGTCGTACTGTGACGGTTCCTGCCGGTGGAACGAAACAATTCGAGCTCGTGTTCGAGACATATCCTGTGGCTCAGGACGATTCGTTCCCGGTGCGCGTCGAAACCGGAGATAGTACCGATCAGCGTACCGTCCTCGCGTACGGAACGGAGATGTAGCCATTCATACTGGCTGTCCTGTTGAAGCAGGTGTGAAGCAAAGACAGGGTTAATTGACTGCGACACGAGAGTCGATGTACGCTGCCGTATCCTCACCACATCTCGATCATGCTCACACCGACAGTCGTCACGGAGTTCGATAGTCAGGCACCGGAAGACACGAAGACGGCGACGTTCGGCCTCGGTTGTTTCTGGGGTCCCGATGCGGCGTTCGATGCCGTTGATGGTGTCGTGCGGACGCGCGTCGGGTATGCTGGCGGGACAAAACCTGACCCGTCCTATGAGGTTCTTGGCGATCACACGGAAGTTATTCAGGTCGAATACGATCCCGAACAGCTCTCGTTCACCGATCTTCTTGAGCGAGCATTTTCGGAACACAACCCGTATCAGCAGCCCCAGAAACGCCAGTATCAGAACATCATGTTCACCGAGACGGTTGCCCAACACGACCAGCTGCTGGCGTTTCTGAACGAGAGCGATCTCAGCCACGACGGGCTCGCCACGCGTCTCGAATCACTCGATCGATTCTATCTGGCAGAGGCATACCACCAGAAGTTCAACCTCCGCGGAAAGCGATGGATCACCGACGTATTCACCGAGGCAGGCTATGACGATGAGGCAGTCAGAGAGTCGCCGGCGGCGGCGAAACTGAACGCTCATGTTGCTGGCCACAATGTCAGTACTCCATTTGTCAATCAGTCGTACGAGCCGCGGTCACGGCGATAACTCCACACCGCCCGACAGGTGGATCCAGCAGCCTGCCTCAGTGGGCCCGAGTTGTTTTGTTTGCGCCGTCCGTAATTTCGATAATGAAGATGCTCTCGCCCCTCGCCAAAATGAAGGTCTCTACAGGGACGTCCGTTCAAGTCACTCGTCTGCCGATACCGCTTCGCCGTCTTCCATCTGCCATTCGAGTTCGACTTCTAGCTCGGCCTCGTTGTCGGTGGCCTCGTACTCGACTTCCAGTTCGAAGCGCTCTGGTACCGCCACCGTGAAGCCGTTCTCTCCTTCGATATCGATCGTCCCGTTCTCGACACCGGCAGCGACTTCTCGCAGGATCTCCGCGCCGTCTTCCCGGTTCATCACTCGCTCACCTTCGTGTTCCGTCTCGTTGTCTGCCGATTCCGCTTCCGCTTCGGTCTCGGATTCTTGTTCGTCGTCTGCCATACTGAGCCTATAACGGCTGCCAATAAAGCATATCGGGCTTCGTACCCAGGTTGCTCGGCGGTGGTCACCACTGCCGTCAAGACATGACCGGGGCCTCGCGACTCTGAACGGGACCTACCCGGTCTGACGGATGGTTGTTCGTGCAACGGGTTTCATTGAGAAGTAGTCCACATACTGGTCGACCGATCGATAGTGCCCCGTGGCGTCGTACACGTGATCTTCGTTGATGACGGCAACGTGTGCCTGTGCGATCTCTGCTGTTGGTCGGAGGACGAGCAATTGAACGTCGGTGTCTCGGCGATAGAGGAGCCAACTTGCGACGAAATTTGCGAGGTCCGCACAGTCCCCCTCTTTGGTCCGCTGGACGGTTTCAACATCGGTGACGACATCATACAGACCGTATGCTGGATCGGTGCGTTGGGTGAAGCGGCGGATGAAGTATCGGAGGTTGGGAGTGTGTTTTGTTTTTTCCGGTTGGACGAACTGTTCGGGGGCGGTGAGGAATCGAAGTGAGGAGCGGTTTTTGTAGCGGCGGATGTCGTCCGCGCGGGCGATGGTACCGACAGCGAGGCCTCCCGCGAGAGCCGTGAGATACTGTCGACGCGTGGGCATGGAGAAGTGCGGTGACCCAGGTGATATAGCTTTTTCTTATCGATTCAAGAACTCGAGCAAGAAGCTGTTCACTCGGTCAGGGACTTCGTGATGGAGCCAATGAGTCGCATCTTCGATAACCTCGAGTCGGCTATCGGTACAGTGTTCGATGCTCAGTTGCGCCATCTCCGGATCGAGATAGGAATCCTGTGCTCCCCAGAGGACCATCGTCGGCGGCTTCTCGCGGTAACCGCGAAGCAGCGCTCGGTGCCAGTTAAGCATTCCAGTGAACGCGCCGGGGCGCGACCAAGCGTCTCGGTACCGGGCAAGGTCGTCGTCGGTGAAGGTGTCGTCATAGTTGGAGGTGTCGATGAACCACCGTAGGAGACGCCAGTCGGCTGCACTCCACGTCCACTCGGGGATCGACGGAAGCTGGAAGAAGCCCATATACCCACTTCGAAGGATTTGGCTCGGCGTTTCTCGGAGATATTCCTCGAACGCCACCGGATGAGAACGTCCATCACAACGGCCCGCTCGATACGCTCTGAATGGGTGAGTAATGCCTGCCACGTAACGCCAGCTCCCCAGTCGTGTCCGACGAACTGTGCTTGTTCGTAACCGAGAGTATCGAGGAGACCAATGACGTCGGCAGCTAGCGTATCCACTGTGTAGGAATCGATCCCCGAGGGCTTCTCGCTTCGATTGTATCCCCGCTGATCGGGGACAATAACCCGATAGCCGGCGTCGGCGAGCGCTGAGATCTGGAACCGCCAGCCGTACCAGAACTCGGGAAATCCGTGAAGGAGTACGACTGGATCGCCGCCTTTTGGACCGACCATGACTGTATGCAGGCGGATCCCGTTCGTTTCGACCCTGTCGTGGGCTGCTGATTGTGGAAGCACGTCAGAACCGCTTGAAGCGCACAATCGTAAGCTTCGAGGCCACGAATGAGGACAGACGAACCACCCCAGAGCGACCCGTGTCGAGATTGACCAGCAGAATAGCCTAAGCTGAAATTGGCTATTTCAAAATCGGCAACTGGCAAAGAACACAGTATTCGGGTTGCAGTGGAGATCTCAGTGTTCGAGAAAAGTGTTCTTCCCAAGCTTTTACACAGTATTTCGAGTGTATCCGTTATGACCTCAGGACTGGACCCGACGGAGGTATACGACGGTTCGATTACCGTCCGACTCTTGGATGACCAAACTGGAACGGAGACAGTCACCTGTTCCTCGTACGAAGAAGCGATCGAGGTCGTCAAAGAGAACCACTATTCGGTCACAGTCGCAAAGATCACAGATCGAGATGATGATGATGATGTCGTCTTCACGTCTGCTGACATGGACATTGACAACTGGGAAAGTATCTGGCGACAGGAGAAACTCCGTCAATCTGTCAACGTAGATGAGTACGACTGTCCCTACGATAGCGTTTCGTGTTTTGCTGACGATTTATGTGTCCAGTGTAAAATCGATAAAGTGCAAGATCAGCACTGATCGAATTCGGTAGTCTCACTCGACCAAGTATCATTTATCGCCGTGAGAGGTTATCGACCAAGTTACGGTGAACCGCTTCGGGGGTAAGCCCCGAGGCACTCGGCCTGTTCCGCCCGTAGAAGTTTGCTCAAAACCAGGAAATAGCGGGAAGTAGATTTGAACTACTGATCTGCGGGTTATGAGCCCGCCGGAATCTCCTGGCTATCCCATCCCGCTATCTCTCTGTCTCTGCCGACCACGATTAAGGATTGCTATCTGATTACTGTATATAAAATATTTGAGTGATTTTCGGAATCGTCTGACCGAATTGGTTCTCAATATCTATCACGATCTGTGGGGATTTTTGTATAAAATAGAGAACTACCAGTCGTGGTTACTGTCCACGTAATAATATGAATGAAAGCGGCGAAACGAGTTTCCCAGAGGGTCGCCCACTCCAGTACTCACCGTAACGCAGGCGAGCTTATCTTCCGTGTTCGGGATGGGTACGGGAGGCACCTCGCCGCTGTGGCCGCCGTAACGTCGACCGACGGACTCGAACCGTCGTCAAACCGTAATCGGTGGTGTGTCCAAGACCGTAATATACGTGTAGTCCAGTTTGCGTCCGGACCCGTTCACCGCGTCACGGATCCAATGCGTTATAGTTGTAGTTATGAGTGTGTGGCTTGGCCGATTAGTGCTCGCGGACTCAACACCTCGTTGCCTTGGTGCGTACATCCCGAGTCTATCGATCTCGTCTTCTACGAGTGGCCTCAGTGGTATCTCTTTTCCAGGTGGGTTTCGAGCTTAGATGCGTTCAGCTCTTACCCCGTGGTGCGTGGCTGCCCAGCACGTGCCCTCTTCGGACAGCTGGTACACCAGTGGCACCCATTCGTAGTTCCTCTCGTACTATACGAACGTTCCCGTCAGATACCGTAACACCCCCAATAGATAGCAGCCGACCTGTCTCACGACGGTCTAAACCCAGCTCACGACCTCCTTTAATAGGCGAACAACCTCACCCTTGCCCGCTTCTGCACGGGCAGGATGGAGGGAACCGACATCGAGGTAGCAAGCCACCCGGTCGATATGTGCTCTTGCGGGTGACGACTCTGTTATCCCTAAGGTAGCTTTTCTGTCAGCAATTGGCCGCATCAAGCAGCCTAATTGGTTCGCTAGACCACGCTTTCGCGTCAGCGTCCGTCGTTGTGCCGGACACTGTCAGACTTCCGTATGCTCTTGCGCTCTTTCCCGCGTCTCCGACGCGGGTGAGGAAATCTTGGGGCGCGCTCGATATCTTTTCAAGCGCGTACCGCCCCAGTCAAACTGCCCGGCTACCAGTGTCCTCCGCCAGGAGTGAGAGTCGCAGTCACCATCGGGTAGTATTTCAATGCTGCCTCGGTGGCCCGCTAGCGCGGGTACCTGTGTACCGGCTCCTACCTATGCTGCACAATGGCGACCACGTCTCAGTGACAGCCTGCAGTAAAGCTCTATAGGGTCTTCGCTTCCCCTTGGGGGTCTCCAGACTCCGCACTGGAACGTACAGTTCACCGGGCCCAACGTTGGGACAGTGGCGCTCTCGTTGATCCATTCATGCAAGCCGCTACTAAAGCGGCAAGGTACTACGCTACCTTAAGAGGGTCATAGTTACCCCCGCCGTTAACAGGTCCTTCGTCCCCTTGTACGGGGTGTTCAGATACCTGCACTGGGCAGGATTCAGTGACCGTACGAGTCCTTGCGGATTTGCGGTCACCTATGTTGTTACTAGACAGTCGGAGCGCCCGAGTCACTGCGACCTGCCCCTAACAGGGCAGGCATCCCTTATTGCGAACGTACGGGACTAACTTGCCGAATTCCCTAACGTCGGTTGCTCCCGACAGACCTTGGCTTTCGCCGCCACGAGTACCTGTGTCGGATCTCGGTACGGACAGTGTGCTCACCTTTTCACGGGCTCTCGGTTGACCTGACTTGCGCTATCCAGCCATTCAATCGCTTCGTGCCATTACGGCTTCCACGATTTTCGACTGTTCGACCGGGCGAAGGCCCGGCTCAGGCGGCCCCAAAGCGTTGGCTTTGAGTGCACACTGGCATAGGAATATTAACCTATTTCCCTGTTGTCAGCTTCGACTTACGGGCTGACTTAGGACCGGCTAACCCTCAGCTGATCAGCAGTGCTGAGGAACCCTTACTCGTTCGGCCGTCGGGGGTCTCACCCGACTCACGCTGCTACTATGACCAGGATTTTCGTTACTGAACGGTCCACACGAAATCTCTTCCGTGCTTCCACCCGAACAGAACGCCAACCTACGGGATCACCATGTTACTGGTGCCGCTAGGTCTCGGTGGTGGATTTGAGCCCCGATCATTTTGGGCGCCTCAAACCTCGGCCGGTAAGCTGTTACGCTTTTCTTAGAGGGTAGCTGCTTCTAAGCTCACCTCCCGGCTGTCTAGGGCTTGAGACCACCTTCGATCGCACTTAATCCACACTTGGGGACCTTAACCCAGCTCTGGGTTGTCTCCCTCACGGTACACAGGCTTACCCCGTGCACCGGACTCCCTGCGTCAAGCGGCGTTCGTAGGTTCGGAGTTGGACAGGGGGGCGCACTCCTCTCGGAGTGCGGTCCCCCAATCCGTCGCTCTACCCCACGAACTACCTCGGCAGAGGTGATGCTTCGACATCTTTCGGTTGGAACCAGCTGTTTCCGGACTCGATGGGCCTTTCACCCCTAGACGTAGATCACGAGAGGGTATTGTAGGACACCAACTCTAACAGGCCTCCACGTGCCTTTCGGCACGCTTCACCTTGTCCACGCCTAGATCGTCCGGTTTCGGGTCGTGCCCGTTTGACTCCCCGCGCTTGAACACGGTGGTCCTGGTGCAAAGCACTGCGACCATATCGGTTTCCCTACGCCTTCCTCGATAATCGAGTTAGACTCGTCAAACAGGCACACTCCCTGGTTCGTTTTTCAAAACGTACGACAGAACACCGGCTTCCCAAACTTCCTACTAGCAGCTCGCGCTGCGGTCGTTTTGTCCGGGACCTTGTGTGCTCTGTCGCTCCATCGCCAACTGATTTCACGCCCTATTGCACCTCCCTTCTTGGGGTGCTTTTCAGCGTTCGCTCACGCTACTTGTTCGCTATCGGTCTTGAGGAGTGTTTAGTCTTCGCGGTCGATGCCCGCGATCTTCACGAGGGATATCCAACCCCCGATACTCTGGAACTGACGCGTTCCGTACTCGACGACATTACGGGACTGTCACCCTGTTTCGTGCTCTGTTCCAAGAGACTTCGTGTCGCGTTTCGAGAAGTGAAAGTCAGTCCGAACACCACATTGCCCGAAGGCTTCGGTTTGGACTGTATCGCGTTCATTCGCCATTACTAACGACATCACGTTCGTTTTCTTTTCCTGTCGATACTAAGATGTTTCAATTCTCGACGTTCCCCATTGCGCGAAGCAATTGCGGTGGGGATTCCCATTCGGAGATCCTGAGTTCTTTGCCTCCGTGCGGCTCCCTCAGGCTTATCGCAGCTTGGCACGTCCTTCTTCAGCTCTCAAGCCGAGCGATCCACCAGCTGGCACAGTAGCCACGTTCATCGGATCGGCGTTGCGACAGAGTCGCAACGTTGAGTGACCCGGGAACGGGTCCAGTGGACGCCTGGACTACACGTACACACGGTCTCATCTGCACGCCAGTAGACAGCTGGCCTGCATTAACCCTTCCCAGCCACACTTACGCGGGCTGGTGCATCGGTTCGGTCGTACTCCATCATCAAGCCGTCCCCCACTTAAGGGGCACGATTCGATGAGCAGTACGAAGCATGGACCCACAGGGATTCGAACCCTGGGCATCCTCCTTGCAAAGGAGGCACTCTCCCACTGAGCTATGGGCCCACGTCCACCCCTAAGAGAGGGTGGACAGAGAGATTGTGTTAGCCTTGGTAGTTCTAAGGTGCCCGATCGGCCACTCGGTGGTCGATCGAACGTGCGGAATACCGCTAAGGTGGGCTGGGGCAACGCCCCAGTCCCGGTCTGTGGAGGTGATCCAGCCGCAGATTCCCCTACGGCTACCTTGTTACGACTTAAGCCCCCTTGCGGAGCCCAGATTCGACCTCGGAATCGAGGCCTCATCCGGACCCCACTCGGGTGCTTTGACGGGCGGTGTGTGCAAGGAGCAGGGACGTATTCACCGCGCCCTTCTGAGGCGCGATTACTACCGAATCCAGCTTCATGAGGGCGAGTTTCAGCCCTCAATCCGAACTACGACCACGTTTCGGAGATTAGCGTCCCCTTTCGGGGTTGCATCCCACTGTCGTGGCCATTGTAGCCCGCGTGTCGCCCAGCACATTCGGGGCATACTGACCTACCGTTGCCCGTTCCTTCCTCCAGTTTGGCACTGGCAGTCCTCCTAATGTACCCAACCACCACAAGGGTGTTGCTGGCAATTAGGAGTGCGGGTCTCGCTCGTTGCCTGACTTAACAGGACGCCTCACGGTACGAGCTGACGGCGGCCATGCACCTCCTCTCAATGGCTCCAGTAAGGTCATCAACCTGACTTTCACTGCACATTGTCGATGCTGGTGAGATGTCCGGCGTTGAGTCCAATTAAACCGCAGGCTCCTCCGGTTGTAGTGCTCCCCCGCCAATTCCTTTAAGTTTCATCCTTGCGGACGTACTTCCCAGGCGGTCTGCTTCACGGCTTCCCTACGGCACACCACAGGCTCGTAGCCTGTGGCACACCTAGCAGACATCGTTTACAGCTCGGACTACCCGGGTATCTAATCCGGTTCGTGACCCGAGCTTTCGTCCCTCACCGTCGGATCCGTCTTTCCAGAGCGCTTTCGCCACCGGTGGTCCGTCCAGGATTACGGGATTTCACTCCTACCCCGGACGTACCCTCTGGATCTTCCGGTCCCAAGCCACACAGTTTCCACCGGACGCCCGCGCGTTGAGCGCGCGGATTTCCCGATAGACTTGCGTGGCCAGCTACGGACGCTTTAGGCCCAATAAGAGCGGTCATCACTCGTGCTGCCGGTATTACCGCGGCGGCTGGCACCGGTCTTGCCCAGCACTTATTCTACTACCACCTTACGGTAGTGAAAAGCGAGGACTATATGCCCTCGCACTTGGAGTCCCCTTATCGCACTTTCGTGCAGTGTAAAGGTTTCGCGCCTGCTGCGCCCCGTAGGGCCCGGTATCTTGTCTCAGATACCGTCTCCGGGCTCTTGCTCTCACAACCCGTACCGATTATGGGCACGGTGGGCCGTTACCCCACCGTCTACCTAATCGGCCGCAGCCACATCCTATGGCGCCGGAGCGTTTCTGACTCTCGCCACTTCCAGGCTGAGAGCCGTATTCCGGATTAGCCTCAGTTTCCCGAGGTTGTCCGGATCCATAGGGTAGTTTGGCCACGTGTTACTGAGCTATCTGCTACGAGTCTAAACTCGTGCAACTAGCATGGCTAAATCGGACTCCAATAGCAATGACCTCCGGCAGGATCAACCGGAATGAAATGCTCTTCCCCAGCAAAACTGGGGGTGTTGGCGGTGAATGTAAATACACTCACACATGGGTCCACACGTTCGGTGACACGATCGAACGACCGATCGGGCATCACCGAACTACCAAGGCTAACATCAGAACCCGTCTGTACGGCGGACCGCAGGGGCGGGGTCCTCATCTTCGTCGTACTAACACACAATCGCCGACCACTATTTAAGGCCTATGAACCTTCACTTCAAAGGTAGTTAGTACCACACGGGCTATCAGGAGACATCTTCCATGCCGTGAACGGCGCGGCTTCCCGAGTGATGGGATATTTACCGATCTGCGAGAATCGGTTGATGTCACAAGTGCAGACACTTCCGACCACAATAGTTAGCAATCAGTCGCGAGAGTGTCATGTATGGCGAACAACTGCCGATCACAAGCACAAGGGATCTTGCTGGGGCTAGCATGTGGGGATGCACTCGGACGCTCAGTCGAATTCCAAAGGCCGGATCGCATCAAACGCAGACACGGACGCGTAACGGAAATGCTGGCTAATGGAACCCATGGACAACCTGCAGGGACGATCACTGACGATACGGAGATGGCTCTCTGTATCGCCCGGAGCCTTGCAGAACACGGCGCATTTGAGCCAGAAGACATCGCCACCAGATTCGTTGACTGGAAACGGTCGGGACCGTTCGACATCGGGATTATGACCTCGAGCGCACTCCAACGGATCCAGAACGGCGAATCGTGGGACGAAGCTGGCCAGCGTGAGTGGGAGGCGAGCATGGAAGGTAGCAACGCCGGCAACGGCAGCCTGATGCGGTGTGCGCCATACGCCATCGCGTATCGAAACGAGCCAACCGAACTCGTCGAGGTCAGCCGGCAGTCGTCAGCGATTACGCACGCTGATCCGCGCTGTCAGTGGAGTTGTGCACTTTTCAATCGGACGCTCGCGAATCTCCTAACCGATGTCGACCAGCCTCTCGAAAGGGTCCTGAATGAGATTGGGTCGGAACTACCCGGGGACGTTCGGAACGCCGTTGAACCGGTCACTGACGCTCGCCGTGGCGAACCGGTGGACATCTCTCTCGAGAACTCGGGATACGTCGTCACGACGCTGCAGGCAGGCCTATATCACGGATTGACAGCTGAGACTGCTGAAGACGCGATCGTCGATGCAGTGATGATGGGTGGCGATACGGATACGATCGGTGCCGTCGCTGGCGCAGTTACAGGTGCCCGATTTGGAGAGGATGCACTTCCTGAGCGATGGGTCACCGAGATTGATGAAGTCGAAGAACTACGTCAGTTAGCGACAAGCCTGATTGAACGACGGCAGTAATACAGTAAGTGGATTTGATTGACAAGGCCAGGGTGGATGGCTCTATTAAAATACTCTTCATTAGACACTTATAATGATGGGACTAGCGGACACTTCACGTGTTTATTGACTGCTGGGATTCCTACCAATTATCGTATCCGTTCGAAGAGTCGTGATGAATACAGGGCGCGAATCGGTTACTGCGTTTCGCTGGCTAACAGTTGTGCTCAGGGTATTACCGTTCGGTACCGAAACAGGAACGACTCCGAATAACGAGCGGAAAGCGCGCATCTCGTAGCGAAAGCGTGAGGGGTACTATCACCGCGATGCATGACCTCTCAGCATCTACTGGATCTCTCGATAGACCGAAATAAAACGCTCTATCTCCGGTTTGATGTTAAATCCGTGTAGCGAGAGACGGATTCCATCCGGGTCGCTGATCGGTTTCACCTGGATGTCGTGTGTTGCCAGTCGTTCGACCGTGCGAGCAGGTGTGTCGTCGTCGAGGGCAATAAGACCCGATTCAAACGAACTTGGCGACATGAGAACTGCCTCCGGAAGATCGTTTTTCAGCAGTGTCGTCAACGATTCGATTCGACGTTCGATGGTCGCCACACCGACCGATGTTAATGATCGTGAAAACTTTTGTTGGCCACGTTCGCTCACCAGGTGATGGGTGAAGATCGTCGGAAGGAGATCAAATATCATCTTTCAGAAGAGGAAATTGATGAACTCCTCCGCGAGGCTAAAGACGATCGCCGGAAAGAGCGGTTGGGTTTTCTGAAGAACCTCTATTATGGCGATTCGATTGCGGAAGCTGCCGACCGTGAGGGCAGGTCGGCAGCGACCGGCGGTCGCTGGGCGGATGCTTGGAACGAAGGTGGGCTCGAAGGATTGATGCCGAGTTTCGGGGGCGGTCGACCCCCGAAACTCGACGAAGACGAACAGGAACAGTTGGTTGAGATGCTTCGAGAAGGACAGCCGTGGAAATCACAGGAGATTCGCCATCTTCTCAAACAGGAGTTCGACGTTGAATATCACCCGGACTATCTCGGGAAATTCCTCCGTGAATTGGGCTTATCGTATGCAAAACCCCGC
This sequence comes from Natrinema hispanicum, assembly GCF_004217335.1. Taxonomy (GTDB): domain Archaea; phylum Halobacteriota; class Halobacteria; order Halobacteriales; family Natrialbaceae; genus Natrinema; species Natrinema hispanicum. The sequence continues at coordinate 54,373 of NZ_SHMP01000001.1, forward strand.
CCAAAACGTCCATGGCGACCGGAGAATCCAGAGGAGATTCTCGAAGAGCGCGTCGACGACGCGCTCGACGAAGATGATCAACCCCACAACAAACGTGAAGGAGATGATGAAGAAGGGTGGATCGTCAACGACGATATCTGTACAGATGGTGGCACTGTTCTCGGGTTTTTCGATGCATCACAACCACAACCGTATGATAATTCACGACGTGTCTGGTACGTCGATGATCCACACGTTGAGCGGCCGTTAGTGAAGACAGAAGACTCGGCGGTTGGGTTCTACGCAGTGAACGGCACCAGTGTGGTCCAGTGGAAAGAAACCGAAGAGAAAGAGCAGATCTGCAAGGTGTTAG
>NZ_SHMP01000002.1 GCF_004217335.1 Natrinema hispanicum
AGGAAGAGCGCATTCGAGCACGAGAGGATGAACTTGAGCGAATCAGTGCCCAGGCCGAGATGGGGCTTCAGGAAGGTCGTGCAAAGCGGACACGAGCGATCGCTGCGGACCAGAGCAAAGCGCGGCGTGTGGAATTCCAAAAACGGGCGGCGAGCGTGGACCCAATGGCGGACCCGGAGCGAGCGGATCCCCGGACAGAACTTACTCAAGAACAGTTGGCGGCCGTGAACAAGCAGTCGATACGACTCGCAAAGCAGTTGGATGGTTGGTCTCAAGCAGCGATCAGCCGGCGGTTGAGTGAGGCCGTTGTCGGTGGTCAAGACCTGACAAGTGCGGTCGTCAACGTGTTCGAGGAGCTGCAGACGGCGCCCGGACACGTCATCCCCATTGGAAAACTCGAGGAGGTTGCTCGAAAAGAGGTGAGCATCGAAGGGCGTGTCGAAACCCTGTGGGATCCTTCGCATCCGAGTATCGCACAAGTCGGTCTCATCGCAGACGACAGTGGACAGACACGCGTGACGATCTGGAAGTCATCAGACGCGCCGTGGATCAAGGAAGGCGAGCAGGTGCGCATTCACAAGGCTGCCCGGAACTGGCACGAGGGCCGTGTCTCACTGGCCGTGACCGGGTGGACGACGATCCACTTCCCCGAGCGCGGTCACTGGTGGGAATAGCCAGGCCTGAGCCTCTTTTTTGCTGGTGTGAACGCATTCACCGCCACCTCCCACCACCTCCACGGTCCGGGCTGCTCACGGCCAGTGGCCGCTGCGCTGCCGGGCTTTCGCCACCGCATGAATCTGTTCCGCGACTTTGCTATCACCTAATAGTAGCCACTGAAAGTCAATGCACACCCGATCGCACGACGGCTGTGCGATCGGTGTGTAAGTCGTTTCAGTTGTTACTATAGTAGTTAGTAACACGACTTTTTCATTCAGAAATATGCCTGAAACTGAGTCGAGCAATTCGGTAACTACATCTGCGGATTGATCGGAGGTTCGTCCTTCCCGGGCGTGAGAGTGACCGAGCCAGAGAGTTCTTGTGTCGCCCATATTCATCATCAGTGTGTACCGAAGAGAAGTGCTCCAGACGATGAGTGTCGGCGCAGTTGCTCTTGGTGGCGGTTGTTCAGGCCTACTCGACTCTCGCGGCTCGTCGTATCTCGAAGACGTCACGATCAAGAATGGGGATGACATCGCTCATGACTTCGAGCTGACCGTCAAGCAAGCAGACTCGGTCGTCCATGAGGCCACGGTCGAACTGGAGGGAACACAAACGCTAGCGACGGTTGCCTGCGAGTGGTCCGGACGTGGTCCTTTCGTGGTGACGTGCACGCTTGATGGAGACTCAACAGAGACAGTTCGGATAGACGACGCTATCCAGCAGGGGGCAGGAGAGTACGCACAAGTCACGTTCACAGTCACTGAGATGGCCGAACTCGACTGGTCGGGTTTCTTGGATGACGGGGGTCGGGAGTGTCCTCGATCAGCATCTAACTGACGACCTTGTCGGCAGTATCCTGTCCGATGATAGGTACATCATCTGTACTTACCGCGAGTTCCGCAAGGAGTCCTGAATAAAGGAACCATGCTACGGTCTACTTCGAGATAGGTTTCTCTACCCCACGAGCTGGTGAGGGGCAGTCGGAGTTGCTCATTGCCCCTCGTGAACACCATGACTTTCAGAGAGGTTTACGAGACAACATTCGACGAAGATGTCCAGCCCAACTCGAGCGCCAGTCCGTGCCCCAAATGCAACGGACGGGTGACCACCAACGCAGTCGAAACTCGTTGTGAAGACTGTGGATTCCTTCTCGAACCGCAACAATACCAGGCCCAGAAAAGAGTCAATCCCACTTAGATAGAATGCTATTTAGAAAAACTACACAAGTATTGCAACAAGATATTTACTGGAGTAACAACATAGATTTGGATAATGCCAGAATGTGATGGCTGTGGCTCTCATGTCACCGAGAACTATTTCCGGGTTTTCGCCGTTGATGGTGATCTGCCAGCATGTATCCACTGTGCCAGCAACCGTGAAGCTCGAGAAGCAGGACTCCGCCACCAATAGCGTCCCAGTGATCACATTTCCAGATTTTCTCTATCGAACTGGAGCCTGCGTCGAGACGTGAGACAACACGATCCACCACCCACCAATGACTGACCGAGATTCTGACTTCGAGGAGCTTCGTCCGACCGGCGAAGCGTCGCATATCCCAGATGAGACACTCAGCGAGTGTACTGAGGGTGAGCCGAATCGACAGCGAGTTGCAACGGCGACGACTGGATATCCAGACACTCCAACGGAAACAGACACTGAGTGTCGCTCCTGTGGCGCACCGATCCCAGCTGATCAGACCAAATGCCTGTTCTGTCTTACTAATCATCTTGAGAACTCCTCTTCTGAGACAGACGCACCAGCGACAGAATGGACACTGCTTGGCGTTGTCCACATGCTTGTCGAGTCGTCGACGTTCTATGGCGCTGTCGCGAAAGGCGCAGCCGCTGCGACACTCCTTGCCTCGAGTGCGACGGAATCAACGGTCGACGACTGCACGATCATCTACGATCTCGAGGACGAGCCTGCAGCCCAATTGACTGATCGGTGGCCTGTACTACCCGCTGCGGTACGGATCTCGTCCACTGACGGTGAGCAGCTTTTCGCAGCGGCCTATGATCGAACAGCGTGGACTGACCAATCAGCGGTGGATAGCGACTGCGAACCAACAACCTATCTCTACGACGAGGGTGGATCCGGCATTCGCGACGAGCAGCGGCTTGCGACGTTGCTCGACAACGCCGGTGATGATGCGTGGCTAGTTCCTGCAATTGCCCTCCAGCAGGCACCTCAAGAACGTGAACCTGAGCATCAGGACAGTGGCATTCCGACCAAAGAACGCCTCGAGTGTCACCAGTGCGGACGCACAACCGATCACCAATTCAGCGCTCATGAATCGGTTCCCGACGAAACCTGGACCAGCCACGCAATCTGGGAGTGCCAAGTCTGCGGGACGCCGCGCTATGGGCCGAGCCCAGAATGACTTGCTCCGCGTCATGTCTTAACCAACAGACGTCGATGGTGCAGCGTGGCTGTTGGTTAACAAACCGGTCGCCTATGCTGTCGTATTCTGTTTGTCTGCGCCGCGATCGGCCGAGGCGCATTCAATGGACCCAGGAAACACACCAGGATACAGACTGCATCGTGCACTCAGCCAACTCAACCATCTCGAGGGCGATCAGCTGACTGACGCAGACAGAGAACGAATCGAGACAGCAACGGCGCTCTTGGAGGAAGTGAGTCTTCTCACTCGACCAGAGCGTGGTGAATCTACTGATACCCACATTGATTCCTAACCGAGCGGGTCATAGGATCTGTCACGGACCCATTTGACGCTGTAGTGAACGGTCAGTACAGGCGGACTATTGAGTGTCTTTTAGGTGAACGTACGAATCCTCGAGAGCAAGGATCCACTTTGTATGTAGCTCATCAGCTGTTGCATTTCCTGGGAAAAACACACACTTGTCAGCTTCTCCCGGGTCTTCGATTACGACATGGATAAGTTCATTTTGATCCGAAGTATCGGTTGAAGGGGCGTTTTCAGGTATTCCATCCATGTCATGTCAGCACACGACCTCTGAGCTGAAAAACCTTACATATGGACAATAGGATGCAGGTCTTCAGACAATAATAGTGATTTCTATTTATGAGTCTATACGCACTGATATATCTGTGTGGGCGTTGTCAGCCCAATTATCTTGAATGAGCAACACTCGACTGGACAGGAGATCGTCGCCATCTGTCCTAACTGTGAGGCCGTTTATCCTGCTATTCGGCTTCCTGATGGGAAAATAAGACGGAAGGTACCCGTATTATCAGTGCGTTATCAAATCCCTTGTCGAAATTGAAAGCAAACAGTAGCCACATCTACTTACCGGCTGATTCAATAAAAGTGAGCTGAAATAAATCGCTCATGAGTCTTCTATGATGTGCTCCACTCAAGGCAGGGGTGCAGTTTCGGAAGGCACTCGCAGCCAATTCGAAGCTGTCGACGAGTCGAGCGACCTGACGATCGCTGTCGATGCTATCCGGATCGCTCTACTCCATGAGACAGACGCGTTGCACCGTGATTTTGTGCGCCGATAATGGCTGCCGGCGCACTGAGTAAGAACAGACGAGTACTGACCAGAGCGTCGGCACAGTGAGGTATCCCAGATGCATATGTTAATTTACGCACTAGTAGAGGCATCGACAGCAGAAGAGGCACTGTCAACCGGAAAGACCGTGTTCGACCGACTGGTTGGCGCAGAGCCGGACTCCTGTGCAGTGTTCGACTACTACGTCACCTTCGACGAAGAGGAGACGACAGTGGCTGGAAAAGCACGGTGGGGCGACCTACCGACAGCTGCACCCGTTACGTCCGACGAAGGTGAAGAACTCCTCGAGCGGGCCTGGAAGACTACGACGGAAACATTCCAACGCAATCTGGACCGGGTGAAGAAAGCACTCGAGGAACATAACGACGACGAGATCATGCGCGACGAGGGCCTCGCTCGGCACGCCTTCCAGCGCGTCGGTGCTTCCCGTGGCCCGTCGATCTGCCTGTATGATCAACACGCGACAGGCATCCGCCATCGCGGACATCTCGATCGCCTCCTCAAGGAGATTGATGAGCGCGAGACATGCTGGGTCGTGCCAGCAGACGTCCATTTCTGAGTACTCATGCCCCGAATCACCAACTGGACACGAGAGAGTCGAACACCCACGCTGGCATATCGAAACACGGAGACTGGAGCACGAGCGGTCCTGCATCGTGCCCCGGATTCCTACGCGTACAAGTGGCGGGCAGCGATCCTTGTCGACGGCTATCCAGTGTGGTCGCAAGGCTTCGAGACGAAGGAGGCGACCAGCGTTCGGGATGAACTTCGGAACCGACTAGCCCCCGAACTCGCTTGTCCTGAGTGTCCGAACGACGACGTCATCGTCGGCCAGAAATCTGCTGCTGGTGCAAAGCTCAAACGATGGTTTGACTGTCCCGACTGTGGCTACGAAGCCCCCTCGAAAATCGTCTATGGCGCAGAACGCTAGCAGCAGGTGAGAGCGCAAGCTGCGAAGTGAGCATCACTGCACGGCGAGTACTTTTAGTGGTCAATACTGACAGCAGAGACATGAGCGAGGATGTGGTCAGGGCCGCGTTTCCCGAACTCGAGGTGATCGAAGACGACGATCTTCGAGCGGGCGTTGTCAGTGCGTGGGCGACGGCCATCGAAGAGAACGACACCGACGACCTCACCGAGGTACCGTGGCTGCCCCCAACACAGCGTGCATTAGGGTTGGAAAACGAACGGCTGGTAAGCCACGTTCGGGACGTAACTGCCTGTGCCGTTGCGCTCGCGGAGACACTTCTTGAGCGGCGCGAGGTCACGCTCTCAGTGGATACGGTAGTTGCTGGTGCACTCATCCACGACGTGAGCAAACTCGCCGAATTCGACGGGATGACCGAGACGCCGGTCTACAACCTGCTCGGACATCCCTACTACGGTGTCTACGTCGTTGCAGCAGTGGACCTGCCAGTCGAACTGGCACACATCGTACTCTCCCATACGAGCCGAACGCCGGTCGAGCCGGCGACGATCGAAGCGGAACTCATCAGGAGAGCCGACGAAGTCGCAGCAGCCGCCATCCGGTCACAGGCGACAGACGACCTTCGAACCGTATAACCGCTGCATCGAACGACCGGTGCTTCCGCTGTACTTGCCGTAGCACGTGGTCATCTCTCACTTGCGGAAAAACCAGTGAGCGATGCAGTTTTTCGTGCCTCGACAGGGGTAGAGGCAACATCCAATGAGCGATACGTCAGAGCAACCTCCAAACTCGAGCGAACTCTCACCAGCTCAGCGGCTCGAGGCACCAAACACACGGCTGATTGATGCCAGCATCGCGACGATCAACGATATGGAGACGCTTCGAGCCTGCATCGCCTATGAAAACCAGCACCAACAACGTGTTCCGATCCTCCGCCTGCTCGAGAAGCGGGCTATCGAACTCCGCTCACAGGACGACGATGACTAACTCGATACTGCCAGTGTCAGATTGCAGGACGACCGGGAGGAACCTTGCCAATTCCTTGCCCAGTACGTGATGACGTGAAAGCCGTCACCAGTCATCGCTGTACTTCTGTCCCTGCTCGGAAACTCGTGAGGTCGTCGATACGCTCTTCGAGTGCTTCGATTTCCTGTTGCAGTTCTTCAGCTTCTGTCTCCTCGCTGGCGGCAAGCCGGTCCTTCAAGCCCTGGAGGCGCGACTCCTTGACGTCGTCGTCGACCTCCTGCCTTGCGAACGTACTCGCTCTCATCGATCTCGTAGACATCAGACTCGGTGAGCGTCGTCACCTCGAGTGCTTCGTCGACCTTCTGGCGATCAACGCTCATGACGCGCTCGCGGTCGATCCCTTCCGCCTCGAGCATGGAGATGACGTCTTCGTCATCTTTGAGCGAGCGGTTACGGCGACTCGTACGCTGGACGGAGCCATACTGACCGGCAACAGGACGGTCGTGATGGAGGCGTGAGAGAAGTACGTCAGCGACCTCCTGGCGAAAGTCGTTGGCGTCACGCTGGACATCCGACAGCAGCGTGTAGAGATTGACGAGCGTGGCCGTCTCCAAGTCAGGCAGGTCAGTTACGTCGTGGCGCTCGAGTGCATCGATCAGTAGCAGCGCATCCGAGTAGACATCAAGACCCTCAGGTTCGGTGCGGTCGTCGTCGGTGTCTGGTTCATGTGCTGTGTTGGCCAGTTGGGTCGTCGTCGGACCATCTGTCTCAGCGATCACACCCGCGTCCTCGTCGATCTCGAACCGGGGATGAACACTCAACACCGCTGGATACGGGTCAGCATCTGGCGGCAGCCGGTCGAGATCGAATCCATCGTGCGCGGTCTGTATCTGATGGTAGAGTGTCCCGAACTGCTCACGTTGGAGCGGACGCTTCTCGCTGGACTCGTCGAACTGGACGATAACGCGGTGTTCCTGGATATCTATGATGTGAAGGCGAGAGTGCGACAACGGTGTAATCAGTGTCGCGTCCGCCGGCAGCTCATCCAGATGCTCGAGAAGCGTGTGCCAACTGACGCTGAATGGCATACGGGGGAATTACGCGCCGTCCCGACTAAACCTTGTTCTCGACGGGTATCAGAGAACTCTCCAATTGGTTTGATCCACCGACGGCTGCGGTGAATTGGCCGGTAAGTAGGTGTACAACTATATTCGTTTCACACACCAAAATACTATACTCAAACACGAGAAAGGTTCTATATGGTAGCTGACACACTGACCGCACTTTCCCAACGCAATGAGGCTTTCTGGATAGGCCTAGGCTTACTGTTCACAGGCGCGCTCGTTTCCTCATTCGTCCAGATTAGCAATCCGCCAGTTGGAGAGATACTTGGAATACTCGGAGTGACTGTTCTCGCGGTCAGACTTCTTGTAGGCCTCTATAAGATACTCCGAACGTCGGCCAAAGCAGGACGAACAGGGTATCAAGAAAGCAAACAAGATAACTGATATAGCGCTTCTCTTTACTGTTCACGCTCGAGGTCTGAGAGCGTCTTGATTCGCTCATCAGTTAGTGGATGTGGTCCAAAGAGGTAGCGTTTGAGTCGGTGTGTCCACGTCACGAGCCACCAATACGACGGTTCAGTGTCTCCTTCCGGTCCGACATGACTTTTTCAGGTTTATCCAATTCAAGTGGGAGAATGGATAACGAAGAGACGCTCGAAACTTCACGCAGATCTCGAATCAGTGTGTCGGCTATTTCCTCGTCGAGTTGCCGGAGGAGAGTCGCAAGCACAGCAGGTGATCCGGTCAGCTCTGCAGCTGCTCGATCCGCCGCTCGTTCTCTGGTTCGGGACAGGCGAGCCGTGATCGCTGATTGCAGATGAGCTTCAGCATTCTGCCCACCAAATCGTCGGCTAATTACCATCTGGCGTGAAAATATCGTTCCATGACTGAAATCGGACTGGTGAGTTGCACGAAAACGAAGCGCGAACACGCAGCACCACCGGCGAAACTTTACTCTCCGTCGGCGTTGTTCAGCAAAGCGCGACAGTATTGTGAGCAATATCACGACGACTGGTATATCCTCTCGGCGAAGCACCAGCTACTCGAGCCAGACGGCCCACCGATCGAGCCGTACGATGAGACGCTGGCCGGCGCGCGAGTCGCACGAAAGCGAGAGTGGTCTCAAGCTGTATACGAGGAGGTGAAAGCAGCAGGTCTGCTCGAGTCCAACATCACGCTCGTGTTCCATGCAGGGAAAGCATACTACGAGGAACTACTCCCGCTGCTCGAGGACCACGACGTTGCGATAGAGATTCCAACGGAGGGGCTACTGATCGGAGAGCGACTCAGTTGGTACAATCAGCATCTATGAACGAGCGAGAGCAGGTTTCAGAAGGTGCGACGGGCAAAGCAGCGGTGTGGGAATCATGGCTCGAGGACACGCTCTTGCCGGACCTCCGCTCTAATGAGACACCGGACCCAGTCCCGTTTTTCGAGTCTACTGACAACGGACTCGAGACGAGCGATGCACTGGGGAGCTACAAATGGGGGATGAACGACGGTGACTACCTCTATTTGATCTACCTCTTGGATGGGCCGGCTGCAGACGCTCAGAGCGTGATCCCTGTGTACGTGGGTGAATCGAACGACATCAGCTCACGGATCGGACAACACTCCCGGAAGATCCGCAATTCGCTTCCAATTACGGAGTGGGAAGACGACGGCGAGTGGGGAAGCTTCTCGAAATACGATCAGATCGCAGCAGTTGCCGAACGCGCAGATAGCCCGTTGTACGTCTGGATCGTTGACGTCGACAAACTCGAATCCGGACCCTATAGTTTCGAGACGTATCGTCAGGAACTCGAGGCAAAGCTCGTTGGATTGGTTCACGCACAACCCGAGTACGAGCGGATCTTCGCCAATCGCGAGTTCGTTCCAAATCGGATTCTACACGAAATCGGCAAGGCTGGGACGGAGTGGGTCGCAGACGAAATTACCGCACAGGACAGACAGTGGCCGAGTAGCAGCGAAAATACGCCAGCCACCCCCATGACGAAGGCCGAGTGTTGGGAAGCGTGGGCTGAAGAGTACATACTGGCTGATATCCAAAGCGAAGGACAGTCAGATCCGATCCCGCTCTTTGATGTGACTGACGACTTGCAGGTTCGAACACGCGACGACGGAACGCTCGAGCGTTCTGCCGAGATCGATTCCTGGATTCGCCGTGAAGGCCGGAAGTGTGTCGACAGTGATGGCATCCGTGCGGACGGCGACGATGGCCTGCTGTACATCATGTACCAGCTCGAGGAACCTGCAGAGACTGCGACACCTACTGATATCGTGCCTCGGTATATCGGCAAGGCAGAGGCATACGGGAAGAAGCGAGAGCTCAGTGCGAATTTCACAGAGATCGCCCACAAGCGGGATGGGACGCGAAGCTTTGCGCGGTGGGGCGGTGGAAACTACTGGCATATCGGCGAACTTTCACAGGCACTCGCTGGCGACGACGAACGCAAACAGCACTGGGTTGAGGCACTCTTTGAGCCCGACTCACGGACGTTATCTCAGCAGACGTATCTCTGGGTCCATGCCTGGAATGGGACAGCGGACAGCAGCCCATATGGAGCACCCGCAACCCTTGCAGAGGTCGAACCACTGCTAATCGGGACGGCGTACGATGCATACCCAGCGTCTCTCCTGAACAAGAGCGGAACGCCAGATGACGCGCCGATCAAAGTGGAGAAGCCAGCGTCCGCTGATTAGCGGCTCTTCAGCTGCTCGAGTCTGGCGTCTTTTTGAGACCCCCTGAGGGGTGGAGGTCTTCTCGAGTTCAGTTCGATTCGATTCGACTCGAGAAGCAGTGATCGAACATGGCTACGAGCAGCAGCTCCCGGGAAACGTTCGACGATTCGGACACCCGGCACGACAAGATGCACAGTACGATCGAGGCGTGGGTCCAAGACCTCGTCGACGAAGTCGATGACGCCGTCTCGAGCGAACAGTTCACAGAGTGGTTGGACGTCCAGAGTCGTTTCCACGACTACTCGCACCGAAACACGCTGTTGATCAAACTCCAGTGTCCACACGCGACACGCGTTGCCGGCTATCGAACATGGCAAAACGAGTTTGACCGGCATGTGAAGGAAGGAGAGACAGCGATCTGGATCTGGGCACCCATCATCGCAAAGCAGTGTCCCGACTGCGGAAACTCGCCGTCGTACCACGAGCGCAGTGACTGTGAATACGATGAAACCCCTCCGGATAGCTGGGAAAAGGGACTTGTGGGCTTTCGGCCAGCACCCGTCTTCGATATCTCACAGACTGACGGCGAGCCACTGCCCGACCTCGAGACGGAAGCCAAGGGACAGGCTAACGAGTTAGTCCCTGCACTCCTCGAGGCAGCAAACTCACTCGAGGTAGACGTGGAGGTCGTGCCACCCCAGGACTGGTCGCATGGGAGTGCCAAGGGCGTCTGCGAGTACCGGCCTCAAGAGCAGCCACGCGTCGTCGTCCGTGATCGCGAGAACGACGCTGATCTCGCCGTCACGCTCGTTCACGAGTACGCGCACGCGCTGTTACACAGCGGCGTCGACGACGAGGCTGAGCGATCGAAGCGTGAGCTCGAGGCCGAAGCGGTCGGTTACATCGTTGGACGGCACTTCGAGTTGGATACCAGTGGGTCAGCGTTCTACCTCGCCGCGTGGCACGGTGACGAGCCAGAGACGATCCTCGACCGGCTTGAGCGCATTAGTTCGACCGCCCAGGAGATCATCGACGTCACCAGCGAGGTGGTCGACGATGAGTGATCGACCGCTTCTGCTCGAGATCATCACTGCACTCGAGGAACAGGGCTTCGATCGAGACGAGTACCAACTACAGTGGATGATCGACGCCGAAGCCCTCAAGCGGCTTGTAGACTCGATGGGCCCACAGACTGATCTCGAGGTTTGATTCTCGGTTAGTGAGTTCCGTGTGGTGGTGACATCATCCGATGTTGCCGTAATCAAGACTTCGTAGAACAGGACGCCAAAACAAGGCTGTCATAGACTATTTTACTGTTGAGCTGATAATCGCAATGAATGATAAGTACAGGGCAAGCAGTTATCGAAGTGGCTATCCATCTATCCGAACTATGCCAAAAGCCGCCTGCTGAATAGAGAGGATGTGGTCAGCAGCACATCTTGGCTGAAGTGAGATCCTAAATACTTATCACCTACTCACAATAACAGGCGATATTATGGCTGAAGGGAAATGCGACTTTTTCCATAGGGTTTGGCAGAATTGGATAACCGAAGGTGGTGCTGGCCCTTGTGACGGGTGTCCAGCACACTGGTCTATCAGAGAAGATTTTCCCGGCGATCCAGAAACGCGGACAAACTCATTCGGTCATCGACCATTTTTCGGTGATGGTGCGTTGACAGACGTTGATGTAGCGATTTTAGGCCATGAGCCGGGGAAGGCGTCAATTCCGGAGTACACCGAGGAGAAAACAAACCACACACAGAACACTTTCGACGAGGTCCGAAGGGACGACGTGACCAAAATTCCCAACATTGCGGGAACGATCCGTTTGGCAAAGCCGTTGTTTGAACTGCTTGATAAGGAATTTAATGTATACTGGACTCAAGTCAAAAAATGTAATGAGATCCATTACGGAGAAATAGGGATAGAGCCGGATGGACGAAATCGTACAGCCGAGAAGCAATGCGCGGGTGTAGGTGGGTATTCCGGGCATCTCTGTGAGGAGTTACATACGGTTGATCCGAAATATGTAATTTCCCTTGGCAAACGACCTTACGAGCTATTCTGTGAAGTCTTTGATGTTGAAAGCCTTGGGGAGAATTTCAGTAGGGGGATTGGATCAGGAAATCACAAGTCGGGACTTCGAACACTATCTGTAAGCGGTGAATCTTTCATCTACATACCGACTGCTCATCCAACACGAGGGGTTCACAAACAAACCACCGAACAGCTGTCGATTACCGAAAAGAGTAATCAAAGTAAAACCGAACGGTACTATGAAGCCTTAGCGGAGGATCTAATCAAATTCAACCAAATTAATACATAATCCACTTTTAGTTTCTTAGCCGTAAGATGCGCGCTCTGTATTCATCACGACTCTTCGAACAGATACGCTGGTTGGTAGGTATCTCAGCGGTCAATAAGCAGATCCATTTGTCGGCCGATTCATCGAGAAGTGGAGGCAATTAACTTCATGAGAAGTGGTCTGTGACACACTCTATCAAAACCACTAGCCGTGTGATGGCTTCACTGAACGAGAAGATTTAGGATTCAGTGATTCGTTCTGATCGACATGTCTCTCCTCTTCGAGAGTGCGATCGGCAAGTTCGACCTCTCGAGTGCTGCCCTCCATTCACCGGCAGACGAGACGTTTGAACCGGTGCGAGATGACCCCATTCCAATCGATGGGATCGTTGAATATGCGAGCTACCACGACCAACTCGCACATCCCGAGAAAGACGACTGGATCGTAATTCCACTCCATGCGCGCAATAGCGCAGCACTCTCGGGCGAATATCTCGCCTTCACAGAACACGCACTCCATGGCGACATTTTCATCTACGATGATGGCGACGACTATGCTTCGGTCGATCAAGACACGTTTGCCGTCTCATCGCTAGCCAACCGGGTACGCTTCTGGCACTCCGATTACGCGCCTGACGATCCGCCGTCGTACTTCGACTCACCCATTGCAGAGCGGGAACCACCGCGAAATCCGCTTTCCGACAACACGGACTCCTTCTTTGACGAACTCGAGTCATTTGTCCAAGCGGAGATGGATGCCCAACGTGATGAAAACCGAGCGAAAGCAGCCGCTTCAACGCCCGAAGCACTCCGTGCCGAGGGGTTCGGTGCGATTCCATCGCTTGCATCCCTTGGTCAACCAGAAGATGGTGTCTACCGATTCAGAATCGATGACGGGCAAGTAGATCGGCAGCATGACACGTATCGAGTCGTCCAGAGCGAATTCCGGATCTTCGAAGGAAACGAAGTGCTCCTCCACCCACCAAGTAAAGAACACTCACCAGACGCGTTCCCGATTCCAGCGACAGTCGATGCGATCGAGGGACTAACCGTCAGTCTCGCTATCGACTGGTATACGATCGAGAACCGGTCGGCTGTCGGTGCGTTCCTCCGCCAGAAGCGACGGGATTTTGCACTCACTCAGCTGTTAAATCCCGTTCCGTACGAGCGCGAACTTGCTGCGATTACGCGCGTTCGCGAGCGTGATGATCAACGCGCGCTCTTGACAGGCGACACAGCAGTCACCTTCGGGGACACGGCTGGTGTCAAGAGTAGTCAGCAAGACGTCGAACTGAATCAAGAACAGGAGCTTGCAGTGTCCTGTGCCCTCCTTGCTGATCACCTCTTCTGCATTCATGGACCACCAGGCACAGGCAAGACGCGAACGCTCGTCGAAGTCGTCAGACGGTCAGTCGAGGCTGGGGACGACGTCCTCGTCTGTGCCGATTCGAACCAAGCAGTCGACAATCTCGTTGCTGGCTCGAGTACAGCGACTGAGACCGACGACCGATCACTGCACGCCCATGCACAACACGGTGCCGGCGAGTTCGTACTCCGACGCGTGAACGCCAGCAGATCATCAAATGAAGTCGTTAGCACCCAGTATGCTACCTGCGACGGACTAGCCGATGTTGTCGCAGCGACGAACAGCAGCGCAGCGACCCTCGAGCGAGAGTTCGATGTGCTCGTCCTCGACGAGGCGACACAGGCGACATGCACCGCCTCGTGTATTCCGCTTGCGCGAGCGGACAAAGTGATCCTCGCAGGCGATCACAAGCAATTGCCGCCATTCAGTGCAACCGAAGAACCGCCGGAGTCTGCAGCCGGTCTCTCCCTGTTCGAACACCTCTACGCTGACGGCGGTATTTACGAGGAAGTCGGTATCCAGCTCCGAACGCAGTACCGGATGCATCGCGATATCGCCTGGTTTCCGAACAGCCGCTTCTACGACCGGGCCCTGCGGCAAGGGCGTAACGTTACCGCACTCGAGGACCGGCCTGCATTCGTCGGATATGATATCGGTGGAAGCGAGGAGACGATCGATCACTCCAAGCGCAACGACGCAGAGGTGCGACTCGTTGCCCATATCGTCGGCGAACTGCTCGCCGATGCAGATCTCAGCCCATCCGAAATCGGCGTCATTACGCCATACACGGCTCAGGCTAACGCGATTCGAAAGAAGCTAGCGAGACATCTTGATTCTGGAAGAGACATCACGGTCGACACGATCGATTCCTTCCAAGGGAGCGAAAAAGTCGCAATCGTAATTTCGTTGGTTCGGAGTAACACAACGGGCGAGACAGGCTTCCTCGGCCGTCCACTTGATGGTCCCCGACGGTTGAACGTCGCGATGACTCGTGCCCAACAGTTCTGTGCGATCGTCGGCGACTGGTACACGTTACGCTCATCCCCAGACGGCACTGACGAAGACACTGGCCTGTACGGCGATCTCTACTCGTTCCTCGAGAGCACCGGGAGACTACGTCAAGTCGAACCAGAGTTCATTCCTGTTCCCAAGTGACCGCATGGTTCGGTTTCTGTGGTGCCACATTGGTGGACACCATGACAGATCATCCGACGCTCTCGGAGTTCACCACGAATGAGACAACTGACTCGAGACCGGCGAGTCAGCCATCGACTGAGGAGACCGTGACGATGACGGCTGACGAGCGGGTCGCAACGTACCTCATCGAAGACCAGATGGCGGATCTCACAGACGCGATCCGTGAAGCGGTCCAAAACGGCATCGACAGTCCTGGGTCATCCCGTGTGCTGGTCAGTATCTCGCCTGAGCGGTCGCTCATCCTCGATGACGGCGCTGGTGTCGATCTCGAGTCGACCGAGGGACGACGCAACCTGTCGGTGCTTGGTGCGGGAAGCAAGCAACGGTCGGACGACGAGACAATCGGCGAGTGGGGCATCGGCAAGGGTGCGATCATCGCGAAGGGTGCCGTTCGTATCTGGAGTCACGACACCGCATTGTGTTTCGACTACCGAGATCGACGCGACTCGGGGCCGTGGGCAGACGTCAGCGGGCGCGATGGCCAGCTCGTGGACACTGAGCATCATCTCGAGGGGATGCTCGTCGAGATCGATCACTACGAAGACGAAGTGCCGGACCCGGACAGCTACCGGTGGCGGCGCTACGTTCGCGATCTTCGCAAGCGCTTCGCGTACGTTCAGTCTCGAACGGGCGTCACAGTCGTGATCAACGGCGAGCCAGTCGACAACGGCAATCCACTCGAGGCAGTGGCCGACTCACCGCATCCGTCGCTCACCCGTGAAACTGAGGATGCGATCCTCGCACTCGAGTACACGCCCCACGAGGGACTCGATATTTACAGCAATGGCCTGTACGTGACGACGAAACGCGAGTACGGATTGGGTGGGGTAGTCGTCTCGAAGGGGAACTTGGCGCTGAACTTTGCCCGCAACGATATCCAGTCGGGCTGTGACCGCTGGCAGCGGATCGACAGCGCACTTGAGCAGGCACGTGATGACCTGTATGCCGAGGTCTCGGACGACCGGTTGACTGCTGAGAGTCGGGAAGTGATGATCGAGGCAATGGCATCCGAGTCGTCGGACGAGCAGTGGGCCGATCGCAACCTGTTCCAGCTGGCAACCGAGTCCCGCATCAGCCTCGAGGAGATCCAGGCGGCCCCGAAAATCGGGTGGGTTGACAGTGCCCAGAAAGGTGCGGACAAGCTCGTTGAGCGAGGCTATGTCGTCCTCGATACGAGTGATGCGGCGACCCAGCGGCTTCGTGATCTCGCCACTGACGAGGACACATCGATAGCGGTGCCGGAGACGTTCGATGTTGGCGAGCAAGCAGAGTCAGAGGGTGTATGGACGGGCTATCATCGCATCGAGGACGAATCGCAGTTGAACGCTGATCAGCGGCGCTATCTCCGCTTTGCTCGAGTGCTCTCAAGGGAGATTGGGATTGAGCGAGAGGTGTACTACGGCGAGGCGAGTGCCGATGCCTGGACTGACGGCAGGACGTACATCGTGATCACCGACTCGGCCGTGACGAGCCGCCAGCGTGCAATCTGGATGCACGACCTGTATCTCGTGGTGTTACACGAAGCAGCCCACGAAACCTCGAGTCGGGATCGGCCTTCTCATGGGCATCACTTCGAGAGTGCGTTTCGGTCGCTTGTTGAAGATCCAGATAATCGAAGTTCGTTCGCGAAGCTTGTCCAGCAGGTCGTCGACGAGGGATTCGAGTCCGTGTTCAAAGAATATGGGGAGAGGATCTAGCAGAACGCAGCCATCGATTCTGGACAATTCCGGTAATGGAGTGGCGAGATGGAGGACTGATTTGAAGAGACTGCAGTGGCTCGAGATCAGTATAGTGCGCTGACCTATCAAGATGCAGGACGGCTCTTCGAAGAGTCGTTGCCACTGCTCTTCTGGGGATGTAACCCGAAGTTCGTCTTCGACTTCGTAGAAGTAGCCCCGTTCGAGGAGGCGCGTAAGTGCGTGCTCGACGTCCCGTTGCTCGAGTGCTAACACTGCATCGGCGACCAGCATATCGGTGGCGTCGTCGTAGTCGATCAATGGCACACTGTCCTCTCCATGGTCTGGCCGACATGCCTGCGTACACAGCCGGTCGTAGCACTCGAGAACGGACAGCAAGACGGGAACTTCGACGTCTCTGATTTGAGGTAATGTTCTGAGTTTACTTTACATCGACTTCTTTCACGTCTTCTGCCCTCTCCTTCAATAGAATACGGTTTCCACACATAGGGCACCGAATTCCGCCATATTTGAAGAGCGTGACCTTCCGTTTACACTTAGAACATTTGTAGGTTACATTTGGATTATTCGGGCATGGTCGATCCTGAGTAGAACCAGCTGTTGGGATCGGATGACCATGCACGTCTTCGTGACACGGATGACAGAGTGTCTTAAGATTGTTCTTAGAATTGGACCCACCTTCTGAGAGTGGTTCGACATGGTGAACATGCAGTTCCTTCTCTGTCTCACCACAGCTCTTACACTGATACCCGTCTCGCTCGAGCACCTCTTTCCTGATTGAGTTCCAATTTGAAGGATACTGACTATCAGTCCATCCCATCTATAAGATCTGGGAGTGAATTTGTTATCAATATTCCGGCATACAGGTAGACGGTTTCAAAATATTGAGATAGCTTTCTCATCCCGTTGCGTCGGCTTCTTCCTCTCTACGTTGTCAAGGGCATCTTGCAATTCCTCGACAAAGGTCTTGTCGAGATTATCCACTCAGTTTGAGTACAAAGTTCTAACCGATACTATAATTTCGAAACCGTGCAACGAGCTATGCAAGATAAGAACGATATCTATCAGGGGTGATAAGTAGCGCTAATTAAGCGAGTTTATAAGAACGCCCCGCCGCATAGTTGAGATAAGATGGGTCAGTACGAGATTGCGAAACTACTCTACAATTCAGACGAAGGAGTCTCCTTCAGGAGAATTCAAAGCAAGACTGGTGGTGTGGAATCCTCTGTCCGAACATCTATACATAAGCTGATGCGGAAAGACCTCATAGTCGAAGAAGAGCCTGGGAAGATGTATAAGTGGAACCCCGATGCCACTAAAAAAGATTTAGAATCAATTCGTACGTATACAATAGA
The DNA here is from genome assembly GCF_004217335.1 of Natrinema hispanicum. GTDB lineage: Archaea > Halobacteriota > Halobacteria > Halobacteriales > Natrialbaceae > Natrinema > Natrinema hispanicum. The sequence continues at coordinate 17,714 of NZ_SHMP01000002.1, forward strand.
TGAGTTGCGGGATTGATTCGATAGTATGTTAGATGCCGAGCAGACGAATGAAGATTATCTATCTAAAGACGTGTCTATCGCAAATATCGTTGCTTCTGCTCGGTTCGATATGGAAATCGAACTATCTGCAGTTGCAGAAGAATTAGGATCACTTGACAGCGAATGGGTGGAAGATATTGACCATCGATACGAAAAGGGCAACAGACTCATAATAAGTATATCTGATAATAACACAGTAATCATACTCGCTGCATCAGGCGTACATGTCCTTACAGGCGCTAAATCCTATGATGAACTGATTGATGCTCGGCAAAAGTTCTACTACGCACTCGAGGAAATTGGCTTACTTCACTCATCTGAATTCGAGGACATCAGATTCATAGATAAATTTAACGTGAAAAACCTAGTTTGTGTAGGCGAGCTTGACTCAGAGGTGAACTTAAATGCTGCACCAATTGGATTGGGGCTCGAGAATACAGAATACGAACCTGAGCAATTTTCAGGGCTGGTATACCGTCCTGATGAAGGCTCTGCTACCCTCTTGATATTTGCATCTGGGAAAATAGTTATCACTGGTAGCAGAGGTACAGAAACGTCTCAAGAGCTATTCGAACAACTCGAAAAAAGGTTGAATATATTGTTGGAGTAGACCTCTTCTCGTGAAGAGGTGAGGTTAGTTACTTCGCGTCGAACTCGTATTTCCAGACTCGCTCCGTGCTCACCTTGTCGTCCCCATCCTCCTGGTAGACTTCGAACTCGAACAGATAGAAGTGGCTGTTCTCGTCCAGTTTGACGGCGAGTGTTTCTACCGAGTTCGGGTAGTCAGACTTATGTTCAATACCTCGAGTGTTACGGATGAGCTGATTGCGGTTCAGGGTTTCACCAGCACCCTTGGCTTCCACTGCAAGCGCGTGGTGGTTTTCTTCCTCATCGACGCCGACATAGAGGTCGTCCAGTTCAGCTTCGCGCCCCTTAACCCGCATCCGCAGGTGGCTCTGTAGATGGTATGTCTCCAGACCTGTGAAGTCGTCCAGCAGCCCTGCGTACCGCACTTGCGTGAGAGCTCCCTGTTCATCTTTCCCGATGTACTTCTGCACAGGGGCAGGCAGATCGCCAGCGCTCGTGGTGAACGTTGCGTCGATTTCGTCATCATCAGGGACAGGAATCAGCTGTTCCTGCTTCGTGAACATGTACGTCGGGTCAGACCCTTCGCGAGTGTCATCGATGATGACGGCGGTGTATCCGTATTCCGCGATATCCTTGGGAAGTGGACGGCGGCTTCGGTAGGCGTACGGGATATCTGGTACATTCCCCACGCTGATATCCAGCTCCTCCATTGCGTCTTCGATATCACTACGACGGAACGGAATTTCCTCCTCCGTCCCGAACTCTTCGGCCTTCTTCTCGAAGACCCGTTTGATAACGGGTTCGTACTTCGCCATTGCGACCAGACGTTCACATATTGGGACACTAAACATGTCGTTCATTTTATTTATCTTTGTAGATATACCTTAGAAGGCTTTGAAGAACCTCGATAGACAAAAAAGAAAGTTTAGAAATCAACCGTACCTGCGTCCTCAAACACAAAATGATAATCGTCAGGAACTAATTCGAACTCAAGCGACTTCCCGTCCTTTGGTACTGTGAATTCTTTCCGAGGGCGATTCCCAGGACCGCGTACATTCTTCGATTCAAGGAGCCCTCTGTTCTCGAGCTGATTTAGGTTGTTCACTATACTCTCAGCTGTAATATCAAACTCTCCTGAATCAGCTAAATCGGGAGCAGAGATTGGACCGTCTTCTGCTGCTTTCTTCAGCAATCGCAAGCGAACCTCTGAGGCAAGAACCTTGTATATGGATTCTTGGTAGGCGAAATCCTCCGCTTCATCAGACATAGTAGCGACTCCAGAGCGCGAGTTTAAAATACCATTCTTTAATTGAATTATATATAAAGTTATATCAGGAGTGCCTTCATAGAGTCTCGGTAGTAGAATCGAAAAGTAGCAAAGAAAAGAACGAAAAAGACCTACTCGAAACCATGAATACAACTCAGAACAACGAGGTTGATACGTTGAAGCACCAGAGCAATATCGGACGACTCAATGATGTGAGTATCCACAGTTGGTATAGATTTGTCTATGCGTACTCAGATAGGGTGATTACAGGGTTAGCTGACGAATTCGGTATTACCCAAGATGACCTAATCTTGGACCCATTTAACGGGACAGGCACCACCGCCCTCGCAGCGAAGAAGCTCGGCATCGATGCGATTGGTACTGATACCAGTCCAGCCAGTGTACTCTCCGCGCATGTGAAGACGAATTGGGACGTAGACTTAGACGAATTCAGGGAACGGCGGACTGAACTGTTAGACACGCTTGAACCGATTTTCCGCCAGATTAGTTCAGAGGACAATAAGACTCTCTCTGATTTCACCGACGAAGAAGAAGAGGAAATATCGCTTGAGAAGTACGATTTTAGCGAGCCAGAGAAAACACCCAAAGGTTGGTTGAGTGAGAAACCTCTGAAGAAAATGAAGGTTCTGCGGTATCACGTCGAGGAGATGCCTGATGACGAGGTGACAGACCTGTTCAAGCTGGCGATGATCGCCATCCTCCCCGAAGATGTGGGCAACGTCCGCTTTGGTCCTGAAGCTACTCGCGACCGTAAGCAAGAGGGCGATAAGGACGTTCTCATGTTCTTCGAGCAAAAGCTGCGCCAGATGGAAGATGACCTAGAGAAAGTCCAGCGCACCATGCACAAAGATGATGTGCAGCTTGGCGATGTCGAAATCATCCAAGGTGACGCCAGGAAAATTGGCGATAAACTCAAGGAAGAGTCTGAGCTCCTGAATAGTGAGAAACACGAAGGGGAAATAGACTATCTCATCACCTCGCCGCCCTATCCTGCCGAACACGACTATACCAGAAACCAGCGCCTCGAGCTCATCTGGTTGGGTGCTGCAGATAGTAATAAAGAACTACAGAAAATCAAGAAGTCAAATATTCGGTCCCATACGAAGAACATCTATGTGGCCGACGACGAAGGGGAGCAAGTCAACATCCGCGAGAACGACCACATCGATGAAATCGTTACGAAGATGGAGAACTACATCGAGGAAGAAAATGTCTCTCACGGTTTCGGGAATTATTATCCTCGTGTGATTGAGGAGTACTTCGCAGGTATGCAGCACCACTTCGAGCAAGTCTACGACATCATGGCACCGGGTGGGAAGGCAGCCTATGTCGTCGGAGACTCAGGCTCTTACTGGCAGTTCGAAGTCCCGACCGCGAAAATCCTCGGGGAGCTTGCTGAGAACCGTGTTGGCTTCGCTGACACAGAAATCAATCTCTGGAGAAATATGGCGGCCACCACAGCAGACTACGACGACATTAAGGAGAATATCCTCATTCTCACAATGCCAGAAGAGTAGCTACTACTCTGATACAGGTGCGTATCTTTTACAATTACCACAGATTTTGGACTTGTTCTTTTCCTCGTCAGGGATATCTAATTTCTCGAAGTGTGCATGCTGTCTAATGTGGATTCCGATCAAAGCGCCACAATATGATATCCTTTCATCTAACTTCGGAGCTGCAATATTGTTTGTTGGTGTTTAGTATATCCTGTAATCTAGTGTTCAAGTGTTGTAACTCTTCGATTTTCGCCATCGCCGTTGAATTGATCTGGGGGATGGTTGTCATCAGTGAGATTCCATTCGTCGATAGTTCAGTAACGACTTGATCCGATCTGTGAAGACGAGGCCGTACCTGTCATGGATAGTAATGCCAGCGAGTCTGTCAACGTTACTTTGATTCCCCCGTGCCCGAAGTTAGTGCTTAGCTTGAAATTATAGGGAGAATCAAGTATTTTGTATCTATTATTCTGAGATCAGTGTCAAAATTAGGATAGATTTTTGGGCGTTGTTCCCTGTATTTCTAGGAAAACCGAGGAATCAACGTTACGACGTGGATCGAATGAAGCCGTAATTCCATGTGTGACGATTGTGCCAGATGATGTTAAGATGATTGATGATGTGGTGCCTGTTGAGACACTGGTGAAACCGACGATATTCAGTCCCCGATGAAGACTAGGTGTTAGTATCCCTACAGGAGACTGAGGTTCGCCAAACATCAGAAGAACTTGATCGCCAAAGCAAACGCTTAGATCAGTTCACGAGTATATTCTTCCGCTATCTTCAAAATTTCTCGATTGTGCTTGGAGATTCGAGCAGACTGGCGATGACGCCTACCTCGATGGGACTGTGAATGCGTTACAGCGTAGAAGGTCGATCGATGTTCTTTTGAGTGACGGCCGTCTTCCGTCGGGCATGGCAAGTTTCACTGTCGTTGTCGGCGATCCCGACTCAGGGATGGCCTATCAGCTCGAGGCAGAAGACCAGGACGCGAACCGGTTTAGCGGCAAGTCGATCGGCGACGAAGTCGACGGCGGGTCGGTCGGCCTCGACGGCTACACGCTCGAGATCACCGGCGGCTCCGACGAGGCGGGGCGCCCGCTCAACGGCGAGGTCGCCGGGCCGAACCTGCAGGAAGTGCTGATGAACGGCCGGCAGACCGGCTATCACCCCGAGCGTGACGGCGAGCGACGCCGCATCACGGTTCGTGGCCGTGAAGTCTCCGACGCCGTCGTCCAGATCAATGCCTCGATCACCGAGCGCGGCAGCGCCGACGTCGACGAGCTCCTCGGCGAGGGCGAAGACAACGACGAGTAACTCGTATCGATTCACTCGATTCATTTTCAATAGCTGACCGAATTGCGAGCAATCATCCATCAGTGGAGACGGTCCGGTCGATGTGTACGGAGATGGTGACCGGCATCAAACTCGCAGTGCCGGCCAACGACCGCAATGCGTTAGAAAACGGGATGTCTCACTTTTCAATTCTTATCTGAATACCGCCGTCTGATTCCAAATCAGGTAGAGAAAAATAATAGGCAGCAAAGCGTTCAAAGACACTATTTTCGTCACATTTATATCGACAATTGACACCGACTCAGAATTTCTTGACAGAATTTGTGATAAGACGATGTATCGTACTACAAAATAATGGCAGACGGGCGCCGGATGTCGACCGTTCGATTCTATGGAAGTATTGAGGATCGCATGGAGATCTTGACTGAGTTGCTCTCGCTCCTTACTCAGAACGAAGAGGGAGTCCCGCGCGTCGGTAACAGGACAGGGTCGTCGACTGGATCATCTAACACGAACACAATGCAAAGGATGCAGTCGAGGATAGCTTGAATTTCCTCGAGGAACTCGGATTGATCGAGAGCCAAGATACCAACTACATTGCAACACGAATCGGTCGCTGTTATCTCAGAGAGCAGGACCCAATCGTCTTGTACAACGCTCTTCGGACAAGCGTCAAAGGCTTCGACACGATCCTCCGTGCGTTAGCAATCAAACCCAGAACCGACGAGGGCCTCATGGAGTTGCTTGTGAGCGAGTTCGAAGAGTATCAGATGGGGACACCGGGGGTAGTGACACGCCACCGCGAGTGGTTACAGATGATCGGCTACGTCGAACAAGCCGATGATCCGATCGTCGCCCGCATTACTCACGCAACCGTCTTGGACCAAGACACAGCAGCAGAGTTCACTGACGCAGTCGGCTGTGGAGACGTCACCGACGCCATCTTCCCGCATGTAATGTTCCTCGAGCCGATCTACGAGACCGACCTCCACCGGTCGATCTGGAAGCGTCTCAGGGATATTTCGTTGAAGGAGCGTGTTCCCAACCGCTTCAACGGTATCAAGATCGACCTGATCGGTGAGATATCCACGGACGGTATTGGCGTGGGGCAAGTCGTTAGTTTCCTCACAGACGTGATCAATCGAGGTCCCGCCAGCGAGGACCTCGTACAATTCCTCCGTCGTGACCGCTACATTCTCCCCGAGCTCCAGCGGAAGTTCCTCATTGAGACTGTTGACGACAAAATTAAGCAGGTACTCTTCTTTTAGCTCGTTGTCTGCTTGGGTTGATTGCACACCTTCGCCAAACAGACATTCATCCTAATCCGATGTGATCGACTGATTATTATCTCTTGCTATCACTCTGGATTCGTGGTTGGCGATTTTAATAGCGCGCTTTCACCCTAACATCTGTCTCCATTTGCAAGTGGCTGTCACAATAGATTCGTTCTGCCCTAGCTGATTTATCTAGGCCGAAAAACTGTTGGCTCAATCCGCGTTTCTAATAGTTCTATGTCGCTAAATGCACTCTCTTTACTAGGAACAATCGCTACACAGGGAATCAAAGCTTGCTTGAGTCCTTCCCGCAATTCTGACTCTGTAGGCTTTCCTGCAAAGATCGGCAATTTGGCAGTGAATGGAGTTCCATATACCATAAAATCTAACCGGTATAAGAATCCGTACTCCCGTATAGACTGTTTGTATTCCAATGTACTCTCCGAATAGTTAAACTTCCAATGTTTAGCCGCATCAAATACTGCGCCTTGTCCATCTAATTCCGTATCAACTTCGCTCTCCAAGACTGGCTTCACCCGATATCGAATCTCCATCAAAATTGGATCCACACTTGAAGCCGAATCTTGGTACACAATTGGTTTAACACTCTCTCCCTTTTCCTCATCCGTAAACTTTCCAAATCGAGAGATGAATTCTGGTGTGATTTCAGAATCAGTATGGTCAAACAAGATGGGTAAATATTTGTCTCTGCCTCCGCGAGACAACCCACTCCAAATATGCGCAGCTGGGATTCGTTCTTCCCCAGACCTCGGCTGAAGGTCGGGGATTGTGAAGATGGGTTCCCGAGTGTTAAGATCACTTTCAAATTTGGTCTTACTCATCAATCCGAACCTGCAAGTTGATAACGTCGCTCAGGCTATCGATAGCAGCATTTTCATATGCTGTATACGATACCCCTTGCTGCTTAATCAAATCAAAGAGAAGTTGGATACTCTCCTCCGGCAGCCCACCTTCATCACCTACTGTTTGCCGGCCCTCCTCAAGTGACGTAACTAACTTATCGAGATCCTGTACCGCCGCAATCGGATCCTCCGCTATTAAGTCTGCGAACGCATCTGTTTTCCGAAGAACGTCGGGTTCGCCCAGCGATGTATCCTCTGTGAGTACTCGGATTGCAGTACTGTACATATCCCATCGTGTTATGACCGTAGTCCTCCAGTCGTCATATTGCTCTCTAAGATCATGTACATCCTCAATGACTTCTTCGACATCATCAGGAGTGATTTCTGTAAGTCCGTCCGAAACTTCTTCAAGTAAGCCCACCCCAAAGATAGCTGCATCTTCCTCTGGAATAACGTTCCTGAGCTCATCGATTTCTTCTAGAGGAGTCACCATATGCGCAGCTTCTTTCAGTTCGGCTCCCAATTCCTGCAATGATGCCGCTAACGAGTCCTGTGGTGTGTTGATGATTTCATATACCCTTTCTTCAGCAGGCATTGCAGCAGGGACATCACACGCAAAGAGAACTTGAAGGGAGGCGTCGATTTCTGACAGGACTGGTTCAACGTCATCCGCTTCCGGGACTTTGTGATTAGTCCATTCGGCAGGAAAGGGGCCAATGTCCTGTTGTTCTAATTCTAACCAACCGTATCCATAAAGGATCTCTCCAATTTCCCATAGTCGAGTTCCAGTCCGCCTTGTCGCTTCAATCTGTGGTATTATTTTACCACAAGGCTCTAACAACTGTTGAGGTTTCTGGCTAATTATGCTCTTAACATGGTCTTGTTCTGCATCCCTACAATCGTCTAATAATGTAAGTATCTCATCATACGCGTCTCGCGCATCAATTAGTTCAGATCGTTCCCATGATTCGAGCTCATTTTTAAATATATTTCGAACTGAATCTTTGAAAGACAATTCGAGTTCTGATTCAATACGCGCAATGTAGTCTAAGATTCCTTGTAGCAGTGGTTCCCGAAACACCTCCTGCATTTCTCGATGAACTCTTACTATCTCTCTAGGAGGAACTGGATTCTTGGTGTATTGCTCGAATTGTGTGAATGTCTCGGCCAAAGCTAACCGTTCAGATGAGCCATATTCCTTATACGTATCAGTAGCCTCTTGGAGCCAACTGAGGAACATTTCATATTCTTCGATGTAATTTGATACTTGTCGAGTTGCGGCCTTGGTGTCCTCAATGAGTTCGTCCATTATTCACCCTCCCCCGTTGCCAGAACATCAGCATAGAAATCAGCCAGCGACGTCTGGAGCTTCGCTTGTGAATCTTGCATAGCAGCGAAATCCCGCTCAAGCTGACGAAAGGCTTGATTGAACTCGCGAATCTTGGCTTCATGCTTCTCAGCATCCTCTTCAACCGATTTGAGTGCTTCCTCTTTCAGTGGATCTATTTTTGCACCTCCTTGAGAGGCATGGAAATCAAATGCCTCTTCCGCATACGCTTCTAACTTGGTGAGAGCTTCTTCTTCCGAGTAATTCGTGTGGTTGTAGACTGAACCTTGCTCAATAAGTTGCATTGCTTGATTAAATGTCCCTTTGAGATCTTGGACAGCAAATAGATCCGCTCCTTGCACTGTATTTTGAATAGTAGTAATTTGCTTCTCGTAGAGCGAGAGATACACATCCACCACTGCAAAATACGCTACAGCTACACCAGCGAAACCACGATTGTCTTGCGTTAGCGTCACTAACCTGTCAACGTGTTCACCGAGTGAACCGAGATGACTTCGTCGGTTCCTGATTGGGTCGGTAATAATTTCTACTGAGTTTCCATAATCATCCGGAGGAGTGAGCTTGTCATTAAGTGTAGACACACGGTTTTTAGCTCGTTCCAACTCCTCTCGACCGCTCGAAATTCGATCCCTTGGTGCATCAAATAAGTCCGGTAGATTAGCAAACCTTTCAAACGCTACGGCCTCTAATATAGTTCCAAGAATGAATTGCTGTTGGAGCTGAGTAGTTACTACTGAATTCCGAAGTGGTGCTATTTGCCCGTTTTCTACGTTGGAGTCACCATCTGTGCGCTTCACACGTTTTATGATGTCTTCTGTCGATTGATCTGATAAGTCTAACAATGTTAGTAGTAAGTCTTGGAGGTTTCCGACACTTTCATCTCGAGAATTGGCTTCCTCTCGTTGGAACCGCCGCCAGAACGTTTCCAGATCGGTTGTTATACCTGAGGTAGTCAGGGTAGACTCAATAAACTGGGTAAATCCAAATTTATTTCCCGAGACCTCTATGAACTTGTTTTCGACACCTGTGTTGAGAGTACTTTCAATAGTTGCAATATCTTCATAATTTGTGAGGTCATAGCGAGATACCCCGATAGAAAATGCAAGCATGTTCAAGACCTCTGATTGAGCGCCATATACACCGGGAGCGGTGACGTCTGGCCCAACTTGGCCGGATAATTGCTCCGTCCAGATCGGCCTATCTGCTTCATGTCGAGTAAACTGATCCTCAAACGACCGCACTGCACTCCTGGTTTCGCTTTTCGCAATTTCGTTGAGTTGAGAAAATAGTGATGAAATCACATTCCGTTTGTCTCGGACATTTTCCTCAGCTAGGACATCACGCACAGTAGCCGCCTGAATTTCCCCAGTCTTCTCATATTCTTGTTCTAGATAATGTTGGAGATGGTAGACGAATTGCCAGAGTCGATCTTCTTTGTTTAAAATAATATTTATTCGATTTAATTCCTGTAGCCGATCAAATTCATCGTCATCGACATCTCCATTTGCACTACTTGGAGCAAAGAAGACGTAGACCTTCGAGAATTCGTCAGGAGAGAGTGCGTCTTTAATATGATTCTGTAAAATATTCTCCGTTGGACAAAATACAACCTCGTACTGAGTAGCACGGGTAGACACGTTGGGATCGATCGTGATACCAGTAGACAAATTCTCGCGAAGTTCCTCAGTGGTTTTTTCCGTTAAACGGGAAGGATCAACGGCGACTGGTGGATAGGCGTCGTTAACAATCTGAAGATCAGGAAGCCAAGGCTCTACTGGCGGATCGTTGACGAAGTGGTTATAGAACTCTGTTCTCCATTTCGAACACAGGGAATTAGTGTCGAGTTCCTCAAGTGCGTTGATTAATTGGGCACGGTCTCGTGTGCTTGCTTCGAAGGACAAAATCAGATCAGATAACAAATCTATAAACCCGGCAACAATCGGTTCCTCTGTGAATATCACACCTGGTACGTAGAGATTCCCCTCAGCCCTCGACGAGACGGGCACAATATTTTTCATGAGACGCTCTACGTTTTGTTCGAGAAGTTGCTTCGCGTCTGGAGAAAGTTCTGGTTCTAACTCGAGAATGAACTTGAGGATTAAATCTGCTGCATCAGATGCATAAATGGCGTCCTCCCCTTCTCTTTCCCAGTCACTGTACTCGTCGTGCATGAACATGATCTCTCGGCGAGCATCATCCCATTCAGGAGAGGGAACCTCTTGAGTCCACACCTCATTGTTGATTGGTGTAAGTCCCTCAAATTCCCGAGTACTGATATCACGCACCCATTCTGCAACTTCAGTATCTGTTTCTGGTGCTTCGTCAACGAGTTTGTTGGCCCATCCAATTCGACCTCGGGATAACCACCAGATACCTGGGGCAAGTTGTTCGTCGACCTCTGGGCGTCGCTGTTGAAGCTGAGTACGGATATCCTCGACATCGAGAATGGGAACACGTAGCTCTTGAAAACGGGCGTAGTCCGCCGGCCCGAGCTCGTAAGCAGCGACGAGACCAAATGCCCAGACTTGATAGACACCATCTGGATCATCAAGAAGAACTCGAAGGGGATTGTCATCGTCAACGAAATCTGCTTCTCGAATTCGTGTATAGGCTTGTTCAATTTCGTCAACGAGCAAGATTGCAGTTTGGTTAGCGCTTATACCCTCTGAGAGACCTTGAACATACTCTTCTTTGTCGGAAATATGGTTCCAGTTTGGTAGCCAATCTACAACCTCTCCTTCGGCGAGATCATCTACTTGAGCTGAAACTCGATTCGAGAGCCACTCAGAGATGCTAGCGTTTTCACTATTATCGAATTCGTTAAAGATCGTGTTCGCGTCGGTGTATAGTGCAGGAATTCCGTCTTCCCAGGCATTATTGAAGCCCTCATACAAGAGTTGGGTTTTGCCAGTGCGGTAGGGTCCAACGAGAGCAATAGGGTCGCGTTCATGGCCTTGATCGATATCGTTGATAGCACCGAGCAATTGCTCTTTGAGTTGAGCATGGTCGTCGGTGAAGTCCCTCCATTCATTTTCTGGGCTGGCAAGCCTGCGCTTCATTGGTAACATTCAGTCACGTACATATTTTCAGTGTTGTGATTATCGTTTGATAACAGCAATCTACTCACTCTTCGGCTGCGATCTCTCGTACGTATAATAACGTGACCTCCCGGTATTGGATACGGGGAGTCATTTTGACACAAAGATAATAGTCAGTCTCCCCATTATGTGTGACCGGTGAGTGTTCAATTACGAAAGACTGCTGTTCGCCAGGTTCTATGGTGGGTGGATTCCGATCTGTATCAGGGTGAGTAATCCAACCGTCCGTAGAATTATTATCTCTAGTCGTGAACGTGCTATCGTAGAGTCTATATTCAACTGTTGGGTCTATCATCGGTGCAGTTCCATTGTTTCGAAGTTCTACTTCGTACTGGAATCCGTTATTTCCCTCACCATAGTCACCATTGTAATAATCGTTCTCGAAGACGACGTCTGGATACGGGCGTTCTGCCTGCAGGAAGTTAGTGAAAAAGAGTGCAGTAGCATAAAATAATGTGACAATTACAATAGCATCAAAATTCGACACCTTGTATGCTACAATAACGATTATAACAGTACCGACGGTTGAGATGGCTGTCGACCAAGCTCGGACTCCTCTAGTAACATTATAGAATGTGATCCAAAATCGTACCCAAGCACGAATATGGTAACCTTTTTGCCAACATCTAATACCGATTATAATCAACATCAAAACGATAATGGCTATCTGCAAACCACTGAAATTATGTCCTACAATCAAGCCATATGGCATAGTCAGTAAGGAAGAGATTCAAGTCAATATATAAGAAACTGCCTGTCGACAAAGGCCCATTCTTTGGGTCCTGGTGAATCCATGTTTACAATATAATGAGCGTGTCATACAATAGTTCTCAACAGTCATTATTCACGCCATCAATCTTGAACAAAACCAATAATTGGCAAAACTACAGGCTCATACGCGAATTGAGAGCTGTATAATCGTCAGGCAGAGGTTGTGAGACGTATTCTATGACACGCTGATATAATAGGTATCGTCTCAAAGCGGTCTAGAGTTTCGAGCGATGGTTGAGTAGACGGTCCGGTAGTGCCGATCTCTAACGATCTCTAAACTACGTGCACTCAGTGCACGCCATTCTAACACAGTATTACTGTCTGTAGTAAGGTGCAGCCATGACTCTCAGCGGCAAACTCTAGTCTAACCGGGGCTTGTTGATCAGTGGTCATTGATCCTCAATCATATTTTTGGTGTGTGAGCCCAAGGTCAGTCGCATGGTTACCGCAGACGCTGCAACTGGCGTCATGCTCGGTCTCGCTTGTGGGGATAGTCTTGGACGTCCAGTCGAATTCAAATCAGCACGTGAAATCGAACACGAGCATGGGACCCTTACCGAAATGGTCGGGAATGGCACGTGGGGACAACCCGCTGGTACAATCACCGACGATACAGACCAAGCGCTGTGTATTGCCCGAAGCGTGGTCGAACAGAGCCAGTTCGATCCAGCCGGTATTGCACGCCGGTTCGTCGACTGGTACGATACAGATCCGTTTGACATCGGGGTTATGACTCGACGGTCGCTCCAGAATTTGAAACAGGGCTATTCGTGGGACGAGGCCGGGCAGGCAGTATGGGAGGCCAGTCCAGAAGGTAGCAACGCCGGTAATGGAAGCGTCATGCGCTGTCCGCCGCTTGCGATCGCCTACGCAACCGACCTAGATTCACTCGTCACCGTTAGTCGAGACTCGTCACAGATCACGCATGCCGATCCTCGATGTACCTACGGCTGTGCTGTACTCAATCTCACGATAGCTGGATACCTCTGCGGTGAGGATCAACCGCTCGCCATGGCGCTTGACCAGGTTCGTTCAGATGCTCCGAATGAACTGGTTACCGCACTCGAGCCGCTTGTTGCAGGCAAAGCCCCGGACCCACTCTCGACGTCGGGATACGTCATCCATACGCTTCAGACGGCCCTCCATGACGCAATCCAGGCAGATTCTTCCGAGGACGCAATCGTGACTGCTGTCAATCGTGGTGGGGACACGGATACGATTGGAGCCATTGCCGGCGCCGTCGCTGGGGCTCGATTCGGTGCGAGTGAACTCCCCGACCGGTGGCTGGCCGAGATCGACGAGGAAGCAGAACTCCGCCATCTCGCCACCGCCCTCCAAAATCTGGGTGGCGACTGATGATCGTCCTCGCGTTCGATCGTGACTGGACGGTCGACGTGAACCCCCATCCCAATCGAGAGGCCGTTTCCCTCGACTGGGTCAGACATTGGGCTCACAAAACCAATCACGAAGTATGGGCTATCGGGAACCAGGATCTCGTTTACGAGGCCGGAATTCCAGGTACTGTCGAAGCAATCCGGCGGTATCACGGCGATCTCGACGTATTGGGTGACCAAGACGACGCTGGACGGTACGAGTGGTGGCCGTCGCGCGAGCGCCGCCTCGAACTGCTCGCTGAACTGTTCCCCAGCGCAACCAGGTACATCGTCGTCGACGATCTCGACCTAGGCCACATAGATGGGTGGGATCACTATACGGCCTGGGAATTTTGCAAAGCACTCGAAAAAATCCCACTGAATGGGTATCTCTCTCTGTCGTCGAACGAGGCCGACGATTCGAACGGTATCGATTCAGAGCACGCCAAGGAGATCTACCGGAAACTTCACACTGCCAACGAAGTCGAGGTCGTCATAGATGTGTGTGGAGGGTACAGGTTTCGATCCAGGGAGTGGAAAAAAGTCCGTCCGTCTACCCTGCCGATCGGTGCACCCCCGACGATCGATTTCACGCTTGCCAGCGGGAAAACGCGCCGAGTACAGCTCCAGATGGTGATCGACGTCACAGTGATCGAAGAGATACCGGACCGAGAAGATGGCGATGACTCTGAAGACACGACCAACGTCGAACCCCCCGGTACAGGACTCATGCTGGGTCGCGCTGACCAGGCCGATTGCCTGACGACCCCGCAACGCGTCGAATTTGCGATCGACGTTCTCAAGGTAGCCACCCAGCTCGACGCTCTACCGATAAAGCTGATGGAGATGTTCACCGATGCTGTCAAAGAAGTTTCCGACGACGACACAGCTCCAGTCGTTCAGGCATCCGAATATACGGCCGAGTATCCGTCACTTCTCCGCCAGCATGTCGATGAATTGTGTACGCTGGCCGGCGTCTCGGATACCGAGGTAAGCCGGCAGGCAGTGTGGTGTCTAATGGAACTGGCCGAGGACGACCCACAGGCCGTATTTGATGCCGTTCCGACACTCAGCATCGCACTCGAACGTGATGACGTCGAGACGCGCTCCTATGCGACGTACGCACTCGCCTCCATCTCGAAGCCCTACCCGGAGGAACTCCTCCCAGCATTCGATACGCTGCTCGAACTGGCCGAAGACGAGAATCAAGCCATCCAGACGAACGCTCTTTCGACCGTGGGTCACATCGTCAGCGGATATCCCGATGCAGCCGTGGAATTCGTCGACTCCATCGCTGCGCTCCTCGAAAGTGATAAAAAACGCATCCGAAACAACGCAGCCGGACTTCTCGGTGATATCGCTCAAGAACATCCCGAGGTCGTGATCGAATACGCCGACGAACTCGCGGCACGATTTGACGACCCAAACATCCAGGCCCGCATCAACGCGTCGATCGCACTCCTCCGTGCTGAGGAGGCAGATCCAAGCGCCATCCGTGCGCAGTCCGATTGGCTTGAGCAGGCACTAGACGATACCAGTCCCGAAGTCCGAGCAAACGCCTGTGCGCTCATTGCGAACTCCGAAGTACCGGCGTCTATCGAAAAGCTGCGTGAACTCCGTAAAGCCGATCTAAATGAGACAGTCAAGGAACGGGCTTCGTGGGCGATCCAGCGGCTATCGTAGGATCACTAGACAGCGATCAGCTTACTCGTCCTAACGCAGTTCCGTTCGAATACTCCGTTATCTCTTCGTATTTGGCTGGTGAGATCCAATTTTACAGCCCACTCGTTGCCACAATCACGATCTCGCAACCGCGACTAATTGCGACTTGCTCGGCGGTAGAGCATTCCACAACCATCTGGCCGAGCTCTCCATGCTCGGCATCCTCGAATGAGAGAAACGAAACGAAGGCAGAGGTGGAGGGATATACTACGAGTACGAAGTCGACGTACCGATTGATGCAGCCCTCTCAACGTTCGAGAATTTACACATGAGCGGTGACTGGATCTGGAGTCACTGCGACAAAACGCAGAGAATGGAGGCCTTTTGTGAGTCTTTGATGATATCGGTCAGCAGAGTGTCACACACCCCCTGTTCGAACGTTTCTTGGGCTGGTGCGACATGACGTTCTACAGAATGACGCCATGTAGTTCAAACAGGTGATTATGTGGAAAGGTCTCGAGTTCGCTCGAGAAGAGTCCCTATCTTCGCTTGTCTAAGGCGGACCCCAACGATGTATCTCAAATTGTTGTTTTTGTGCGCCAACCGGCATGAGGCGCATACTCGTGTGCCTCGAGGCCACGAATGAGTGCAAATCGACCATCCGAGAGCGACTTGCATCGAGATCGACCGGCAAACGAGTACACGAGCGACCGCGATCGCAGCTATCCAGGAGACGTTGCCCGACTGAACGGACACGAACTCGTCGCGATCGACGAGTGGCTGCCAGGCGCGGAGCCAACACCGTACGAACTCAACCTCACTGATGGCTATGAGTATCGGACACGGTACTGGCGCTGCAGAAAGTGCAGCCAAGAACGCAACCATCGCGACGAGTTCACCACCCCCTGTGACAACCCCCAGCCGGCGACTGCCCTCGAGGCAGGTGGCTACTCGATCGACGACCCACGAACTCGCCGTGCACTGAACGAGAAGTTGGATGTCCGCTTTGCGACAGTGGGCCCGGTCTACGAGGTCGAGAGTGAGAGCGGGAACAGTTACAAGGTCGATATCGAGGCAGCGACGTGTACGTGCCCAGATTTCGAACAGCGCCAGCCAGATGATGGCTGTAAGCATCTTCGGCGTGTCGACCTCGAGATCCGGACGGGACTTGTTCCTGCGCCGGATGGCACGTTCAACCGCTAACTGTCGAGTGATCTCGTTGCTCGAGACGGTTTGTATCCCCCGGAAGGGGTGCGGGGGCTCGAAAGGAGCCCACCGCGACAACCCATGAGACAAAGAGAGACAACAATCACGTCGACAGCCACTGAAACAACTCGGTTCCTACATCGAGGGACCACCAGATGACTGACCGCGATGAGTGTCGGATGCCGACGTGTTCGGAACCTGCTCGCGATCGTGCAGGATATGCTGGTCGGTTCTGTTCGGACAGCTGTGAGGTCCGCTACGAGCACCTCCAAGCGGACGCTCGAGATGCCGTAGTGGATGAAGCCGAGGATCGGTACTGATGCTCGAGCAGATCGATCACCGTGGTAAGCGTTTCACGATTGATGACAAGGACGGTGTCGACGATGTCGCTCGTGAACGGTGTCGGCGGGACGAACTGCTCGAACGACAGGCTCAGCGAGAGATCCGTGAACTCGAGTGTGCGAAGGCAGTTGCCGGCCCAGTTGGAAAACACTCCGGAGTTGAGGTACTCAGGCGGTGATACCGGACTGAACTCTTAAGCTGCGTGACTCGATCCTGATCTCCGTGACTTCGAGGATTAGGTCATTCGCTAGTTCGTCGAGTTCCTAACGGATTTCGAATCCCCGGTAGTATCGGTTCGTCAGCTCTTGGAAACGGTCATCGCTCAGTGTGGTCACCCCGCACCGCTTCTCAAGATCAACCAGGACCTCGTTCACGAATGTGACGAGCTGGTCGTCGTCGCGCCCAGCGCAGGGTAGCCGGCGTCCACTGATCGAACCTCAGAATACCAGACAATCACGATATAAAGGACCCGTCAGACCGGACGAGTAGTTTGAGAAGAATATTAACATTCCTCCCCCGCTTTCGAGTAGTAAGCTTGGAAGTCAGGCTTATCTCCCGTGTACGAATCAAAAATCAGCAGGAAGCATCACAGAGAATGTCAGAAAGAGCCGTTTTTCACATCGATGGTGGGGGTGTGGGATGATATTTACACTTCGAAGACGGGGTGTCAGACGCATGGCTTACACATCGATGGCGGGGAGTGGGGAGCATAGTGACAGAACCATAATGTACAGATTCATAGAAAATCGAGGGGCTCGATTTACACATCGACGACGGGGGGCCTCCGGACGGATATACTTCGGTAGAGGTCTACTCACCTGTGACTTGAAACAGGCGAATACTCGCGTTATACACTCTATATCCTCCGGATAAACATCGATGGGGGTAAATCTTTTTAGTGCTGGATTGAGCAGCAAGTATATGGTCGGTAGTAATCAGGATGGTGCGAATCAATCTACTCTCGATGGTGGAACTCGGTCAGAAGATGGCGGTGGGCAAACAAACACGTCTGGTGGGGCGTCCACAGACGAGGGTGCATCCGAAAGGAATGACGCATCTACTAAAGATAGTACCCAGCGATCGATTCGGGAAATGCTCGACGATGAGGGGGAATCATCGGTTTTCGTCAATCGAGATCTCGTTGAGCCAGACACGATAATCGACGAAGAACGGATAGTTGGTCGTGACGATCAGCTCGAATCGGTCGTTTCGTTTCTGAAGCCGACCCTCCAAGGAAATCGCCCTCCGAACATGCTACTGTACGGGCCCGCCGGGACGGGGAAATCACTCATCATCGGGGCAGTCACAAAACAGATCATCGAACTCTGTAAGTCGAAGGGAGAACGGTTTGGAGTCGTCGATATCAACTGCCAGCCGATTAATACTCTGGACCAAGCGGTCTATGAACTCGTCCAGACCGTCGCGAAAGATGTCGATGTCGACATCGGCGTTCCTGAAACGGGTGTCTCCACGAAGCGCAAGTACAGACGGCTGTACGAACTCATCAACGAATACTACGACTCAGTCATCTTTATCCTCGACGAGATCGACCTGCTTGTCGGCCGCCGAGCAAACGAAGAACCCGCCTATTCGAAGCTACTGTATCAGCTGTCGCGCGCGAGTAATACGAACGAAATTGAAGGGCGTGTCTCGGTCGCAGCATTGACGAATGACCCGAAGTTCATGGAGGACATCGACGGACGGGCCGAGAGTTCGTTCAACCCACGAGACATCTACTTTCCTGACTACGATGCGAACCAGTTGCGTGAAATCCTCGAAAATCGTCGTGACGCCTTCCGACAAGACGCCCTCGAGGATGACGTGATTCCGCTTGTGGCAGCGTTCGCAGCGCAAAGCCACGGTGACGCACGAAAGGCTATCGACCTCTTCCGAGGTGCTGGTGACCTTGCTGATGAGCGTGGAGACGAGATAGTCACAGAGGACCACGTTCGTGAGTCGCAAGAGGAGATTGACAAAGATCGCTCACTGAAACTCGTGGAGGGACTTACCACGCAAAAGAAAATCTCGCTGTACGCGACCGCAGCTGTCGTCTGCTACTCGAAACAGATAGGGAGTTCTGTCCCAAGTCCGGTTGGATTCAAAGTCTATCAGTGGGTCACTGATGAACTCGATGCGGACCAGATGACGCGAGAAACGTACGTCAAATACGTCAAAGAACTCTCTACCTATGGATTGATTTCGACATCGCGAAAGAGTCGAGGACGAGGAGGAGGAATGTACATGGAATTTACTTTCACGGGAGATCCGGAAGCGATAATGAACCGGATCGTCGACGACACGCGGTTAGAGAGGATCGTTGAGCAAAAGAATCTCCTCCAGACAGTCGTCAACGCACAACTGAATGAGTTCCACAAGCAGTAGGATAATTAGGCATTCAGAGACTGTTTTGTGTGCCCCTCCCCCCGTGTTCGATGTGTAAACCCGACCTGCTAGGAGGCAAGGTACTCAAGAGGAGTGGAGACACCGATCGTCGATCAGACTGAATTAAGAGCAACACGTAGTCTTTGTCAGGGTCAGGAGATATGCGAGAGAAAACGTTCAGGAGAATTCGTGACCCCCTCCCCCCGTCATCGATGTGTAAATCACGGGAAGGTGGGTTTCTGTCTGGTGATGATGAAGGCTCGATGAGGAAAAGAGACTACGAGAGTCCTGAAAACGACACTGAAAGCGAATGGAACAAGAGCTACAATAGATGTTGTCGATGTTCGGTTAGTCGAAGTGTATTCTTCCTAACTCTTGTTCTTAGTTCTACTACGGGTCTGGTTATCGTGTATTACACATAAATCTTTCCTAGATATTAGGAATTCGTTATTCAAACGCAATTCTTGATCTTGGGCCTGTCTCTGGCGAGTTTCTGGGGGTATTGATGGTTTTAGGAACTTTCTCGTTCTTACCTCCACTCCTTCTGCACAGTTTTACACATCGATGACGGGGGGAGGGAGTGGCTTTGAGATATCCCACGAATGAATCTGGCCAATTCGCGGCGAGTGTCAGCTCGTCAACGTGGCGGTTCATATCCTAACTCCAGTAGCACCTTGTTCCACCTTCCAAACTCGCATCGAGATGCTCTCTCCGCTCTTTCCGAGTATCTGACACACTCGATCATTTGTTCTCTAGTGGGTGATCCTCCGACTTCGTCAGCCAACTCGTACAGTGCAGTGATTAGTTTCTCTCGAGGAATTTTGTTCTGGCCGCCCCGCATATCGATTTCCGACACACCGGTCTGATCTCTATCAGCAGTGTATTTCCCGAACTTCCTTCTAACAGCGGATACCGAGTATTCCCCGAGTTTGTCGTAGTCGTTTTTGACTGTGACTTGCCCGATTCCTAGTGCGATCTGGGACGGTCGTGTTTACGTACCAATTCTCTCGAGGCGGCTGCATGTACATTCTCTCTGCTGGCTGACTCCCATGCAAACGATATCTATGACATATGCGCAAACGTAAGCGCAAACGCACACGAATGCGGAAGCGAAAGCGTGAACGATAACGTGAACGTGTGCGATACCGAAAACGAGCGTTACAGATTCTGTCGGGCGTGTTCACCAACAGCGTCGTTCAAGTCGACCATCGTCTCCTCGGCGGCAGCTTGGAGCCCGACACGGAGGGCAAGCCGGACGATTTCACTTCGGTCGAACACCTCGGAGTGCTCGCGTCCGAGTTCGTCCTCGAGTGCCTGTCCGACCGACTGCATTTTGTCTTCGTTCCCGTCGGCATCGAGCGTCGCCAGTAACGCGGCGATCGGTTGGTCACGGACAGCGATCGTCTTCCCTAACTCGCCCTGTTCGATCGCCTCGAGCGCGTCGACGATCTCGTCGGTGAACGTCGTCGGCCCCTCGGTGTCGACTTCGTCGTTGCGGTCGCCGCGTTGGGTCGCCGCTTTGAGTTCCTCGAGTTCGGCATCGTCGGTCATGCCGAACCATCCAGGCGACGCTGGAGTGCGGTTGCGTTCTCGAGGAACGCCTCGCGTGCGCGTTCGGCGGTCGTGGACGGTTCCTCAAGTGCGAAGACCGTCTGGCCGTCGTCGGCGGCGTTGCGAATGTCCTGGCTGACGGGGACGTGTGCAGGCGCGATCGCGTCGGCATAGTCTTCGCCGAAGGCTTCTAGATATTCATTCGCGAGGTTGGTCCGGCGGTCGACCTTGTTCGGCAAGACCATCGACAGCTCGACAGCGACGTCGAAGCGATCGTGAATCTTCTCGAGGTCGTTTCGGAGTGCCGCCGCCTGTTCGCTCTCAAACGGCCCCATCTCGACGGGCGCGATGACGTGTTTGGTTGCCCACAGACCGTTGTACGAGACGTTGTTCGTCAAACCCGGTAGGTCGATAATTACGGTGTCGTAGCGATCGTCGATATACTCATTGAGGAACTGCTCGAGTCTTGAGTATCGCTCGCGGGCGTCGTCGATGTTCCCGAGGTCGGCATCAAGCGAGTCGAGCCCTGGATGGGCTGGAATCAGATCGACGCCCTCGTCGGTCTCGATAATCAGACTCTCGACGGCCGCGTCACCGAGTTTCGTAGCGATTTGATCCCACTCCTCAGCGAAAACCGTCGAAATGTTCGGCCAGTCGTCACCCTCGTCGATCTGCTCTTGCACTTCTTCCCACACGCCGAAGTGTTTCGCGAGGTCGCCCTGTTTTCCAGCAAGGTCGATCAGCAACACGTCTTCGCCGGCTTCGGCGAGTGCAACGCCGAGATGGGCCGCGGAGGTCGTCTTCCCGGTACCGCCCTTATCGAGGAACGTAGCGGCACGTTTTGTTGTTGTAGACATTTGCGTAACCGTTTGCGCAAACGTTTGCATCGGATATAAACGCTTTCGTGACAGTTCTCTTGAGGCGAGAGTCGTCCTCAAGTCGGTAGATCGATGTTTCGTCACTCATCATGGTCGCTCACCGTCCGTGTCGATCTCACTTTTCGATGGCCGGTCGTCGGTTTCTCCACAATATATGCGTTGGCACACAACGTCGCCGCTATCCTATTGCGTTAGAAGACCTGTCGCTCATCGAGTACGATCAGGAACGTCAACTGGTGGAACCAACCCCCCAGTTCGATCAGTTACAACCCCAGCTTTCAGCCATTATTGATGCCGATCCAGGTCTTGAAGCACCAGTTGGACTGTGAGATTGTCCAGAATTTGCTCTCGTACTCGCGCGCATGTGCGTAAAACAAACACTAGACGCAAACGCGCTCGCGTGATTCTAGTGGTATTTGAGATTCCGAGGTTTGTCGCCGCCGAGAAAAATCTATACAGCTGTATTTGGTTTATGAGATGTGATTTTGCACGCTCGAGTACCGGAGACTACCGAAATCGCCCGCGAGAGCTGTTTTCACATTCACTTGGTTAAAGCCCAGTTTAACCAAGGGAACTTACTAGGGTCGACACTGTACCACACATACGAATGTCTGGATCAACGGATCGACGGGCTACACGCGGGGGCACGACCGTCCACGAAGTCATCGAGAGCTACCTGCGCTATAAGATCAACGCCGACGGTTCGAAGACGACCATGCGCTCACCACTGCGTGAGTTCGCCGACCACTGTCGAGACGAGCGTGATCTCGAGTTCGTCGACGAGCTCACACCCCACGATGTCCGCAGTTACAGCGAGCACCTCTACGACCGCGTCGTAATCGACGAGGACCTGGCGGCTTCAACCGCTCACAACTACTTCGCCTACGTCCGGGCTTTTCTCTCCTGGTCGGTGCGAGAACAACACCTCGAGTCGAACCCGGCGAATACGAACACCGCGATGGACCCGCTGCCAGAGGACGACGGGAAACGCAAGCGCCAGTACTGGAGCGCCGAGGACCGAAAGACGTTGCTCGAGTACGCCACCAAGCGTGTGGACATGGCTCTCGAGGGAACCATCCGGACCGATGTAGAGGCGGCCTTCCGTGACCGGGCGATCGTCGTCATGCTCGATGGCACGGGGGCGCGTGGTGCTGAGTTGTTCGCCGATCCAAAAGACGACAAGCGCAACGGCCTCCAGTGGAAGGACGTCGATTTCGACGAACGGCTGATCGAAGTCTACGGCAAATCACGTGAGTACGAACAGGCTCCGTTCCCCGCAAGCGTCCATGACGTCCTCAAGCGATGGTACCGTGTGCAAGAGCCGACGACCGAAGCGTGGCCCGTCTTTCCGACCGGTCACTACGGCTCGAAAAAGCGCACACTTGAGGATGCACTCGGCGAGAAGGCAGTCTCTCGGGCGCTCGAGGATAGAGGTGACACCGGGAAGACCAAGGTGCTTGACCGCCTCCACCGCGAGCACGAGGTGCCGCCGCCGTCGATCTCGAAAGAGGGCGTTCGCCGACTGCTGAAACGGCTCACCGACGAAGCTGGAATCGATCCGGACGGCGAGTACGATTATCTGACGCTGCATGGCGCTCGGCGGGCACTCGGGCGTGACCTCTATACCAGCGGGATGTCCGAAAAGGCTCAGGAAGCGTTACGACACAATTCTATCGAGACTACCCACGAGGCCTACGCCGACGTCAAGATGAAAGACGTCTCCGATTCGATTGACGACGTTCGTGGGTGAGAACGAACTTGAGATACCCCTTATTCTTCGATTCTGGAATGGCTCCGTGGTGTTCGTCGACGAACTACTCAAACGGTCAGCTAAAACAGCCATCACACTGCTGATGTCCGTTGGCTTACCAGATGCGAGCATAGACAACTTTAGAACAGAGTCAAACTTTAGACAACTTTGCAGCACGACCAAAAAATCGAACCCGACCTTCGGCGGGCCGACGTTGATCTTTTCGAACGGCCGTCCTATCAGGACTTACTCGAGACGGGCTACGGCGGCCTCCAAGACGCCCTCCGTGAGCAACACGACACGACGCTTGCGGAGTTCCTTCGGTCGGTCGGCTACTTCGAGAACGACAGCGCAGGGCTACCAGTGGGGCATCGACGATGAGACGGCTATCGACGAACTCGAGTAGTACATCCGTACACTGTCGCGCCGCCGCAATCTCGCGGACAGCACTGTCGAGACGAAACGCTCGCGACTCGCGACCTACGCGCGGCTGTATCAAGACGTGCATGACAGCGGCAACCTCGCCGATCGCCTCGGCGACCTCGCACACCGGGCCGATGAAATTGAACGCGTACTCGCGGCGTTTGACGAACTGAACCACGACCTCGAAAGCGAGGCGTCGAAACTCCGCTATCTCGGCGATGTTTCACAATTCTACGACCACCTCCAGCGCCGGGGGAAAGCCGCGTATAACCCGGCTGAAAGCATCGATAAGGAATACGACTGGGACCGCCCGGAACCCGACAATCCGGCGCTTTCGAACGAGTACGTCGGCCGGCTCTACGACGCCATCGAGAGTCCCAACGAAGAACTGTTGCTGCTGCCCCTCTGTGTATGAGGCTTGCGTCGCAACGAGGTCGCGGGCTTGCACGTCTCACAGCTTGCACTCGAGAGCGACGACCCATACATCTATTTCGAGGAACGCAAGAATGGCCCCGGCACGGTCGCGTTGCTCTATGGTCGCGAGACGCTGGCCGATCGGATCGACGTCCTCGGCAGCGCCGACCGCGAAAATGGGCCGGCGATTTGGAGCGTCTTGTAGGACGGCGAGAGCAGAAGCGCGATCTGGTTGATACTGAGAAGCGTATCGGCGTAGAGGATGAAGGCGATGAGGAACTCGCCGGGGGCGAGTTCTGAATTGTAGAAGGGTGTTCCGCGTGTATGTGGTTTTCCAGTTGCAACGGCTACACCAGATACGATCAGATCCGTCGAGTGCTTGGAGTGTGTTCTGCTCACAATGTGGACAGGATCGCGCCGCCCAGATTGCCTTGAGACGCCGCTCGACGATGGCGCCGAGCGGCTCGGGCCGAAACGCTACTGGTCCCAGTTCCACAAGTTCTGCCAGCCTCTGACATGGGCAGGGCGTTCAGTGGACATGTTCGTTTCTGCCCGCTCAGAGGCTCTAATACTCTTGGTTCCGCCAGTCTACCGAAGAGCGCTCGTCAAGACAGAGTTAGTGACTCAGAATGAATCAGTTGGTGACGCTTTGTGGGGTACTGAGTCTATATAGCCAGTTGTTCCGCAATTACTGAAATCGAAATGTAGCTAGTGGTGCCAAAGAAATTAGTATGTTGAATAGAACATTCTTCTATAGAAGGATGTCGGGGGGAAATTTGCGTGCGGCGTTCGCTGTGTTGGCAGCGATACTGTTGGTAACAACTCCTGTCACAGGAGCGGTATCGTTTGACGAGAGAGGCAGTTCTGGGAATGCAATATCCTCACTAAATACTGATTCTACTCAGCTACAACTCCAATCTTCTGATGGCACTAATGCTCAGATTTTGAACTTCAATCAAAAGTCTGGGGATTTTAAATCTGGTGATCGTGTTACGGCAGAGGTAGAAGTTCGGAACACGGGTGATAGTACACACACTTTCTTTATTGGCTATAGTGTTAAGGGACCAGACGGAAACTGGTATGATAACAGTAAACAGACAGGAAAATCCGTCACCCTCGATCCAAACGAGCGAGAGTGGATTTCTCTCAGTTGGACCGTTGAGGAGGATGCTCCTACTGGTGAATACGATGCTGCTTCTTCAGTCTGGGCGGAGACTGACCGCGATAATCTTCAGACGCGACTCGACAGTGAGACCCAGGAAAATGCGTTCGAGGTAGTCAAGCCGACTGAAATTGATGCACAAATTTCTGACTTCAATGTTGAATCGGGCGAGTACAGAGAAGGTGAGTCGGTTGATGCAATGGCCACAGTCGAAAATACTGGGAATACGAAGCATACGTTCTTCGTCGGCTATTCGGCGATTGGACCAAATGGTGAGTACTATGACAACAGTGAAAGAACTGGTCGCACAGTAACTCTTGATTCTGGGGAACAGAAATCAGTCTCCTTAGAATGGACTGTCGAAGACGGCGCTCCAGCAGGTGACTATGACGCACGCACATCGGTTTGGGAGGAAAGGGATCGTGATAATATTCAAACCCGTTTGGATGATTCACGTCAAGATAACACGTTTGAGGTAGTTGAGCCTACTCAGATTGACGCTCAGATTGTCGATTTCGATGTTGAATCTAGTGAATTCACACGAGGAGAAACGATTGATGCAACAGCGGTTATCGAGAACACAGGGAATACGAAGCATACGTTCTTCATCGGCTATTCGGCGATTGGACCAAATGGTGAGTACTATGACAACAGTGAAAGAACTGGTCGCACAGTAACTCTTGATTCTGGGGAACAGAAATCAGTCTCCTTAGAATGGACTGTCGAAGACGGCGCTCCAGCAGGTGACTATGACGCACGCACATCGGTTTGGGAGGAAAGCGATCGTGATAATATTCAAACCCGTTTGGATGATTCACGTCAAGATAACACGTTTGAGGTAGTTGAGCCTGCTCAGATTGACGCTCAGATTGTCGATTTCGATGTTGAATCTAGTGAATTCACACGAGGAGAAACGATTGATGCAACAGCGGTTATCGAGAACACAGGGAATACGAAGCATACGTTCTTCGTCGGCTACTCGGCAATTGGACCAGATGGTAGCTACTACGATAATAGTGGGGAATCTGGACAAGTAGTTACACTGGCTTCTGGAGAACAGCGTTCCGTCACTCTGGACTGGAGAATTGAGAGTGACGCTCAATCAGGGGATTATGACGTACGCACATCAGTTTGGGAGGAGAGCGATCGCGATAATATTCAAACTCGTTTGGATGATTCACGCCGAGATAATGCGTTTGAGGTAGTTGAGCCTGCTCAGATTGATGCTCAGATCGCCGATTTTGATGTCGAGTCAGGAGAGTTCAAACAAGGAGAAACGATTGATGCAACAGCGGTTATCGAGAACACAGGAAATACGAGGCATACGTTCTTCGTCGGCTACTCGGCAATTGGACCAGATAGTGATTCATATAATAATGATGATGTAACTGGGCGCACTATAACTCTTAACCCCGGAGAACAGAGTACGGTGTCTTTAGAATGGACCGTCGAAAATGGAGCATCGGCGGGCGAATATGATGTACGAACCTCGATTTGGAAAGAAAGTGATCGAGATAATCTCCAGATCCGTCTTGATGATTTACGTCGAAAAGACTCTTTCTCGGTCGCAACGCCGCGCCCTTCTGTCGCTGTTGATGTGCAGAGACTCCCAGACGGCGAGTACGCGATAGGCGACACCGTCGAGACGACGGTAAGTCTTCGGAACACGGGGGACAGCGAGACGATGTATCGTGTAAAGTACAGGCTGGTAGATTCGGAGGGACGGACCGCTGAGACGAGTAATTCTCAGGAGGTGACACTTCGATCTGCCGAGGAAGAGTGGCTTACACTCTCGAAAACCGTCCCAACGGACGCGGTCTCCGGTGAAGTGGATGTCAAGGTGGTCGTGACTGCCGAACATAATGGAAGACAGGAAACCGTTGGCAGACTCACGGAATCGGGTGCCTTCACAATCGCCGCAGCGGATGTCGGTGTCAGAACTGTCGGGTTTGCGAGCGAGTCAGTCACGGCGGGTGAGCGGGCAACAGGGAAAATATCACTTGTGAATCCAACCAAAACCGACCAGCGGTATGGGGTTTCGGTGGTCCTCCTTGGACCAAACGGCGGTGAGTACCCAGTTCCGGTAGAAGACAACGGTACGGTCGCAGTCGAGGCGAATGGAGAAGGAACAACTTCACTTGCTTGGAGTGTCCGTGACGGCCTCCCCACGGGGACGTACGATGCGCGGGTAACGGTGCGGCCGACAGACGAACCACAAACAGAGACAGAGCAGCTTACGCAAATTGAGCAAAGCGAAGTCATCACAGTCGAAACAGTCTTCGAGAACCGTGCAAGCATCAAGACAGTCTCGGTCAACAATGAACTCGTTGTGCCTCAGGAGGCGGTGCGAGCGACTGTTGAGGTAGCGAACACTGGTACCGAGCGACGGACGTTCACTGTCACGACGGGACTCCGTGACCCAGACGGTGTAGTGGAATCTGCACGCAAGATGTCTCAGGCGATCACTCTCCTGCCCGGAGACACGCGGACACTCCATCCACAGTTTGGGTTGTCGGACGACGCCCCGGACGGCTCCTACGATATTGTTGTGACGGTGACTGAGGCTGGAGATGAAATCGTCACGAACACGTCTGAGGACGCCCTTAACGTGTTCTCGCGGAACTACGCTGATATTACGGTAGAGAGCATCTACACCGATGTCCACGCACAACCAGGCGAGACTGTTAGCGCGTCGGTCGGAGTGTCAGTCGGAGAGTTAGACGACGCCATCGCGGTCGGGTACGCGCTCCGCGGTCCAAATGGTGACATGATCACACCAGCCGATAACCAGCGTCGGATCAGCCCTGACGAGTTTGGCTTTCAGCAGATCGAGTTTGAGATCCCGATCAATCAGGAATATGTCAGTGGCCAGTACGATATCGTCGTGACCGCTGAACCAACGAATGCCGATAATGACACGACGGCATTCGCACAAATAACAGAAACCAATACATTCAAAGTAGATGCCACTGAGAGCGGGTCAATCACACTCTCCCCGACGACTGACTTCTCGGCGTCGGTTGAGATCCGCCGCGACGGCGAACCCATTGACAGGGATTATCTCTACAACGGTGAGGAGCTGACGTTCGAGAATCTCGCTCCAGGTCGGTACACGGTCAAGTTCCAGACGGTGGAGATTGGTGGAGGATCAACCGTTACGCGAACTGTCAAGATCAGCGACGGTGAGGACAGAACCGTGGAACTCTCATTCGACCGGGCAGCTCTCCGTGGAACCGTAGAAATTGATGGACGCCAACTGAAGTACGCCAACATCGAGATCAGCGGCCAAAACGCCTCGACCGGTGCTGATGGGTCTTTTGAGTTCGGACCTCAGATTTCCACCGGCTATCACACCCTGCTCGTGCGGTACGAGGGACGGATCATCCACCGACAGTTGGTCGAACTTGAGCCGGGCCAGACCTCGGTGGATGTTGATATTGAGTATGTCGACCCCGTTGCTGGTGACGAGTTTGATGGAGAGGAATATCTCTTGGGTGCAGCGTGTGGCGACCTCTGTTACGGGGAGGACGGGAACGGCCATGCAAACGCCGAGTACATGCTAGGATGGTTTATTGGGTCGTTCAGCCCGGTCGCTGACGCTCGAGACGGACTCGTTGCAGCGGGGCGCGGCGACGCTGTTGGCGTTGGTACCTCCGTTATCGGACTTGCTCCGTACTATGGTGACAGTCTCGCCTTCAGTAGTCGATTGGGCAAGT
Source organism: Natrinema hispanicum (assembly GCF_004217335.1). Classification (GTDB taxonomy): domain Archaea; phylum Halobacteriota; class Halobacteria; order Halobacteriales; family Natrialbaceae; genus Natrinema; species Natrinema hispanicum. The sequence continues at coordinate 46,637 of NZ_SHMP01000002.1, forward strand.
TCGTTGATGACGCGACACCGCGACAACTGTACAGGTTCCGTGAGATTGTTCGCCAATCTAATATCAAAGGTAAGGAAAAGCTTCTCAACAAACTGTACAAGAATTCAGACACCAGAAATGTCTTAAACAATGAATTTGGAGTTAGTTCATCTGTAACAAAGAAGATTGACAGTCCAAGAATGATGCGCACCGCTGCGGGCGATCTAAGAAGAGGTGACTTTGATGACGAGACAATCGCGAGATTTATCGAGAGTAATTATCACAAGCCGAACAAAGTCGAGGAATTTGCGGAGAGTTCCAAGTACTACTCGAAGGCTGCTGGTGGTTCACCAGGCGATATTGACAAGGTGAATATAGAGAAAAATTCGGATATGCTTGAAGCGGTGTGGCTCAATCGGATTCGGCAGGCTGAGAATGCTAAGGTAGCCGGAAAGTGGGACCATGACGATCTGGAGCCTGGGACTAACTACGTTACCTCAAACGTGTTCCTAGAGAGAGGGGATGACACCGTTGGAGAACTTGATGTCGTCGCATTCAGAGTCAGTGAAGATGGGGAAGTAACAGTAACAAAGGCTTGGGAGGCTGGGGTTGGGAAAATAGAATCAAAGCGGGATCCAGTCGAGGAGAGAGATCAGCTAGAAACGGCGCTGATGAACGCCGAGAAGTCCGATGTCAGGCGCACACACAGCTATCTTGACGCTGCTGCGTTCTCACGGCAGTCCACAGAAGCGAAGTATGGAGGATATGTAGGCCTGACCGACAAGTACGACCACAATCTGGCAAGCAAGGCCACGCCTGAACCTAGTTCGCCAGTGTATCACTTCACTGAATTCAACGACATGAATCGGGATCTGAATCTCGAGATCAAAGGGAACGTTCACGACACAGTCAATAGCATCAGGATGTCGTCAGCGCCGGTTAAGGGAGAGGTGATGGGTGATGCATAAGCTAAATTTCGCGGCCGTTATTGTCGCTGCACTCGTATGTCTTTCTGGCTGTGGAGCGGTGACTGACTTCTCCCTGAACGATGCAGAGCCGGAATCTGGTCCGACGGAGACAGCGGATACGACGCGGAACACTACCAGCGCTACAGCGACCGAGGTATCGCAGTTCCTCCCGTTCTCCTCTGACCTTCCCGTTTCCGGGTACCTCCGGACGGATGAGGAGTCGCGCTCCGGTACGGGGGAGGGACAGGTCAGAGTTGCGACTCGACACTTCGAACGGACCGACCGAGCAACCGCCGAGGGTCCATCGGAGCTCACGGTAACCGTCCAGTCATTTGAATCCCGCCAAGCTGCGAAGGCTGCCATCGAAGATCGACTTGAAGTCTATCGTGCAAATAACTCTGCAATTTCGTTCAGCAGTACACCGGTTGGCGTCCCAGTTGTTCAGGTCGTCCCCAGCAGGACGAGCGGCAAATCTCAGATTGTGTCACTTTCACAGTATAAGGATAATGTCATTGTTGCCGAGAGCCGCTCCGAATCCAGCCAGTATCCTGTTTTTTCACGGAACATAGTCGACGTAATTCTCCTTAAGATCGAATCTGAAGCTTCCTAAGGTCTTGCGAGGTTGTGGTTCTGGGATACGATTATAGACGCTTCTCCATGATTAACTCGCAGATTTCACTTGCACCGCGGGTGGCGATCTCCGTTCGCTTTTTGATATCTAAGTCCAGTACTTCGGGGTACGGCGACAGTGTTGGCTCGCTTTGCTCGTCAATGGTCTCGTAAATCTTCCTTCACCGTCACGAGGTCGCCGGGACCGACCATATCGCAAAGATCGCTTTTCAGAAAGGTAATCGTGGCCGGCGGGTCCTAGAGATTCTATCTGACGGGATAATAATGATTTTATAGAGGTCGACTAGCTCAGACTGTGTCTGGCTGAAAAAGAAGCTGGGATTGCCATTCTGACACCCTGACATTCGTTTGGTTTCACCATATCGCCGTAGCTCTGTGGCTACTCGGTGAACGTCCCATACAGTTGGCATTCGAAGGCTGTCTTTTCAGCGTAGGGTTGAACGCCTTCCATATCGACGCTAAGATGGATTTTAAGCAAAGAAGAATATGCTAATTTCCAAGGTGTTAATAACCTATGAACAGTATTCAAATAATGATATGGTTGATAATCAACTTTTTTCTCACTCCCTGTCTCGCCGAAACCTCCTGACGGACATTAGTGCCCTCACTACAGCCACTCTAACAGCTTCTAAGGTAAGCGCGCAGCAGACTTCAGAAGAGTCAAAATACGAAATTGGGCTCCCACTCGAAAAACAGTGGTATACTGAATTTGGCAACTCAGTAAGTACAGAATCACCAGCAGTTAGTCTGGGTACTATTACTAACGACATGATGTACTTGAAGCTGGATGCTACAGTCTTTGATTCAGCAAAAATCGTCGCCTATGATCTTGAGAAGCAGACACGAAAATGGGACACTACAGCAGCAGACTATGTCACAGCACCAGCTGTCGTTGATAATACCCTTCTTGTATCTGTGGTTTCGCACCTCAAAGCCTACTCTGCCTCTGAAGAATCAACGTCGACACTTTGGGAATATGAAACGGACATGGACTTTGTTTCGAGGCCGAATAGTCTTCGTGACAAATTTGCTGTCATAGAGAGCAATGCTAGCTCTCGAACCAGTGGGGAGGATGACTATGTCTACAGTGATGGACGACTTTCACTCTACGATTCTGATGGGAATCGAAAATGGTTCATTGAGGGTGATATGATAGAGAACCCCCTTCTGTATGACGATTCTTTGATTCACTACGAAGGCCGCTATTATAGTACGGATGAAGAATTCACTGTTACAAGCGGCCGTGTCGTCGCCCGGGATTTCGAGACAGGCGAGAAGAAGTGGGAAACACCTGATTTCGGTGTTTGGAATATTCAGGGTGCGAGATCTGATGTTGTTCTCGCTCACTCACGAGACGATGCTCTGCGAGGAATTAATTACAAGACAGGGGAGGTCAACTGGGAAATCCCTGTAGGCCCTCAAGTTGAAGACTTCTCTTGCAGCTCTGAATACGCTTATATTGGTACCAAAAATGATCTGCAAGCAATCGCCATTGATACCGAAGAAGAAGTCTGGTCTCGTCCTGAGATCTCGCCCTATGAAATTGAACACCATGGGGGATTAGTGTACGTAGGAGCATACAGTGGAGACTTCTATGCACTTGATGCGAAGACAGGGGACACAGTATGGGACGCATCACACCCTTCGGGGAATGGATATATTGCCTATAAAGAAGGAACACTCTATACGGTATCAGACAACCAGGTTTCTGCGTACATCGGTCAGTACGGAAAAGCACTCTCAGCCCTTTCCGATGCCCGATCAACTACTGGAGTGGGGTCCATCACTTCGGCGGTAGCGAATTTCTTTGGTCGAAAAAAAGCGTTGTCTCTTGCCGAAACAGCGATTGAAGATCAGAGATATGACGATGCGATGGAACAAATTACGAAGGCGGAAAGACAGAAAACTGGAGTCGACGCGGTTGCAGCTCTCCTCACTGGGGGGGCGGCGTATGGTGGAAGTCGAGCAGCAGCCGCTCGATACCGAAAGCACTCGCTCAAGTCTACTCTTGATGATGTAGAAGATCTTTATCCTATCCAGTCTGGTTCTTTTGAGGGCATTTCACCTAATAAACTCATTCAGCAAGCTAAAGTAGGAAACGACAGACTTTCACAGCATCGTTTAGGTCTGCCGCTCAATGAAGTAGTGCCGAAAACTAACGATTACAGTCAGCTCATCAATTCACTTAATCAAATTATCGAGCACCACGATAAGATTGTCGAACTCTCGAATAAATTACAGGAGCATGAGGATTATATAGGAACCCAAGAATGGAAAACTCAGTTTGAGAAACACCTCAATGAGGATATGATTGGACTAGAGGAGAGCATGGAACGATGTCGCCGTGCACTCGAACTCACTAACAATTATATAATTGTCACACAGAATTCCTGCATCGAATCCTTCGATCTCAGTTCATTAGAGTCATTACTTGAGAAGATACAGTCACCGACGACGAGCGTGGACTCATCACTCACAATGTATTGTGAAACCGCTCTTAATGCGCTCAATACATATGTGTCCGCCCAGGATGTTCTCGTCCAGTATGACCTAACGACTGTCAAAGAGAATATCCAAACTTCTCTCACTACCAATGCTGCCCAATACAGTTCTGCGCGAAAAGACCTAACATCTATCAATACTACTTTAAATTATGCGAAACAAGCAGAGAACGATCGAAGGAGTATTGATTTCTCTCAGAGCGATCTTACAGCACGTGACATCAAACAGTGGATTCAAGACGGGCTCCGAAACCCGTCTGCAGAGCAAATAAAGCAAGTGCGAAGTACTGTTAGAAACCTCAGCCGAGGTATCTGGGAGACGGCACACCTACACACGTATTCGCCCACTGAGTTTGAGTACCTAGTTGCCGATCTCTATGCAGATATGGGATACCGAACCCGAGTGACGCAAAAAGGTAGCGATGGCGGAATCGACGTAATGGCACACGGAGGTGCCAAAACACTGGCAATCCAAGTCAAGCAGTACTCTCCTGGTAATAAGGTTGGCCGGCCGACGATCCAACAAACTGCTGGTGTCCGAGAACAAATAGGTGCTGACAAAGCAGTCGTTGTTTGTTCTAGTAGCTTCACAGGAACCGCTCAGCAGGCGGGTCAGGATTATGGGAGCCGTCTAGAACTTGTGAATGGGCGTGATCTCCTCAAGATGCTTTCCCAATCAAGTCTTGCTCCACCGGTGCAAACGCGCTCACGGAACCAAAATCGGTACCGGAAACGTCGACGACAGAGTTAAGAATCCAGTCACAGAGCTAGCGTTATCAAAACCCTCAACTCTCTTTCAAAAGCTGAATCATCTTCTAACAATGCAGTGTTGAACGCAAGACAGCGCCACCATAGGAATTTTGACATTCACTTTTCCACCGGTAGCTACGCTCTATCGGTAGGTTCTGAGATCGGACGATTCGATTTCAGCCGACTTGTGCAGTGATCAAAACATCAGTTTCACAAGATGCTGCACGAAGTGTGAGATGGACGATGGCGATGCCTCTCTCGAATACGTCCGGAGAAGAGGAGCAGGCGGCGAGCCTTAACTCGCCGCCTGCGCGAGGTTATGGACGATGCACTTCCGTGTGAGCTCCCGGAACTGGCCATGCCAGCTCCGGGAGCGGATCTCGTCGCCGTCGTCCTTCAGCATCGCAAATACGGTCTCACTCATTGACCGTTGATTGTAGACTTCGTCGTCAATTCTGGCGTTGTGAGCCTTCTTGAGTGCGTTTTGCTCACAGTGTTTAATCACTGGTCGCGTTGACGCTTCACGACAGGCCTCCCGGAGATTGCTCCATGAGTACATCTTGTCAGCCAGAAGTGCCTGCAGGTCTTCGGCGTTGCGCCGAAAGACCTGCAGCCCAATGTGGCCGTCATAGGCTTTCTTCGTGGTGAAATGAGCGTCCATAATAGCAAGAGACTCCGTATCGACGAGCAGCGTTGTTTTCATCGCATTGAACGAGTAGCCGACACGATTTCGGTAGTGCGAACTAGCCTGATCTCGCTGGAAGCCGCTGGCATCGATCGAAGCAGTTCCCGAGAGCCCCGCCTGCTCCGCTGATCGGCGGAGCAGGCGGCGCAACTCTTTCATCGGGAATTCTCCGTCCCATACGCTGAAAGACGTGTAATCAGGTGATTTCTCAAGGCCGAACACAGCAAGGATTCTCGGCATCTCGTTCAGATAGTCCTCAAACTGTCGGAGTGGCTTGTTGACTTCTTCTTTGAGCAAGAGCAACGCAATCTTCGTGGATTTGTCGTACCCGTCGTCGCCGTCGGCGACGGCGGGTACGTCTGGCTCTTCTACGTGGGTCGTGGCGAACTCGTGAAACGTCTGTGCGAGGTTCCTGAGACGTCCCATATCGCCAGACGGCGTCCAAATCCCCTGAAATCAGCGATACAATCCGCAGAGGGCGTCGGCGTTCAACGGAGCATCTAACAATGCGTAGCCTTCTACCCATCGCCCAAAGACCAACTCTGAATCACAGTGGGTTGGCTTAAATAATATCATTTGATTATTAAGAGCCTGTCATAGAAAGCGTCACGTACGAAGCGGCAGGGTGCGCGAAGTGTGTCCAACACCAGCACAGCCCTGCAAGACGTAGCTTCGGTAGACGACTTCTTGAATGTCGCGGCTACCGAGACGGTACCGCTGTTCGACCATCTTGAGTTCGAGTTTCTGCTGGAGTACGACGTGTTCGCCCCCGCTTCGAGGGGGCGAACACGAGTTCACGAGCCACCTGATCTCTTTCGCGGCTTTTTGCACTGCTACTACGAGGATGTCTACGGCACGCGTCCGGTTACACGAGAACTTCAGAACGGCCTTGTCTGGTACTACTGCGGACTCGACAAACCGCCATCCAGAGATACGGTTGATCGCTTTCTCACCGACCTCGAACACGTTATTGACGATGTCTTCGACAGACTCGTCGAGCAGGCCGCTGCCCGCGGCCTGCTCGACTCCACGTACTCCATCGATTCGACCCACGTTGAAGCGATCCAACACAACGACGCTGCCTCGTGGAATTACGATCCAACAGCTGAAGAATACTACTACGGCTTCGGCTGTACGATCGTTTCAACCGGTTCAAAGATCCCGATAGCAGCGGAGTTCACACAGGCCAAACAAGCGGATCAGGAGACGGCGATGCGCGTCACACGTGACGCGCTCGCCGTCGATACACCGGTCTGGATGCTGGGAGACAGCGCCTACGACATCCTCGATTGGCACGACCCCTGCGGCCAGCAGGTGGTCGTGCCAATCGCTCCATACAATCCGCGAAACACTGACGACCCGATAGACATCGAGTACAGGGTCGAAGACCGAATCGAGGAACACAGCGAGGACGTGCAGCTGAAACAGTCCATCTTGGAGGAGACGTACAACAACCGGACAGGAGTCGAACGAACCAACGATGCAGTCAAGGACTGCGGCCTCGGGCACGTCCGCGCCCGAGGCCGCGTCCACGCACGGACAGAAGTGTTCCTTGCGCTGTGTCTCCGACTCGTCGTGGCCATCACCAACTACGAGCGAGGAAACAATCCGGGCTGTGAGAAGCTATGAGATGGATTCTATGACAGGCTCTATTAATTTAAGATAGATAAATACGCACCTTCTCAGCATCTCTTGAGAATGATAGCGGATTTTAGGGATCAAAACTAACTCCATTAGTAAGTTCTACCGGAAATTTTTATATAGTATATTCAATAAGTGTTCTGTGTGTTCAACTCTAACGAGAAATGAACCATGGAGAACGCAGACACTATGAGTAGCTTGGGCAAACTGATCGATGCAGTATCAGTCCTCCCGCGACCCGGGCCACGTACGCCTACTAGGTCCCAAGACGTACTGCTCGAGCAGACGTCCTTCGACGAGACTTGTTCTCGCAGCTCTCGAGGCGCTGTTCGAAACATTCCATGCAGACCATTCCACCAATGAATACCAATTCACCGCGTAAGTCGTCAGAGGCGTCGACTGAAGGTCTTGATTTGCTGGCTGAGGTTCGACAAGCGTATAGACGAGTCGCGCCGGCAGCGACCTCACTCGCTGTGTGGCTGGCCTTCATCACCCTCGCTTCTGGATCAGTAGCTGCTCAGTCGAATGTGGGTGATGTCTACTGTGGTACCGGTGTCGAGACTGGCATTGGCATCGTCTTCGGAGCTGTTGCTGGTCTCGGTCTTCCAGCAACGGGGTTCTACGTCGGTCGAGCCGGCCTCTCGTACATGCGCGCTGGTGGGAATCCCGAAAAGAAGAATCAGGCCAAAGAGAGACTTGTGATGTCGGGTATCGGGTTCGGGATCATCGTCCTTGCGCTGATCTCACCCGAACTGATTGACAAGGTTGGCAGTCAGATGGGATTCGGCTTCTCAGACTGTGTCAAACCGTTCTGAGCCACCAGAGCTTGCGGTTGCCTGAAGCCCAATGACCACGCCACGTGTGATCGACGTCGCCCTCATGCTTCTTGTCGCAAGCGGAGGCGCTGTGTTCTTGGCTGTCGGTGTCGCTGTTGCTGAGCCGAATTCGAGTCCAGCGATTCCTGCGGATGGGCCAGATTACGGCGTGAACGAGACACGGTTCCCACTGTTATGGTCGGACGACCTCGATCAGCAAAACCGCTCGAGTGACGAGTTCGAAGAGACGGTTTCCTCTGCACCAGAGTTTTCGACCCGGCTTGCAGGGTCGACAGACGTCCCGTTCGAGAAGCCAATCGAAGACGTCGAGAGGTGGAACAGCGGTGATCTCCAAGACTTTGACCCTGGTGGTGAGAAAACCTCTGTCCATCCAGAACGGGCACACCTCGAGGATGGGTTCTACATCCGGGATGCGTACACGAGCATCGTTGCAGTCCAGCCGTCGACGGTGCTGCACTCGGGGAACACCTCGACGCGGTACATCACGCCAGACGGCGAGGTCCTTGTGATAGCCGATTACCGGGTCCGTGTCCCAGACGATGACACAAGCGGCTCGGTCCGCCATCACTGGTCGATTGCTGACACTGCCGTTGACACGGTTGTCCTACAGACAGATAGTTGGGTGCTTGACGCTGATCGTGGCCATCGCTCCACGCTCCAGTATCGGGGACTGTCGGGAGCGCAGAATCTGACCGTTGAAGCGACAGTTACCGCTCGCCTTCGGCATGAAACCCGGACGTGCACTGACTACAATAGCACGATCGGCTCCTGTGAGGGTTCGTGGGAGACAGAGGTCGACTATCCAACAGAACAGGTAACAGCAACTGATTCACGCCACGCGGTTGTGGCACAGATCGATGATAACGGTGCGAAGCGCGTTACGTTCGAGAGCGATGCGACTCACACTGGTGTTGTTATCCATCCGGGAACTCGGTGGTCTGCAATCGATGTTGGCGGTGATGCGCGTTTGCGTGGAAACTGGCGGTTCTATTCGGCGGGAGTCGATGGCTGGCGGACGATGGTGTCTCGGACGGAAACAGAGACGACTCGGACGAACTCGTCCGTTCGTCCGGCACAACTCCACGCTATCCCCACGCAGAAACGGCCGGATATGCCGAGCGAGGCAACGGACGATGCCGAGCCGCCGTTAGTGATCGAAGAGGCGTGGGGGAACAAACACGCTGGCCCGTCCCTCTCGAGTGAGATCGCCATTCCGACGGTTGACAACTATACGAATGCGACGTCGATCGCTGTCCGATCAGAAACGCTTCCAGCAGCGACCTTCGACGAGGTGACTGTCCACGGAATCGTTCGTGGCCAGTCAGAGACGATTTCGGTCACCGACAACGGAACCGTTCGTGACACCACTCTCGAGTTGACGGTTCTCGAGGCAAACTCGTCGGGAACGCTCGTTCAGGTAACCGTCACGGAGACAACGACCGGCGATCCGGTCACGACTGGGCGAGTCGCCATCGGCAATCAATCGGCTGCGCTGAACGCGAGCGGAATGGCTGTGCTTGAACTCGAGAAGCGGCCGTCGTCGTTCATCGATGGCCAGTACGTTCCAGCAGACTGGTGGCGTGCAGACCAGCTGTACTCCGCAGCCGAGGATCGGGCGACGGTTCCCCCGAACTACCCCGAGTTTCAGAAGCTTGTCCAGCTGTTCCTCGTAACGCTGCTCTGGTTCCTCCCGGTCGCTCTGGCTATCTACGGCTTTGATTACCTGACTGGCGGTGCGGTCCTTGGACTACGAGACCACCCATGACAGAAAATACTAATCGAGACGACAGTGGTATCGCTCGCCGAGCAGTCCTTGCTAGCCTTGGTGTGAGTACCGCCGCCCTTGCCGGCTGTACGTCGGACACGTCCACAGACCCATCAAACAGCAGTAATAGTACGGATGACAACGGGATTAGTGCAGAAGGGAGTGACGTCTTCACTTCTGTCGAGATAGGTGACACAACCCTCGAGATCGAGGTTGCTGATGATGCGTCAGTAGAGTTCATCAACCTCATCGATCCGAACGGCGAGTTGTTTGATCAACAACGCCTCGCGACCGGTGAGACCACGACATCGTTCGAAATTCTCGGTCGCTATGAGGACAGTGTGCCCACTGGGGACTACGAACTGGTTGCTCTCGATGGAGACGAGAAGGTCGATACGACGACACTCACGCTCGAGGCGGAGTGTACGATTACGGATGTGCTGTGGGCAGCAGAGAACCCCGACATGGAGTGGGACAAGAATTCGCCTGTCTGGGATGAGTATGCAGCAGTCGTTATTGAGAATACAGGCACGATCCCTTCATTACTTACTGAACTTCGGTGGAAGGGGGCTCCAGCTGCTAAGCTCGGGTTGGATGATACGGTATCGTACTACCATGAGACACGCCTGCCACCTGGTAAGACGACTGTCTATTCGTTTAGTCAGATTTACCAAACGAGTGGTGCGGGTGGGTCGCTTGATTGTAGCGAATTAGGAACAGAACCGATGACAGTGACAGCTGTCGTTCAGGTAGGACAGAATCCATCGTATACACAGCAAATCAAGTACGGAGGGGACCAGTCGTGTAATCTTTCAATTGTCGAGGAGGGTCAAGGCAAATCGCTCTCTGATGGGGGTGAGAGTTAGATGGGCTGGCTACAAGAGGAAGTCGAGAATGCGATTGAAAGTGTCCTCGAGAGAATTACCAATGCACTTCTCGGTTTGATAAACGAAATCTATGAGGCACTGTTGAGGCCGGTTGTGGGTGTTCCAGCGCCCATGTCGGATTCGAGTTATATCGTCGTTGGCACACCAAGTGATGAACCTTGGACAAGTTTGTATCAAGATGTTTACTTGGCGTATATTATGCCACTGGCGATCATGCTGGTTGTCATTGCTGCCGCCTTCGTCGGCATTCGTTCTGGCTCAATGAGTGAGTATAGACGCAAGCGCCTTCTGCGGCGGCTAGGTCTTGTGTTTATGGGGACATTCGTTTGGTTCCCATTAGTATCTCTTCCCTTGCAGTTTATCGATGCAATTGGAATGACGATTGCTCCAATCGAAGAAATGTCGTCAGGACTTGGAGGACTTATTCAGTCAACTCTTGGAGGCACATTTGCAATTCTTGCGATGGTTGCCATCTCGAACCTGTTTTTAGTCGTTGCTGGATTCATCGTTGCTCTCCGTTGGGTTGGTGTGTTTGTGCTGACAGTCACTATGCCACTTTTGGGTGTAATCTGGGCACTTGATGTCTGGCCCTTTACTCCAGCAGCAAATATGGCCCGTCGAGTTGCCGGGATCTATCCTGGGTTAGTGCTTGCCGGAATTCCGGCAGCTCTACTCTTCCGAATCGGCTGGGAAGTTGGTGGTGTTGAGACGCTTGGCCAGAATGAGCTCTTCTCGCTGTTTATTGGATTGACGCTGATCCCTGCAGCAGTTATTGCGATGTCCATGACGGTCTACTGGAGTAGCCCAGCGATGCGGACGATCGCCCAGAAAGGAGCATCTACGACGAATCCTGCAGCGGCTAAAGCTGGCGCTGCAAAGGCAAAGCGCACTTCTGGAAAAGCGGTCCGTGGTGCTCGAAACGTCCACCGTGGATACGCAGATAACCAGATTGGCTCCGTCACGAAAAGTGGCCAGACGACACTCGGCAGTGGCGACTCGAGAGCGTACAAGCTCGGCTCTTCGGCTCGCTCAACGAAGGATCACGCCGGCCGCTACAACAACTTGCGGAAGTCGAAGACAGGACGGATGCGCGATAAGGCCGCTGATGACGCTCGCAAAGCGACGCAGAACGCATCGACCCGAGCGAAGCGTGGCCTCAAAAACACGAAAGAAAAGGTTTCGCGGTGGTGAATTCGATGAGCACGAACTCTGCCGACCACGACTATACCGCGCGAAAGATCCACCAGTCCTTGGGTGGCACAACGGCCTTCTTCCGGGGCTACACGATTGGCGAGCTCATGTTGTTTCTCGCAGTGGCGTTCGTCACGGTCGTTGCAGCGACGTTCGTCCCAGCAGCACTGACGATCCCAGTTCTAGGATTCGGGCTCATGCTCGTGACGTTGCTGTTCTTGCTCCACAAGGTCAAGCCCCGATATCTGTGGCTGACTGAGTGGCTCGCTGCCCGTCTTAGCTGGGCGATCAAAAACAAGGAGTACACGCACGGTGGCGAGGACAACAGCGAGGTCCGGTATCTGACTCGCCTCCAGCGAGTGTACCCACACGCGATCGAACGAACGGATGGCGCACTCGTTGGGGCGATGAAGGTCGAGCCCGCGAACATGGCCCTCGAGGATGATGATGCGTGGGCGAAGGCTGTCCAGTCGCTCTCGGAGTTCGCCAACTCGACTGTCGACTTTCCAGTGAAGATCTACGTCACTAGCCGCGAGGTCGATGACGACGAGACCATCCGTGCCCACCAGGATCGACTCGCTGACGCCGACGTTCGCTCACGTCCTGTGTTGAAACGGCTGCTCGAGGAGTACGTTGGAGCGAATACGACTGACAACGGCGAAATCGACTCGGAGACGACCACGATCCGCGAGTACTACCTTATTACCGCGGTGAACGACGAGGATATCGAACACTTCGATAAAACGGACGACAGTGTCCTCGCCTATCTTGCTGACCTTCCTGCTGTTGGACGGCTCTTCAGTCGGTTCCAAACCGACGATCTGACCGACGCCGAGCGAGAGCAATTCAAAGAAGAACACCTCGAGTCACGACTCACACAACTCCGCCGTGGTGGGTCGTCGCTCTATCGGTGTTCAGTCAGCCCTGTCGATGCCTACGATCTCGCTCGGATCACGAAGGAATACTGGACGTGTCATCCCGAAGAGTACGCTGATATCACGAACGCACTTGGGACGTTCCCGGTCGTCTCCCACGGGATAAGCGACGGTGTTCCAGCAACGCCTGATCCCGATGACGTCCTCGATGCGATGGCCGAGCACGACAGTCCGTCAGATACGGCCTCGAGCGATCGTGGTGAAGACACTATCGACGAGGATGCTGTCGACGACTCGTCAACCGGAACTGACGATCGGTTACCAGATACGTCGACGATGCACCAGTCGGTGATTGCGCCGTCGACGGTCGACTGGGAGACGACCTACGCCGTAATCAACGACGAGACGTACGTTCGCACGTTCTGGATCGAACAATTCCCCGAGGAACCGCCAGATGGCCTTCTCGAGCGGCTGTTACTCGACACGGAGTTGCAGACCGACATCAGCATCCATCTCGATCCGTTCGACAGCCAGTCGGCCCAGGATATGATGGCAGACTGGATCTCGGATTTGAAGATCAACCAGCACGACTCGAACAGTCTCAAATCCGAGGACCTCCAGGAAGACATTGATCAGGCGAAGTACATGCGGTCGCTTGTCCGTGCGAACAAAGCGTCGTTCTATCGCGGTGGCGTGTTCATTCGCCTCGCCGCTAATAGTCAACAGGAACTCGATAATCAGACGACGCGCCTGCGGTCAATCATCAAGGATGCGCCAGCGAACTGTACGCTCAAGGTCGCAAGTCGCTGGCAGGAACGTGGACTCGCGACAGTGTCGCCGCTTGGCGCGAACGAACTTGGCTGTGACCGTATGTCGACGCTGACGAACCAAGCCGTCGGCGCGATGTTCCCGTTCTCGTCGAACTACCTAATGATGGACGAGGGTATCGAGTACGGCTATCACGGCCACAACGGTTCCCCAATCCGAATCAATCCATGGGCGCTCGAGACGGGCCACAGTGAACTCGTCGTCGGGATGCCGGGTGCTGGGAAGACGTTCGGCGACATCATGCGCCACCTTCGGATGATGAAACGCCGCAACGACACGATGCTCGTTCTCGTCGATCCAGTTGGTGGCTTCCGTGGGATCGCGGATGCACTGAATGCAAAGACGATCACCGTCGGTGGCGATACGAAGCTCAACCCACTCGAAATCCGCGAGACGCCCCAGCACGTTCTTGATTCCGGTGACGGGATCTCTCCCCTTTCGGCGAAGAAAGACGAGGTCTACGCCGTCCTCGAGAACTTCCTCAACGCTCGTGATATCGAACTCGGAACCGAGACGGGCGTCCTCTCGTACGTCATCGATGAAGCCTACCGGCAAGCAGGGATCATTGAAGACGACGTCTCGACGCACACGTCGGCGAATTCACCGACGATGCAGGACGTCCATCGGATCCTCTGTGATATCGCTGAGAATCCGGACGAGCATAATATCGCGAAATCTGACTCCGCTCGCGAGCGTGCCGTACAGTATGCAGATGACCTCGCGATTGCGTTCCAGCCATTCCGTGAGGGGGGCTCCTACGAAAACCTCTCACATCACTCCGAGATCGATATCCTCGAGGGCGACAACAAGGTCGTCTATATCGACCTCGGTCAGATCGAAGGCAGCGCGTCGGGGATCGATCGCCAGACGTTCCTGATGCAACTGTTGCTGTCGACGATCTACCAGCAGGCGAAAAACACTCAGCGAAACGTCGAACTCGCAATCGACGAAGCCCACTACCTCTTCGAGGACCAGGCCAACCTTGATTTCCTCGAGACAGCGTTCCGGCACCAACGCCATGCAGGGCTTCGGATGGTGCTGCTCTCCCAAACCGCTCAGGAATTCTATGAGACCGAGCAGGCGGAGAAGATCATCGGCATGTGCCCGATCAAGGTCCTCCACAAACTCCCCGAACTAGACGATCGGACAGCGGACAAAATCGGGCTAACCGAAGAGCAGCGACGGTACGTCAGGGGTGCCGATGCCGGGAACGAAGATCTCGGCTATAGTCAGGCACTCGTTCGCGTCGAAGAACACGGAACGTACCCGCTGCATATCGTCGCTGACGACTTCGAGAAACGGGTTATCGACTACGAGCCCGAGGACCAGGCCTTCATCGAGCAGGCGATTCGCGACGAGCCAGCGGAGTTGCTCGCCTTCGAAGAGTTCGTCGAGAACGAAGCCCAGCGCAACGCGCTTGCAACCCGTCTCGATCTCAGCGCAGATGCGGCCAGTCGGCTTCTCGAGACAGATCTCACGAAAGAGGAAATTCTCGATGCAGTCGTCGAGCACTCCCTCGAGACAGACAGTGAGAAATCATCTGTCCGGCCTGATGGTGGAGAATCAGCTACTGCACAGGATACGACTGAAACGGAGTCTGACACCCAAGATCATGACTAGGTTTAATCAGATCAAGACAATCATAGGTTCGTCGCCACAGTACGAGGCGACGCAACTCGACTTTGGAGAGTACGATTCGTTCGTCCAACGGCAAGCGGACACGCCAGGAACGCTGCTGCGGATCCGCCCATACAAAGAGAACAACGGTATCGCGGACGGGGCCGGGGTCCTCCAGTCAGTCCACGATGTGACGACGAACTTCCGTGGGAAGAATACGAGTGACCACCACTCGTTTGAGGTCTGGTTTGATGAAGGGAAGATCAAGTTCTACATGCACGCTGCCACTGAGGCAGCAGCCGACAAGTTCAGACGGCGTGTTGGGAACAACTACGCCAACAGTGAGGTTTTCCCGGTCGAGGAGGGCTATGCGTTCCCCGTTATCGACGCTGACGAGTACGTTGCCGGCGCGTGGCTCGAGATGGAGAAAATCCCCTACTATCCGATTCGTCATCACAACAGCGAGGGCTTCGAGACGGATCCCTACGGCGAGATTACGAGCGAGATGCTCTCGCTCGATGAGAGTACCGTCGTTACGCAGGTCGTGTTTCGACCTGCGAAACAGTCGTGGACTGACGGCGACCGGTTCAAGCACAATAGCGTCGACGAACTCGCGCACGCGCTTCGCCAAGGGACATCCGTCGGCTTGCTCAATCCCCGAACGCGACCGCCAAGCGAGAAGGACAAACAGGCTGCGAAAACCATCGAACGGCAACGTGGCCAGCAGGCGTTCCACGTGAACATTCGCGTGCTTGCTGCCTCGAGCGAGCAAGACGAGGCTGAGGCTCGTGCTCGTGGCGTCGCGGGGATGTTCAGGAAGTACTACAACGCAATCACTGAGCAGGGCCTCGACGACAAGCCTGTCTGGCATCGCCGAGAGAGCAAACGCGCAACGCGGCTTCGACAGTTCGTTGAGCGAATGCGTGACCGCGAGTGGATCGATCGACACATGATTATGACCGTCGACGAACTCGCCGGCGTCGCACATATCCCCAATGCAGAGATTGAGACGCCGAATATCGACTGGCGATATACCCGACGTGGTGACCGCGCCCCTGCCGATCTCGGCCAATACGAACAGTCCACCAGTAGCAGCGCTTCCACTGAACACAACGTTACTAACAGAGGACACGATGGTGTTTGATCGATTCTTTGACCGTAGCAAATCCGAAGAGGCAACAGAAGACATGGAGACCGAGCCAGCGACACAAGCTACTGGTGACGGTGACTCTCCGCTCGATTCACCACCGGCTCCCCAATCCCAACTCGGCGAGACATACGATATCGATGAACAGAAGACCAGTTCCATCGGTGGTAAGCAAGCTATCACTGAAACGACTCAGGAGGGCACTGTTGCAGGACCATTTGTCCGCGAGATGTTCGAGGCAGGTGTCGAGACACCGTCTGCACCACTCTGGATCGGCTACGATAAGGATCCTCAGCGAGGCTTCCGTGAAGTCCCGCTTCGCTTTGACTCGCTTTTCCGCCATATCTGGATTACGGGCACCACTGGCTACGGGAAAACTACAGCGCTACTGAATATGATGGTCCAGTGGGCCTACTCCGGCTATGGCTTCACGTACTTCGATCCGAAAGGCCGAGACTCCCGAGAGCTCCTGCGCAAACTCCCTGAACATCGACTCGAGGACGTGGTCTGGATTGAGCCTG
Source organism: Natrinema hispanicum (assembly GCF_004217335.1). Lineage (GTDB taxonomy): Archaea > Halobacteriota > Halobacteria > Halobacteriales > Natrialbaceae > Natrinema > Natrinema hispanicum. The sequence goes on from NZ_SHMP01000002.1 coordinate 63,458, forward strand.
GTTCGACCACCCATGAGAAGACGATCGGGATGAACTTCCTCGAGGTGCCCGAGTGCGAGACGACCGAAGAACTCGAGAACGAGATCGAAAACCGAGTCGAGAACCTGAAAGCGGTCTTCGACACCTCTGACTACTGGGGTATCAACATGGAGGCGATCACTGAGTCGATGGCCCGGGCAATGATGAAATCGGAGAAGCCGTTCTCGATCATCGATATGTACTTCACGTTGCTCAACGCCGAGCGGCGCGAAGACTTCGCTCTCGATGTCGAGGACCCCTACATCAGGGAGTTCTGCCTCGAGATTGCGAATATGGAGGAGGAGACGATCCGTCCCCTCCTGAAACGGATCAAGTCATGGGTTGAGAATTCGGTGATTCGTCGGATCATTGCCCATCGTGAGAGTACGATCGATTTCCGAGACATCATCGACAACGATCGGATCGTTATCGTTCGAACGCCCGTCGAGAATACAGATATCAAGAAGATGGTCACGCTCGGTGTGATGCGCAACCTCTGGAGTGCCATTCAGCACCGGTCGTACGAACGCGATACCGATCCAGACCCCTATTTTGTCCTGTGTGACGAGTTCGACGACATTGCTAGCGACAATCTCGATGTCGAGTCGATGCTGGCCCGTGCTCGCTCGATGCGACTATCGGTAACGCTCGCTTCCCAGTACCCCTCGCAGTTTGATGAGGATACGCTGAAAGCGATGCAGAACAACTGTGATAACCTTCTTGCCTTCTCAGTCAACGACGTCGACGACGCCCAACTGCTGATGAAGCGGTTTCAGGGTTACACGGCGGAGGATTTGATCTCGACTGATCAGTACAAGGCCTGGACGAAACTTCCGCTCGAGGGTGGGCGCTATTCTGAGCCGGTCCTCATCAACTCGTTCCCGCCGTATCCACCGCTTCGGTCGACTGAGACTGTCGATGATATCATCGAACAGAGTTTAGAGCGCTACGGAACTGACCCGCTAACGGACGCAGAGATCCTTCAGAACCTCATCTACAGCGATGCCAATGAGGCTGCCAATCCGACGAAGATACTGGACGAGACCATGGCAGAAGCTCTCCGCACAGTCCAAATTCGAGAGGGTGTACGAGAGGCAAATGGCTGGGTCGAGGTCACGGCTGTTGACGAGGAACTCGTGGCTCGCCTCGAGAAAACCGAGCCCGAGATTGACTATGCATACGAAGACCTGCCGGACGTGCGCGATGCCTCGCGGTTGATCGAGGTCGACCTGCAGAACGATGAGATCGTCGCTCGGCTCACCGACGAGGGTGAAGAGTTGGTCCGGCCCAAGACGGGCACTGTTGGCTCAGCTGGTGGAACCAGCCACGACGCAGTGCTTCTGGATACTGAGGTAGCGCTCACTGAACGCGGGTTCAGTGTCGAGATCCTCGAGCAGGATGGGAGTGAGCAACCTGACGCAGTTGCCACGCACCCAGATCACGATGTGGTGTTTAACATCGAGGCTGAGACAACAACGCCCGACCGCCCAGCGAAGGTTTTGCAGAATCTCAAACGCGCTCACGAGGAAGACCGCATTCCGATCTTCGTTGTTCGACCTGGAGAATCTGAGACACAGGTGGCATCACGAGTCGAGAATATCCTTTCAAAGCCACTGCACGAACGATCGGATGGCACTGAGCAGTTCTACAACTGTGATGAGATTGTGACCTTCGGTGGTGGCGCGACAGCTCATGGTGGCGTCACTGCGGTTCGTCCACAGACGACGGATGCAAATCGGACTGTCTGGGTACGCGACAACGGAGAGCGTGTGCTGTCTGATGGTGAGACAGAGTTTACCCGTGTGCCGGATGATGGTCCGATCTCGAAAGATGATGTGCCGGCCTACTACAGTTATGATCATCAGTCCGGTCAGTACACCGTCCACCAACCCGGTGAGACACTGACTTACGACTCCAAAAGTGAGTTCGAGACAGAGTGGACGCCGATCAAACGGCCGTTCCTTCCCGACGTTGACCTGCCAGACGCAAACTATTCGCGTGAGAGCTATCTCATCCTGATACACCCGACAGACGGGAGTCCCCTGCTCTTCCAGCAGGGCGACACGTACGAGCTGTCTGAATCGCCAGACAACGAGGAGCTATGGCCAGATGCATCTTCTGCTGAACACTCCAAGGCTGTGGAGCCGTCCCAGCCGGCAGAAGCATGCTCCTCAGGAGAGCAATCTGTACAGATCGAACCAGAGAGTGATGGCATCGAGGCGTTCGCAGCGATGTACATCAGAGAAGCAGATGGTGTGCAGATACCGAAGGAGGAATTGTTTCAGGCGTACTCGAGATGGACTGATCAGCAGGACATTGATGGGACAAATGCGAGCTGGTTCGGTCGGAAGCTTGCGAACGTCGTTGAGTATGAAGATGACCGTATCAGAGACGGCGATAATCTGGTAACAGTCTACACTGGAATCGACCTGACCAGCGATGGATCAAAGCTCCTTGAATGAGACTTATATCATAACTATGTCTGTATCTCAAGAGAATAAAACACCGGATACCTCTGCACTAGCACTAGTATTACGATCTCCGCCTATCAGGCCATTTACACGCCAATCTCCGGTTTACACCACTATTTGTTCAGGGCAAATTAATTGTTCAGGTCAAGAATTTGAAAAATGTTCAGGGCAAAACCGCAGGACGGAAGCGATGTTCATGGCAAATCGAGGGTCAAAACCAACTAGTATAGAAGGGGTAGCCCCCGTTGGACAGGGTAGCGAACAGCCCACTGAATTTCGGTATGTTTGTCAGCATCGTGATAGTGGATGCACGATGTCCAACTGGACGCATATTACGAGGTCGATCGATGATGTCTGAGAGCGCTGTCTCGGTACTCCCCGAGGAACTACGTGAGCGCGACCAGTGGGTCTGCTGGAAAGAAGAACCTCGAGATGGGAAGCCGACGAAGATACCAGTGACGCCAGGGAGTGGTGCGTTCGCGTCATCGACGGATCCCGAAACATGGGCGTCGTTCGAGACAGCCCTCGAGTACGCTGACACAGGGAATGCCGATGGCATCGGCTTCGTCTTTACCGACGACGATCCCATCGTCGGCGTGGATCTGGATGACTGTCGGGATCCCGAAAGCGGCGACGTTGACGGCACAGCACTGGACATCATCGAGCGACTCGATTCCTATACGGAGATCTCTCCCTCGGGTACTGGGTTCCATGTACTCATTGAGGGAGAACTCCCAGATGGGCGGAACCGCCGTGGCAGTATCGAACTGTACGACACTGCCCGGTTTTTCACCGTGACTGGTGACTGCCTTGGGGACACGCCAGCTCGCGTTGCACGTCGGCAGGACGCGCTGGTAGCGATCCATCGTGAGTACGTCCAAAACTCTGAATCCGATTCAGAGCACAAACCTGGGAACCGTCGCAGTAGGGACGAGACGGAAACGACGGGCAGTGCCGCCGATACCAACGTCGACCTCGAGGACGAGGAACTGCTCGAGCGAGCGCAGAATGCATCGAACGGTGAGAAGTTCGAGCGGTTGTGGCGTGGCTCGACCGCCGGTTATGAGAGTCAGTCAGAGGCGGACATGGCGCTGTGTTGTTTGCTGGCGTTCTGGACTGGCGGTGACCACCAGCAGATGGACCAGCTCTTCCGCCAATCGGGACTGCTCCGAGACAAGTGGGATGAAGTCCACTACGCAGACGGCTCTACGTACGGCGAGAAGACTATCGAGCGAGCGGTTTCGAGTACCTCCGAGTTCTACGATCCGGACACTCGAGAGACGGCAACCGAATCTGCACCCAGAACGAGCGAGTCGTCGACCGCTGCCACCCGTGACAAATCGGGACGGAATAGGAACCGTGCGTATCTGGTCGAGAAGAATCGACTGTTGACTGACCGTGTCGCCGAACTCGAGGCCACGCTCGAACAGAAAACTGAGCGTATCGAGCAACTCGAGGCAACGATCGAGGATCTCAAAACCGAACTTGCAGAGCGTGACCGAGAGATCGAGCAGACTCGAGAAGAACAAGCCGAGACGACATCTGACTGTGATACCGCTTCAGAGACAGCCTCTCTGTGGGGACGATTATTCGGCGATAGCTCGAAATAACAATCGTTGGGAGGATCGTTTCTTCAATTTAGAGCAAGGCGCTTGACTCGGTAAATCTGTCTTCTTACTCACCTCACCTCTTCTTCTTGTTAAAATGGATGTTCCCACACAGCTGATAGTTGGATATGGACTCAGCAGCTAAAACCAACTATACGTGTAGTTCGGTAGCCACTCACCACAATCCGGCAGTCAAACCGGCTAGGATGGTCCCTATCAGAAAGACTGCTAATAGGAGTAGGATCAGTGCCGCCACCATCAAATCAGTCCGGTTCATTTCTTATCACACCCTAGTTGTTCGTGGCTGGTAAAACGACCGATAAGTAGTTCATCTGTACTGATCGCTGGTTTCGTGAGCCGTTCAGAATAAAGAGAGCAACGATCTACCGATACCGTCGCGACTGTGATCTCGTGTTTTTCGTCCCCGGGAGGGGTGTGGGGCGATCGAACTGCCTCGAGATAGCGAATGACTTCTGAGTGACAGCACCCACGGGACCGTGGTATCGATCGAGCACCAACCCACCGACAGCCCACTGAACCACCCTGGTCCGGACTCGAGTTGCGCGTTCCGAACGACCGGAGTCGAGAGTCACTCATTTCGTTCGTCGAGTGTGTTCTCGTCGAACTCACACATGCAGATGTCGGTGCCGAGTATCGATCGTCGAACGTCTGGGGAGTCAAACGAACTCAGTACATCGCCGCCGAGACGACCGGCCAGCTCTTTAGGAAGCGTCATTACGACGAACGGCTCGGCTGGCACGAACAGACGATGTCTCGGCAGGACGTGCGTGATGAACTGATCAACCGCCTCGCACGGCCCGCGTCATTGGCGACGAATCAGAGTCATCCCCATCCTGTTGAGGAATCAGATACGTTCCAGGTGAAGCCAACGTGGCAACTGCGAACAGGTCGACGGACCAGCAAGAGGTAATCTCCAGCCGTCGGTACTCGAGCCCGCTGTTGAATATTGATCACTGACTCCATACACATCACGCAATGTCTTCGACTTGATTGTACTTCCAGCAGCGAGTTTATCGGCGCCGTGAGGCATGAGGCGCGTTCAACAGTGAGCCGCCATGTGATTGACAATGACTGATCCAAATCCGATTGACGACACTGCAGACGATTACAGCCGGCTTGAGGCCAGACTCGTTGCCCGTGATCAGGATGCAACTCGCGTCGTGACCACAGATCTCGGCGAGACAACTGCCCGACAGCTCGTTACTGAACTCATCGATAACGGTGTGGTGACGCCGGTCCCTGGCAAGCGGGTGTTCGTCCATGAGCCAAGCGGGACCATCTTTGACTCGAGCACCCAGCTTGCTGTCTTCCATCAAGGCTGGACGGCTGCTCGAGATGACGTCATGGGGGAGTAGTCGTGACACAGCAGACACTCGCGGGGTGTTCGTTCTGTGAGGGACCACCCGGAACGGAAACTGGCACTGCATACACTTGGGGGAAAGACGAGCGAGTCAGTCACCTGATCTGCGTCGACTGTGCCATCCAGATACGGCCAGACCCGGATAAGAGCGATCACCACGCCTGCGACGGCTGTGGGCTCGTCGTCGACGCGCTTGCAGCCCTCACGCGATTCCGCGTCGAACTCAGCAATCTCGAGGGCTCGCTACAGCTGTGTGCGCGATGTAGTCCCGGTGGGCCAGCTACCTACTGGACACGTGATCTCGAGGAGCATATGATCGATCAGTAGCTGACTCCGCACCGTGGCGGTCGTCCTCCGATTGCCTCACCTAGAAAAATACGACGATACAGCTAATACACTCGCAGACAAAGAAATACATATACCCATCGACATTGAGACGTTCGAATCCTCGCCCGAGGATCGACTCCAGCACAACGGGGAGACGAACGCCGATCGCGTAATGCAGTTCCTCGCTGCCAATCCTGATCAGGCATTCACCCAGAGCGAAATTCGTGATGCGACCGGCGTGAAAGCAGGGAGTATCAGCGTCGTCCTCTCGCGTCTCGAAGATCGCGGACTCGTGCGCCACAAAGGCAACTACTGGGCGCTTGGAGAGGCCGACGACGTCGCTGCCTACGCGAATATGGTCGAGAGCACGCGGACCGCGAACGGCCGCTTCGGTGAGGAAGACATGGACGAGTGGCTGGAACACGCTGTCGACGACGAGGATACTGAATGAGCTACCAGCGCGGTGATGTCGTCTGGGGTCCGGACCCGTTCAAATCAGGTGAGAACCCGCGACCGTGGCTGATCTTAAACAACGATCGCCATCCGTTCGGTGACGAGGAGTACATGACGGTCACGCTGACCACAACACCGCACGATGAGGAGGATTCCACTCGATGACGCCGACTGGGTTGAGGGCGGGATGCCTCGCCAGAGTTACGCCTCGCCGTGGGTAGTTGCGTCACCGAAACACGCCGCTATCGTTCGACGGCAAGGTCGTCTCGAGGAATCGTTCGTCCAGACCGTCGTCGATGCACTCGAAACCTATCTCGAGCCACCTCACGAAGACTAACTGGCCAAGCGGCCGTGTGACGTGCAAGAGCGGAACTGGCAACCTCGAGTACCGTTCGTTGACGCGATCTATAAGGCTATCCTCAGCAACCGTGTACCGTTTCGAACCACTGCTGCAGACTTTGGCGGAGCGGCGCTCGATGGAGTTTGTGTCAGGATGACTGCGACTCTGGTTCTCAGAGAGCAAAATACGATACAGCAGGAGTATTCTTTGAAAGCCCCTGGCGCGCTCGAGTCCCGCGCCTCGCTGCGCTCCTCACAGGTTGCGGTGCTTGCATCGTCGGGGTTCCTCGAGCACGCCAGCCCCTTTCAGCCCCACCCACGTGGACTAATCGGGATGCTGTTGCGTTGGTTGCCCTGCTCTTGGTATTCGGCCCGCCCCGCTCGCCGCGTGCCGCCCTCCGCGTCGCTCGCGACCGACCATTCCGGGCTGCGGTTCGCTCCTAGCGTCGCTCACCGTTCCGGGCTAAAGTGAATCTGGTCTCGGCGTCAGCATTAAGCGCGTTTTCGGTTGCGCCCCTCGCGGGCTTTCGCGTTCCAGCGCTTGGTGCCGCCTGCGCTGTCGCGCGCCACACCGCGGCGCGCGTTCTCGACGACAGTCGCGCTGGACACGGACCCGCAGTCCGGGCCGGACACGAGAAACGGCTTAAAGCTGGCCGCTCGCTTCGGGCGGGTCGCCGCGCGGTGCTGGTTGGAACACCGCCTTCAGGCGCGCTCTCGCTCGCGCCCAGATGGGCGCTCGCGAAGGCGCGAGCGCGAGCGCGCAGATGGATCTAGTCGGTCGGCGTCGTCGGAAAACCGCGATGTCCTAGCATCGCGGTGGCAGGCGCGTGAGCGCCTTCGGAACAGGTGTGTTCCAATGTCTAGTAACAACTCGAGTAGCAAGGTCGTTACGGTCGATGAACAGGCACTCAAACAGGCGGATGAGCAGGCAGTCAATGAAGACGGCTTCCCGGTCGTCGACGAGACGCCGGAATTCGAGGCAACAGTCGAGCAAGAGGTCCAAGCAAAGGTGGATGCGAACCACCCAGACGGGATCGTCGATACGAGCGATGACCGGATTCACGGCGCGACCCTCGAAC